>JBLIAN010000003.1:0-298115 GCA_047634585.1 Sulfitobacter sp. | reverse complement strand
CTTACCGTTTCCAGTCCAACCCGCCCGTCTGGCGCCCCGGTCAGCGTCGCCGCCCCTCCGGTAAAGGGGGTTCTAAGGTTACTCAACAAAACCCGCAAGCGATTTCTATCAGAAAAATGAAGTTTTTCGAACACTTTCATTTAACGTAATTATTTCAGATACTTAGCAATGAGGATCGCCGTAAAACCCGACAGGCGCGCAGCATTCTTGCGCTGACCATAGGTCACCCTTTCGGCCCGGAATGGCATATGTTGTGGTTTGAACTTCAGGACCCCCAAGAGGGATTGAGACTCACCAAGGTTCTGGCGTTGAACCTCATCAAATATCGCCGAGTCGGCGCCGAATTCGGGGCCAAAAGGATTCGCTGTTAAACGTGAAACAGCCCGGCCGCGCAGGCCGTGCAGATCAGGCTGCGGCGGGGCGTTTGCGAAACCGCAGCACCAGCAGGGTCAGGATCGCCGCCATATACAACAGCGGCTCCAACTGGATGCCCTTGACCAGCCAGATGAAATGCGCCCCGCCCAGCAGCACCGCCAGATAGGTGAGCCGGTGCAGCTTGCGCCATTTCGGCCCCAGTTTGCGGACCGAGAAATTATTGGAGGTCATGGCCAAAGGCACCAAACAGGCGAAACCTGCCATGCCAATGGTGATATAGGGACGTTTGATAATATCCGCGATCACCCGTGACAGGGCCTGCACATCCAGCACCGCCCAGACAGTGAGGTGAAACAGCACATAGGTGAAGGCCAGCACCCCGATGGCACGGCGAAAGCGGATCAGGTTCAGCCCGGCAAAACGGCGCAGGGGCGTGATACACAGACCGGCAATCAAAAGCTGCAGCGCCAATCCACCATAGTCATGTTCCAGCGCCTTGACCGGATCAGGGCCGAGAGCGCCGGTGATCCCCTGATAAAACCACCAAGGCGCTGGCAGGATGCCCAGAAGATAGACAATCCAAGTGGGCAGCTTGCGGGCAGCGGAATTGATCAGGGAAATCATCTTTGGGTTACTTTTGGCGCGTTCAGAATTTTTTGCTCAGGTCCATGCCGTCATAGAGGCTTGCCACCTCATCGCCATAGCCGTTGAACATCAGGGTATCCTTGCGTCTGGCAAACAATCCGCCGCCGATCGGGCGTTCGCTGGCCTGTGACCAGCGCGGGTGATCCACCTGAGGGTTCACATTGCTGTAAAACCCGTATTCGCGGGGGTTGGCCTTGTTCCAACTGGTTGGTGGCTCTTTGTCGGTCAGGGTGATGCGGACCACGGATTTGATGGATTTGAAGCCGTATTTCCAGGGCACGACAAGCCGCAGTGGCGCACCGTTCTGGTTCGGGATGTCCTTGCCGTAAATCCCTGTCGCCATGATGGTCAGCGGATTCATCGCCTCATCCAGCCGCAGCCCTTCGACATAGGGCCAATCCAGCACCGGAAACCGGACACCGGGCATTTCATCCGGGCGCAGCGCGGTTTCAAAAGCGACATATTTCGCCCCCGATTGCACCCCTGCCATCGCCAACAGATCAGCCAGTTCAAACCCGTCCCAAGGCACCACCATCGACCATGCCTCAACACAGCGGAAACGATAGATACGTTCCTCGATGGTCATGGCCTTGAGGATGTCCTCGAATGCAAATTCACCGGGCTTGTCGACAAGCCCGTCTATGGTCACGCTCCAGGGTTTGGTGGTCAGGGTATGGGCGTTTTGGGCCGGGTCACCCTTGCCCGTGCCGAATTCATAGTAATTGTTGTATTGGGTGATGTCTTCATAGCTGTTGGGCTCAAGGGTCTCTGCCGCATGGGCAGGCATTCCGATGCCCGTCAGCCCGACACCAGCCACCACCCCTGCCATCACTTGCCGCCGGTTCAGAAAAGCCGCCTCAGGGGTGACGTCATTTTCATTCAGGGTATTGATCCAACGATGGGCCATCACATGTTCCTTTTACGCTACTCTTCAAAGGACGTAGTGCGCGGCAGGTCTTCTACCAACTGAATTTGCCCTGTGTTTCACGATTCACACTCAAATGTCAGAAACCGTGTCAACCGGCGGGTTTTGTTTCAGGTCAGGCCCAGCAGCGCCGGAAGCGCGCGCATGTCCTCAAACAAAAGATCACAATGCGGGGCCAGTTTTGCCGGGGCCATATCCGCGCAATAGCCAAAACAGCGCATGCCAGCGGCACGGCCTGCCTTGGCCCCTGTGGCGCTGTCTTCGATCACCACACAATTGGCAGGCGGGATGCCCGCAGATGCAGCGCCTTTCAGATAGACATCCGGCGCGGGTTTGGCGGCGGGGCAATCATGGGCGCTGAATATCCGCCCTTCAAACCGGTCCCAAAGGCCACAACGGCCAAGGGTGACCTGCATCTTGGCCAACGGCCCGTTTGAACAGATCCCATAACCTATCCCCGCGCGATCCAGTTGATCCAGCATTTCGGGCACACCGGAAATCACCTCGCAGTGGTCCGCCAGCACGCCAAACAATTCTGTATTGATCTGATCCAGCCAATCCTCAGGCAAGGCCGCGCCTCTGCTGCGGGCCGTCATCATCGCGCCACGCATGGTGCCGCCAACAAACAGGCCGGCAATTTCCGGCGTTTCAATCTGCAAACCATAGCGGGCAAAGCTTTGTTGCAAAACCGATTGGGTCAGGGCTTCGCTGTCCACCAGAACCCCGTCACAATCAAACAGAACATATTCAACCTGTGTCATAGCGCCATGCACCACAAAAAAGGCCGGGAATAAACCCCGGCCTTTTGACGTGTATATAGTGTGGGTATTAATGAACCACAGCATCATCCGGTTTTGGGCGGTTGCTGGCGGCAATGCGATCCCCGATGATCAGCCCGTCAGCGCCCGCAGTTACCGTAACAGTATCGCCATCCCGCACATCCCCCGCCAACAGCATCTCGGCCAGTGGATCTTGCAACGCGCGTTGGATCACCCGTTTCAACGGACGCGCCCCAAACACCGGATCATAGCCCTCATCCGCCAGCCAGACCTTTGCGCCCCCGTCCAGTTCCAGCGCAATTTTGCGCCCCGCCAGACGTTTCAACAGGCGGGTCATCTGGATATCGACGATCCCCGCCATGTCAGCACGGGCCAGACGGTCAAAGATGATGGTTTCATCCAGACGGTTCAGGAATTCGGGCCGGAAATGCCCCCGCACCGCGTCCATAACATCGCGTTTCGCCTGTGCCATATCCCCGCCATCGGGCAGTTGGCTCAGGGCCTGCGCACCAAGGTTAGAGGTCAGGATGATCAGCGTCTGCTTGAAATCCACCGTGCGGCCCTGACCATCGGTCAACACCCCATCATCCAAGACCTGCAACAAGACGTTGAACACATCAGGATGGGCTTTTTCGACTTCGTCAAACAGCACCACCTGATAGGGCCGCCGCCGCACCGCTTCGGTCAACGCGCCTCCCTCGTCATAGCCGACATAGCCCGGAGGCGCGCCAATCAGCCGCGACACCGCGTGTTTCTCCATGTATTCCGACATGTCGATGCGCACCATGGCGTTGTCATCGTCAAACAGGAACTCTGCCACTGCTTTGGTCAGCTCGGTTTTGCCGACACCGGTCGGCCCGAGGAACAGGAAACTGCCCAGCGGGCGGTTTTCATCGTTCAGACCCGCGCGCGCACGGCGCACCGCATTGGCCACCGCTTTGACAGCGGCATCCTGACCAATCACCCGGCCATGCAGTTTATCTTCCATGCGCAGCAGCTTGTCGCGTTCCCCTTCCAGCATTTTACCCGCCGGAATACCGGTCCAGCGTTCCACCACCGACGCGATTTGTTCGGGGCGCACGGCCTCTTCGACCATCATGCCATCTCCCCGGGTTTCCGCCGCGTCGAGATCTTTTTCAAGCTGCGGGATCACCCCATAAGACAGCTCCCCCGCTTTGGCGAGATTGCCTTCACGTTTGGCAATGTCCAGGTCGGCACGGGCGCGGTCCAGCTTTTCCTTGATGTCGCGGGCCCCTGCCAGCTTGTCACGTTCCGCCTGCCACTGCGCCGTCATACCGGCGCTGCGGTCCTGCAGTTCGCTCAGATCTTTTTGCAGGGTTTCCAGACGGTCCTTCGAGGCCTGATCGTCCTCAAGCTGTAGCGCCTGTTCTTCGATCTGCAATTGCAGGATTTGACGGTCCAGCGCATCCAGTTCTTCGGGTTTGCTGTCCACTTCCATGCGCAACCTGCTGGCGGCTTCATCCATCAGGTCGATGGCTTTGTCCGGCAGGAAGCGATCGGTGATATAGCGGTGCGACAGCGTTGCCGCCGCGACCAAGGCGGAATCGGTGATCCGCACGCCGTGGTGTAATTCGTATTTTTCCTTGATCCCGCGCAGGATGCTGACCGTGTCTTCCTCGGTAGGTTCCAAAACCATCACCGGCTGGAACCGCCGCGCCAGGGCCGCGTCTTTTTCCACATATTTGCGGTATTCATCCAAGGTGGTGGCGCCGACGCAATGCAATTCACCCCGCGCCAAGGCAGGTTTCAAAAGATTGGACGCATCCATCGCGCCATCTGCCTTACCCGCGCCGACCAGCGTATGCATCTCGTCAATGAACAAGATCACCTCTCCCGCGGCTTCGGTCACTTCGGTCAGCACCGCCTTGAGACGTTCCTCAAATTCACCACGGTATTTTGCGCCCGCGATCAAGGCCCCCATGTCCAGGGCCAACAGACGTTTGTTGCGCAGGGATTCCGGCACATCACCATCGACAATCCGCAGCGCCAGCCCTTCGGCAATCGCAGTTTTCCCCACGCCGGGTTCCCCGATCAGCACCGGATTGTTCTTGGTGCGGCGGCTGAGCACCTGCATGGTACGGCGGATTTCCTCGTCGCGGCCGATAATCGGGTCGATTTTGCCCGCTTCGGCCCGCGCCGTCAGATCAAGACTGTATTTTTTTAGCGCCTCATACCCGTCTTCGGCAGAGGCACTATCGGCGGTCCGGCCTTTGCGCACATCATTAATGGCAGTGTTCAACCCCTGGGCCGATACCTTGCCTGTTTCCAGTGCCGTTTTGGCACCGGACTTCACCATGCACAAAGCCATCAAAATGCGCTCGACCGGCACAAAACTGTCTCCGGCTTTCTTGGCCAGATCCTCGGCTTCGCCCAGGACTTTTGTGGTCGCACTATCCAGATAGACCTGTGCCGCATCGCCGCTGACTTTGGGCATTTTACCCAGCGCCAAGGCCAACGCATCCGTAACCCGCGCCACATCCGCACCCGACGCGGTGATCAAATTGGCCGCAAGCCCCTGATCGTCATCCAGCAATGCTTTTAAAATATGTTCCGGGCTCAACCGCTGGTGGTTTTCCCGCGTAGCGATCGTCTGGGCAGCCTGAATAAAACCGCGCGACCGATCCGTGAACTTGCTCAAGTCCATCGTATTCTCCTTCTGGTTAAGCGCCCTGTGCCGGATGTGCCCGCTTGGCGGCACACACCCTTTCGGGCCTCGATGTTAATTTGGGGATATATGGGGCGCGTTCAAGACAAACAGCGACAATTTTTGCCCCCGAAATCGGGCATCGCACCCGCCAATAGCGTCTGATGCTCCCGAAAATGTGAATGAGATGGAACATTCGTTCTCTTGTTTTGGCAAAAACTACGCCCAGATCAAAACTATCCAAAACGCTGCACCCGCGTCAAAACGGCCCGACACACCGGGTTTGCAGAAATCAATGCAACCAAACTGCAATGTGACGCGTTGTACCTTTGAGACACAAGATTTTGAGACAGTCGATGACGTCACCGACCCAAACCGGAACCCGCAAGGAGACCACCATGCAAAGCTGCCCGATCAAATTGACCGAAGTATTTTACAATGCCGCCAGTCAAAGCTTTGAGGCCTGTGTCACTGTTTATGACCATGCCGGTGCCAGTAAATATGCCTGCGCCATCGAAGCCCCGATTACGATGTCCTTTAAAGATGCGGCCAAGGGTTTGCAAAAACAGGCGCTGCGCCGTCACAAATCCCGCGGCGGGTTGCGTTCACAAATGCGGCTCTTTGCCCCCAAACAGCGGGCCGCGCGTCCGGTCTTCGATCCGGTGCGCTGGCTGGATGCGTTGATTGGTGGTGAAAACCGCAACGCCGCCTGAGTTACCGCAGGGGGCTGTTTTCCCCTGTGACCCATGTGGAAGTCGCGCTGCGCGTTCTGTCCCCGCAGCCTTCCGCATCCAGAGACCGCTGCTGCCTGTATTGTCTCTGACACTGACCCGGCCCATGCTCCCCCCGCATGGCCGGGTATTTTTTTGTCTGGGTCATTAAATCGCCCCGCGCAATCATCAGTAGACTTGGCCCAGGCAAGCGCGTAGAGCAGGATCGTTTGAACTTTTGCAGGAGTGCCCCCATGTCTGACAACCGCCTGACCGATGACCGCCTGATTGTTGCCCTTGATGTTCCGAACGCCCACGCGGGATTGGAACTTGCCACTAAAATCGGCGATGCCGTCGGTTTTTACAAAATCGGATTGGGGATGTTATGTGGTGGCGGACTGGCGCTGGCAAACGAACTGAAACAGGAACACGGCAAACGCATTTTTCTGGATATGAAACTGTTTGATATCAGCGCAACCGTCGAGGCCGCAGTGCGGGGACTGGCCCAGTTTGATCTGGATTTCCTGACCGTACATGGTGATCCCCATGTGGTGCGCGCCGCCAAAGAAGGCGCCGCAGGCAGTGACATGAAAATTCTGGCGGTGACAATTCTGACCTCGCTGGACCGCGCCGACCTGGATGCGGCCTTGATCCAGAGTGGCGATATTCCCGATCTGGTCAGCACCCGCGCCGCCCGCGCCTTTGAGGCAGGTGCAGACGGTGTGATTGCCTCGCCGCAAGAGGCCGCGATGATCCGTGCCCTGCCCGAAGCCCAAAACCGGCTGATTGTGACACCGGGTGTGCGCCCGGCAGGTTCTGCCTTGGGCGATCAAAAACGGGTCGCAACGCCGGCGCAGGCCATCGCGGACGGTGCGGATTATCTTGTGGTCGGGCGCCCAGTCTGGCAATCCGCCGCGCCGCGCGATGCTGCACAGGCCATCCTGGCCGAGATTTCCCACTGAAATCAAAGTTCACCCACAGACTGTAGTAAATTCACAACATAGGTGATTTTGACCTTCCGGTCAGGTCCATCATCCTATGTGGAATTGGCGGTTTATGATAGCTTTGTGACAGGTGATACTCCCCGACGAACTGGTTCTTCCTGATGTTCGTCACCTCCCCCCCGCTATCCGCAGCGGGGGGCTTTCTCTTTGGATAAACGCTTTTGACACCTGAACCCGCCGGCCTTGTGTGACGGGAAGATCGGCCATGTTCATTCTGCGCTGATCCCGATAAACTGACCTGTGTACCTTCAGCCGCTTGGTAGTGTTTCATGGCCGCCCTGTGTCGCGATTGCCTGTCCCGTATTCCCCCGTCACGGCGCTGCCCCAACTGCGGCAGCCCGCGTGTTCTGGTGCATGACGAACTGGACAGCCTTGCAATCGCCCATATGGATTGCGATGCCTTCTATGCCTCGGTGGAAAAACGCGACAATCCCGCATTGAACGGCAAACCTGTGATCATCGGTGGCGGGCGGCGCGGTGTCGTGTCCACCGCCTGTTACGTGGCCCGCATCCGTGGTGTGCGCTCTGCCATGCCAATGTTTCAGGCGCTTAAACTATGCCCCGAGGCCGTGATCATCAAACCCCGCATGGAGGCATATGTCGAAGCCTCGCGCGCCATCCGCGCCATGATGGAAGAATTGACCCCTGCCATTGAACCCTTGTCACTGGACGAGGCATTTCTGGACATGACCGGAACCGCCCGCCTGCATGGTGCGCCCCCTGCGGTGATGCTGGCCGGATTGGTGCGGCGGATGAAAACCGAACTGGGGCTGACGGGTTCCATCGGGTTGAGCAACAACAAGTTTCTGGCCAAGGTCGCCTCTGATCTGGACAAACCGCATGGGTTTTCGGTGATTGGCGCGGCGCAAACCGGTGATTTCCTGCGCGACAGGCCGGTGAAATTGATCTGGGGTGTCGGGGCCGTGACCCAAGCGGCCCTGGAAAAAGCCGGGATTCGCACCTTTAGCGATCTGCTGCGCTGGGAAAAACCTGATCTTGTGGCGCGTTTTGGCGGTATGGGCGAACGGCTGTGGCATCTGGCACGCGGGCAGGACCAGCGCCGGGTGTCGGCCCATGAACCGGTAAAATCCATTAGCAAGGAAACCACGTTTTCCGAAGACACCGGGGATCGTGATATTCTGGACGGGCATCTGTGGCGTTTGTCAGAACAGGTGGCCGACCGCGCCAAGGCCAAAGAACTGGCCGGGCGGATTGTTACCCTGAAAATCAAACGCGCCGATTTCAAAACCCTGACGCGGCGGATTTCCCTGCATGATCCAACCCAGTTGGCCGACCGGATTTACCGGCACGCCCGCGCCCTGTTTGACCAGTTGGGTGATCAGGGGCCGTTCCGGTTGATCGGTTGTGGCCTTTCCGATCTCAGCACGGCTGAGGGTGCGGATCTGGCTGGGGATCTGCTGGATCCAGATGCAGAACGCCGCAGCCGCGCCGAACGCGCCACCGATAAAATCCGCACAAGATTCGGCAGCAAGGCCATCGTCAAAGGCCGGGCGCTGCGCTAGCGGTCCGGCGCATTATTCGGGTTCTTCTATGCATGGGTCTGTTCGACAATGTGGGGGTTGGACAGCGCCGCGCCGCGCTGTGGTTTGCCCTGGCCGCTGCCATTGTTGCACTGCTGGTGGTGGTTTTGACCTTGGCGATCAACGTCCCGATGAAACAGGCTTGGGCCTGCTGGCCGTGCCGGACGACATCAGCACCGCACAGGACATCTGGGATGGCTATTCGCCGGGCTGGCAGTTCCGGAACCAAATGCGGACCGTGACATCAGGGGTGGCTGTGTTCTGTGTCGGCATCGGGATCATGCATCTGCGCGGCAAATAGCGCGATTATTCCGCCGCCAGCGGTATCCGCCCCTGACCGATGTTTGCCACCTCTGCAACAACCTGCCGCAACGCGGCTTTGAGGCTGTCAAAACCGGCATTGGGTTCGATCAGGGCTTCGTTCAGATAAAGGGATCGGTCTATTTCAACCTGCACCGCATGTTGTTTGCGCGACGGGCGGCCATAGGCTTGGGTGATATAGGCCCCTGCAAACGGCGTGTTGCGGGCGACGATGAACCCCGCATCCCGGAATGCGGTTTCCACGCGGTCCATCACATCGCCACTGGCCGCTGCGCCGAACCGGTCCCCCAACACCACTTCGGGGCGGCGGATACCGGAACGGGCAATCCCGTCCATCGCCTCATGGGGCATCGAATGGCAATCAATCAATATCGCCTGCCCGTGACGCTGCTGGGCTGAATCAAGCAGGTTTTGCAGTTTCGAGTGGTAAGGGTGCCAGTATTGATCAATCCGGCGATCCGCATCGGCGCGGGAAATCTTGCGATGATAGATCGTCCGCCCGTTCGCCACCACGCGGGGAATCACCCCAAGCCCCGAAGCAACCCGCGGATTATGGCCCTGCCTGCGCAGACCTTCGATCAACGCAGGATCAAGTTCATCACTCGAACGATTCAGATCAACAAAAGCCCGCGGCGCGCCCGCCATCAAAAACGGCGCGCCAAATTCAGGCACAAAATCAAACAATTGATCCACAAATGCATCTTCCGAAGACCGGATCACATGCGCATCCAAAACCGAGTCGCGCAAAAACGCAGGGCTATAATCCCGCCCGGAATGCGGCGAGGCAAACACCACACAGGAATGGTTGCGCTTGGGGTAGCGAACTTCGTAGGCGGTCTTTGGCATCTGCACCCCTTTCCCTCTCTTCTTAGCGCATAAATTTGAATTACCAAAAGCCCTTGAACAAAGGTCCGACTCCTTTTATAGCAGCCCAACGGCGCGTTATTTCGCGCCCCGTTTTTGTTCGGGGTACGGTATAACACGCTGATAAAGTGGGTGATTAGCTCAGCGGTAGAGCACTTCGTTGACATCGAAGGGGTCACTGGTTCGATCCCAGTATCGCCCACCACCTATTCACTGGCCCTTTCGGGGGTCGCCCGTAACCCGGCGCTGGCCCTTCTTTTCAAAGGAAGGCGGGGCCACAGATGGAAGGATCAGGACTATGAAAGTTCGCAATTCGCTCCGCTCGCTCAAGAGTCGGCACCGTGACTGCCGCATTGTGCGTCGCAAAGGCCGCGTTTACGTCATCAACAAGACGCAGCCCCGGTTTAAAGCCCGTCAGGGCTAATCGGTAGGCTGGCAACAGCCAATGCTTTTCAAAAGGCTGTCTCGTTTCGAGGCAGCCTTTTGCTTTTCCGGCCTCTGGGGTTCCTTCCCCGACAGCGCAAATGCACAACGGGCCTTGTGGCGCGACGTGATGCGCTTACCTTGCATTGTGACGGGCCGCTCTTGGCCCTGCGATGCAATGCAAAGGAATGAACATGGCCGATACCCCCGAATATACCCCGCCCAAAGTCTGGACATGGGATGCAGAAAGCGGCGGACGATTCGCCAGCATCAACCGCCCGATTGCTGGTGCGACCCATGAAAAAGACCTGCCCGTCGGCAAACACCCGTTTCAATTGTATTCACTGGCCACGCCAAACGGGGTGAAGGTCACGGTGATGCTTGAGGAATTGCTGGCCGCCGGTCACAGCGCGGCCGAATATGACGCATGGATCATCAACATCGGTGAGGGGGATCAATTTGGCAGCGGCTTTGTTGGGGCCAACCCGAACTCGAAAATTCCAGCGCTGATGGATCATTCTGGCGCGACCCCCCAGCGGGTCTTTGAATCCGGCGCAATCCTTTTGTATCTGGCTGAAAAATTCGGGGCCTTCCTGCCCGAAGACCCGGCACAGCGCACCGAGGCCCTCAGCTGGTTGTTCTGGCAAATGGGCAGCGCGCCCTATCTGGGCGGCGGCTTTGGCCATTTCTATGCCTATGCCCCGGAAAAATTCGAATATCCGATCAACCGCTTTGCGATGGAAACAAAACGCCAGCTTGATGTGATGGACAAACATCTGGCCGACAACGCCTATTTCGGCGGTGAATATTCCATTGCCGATATGGCGATCTGGTCCTGGTATGGCCAATTGGTGCTGGGGCGTTTGTACAGCGCCGCTGAATTCCTGGATGTAACATCCTATAAAAACGTGCTGCGTTGGGCCGAAGCCATTGATGCCCGCCCCGCCGTTACCCGTGGGCGCATGGTCAACCGGGCCTTTGGCGATGATCTGTCGATGCAATTGCGCGAACGTCATGACGCATCTGATTTTGACACCAAGACCGAAGACAAGATCGCAGCCCAAGGCGATTCCTGATCGACCCGCCCTGCCGTTAAGGCGGCAGGGCGCCTATTCCTACAAAAAAGCTCGGGAATTACTTGCATCACGGTGCGGAATCTGTTTCTTACCTTTTCAGTCAGGAAACTCTGGACAGGTATGGACATCATATGACCCACTTCAAGACCACCACTGCTTCTGCCGTGCTTTTGGCACTGGCCCTTCCCGCTTTTGCCGAAGGCGAGCTGAACCTTTATTCCTCGCGCCATTATGACACTGATGAACGGCTGTATTCGGATTTCACCGAACAGACCGGAATCACCATCAACCGGATCGAAGGTAAAGCCGACGAATTGCTGGCGCGGATGCAGGCCGAAGGGGCAAATTCGCCCGCTGATGTCCTGTTGACCGTGGACACAAGCCGTCTGAAACGCGCCAAAGACATGGGCATTCTGCAAGCCATCGACAGTGACATTCTCGAAGCGAAAATTCCGGCAAACCTGCAGGATGCCGACAACCAGTGGTATGGTTTTTCCCAACGGGGCCGGATCATTTTCTATGACAAGACAAATGTGACCAACCCGCCTGCCACCTATATGGATCTGGCCGATCCTGCCTATAAAGGGCTGGTCTGTATCCGGTCTTCGACCAATACCTATAACCAGACATTGCTGGCCGCGATTGTCACCCATGAAGGCGAAGAGAAAGCCACCGCCTGGGCACAGGGCGTTGTCGATAACATGGCCCGCGCCCCCCAAGGTGGCGACACCGACCAGTTGCGCGGCATTGTCTCGGGGGAATGCGGCATCGCGGTTTCCAACACCTATTACTTTGCCCGTGCGATCCGCACCGATGTCAAAGGCGTCAGCGCCGAGATTGATAAATTCGGCGTGGTCTTTCCCGATCAGGACGGCAATGGCGCACATATGAATCTGTCCGGTGGCGGCGTGGCGCTGAATGCCCCGCACAAGGAAAACGCGATCAAATTCCTTGAATACCTCGCTTCGGATTCCGCGCAGGTTTATTTCTCGAACGGCAATGACGAATACCCGACAGTCAAAGGCGTCGAAATGGCCGATTCAGTCAAGCAATTGGGCACTTTCAAGGCCGATCAAGTCAACCTGTCCGATGTGGCGGAAAACATCCCGACCGCACAGAAAATCTTTGACACTGTAGGCTGGGAATAAGCCATATCGCGATGGACCTTAACGGTCTTTGAGATCAAGATCAGGGCAGGCCAGCGGGCCTGCCCTTTTTCGTTCTCCCTGTGAAAGCCCCCTTGATGCGCGCCGATTTCAACCCACAGCCAACATTGCAGAATGACACCTTGATCCTGCGCCCGCTTGCAAGGACGGACCGCGACGGATTGTTCGCAATGGCCCGTGATCCGGCGGTCTGGGCGGGGCATCCGGCCCGCAACCGCCATGAACCTGCGGTTTTTGATCCCTATTTCGAGATCCTGCTGGCCAGTGGCGGCACCCTGGCGGTGTTCGACCGTGCCAACGGGCGGGTCATCGGCTGCTCACGCTATTACGAAGCACCGGACCAGCCCAAGAGCATCGCAATCGGCTATACGTTTTTGGGGCGGCAGTATTGGGGCGGCAGCACCAATATGGCGATGAAGACGCTGATGTTTGATCATGCTTTCCAGAAAGTCGATACGATCTGGCTGCATATTGATCCCAGCAACATCCGCTCGCAGCATGCGACGGCCAGACTGGGCGCGGCACATGCTTATGACGCG
The DNA here is from genome assembly GCA_047634585.1 of Sulfitobacter sp. GTDB lineage: Bacteria > Pseudomonadota > Alphaproteobacteria > Rhodobacterales > Rhodobacteraceae > Sulfitobacter. The sequence goes on along the minus strand of JBLIAN010000003.1, from coordinate 285,082 downwards.
GCATTGATCATGGGCGGCAAGGCAGGTCTGTGGCAATGCTGGCGCATCACCCGCGCCGATTGGGCAAACCGTCGGGACCGCGGTCGCAACTGATGTTACCGTTGCCGCCCGACCTGACGGCAGATCAGGATCACTGGCAACAATCCCATCGCGACAATCACCAGCGACGGCACCGCCGCCCCCTCAAGGCGTTCATCACTGGCCAGCCGATAGGCCTGCACCGCCAGCGTGTCATAGTTGAAGGGCCGCATGATCAGGGTCGCGGGCAGTTCTTTCATCACATCGACAAAAACAATCAACAAGGCGGTCAGCAGGCTGGGCGCGAGGATCGGCAGATGCACCCGGCGCAATGTCCCCAAGGGCGTCTGCCCCAAAGACCGCGCCGCCGCATCCATATTGGCATGCACCATCGCCTGCCCGCCCTCATAGGCCCCCAGCGCCGCGGCCAGGAACCGCACCAGATAGGCCGCCACCAGCAACCAGATGGATCCGGTGATCAACAACCCTGTGGAAATATCAAATGTCGCCCGCATCCAGGCATCAAAAGCATTGTCGAACACCGCGAAAGGCACCATCAACCCCACTGCAATCACCCCGCCCGGCACCGCATACCCCAGCCGCGCAACATAGGCCGCGCCAGACGACAACCGCCCGGGCCGCATGCGTTGGAAAAAACCAACCGCAATCGCCGCGCAGACCGTCACAACAGCGCCAACCCCTGCCAGCGTCACAGAATTGCGGATGAACCCAAGGTAGCGCGGGCTGAACAGGTTTTGCTCTGAGCCAAACCCCATCGACACCAGAATAACAATCGGCAGCACCGCTCCGAACACCACCGGAATACCACAGCCGATCAGGGCGGCGGCGGCGCGCCACCCCTTGAGCTGCAAAGGCGGCATTGCCTGACTGCGCCGCGCCGGATCGTGGTATTTCGCCTTGCCGCGCTGGATACGTTCAAGCATCGCCAACATCAGCGCAAAACTCAGCAGGCAAAGCGCCAGCTGTGCGGCCCCGACCCGATCAAACAGCGAAAACCACGAGGTATAAATACCCGTGGCAAAGGTCTGAACGCCGAAATAGGCCACGGTGCCAAAATCCGCGATGGTTTCCATCACCGCCAGCAAAACCCCGCCCGCAATCGCCGGACGCGCCAAGGGCAGGCTGACTTTGAAAAATGCCGACCAAGCGCTTGATCCCAATGCCCGCGCCGCCAAAAAGGTTGTGCCGCTTTGTTGCAGGAACGCAGCGCGGGCCAACAGATAGACATAGGGATACAGCACCAGCACCAGCATCACCGCGGCGCCGCCCAGCGACCTGATTTCAGGAAACCAATACTCCCGTGGGCCCCATCCCGTCACATCGCGCAGGGCCGCCTGCACAATACCGGGATGGTCCAGCACATGGGTATAGGCATAGGCCAACACATAAGCCGGAAAGGCCAAAGGCAAGACCAGCGCTATTTCCAGCCATTTCACCGCCGGAAAGCGGGTCATTGTCACCAGCCACGCCGCCCCGACCCCGATTGCGAATGTCCCCGCAGAGACCATCAACACCAACAGCAGCGTGGTCAGCGCATAACGCCCCAGCACCGTCTGGATCAGATGTTGCACCGTGTCGGTGCCACCGCTGAGCGCGGCAATCAGGACCGCCAGCATCGGCAAGGCACAGACAATGGCCACGGCGACCGCAATCACGGCAAGCGGGCGCGCCCCGTCACGGGGCGCTGTTGGGGGGCTCGGGGTGGTCGGGTTCAGGGTCATGCCCCTATTTCGACGATTCCACTCAGGAATACCAGTGCGGCAAAGGGGCAAAGGACCATAGGCAGGGATCACCTTGGGGGCAGCAACCCCTAATCAATCGTAGCGGCGCTGGTCCTCGATCACCAGACCATCTTTGGGCAGGCTGTCAGGTGCCACGATCTCGATCTTGCCCTTCAGCTTCAGCAATTGCTGAACCGATTGCGCATAGGCATCGGCATCACCGCCCTTGCTCTCAAACTGCACGGTCATCACATCCTGTTCCCCGGCACGGCTGGCAACAACCCGCACCTTGCTGACCTCGTCGTGATGCGCCACCAATTCGGCCACCTGTTCGGGGCGCACAAACATGCCTTTGATCTTGGTGGTCTGGTCGGCGCGGCCCATCCAGCCTTTGATACGCATGTTGCTGCGCCCGCAAGGCGAGGTGCCCGCCATCACAGCGCTGAGATCGCCTGTGGCAAAGCGGATCAGCGGATAATCGGGGTTCAGGGAGGTTACCACCACTTCGCCAACCTCGCCCGCTGCAACCGGAATGCCGGTGCCGGGGGTGACGATTTCCACGATCACGGCTTCGTCCACGATCATGCCTTCCATCGCGGGGGTCTCATAGGCGATATTGCCCAGATCGGCGGTGGCATAACATTGCAGACAGGCGATGCCGCGCTCCATGTAATAGCTGCGCAAAGACGGGAACAAGGCCCCGCCGCCCACAGCCGCCTTGGTGATCTTGAGGGTCTCGCCCATTTCATCGGCTTTTTCGAGGATGATCTTCAGGTAATCGGGTGTGCCCGCATAGCCCGTGGTGCCGATATCAACGGCTGCACGCACCTGCAATTCGGTCTGACCGGTGCCCGCGGGCAGCACCTTGGCCCCGACCGCACGCGCGCCGCTCTCAAACATATGGCCTGCAGGGGTCAGGTGATAGCCAAAGCAGTTCTGCACAATGTCATCGACGCCAAAACCCGCTGCATTCAGAAACCGCCCCATGCGCCAGAAATCCGCCACGCTGGTACTGCCCGGTTCATAGATCGGACCGGGGGATTGAAACACATGGGTGACATTGCTGACCGCGATACCGCCAAACGGCGGCTGCTTTTTCTGCCAGCTGGACAGATCTGATTTGCGCAGCACCGGCAGGGCGGTCAGGTCTTCGATGTCATGAATACCGGCGGCCGCATCCTGCCAGTCTTTTGGGGCCTGCGTGACCTCGGCCAGACGGGCGCGCAGCAGCACAGATTGCTCGGCGCGGCGCTGATCGGCACTGCGGGTTTCCAGATCGTCAAAGAAAGAGGTGCTGACCATAGCGTCCACCGTGATTAAAAATTACACAAGAATTTGGTCTGGGAGGGTTGGCTTAACTGAGCCAGCGCTTGCGGCGGCGATAGCTGCGCACGTCGCGAAACGATTTGCGCCCTTCATCGGACATGCCCAGATAGAATTCTTTCACATCCTTGTTTTCGCGCAGATCGGCGGCGGGGCCGTCCATCACCACACGACCGGATTCCAGAATGTAACCGTAATGGGCAAACCGCAGCGCCACATTGGTGTTCTGTTCAGCCAAAAGAAAGGTCACGCCTTCTTTTTCGTTGATGGTTTTGACGATTTCGAAAATCTGCTCAACCAATTGTGGCGCCAGCCCCATAGAAGGCTCATCCAGCAGAATAGTTTCCGGGCGGCTCATCAGGGCGCGGCCCACGGCGCACATCTGTTGTTCACCACCAGAGGTATAGCCCGCCTGGCTTTTGCGCCGTTCGCGCAGGCGCGGGAAATAATTATAAACCATCTCAAGGTCCGCCGCGATCGCGGCTTTGCCGTCGGTGCGGGTATAGGCCCCGGTCATCAGGTTTTCTTCGATGGTCAGATGTTCAAAGCAATGACGGCCTTCCATCACCTGCACGACACCTTTTTTCACGGTTTCGGCGGGATCAGCGTGCTGAATATCCTCACCACGGTATTTGATCGACCCTTTGGTCACCTCGCCGCGTTCCGAAGCCAACAGGCCTGAAATCGCCTTGAGCGTCGTGGTCTTGCCCGCGCCGTTGCCCCCCAACAGGGCCGTGATCCCCCCCTTGGGCACATTCAGGCTCACACCTTTCAACACAAGTATCACATGGTTGTAGATCACTTCGATATTGTTGACCTCAAGCACGTTATCGACCTGTGTCTCGGCGGTATTGGCGGCATCCAACATGGGCTTCACCCTTTCAAAAATACGGGGTTCTTTGGCCGCAGCAGATGCCACGGCCAAAGAGGGAGAGGTTACTTACAACCTTCTGGGATGTTGTTTTCCGCGGCATAGGCGGCGGAATCCTCGTCGATCAAAGGCTGGATCACTGACATGTCGGTTTCAGCAAATTCAGAGATCAGATTCCACTGTTTGGCCGATGCATCCCACTGGGTCATGCCAACAAGGCCGGGACCACCGTGGTTTTCACAAGATACATCAAAGGTCGGACCAAAATTGGGCATGCCCAGTTCGGTCATCCGTTCCTGGCTCATCTTCAGATGCTCCATCCCGTCCCGCATCATCGACGCATTGATGTCGGCGGTACCGTGCATTTGCTGTGCGGTTTGCGCCGCCTCGGCGGCCAGCATCGCGGCATAAAGACCACGGTTATACAAAACCGAACCGATCTGATCGCCCGCGCCGGCAGCATTGCCTGTATCGACAACATATTTCCGGATGTCGTCAAACACCGGGAAATCATCGCCCACACCGTGGAATGTCAGCGCTTTATAGCCATTCGCTTTGTCGCCAGCGGCCAGCACATCGTTCTCGGAACCGGACCACCAGATGCCGATGAAATTTTCCATCGGGAAACGGATGTTTGCCGCTTCCTGGATCGCCACTTGGTTCATCACACCCCAGCCGTACATGATCACATAATCAGGCTTGTCGCGGCGGATTTGCAGCCACTGGGATTTCTGTTCCTGACCGGGGTGGTCAACAGGCACTTCTTTGAATTCAAAACCGTGCTTTTTGGACAGTTCCTGCAGGGTGCGGATCGGTTCTTTGCCGTAGGCCGAGTTGTGATAGACCAGCGCAATCTTTTTGCCCTTCAGATCACCACCGTTTTCACCCAGCAAATAGTTGATCGCGCCTGACGCACCATTCCAGTAGTTCGCAGGATAGTTGAACGTGTGGCTGAACACCTTGCCATTTGCCGCTGAGGTCCGGCCATAGCCCATTGTGTGCATCGGAATGCCATCGGCGGTGGTTTTCGGGATCAGCTGATAGGTGATACCCGTGGACAGGGGTTGATAGACCAGCGCGCCTTCACCCTTGGTGGATTCATAGCATTCCACGCCTTTTTCGGTGTTATAGCCGGTTTCGCATTCAATGACCTTGGCCATCACGCCACCGATACCGCCGTCACGGGCGTTGATCATGGTGAAATAATCCGCATAGCCATCCGCAAAGGGGATGCCGCCAGCGGCGTAAGGGCCAGTGCGGTAGCTCAGGCTTGGGAAAACAAGATCCGCCATGACGGGGCTTGCTGCCATCAGGCCTGCAACGGCCAGAGTTCCTAGTTTATATTTCATCGGTGTTTCCTCCCTTGGATTTTATCCGATTTCGAATGTCCGGGTATTCCCGGTGGTATCTAGGTCGCACAAAGCGGTCCGACCTTGGCCGCCCCCTAGTGCGGGAAGGGCCACAATCTTAGTTTTTCCTTGGCGACGCGCCACAATTGGGCAAGGCCATGTGGTTCCGCGATCAGGAACACCACGATCAGACCACCCACGATCACCAACTGCAAGTGCGCCACGATATCGGTGGGCCAGCCCAACCAATCGACGCCGATGATTTTCAACAGCACCGGCAGCAGCACCAGAAACGCCGCCCCTGCAAAGGCGCCAAACAAACTGCCCAAACCGCCAATGATGATCATGAACAGCACGAGGAAAGATTTGGTGATGCCAAAGGCTTCGCCGACTTCTACCGCACCCAGATAGATCGAAAAGAACAACGCACCCGAGATCCCGATAAAGAACGAGGACACCGCAAAGGCCGTCAGCTTGGCGCGCAGCGGGTTCACCCCGATGATTTCAGCGGCAATATCCATATCGCGGATTGCCATCCATTTGCGCCCCACCGACCCGCGGGTCAGGTTGCGGGCCACCAGCGCCGAGAAAACAGTGAAGATCAGGCAGAACAGATAGGTTGCCCAGGCTTCGGTATTGGGGCCGGTGATCAGAATGCCGAAAGTGTCACGTTCCGGTGCGCTGATCTGGCCAGAGGCCGAATAATTGTAAAACCACGGCACACGGTTGAACAACCAGACCAGAAAAAACTGCGCGGCCAATGTTGCCACGGCAAGGTAAAACCCCTTGATCCGCAAGGACGGCAGGCCAAACAGAACCCCGACAGCGGCAGTGATCAGCCCCGCCAGCAGCACATGGATAAACATGCTGACATCCGGCATCGCGGTCATCAGCTTGTAACAGGCATAGGCCCCCACGGCCATAAACCCGCCCGTGCCAAGCGACACCTGCCCGCAATAACCCACAAGGATGTTCAGCCCGATGGCCGCAATGGCGTAGATCAGGAAGGGCAATAGAAACGAATTGGCCCAGTAATCATTGATCAGAAACGGGACCACAAAGATCGCGATGAACAGCACGACATAATACCGGTAACGGTCGAATTTGATCGGGAATGTCTGCTGGTCCTCGGCATAGGACGTATTGAAATCGCCGGCTTCACGGTAAAACATTTAGAAGCTCCCTTTCAGGTATTCTGTCGGGTGGGTCTGCGCCCACCGCGGATGCGTCGCTGCGCTGTCAAACCCGCTCAATGATCTTCTCCCCGAACAGGCCTTGCGGACGGAACACCAGAAACAACAGCGCCAGCATATAGGCAAACCAGTTCTCCGTGGCCCCGCCAAGGAACGGCGCGCCGATCAGGAATTCGAACAGTTTTTCACCCACACCGATGATCAACCCGCCGACAATCGCACCGGGAATAGAGGTAAATCCACCCAGCATCAGCACCGGCAGCGCCTTGAGCGCGATCAGCGACAGCGAGAATTGCACGCCCGATTTCGCCCCCCACATGATCCCTGCCACCAGCGCCACAAAACCCGCCAGCGACCAGACCAGAATCCAGATAAAGTTCAGCGAAACACCCACAGACAAAGCCGCCTGATGGTCATCCGCCACAGCCCGCATGGCGCGGCCCTGTTTGGTATATTGGGCAAACATCACCAGCCCGATCACCAAGACCGCAGCCACAATGCTGGCCACGATATCAAGGTTGTCGATAAAGAACCCGTAGCCAAAGGTGTTATAGGTTGTCTCGTCAATCCACAGGTTCAGACCCTGAGGCAAACAGGCGCCTTCGGTGGCACAGACATTCAGTGATTTGATTTCCGACCCCCACATCAGATCCGCCACCCCCTCAAGGAAATAGGCCAGACCGATGGTCGCCATAAACAGGATGATCGGTTCCTGTCCGACCAGATGCCGGAACACGAAACGCTGGACACAGACCGCCAGCAGCACCATCACCGCCACGGCGAGCACAATCGCCAGCAGCGAATGCACCTGCCAGCCAAAGTGATGCACATCGGTGCCCAGAATGGCGTTGATCAAATGCGCAAAGGGCACTTGTCCGTTCTGGATACCGACCAAAGTCATTGCCGCGAACAGCGCCATAACCCCTTGGGCATAGTTGAAAATACCCGAGGCCTTGTAAATCAGCACAAACCCGAGCGCGACCAGCGCATAAAGCACCCCCGCCATCAGCCCGTTGAGGAAGACCTCAATGGTAAAAGCCAGTTGTTCAGGCATCACAATGTCCCCTTATCATTCACAGGCTCAGTCATGTGCCACCCCCAGATAGGCGTCGATCACATCCTGATTGTTGCGCACATCATCAGGGGTGCCGTCGCCGATTTTCTTGCCGTAATCCATCACCACCACGCGGTCGGACAGATCCATCACCACGCCCATGTCATGTTCGATCAGGGCGATCGTGGTGCCGAATTCATCATTCACATCCAGAATAAAGCGGCTCATGTCCTCTTTCTCCTCGACGTTCATCCCCGCCATCGGTTCATCCAGCAACAGGATCGACGGTTCCGCCGCCAAAGCGCGGGCCAGTTCGACACGTTTCTTCAGACCGTAAGACAAGCGGGACACCGGGGTTTTGCGGATCGCCTGAATTTCGAGGAAATCAATGATCTTTTCCGCAACTTCGCGGTTGGCGATTTCTTCGCGTTCGGCTTTGCCCTTCCAGATAGACTGGGCGAACAGGCCGGTTTCCATATGGGTCAAACGGCCCGTCATCACATTGTCCAACACCGACATGCCTTCAAACAGCGCGATGTTCTGAAACGTGCGGGCGATGCCTTGCTGCGCCACTTCAAACGGCTTCATTGGTGGGCGGCGGCTGCCTTTGTACCAGACTTCGCCGTCCTGGGGCACGTAGAATCCGCTGATCACATTCAACATCGAAGATTTTCCAGCCCCGTTCGGGCCGATGATCGCGCGGATTTCGCCCTCGCGAATGTCAAAGGAAATATCCTTGATCGCTTCCACCCCGCCAAAGCGCAGGGTGATGTTTTTCATTTCCATCACCACGGGGCCAATCACGCGCCCGTCTTCTGTGGTATAGCTTTCGGCTGCTACGCTCACGTCGCGCCCCCCTTCACCCATTGTTCATTCTTCAAACCCATTGCCGCCGCAGGCGCATCACGGCCCGTCATTGCCGCCGCAGGCGCATCACAGCCCGTCATTCGGCGGCCATCTTATGGGCCACAGGTTTCACGTTGGCATCGCGCACATCCAGCGTCGCCTTGATGCTGCCTTTACGGCCGTCCTCATAGGTGACTTCGGTTTCGGTGCTGACGGTTTTGGACCCGTCATAAAGCGCTGTGATGATGTCGTGGAATTTGTCTTCGATGATGCCGCGCCGCACCTTGCGGGTGCGGGTCAATTCGCCGTCATCGGCATCCAATTCCTTGTGCAAGACCACAAAGCGGTGGATTTGACACCCTGACAGCATCGCGTCTTCGGCAACCGAGGCGTTGACCTCCTCCACATGTTTCTGGATCGTGTCCATCACCTGTGGATGGCGGGTCAGTTCCTGATAAGACGCATAGCCGATGTTGTTGCGTTCGGCCCAGTTGCCCACGGCCGTGAGATCAATATTGATAAAAGCCGTGCATTCGCTGCGCCCGTTGCCGAATACCACTGCTTCCAGAATATTCGGAAAGAACTTCAGCTTGTTCTCAACGTATTTTGGCGCAAACAGCGATCCGTCGGCCATCTGGCCCACATCTTTGGCGCGGTCGATGATCCGAAGATGGCCTGTGCCTTCTTCGATAAAGCCCGCATCCCCCGTGGCAACCCAGCCTTCGGCGTCTTTGGTTGAGGCGGTGCTTTCGGGGTTCTTGTAATATTCTACGAACACCCCGGGAGAGCGGTAAAACACCTCGCCATTGTCGGCGATTTTCAACTCGACACCGGGACAGGTCACGCCAACGGTGTCGCTGCGCACTTCGCCATCGGGCTGTGCCGTGATGAACACTGTGGCTTCGGTCTGGCCGTAAAGCTGTTTCAGGTTGATCCCCAAAGACCGGTAGAAATCAAAGATCTCAGGGCCAATCGCCTCGCCCGCCGTATATCCGACCCGCACGCGGCTAAAGCCCAGCGTATTTTTCAACGGCCCATAGATGCATAATTCACCAAGCTGGTATTTGAACCGGTCCCAAGCGCCAACAGGTTTGCCATCCAGAATATCAGGGCCAACCTTGCGGGCATGGGCCATAAAGATATCAAACAGCCGCTTTTTCATCGGGCTGGCGTCTTCCATGCGGATCATCACATTGGTCAACTGTGTTTCAAACACCCGGGGCGGCGCGAAATAATAGGTCGGGCCGATCTCGCGCAGGTCCACATGCATGGTTTCCGCACTTTCGGGGCAATTGGTGCAAAATCCCGTCCACAGGGCCTGACCCACGGAAAAGATGAAATCCCCCACCCATGCCATCGGCAGATAGGCCAGAATGTCATCGCTTTGTTTCAGGTCGTCAAATTCCGAAGACGACTTGGCTGTTTCGATGATATTGCGGTTGGACAGCACCACGCCTTTGGGTTTGCCCGTGGTGCCAGAAGTATAGAGCATCACACCGGTGCTGTCATAATCCAGCTTGGCAATGCGGCGCTCCAACTCGGTGATATGTTCATCATGGGCGGCACGGCCCTGGTCCTGCACATGGCTGTATTGATGCAAGGCGGTATGATCATATTTGCGCAGCCCGCGCGGATCGAGATAGATCATATGTTCAAATTGCTGCAGGCCTTCCTGCACTTCGATCACTTTATCGACCTGTTCCTGATCGCCCACGATCACAAACCGCGCACCGCAATGATCCAGCACATAGGCCATCTCTTCGGCATTGGCGTCCTGATACAGCGGCACCGGCACCGCCCCGACCATTTCAGCGGCCATCATCGCCCAATAAAGATAAGGCCGGTTGCGCCCGATCACGGCGATAAAATCACCCTCGTTCACCCCGAGGGTCATCAGCCCCAATGCCAAAGCCTGAACTTCATCGCGGGTCTGCGCCCATGTCCAGCTTTGCCAGATGCCATATTCCTTTTCGCGATACGCAGGGGCGTTCGCAAACAGGGTTGCATTACGGTGCAATAGCGCCGGAACGGACTGCGGTCCGTCGGCGCGCGTCAGCGGCTTGGCCAATTCTATTCCTCCCTTGCCCGCCGGTTTTCCGGCAGGTCCGATCACTTGTGCGATTCTCTCCCCCACAAGGATGTTGGGATTAAGCTGCGGGTCAACTTTTTCCTGAAGGTTTCTCAATTCTTACGAATTGTTACACAGCAAAAACACCTTGATGGCCCCTTGGCGCAGGGCCATTTTGGGTGATAGCGATAAGGCAGGGAGGCGTCACAATGAGCATCAGCGATGCACAAACCAAGGCAATGACCTCGGCAGGGCTGAACCTGATTGCGCAGGCCCTGACAATCTATGATTCAAACCTGCGGCTGGCCGTGTGCAATGCGCCGTTTCAGCAGATGTTCAATCTGCCCGATGCGCTGGTCACCCCCGGCGCCACCTTTGAAGAAACCATTTACCATATCGCAGCGCGCGGCGAATACGGCGAGGTCAGCGACATTCACGGTTTTGTGGCTGAACGGGTCGAACAGGCCCGCGCTTTCAAACCGCATTACATGGAACGCACCCGCGCCAACGGGCGGGTGATCAGCGTCGAAGGCTCTCCCCTGCCCCACCCCCTAGGTGGCTGGGTCACGGTTTACACCGATATCACCCGCACCAAACAACAAGAGGCGCTGCTGCGGGCCCGTTCGGATGCCCTGAGCGATCAAGTATTGTCGCATGCCGAACAGCTTGCCGCGACCAACCGCGAACTGGCCGCAATGATCACCACGCTGGAAGAAACCAAACGCCAGCTGACCGAAAGCGAAGCCCGCACCCGCCTGACCACAGAAATGATGCCCGCCCATATCGCCCATGTGAACGCCGACGGATTTTATACCTATTCCAACCGCCGCCTGTCCAGCGTGATCCCCGGACGGCCCGCCCATATCATAGGCATGACCAGCATCGAGGCCCTCGGCGCGCCAACCGCCGCGCGCATTGCCCCCGCAATGGACAAGGCCTATGCCGGAACGCCCTCGGTGCTTGAATTCTCTGATGACCATAGTGCAAGGCGCATTCGCGGCGCCTTTACCCCCGACACCCGAGGCGGGATTTACATTCTGTCGATGGACATCACCGAAGAAACCCAAGCCCGCGTGGCCCTGCAACAGACCCGCAAACGCGAACTGGCGGCGCAGATGATTTCAGGGCTGGCGCATGATTTCTCCAATCTGCTGACGATCATTCTGGGCCTGCAATCACGTCTTGGCCGCCTGCCCGCGATGCCTTCCCAAGCCGGTGAATTGATCGAAAGCACGCTGGCAGTGGCGCGGCGCGGCGGGGCCTTGCTCAGTGCGATTGCAGATGTCACCGGCCCGCGCGCCCTGCGCCCCACCGCCACCGACCTTGGCAATTTCTTGCGCGATTTTGAAACCCTCGCCACCCCGACCCTGCCCGAAGGCGTGACCCTGGCCGTGCAGGATGAAGCTGATGCAGGACTGGTGCTGCTCGACAAGGGCATGGTTCAAGACAGCCTGTTGAACCTGATCCTGAACGCACGCGATGCCTGCGGCAGCTCGGGCCAGATCACCCTGAGCCAACGGCGGGTGCATGACACTTGGGTGGAATGGGTGATGCAGGACAGCGGGCCGGGATTTTCGGCCAAGGCGCTGGAAAACGGCGTTGATCCGTTCTTTACCACCAAAGGCAGCGAAGGATCGGGGCTGGGCCTGTCGATGGTCTATGATCTGACCAAATCCGCCGGCGGCGATCTGCGCCTGTCAAATGCCGACAGCGGCGGTGCACAGGTGGTGCTGCGCCTGCCCTACCGCGCCGCCATGCATGCCACCACAGGTCTGGTGCTGCTGGTCGAAGACGACGACGATCTGCGCGCCGGTTTGCGCGACATGTTGATGGGTCTGGGGCATTCGGTGATCGAGGCCACCAGCGCCGACGAGGCCACGGCCCTGCTGGCCGATCTGCCCGATATTGCGATGGTCCTGTCTGATATCCAACTGATGGGCGAGGCCACGGGCCTTGATCTGGCGCGGCGGGTAAAACGCAAACTGCCCTTCATCCTGATGACCTCCCTGCCCAAAGACCACGCGATGTTCCTGACCGCACAAACCCTCGCACCCGTGCTGCACAAACCCTTCACCAGCCAAGACCTTGCCGCCCTGATCACCCCAACTGAGGTTGCCGCAGAATGAGCAAACCACTTGTCACCATCCTTGATGATGAACCCGAAATCCGCCGCATGCTGGTGGATGTTCTGGAAGAAGCGGGGTTTAACACCCTCAGCTTTGGCCGCGCCCGCGCTTTTGAGGCAGCTCTGGCCCAGCATACCCCCGATGTCTGCCTCGTTGATCTCAGCCTGCCAGACACCGACGGGCTGACATTGGTGCATCGGCTGGCACTGGAACAGGGCGCGATTGTCATCATCATTTCAGGGCGATCACAGGTGCAAGATCGGGTGACGGGCCTTGAACTGGGCGCCGATGACTACATCATCAAACCCTTTGATCCCGCCGAAGTGGTGGCCCGCATCCGCGCCCGCCTGCGCAGTAACAAACCTGCACCACAGACCGGCAACACCGCAAGGTTCAACGGCTGGACCGCTTATTTCGACCGCTATATCCTGCAAGATGATGCCGGCAGCGACACCCCGTTTTCCCATGCCGAAGGCGAAGTCCTGCGGCTGTTCCTCGACAGCCCCAAACGCCTGATCTCGCGCACCCAGATGCAGGAAACTCTTGGCGGTGCCGCTTCGGAAAGCTTTGACCGGGCGATGGATGTGCGGATTTCACGCCTGCGCACCAAACTGCGCGAAGACCCGAAAAACCCGCAGCTGATCAAAACAATCTATGGCGCGGGCTATATCTTTCTGGGCGATGTCAGCTGGGGTTGATCACCCCAATGCCGCCACCGCATCCCCCAGAACCTGTACCCCTGCCAGCAGATCCACCTCATCGGTGTCTTCCTCAAAAGCATGGCTGATCCCGTTGATCGACGGCACAAACAACATCGCCACAGGCATCAACCGCGCCACATTGGTCGCATCATGCAAGGCCCCCGACGGCATCTTGCGCCAGCGCTGTGGTGCCACCTGTCCCGCTGCGGTTTCCAGGGCCGCACGCAGACGCATATCCATTGCAACGGGCTCCAACCCCAACAGCGGCCCATAGCGCAATGCCATGCCCCGCGCCTGTGCAACTTCCGCTGCGGTCTCGCGAATGATCGCCTCCATCCGGCCCAGCCGTTCGGCGTCACCATCGCGCCATTGCATCGAAAACGCCGCCCGCCCCGGCACAATTGAAGATGCATTGGGATGCAGCGACAAATGCCCGATGGTCCAGACCGTGCTGGGCGTCACCACATTGCGCAACCGGTCATTGATCAGCGTGTTAAACGCCGACACCGCCTGAAACGCATCTTTGCGCAGCGGCATCGGCGTGGTGCCTGCATGGTTCTGCTGACCCTCAAAGGTGATCTTCATGTCGCGAATGCCGACAATATCCGTGACCACGCCAATCTGGTCGCCAGCAGTATCCAGCGCCGGACCCTGTTCAATATGCATCTCGATAAAGCCGCGAAACTGCGCCGGATCAACCTGCCCGGTCACGCGATCCGCCATCCCAGCCCGCGCCTGCGCCAGCGTGACCCCGCCATGATCCAACAAGACATCCGCCGCATCCTGCGCCAGATGCCCGGACCAAACCGCCGACCCGGTGGTCACACCAAAACGGCCCTCTTCATCCTGAAACGACACCACCGACACCGCAGGCCCGCCCGCTGCGCGCGCGGCGCGCGCCACTTCAAGTGCCGCAATCACGCCCAGCGCCCCGTCCAGCCACCCGCCTTCGGGCTGGCTGTCCGAATGCGATCCCATCAGGATCGACGGGGCATCCGCCACTCCAAACAGATTGCCCATCGGGTCGATCTCAACCCGCAATCCGGCATCCCGCATCCGCATCGCAAGCCAGTCACGCGCCGCGATATCGGCCTCACAATAGGCCGGACGCACCACGCCTTTGCCAATGCCCGCCGCCCCGAAACTGCGCAGCTTATGCAGGTCTGCCAGAAATCTTGCACCATCAATCTGCATGGCAAACTCCCCTTATCTTTCTTTTTGGCCAAAAATATTCTGGGGGAGTGTGAGGGGGCAAGGCCCCCTCTTCAACCAAATAAACCGTATGCGCCCTTGGGCGCGCCTTTGTCTTACTCCGCCGCGACCTGCGCAGTCGCCGCCTCGACCTTCACGGCCGAAAATTTGAATTCGGGGATTTTACCATAGGGGTCCACCGCCGAATTGGTCAGAATATTCGCCGCCGCTTCCACATAGGCAAAAGGCAGGAACACCATGTCAGGCGATACGGCGCGGTCTTCGCGCGCCATAATCTCAATCGAACCGCGTTTGGTGCTCAGCCGCACATGCTCGCCCGGGGCGACGCCCAGTTTGCGCAATGTCGAAGGGTGCAGGGAACAATTCGCCTCGGGCTCCAACCCGTCCAGAACATGGGCACGACGGGTCATTGACCCCGTGTGCCAATGTTCCAACTGCCGCCCCGTGGTCAGGATCATCGGATAATCCTGATCCGGCACATCATCGGGCGCAATGATCGAGGCGGGCGTAAACCGCGCCCGTCCACCCGCACGCGGGAAACCATCCCCAAAGACAATCGCCTGCCCCGGATCTTCGGGCGTCAAAGACGGATAGGTCACCGCATTTTCGCGCTCCAGCCGGTCCCATGTGATGTTGTTCAGCGATTGCATGTTCAGCTTCATCTCGGCGAATACATCGGCGGGGCTGTCATACTGCCAGCCCAGACCCAGACGTTTCGCCAATTCAACCTCGATCCACCAATCCTCGCGCGCCTCACCGGGGGGGGATACGGCGGGGCGGCCCATCTGGACCTGTCGGTTGGTATTGGTCACGGTGCCTGATTTTTCCGCAAAGGCCGAGGCAGGCAGGATCACATCGGCATAATTCGCGGTTTCGGTGATGAAAATATCCTGCACCACCAGATGATCCAGCTTGGCCAGGGCATCGCGGGCATGTTCCACGTCAGGGTCCGACATCGCCGGATTTTCGCCCAGCACATACATGCCGCGAATATCGCCGTCATGCACCGCATCCATGATCTCGGTCACGGTCAGGCCTTTTTCTGCCGAAAAATCGCCGCTGTTCCAGACATCGGTAAAGGCCGACCGCACACCGTCATCGGTGACCGATTGATAATCGGGCAGGAACATCGGGATCAGCCCCGCATCCGAGGCCCCCTGCACGTTGTTCTGCCCGCGCAACGGGTGCAGCCCCGCGCCGGAACGCCCGACCTGTCCGGTCATCAGCGCCAGTGAAATCAGACAACGCGCATTGTCGGTGCCGTGAATATGCTGGCTGACGCCCATGCCCCAGAAAATCATCGCCGCATTGGCCCCGGCAAAAGTCCGCGCCACATCACGCAGGGTATGCGCATCAATACCGCAGATCTCGGCCATTTTTTCGGGGGTGAAATCCTTGAGGTGGGCTTTTTCGGCCTCCCAGTTTTCGGTGTAGGCCTCGATATATTGTTTATCGAACAGGTTTTCCTCGACGATCACATGCATGATCGCATTCAACATCGACACATCCGTGCCCGGACGGAATTGCAGCATATGGCTGGCAAAGCGTTTCAACGCCTGCCCGCGCGGATCCATCACAATCAACTTGCCGCCACGTTTGGTGAATTGCTTGAAATAGGTCGCCGCCACGGGGTGGTTTTCAATCGGGTTACAGCCAATGGCGATTGCCACATCGGCATTTTCAATCTCGTTAAAGGTCGCGGACACCGCACCGGAGCCGACATTCTCCATCAAGGCCGCCACCGAAGAGGCATGACACAAACGGGTGCAATGATCGACGTTGTTATGGCCAAATCCCTGACGGATCATTTTCTGGAACAGGTAGGCTTCTTCGTTGGTGCATTTGGCCGAACCGAAACCCGCCACGCCCTTGCCGCCAATGTCCTTCAGACCTTTGGCCGCAAAATCCAATGCCTCGTCCCATGACGCCTCGCGAAAGAATTCCTGCCAATTGCCGGGATCGACGTTCAGGCCTTTTGCAGGGGCATCGTCGCGGCGGATCAGCGGCTTGGTCAACCGGTGATCATGGTGGATGTAATCAAAGCCAAAGCGGCCTTTGACGCATAGTCGCCCTTCGTTGGCAGGGCCGTTGATACCTTCGACATATTTGACCTTGCCGTCCTTGACCTTGAGCGAAATCTGGCAGCCGACACCGCAAAACGGGCAGATGCTGTCCACTTCGCTGTCAAAATCAGCGCTGTCCCCGATCTGGTTTTCATCCACTACATTGGCAGGCATCAAAGCACCTGTCGGGCAGGCCTGCACACATTCGCCGCAGGCCACACAGCTGGAATCGCCCATCGGGTCCGCCATATCAAACGTCGGATAGCTGTCATGGCCACGCCCCGACATACCAATCACATCATTGACCTGCACTTCCCGGCAGGCCCGCACACATAGCCCACAGGAAATACAGGCATCAAGGTTCACCGACATCGCCACATGGCTGTCATCCAACAGCGGAATCCGGCCTTCTTCCAATTTCGGAAACCGGCTTTGTGTGACATTGTTCAACGCCGCCATATCCCACATATGGCTGGATTTGTCGTGGGCGATGTCCTGTTCGGGGTGATCGGCCATCAACAGTTCGACAACCATTTTACGGGCATTTTCGGCGCGGGCGTTGTTGGTGGTTACCACCATGCCCGCTGCGGGTTCACGAATACAGGAGGCCGCCAACGTGCGTTCGCCTTCGATCTCGACCATACAGGCGCGGCAGTTGCCGTCGGGGCGGTATCCGGGGGCCGGCTTATGGCACAGATGCGGGATTTTCAGCCCGCGCCCGTTGGCCACTTCCCAAATCGTCAAGCCCGCCTCGGCTTCTACCGTTTCGCCATCCAGCGTGAAGGTGATCTTGTCCGACATTCTACTCTCCCGAAGTCTGTTGTAACATCTATAGCCATTTGTCGGTTTTCGCGGGAGGCCCATTCCCGACGCCCTGCCCCAGATTTGCGCCAAACCATGTTTCCGATAGGCGTCGCATGCGCTGCATACCTTTCCACTGGCCCCGACCTGCCCTATCAACAGGACAAGAAGGAAAATCAGCCATGTCTCATATTACGCTTATCCGTCACGGTCAGGCAAATTCCGCCGCGCAGGACGAAATCAACTATGACAAACTTAGCCCTCTGGGCCATGAACAGGCGGCATGGCTGGGCGATCATCTGCGCGATACCGGCACGCATCATACGCGGCTCTATACCGGCACCTTGGTGCGGCACCGTGAAACCGCCGATGGCATGGCAACCGGCCTGCCCGCCGTGCGCGATCCGCGGCTGAACGAATTGGAATATTTCACCCTCGCCAATCTGCTGACCGACCAGCATGATATGCCAATGCCCACCGAACAGGGCGCTTTTACCGCGCATCTGCCAAGAGTGTTTGAATATTGGAAATCAGGCAGGATTGAAGGCGCGCCCGAGACCTGGCAGCATTTCCATGACCGCATCGAAAGCGCGCTGCAGGACATTGCGGCAGGGGACGGCCCGGCCTTGGTTGTCACCTCCGGCGGGTTGATATCCATGGTCATGGCGCAGGCGATGGGGTTGGATGTACCAGCCCAAGCACGGATGGCATTGGCGATCATGCATACGTCGATGCACCGTCTGTTTCCCATTGGCGGCCATTGGTCGCCGGTCCTGTTCAATGCGGTTCCGCATCTGGATACCCCAGAGCGACGCTTGGCCCAAACCCACATCTGAAAGGCGCACCTATGCTGAAACTCTATTATGCGACTGGCACAATTTCGATTGCCGTGGCGCTTGGCCTCCAAGAGGCGGGGCTGCCCTATCAGGCGATCAAGGTGGATTTTGCCAGTGCCGAACAGACCAAACCGGATTATCTGGCGATCAACCCCAAAGGCCGCGTGCCGGCGCTGGTGCTTGAAAACGGGACAATCCTGACCGAAACCGGGGCGCTGCTGGATTATATCGCCGCCCTTGCCCCACAAGCAGGGCTGATCCCGCAAGACCCTGAAACAGCCGCGCATATGCGTTCTGTGATGTATTACCTGGCCTCGACCATGCACATCGCCCATGCCCATAAAATGCGGGGCAGCCGATGGGCCGATGCACAATCCAGCTTTGATGACATGCGTGCCAAGGTGCCGCAGACCATGCGCGCCTGTGCCGATTATATCCAAACCGGTTGCCTGCGCGGCGATTATGTAACCGGCGACAGCCTCAGCCTTGCCGATCTTTATCTTTTCGTGGTCTGCAACTGGCTGGAAGGGGACAAGGTATCGCGCAGCGACCTGCCCCAGATTGACGCCTTTCTGAACCGCATGGAAACCCGCGCCAGCGTCAAGGCCGTCCGCGCAAAGGAAATGTTATGACCATGCCGCATCTTTGGGTCCGTGCCGAACAGCGCGACAATGAAACCCGTGTCGGGCTGACACCAAAAGGCGCCGCCGATCTATTGACCGCTGGTTTTCGGGTCACTGTTGAAACCTCTGACAGCCGCGTGATTGCGACACAGGAATATGCGCAGGTGGGCTGTACCCTTGCCCCTGCCCACAGCTGGCCGGAGGCCCCCAGGGACGCGATCATCTTTGGCCTGAAGGAACTGCCCGAAGACGGCACGCCGCTGCCACATCGCCACATCATGTTTGGTCATGCCTTCAAAGGCCAATCCGCCGGACGTACCTTGTTGGAACGGTTCCGCGCGGGGGGCGGCACTTTGCTTGATCTGGAATATCTTACCGATGCCACAGGCCGCCGTGTGGCCGCTTTTGGCTATTGGGCCGGTTTTGCGGGGGCCGCCGTGGCGCTGAAATGCTGGGCCGCGCAACAGCGGGGCGATATTGCGGGGCCGGTCACCCCCTATGCCAATGCCGATGCCTTGAAAGCCGCGCTTGCCGCCGAAATCGCACCGTTCAGAGAGTCCGCGCCAACGGCATTGATCATCGGGGCCTTGGGCCGCGTCGGCACCGGTGCAGCAGACCTGTGCAAAGCCATGGATATTCCCGTCACCGGATGGGACATGGCCGAAACCATTCATGGGGGGCCGTTCCCTGAAATCCTGGATCATACGTTGTTTTTCAACTGCATCCTTGCAGGGCCGAACACCCCTGCCTTTGTACGCCCTGACGCGCCACATGCCGCGCGCAAGCTGCGGGTGATTGGCGATATTGCCTGTGATCCCGACAGCGATTTCAACCCTGTGCAGGTCTATGACAAGACCACAACCTGGGCTGTTCCCGCCCGGCGCGTACATGATGATCCGCCGCTGGATGTCACCGCCATCGACAATTTGCCCTCCATGTTACCACTGGAAAGTGCGCAGGATTATGCGGGGCAATTGCTGGCAACGCTGCATCAGCTTGGCGATGATCACACCGGTGTTTGGGCGCGGGCCGAGGCGGTTTTTCAAGAGCACCTCAAGGCGCTGTAAAAGGCCAGTCAAATCTGGGGCTTGGTCAGCGGCAAAACAGTGTGTTCGCTGCTGTCCTTGGCCAGATCCTCAAAATCAAAATTGTGCAACCGGCCCGCACGTTTGGCGGCTTTTTCGCTGCTGATCATGATGTCCTCGACGTCCTTGCGGGCCTGCCCGAAATGCCGGTCCAGATTGCCAACACGGGTCACCAGCCGCTCCACATCGCCGTGCAGGGCGCCCAGTTCCTTGCGGATTGCACCGGCCTGTTCACGCATGCGTGCATCTTTCAAAATCGCCCGCATGGTGTTGAGCGTCGCCATGCAGGTGGTCGGGGATACGATCCAGACCCGCGCGGCAAAACCTTCGCGGATCAATTCAGGAAAATTGGCGTGTAATTCGGCATAGACCGCTTCGGAGGGCAAAAACATCAACGCCCCGTCTGCGGTTTCCCCCTCAAGGATGTATTTCTCTGAAATCGCCCTGATGTGGGCTTTGACCGAGGTTTTCATCTTCGCCACGGCGTCTTTCAGATCATAATCCGTCTTGGCATTGCGCAGCGCCTCATAGGCCTCAAGCGGGAATTTGCTGTCGATCACAATCGGTCCGGGAGGATTGGGCAGATGGATCAGGCAATCTGCACGTTTGCCATTGGAAAGCGTCGCTTGCAGGCTGTAACTGTCCGACGGCAGGGCCTTTGACACGATGTCATGCAGCTGGATTTCGCCAAAGGCACCGCGCGTCTGTTTGTTGCTCAGAATATCTTGCAGGCTCAACACATCGCCGCTCAGTTTGGTGATATTGTCCTGTGCCTTGTCGATTGCCGCCAGACGTTCCTGCAATTGGGTCAGGCTGGTGGTGGTCTGTTTGGACGACCCATGCAGGCTTTGGGCCATGCGTTCCTGCATTTCTGCCATCGCACGGGCGGATTTTGCGGCATTGTCTGCCAGACGGTCCTGCATCTGTTGTTGCACCGTGGCCAGCCGTGCTTCCATGCTTTGGATCATTTGCGCCTGTGCATTGGCTTGGGTGTCCGACACCATTTGCAAGCCGCCGCGCAATTGTTCCTGCCCCGCGCCCAATTGCTGCACATGCCCGCCAAGGGTTTGCAAATGCCGCGACAGGGGCAGCGCCATCTGGGCAGATCGCCCCGCCGCGCGCACCGCCATCACCAACAGGATCAAGATCAACAGGATCACCGCAACGCCGATCAGGCCCAGCATCACAGCGGGATCACCCCAGACATAGGTTTGCCCTGCTATTTCAATCATGTGCGCCCGAACAGCCGCTCAATATCGGCCAGTTTAAGTTCAACATAGGTGGGCCGCCCGTGGTTGCATTGCCCCGAATGCGGTGTGGCTTCCATTTCACGCAGCAGCGCGTTCATTTCCTCACCGCGCATCCAGCGACCAGACCGGATGGAGCCGTGACAGGCAATGCGGCTCAGGATTGCTTCGATCCGCGCCTGAAGCAGATTGCTGTCGTTCTGGTCCGCCAGTTCATCGAGAATATCAAGGATCATCGCGCGCGCGTTCACCGTGCCAAGGATCGCGGGGGTTTCGCGCACCGCAACCGCGCTGCCGCCAAAGGCCTCAATCCCCAACCCCAGCTTTTGCAAATCGCCCGACAATTCCAACAGGCGCGCACAATCCCCTGCCGATAATTCGACAATCTCGGGGATCAACAAGGCCTGTGCGGCCACACCATTTTGCGCCATCTGGCGTTTCAGCTTTTCATAGACCAGCCGTTCATGCGCTGCATGTTGATCGACAATCACCATGCCGGTTTCGGTCTGGGCGATGATGTAATTTTCATGTACCTGCCCGCGTGCCGTACCCAGCGGATAATGCTGCGGTGGTTGTTCGGTTTCGACCGTATCCAGCGCAGGGGTTTCAACCCTGCCCCACATGCCCGCCGTTTCGGCAAATCCCGGCGCCTGGGCGTCATAGGCCGCCATGCGCGCCCCGCCAGAAGGGCGGTCCATCTGATAGACCCGTCCGCCTGCGGGTTCGGGGCGCATTGCCCCCAATGTTGCCCCCGCCACCGTGGTTGAGGCGCGATGCCCCGCATTGGCCAGCGCATGACGCAGCGCAGATACAATCAACCCCCGCGCCAGCCCCGGATCGCGAAACCGCACCTCGGATTTGGCGGGATGTACGTTCACATCCACCAATGTCGGGGCGCATTCCAGAAACAACGCCGCCGCCGGGTGCCGATCCCGGCTGAGGAAATCGAAATAGGCCCCGCGCAGTGCCCCTGTGAGCAATTTGTCCCGCACCGGACGCCCGTTCACAAACAGATATTGCGCCACCGCAGACCCGCGTGAATAGGTGGGCAGTGCGGCAAATCCGGTCAGATGCAGGCCTTCGCGCTCTGCGTCGATGCGCAGGGAATTATCGGCGAATTCACGGCCCAACACCCCTGCCAAACGCCCCTGCAGCGCCTCAAACAGATCGCCCTGTTCGGCACCGGCACGAAACACTTCGCGGCCTGCGCCGTCGCCCGATACATCGCGCAGCACAAATTGTACAAAGGGTTCGGCCATCGCCAGCCGCTTGATCACATCGCCAATCGCCTGCGCTTCGGCGCGATCGGTGCGCATGAACTTGAGCCGCGCAGGCGTGGCAAAAAACAGATCACGCAGGCTGACAACGGTGCCGCCATTCAGGGCCGCAGGTTTCACCGCGCCCATCTTGCCGCCATTCACGGTGATTTCGGCACCTTCATGCCCCGCCATCCGGCTGGTGATGGTCAAACGCCCGACAGCGCCCAGGGACGGCAAGGCCTCACCACGAAATCCGAAGCTATGGATGTTCAACAGGTCAGACCCGTCGATTTTCGAGGTCGCATGACGTGACAATGCCAGCGCCAGCTCATCGGGCGCAATGCCGCAGCCATCATCGGTCACGCGGATCAGGGTCTTGCCGCCGTCGCTATATTCAACGGTGATGCGCCGCGCCCCTGCGTCAATGGCGTTTTCCACCAATTCCTTGACCGCAGAGGCAGGTCGTTCAACCACTTCACCCGCTGCAATACGGTTGATCGCGGTTTCATCCAATTGCCGGATGACCGGTGGGTTTTCGCTTATATTGGGGTGGGAATGCGCCATAACGCAAAACCTAGCATGGCATCTGCCGATTCTTAAACCTGCATCTGCGCAGTATCGGCGGTTATCCCCAGCTATTTTCATTCACCGGTAAATCCCCGCAAACGCCAACGGGCCGCCCAATCAGGACGGCCCGTTGCCAGAAAGGCGTTAGCATCTGCGCTTGTTCTTGTTGTGACGTTATCGGACGCGGGCCCATCTGAAGCTGCTGGATAGGGTGCCACGGGCATCCAAGCCCGGAGCTGGGGAAAACAAAATCACTGACATCGCGGCGTCATGCGCCCGAAAGCACGCCAGATGTTGGACCGGACCGGCCGAATGCACCATGTTTCACGTCCCCCAGACGTTGCACCACAGAAAATACGCCAATGGCGGGTCTTTGAAGCTGTGGTGTGGGGCTACATATACGCAAGGGATGATTCGCAGGTCAAAGCAAAAACGAATCACTTGGGAAAAAACTTGCGAATCGGCTGATTGTCGGGGCGATTCGCAGGCGGTTAACGGGCGCCTGTCGCAGCTCCACGCAAACGGTGTGGCCCGAACAGGGCTGTCACCCCAAGGATCATCCCCGACATTGTGGCAATCATCCCCGCTGCCGACACTGAATCCTGCAATCCGATCCACAGCGGCCCGTATCCGGCAATCACATAGCCCAGTATCGCCGCCAGGGTCGCAAATCCCACAGACCACGCCACCTGATGTTCAAGACGGTTGGTCATCAACCGCGCCGCTGCGGGCGGACAGATGAACATGGCAATCACAATGATGCTGCCCACCGCGTCAAAGGCCGCCACCGCTGCAATCGCCGCCATGATCACCAGCGCCAACCCCAGAGGGCCTGTGCGCATGCCGATTGTTCGGGCAAATCCTTCGTCAAATGTGCTGATCTTCAAGGGCCGCCAGAACACCGCGATAAACAGCGCCACAACCAGCAATGTCAGCGCCATGCGCGGCAGTTCAACCGGCACTCCCGCCAGGGCAGCCGGATCAATCAAGGAAGACCACCCCGTTGCATCCAGCCAGATCAGGCTTTCCAGATTGCCATACAGCGCATGTTCCACATCCAGATGCACCGAAGAGGTATCCGATTGCTCCAAGAGCAAAACACCGCCCGCAAACATCGAGGTAAAGATCACCCCCATTGCCGCGCCTGCCTCAATCCGGCCCAGTCGGCGCACCAGCTCAATGGCCACCACCGCCACCACCGCCGCCCCTGCCGCGCCCAACAGCATCGGCCATGTGCTGACCACACCGGTCAGCAGAAATGCCACGACAATGCCGGGCAGCACCACATGGCTGATCGCATCGCCAATCAACGCCTGCCGCCGCAGCACCAGAAAATTCCCCGGCAAGGCACAGGCAATGGCGACAAAGATACCTGTCAGCATCGGCACCAGTGACAAGGGGACAAATTCAGCGCCGCTCATGCGGGCACCGGTCCGGCGCGGCCGATGCGGCGGTCCACTTCGACAATCTGATCCGGTGTCAGGATGCTTTCGATCGCGGTCAGCCCGTCATAGCGCGAGGCCGCGACCTCGAAGGCCGGGTCACGGCGGATCATCTGCCAGCGGTTTTCATCACGCATCGCCTTGGCGGCGCGGCCTTTGCCATCTGCGGTTGCCACGCCATCGGGCAAGGCCCAGCCGCGTTTCTGCAGCAAGCGCAGGGTCAGACGTTCATAGATCGGTTGGCCATGCGCCAGCGCCAGCAACCCCTGCCGCAGATGCA
The DNA here is from genome assembly GCA_047634585.1 of Sulfitobacter sp. Lineage (GTDB taxonomy): Bacteria > Pseudomonadota > Alphaproteobacteria > Rhodobacterales > Rhodobacteraceae > Sulfitobacter. The sequence goes on along the minus strand of JBLIAN010000003.1, from coordinate 260,376 downwards.
CCTGGCGTTGATATTTGCGGTGACGCAGCAGCGCCGCAAAGACACCGCGTTCAGGGGCCAGCAGCAACGACATCAAAAACAACGCAAATCCCATCAACACAATAATCGGCCCCGTGGGCATGGCAGGCAAGGCCGCCGACAGCGCCGCACCGACATAGGCCGACACCCCCCCCAACAGACCGGAAATCAGCACCACATGATCGGTGCGTTCGGTCCAGAAACGTGCGGTCACGGGCGGAATGATCAGCAAGGCCACAATCAGGATCAACCCGACAATCTTGAGCCCGACAACCGTCACCGCCAGCACCAGACCCATCATCGCCAAATCTGTGCGCGGGATGTTCTGTCCCAGTGAGGTGCCGTATTCAGGATCAAAGGCCGCCAAGGTCAGAGGGCGACGCATCACCAGCACCAGCACCAAGGTCACGGCGGCGGAAACCGCAATCACCAATGCATCGCTGCGCAACATGCCCGCGGTGGACCCCAGCAGGAAGCCTTCTAGGCCCGCCTGACGGCCTGCGCTCATGGTTTGGATCACGGTCAAAAGCACGATACCAAAGCCGAAAAATACCGACAGCACCGATCCGATTGCCGCGTCTTCGGCCAGTCGGGTGTGCGCGCTGAGCCAGGACACCAGCAACAGACCCGCTGCCGCAGACAGCGCCGCACCGCCCAGCAGACCAATCAAATTTCGCCCGTCGCCGCCAAAGGCGACCATGACCATAAACGCCAGCGCCACACCGGGCAGGGTGGAATGGCTGATCGCGTCACTGACCAGCGCCCGCTTGCGTAAAAACAGAAAAGTACCCCCCACCCCGGCAGCCATGCCCAACAGGGCCGCGCCAAGCGTCACAAGCGTGGCGTTATAACCCAGTTGCAACAACAGCGCGTCACGGATCATGACAGGCTCAGCGCGTCCATCTGCGCACCCGCCAACCGCCCGCCATAGGCGTCTTGCAGATGCCGCGACACAAAGGTGTTCACCACACTGCCCTCGGCAATCCGGCGGGTGTTGATCAGGAACACATTGTCAAAATATTCGGCTACGGTGCTGAGATCGTGATGCACCGCCACCACGGTCTTGCCCGCATCGCGCAGGGATTTCAGCACTGCAATGATCGCCTTTTCGGTGGCCGCATCGACCCCTGCAAAAGGTTCATCCAGCAGATATAATTCCGCATCCTGCGCCAAGGCACGGGCAAGGAAAACGCGTTGTTGCTGGCCCCCGGAAAGCTGGCCAATCTGGCGGGTGGCAAAATCCTGCATGCCGACACGGGCAAGGCAATCCTCGGCCTTGGCGCGGTGCGCGGGGCGCACCCGGCCCAGCAGGCCCAGTTGCGGATAAAGCCCCATCAGCACCACATCAATCACCCGTGTCGGGAAATCCCAATCCACAGAGGCGCGTTGCGGCACATAGGCAATACGATTGCGCTGAACCGAGACGGGTTTGCCAAAAACGGTGGTGGTGCCCGCCAGCGGCTTGATAATCCCAAGCGCGGCTTTCAACATGGTTGATTTACCCGCACCGTTGGGGCCGATGATCGCGGTCATCTTGCCCGGTTCAACCGTCATATCCACAGAAAACACCGCCGGTTTCTGACCATATGAAACCGTCAGCCCACGGATCGCCAGCGGGCTGTCGGCCCGCGCGGTTTCGTCGGCCTTGAAAGCGCTGTTTGTTACCAGATCAAGCGTCATAAATCAGCTTCCTTGCATCAATTTCCCCGACATACCGCCGGCATCGACTTCCGCACCAAGGGCGCGGGCGATGGTAGTTACATTGTGGTCCAGCATGCCCAGATAGGTGCCTTCATAGCTGCCCTCGACACCCATCGCGTCACTGTAAAGCGACCCGCCGATGCGCACCTCGTGACCCTGTGCCGCCGCCCCTTCGATCAGGGCACGCATGTTGCGGTCCGACACCGAGGTTTCGACAAACACCGCGCCGATCTTGCGCTGTACCAGCACATCAACCAAGCCGCTGATCCGGTTCAGACCGGCCTCGCTGGCGGTGGAAATGCCTTGAATGCCAATCACTTCAAAATCATAGGCACGGCCAAAATAGCTAAAGGCATCATGGGCAGTGACCAGCACCCGCTGGTCTTGGGGCACCCGGTGCAGCACCTCCCCCGCATAGCCCACCAAAGCCCGCAATTCCTGTTGATAGGTTTCGGCATTGGCGGCAAAGGTCGCGGCATGTTCGGGCCGTGCCGCGCTGAGGGCGCGGGCAATTTCAGCCACCACACCGGTCCACATGGCAGGGTCCATCCAGACATGGGGGTCATAGCGGTTTTCATATTCGGCATGGTGCAACAGGGTATCTTTGGGCAGGGCTTCGGCCACGGCAACAACATTGCGTTTCTGGGCCAGTTCACCAAAGAATTGTTCCATCTGGGCCTCAAGATACAGCCCATGCCACAGCACCAGATCAGAACGGGTCATCGCGACAATGTCACTGCGGGTCTGGCGATAACCATGCGGATCAACCCCCGCCCCCATCAAGCCCTGCACATGCACCAGATCTCCGCCAACCCGCCGTGCGGCATCGGCAATCATGCCTGTCGTGGCAACAATTTCCATCACCTCAGCGGCCTGTGCCAAACCGGCAGAGCCCAAAACCGCCAAGCCGCCCAAAAGCGCTGTGCGGCGCGTAAAAGAGAGAGATCCCGTCAAAGATGTTTTCATGACGCTATAGATGCGATTGATTCTCAACTAAGTCAAGCTTGTTGCGAATAATTCTCAATATCATTCTGGGAACAGGGCGGATTCCGCCGGTATTCCAGCCATTTCAACGCAAAACAGCAAAGTTTCGCCGGTGAAGCCCCGCCAGATCGGCCAAAAGCGATCTTTGTTTGACCGCGCGGCAAGCACCTTGCCAATCCCCGTGCCGCCGTGGCAATTTGGCAATCTGTCCGAACCGGAGATGCCCCATGGCCGCCCAGCTTACCGACGCAAAAACCACTGCCGCAACGCTCACTAATGCGCATCTGCCGCAGGTCACCGAACCGCGCAATCCCGGTATGCCGCTGGATATGGATTGGGTGCGCGCTGTGCAGGTCAATACCTCGGCGGTGGAACGGCGCGCCGCATCCCTGCCCGCGCGCCGATCCGTGAAAAAGGCCCATCAGGCCGCTTGGCTGTTGCGGGCGATCACCTGTATTGATCTGACCACGCTGTCCGGCGATGATACGGACCGCCGGGTTGCGCGGCTTTGTGCCAAGGCCCGCCAACCGGTGGCCCCGGCCTTGCTTGATGCGCTTGGGATGACCGCGATCACCACAGGCGCGGTCTGTGTTTATCACGAGATGATCCCGGCCGCCAAAGCCGCCCTTGCCGGCACCAATATTCCGATTGCCGCGGTGTCCACAGGTTTTCCCGCGGGCCTGTCGCCGCTTGAACTGCGCATCCGCGAGATCGAAATGAGCGTCGCCGCAGGGGCCAGCGAAATCGACATTGTGATCTCGCGCCGTCACGTGCTGTCTGGCAATTGGCAGGCGCTTTATGACGAAATGAAAGCCTTCCGCGCCGCCTGTGGCGAGGCCCATGTCAAAGCGATCTTGGCCACCGGTGAATTGGGCAGCCTGCGCAATGTCGCCCGCGCCAGCCTGATCTGCATGATGGCAGGCGCCGATTTCATCAAAACCTCGACCGGCAAAGAAAGCGTCAATGCGACACTGCCTGTCACTCTGGTGATGATCCGCGCCATCCGCGATTATTATGACCGCACCGGCATCCGCGTTGGCTATAAACCCGCTGGCGGGATCTCCAAAGCCAAGGATGCAATCACCTATCTGGCGCTGATCAAAGAGGAACTGGGGGATCGTTGGTTGCAGCCCGATCTGTTCCGCTTTGGCGCCTCGTCGCTGCTCAATGATATCGAACGGCAGTTGGAACATCACGTAACAGGAAGCTATTCCGCCGGATACCGCCACGCCACCAGCTAGGCAGGTGCAGGCAGGATCAGGAATTTGAAAAGGGTGAAACATGAGCGTCTCTGACATCTTCGAGACCATGGAATACGGGTCCGCCCCCGAAGCCGCCGCTGATGCATTGGCGTGGCTGGTGGATCAGGGGGGCCGGTTTGGTCAATTCATCGACGGGGCCTTTACCAAAGCCGGCAAGGGCTTTGACAGCAAGAACCCCGCCACTGGCGAAGTATTGGCTACCCTGTCCCAAGCCACACAGGCTGACGTGGACGCCGCCGTCAAAGCGGCCCGCAAGGCGCAGCCGAAATGGGCAGCCCTGGGCGGGCATCAACGGGCGCGCTATCTTTATGCGCTGGCGCGGTTGTTGCAGAAACACAGCCGCCTGTTTGCGGTGCTTGAAACCATGGACAACGGCAAACCGATCCGCGAGGCCCGCGACATCGACGTGCCATTGGCGCAGCGGCACTTCTATTATCACGCGGGCATGGCCCAGCTGATGGACAGCGAACTGCCCGATGCCGAAGCCTTGGGCGTTTGCGGCCAGATCATCCCGTGGAATTTTCCGTTGCTGATGCTGGCATGGAAAATCGCCCCCGCTTTGGCGATGGGCAATACTGTGGTGCTGAAACCTGCTGAATATACCTCACTGACCGCTTTGCTGTTCGCCGATATCTGCCGTCAGGCGGGCCTGCCCAAAGGCGTGGTCAACATCGTGACCGGCGACGGTGCTGTGGGTGAAATGATCGTGCAGGCCGATGTTGATAAAATTGCCTTTACGGGCTCCACCGCTGTGGGCCGCCGCATCCGCGAGGCCACCGCAGGCAGCGGCAAGGCGCTGACCTTGGAACTGGGCGGAAAATCCCCCTATATCGTCTTTGATGATGCCGACCTCGACAGCGCCGTAGAAGGGCTGGTTGATGCGATCTGGTTCAATCAGGGGCAAGTCTGCTGTGCCGGATCACGGCTGTTGGTGCATGAACCGATTGCCGATCGTTTCTATACAAAACTGCGCGCGCGAATGGGCAAGCTGCGGGTCGGTGATCCGCTGGACAAAAGCATTGATGTCGGGGCGCTGGTCGATCCAGTACAGTTGAAAACCATCAGCGATATGGTCACGGCGAATACCGCTGGTGAACGCTTTGTTGCGGATACGGTGATGCCCGACACGGGATGTTTCTATCCGCCGACCCTGATCACCGGATTGAACCCCGCTGACACCCTGATGCAAGAAGAAATCTTTGGCCCCGTGCTGGTTTCAACGACCTTTCGCACCCCCGCCGAAGCAGTGCAGCTGGCCAATAATACCCGCTATGGTCTGGCCGCGACGGTCTGGTCGGAAAACATCAATCTGGCGCTGGATATCGCCCCGAAACTGGTCGCGGGCATTGTCTGGATCAACGGCACAAATCTGATGGATGCTGCGGCCGGATTTGGCGGTGTGCGCGAAAGCGGCTTTGGCCGCGAGGGGGGCTGGGAAGGGCTGACCGCCTATACCAAACCCAAAACCCATGCCAAACCGCTGAAACCCATCGAGGCCTTCAGCGGCGAAGGTGCCCCCGCCGATCCGATTGACCGCACTGCAAAACTGTATATCGGGGGCAAACAGACCCGCCCCGATGGTGGCTATTCCGCGCCGGTCTGGGGTAAATCAGGGGCGCTTCTGGGCCATGCATCCCTTGCCAACCGCAAAGACGTTCGCAATGCCGTCGAGGCCGCACAAGCCGCCAAAGGCTGGTCCAGGACTACCGGCCATCTGCGGGCGCAAATCCTGTATTACATCGCAGAAAACCTGACCGCCCGCGCCGAAGAATTTGCCCATCGCCTTGATGCGCTGCAAGGCGGCAAAAGCGGTGCAAAAGAAGTCGACGCCAGCATCAAACGCCTGTTCACCTATGCCGCTTGGGCCGACAAATACGACGGTCAGGTGCATGGGGTGCCGATCCGTGGCGTCGCGCTGGCGATGAAAGAACCCGTTGGGGTGATTGGCGCGCTCTGCCCCGGCGAAGCGCCGCTTCTGGGTCTGGTTTCCTGTATGGCCCCGGCACTTGCGATGGGCAACCGGGTGATCCTCTCGGCTTGCGAACCTTTCCCGCTGGCGGCAACAGATTTCATGCAGGTGCTGGAAACTTCGGATGTGCCTGCGGGGGTGGTCAACATCCTGACCGGCCCGCAGTCGGATCTGGCCGAACCAATGGCGCGCCACATGGATGTGGATGCCCTCTGGTGCTTTGGCGCGGTGGCGCTCAGCGGCGTGGTAGAAAAAGCCTCGGCTCAGAACCTCAAACGCACCTGGGTCAACAATGGCTTGGCGCGCGATTGGCTGGGCACCGAGGGCGAAGGCCATGCCTTCCTTCAAGCCGCAACCGAGATCAAAAACATCTGGGTGCCTTACGGCGAATAGCCCCTGATTTCATTTGGCCAAATAACCTCAAAAAATGTTCTGGCCCGAAGGCCAGAACCAAAATCATGCAGCGCGCAAGCGCCTCGTTTCAACCGCGCATCACTCGGTTGTGGTTTCCAGCCCCTCGGGCTGTCCCACCACCACAAAATGCAGCCCCTCGGGATCAAGCAATTCCGCCGCAACCCGCTTTACATCCGCCAGCGTCACCGCCTCGACCTTGTCATTGCGCGTGGCAATGTAATCAATCGGCAGGCCCAACATCTGCATCCCGACAAGAATATTGGCAATCGGCCCGTTGCCGTCAAAGCGCAGCGGATAGGCCCCGGTGATATAGGTCTTGGCGTCCTGCAATTCCTGTTCAGTGACGCCTTCGGTTGCCGCTTTGGCCCATTCTGCACGGATTACCTCAATCGCCTGCGCAATCCGGTCATTGGCCGAACTGACATTGCCCATATAGACCTCGGCCAGATCACGCGGCACCAGATAGGAGTAGACACCATAGGTCAGGCCACGCTTTTCGCGCACTTCGTTCATCAGGCGGCTTTCAAAGGATCCACCGCCCAAGACCTGATTAAGGATCGTCGCGGCAAAGAAATCAGGGTCTTCCTGTTTCATGCCCTTTTGGCCAAAAACCGCCACAGATTGCGGCGTGGCAAAATCCACAACCGTCACGCCAGCGGGGATATTCACCGCAGCGCGCGGCGGCATCGCTGCGCCGGTTTCCGGCAGATCCCCCAACAGTTCATCCACCAACACCCCCAGTTCGTCAGGGGTGATATCGCCCACGGCACCAATATAAATCCGGTCACGGGCCAAAACATCACGATGCGCGGCGATCAGATCGTCGCGGCTCAGCGCCGCCACCGATTCCAAGGTGCCATTCAGAGATGATCCATAAGGATGATCGCCATAGGCCATGTTGTTAAAGGTTTCGCTGGCAATATCATTGGGGTCTTTTTGATTGGACTGGATGATCGACAACACCTGCCCGCGCACCCGTTCAATTGCTTCGGCATCAAATCGCGGTTCCAACAACGCCGCCCGCAGCAGCGCCACCGATGCATCGCGGTTTTCGGTCAGAAACCGCGCCGAGACCGACACTGCATCATTAGAGGCATCAAAACTAAAACTGCTGGCCAAAGCTTCGGTGGCGCGGCTAAAGTCACGCGAATCCATGTCGCCAGCGCCTTCTTCCAGCAAGGCCGTCATCAGGTTTACCGCGCCGCGCTTGCCCGGTTCATCCAGGGATGCGCCGCCACGAAACCGGATTTCCAGCGCCACAAAGGGGATGGAAGGTTCCTCAACCAGCCATGCCGTCAACCCGCCGGGGCTGGTGACAGATTGAATATCGACGTCGGCCCGCGCCGGCAGGGCAGCAAAGACGCTGAGGATCAAAGCATAAATCAGTTTCATTGCGCGGGCTCCTCTTTCATCAGCCATCCGGTGACAGAGGCGCGCTTGTCCAGCACCTCGGCGGCGGCCTGCATGATGTCTTCACTTGTCACAGCCTCAAGCACATCCGGCCAACTTTGCACGTCTTGCACCGAAAACCCCATCGCCAGTGCTTGGCCATATCGGTTGGCAACGCTGTCGGCATCATCACGGGCGTATATCTGTGCAGCGCGGATTTGCAGTTTGATACGGTCCAGCTGTGCTTCGTCCACACCTGTTTTCATGAAATCCGCCAGTGCCGCGTCCAGTGCATCTTCGCCCTGTTGCAGGGTGACACCCTCGGCGGGGACCACGACAAAATTGAACGTCGTGTCGTCAATCGAACTGCCGCGATAATAAGCGGTGGTATAGGTCGCCACCTGCGTGTCGAACTGCAACTTTTCGGTCAGAAACGACGTTGTCCCGCCGCCCAGAATTTCCGCAAGAAGCGTCAAGGCTGCGGCTTTTTCCTGATCCCCGGGATCCCGTTCCGGTGCCAGATAGGACCGGCTGAGATAGGGTTGCGCCACACGGGCATCCCGCATGATCAACCGCCGCTCTGCGGTTTGGGGCGGTTCTTCGGCGCGCAGGCGTTCGGGCAGGTCAGGATTGGCGGGGATCACGCCAAAATAGGTGTCGGCCAGTTTATGCACAGCCTCGGGGTCCACATCGCCCGACACCACCAGAATGGCGTTATTGGGGGAATAATAGGTCTGGTAGAACGACAAGGCGTCCTCAAGTTCCAGTTCCTGCATCTCGTGTTTCCAGCCGATCACCGGCAGGCCGTAGCGGTGGTTCAGATATTGGGCGGCGCTCATCTGTTCGTTGAACAGCGCCGACGGATTGTTTTCGGTGCGTTGGTTGCGCTCTTCCAGAATCACGTCACGTTCGGTGCGGATGTTTTCCGGTGTCAGCTGGATGTTTTTCATCCGGTCGCTTTCCATCTGCATCATCAATTCAAGACGATCCGCCGCAACCCGTTGATAATAAGCGGTGTAATCATAGCTGGTAAAGGCGTTGTCACGCCCGCCATTGGCCGCCACCGTGGCAGAAAATTCGCCCGCCTTCAGCTTGTCCGTGGCCTTGAACAACAAATGTTCCAGAAAATGCGCCACACCGGATTCGCCTTTGGGTTCATCCGCCGATCCGGCACGATACCAGACCATCTGCTGCACCACGGGGGCGCGGTGGTCTTCGACCACCACCACATCCATGCCGTTGTCTAAGGTGAAATAGGTTACGGCCTCGTTTGCGCGGGCAATTGCCGCGCTGGCGGGCAGAAACAATGCCACCATCGCCGTCATGATCGGCACTCTGAACATGGGATGTCCTTTGATTGATACTGTCGCGCCTTTAGGTACGCGGTCAGGACAGACAATCAAGAGGGTGCATGCGATTCACGCGGTGACGTGATCAGTTGGCGGGCGGTGCAGACGGGGTGCGCGCCCCTGCACGGCGCCAGCGCTGTGCTTCTTTTGGGGCATCAAGCGCCTGACGTCTGTAGGCTTGATTATAGCGGTCCACAGGCACAATACGGATTTGCGTCAAGCGGGCTTTGCGTTTGCGGAACTTTGCGTCGGTCGCCGCCAGATCTTCGCGGATGTTGCTGGCAACGCCCAAACGGCTGGCATGGCGCACCAGCGCACCGTCACTTGCGGGGATGCCCGCATCGGCGGATTGTGGCCGTCCGCCAAAGGCGGTGACACCTTCATTCAGTGCCGAGCGGTCTGTGAGGTTCGCCTGCCCCGGTGTCGGCGCAGGCAGCGTGGTGTAATTGTCAGGGGACGCCAGCGGCTTTACCGGTTGAATCATGAATTCATCCGGCCCGTCGGAATTGGACCGCAAATCCCGCAATCCCTGATTGGCACAGGCAGCAAGGGCCAGCGGGATCAGGGCGATAAAAGCGATACGGCGCATGGGGCGTCTCCTTTGGGTCTGTCTTTCAGTATCGCAGGCTGGCAGGCATTGTCACTTAGGTTTTTTCGATCCGCTGCTGCGGGGCTTTTTGGGATCCTCTGCGCAAAATATCAAACCGATGGCACCGCCAAAGATAAACACGTCTGCGATATTGAAAACAAAGGGGTTGTTGATGCCGCAACAGGACATGTTCAGAAAGTCCAGCACATAGCCATAAATCAGACGGTCCACCACATTGGCCAGCGCCCCGCCGACCAAAAGCCCGCCACAGAGCAGCGCCAGTCGTCCCGCAGCGCTGCGGTAGAGCCAGATCATCACGCCCGAACAAATCACCAAGGCCAGTGCGATCAACACCCAACGCGCCGCATCCGGCGCATCCCCGAGAAAACCAAAGTTGATCCCGCGGTTTTCGCCATAGCGGAAATTCACCAGCGGTGGCAGCACATCGATGGACCGGATGCGCGACAATTCCAACATGTGAATGACGATGTATTTGCTGATCTGATCAATCAGAAAGGCGGCAAATCCGGCCCAGAAAAAGATACGCATCTGCCGCCCCTTCGATTAGTGCCGGAAATGGCGCATGCCGGTGAACACCATCGCCAGTCCGGCGGCGTCTGCGGCTGCAATCACCTCGTCATCGCGCATCGAACCGCCCGGTTGGATCAGCGCGGTTGCCCCTGCCTCGGCGGCGGTAATCAACCCGTCGGCAAAGGGAAAGAACGCATCAGAGGCCACAACCGATCCTTGGGTCAGCGGCGTGGGCAGGCCCATGGCTTCGGCCATGTCTTGGGCTTTGCGGGCGGCGATGCGGGTGCTGTCAACGCGGCTCATCTGACCGGCGCCAACGCCCACGGTTGCGCCGTCTTTGACATAGATAATTGCGTTGGATTTGACATGTTTGGCCACGGTCCATGCAAACAACAGATCCCTGAGTTCCTGTTCGGTGGGGGCGCGTTTGGTCATCACTTGCAGATCGTCGCGGCTGATCCGCCCGACATCTTTGTCCTGCACAAGAAACCCGCCAGACACCTGCCGCATGGCCAGTTGCGCCACATCGGCGCTGGCCAGACCATTGGTGGTCAACAGACGCAGGTTCTTTTTCTTGGCAAACACCGCAACCGCATCGGCATCGGCACCGGGCGCGATGACAACTTCGGTAAAGATGCCACTGATCGCCTCGGCGGTTTCCCCGTCAAGGGTCTGGTTCAGCGCGATAATCCCGCCAAAGGCAGAAGTCCGGTCACAATCAAAGGCGCGGGTATAGGCCTCGAGCATGGTGCCGCCTGTCGCCACACCACAGGGGTTGGCATGTTTGATGATCGCGCAGGCAGGGCCGTTTTCGGGGGCAAATTCACTGACCAGTTCAAAGGCCGCGTCCGTGTCATTGATGTTGTTGTAAGACAGTTCCTTGCCCTGATGCTGCGTTGCGGTGGCAACACCGGGACGGTTGGATCCATCGGTATAGAACGCCGCGTTTTGATGCGGGTTTTCGCCATAGCGCAGGGTCTGGGCCAACGTGCCGCCAAAGGTGCGGCGGCGTGGCGTTTCCCCGACCTGCGCAGCCATCCATGTGCTGACCGCCGTGTCATAGGCCGCCGTGCGGGCATAAGCGGTCTGGGCCAGACGCTGACGCAGGGCATAGGTGGTCTGGCCGTTGTTGGCCTGCAGTTCTGCAATGACGGCGGTGTAATCTTCTGTATCAACAACGACATTCACAAAACCGTGGTTCTTGGCAGCGGACCGGATCATCGCAGGCCCGCCAATGTCGATATTTTCGATGACTTCGGCATATTCCGCGCCTTTGGCGACGGTTGCCTCAAAGGGGTAAAGGTTCACCACCACCAGATCAATCGCGCCGATGTTGTGCGCGGTCATCGACGCAACATGATCGTCATTGTCACGCAGTGCCAACAAACCGCCATGCACCACCGGATGCAGGGTTTTCACGCGGCCATCCATCATTTCCGGAAACCCCGTGACCTCGGCCACGTCTTTCACGGCAAGACCCGCCTCGCGCAGCGCCTTGGCGGTGCCTCCCGTGCTGAGCAGTTCAACACCCTGAGCGGCCAGGGCCTGCCCCAATGCGACCAATCCGGTCTTGTCAGAAACAGAAAGCAGGGCGCGTTTGACGGGGGCAAGATCGGGCATGGCAGGGGTCCTTTGGTCAGTCTTCATCAGAATAGGGGTCGTCCATAGACAAATCACGCACGCCAATCGCAGTTTCCTGCGCCTTGGACAAGGACCACCTGACCCGTGTGGCATAGGTAAATGCCATTCCGGTGAGAACAATCTGCTGGGCCGCGCGGGGTTTGAGACGGGTTGTCTCAAGATAGACACCCGGGTCAAGCGTCAGGTTATGCGCGCCGTCATGGCGGAAAACCCAGATTTCCCCGCTCTTTAGCGCCATCGAAATCGCGGCGCCGCCCAGATCAAGCGTGGCATCCACATCAGGGTGCAGATGAAACCGGATGTCGAAACGCAGACCCTTGAGCTGGCCTGCATCCAGCGCCGCGTCAAAGCGCCGCTTGTCGGTGTCTTCCATCGCCAGCAGCATATCTTCGCCCGCAAGGCCACGCCCGTCCAACGTCAGTTCAAGTGTGCGGGCATGGGTCAACCCGTGGGATTTGACATACCCGTTGTGCCCGCCCTGAAACCGCAGCCCGTCAGGGGCCGAACTGATTTCGATCGGCACATGGGTCGGTCCGTCAATCAGTTCTTCCAATCCGCTGTGGCGGTCCGGGGCATCCAGTCGCGCACTGGAAAACCCGCCCAGCGACAATGCGGAATGCGACGGCGTTGCCCGCCCCGCCCGCCGCCATTCCAGCCCGAAAGACGCCCCCGAGCCACAATTCACCACCAGGGGCCGCCGACCCGATGTTAATTCGAACGCAAGCGTCGAAGCATGGGCATTGACCGAAGCGGCACCAACCGGCGGGGTATCGGCATCAATCACCACGCTGGACCGCCCCGCAGACAGGCGGGCATAGCCCATTGCCAGACCTTCGGATTGCACGGTTCTGACCTGAGCTGCGGCCAATGCATGATCCAGCCAACCCTCGATGCCGCGCCCGCCGCCATGAAACCGCGCCAATCCGCCATCGGCGTGGCGCAGGCTGCGCAGGGTCGGGGCAATGCGTTCAATCGCGGCAAGATGTTCAGGCGGCGCAACGCGCCCCACATCATTCAACGCCGCCCCCGCCCATGTCAGCAGGGTAAACACCGCCAGCAGTTCTTCGGGGTTGCGGGTTGGCAATCCACCCTGATCGTCAATCTGCAGCGCACATTCACGCGCCAAGGCCTTGATCGCCGGATCAGCCAGCGCCTCCTGGCCTTCCAATGCCAGCCCCGCGTAGATCAATCCTGTCAGCGCCTCGAATCGCGGCAACCCGGCCGCAGCACCCCGCCAGCGCCGTGACAGAAACTGGGTTTGCTGTTCAAGGCTCCGGTAAAAGGCACGGCTTTGGTCGGTTTCCTGTCCGCGCAGCACAAACAGCGCATGGTTGATCCAGCGGATCAACCGCCGCCCGGTCAGATCCGGCGTCCAGCCCGGACCGCGGCCTTTGCCATAGAGATCAATCCAGCCCCACAGCCAGTTTTGCCCCGCCGCCCGCGCCGCCGGATCGCCCAGCGCCGCCAGATCATCCAGCCATGAAAACCCATGCAATTCAGCGGTGTAATTCGCATCCGGCGTGTCCAGATTCCAGATCGAATACCCCGGCGCGTTGATCAATGTCCCTGCAAAAAGGTAATTGCCCGCGATCAACTGCCGCCCCCGGGCGAATGATCCGATGGTGCGTGGTTCGGGGGAGGACACAAAACCTTTGACCTGCGCAGGGGTACGAGCCGCCGCGCGGGCGTGCCACCGATTGAGAAACCGCGCCTTGCGCGCTTTCAAGCTGGTCATAGTGAACATATCTCGCTGCCCTTGACGCTCTGCCGGCGTTTGCAGGGATCATAGACCGCGCAGCGCTGTGAGTCACCGCTTTTCACCGCCCCACCCGTCATGATCGGCCGTTTGATCAAAATTGGGCTGTCTTGAACGCGCGCGGGCGGCTAGACATTGGCCAGCAACAGACCAAGGAACACCGCATGATTGCCAGCCTGATGATGTACCTGCGCCCTGAAACCGCCGGCGCGCATGACCGCTATTGGGCTTTGATCCGCGCCGCTCTTGCAGGACGCGGGATCGCCGCGCCGGAAACATTAGACAATGCAAAAGACGAATTCGAGGTCTGGAAGGCCGCTGATCTGGTGCTTAGCCAAACCTGCGGGATGCCCTACCGTACCTGGTTGCACGATAAAGTAAGCCTGATCGGCACGCCGGATTTCGGGGTCGAGAATTGCCCGGCCGGTTATTACAATTCGGTACTGGTGGTGCGCGCAGATGATCCGCGCGCCGATCTCGCGGCCTACCGCGATGCGCGGTTCACGTACAACCAGACGTTTTCGCAATCAGGTTTTGCCGCGCCCTATGCGCTGGTCAAACCGCTGGGGTTCTGGTTTTCAAACCGCAGCCAAAGCCACGGCCACCGCAATTCTGCCCGCGCCGTTGCCGAATCCCGTGCCGATATTGCTGCCTTGGATGCGGTGACATGGCGGTTGATCCAGCGATATGATGATTTCGCCGATCGCCTGCGGGTTCTGGCTGTCACGCCCGCAACCCCCGGTCTGCCCTATATCGCCGCGCCCGGCGCCAATGCAGCCGCGACATGTGGCGCTGTTGCAGATGCAATTGCACAGTTGAGCCCCGCAGATCAGGACATGCTGGGCCTCAAAGGCATCGTACACATCCCCCGTGCGGCCTATCTGGCGATCTCCAACCCGCCCGCGGCAGACAGTTGATCAGGCCGATTTGCGCAGGCAGGCGATGTAAAACCCGTCCATGCCGCCCAGATCGGGCCAATAATCAGGGCGCAGCCGCAAACCGCCCTCTGAGGTGATCCACGCCGGATCAACCCCCGCAAGGTCAAGCGCCGCAGGATCAGCCGTCATATCCTCGTGACGTTCCAATGCTTCGTCCACCTGCACTTCGCCTTCATCGGGCAGCAGGCTACAGGTGCAAAACACCAAACGCCCGCCGGGTTTCAGCAACGTCCAAGCGTGATCGATCAATTCTGATTGCAGCTCGATCAGATCGCCGAATTCCGCGCCATCCTTGGCCATTGGCAAATCAGGGTGACGGCGGATTGTGCCGGTGGCGGAACAGGGCGCATCCAGCAGGATTGCGTCAAATGCGCCGGTCACGGCGCGGGCGTCTTTGGTCATGGTTTTGGCGCTCAATCCCACACGGGCAAGGTTTTCCTTGACCCGCACCATCCGTGGCACTGATGAATCCACTGCCGTGACATCGGCCCCCGCAGCCGCCAGTTGCATGGTCTTGCCCCCCGGTGCGGCGCAAAGATCCAGCACGGTCTCGCCCGCTTGGGGGCGCAGCACCAATACCGGCAGCGCGGCAGCAGCGTCCTGAACCCACCAATCGCCTTCGGCAAAGCCGGGCATTGTCGATACCTGACCCGCGTTCAACACCCGCACCGATCCTGTGGGCAGCACGGTTCCGCCCACGGCCTCGGCCAAACGCGCGGCATCGCCCTTTGCACTCAGATCCAGCGGGGCACCGGCAAAATGCGCGGTTTCCATTGCCGCCATCGCATCAGCCCCCCAAGCCTCGACCAAGGGACCACGCAGCCATTTGGGCAGGCGCGGGGACCGCAGGGCGGCCCATGCCTCGGGGCCATCTTTGGCAATCTTGCGCAGCACCGCGTTGGTCAAACCCTTGAGGTGGCTCAACTTGTTGTGTTGGCCGACAAGGCTGACCATCGCGTTCACCACCCCATGTGCCGCGCCGCCCTGACAGAGTTCCACCGTGCCGACCCGCAGCACGTTTTGCACGGTCAGCGGCGGGTATTTGTTCAGGTGTTTTTGCAACAACCGATCCGCCCGTTCCAGCCCCCGCAGGGTTTCGGTGGCAAGGCGCTGCGCACGGGCGCGGTCATCAGGGGGCAATTTGTCCAACACCCCCCCCGCCAGCAATTCCGACATCAGACGCGGTTCATCGCCCAGAATTTGATCCAACAGGTAAACTGCACTTCTGCGGGCTTGAACGCCGGTGTCTGACATGGGGCAGATTTCCTATCTCGGGATGTTGGGTTGTCGGGGGTATGCCGCGACGTATATCAATGCGCGCAATGCCTCAAGAGGACAGCATGACAGATCACACATCCCCAAAATCCGCCCCAGAGGCACAGAACGCCGCCACCGCTGACGCGACAGGGGCGCCAAAACCACCTTTGCCCGAAGCCGCGAAACGCGCATTGGCCGAAGCAGAAGAACGCCGCCAACACGCCAAGACACTGCAATTGCCGCAGGAATTGGGGGGCCGCGAAGGGCCAGAGCCGGTGCGCTATGGCGATTGGGAAAACAAGGGCATCGCCGTCGATTTCTGACGGATCGGCCCAGCGCCGCCCGGGGCACCGCCCTATTGCCCCGAGACGATCAGATCGCGAATTTTACGCGCCTTTTCAAAGTGATCCAGCTTGTGGGTCTCGATCCACCAAGTCGCCGCTTCCATCAACAGCGCCGGATCGTCGTTTCTATTTGCGAAAAACGCATAGAAGGACAGGCCGACAGCATCGCCTTTCTTGGCGATCTTATCGGTGCAAATGGCAATGGCTTTGGCGCGCAGGCTTTGGCGCATGACGGTTCAGCCCGCGTCCTTCAGGCCCAGCACATCCAGCATGTCATACTGCCCCGGTGCGCGGCCCTGCCCCCACAGCGCCGCCTTCAGCGCACCACGGGCAAACACAGTGCGATCCGAAGCAATGTGGCGCAGGATGATGCGTTCGCCAGCGGCGGCAAACATCACATCATGTTCGCCAACAATGTCACCACCGCGAATCGCCGTGAAGCCGATATCACCGGATTTGCGCGCGCCGGTGATCCCGTCACGGCCCCTGTCGGACACATCCGCCAGCGCCACACCGCGCCCGGCGGCAGCGGCCTCGCCCAGCATCAAGGCTGTCCCGGACGGCGCATCCACCTTTTGGTTGTGGTGGGATTCGATGATTTCAATGTCGTAATCGGCATCCAAGGCCGCCGCGACCTGTTTGGTCAACTGCGTCAGCAGGTTCACCCCGAGGCTCATGTTGCCGGCCCGCACGATCACCGCATGGCGCGCGGCCGGTTCCAGTGCGGCAATTTCATCCGCCGACATGCCGGTGGTGCCGATCACATGCACGGCGCGGGCCTGCGCCGCCAATGCCGCAAATTCCAGTGTCGCCGCCGGGGCTGTGAAATCAATGATGGCCTGGGATTGGGAAAACGGATCAAGCGGATCATCGGTGACAATCACCCCCAACGCCGCGCCCCCCATCGCTTGGCCCACGTCCTGACCGATCCAGTCATGCCCGGCGCGTTCCACCGCCCCGACAAGATGATGCTTGGGGGACGCATTGATCTGTGAAATCAACATTTGACCCATGCGGCCAGAGGCCCCTGTGATGGTTACGCCTGTGCTCTGGGTCATGCTCTGGGGCTCCTGTATCAATTTGACGTGTGTAGCCTGCCTGCACCTGCTTGGCAAAGCCCTTGGGACGCCTTAGATGGGGGTCATGGGAAAGAACAAGTTTCATGAGGGCACAGGCCCGTCGCAACGCCAGCTTCGTGTTGGCGAAACCATCCGCAGGGCGTTGTCCGATGTGCTGGCGCGTGGTGATGTCCACGATCCGGAACTCAATCGCATGTCGATCACCGTAGGTGAGGTGCGCACCTCGCCCGATCTCAAGATCGCAACCGCCTATGTATTGCCTTTGGGCGGTCAAGGGCAAGATGAGGTGTTGCAGCTGCTGGCGCGCAACAAGGGCGAATTGCGCCGCATGGTGGCGAAAAAGCTGACGCTGAAGTTTTCCCCTGATCTGCGGTTTCAACTGGACCAGACCTTTGACCAGATGGATGAAACCCGCCGCATGCTGTCACAGGAAATCGTGCGCCGCGACGCCGAAGCGCCGGACGATTCGCCCGAGGAATGATCCGGCTTGCCGCCTGTTTACTGATTTTCTGCGCCGCTGCTGCGCAGGGGGCGCAATGCCGCAAGGAAACCTATCAAGGCAACAACTATACTTTATGCGTGGTCGACATGACCCGCGAAGACTTGCGGCTGTTTCTCTGGGATGAAAACAACACCGCCTATGGCCATTTCGGCAATATTGCCACTACGTTGAACCGTCAGGGCAAACGTCTGGGATTCGCAATGAATGCGGGCATGTATCACGAAGACAGATCGCCCGTCGGGCAATACATCGAAAACGGCGACGAACAACGCGGCGTGATTTCCAACGCCGGTCCGGGGAATTTCGGCCTGCTCCCAAACGGCATCCTGTGCCTGCGGCACCAACGCGCCGATGTGATCGAAACCCTGCGCTACCTGTCGCAAGAACCGATGTGCGATTCTGCCACGCAATCGGGGCCGATGTTGGTGATTGAGGGCACCTTGCATCCCCGGTTCTTGCAAAACAGCACGTCCAAATACATCCGCAACGGCGTGGGCACCTCTGCCGACGGCAAGCAGGCGGTCTTTGTGATTTCGGACAATACCGTGAATTTCTACGCTTTCGCGCAGTTCTTTCGCGATTTTCTGAAACTGCCCAATGCGCTTTATCTTGATGGCAATGTCTCGCGGATGCGCGCCCCTGATCTGGGCCGCGATGATGCGGGGTTTTCCGCGCTTGGCCCGATCATCGGTGTGGTCCAGGACGCAGAGTAATCCGCAAAAGGCCGCAGATACCTGCGTATTATCTGCTGGGCAGCGCGGATCGGTCTCTGTATAGCGCAGGCCAGATCAAAAAGGGGCGAACATGGCGCGCAAACGCAAAGGTCGGGATATTTCAGGGTGGCTGGTGGTGGATAAACCCGCCGGCCCCACCTCAACGGCTGTGGTGAACAAGGTCCGCTGGGCGCTGGACGCCAAGAAAGCCGGCCATGCGGGCACCCTTGATCCCGAGGCAACGGGCGTTCTGGCCGTGGCACTGGGCGAGGCGACCAAAACCGTGCCGTTCATCACCGATGCGCTCAAGGCCTATGAATTTACCGTGCGTCTGGGGGCTGCGACCAATACCGATGATGCCGAGGGTGAAATCCTGCATACTTCGGAGCTGCGCCCTGACGATGCAGCGATCAAAGCCGCGCTTGGCGGGTTTATCGGTGACATCCAACAAGTGCCGCCACAGTTTTCCGCCGTCAAGATCGACGGTGAACGCGCCTATAAACGGGCCCGCGATGGCGAAGAAATGGATCTGGCCGCGCGTGATCTGTTTGTCGAAAGCCTGCTGTTGATCGACCGCCCCGATGCCGATCACGTCACGCTTGAGATGGTCTGTGGCAAGGGCGGCTATGTGCGTTCGATCGCGCGGGATCTGGGCGTGATCCTTGGCTGTTATGGCCATGTGCGCGACTTGCGGCGGGTCTGGTCCGGCCCGTTCGAGGCCTCAAAAGGCCTGACGTTGGCCCAGATCGAAGCAATCGCCCGCACACCGGAATTGGATGAACATCTGCTGCCGCTCGAAGAAGGCTTGTGTGATCTGCCCGAAGTCAAAGCCACCGCCGAAGGGGCCACGCGCCTGCGCAATGGCAATCCGGGCATGGTGATCGCCTATGACGTTGAATATGGCGATGAATGCTGGGCCTCCTTTGACGGCAAAGCCGTGGCCGTGGGCCGCTTCAAGGCGGGTGAATTGCATCCTTCACGGGTTTTCAATACCTGAGCAAAGATGATGACCCGCAGCCATACCAAAGGCGACGCGCCTTCCCAAGCGGTCTATTCCGACTGTGAGTGCTATCGGTATAGCCTGAGCAGGGTCTGGGATACCGCCGCCGAACGGGTGTTGTTTGTGATGCTCAACCCCTCAACCGCGACCGAAATGCAGAATGATCCCACTGTGGAACGCTGTGAACGACGGGCGCGGACGCTGGGGTTTGGCGGGTTTCGGGTGACCAATATCTTTGCATGGCGCGCCACCGATCCGCGCGACATGCGCGCGGCCAAAGATCCGATTGGCCCGAAAAATGATGAAATTTTGAACCAAGGCGCCGCTTGGGCGGACCGGATTATTGCCGCCTGGGGCGTACATGGGGCGCATCTGGGGCGCGGGCCTGCGGTGGCAGAAATGCTGATGGCAGGGGACAAACCCTTGTTTCATCTGGGTTTGTCCAAAGCCGGCCACCCCAAACACCCGCTGTATCTGCCCTATGTGCAACAGCCCGTGGCATGGAACGCCCCGATCTGCGCCGATTAGAGGCCTGTTAACCTGCTTGATTTATCCGAAGGTCCGAAAGGCGCGGATATCGGGGGAATATCCCTGACAATCTGTTGCTCTGTGGCAGAGTGGGGGAATGAATGATTTGGCTGACGGGTTTGATCGGGCTCTTGGCGGCAGGGGCCGTTGCCTATGTGGATGTCAACGCCACTGAGGAAACAGACGCCTCTGAACCCGATCTGAATATCCCCCCGCAACCGGGCGAAATTCTGACAGGCACAGAAAACGCCGACAATTTGATTGGCGGAGAGGGCGACGACCAGATTGGCGGGTATGGCGGGGATGACATTTTATATGGCGGCGCAGGCAATGACGTTGCCCACGGTGCCCAAGGCAATGACACGCTGATTGGCGGGGACGGCAATGACAGTATCCACGGAGAGGACGGTGATGATGTGCTGATCGGCGGCGAACAGGATGATCAAATCGCGGGCCACAACGACAATGACATGATTTTCGGCAACGCCGGCGCGGATCGTCTGCAAGGCTCGGCGGGGGATGATCACCTGTCCGGGGGCAGCGGCGATGACGTCTTGCAGGGCGGCTTGGATGACGATGTGTTGAAAGGTGGATCAGGCGCAGACACCCTGTTTGGCGGCTGGGGCAATGACACGCTGGACGGGGTTTCCATTGCACCCGACGGCGAACTGGAAATTAAAGAAAGCGACAGCGATTTTCTGAACGGCGGCAGCGGCGATGATCTGATCCTGACGGGGGCGGATGATATTGTCACGGGTGGCAGCGGCGCAGACCAGATTGTGACCGGGGATTGGATTTCACAGGGCCATCGCGCACAAATCCTGGATTTTGAACCGGTTGAGGACGCGCTGCTGTTTGTCTGGGACGACAGTGACCCTGACAGCCTTGAACCGGATGTGCAGATGCAGGATGACCCCGACAATGCCGGACAATTACAAATTCTGATGGAGGGCAAGGTGATCGCACAGGTGGCCGGCAGCAGGGCGCTGGAAGATGCCGATCTGGCGCTTGTCCCGCTCAGCGCGGCGCAATCGCTGGGGTTTGCACCTGTCTGAGCCGCGGATCAGCAATACCCTTTGCCAAATGCGCTGGATTCTCTTATACGCCCCCATCACCTGCTGATTCCGATCAGCGGGGGATACCTCCATGGGCCTGTGCTGGACGACATCCCGGCCTGCGCCATTTTTTTAACTTTATCCGATGAAGGAGACCCCGATGTCGATTACGCCCGAAGAAAAAGCACGCGTCATGAAAGAATTCGGCAGCAAAGAAGGCGACACTGGTTCGCCCGAAGTACAGGTTGCCGTCCTTAGCTCGCGCATTGCCACTCTGACAGAGCACTTCAAGACCCACAAGAAAGACAACCACGGTCGCCGTGGCCTTTTGAAAATGGTCGCGACACGTCGCAAATTGCTGGACTATGTCAAAGGCAAAGATGAGGCCCGTTATCAGGACCTGATCAAACGTCTGGGTCTGCGCCGCTAAGCGACGAACCCTCTCAGTTTACTTAAACGCCCGGCCTTTTGGTCGGGCGTTTCTGTTTGGCCCCCCGCATCGCCGGATACCGATGGAATTTGCCAAAATTCCCCTGTGTTTTCTTGAAAGAAAACGCGCCCCACTGCACCAGACGTCAATCGTTCCAGCAGGGGAAAACCGCCGCCCGACGCCCCCACACCGGAACCCTTTGCCATCACGCGCAAAACCATGTATGCCCGCGCAATCTGAAAACCGGCGCCCGGACTCCAGTGCCGGATCGGTAAGATGTCAAAGAAGATACCGGAGTCAGGGGCAATACGGCCCCTATGCAAATGGTCCGATCCGGACCGAAACAGGAAACGTAGATGTTTAATGTAACGAAAAAATCCATACAGTGGGGCGAAGAGACGCTGACACTGGAAACAGGAAAAGTGGCCCGTCAGGCAGACGGTTCGGTCATTGCCACGCTGGGCGAAACCAGCGTCATGGCCAACGTCACTTTTGCGCGCAAGCAAAAGCCAGGTCAGGATTTCTTTCCGCTGACCGTCCACTACCAAGAAAAATATTACGCCGCCGGTAAAGTGCCAGGCGGTTTTTTCAAACGTGAGGCACGCCCCACCGAGAAAGAAACCCTGACAGCCCGCCTGATCGACCGTCCGATCCGCCCGCTGTTTGTCCCTGGCTTCAAAAACGAAGTTCTGGTGATGTGTACCGTTCTGTCCCATGATCTGGTCAATGACCCTGACATGGTTGCAATGATCGCCGCTTCGGCAGCGCTGACAATTTCCGGCGCGCCGTTCATGGGCCCGATCGCCTGTGCGCGTGTTGGCTATGAGGGGGGCGAATACGTTCTGAACCCGACAGTCGACGACATGCAAGACCTGCGTCAGAACCCCGATCAGCGTCTTGATCTGGTTGTTGCCGGCACCAAAGACGCCGTGATGATGGTTGAATCCGAAGCATACGAACTGACCGAAGAAGAAATGCTCGGTGCGGTGAAATTTGCCCACAACAGCATCCAGCCGGTCATCGACCTGATCATTGATCTGGCCGAAGATGCCGCGAAAGAGCCGTTCGATTTCCAGCCTGTCGATTATTCCGCGCTGTCCGCAGCGGTGGCCAAAGCAGGCGAAAAGGAAATGCGCGCCGCATTTGCAATTGCTGACAAGCAAGAGCGCACATCGGCCGTTTCTGCAGCCCGCGACGCCATCAAGGCCGCATTGAGCGACGAACAGCTTGACGATGCAAACCTTGGCTCCGCGATGAAAGGTCTTGAGGCCTCTATTCTGCGCGGCGACGTTGTGAAGACCGGCAAGCGTATCGACGGGCGTCGCACTGACGAAATCCGCGATATCGTTTGTGAAAACGGCATCCTGCCCCGGACCCACGGATCGGCCTTGTTCACCCGCGGTGAAACCCAGGGTCTGGTTGTGACCACGCTGGGCACCGGTGATGACGAACAATTCATCGACGCGCTGCACGGTAATTTCAAATCCAACTTCCTGCTGCATTATAACTTCCCGCCCTATTCGGTTGGTGAAGTAGGTCGTGTGGGCCCTCCCGGCCGTCGTGAAATCGGTCATGGTAAACTGGCCTGGCGGGCGCTTCAGGCGGTTCTGCCAGCGGCAACCGATTTCCCTTACACCATCCGCGTTGTGTCAGAGATCACTGAATCAAACGGGTCGTCTTCGATGGCCTCTGTTTGTGGTGGCTCCCTGTCGATGATGGATGCGGGCGTGCCGTTGAAATCGGCTGTTGCCGGTGTTGCGATGGGTCTGATCCTTGAAGAAGACGGGTCTTATGCGATCCTGTCCGACATCTTGGGTGACGAAGACCACCTTGGCGATATGGATTTCAAAGTGGCCGGTACAGAAGCCGGGATCACCTCTTTGCAGATGGACATCAAGATCGCAGGCATCACACCCGAGATCATGGAAAAGGCACTGGCACAGGCCAAAGAAGGCCGTATCCACATCCTTGGCGAGATGAACAAAGCGCTTTCCGGCGCGGCGGATTTCTCGGTGCATGCCCCCCGCATCGAGACCATGCAGATCCCAACCGACAAGATCCGTGAAGTCATCGGGTCTGGCGGCAAAGTGATCCGCGAGATCGTCGAAGTTTCCGGCGCGAAAGTGGACATCAACGACGAAGGCATCATCAAGATCGCATCGCCAAACGGCGAAGCCATCAAGAAAGCCTACGACATGATCCATTCCATCGTGGCAGAGCCAGAAGAAGGCGCCGTTTATACCGGTACGGTTGTGAAAATCGTTGATTTCGGTGCTTTCGTGAACTTCTTTGGCAAACGTGACGGTCTGGTACACGTATCCCAGATCGAAAACCGCCGCCTGAACCACCCGTCAGATGTTCTGAAGGAAGGTCAGGAAGTGAAAGTAAAGCTGCTGGGCTTTGACGATCGCGGCAAGGTTCGCCTGTCCATGAAAGTGGTCGATCAGGAAACCGGCGAAGAAGTGACGGAAAACAAAGCCGAGGATTGATCCGCGGATCTTTACAAAATGATAAAAGCTCCGGTGGGAACACCGGGGCTTTTTTATTGTCTGGTGAAATCAGAGCTTGCCAACGGCTCTGAAACACCGCTCTGTCTGGTCTATTGTCACAGTTCGAAATAGCAAAACGGCTTTCCTTCGCGCCCCGTTTCAAATTTCGCAAAGTGGTATTTGAATGTCCGGCATTTATGGATATGACAATGGCATGAGGTCACTCATCATCCACCTTTCACGGGCCGTCGCGCGCGCTGAAAATGTATCGCGCCTGTTGCACGAGTTGCCAGCGGCCGAAGTGGTCGAAGCCGTGGATGCGCAAAACCCCGCTCAGGCTGGATCTGTTACACAACCAAGTGGGCCAATCCACCACCCCCCCTACCCTTTCGGCATCACCGCCGGCGAATACGCTTGTTTTCAAAGCCATCGCAAATGCTGGAAAATGATCGCCGACGCGGATGCGCCTTATGCCTTGATCGTCGAAGACGACATAAGGATTGATCCGGCTTCTTTCGCCACGGCCCTTGAACTGGTCTATCGCCACGCAGACGAGGACAGCTTTATCCGCCTGCCCGCCAAAGCCCGCGAGCGGGCCCGCAATACAATTGCGCGACAGGGCGGGGCCGCATTGTTTGTGCCCAAAACCATCGGGTTACAAACCGTCTGTCAGGTTGTCGGCCGCAGCGCCGCGCGGCGCCTGCTGGCGATGTCCAACACCATCGACCGGCCGGTGGACACCACCTTGCAAATGCATTGGGTGACTGGCCAGCGCGTGATGGCGATCTTGCCCAACGGCATCTCGGAATTGAATGGCGAAAGCACCATCCAAAAGAAAACCCGCACCGGCGATGTGCTGATGCGGGAAATAGGGCGGGCAAATTACCGCGCCAAGATACGGCGCAGGCCGCAACCGGCCTGACCCCGCAGCCGTCTTACTGCGGCACTTTGGCGGTGCGCAGATAGGGCAGCAACGTGGTGAATTCACCAAATTTGGCTTTGGCGTCTTCGTTTGAAACCGTGGCCGGAATGATCACATCATCCCCGACATTCCAGTTTGCCGGCGTCGCAACACCCTTGCCCGTTGAGGTCTGCAACCCGTCCAGCGCACGCAGCACCTCGGCAAAGTTACGGCCAACGGTCATCGGATAAGTCATCGACAGCTTCAGCTTCTTGTCAGGGCCGATGATGAACACCGACCGCACCGTTGCACTGTCTGCAGGGGTGCGGCCATCGGGCAAATAGGCTTCGGCAGGCAGCATGTCAAAAGCCTTGGAAACCTCCAGCCCACTGTCGGCAATGATCGGGAAACCCGCTTTGACGCCAGCAACCTTTTCAATATCGCCTTTCCATTTCTTGTGGTCCTCAACACCATCAACGCTGACGCCGATCACCTTGGTGCCACGTTTTGCCCATTCATCGGCCAATTGTGCCACTGCGCCAAATTCGGTGGTGCAGACGGGGGTGAAATCTTTTGGATGTGAAAACAGAATGGCCCAGCTGTCACCGATCCAGTCATGCAGTGAAATACTGCCTTGATCGGTTTCGACGGTGAGATCGGGAATAGTGTCGTTAATGCGCAAACCCATGATGTCCTCCGGGGTAAGTGTCAGAAAGCTGTATAGAAGATGTAATATTTCTTGGCCCCAGTTGCATCCCCTCTCTTGCAGCACCACATGCTGGGTGACAAAGTGGCGCAGATTTGGTCAGGGACAAACCCTGTCGCACCAAAAACGAATGGAGTTCTGTCATGCTCGAGAAACGAGATTTTTACATCAACGGTCAGTGGGTCGCCCCCGCAGTCGCAAATGATTTTGCCGTGATCGACCCGTCCACCGAAGAACAATGCGCGGTGATTTCGCTTGGGGGTCAGGCCGATACCGATGCAGCAGTCGCTGCCGCTCGCACGGCTTTTGACAGCTGGTCGCAGACCTCAAAAGAAGAACGCACCAAGCTGATTGAAAAGCTCAAAGAGGTCTATATCGCCCGCCAGGAAGAAATGGCGCAGGCGATGTCCAAAGAAATGGGCGCCCCGATTGATCTGAGCCGCGCCCAGCAAGTCGGCGCCGGATCATGGCACATCGACGGTTTCCTCAAAGCCTTTGAAAACTTTTCATTCGACCGCGATTTCACCGGCAGTGAAAAAACCCTGCTCGAACCAATTGGCGTATGTGCGCTGATCACGCCATGGAACTGGCCAATGAACCAGATTATCCTCAAGGCGATTCCGGCGATTGCCACGGGTTGTACCGTCGTGCTGAAACCCTCTGAAATCGCGCCGTTGTCCGGCGTCCTGTTTGCCGAATTTATCCACGAAGCGGGCTTCCCTGCAGGCGTGTTCAACATGGTCAACGGCGACGGCCCCGGCGTTGGCAGCCAGTTGTCCTGCCACCCCGACGTGGACATGGTCAGCTTTACCGGCTCGACCCGCGCAGGCATCGCAATCTCCAAAGCGGCGGCTGATACTCTCAAGCGCGTATCGCTTGAATTGGGTGGCAAAGGCGCGAATGTGATCTTTGAAGACGCGCATCCAAAAGCCGCCAAATCAGGGGCGATCCGGTGTTTCCGCAACTCCGGTCAATCCTGTAACGCGCCAACACGGATGCTGGTGCATAAATCGCGCTACGCCGAAGCGGTTGAAATGGCGGCAGATGTGGCCAACAACACCCATGTTGGCCCAGCCTCAGAAGAGGGCAAGCACATCGGTCCGGTTGTCTCTGAAGCCCAGTTCAACAAGATTCAGGGGCTGATCGAAAAAGGCATGTCCGAAGCACGGCTGGTTGCCGGTGGTCTGGGCCGTCCTGACGGGCTGAACCGTGGCTATTACGTGAAACCAACGGTTTTTGCCGATGTCAGCAATGACATGACCATCGCCCAAGAAGAAGTCTTTGGCCCCGTCTTGTCGATCATCCCTTTCGAAACCGAAGAGGAAGCCATCGCCATCGCCAATGACACCCCCTACGGTTTGACCAATTACATCCAGACCGAAGACACCGAAAAACGCCGCCGCGTGGCGCGCCGCTTGCGGTCTGGCATGGTGGAAACCAACGGACAGGGCTTTGCGATGGGTTCACCTTTTGGCGGTTACAAGCAATCCGGCAATGGCCGTGAAGGCGGCGTCTTCGGCCTTGAGGAATTCCTCGAAGTCAAAGCTGTCTCTGGCTGGGCGGCTGAATAAACCACCGCTTCTGCATTGGACTTAAGGGCTGCTTTCGGGCGGCCCTTTTTATGGCCCCGGTTATGCGCGCGGCCGCTGTGGGATTGAGCGTGTTTTGCCAAGTGAAGCCCCGCCCTGATGGAATGCACCCGTCAGAGCGGAGTGATCATTTTTCCCGCTTCTTTGGCAAAGCAAACTCAATCCTGCCTTGTCAAAACGGTGCTTTGGCCCGAATTTTCACCGACCGCCCGCCCTGGGGATGATTAAAACGCAATTCTTCGGAATGCAGCATCAGCCGCGGGTATTCTGCAGCGGCACCATTGGCATAAAACGGATCACCCAAGATCGGATGCCCCAGCGCCAGCATATGCACCCGCAATTGATGGCTGCGGCCGGTCTTAGGCATCAGCCGGATGCGGGCGGTGTCACCTTCATCTTTCAACACACGCCAGTCGGTCTGCGCGGATTTTCCGGTTTCATGGCAGACTTTTTGCAGCGGGCGGTTGGGCCAATCCACAATCAGTGGCAGATCCACGGTGCCGGTCTTTTCCTCGGGGACGCCCCAGATCCGCGCCACATAGGTTTTGCGGGTCATGCGTTTTTCAAACTGCAGCCCCAGATGCCGTTGCGCATAGGGCGTCAGGGCAAAAATCATCACGCCCGATGTGTCGCGGTCCAAACGGTGCACCAGCAATGCATCGGGAAAGATCGCCTGTATCCGCGCCAGCAGGCAATCAGCCAGATGCGGGCCTTTTCCAGGCACGCTCAACAGGCCTGAGGGTTTGTCAACCAACAGCACTTCGGCATCTTCATGCAAGATCACCAGCGGATCAAGCGGTGGGGAATACGTTACGTCCATGGCCTGTTCGATCACAGATGTAGGGTGGGTTTTCAACCCATCCCGTGCCAGACTTTGCCAAACACAGGAGAAAACCATGCATCCCACCATCCAGAAATTTCACGACATGGTGCTGTCGGGCGATCACGATAGCGTCGCGGCTTTGATGGCCGAGGATATCCGTTTCATGCCGCCGACCTATTGGGCAACATGGAATGGCCGCGAGGCGGTTGCGGCGGTGCTGGGCCATGTTGGTGACGTCTTTGAGGATTTCCGCTATCGCCGCGTGATGGGCGAGGACGGGTATTGGATTCTGGAATTTGAATGCAAGATCGGCGGGCTGGATTGTGTCGGGCTGGATTTGATCACCCTGAACGACAAGGACGAAATGCAGCAGCTTGAGGTGGTGATGCGCCCCCACAAGACCATCGGGGCGCTGCGGGATGCGATGAACAAACGTGTTGCCAAAGATCCGCGTTTTCTAAAGCTGCGTGCGGCGCTGTCTTAAGCCGCCCGCGCCTTGCGCATCTGGTGCAGCATCGACCCTGAATAGATCACCAGCGCCGCCCAGATCATCGGAAAGGCCACCATACGGGCATGGCCAAAAGGTTCTTTGAACACAAACACCGCCACCAGAAAAATCAGCGTCGGCGCGATATATTGCAAGATGCCGATGGTCGACAGTCGCAGCAATTTGGCCCCGTTGGCATAGATCATCAGCGGCACTGCCGTCACCGCACCACAGCCCATCAACAACAATGTGTCGCGCTCAAAGCTCAGGCTGAAATGGGATTGCCCGGTTGCCGTCAGATAGGTCAGATAGGCCACGGCGGGGATCAGCAGGATCAAGACTTCCAGCAAAAAACCCTGATTGGGGCCAATCGGCAGGCTTTTCTTGGCCAGGGCATACAGCCCCCAAGATACGGTTAGCGCCAGTGCAACCCAGGGCATCCGCCCGGCTTCGATGGTCAGGACCAGCACCGCGCCAGCCGCCAGCGCAATGGCCAGCATTTGTGGACGTGACAGGCGTTCCCCCAGCAAAACCGCTGCCAGAAAGATACTGAACAGCGGATTGATGTAATAGCCAAGCGCCGCCTCAAGCGCATTGCCCGAAGCAATGGCCCAGACATAAATGCCCCAGTTCACCGAAATCAGCCCGGCGGTAACACAGGCCATCAGCAACATGCGCGGATTGCGCAAGGCCTCGCGCAGGGCATCGGTGCGGCGCAGGACGATCAACACCACAGCCGCAATCGGCAAAGACCAGATCACCCGATGCGCCACCACTTCGGCGGCTGGAATATGCGCCAGCAATTTCATGTAGATCGGCAAAAACCCCCACAACAGATAGGCCCCCACCGCAAAGGCAAGGCCCTGCGGGGTGTCTTCGTTTTTGGCGGCGGGCAGGCTGTCTGGATTGCGCATAGGGGATCCTTCCGATGCCCTGCCTAACCGCTCTTTCTGGGGGCCGCCAGTGTTAAACTTTGACCCGCGCCGCAGTCGGATCATAAAGCGGTTTCAGCGACGCCTGGGCGCTGACCCGCGTGCCCGCCACGTCGATTTCATAGGTTGAGGCCAGCAGATCTGCCGTGGTTTCACCCTTGCAGGGCACATAGCCCATGCCAATCGCGCCGCCCAGGCTATGCCCATAGGCCCCTGAAGACAGGTAACCGACAATCTCCCCGTCCCGCAGCAGCGGTTCATTGTGATAGAGCAAAGGTTCGGGATCATTCAGGCGGAATTGCATCATGCGGGTGTTCAGGCCGGTTTCCTTTTTGCGCAGCACCGCGTCGCGCCCGATGAAATCGGCCTTGTCGGTTTTCACCGCAAACCCAAGCCCCGCTTCCAGAACGTGATCTTCGGGGGTGATGTCATGGCCAAAGTGACGAAAGCCTTTTTCGATACGGCAACTGTCCATCATATGCATCCCGCACAGGCGCAGGCCCCTGTCTGCGCCCGCCGTTGCCAGTGTTTCAAACACATGGCCGCATTGATCGGCGCTGATGTAGATTTCCCAGCCCAGTTCACCCACATAGGTCACGCGGTGCACACGGGCCAATCCCATGCCGATCTCGATGTCCTGTGCGGTACCGAAGGGATTTACCGCATTGCTGAAATCGGCGGGGGAGACCGCTTGCAACAGGTCACGGGATTTTGGCCCCATCACTGCCAGCACGCCCTCGCCCGCGGTCATATCGGTGATCACCACGTTGAAGTTGCCCTGATGGCGGCGCATCCATGTTTCATCTGCCAGCCGCGTTGCGGCGGGGGTGACCACCAGATAGGCGGTTTCGCTCAGGCGGGTGACGGTCACATCCGCCTCGATCCCGCCCCGGCGGTTCAGGAATTGGGTATAGACGATCTTGCCCACCGGCACGTCATATTGCCCGCCGCCGATATGGTTGAGAAAGGCGCAGGCGTCGCGCCCTTCAACGCGGATTTTGCCAAAGGAAGACATGTCGTACATGCCGATATTTTCGCGCACGGCCCGATGTTCATCACGCACATTGTCAAAGAAATTCTGCCGCTTCCAGCTATAGGCGTATTCCGGTTCCTGATCGGCACGGGCAAACCAATTGGCGCGTTCCCATCCGGCCAGTTCGCCCATCACCGCGCCCCGCTCACTTAGGTGATGATGAAACGGCGTGCGGCGCACCCCGCGTGCGGTTGCCTTTTGCCGGAACGGGTAATGATCGGCATAAAGCAGGCCAAGCGTTTCTTTGGACCGTTCTGCCAGATAGGTCTTGTTGCCCTGAAACGGCTGCATCCTGCTGATATCCACATCCCCCAGATCAAAGGGTTTCTCGCCGTCCTCCATCCATTGGGCAAGCGCCATCCCCGCGCCGCCAGCCGATTGGATCCCGATGGAATTGAACCCCGCCGCGACCCAGACATTGTCCATCTCGGGGGCCAGCCCCAGATGATAGGCGTCATCGGGGGTAAAGCTTTCCGGTCCGTTAAAGAATGTGTGAATGCCGGCTTCGGCCAGAATCGGCATACGGTTCACTGCCACCTCAAGAATGGGTTCAAAGTGATCGAAATCTTCGGGCAGCTGATCAAATTCGAAATCCGCGGGGATGCCGTTCAAGGCCCAGGGTTTGGCCTTGGGCTCAAAGGCCCCCAACAGGATTTTGCCCGCGTCCTCTTTGTAATAGGCACATTCGTCCGGCACCCGCAGCACCGGCAATTGTTGCAGCCCTGAGATGGCTTCGGTGACGATATAAAAGTGTTCGCAGGCCTGTAGCGGCACGTTCACCCCCAACATCCGGCCCAGTTGATGCCCCCACATGCCGCCGCAATTCACCACCATATCACAGGTGATATGGCCGGTTTCATCGCCCTGTTGCCAGTGTACACCGCTGATCCGGCGGCCCGCGCGGGTCACGCCTGTAACCTCTGTACGTTCAATCACCTGCGCCCCGCGTTGCCGCGCGCCTTTGGCCATCGCCAAGGCGATATTGGCCGGATCGCCCTGCCCGTCCTTGTCCAGATAGACCGCGCCTGTGATACCCTCGATGTTCAGGTGCTGGTATTTTTCCTGCACTTCGGCGGGGCTGATTTCCTCAACATCCACCCCAAAGGCGCGGGCCATCGCCGCCTGACGATAGATTTCCTCGCGGCGTTCTTTGGTCAGGGCCACGGTGATCGACCCACAGCGTTTGAAACCGGTAGAGACCCCTGTCTCGCCTTCAAGATTGCCGTATAGTTCCTGTGAATATTTCGCCAGTTTGGTCATATTCGCGGTGGCCCGCAATTGTGCAATCAGCCCCGCCGCATGCCATGTCGTGCCAGAGGTCAGCTGTTTACGCTCCAGCAACACCACGTCTTTCCAGCCCAGTTTGGTCAGGTGATGGGCAACAGAACAACCGATAACGCCGCCGCCAATGATGACAACACGCGCATGAGAGGGGGGAAGGGCCATGATGAAATACCTTTAGACGATGCGATGCCCTGCCGCTGTCAGGCGGCGGGCGATTTCGGCGATATGGGCGGGGCTGACTTCGCAGCAGCCGCCAACAATGGTGGCGCCCTGGTCGACCCATGACATCACCTGATTTGCATAGGCTTCGGGCGTCAGATCCTGGCGCATTTTCAGGGCATCAACGGTGGGTTTGTCTTCAAGGAACCCCTCGGTGATCTGTTCAAACCCATTGGCATAGGCGCCATAGGGCAGGCCCGCCGTGGCCAGGATCGGCAGCGCCGCTGCAATCGCCTCGGGGGTGGAGCAATTGACCAGCACCGCAGAGGCCTTGCCGGTGGCGCAGGCCAGCGCCTCTGCCAAAGCTTCACCCGACCGCAGGCGCGTACCGTCCCTGTCATCAACCGTGAACGCCAGCCAGACCGGTATTCCGGCCGGCAACGCCCCCGCCAGCACCGCGCGGGCATGAACGACGCTTGCCAGGGTTTCACAGATCAGCAGATCGCAATGGGGTGCAAGCATTGTCGCCACCTCGGCATAGAGCGGCGCGGCGGTTTCAAGATCAGGATGCAGGTCGGGGCGATAGGATGCGACCAATGGCCCGATGGCCCCCGCGATGCGCCTGGCGCCGCTGTCTTTGGCCTCTTTCACAGCCAGTTCCTGTAGCAGGGAAAATTGCCCGTCCCAATCTGTACCTATCAACCTGTCATGGTGGATCGCATAGCTATTGGTGGTGGCGATCGTGGCCCCGGCATTGGTGAAATCACGGTGCACTTGCGCCACCAACCCCGGATGTTCGACCATCACCTGCGTTGACCACAGCGGCGTCGGGCGATCCCCCGCACGGTGCACCAACTCCTGCCCCATACCGCCATCCAGCAAGGTAATATCGCTCATGCGCGTAGTCTTTCGTTTTCGGGATCCCAGAGTGGCTGATCCGGTTGCACAACGGCTTTGCACATCTTGCCAAAGATATTGATCTCGACCTCGGTGCCCGCCACGGCGAGATCGGATTTGATCATCCCCAGCGCCACTGAGGCATTGATGCGATAGCCCCAATCCCCAGAGGTGGTTTCACCAACAACCTTGCCGTCATGCCAGACCGTAGACATATAAGGCGCATCCTGATCGCCAGCCGCGACGATCATCGTCACAAACCGCTTGTTGATGCCGTTCTGTTTTTCCTGCAGCAGCGCCGCCTTGCCGGTGAAATCCTGGGCTTTGTCGAGTTTGACAAACCGCTCAAGGCCACCTTCAAACAGCGAATAATCCGTGGACAGATCGCCCTTCCACGCACGATAGCCCTTTTCGATGCGCAGGGAATTAAGGGCAAACATGCCGAAAGGCGTGGCCCCTGCCCCGATCACCGCATCATAAAGCGCCGCAATATCGGCAGTTCGCGCGTGGATTTCCCAACCCAGTTCGCCGGCGAAACTGACCCGCGCCAAGGCACAGGGCATCCCTGCCACCTCTGCCGCCTGATGGGTCAACCAACCAAGGGACAGATCGGCCTTGGTGTTCAGCGCCTCAAACAGGGCGCGGGACTTCGGGCCTGTCACGATCAACGTACCAAAATCGGCGGTGTGATCTGTCAGCGCCAATCCTGCCGCGCGGGCAGGGGCCAGCACGTCAAAATCATGCCATTGCGCGGTGGCTGCGGTGATCAGGGTAAAGCCATCCTCGGCATGGCGCAGGACGGACATTTCCGTCAAAATCCGCCCGCGATGATCCGCGAAATAGGCAAGGTTCATCCGGCCAATTTTGGGCAATCCCCCGGTGATCCGCCCGCGCAGCCAGTCTGCGGCCCCTGCACCGGACAGCTCAAAGCGTGAGAAGCCGGGCAGATCAAGAACCCCAACACTGTCGCGCACCGCTTCGGCTTCGGCTTTGACCCGCGCCGCCCAAGGGCCGTTGCGATCCCATGTCTGGGTGCTTGCCTGGGAAATATCATCGCCTGCCTTGGCAAACCAATTGGCGCGTTCCCAGCCGTTAAAGACACCCATCTGCCCGCCTTCGGCAATGATCCGGTCATGGGCGGGGGACAGCTTTCGATCCGCACCAGCGGGCCATCTGTGATGCGGGAAATGCATGGCGTATTCGTGGCCGTAGGTTTCCATCGCCTTTTGATTGCAATAATCCTGATCGGTGTAATCGGTGTAGCGGCGCGGATCGATCGCCCACATGTCCCATTCGGTTTGGCCTTCGGTGATCCATTCTGCCAGCACCTTGCCTGCGCCGCCGCCCTGGGTAATGCCAAAGGTGAACACACAGGCCTCAAAGGCATTTGGCACGCCGGGCATCGGCCCCACCAGCGGCAGCCCATCAGGCGCATAGGGGATCGGGCCATTGATCACCCGCCCGACACCCGCCGTGCCAAGGATCGGCACCCGCGCCATCGCGTCTTCGATATAAAACTCAAGGCGCTCCAGATCATCCGGATAAAGCTGGAACGAGAAGTCCTCGGGCATCGGGTCTTGGGGGGTGATCCAATGCGCCTTGCAGTTGCGTTCATACGGGCCAAGGTTCAGCCCGTTCTTGTCTTGGCGCAGGTAATAAGACGTATCGACATCCCGCAGCAGCGGCACCTTGCGGCCATTTTCCCTGGTCCATCTTGCCAATTCGGGGATTTCTTCGGTCAGGAAATACTGGTGGCTCATCACCGTCATCGGCAGGGTGCGCCCGCCATAGGGTTTGAACCATTCTGCAACCCGCTGCGCATAATAGCCTGCCGCATTCACCACATATTCACAGCGAATATCGCCCTTATCGGTGTGCACGATCCATTCAGCACCTTCGCGGCTGATCCCGGTGGCGGGGCAGAACCGTTCGATCCGCGCGCCCAGGTCGCGGGCGCCTTTGGCCAGGGCCTGGGTCAATTGTGCCGGATCAATATCCCCATCATCCGGATCCCACAGCCCGCCTTCAAGGTCATGGGTTTCCATAAACGGATAGCGGTCTTTCATGTCGGACACGGCCATCATTTCCATGTCCAGCCCCTGATAATTGCCCATCGAACGGGCGCGTTCGAATTCCTGCATGCGTTCTTTGCTATGGGCCAGCCGCACCGATCCGGTGACATGGTAATTCATCGGATAATCGACGGCTTTTTCCAGCCCCGCATAAAGCCCCAGCGAATAGCGCTGCATGTTCATGATCGCCCAAGAGGTTGAAAAGCTGGGGCAATTTCCCGCGGCATGCCATGTCGAACCGGCGGTCAATTCGTTCTTTTCCAGCAACACGCAATCGGACCAGCCTGCCTTGGCCAGATGGTACAGCGAGGATACCCCGACGACGCCGCCGCCAATGATGACCACACGGGCCGTGGTCGGAAAATTGCTCATGTTACTGCTCCCTTTGCGGCACGCCGTCCGCGATCTCGTAATAATCACCCTTGTCCGCGACAAAGATATGTTCGCCCAGTACCAGCCCTGTCGGGCCGTTGATCACCCCTAAAGAAAAGCTCATTGCGTCTTCGTCATGGGCCTTCCAGAACAGGAAACTGCCGCAGGTCGGGCAAAAGCCGCGTTTGGCGGTGGGGCTTGCTTCAAACCAGCGGACCGCGCCGTGAATGGTGTAATTTGCCAGCGGCGCATAGCCGGATGCCCAATAATGACCGGATTGTTTGCGGCATTGACTGCAATGGCATGCGCTCACGCTTTGGCCACCGCCCGCGACGGTGAAAGACACCGCGCCACAATTGCAACTGCCGTGTAAAACAGGGTCCATTACCCCACCTTTCCCGTTGTGCCGGCCGTGCCCAAAAGCACGCCATAGATGATAAAACAAATCGCCATGACGCGGCGCACCCAGACGTTGAACACCGCCCCCAATGCCGCACGTCCCAACCCTGCGCCCAAGGCGGTAAACCCCAGATAGCTGAGCGCGGTCAGTGTCAGCGCGGTGGGCATGATCACCCCCATCTGCGCCCAGATCGGCACCTCCGGCTGCACAAATTGCGAAAAGGCCGCAAGGTATCCCGCCACGCTTTTGGGGTTGATCGTGGCAATCGCGAAAGCCCGCAGAAACACCGATTTTGCCGGGCGGTCACTGATCTGCACGGGGTTGCGCGCCATGATCCAGCCCCGGATGCCCAGAAAGATCAGGAAGCCCGCGCCGATGAGTTTGGCAAGGGTAAAGGCAAGTGGAGACGCCGCAATCAAGGCGGTGATCCCCAAAGCCGAGAGCAGCAGAAACAGCGTCGCCTGACACAGGATCGCCAGCACCCCGATCAGGCTGCGGCGCAGGCCAAAGGTCATGCCATTGTTGATGCAATTCACCGCATTCGGCCCCGGCGTGGTGACAAACACCAGCCAGAACAGCGCAAAAACCAGCCATGCGTCGAAACTCATGTCTTAATACTCCGGTGGGGCAATGACCCAGATCGCCACGGCGGTCGCGTCAAAGGGATTGGCCCAGCGAAACGGTTCACCCCGGATGCGGAAACTGTCACCGGGGTGGATCAGATGGGTGGTTTGGTTGATCTCGATTTCAAGACGCCCCGACAGCAGATACCCGACCTCTTGGGTCTGGCGGATCACCGGTTCGGTGATGCGACTGTGCGGTTGAAAGGTCGAATGCACCATTTCAAAATCATCGGTCAGGTCGGGCGACAGCAGTTCTTCGACCAGCCCTGCCGTTGAGGCGCCGATGGTGCGCCGCGCATCTTTGCGCACGATAAATCCCGCCTCATGGGCGGGGGCCGCCGCGTGGCGGAACAACATCGACACCGACACATCCAGGGCCGCCGCGATATGGCGCAGGTCGGTGATCGAGGGTTCGGAAATGTCGCGTTCCACCTGACTGAGCCAGCCCACAGAGCGGCCCAAGGTATCAGCCATATCCGAGAGGGTCAGCCCGCGGCTTTTACGCAGGGCGCGCAGATCAGCGCCAAGGGTGTCCGGTCTGTCTGGGTTGCTATGCTGCATCTCGAATCCGTGAAAATTCTTCCTTGAATTTCACGATAGCCGAGTCGCATGAAAAAATCCAGTGTTATTTCACCCCCGCAAAGACCGAGGCGAGGATGGTGGTCAAGGCCGCTGCATCCGCTTGGGTAAAGGCCGCAGGTTGATTGCTGTCGATGTCAAAAACCGCAATCAAGTGCCCGTCCCGATCAAACACCGGCAGCACCAATTCGGAGCGCGTGGAGGATGCGCAGGCAATATGACCGGCGAATCCTTCGACATCCGCAACCAATTGCACGGTTTCCTCGCGCGCCGCCGCACCGCAGACCCCACGGGAAAACGGGATGCTCAAACAGCCGTGACCACCCTGATAGGGACCGATTTTCAACATTTCGGGGGCCACAACGCGGTAAAACCCTGTCCAGTCAAAGCGGTCATCAGAATGATGCACTTCGCAGGCAAGGGTGGCCATCAGCGCCACCGTATCTGTTTCACCTTCGGTGAGGGCGGCAATGGTTTTTGCGAGGGTTGGGTAATCAACGGTCATCGGATGTTCCATGTCGAGAGTCTCGGGGGCTGACGGCCCCCGAACCCCCGTGAATATTTAGGGCCAAAAAGAGAATTAGATCCGTTCAATTGCGATGGCAGTGCCTTCGCCGCCACCGATGCAGATCGCTGCGATGCCGCGCTTCAGCCCGCGTTTTTCCAAGGCATTCAGCAATGTCACCATGATCCGTGCGCCGGATGCGCCAATCGGATGGCCCAAGGCGCAGGCCCCGCCGTTGACATTGACGATGCTGTGATCAAGGCCCATTTCCTGCATGAAAGCCAAAGGCACGACGGCAAAGGCTTCGTTCACTTCCCAGAGGTCCACGTCCTGTTTTGACCAGCCGATCCGCGCCAGCAATTTCTGTGCGGCGGGCACCGGTGCGGTGGTGAACAGACCGGGGGCTTGGGCGTGGCTGGCATGGCCGGCGATCCGCGCGCGGATGTTCAGCCCCTGCGCCTTTGCCACGTCTTGGGAGGCAATGATCAGTGCTGCCGCCCCATCCGAGATCGACGAGGAATTGGCCGCCGTGACGGTGCCGCCATCGCGGAAAGCCGGTTTCAGCTGCGGGATTTTGTCAGGGCGGGCACTGGCCGGTTGTTCATCGGCGCGGATCGTGGTGCTGCCCTTGCGGCTGTGGACCTCAACGGGGGTGATTTCATCGACAAAGGCACCGCATTCTTGTGCCTCAAGCGCCCGCGACAGCGAGGCCAGAGCATAGGCGTCTTGGGTTTCGCGGGTGAATTGAAAGGTCTCGGCGCAGTCTTCGGCAAAGGTGCCCATCAGGCGGCCTTTTTCATAGGCATCTTCGAGACCATCAAGGAACATATGGTCAATCACCTGCCCATGGCCCAGCCGCGCGCCGCCGCGCATTTTTGGCAGGACATAGGGCGCATTGGTCATGCTTTCCATGCCGCCTGCAACCATCACATCAGTATGGCCCAGCGCCACCTGATCAAAGGCGATCATCGCGGCCTTCATGCCTGAACCGCACATTTTGTTCAGCGTTGTTGCGGGCACCTCTGCGCCCAGGCCAGCCGCAAATCCGGCCTGACGTGCGGGAGCCTGCCCTTGACCTGCGGGCAGTACACAGCCCATCAGCAGTTCTTGCACCAGTGCCGGATTTGCACCGTTCAGGGCCGCCTTGATCGCCTGCCCCCCCAATTCGGCGGCTGTCATGCCTTGAAAAGCGCCTTGGAATCCACCCATCGGGGTGCGGGCCGCACCAGCAATCACAACATTTCGCATCACATTCTCCTTGATCGGCGGCTGCTCATCACTTGGTAAGGATTTACCGGTATGTCCCGAGACAGCGCAGGGCATTCAAAGGTCTATTTATGAAAGTTTCCAGCAGGATTGAAGGGGACAGTTGCATTGTTACGGTTCAGGCAGAGCGGATTGATGCCATTGTTGCCCTTGCATTCAAAGATGCGGTGCGGCGGGCGACCGAAAAATCCACCGATGTGGTGATCCTGAATCTGGAACAAGTGCAATTTATTGATTCCAGCGGCCTGGGGGCAATTGTCGCCACCATGAAACATTTTGCGCCCGATCGGGCCCTGCATCTGGCCGGGCTAACCCCTGCTGTGGAAAAGGTTTTTACACTAACGCGGATGGATCGTGTTTTTCGGCTTTTTACCACATTGGATGCCGCGCTGGAGGCCCAAGGTGGCTGAACATCCAGACAGGGCTGCCATGACGGCCACCACCGCCCTTGGATTGTTGCCGCCTTTTGATGTGTCGCTGCGCAGCGAACAGGCAGAGGTGCGTGGCGCATTAACAAGCCTGCTAACCGGCCTTGCACCGCTTGATCTGGATGTTGAGGAACTTAATATTGTTGAGCTGGTTGTCGCCGAAATCCTGAACAACATCGTAGAACACGCCTATCCGCCCACATGGCCACGCAGCAAAATTAGTGTAACCTGCAAACAGGAGCGCAATGGCCTGCACCTGTGCATCATAGATCGGGGCAAGGCCATGCCGGAAAATCAGCCCCCCATCGGCATGTCAAATCCAAGAGATGTGGAAATCTCTGATATGCCTGAAGGCGGATTTGGCTGGTTCTTGATACAGGATCAGGCGAAAGATATTAAGTATCAGCGCAGCGGCCAGCAAAATCGGCTTGACCTGCGGATTGCAGTGGCGCTGCATGCCCATATCTAACCTGCGCTAAAGACCAAGCACTTTCGCAAAAACTGACCATTTAACACTGTCTGAATCAAAGCTTTCGACGCTTTGAGGGACACCTCTGTATCAAGTATTTCAACAGGCGCTTTTGCCCCCTAAAGGCAACACCGCAGCGGTCATGCCCTTGCCCGGACAGGATTTATTCGGCGCCGCGCAATTAACCATGTCGCATTGTTGCCCTGCCTCATCGTGAAAGCGCCGCGATCTGATCATAATTGCGCCCAAATCTGCGGGCATATCTGTAGGTGTAGCTTTATACGGCTTCCCTCGGCGCCGCGCTTAATAGCCCCCACCCAGTGCGCGGCGCCGAGGAACTTTCCCTTACATGATTGGCACGCCGGTTTGCGCAGGCTAGGGTCGCGCAAAATCAATGTGACGGAGCCAGTAATGCGCGATTTCCAAACCCCCGGCCGATCCCCGGTTTTTGCCAGCAACGGTATGTGTGCAACATCCCACCCTTTGGCGGCCAAAACCGCAATCGACATCCTTGAACGCGGCGGCAATGCGATGGATGCGGCCATTGCTGGGGCGGTTTTGCTGGGCATTTGCGAACCCCAGATGACCGGCATCGGCGGGGATTGTTTTGTGCTCTATTCCGCGCCGGGTAGCGACAGCGTGCAAGCCTTGAACGGATCAGGCCGCGCGCCTGCGGCTTTGGATGCGGCGCATTTGCGGGCGCGGGGCGAGACAAATGTGCCGCTCTATTCTGCGGATGCGGTGACGATCCCGACAGCAATTGATGCCTTCTGCCATCTCTCTGATTCGGTTGGAAAAATCGGCCTTGAGGCTCTGCTTGCTCCGGCCATCCGATACGCCGAAGAAGGCGTGCCCGTTGCACCACGGGTGGCATCCGACTGGGCCAAAGAGACCGAAAAACTCAAAGGTGCGGCCCGTGGCTATTTCCTCAAAGACGGCAAACCGCTTGGCGTTGGGGATATTTTCCGCGCGCCGGGGCAAGCCGAGGTGTTGCGCCGCATTGCGAAATCGGGGCGGGATGCATTTTACACCGGCGAGATTGCCGATGACATGATCGCGACATTACAGGCGGCAGGCGGCGTGCACAGCGCAGATGATTTCGCACAGGCGGCAAGCACCCGGTCGATACCTGTCGAAGGCCCTTATCAGGGATTGAACGTGGTGGAACATCCGCCCAACGGCCAAGGCGCAACCGCGCTGCTGCTGATGAATATCCTGTCGCATTTTGACATCGCGGCGATGGATCCCTTTGGCGCGGAACGGGTGCATATTGAGGCCGAAGCCAGCAAACTGGCCTATGATGCGCGCAATCGATTTCTCGCGGATCCTGATCACACCACGCGGCTGGATCATATGCTGTCTGCTGGCACCGCTCAGAAACTGGCGGCACTGATCAACCCGCACAAAGCGATGGCGGACGCCGCGCCGATCAGTGAACAGGTGCACAAGGACACAATCTATATCACCGTGGTGGACCGCGACGGGATGGCGGTTTCGCTGATCTATTCGATCTTTCACGGATTTGGATCGGGCATTGCCTCGGATAAATTTGGCATATTGCTGCAAAACCGGGGCGCGGGCTTTACCCTGCAGGAAGGCCATGCAAACGAGCTCAAAGGCGGCAAACGCCCGATGCACACGATCATTCCGGGCATGATCCGCGAAAATGGCCGCGTAACTATGCCCTTCGGGGTGATGGGCGGCGCGTATCAATCCTGCGGCCATGCGCGATTTGCATCCAACCTTGCCGATTTTGGCATGGATGCCCAAAGCGCCATTGATGCCCCGCGTGCCTTTGCCGATCGTGGCGTTCTGAACGTTGAAAGCGGCTATAGCGATGCGGTGCGTCAACAGCTTGTCGATCTGGGGCACAAGGTTGAAATCCCGGAGACTGCAATTGGCGGCGCACAGGCCATCCGCCTGCGCGACGACGGCATCTTGGAAGGCGCGAGTGATCCACGCAAAGACGGCTGTGCGTTGGGCTATTGATCAGGGGTCATATTTTCAAAGGCGGCCCTGAGATGGGTCGCCTGCTTTTGCTTCATTTGGCAAAATAAACTCAAACACCGTCGCCGCCACAGATACGGCAGCCAGATGCAGCACGCACAGCGCAGCTTCAGTTCAGTTGGAAATGCAGCGGATAGGCCCCATCGGTGAACGGACCAAACAAATCAGGAATATCGGGATGGTCCACAGGTTCACCGGAATAATCCGCCACAAGGTTCTGTTCAGACACATAAGCCACGTAATAGCTTTGATCATTCTCGGCCAGCAGATGATAGAACGGCTGTTCTTTGACGGGGCGGTTTTCTTCGGGAATCGCCTCATACCATTCGTCGGAATTGGCAAATTCCGGATCAACGTCAAAAATCACCCCTCGGAAGGGATGTTTCTTGTGGCGGACGATCTGCCCAAGGTGATATTTAGCACGTGTTCGAAGCATAACTGCAGGCCCTATCTCTGGTTAGGTAGCGTTTCAAGGGGCTTTTGTCCAATCAAGCTACAGCAATTGAAGGAAACAATCTGTTGAACCTCGCATTCACGGTGCTCGAGATCGTCGCACCGGTATTTTTACTGGCAGGAATTGGGTTTACATGGGTCAAACTGGGGTTTGAGTACCGGATTCAATTTGTCACCCAAATGGCAATGACGCTGTCGGTTCCCTGTCTGATTTTCGTTTCCCTGATGAACGCCAAGATTGATCCGGCCGCTTTGACGGCCCTGTCGCTGGCCAGTGTCGTGGCTTACGCTGCGGTGTCGGTCGCGGCGATCCTTTTGGTGATGGTCTTTGGCCTGAACCGCCGGACATTCACCGCGCCGCTGATCTTTGGCAATACCGGCAATCTGGGCCTGCCGCTGGCGTTGTTTGCCTATGGTGAAACCGGTCTGAGCTATGCCGTGGTGGTGTTTGCCATCATGGCGATCTGGTCTTTTACTTTTGGCATCTGGCTGGTTGCGGGGGCCGGATCATTTGGCAAGGTGCTGCGCGAACCGCTGGTCTGGGGGACATTGCTGGGCGCGCTGTTTCTCTGGCAGGATTGGGAAACGCCGCTGTTTTTGACCAATACGTTGATGCTTGTCGGACAGATGGCGATCCCGATGATGCTGATCACCCTTGGTGTCGCGGTGGCGCGGTTGTCGCCTGCGGGCATGGGCAAGGCAGTGGTGCTGTCAGTGCTC
The DNA here is from genome assembly GCA_047634585.1 of Sulfitobacter sp. Lineage (GTDB taxonomy): Bacteria > Pseudomonadota > Alphaproteobacteria > Rhodobacterales > Rhodobacteraceae > Sulfitobacter. Next base: position 217,733 of record JBLIAN010000003.1, on the reverse strand, counting down.
AAACTGCTGTTGTGTGTGGGCATTGCATGGCTTGCCGGACGTTGGTTCCATCTGGACAAAACCGCCTTTGGTGTGCTGGTTTTGCAGGTCGCGACACCCGTTGCGGTAACGTCTTATTTGCTGGCGGAAAAATACGGCGCAGATTCTCAGGCAGTTGCGGGGTTGGTTGTGGTCTCCACTTTGATGTCAATCGGCGCATTACCGCTATTATTGGCGGTTTTGTTGTGAAAATTGTGATGTGATCCCGCCATAAAATCTGATAAACTGCTGCAAAACAATAAACGACAAAAGCGAGAGGCAGATGAGCAAAACTCTTCGCGCATTGATCATTGTGCTATTGGTGGCATCCTGTGGTGGTGGGCAATCCTCTGCGCCGCGGGAATTGGATAACGCCTGCACGATCCTCAAACAGCGCCCCGACTATCACAAGGCGTTCCGCAAAGTGGAGCGTAAATGGGGTGTGCCGATGCATGTGCAGATGGCCACCATTTATCAGGAAAGCAGATTTGTCGCCGACGCGCGCACACCGTTCAAATATGTACTTGGGGTGATCCCGATGGGCCGCCAATCCAGCGCCTATGGCTATTCTCAGGCCCTGGATGCAACATGGGATGAATACCGTCGCGCCGAAAACCGCCGCACCGCCAAACGCGACCGGATCAGGGATGCGAGCGATTTCATGGGCTGGTACATGACCCGCACCCAAGAACGCAACGGTGTTGATCTGTCGGATGCACGCAATCAATATCTGGCCTATCACGAGGGCCACAGCGGCTTTGCCCGCAGCACCTACAACGGCAAAGCGTGGTTGGTGGCTGTGGCAGGCAAGGTTGATGCGCGGTCTTTGATGTACCGCGACCAGATCGCGACCTGCCGCCTAAGACGGTTTTAAGACAGAACAGCCCCGACCAATATGGTGCGGGGCTGTTTCATTTCGCAGAGGGCGTCAGCGTTTTGGCCCCGATCTGGCATCCCCGACATCAAACAATGCATTGGGCAGATCCCCGCCCTTTTGCAAATCCCCCAGAACAACGGTCGTCTGCCCGCCATTGCCATCATTGATGATCCATTGGCGCAGCTCGACCGGATCAGCGGTGAACTTGAGTTCGATATTGCCGTATTCGGGATTTTCTGGATCTTGGGCCTGAACAATTGTTGCGGTGCCGTCATAGCGGTGCCCGGTGACCATCTTGGCCCGATCCAGATCAACAACCCGCGCAAGGATGATCGACAGCGGCGTCCGGTTCAGCGGGTAACTTTGGGCCGGTTCGTTGGATTTCTTGTCATAGATCACCACCGTATTGCTGCCCGCCACCACCAGCGCGGATTCAGGCGGATTATATTCAAAGCGCACCTTACCGGGGCGTTTGATATAGATCGTGCCGGTGCTGATCGACCCGTCATCATTGATCTGGGTAAATGCGCCTTTGGCGGTCTGCAATTCGTTCAGATAGGCCGAGATAGTGCCCAGCGGCAGGATATCTGCCGCTGCGGCCAGAGGGGCCACTACGGCTGTGGCGGTGGCAAAGACAGCGGCGAAGGCGGTGGCGAAGACGGCGGATTTCAGACTGCGCATTGGGTATTCCTGTTATTACTGCTTGCTATATCACATAGGGCGCGGGCCGTGGTTATGCGATAACAGCCAGTGGATTTTCGCCGAAAACACCGCTGTAGATCAAAGAAAAGCCGCCGATGATCCATCGGCGGCTTGGTGCATTCAGAGTGGCAGCCTGCGACGAGGTAAGCCTCAGCCCTGTTCCGGCACCAGAATTTCGCGTTTGCCCACATGGTTGGCAGGCGACACAAGCCCCTGATCTTCCATCTGTTCAACCAGACGCGCGGCCTTGTTATAGCCAATGGCGAGTTTGCGCTGGATATAGGATGTCGAACATTTGCGATCCTTGATCACCACCTGAACAGCAGTGTCATAAAGCGCATCCTCGCCATCGGTATTGCCGCCCAGACCCAGCACCGCATCAATGCTGCTTTCGTTTTCCTCAGATGGCCCTTCGACCACACCGGTGATGTAATCCGGTTCGCCGTAGGCCTTGAGGTGGTTCACGATTTCTTCGACTTCTTCGTCGCTGACAAAGGGACCATGGCAGCGGGTGATCTTGGCGCCGCCCGCCATATAAAGCATGTCCCCCATGCCCAAAAGCTGTTCGGCGCCCATTTCACCAAGGATGGTGCGGCTGTCGATTTTCGAGGTCACCTGAAATGAAATCCGCGTTGGGAAGTTGGCTTTGATCGTGCCGGTGATCACATCCACCGAGGGGCGCTGTGTCGCCATGATCAGGTGAATACCCGAGGCCCGCGCCATCTGGGCCAGACGTTGGATGCAGGCTTCGATTTCCTTGCCTGCGACCATCATCAGATCGGCCATTTCATCCACGATCACCACGATATAGGGCAGTGCCACAGGTGTGTTTTCTTCGGTCTCGAAAATCGGCTCGCCGGTGTCTTCGTCAAATCCGGTTTGTACGGTGCGGCTGAACATTTCACCTTTGGCCAAGGCTTCGCGCACGCGGCCATTATAACCTTCGATGTTGCGCACGCCCATCTTGGACATTTTGCGATAGCGCTCTTCCATCTCGCCCACGGTCCACTTCAGCGCCACAACCGCCTTTTTCGGGTCGGTCACCACCGGCGACAGCAAATGCGGAATCCCGTCATAGACGCTGAGTTCCAGCATCTTGGGGTCGATCATGATCAGGCGGCATTCCTCAGGGGTCAGCTTGTACAAAAGCGACAGGATCATCGTGTTGATCGCCACTGATTTACCAGACCCTGTGGTCCCCGCAATCAACAGGTGGGGCATCTTGGCAAGGTTGGCCACAACCGGATCCCCGCCGATATCTTTGCCCAAAGCCAGCGGTAAACGCATGTTGCTGTCGCCAAAATCACGGGCCGCAAGGATTTCGCGCAGCACCACTTTCTCGCGGTTTTCATTGGGCAGTTCGATGCCGATCACCGACCGGCCCGGCACCGTGGACACCCGCGCCGACAGGGCGGCCATCGACCGGGCAATATCATCGGCAAGGCCAATCACACGGCTGGCTTTGAGGCCCGGCGCTGGTTCCAGTTCGTACATGGTCACAACAGGGCCGGGGCGCACGGCAACGATTTCACCTTTGACGCCATAATCATCCAGCACGTTTTCCAACATCCGTGCATTTTCTTCCAAGGCCTCGTCCGACAGATGCAGGCGCTGCACCTGTTCCGGGCTTTCCAACAAGTTCAGCGGCGGCAGTTCAAAACCGGGACGGGTGTCGTCAAACGTAAGGGTTGGCTGCGCTTCGGCCTTGGCCTGACGCGAGGGCTGCACCACTTTGCGGATTGGCTGCTGGACCACTTTGCGCGGTTCGGCAATCGGGATCATCGGGGCCTCGGTCACCGAAACCGGCTGTTCCAACACCAAGGGATCAGCGGCGGCCTGTTCAAATTCTTGCGGTTCGATCTGCGCGGGTTCCTCGACAAATGTCGCGGTCTGGATCGTGGTCTGCCCCTTTGGGTGCGCAGAGGTCAACGGCGGTTCTGCGCGCAGGGTGGCGGCGGCCTGCGGCGCGGCGGTCATCGGCGGTTCTGGTGGCAATCCGGCGGCGGCCGGCGGTGTGGCGCTCAGGACCAAGGGATCAGGGCCACGGCCCCGTCCGCGTGTCAGCGGCGCAGTGGTCGGCGTATGCAACGCCGTTGTGCTGCGCACACGGTTTTTGATCACATCCGCGATTTTGGATTTGATCCGGTCCTCGCCCGGTGTCTCGTCGACAACCGCATCGCTGTAGGTCTCGATCAATTCGGGTTCCGGCATCGCATCGGGGCGTTTGATCAGCGTTGGCATCCGCGCCATCAACCCGGCTTTGGGCTGTGGTTGTTCGACGGGCCTCTGCGCCTCTGGCATCGCGGGGGCATCATATTGCGGGGCGCTGGCGGCGAACATCGCGGCCTCGGCGGCCTCAAGACGCAGGCGTTGGCGGCGGGCGGCATGATGGGCCTGCACCTTTTGCGCGGCCTGCAGGGCGCCTTTTGCACTGCGGCCCAGCATGTTCATCAGCATCGCATAGGCCATGATCACCCCAACAAGCAGGAAACGCCCGATGCGCGCCAGTTCCATTTTGGTAAAGCCCAGAACAAAGGCCCCCAAAATCAGGATCGACAGGCCCATGACCAGTGACATCAGCTTGACCGTAAAGGTGGACCCGATGGGCAGCACCGTCAGGATCGCGCCCATCACCGTATCGCCGAACAACCCGCCCAGACCAAAGCTGTGGGTTTGCAGCCAATCCGGCCCCGGCGCCAAGGTTGCGGCATAGATCGCCCCCATCGCCACGGCTATCGGCGCAAAGATCAACCGGCTGACCGCGCGTTCCTGTCCGGTATGCAAGGCAAAACGAACGCCCCAGACCAGCAGCACAATCGCCAGACCCCAGGCCCCCCAGCCGACAATCATGAACAGTGGCGCAGCAATTGACGCGCCCATGCGGCCCATCCAGTTTTGCACAGGCGCATCGGTGGACACCATCCAGTTGGGATCATCCGGCGTGTAGCTGGCAATCATCAACACCGCCATGACCCCCACAAGGATCAGCGCCAGCCCCAGCAATTCCTTGCCGCGCTTTTCGATCGCCTCGGCCATGTTGCTGTCCAACAAAGGATCGCGGCCGCGTGTCTGATATGCCATTGCTGTGTTCCCTCGAATTATGCCGGGTACAGGCAGTCGCGGATCAATTCCAATCCGCGCGCTGTCTCGTCTTTTGGGGCCACAAGCGCGACCCTGATATATGTCTTGCCGGGGTTTTTCCCGTCCACGTCCTGTGACAGATAGCTGCCCGGCAGGACTTTGACCCCGGTTTCGCGCCACAGTTTTACGGCGGCCGCTTCGTCATCTTCGACAGGCAGCCACAAAAAAAACCCTGCTTGCGGGCTGGTGTAACCGGGCACATTGCCAAGGATACGGTCCGCCACATGGTATTTTTCCTGATACAATCGGCGGTTTTCCTCGACATGGACTTCGTCGCTCCAGACCGCTGCCGAGGCCTGTTGCAAAGGCAGCGGCAAAGGCGCGCCCGCATAATTGCGCAATTGTTTGATCTCGCGGATGGTGTCGGGCCCGCTGGCCACAAAACCGGACCGCAGCCCCGGCAGATTCGAGCGTTTGCTCAGCGAATGGAAAATCGCCACGCGGTTGCGGTCTGTGCCCAGTGCCTGCACCATTTCCATCGCGCCGGTTGGCGGGGTGTCGCGGTAGATCTCGGAATAACATTCATCGGCAAAGATTTTGAAATCATAGGTTTCCGCAAGATCAATCAGGCGGGTCCAATAATCACGGTCTGCCACTGTGCCCTGCGGGTTGGCAGGAGAACAAATATAGGCGGCGGTGGTGCGGCGCAGCACGGCCTCGGGCAATGCATGATAATCGGGTAGATGGCCGGTTTCAGCCGTGGCAGGCACCATGATCGGGTCGGCACTGCCGGAAATCGCAGCAATCATATAGACCTGATAAAACGGGTTCGGCATCAGGATGGCGGGTTTTTCGCCGTTCTTGGTCTCGGGGCAGGTTGCGATCACTGCATTATACAGCCCCTCGCGGGTGCCGTTCAGGGCCATGATTTCGCTGTCGGGGTCCATGTTGACACCATAGCGCCGTTCAATCCACCCCGCGATGGCACCACGTAATTCCGGCGACCCGTCATTGGGGGGATAGCTGTTAAAACCTTTGGCGTGCTGGGTGATCACATCGGTCACCCAAGCCGGAAAAACATGTCTGGGTTCACCGATGGTCATTTGAATCAAGGGGCCACCCCCCTCGTGCACGTCCAAAAGGGCGCGAAGGCGCGGCCACGCATGGGCCGGAAGGTTCGAAAACCGCTCAGGATACAACATCAAAACTGCCTCAGATCGGGATCATTCATGCCCCGTTTTGTTCAAAGTACCCAAGGGCTGACCTCACGTCCAGAACTACCGGAACAAAGGCCGGTCTTTGTGGCATTTACGCCAATGTCATGCCAAGGTCTCAAACGCCGCCGCACCAAGGCGCAGCAATTGTTCCTCCTGATTGGGCGGACACATCATCATCACCCCGCAGGACGGTGTATTTGTCGGCAGGGTCAGCGCACAACCGCCCATCAGATTGCCGATACGGGTGTTGCGCAGGGCCAAAAGATTTTCGGAAACGTAATAATCGTGATCCGCGATCAAGCGTTCAAGATTGGGCGGCAGGATCGGGGCCGTGGGCAAGAGCACGGCATCATAGCCCGCGACCGCCGCATGATAGGCCACACGCGCCTTGTCCAACTGCGCCCAAGCGGCCACATAATCCGGGCCCGAAAACCCCTGCCCCAAACGGAACCGTTCAAGAATTTCGCTGAACATCGCCTCTGGATTGGCGTCGATCACGTCACGCCACAGGCCATAGGCCTCGGCGGTGAACAGGCAACCAGAGAGCGGCGCCACTTCCGCCACCTCCGCCACCTCGATGTCTTCAATAATCGCGCCTGCCGCCTCAAGCCGTTGCAACGCATCGGCAAATCCGGCGGCAGGTGCATCGCGCAGATCGTCCATCGCGATGGTGTTCAGCTTGGCAAAGCGCCGCCCCTCCAGATCGGCCTGATGCAGATCAGCGGCTTTGGCCCCTTCCAGAACCGCCAACAAAAGTGCGGCATCTTCAACCGAGCGGCACAGCGGGCCGATGGTGTCAAATTTCGCCGCCAAAGGCACAACACCCTGCAATGTCAGCCGCCCAGAGGTGGTTTTCAGCCCCACCAGATCATTCCACGCCGCCGGAATACGCACCGATCCGCCGGTATCAGACCCGATTGCAGCCGCTGCCAGCCCAAAGGCAACCGATGCCGCCGCGCCAGAAGACGATCCGCCCGACACAGCGCCCGCGTCATTGACCGAAGGAGGCGTGGCGGTGCTGGGGTTATAGCCCAGACCGGAAAACGCCAGTTCGCTCATGTGGGTTTTGCCCAGACACACCAGCCCTGCCGCTGTTGCATTGGCCAGCACCACCGCATCCCGATCCGGCACACGGTCCTTTAACAAGGTGGATCCGGCTTCGGTGGCGATACCCGCCGTATCAAACAGGTCTTTCCATGACACCGGCACCCCGTCCAATGCTGACAACCGGAAACCCGATTTGGCCCGATCCGACGCCGCTTGCGCTTCGGCAAGGGCGCGATCCGCAGTGACGCGGGCATAAATCCGGTCGCGCAGGGGATGGGCTTGGATGGCGTCCAGATAGGTCTGGCACAGGCGCAGAGGGTCGATTTGCCCGCTGCCTATCCCGCGCCCTAAATCCGCCGCTGTCATTTTGAGCCATTCCTGCATGATCACATCCTTTATTCGATTTTGCGCAGACGGTAGCGGCGCTTGGGCGCATGGACAATCCCCAGCGCGCAGGCCTATTTAGGGACATGGAATTTGACACAGATATTGCCATAGTGGGCGGCGGGTTGAACGGGCCTGCGCTGGCCCTGGCCTTGGCGCAGGCCGGGCAGCGTGTCACGGTGATTGATGCATTGGGCATCAATCTGCGCAAAACCACCGCGTTTGACGGGCGGTCCTATTCACTGGCGCTGGCCTCGGTGCGCTTGATGCAGGGTTTGGGGGTCTGGGAACAGATCGCAGACCATGCCCAGCCGATGCTGGAAATCAAGGTTAGTGATGGCCGCGCGGGCGAAGGCCCCTCGCCGTTTGTGATGCAGTTCGATCACGGCGAAATCGAAGAAGGCCCGATGGGCTTTATGGTCGAGGACCGCCATCTGCGCCGCGCCCTGCTGGCGGCGGTCAAAGCCGCGCCGCAGGTCACCCAGTTGAACGGTCAGACCGTTGTGGGCCAGCAGGCCGACGCCAACGGGATCACCCTGACGCTGGCCAGTGGCAAAACCCTGACAGCGCGGCTGGCCATCGGTGCGGACGGGCGCAACAGTGGCACCGGCGAACGGGCCGGCATCAAACGGGTTGTGCAGGGCTATGGGCAGACCGCGCTGGTCTGCGCGATTAACCATGAACTGCCGCATAATGGCGTCGCACACCAGTTTTTCATGCCTCCCGGCCCGCTGGCGATCCTGCCTCTGACCGGCAACAGATCCTCTATTGTCTGGAGCGAAACCACCGGAAACGCCGCCAATATCCATGCCTTGCCGGACAAAGATTACCTCACGGTCCTGCGGCCCCGCTTTGGCAGTTTTCTGGGTGAAATATCACTCGCGGGGGCACGGTTCACCTATCCTTTGGGGCTGTCGCTGGCCCATCACATGATTGCCCCGCGTGTGGGTTTGGTGGGGGATGCCGCGCATGGGATGCACCCGATTGCAGGGCAGGGTTTGAACGCCGGATTGCGCGATGTGGCGGCCTTGGCCGAGGTGATCGCAGATGCGGCTCAACGCGGCGAAGACATCGGATCAGCGGCGGCACTGGCGCGCTATCAGGAATGGCGGCGCTTTGACAACACCACGCTGGCACTGGCGACAGATCGCTTTAACAGGCTGTTTTCTAATGACAACCCGCTGCTGCGCATGGCACGCGATCTGGGCATGGCAGCCGTGAACGCCCTGCCCGCCCTGCGCCGTGGTTTCATCCGAGAGGCCGCAGGCCTGAGCGGTGAATTGCCCCGGTTGATGCGCGGCAGGCCGCTTTAATCCAGCACCCGCGCCTCGTCTTCCAACATCACCGGAATGCCGTTGCGGATCGGATAGGCGATGCCTGCTGCCTTGGACACCAGTTCCTGTTTCTCGGCATCATAGCGCAGCGTGGTCTGGGTGCGCGGGCAGATCAGCGCTTCCAACATGCGACGGTCAAAAGAAATCTCGGTGGTGCTCATTGCATGAAGCCTTCGTCCTGTCCGCCCCGCATCGAATATTCGATCAATGTCACCAATGTTTCGCGGCGGGTTTCCAACGAGGGCGCCTCAAGCAGGGCCTGTTTGTCCTCTTGATCGAATTCCAGCATCATCGACAGGGAATTGATCAGCAGTTCATCTTCGGCTTCTTTCAAGGTGTCCCAATCCGCAGACAGGCCCAGCGTGTCAAAATACCGCTCAAGCAACGACAGGAACACCGGGCGGCGAAAGCGGTGGTCGGCTTCTTCCTTGCCGAGATCGCGTTCAAAACTGTCCCAACTGACATCGCAGCGCCGATAGGGGGTAAAACCCTCGACGTCACGGATCACCCGGAACCGCGATACACCGCCAAGGGTGATCATGAACCGCCCGTCTTCGGTTTCGGAAAACTGGGTGATCCGCCCCGCACAGCCGATGGTGTGCAGGCCCGTGCCTTCCCGCCCCGGCACATCATTGGGTTGCACCATGCCGATCAGCCGGCCGTCGGTCTTGAGCGCATCCGCGACCATCTGCAGATAGCGCGGTTCAAAGATGTGCAAGGGCAAACGCGCGCGCGGCAACAGCAACGCCCCCGACAAGGGGAATATCGCAATTGTCTCGGGCAATTCGGAAGGCTGTATCATAACTCTCGATCTAGCGTTGCGGACGGATCAGGCAAATATCATTGAACTCAGCTTGCGCCGCCCGTTCAACACCACCGGATCATCGGCTTTCAACGCATCAAAGATGGTGAACAACTGGGTTTTGGCGGCGCTGTCATTCCATTCACGGTCACGGCGGAACAGATCCAGCAAATGATTTACCGCCGCTTCGGAATCGCCCGTGGCATAAAGCGCCTGCGCCAGATCAAAGCGCGCCTGAAGATCATCAGGGTTTGCCTCAACCGCTTCGGTCAGTTCCGCCACCGGACCGGCATCTGCGGCCTGACGGGCCAGTGCCAGCTGGGCATGGGCCGCTTCCAGTTCCGGGGCGTTGGAAATTTCGATTGGCGCGCCGTTGAGCAATGCCTCGGCTTTGTCCAGATCATCCAGTGCGATATAGGCACGGACCATGCCGCCATATGCCCCGGCATGCAGCGGGTCTTCGCCCAGAATCGCGGCAAAGGTCTGTGCCGCATCCTCGGCGGCACCTTCGCCCAGCATGTCTTCGGCGGCGGCCACAGCTTCGGCCAGTTGATCACCGGGGGCTTCACCGCCTGCTGCTTTCACAACACGATCAACAAAGGCTTTGATCTCGGATTCCGGCTGTGCGCCCTGAAATCCGTCAATGGGTTGACCCTTATGAAAGGCATAGACAGTCGGGATTGACTGGATTTGCAGCTGCCCTGCGATCATCTGGGCCTCGTCTACGTTCACTTTGACCATTTTGACTGCGCCTTTGGCGGCCAGCACAGCTTTTTCCAGCTGCGGACCAAGGGTTTTGCACGGTCCACACCACGGTGCCCAGAAATCCACGATGATCGGGATTGTCTGGGATGCTTCGACCACATCGGTCATGAATGATGCTTCGTCGCTGTCTTTGATCAGATCGGCATCGGGCGCACCCGACAGGTTCAGTTCCAACATTGTCATATCCTCGCGTTGCGCGTTTGGGGCCTATATGTAGGCTTGCGCGTCAAATTCAAAGGTCAAAGGTAGCAAAAACCGGTGCATGGTCGCTGGGTTGTTCCCAGCCGCGCACTGCGCGTTGCACATGGCTTGAGTGTCCGGCGTTTGAAATATCATCCGTTGCCCAGATGTGATCAAGACGGCGGCCCTTGTCGGCGGCATCCCAATCGGGGGAACGGTAGGACCACCAGCTATAGAGATTGCCCTCGGGAATATCCTGCCGCGTGATATCAACCCAAGCGCCTGCATTCTGGGTTTCAGCCAAGGCCGCGACTTCAATCGGGGTGTGGCTGACCACCTTGAGCAGTTTTTTATGATCCCAGACATCATCTTCGCGCGGGGCAATATTCAGATCACCAACCAAAATCGCCTTTTGCGGTTTTTCGCCGTGAAACCAATCGCGCATTTCGGTCAGGTAATCCAGTTTCTGACCAAATTTTTCATTGATTTCGCGGTCGGGTTTGTCGCCCCCCGCAGGCACATAAAAGTTATGGATCGTGGTGCCGTTTTCCAGCTTTGCCGCGACATGGCGGGCATGGCCAAGATCGACGAAATCATGTCCGCCCACGTCTTCGAGCGGCAGTTTGGACAGGATCGCCACACCGTTATAGCCCTTTTGCCCGCGCGCAACCATGTGGGTATAGCCCGCAGCGTGAAACGCCTCGGTCGGGATTTTTTCCACGGGGCTTTTGCATTCCTGCAGGCACAACACATCCGGCCCGTGCTCTTTCAGCAGGCGCAGAACCAAAGGTTCGCGCAGGCGCACAGAGTTGATGTTCCAAGTGGCAAGAGAAAAGGGCATGGGCGGCGGGCTCCGGTTTTGGGTGATATGGGGCGCATCCTATCTGTTGCCGCCGCCCGCCGCCATGCTGAAATCTGGCGGTGGTGGATCACGGCTTGCCAAGTGCCCTGCCCGCCCGCGGGCAGGCGATGGCACGGCGCCTGCGGCACCTTTACCTGCATAACGGCGACTGCGGCTTGTTTACCTGCATATCGGTATTGCAAGCCGACAAAAAAAGGGCCGGACATTATGTCCGGCCCAGTCCAACAGGGAGGTATGTGTCATTGCCCGGACACAAACTTCGGGTTCAAACCGATTGGCGGGTCATGAAAACCCCGCCGCTCAGAATAGTAACGATCCCGCGCAGGAAAAGTTCCCGCGAATCAGGCCATAAGCCTGTACCCACCAGATTCAGTAACAAGAAGGCGTGCATTTGACGGATCTGGTTCAATTTTTTGCCGAAGCCGATAAATATGCGTTTCAAGCGTATGGGTGGTGACACCGGCATTGTAGCCCCAGACCTCGTGCAGCAACACATCGCGCGCCACAACCCCATCACTGGAGCGGTACAGAAACTTGAGAATATTTGTTTCTTTCTCGGTCAGACGCACTTTTTTGTCTTCTTCGGTGATCAACATCTTCATTGAGGGTTTGAAGGTATACGGCCCCAGCTGGAACACTGCATCTTCGGATTGTTCATGTTGACGCAGCTGCGCACGGATACGCGCCAGCAGCACCGGAAATTTGAACGGCTTGCTGACATAATCATTGGCACCCGCATCCAGACCCAGAATGGTATCGGCATCGGTATCATGACCTGTCAACATCACAATCGGGCTTTTCACGCCCTGCTTGCGCATCAAACGGCACAATTCACGGCCATCGGTGTCGGGCAGGCCCACATCAAGGATCACCAGGTCATAGATCGCTTCCTTGGCGCGTGACATCGCATCCGCCCCATTGGCTGCCTCGAACACATCGAAATCTTCGGTCATGAACAATTGTTCGCTCAGCGCCTCGCGCAGATCGTCATCATCATCCACAAGCAGGATTTTCTTGAGCTGGGCCATAGGTTTCTCCAATCAACTTGAGGTATAGATGCGCCTTGCCTGCCCGCACGACAAGGTTTGCTGCAAATCTTTCACAGCCTCGTGTTGCAAAGCCGCTCAAATGTTTCAATTCCGGCTGTGAGCGCGTAGATAGATTTCATTCTGACAGCAAAGTTGTAACACCGCATGAGCTTTGATCCTGACATCACCGAACAACTGGCCCGCGCAAGGGCCGATCTGCGCATGGGCGTGCCTGTCGTTCTGGACGGCACCGATCCCGTGCTGGTCATGTCTGCCGAAACCTTGAGCGCCCAGCGGCTGGCCGATTTGCTGGCGCTCGGCGGTACACCCGTTCTCAGCATCACCGCGCGGCGTGCGGAAACCTTGAAAGCGCGGGTGTATGATGGTGATCTGGCGCGGCTGATCCTGCCCGACGATGCCACGCCCGCGTGGGTGCAAAGCATTGCCAATCCTGCTGATGATCTGCGGGCGCCGATGAAAGGCCCGTTTCATTGTGCGCGGGGCGGCGCGGTGGCAGGCCATCGTGCGGCGCTGAATTTGGTAAAATCGGCGCGTTTGTTGCCGGCGGTGCTGGTGCTGGCCCTTGAAAACGGTCCTGCATTTGCCCGCCAGCACGGGTTGACCCTGCTTGATCTGGCGGCGGCCCTGCCGGTGCTCTCGCTGCGCAGCGCGTTGCATCCCGTGGTCAATGCCCGCCTGCCGATGGAAGTCTCAGAGGCCGGACGCCTGCATATTTTCCGCCCCGAGGATGGCGGCGAAGAACATTATGCCATCGAAATTGGCCGGCCCGATCGTGCCGCACCGGTGCTGACACGGCTGCATTCGGCCTGTTTCACCGGTGATCTGATGGGCAGTTTGAAATGTGATTGCGGCCCGCAACTGCGCGCGGCACTGGCCCAGATGGGTCAGGAAGGCCAGGGTATTCTGCTCTATCTGAACCAAGAAGGCCGCGGGATCGGGCTTGCCAATAAAATGCGGGCCTATTCGCTACAGGATCAGGGCTTTGATACCGTGGAAGCCAATCACCGCCTTGGCTTTGAGGACGACGAACGCGATTTCAGACTGGGATCGGATATTCTGACGTCTATGGGGTTTTCTATGGTGCGCCTGCTGACCAACAACCCCCGCAAGGTTGAAATGATGCAGGCCAGCGGCATTGATGTGACCGAACGGGTGCCGCTGAAGGTTGGTGAAAACCGCCACAACCATGATTATCTGGCGACCAAAGCCAAAAAATCGGGGCATTTGTTTTGATATGACCGCAATTACCCCGCATGACATGGTGCTGACCCCGCTTGGCCTGCGGTTCAGGGGGCGGCGGTTCCCCTGCACCATCGGCAAGGGCGGGATCACCTCGGACAAAAGCGAAGGCGACGGCGCCACCCCGCGTGGCAGGCATGAAATTGTCGGGATGCTGTACCGCCCCGACCGGATGCAGAGCCCTGCGGCTTGGGCGATGCCGATTTACCCGCGCGATCGGTGGTCGGATGCCTCGGGCGAGGCCAGCTACAACCAGATGGTTCAAGCGCCTTATCCCCACAGCGCCGAATGGCTGCGCCGTGCGGATCCGCTGTATGATCTGGTGTTGATCACCGATTGGAACTGGCCGGATGCGCAGGCAGGCAAAGGATCTGCGATTTTCATGCACCAATACCGCCGGTCGGGCTGTCCCACCGAAGGCTGTATCGGGCTGCGGCGGGATCATTTGCGCTGGATCGCCGGACAGATCACCCAAGGATCGCGGTTGATCGTGCCTTAGCCCTGCGGTGGCACCCTGTCGCCAAAGATCGCAGACCCGACCCGTACATGGGTCGCACCCAGCGCAATCGCGCGCTCAAAATCGCTGCTCATCCCCATCGACAGACCTGACAAATCATTGCGCTTGGCGATCTTGGCCAACAGGGCAAAATGCAGCGAGGGTTCTTCTGCGGCAGGTGGAATGCACATCAAACCACGCAGAGGCAGATCAAGCCCACGGCATTGCGCCACAAAAGCATCGGCGTCACGGGGCAGAATGCCGGCTTTTTGCGGTTCTTCGCCGGTGTTCACCTGAATAAACACACCCGGGCAGTGACCGGTTTCTTGCGCAATCCGCGCAATTGTCGTGGCCAGTTTGGGACGGTCAACTGCATGGATGGTATCAAACAATTCCATCGCCTGTCGGGCCTTGTTGCTTTGCAGCGGGCCAATCAGATGCAGTTCAATCCCGTCAAAGCGTTGCTTGAAATCCGGCCATTTTCCGGCGGCTTCCTGGACTTTGTTTTCGCCAAAGCAGCGATGCCCCTGGCCCAGAACATCGGCAACACGTTCATTTGGCTGCACCTTGCTGACCGCGATCAGCCTTACCGATCCGGCCGCACGCCCTGCGGCGGTTTCGGCGGTGGCGATGCGGGAGGAGATATCTTTGAGGGTCATAACGCTGTGCTCTTGGGGATTGGAAAGGGCACAGAACTACAGGTCAGCGCAAAAGAAAAGGGGCAGACCAAAGGCCTGCCCCCAATACTGTGGTTTTCAAATCAACTTAGAAGTTGAAGCGAACACCCAGGTCAGCAATCGTGTTGCCGGCACCCAAGGATGCAACACCACCACGGACGGACGTGCCGCCACCCAGATCGTGGTTGAAGTCAATACCGTAGGATGTGTTGGCAAAGTTGTCCGCATCAGCAACGTAAACTTCTACGTTTGTTGCTGCGCCAACGTCAAAACGACCGGCCAGAGTGACGTGGTCGCCATTGGTGCCGTTGTCGGCATAGGCCAATGTTACGTCAACCGGACCGAAAGAACCGCCAACAGAAGCTGCGAGCTCTGTGTCTGTTGCGATGTCAGAGTCTTGTGCACCCAGAGCAAATGTCCAGCCGTTCCATGTATATGCAACAACTGCTGCGACACGCTGTACGTTTGCAACATTATCGTCAGACGCGGACACATGCAAAGACAGGTCGCCAGCGGAGTACATTACTTCGATGCCGTTGTTGCCAGAAGCACCCAGACCACCGGAAGAATAGGCGTCGCCGCCGAACTGGTAAGCTGTGTACTCATAACCCAGACCGGTCAGACCCAGATCGATTGGGTACATGCCAGGCATGAATTCCAGAGCGCCGTAGATGTTTCCTACGCCGACTTCCAGGCCGCCGGAACGTGCGAAGAAACGCGCGCCGTTGGTTGTGCCTGTCTGGCCTTCGTTCTGCTGGATACGAACGCGTGCACCGAATGTGACGCCACCGTCAGATTCTGCTGTCGCGTCGATCTGCAGGCGGAAACGGCTTGTGATCGTTGTTTTGTCTGCCGCAGCATCGTTATAAGCGACACCAAAACGACCGTAGCCGCCGAATGTTACGTCTGCTGCTGCAACGCCGGCTGTCGCAACCAGAGCTGTTGTAGCGAAGAGAACTTTTTTCATGAGTTTTCCCTCGGTTTGAATTCACATGCCCAGACCGGGGAATCCGGAAAGGGTATGCAGGGTGTTTGCATCGGCTGACCCCATTTGCGCAAGTCGCCTGAAACGCATCGCATCAATGTCGCGCGCAATGGTGCAGCTTTGCCACAGTTTTTCCCCATTGCCCTTGTTCAAAGGAGCAATCGACGGGGCGAAAGTGAAATTTCACCGGAAAACACAACACTACATATGCCTTGCCCAGATCGTGCAGCTTGGATAGACCAGTGACCAAACAGGCAAAGGAATGCTCGAATGGCGCGTCAAACCGTTTGCAGAATCGGATTCTCCCTCGTTCTTGTGGGGGCTTTGGGCGCTTGCGGCGCCTTGGGCAGGTTTGGCTCTCCGGCAACGGAACGGCCTGCCCAGTATAGCAATCCGAATAATCCGCAGAACATCGAAACCGACCCGAACAACACCGTCTGGTCGATCTTTCGCAACAAAACCGCAGACAACCATGTCGCGGTGAACCGCTATCTGTGGTCCGCGACATTGGAAGTACTAAGCTTCCTGCCCGTCCAGACAATTGATCCTTATACAGGTGTGATCGTCACCGGATACGGCACCCCCCCCGGTGGCGGGCGGGCCTACCGCGCAACTGTCTTGATTGATGATCCGGCGCTTGATGCGCGGTCGCTGAATGTGGCGTTGCAAACCAGCGGGGGCCGTTCCGTCAGCAAGGCCACAAGCCGCGCCGTAGAAGACGCCATCCTGTCGCGCGCCCGTGAACTGCGCATCGCAGACAATAAACTCTGAGCCCGTCTATATATTAACATCCATGCACGCCGGGCCCTGTGATCAAAACAGCCCGGCGTTTTCTATTTCCAAAGGTCCGCCAACGATGTCCCGATATACCCCTGCTGAAATTGAAACCCGCTGGCAGCAAGCCTGGGAAAAGAACGATGTGTTCAAGGCGGTGCGCGCTGTGGACAAGCCCAAGTATTACGTGCTCGAGATGTTCCCCTATCCCTCGGGGCGCATCCATATGGGCCATGTGCGCAACTATACGATGGGTGATGTGATCGCGCGCTACAAGATCGCCACTGGGCATAATGTCTTGCACCCGATGGGCTGGGATGCCTTTGGAATGCCTGCCGAAAATGCCGCGATGGCGATTGGCGGCCACCCCAAGGATTGGACCTACGGCAATATCGACGACATGCGCAGCCAGATGAAGCCGCTGGGGCTCAGCATTGACTGGTCGCGCGAATTTGCCACCTGTGACCCTGAATATTACGGCCAACAGCAGGCTCTTTTCCTCGACTTCCTGACCGAAGGTCTGGTGTATCGCAAGAACGCTGTGGTGAACTGGGATCCGGTCGATATGACGGTTCTGGCCAATGAACAGGTCGAAAATGGCCGGGGCTGGCGCTCTGGTGCGGTGGTGGAACGGCGTGAATTGACGCAATGGTTCTTCAAAATTTCGGATCATTCCGAAGAATTGCTGGCCGCATTGGATGGTCTGGACAACTGGCCCGCCAAGGTAAAGCTGATGCAGGCCAACTGGATCGGTAAATCGCGCGGGCTGCAATTTGCCTTTTCCACCATTGATGGCCCCGAAGGCCATGACCGGATCGACGTCTATACAACCCGCCCTGACACCTTGATGGGCGCGTCCTTTGTGGGGATTTCACCGGATCACCCGCTGGCCAAGATGCTGGAACGTGACAACGCCGATGTGGCGGCCTTTTGTGCGGAGTGCCGCAAGGGCGGCACCACCGAAGAAGCCATCGAAACCGCTGAAAAGCTGGGTTTTGATACCGGCATCCGCGTGCGTCACCCCTTTGATACCGCCCATGAACTGCCCGTCTATATCGCCAACTTTATCCTGATGGATTACGGCACCGGTGCGATTTTCGGCTGTCCGGCCCATGACCAGCGCGATTTTGAATTCGCCACAAAATACGATCTGCCGATCATTTCGACCTTCCTGCCGTCCGAGGACGCCACAGAGGAACTGAGCGAAGCCTTTGTGCCTGCGAAAACCGAAAAAGTGTTCTTTAACCGTGGCTTTGCAGGGGAGGCATGGCAAACCGGCAGTGAAGCCATCGACGCGGCGATCACATTCTGCGAGGCAAACGGTGTTGGCCAAGGTGTCACCAAATATCGCCTGCGCGATTGGGGCCTGAGCCGCCAACGCTATTGGGGTTGCCCGATTCCGGTGGTGCATTGTGATGCCTGTGGCGTGGTGCCGGAAAAGAAACAGAACCTGCCCATCGAACTGCCCTATGACGTGGATTTTGACACGCCGGGCAATCCGTTGGACCGCCATCCCACATGGCGCGATTGTGCCTGCCCGTCCTGTGGCGCAGCGGCCAGGCGCGAAACCGATACGATGGACACCTTTGTTGATTCGTCATGGTATTTTGCGCGGTTCACCGCCCCACGGGCCGAAACCCCGACGAATATGGAAGACGCGGCATACTGGATGAATGTCGATCAATATATCGGCGGCATCGAACATGCGATTCTGCACCTGCTGTATTCACGGTTCTTTGCCCGCGCGATGCAGATCACCGGACATCTGCCCGAATCCGCCATTGAACCTTTTGATGCATTGTTCACCCAAGGCATGGTGACCCACGAGATTTATCAGACGCAAGATGCCAAGGGCCGCCCCGTCTATCACCTGCCCGAAGACGTCACCGAAGGGAAACTGGCCGATGGCACGGAGGTAGAGATCAGCCCCTCTGCCAAAATGTCCAAATCCAAGAAAAACGTCGTCGATCCGCTGCACATCATCTCAAATTACGGCGCGGACACGGCGCGTTGGTTTGTGCTGTCTGATTCACCCCCCGAACGGGATGTGGAATGGACCGCCTCTGGGGCGGATGCAGCGTTCAAACACCTGAACCGGGTCTGGAACATCTGTGACCGGATTGGCGGGATGGACAAAGACGCCAAAGGCACGGGCGACGATGAACTGCTGCGCGCCCTGCATAAAACAGTGCATGACGTGACCCTGGGTGTCGAAAGCTTTGGCTTTAACGCTGCGATTGCCAAACTTTACGGCTTTACCGCAGTTCTGCAGAAATCCAAGGCTGGATATAATGCCCAACGCGAGGCGATCATGACCCTGGCCCAGCTGATGTCACCAATGACACCGCATCTGGCCGAAGACATCTGGGCGCACCAAGGCGGTGAGGGGCTGATTGTGACCGCACCCTGGCCCAAGCCGGATACAGCCATGTTGGTGGATGACACTGTAACCTTGCCGATTCAGGTAAATGGCAAACGCCGCGCCGAAATTACCGTGCCTGCGGATATGCCAAAAGAAGAGGTTGAAAAAATCGCACTGGCCCACGAAGCTGTGCTGCGCAGCCTTGATGGCGCTGCACCGAAAAAGGTTATCGTTGTGCCAGGACGGATTGTGAATGTCGTTGCCTAAAGCCAAATGCCGCCGCTTTTTCCTGCTGGCCCCGCTGGCGCTGGCCGCGTGCGGGTTTCAGCCGGTCTATGGGCGCGGCGGCAACGGGCAATTGTTGCAAAACCGCGTCATGGTAGATGCCCCAAATGCCCGAAACGGCTATTTCCTGACCCGCGAGATCGAACAACAACTGGGGCGGGGTGCCACGCCCGCCTATGGGTTGGCTGTGAATGTCAGCCTCCGCGAGGAACGGCTGGCGATCAACCGCGCCGGGGAAACCACCCGGTATGATCTGATCGGCACCGTGGATTTTGCCCTGCGTGATCTGCAAACCGGCCAGATTGTGACCTCGGGCAAAGTGGATAATTTCACCGGCTATTCGGCAACCGGCACCACAGTTGCAACACAGGCCAGCAAACAGGACGCAGAAAAGCGCCTGATGGTCATTCTGGCAGAGCAAATCATCACACGGCTCTATGCCGCCGATCTAAGCTGATGAAGCTCAGCCCGCGGGACGCCACCAGCTATTTTTCACGCCCGGACCCCGGAAAAACCGGCCTGCTGATCTATGGCAGCGATCTGATGCGTGTGGCACTGAAACGGCAGGAATTCCTGAAATCGCTTCTCGGGGCCAATGCCGAAGAAGAAATGCGCCTGACCCGTATTGCCGCCGCCGACCTGCGCCGCGAATCCGCGCTGCTGGTCGATGCGATCAAGGCAGTCGGATTTTTCCCCGGACCGCGGGCTGTCTTAGTTGAAGAGGCCAATGACAATATCGCCAAAATCCTGATTGACGGATTGGCGGAATGGCAGGCAGGGGATGCGCAGATCATCGTCACCGGCGGCGATCTCAAGAAAACCTCGAAGGTGCTGAAGGCGTTTCAGGATCACCGCAACGCCTATGCCACCGCAATTTATGACACGCCCCCCGACCGCGCCGAGATCGAGCGCCTGTTGGGCGACGCCAAGCTCAGCCCCGAACCGGATGCGATGGCGGTGCTCTCGGATCTGGCGCGGCAGTTGGACCCCGGTGATTTTCGCCAGACCCTGGAAAAACTGACGCTTTATAAACTCAGTGATCCCGGACCGTTAACTGCCGATGATGTTGCGGCCTGCGCGCCGACCTCGACCGAGGCCGATGTCGATGACATCCTGCATGTGGTTGCCGAAGCCCGCGCTGCGGACATTGGTCCGGTGATGAGCAAATTACAGGGTCAGGGCGTGGCCCCCGTGACCCTGTGCATCATGGCGACGCGGCATTTTCGCACGCTTTACCGGATCGCCGCCACCCCCGGTGCGCCGGTGTACGGGGTGCGCGACAGGGACCGTGCGATGCGGCAATCCAAAAGCTGGGGTGCGGCAAAACTGGAAACCGCGCTGGGTGTGTTGATGGACACAGATTTGAAGCTGCGCTCGGCAGGGCAGAACGCGCCCGCACTGGCGCTGGTTGAACGGGCCTTTATCCGCTTGGCCATGCTGGGCACGCAGCGCTGAATTTTTACGGAGGAAACCAATGTATACTGTTGTCGGAACCGCGAAATCCCGTGCATTTCGGGTCATGTGGATGCTTGAGGAACTGGGCCTGCCTTATGATCTGATCCCTGCGAACCCCGCCTCCGAGCAGGCGATGCAGTACAATCCGTCAGGAAAAATCCCGGCGTTGATTGATCAGGGTGAGGTGTTGACCGACAGTGTCGCGATCATGGCCTATCTCGGGGACAAGCACGGCGGGTTGAGCGCACAGTCTGGTACCCTTGCGCGGGCGCGTCAGGATGCGATGACATATTGGCTGATCGACGAATTTGACGCGATCCTTTGGGCCGCCGCGAAACACAGCTTTGTCTGGCCAAAAGAGCGCCGTGTGCCGGTGATCAAAGACAGTCTCAAGGAAGAATTCCTGCGGGCATCAAAGATATTGTCAGACCGGATCGAAGGCCCGTTCCTGATGGGCGATCAAATGACCCATGCCGATATTCTGGCGGTGCATTGCATCAACTGGTCCGTTGGCGCGGGTTTCCCGCGACTGGATGACAAGCTGAACATCTGGGCCAAATCCCTGCGCAACCGCGCTGCATTCAAAGCCGCGCAAGCCAGAGGCGAAGCCTAAGCTCTGGATCTTAGGTTTCTGCCTGCCAGGACGCGGCATGTTCGCCCGCCCAACGGCCTGTCGCAAGGCAGGCCGTGATCAGGTACCCCCCTGTTGGTGCTTCCCAATCCAGCATTTCACCCACAGCATAGACCCCCGGCAGGGCTTTGATCATCAGACCCGCATCAAGCGCGTCAAACCGTATTCCGCCCGCCGTCGAAATCGCCTCGTCCATCGGACGCAGGCTGGCGTTGTTGATCGGCAGGGCCTTGATGATCCGCGCCGTGGCCCGCAGCCCGTCGGGCAAGGGACGCGCCATTTCCTGTATCAGGGCAATCTGTGCCGGGCCCAGTTTCAGGGTTTTGCGCAGGTGGTTGGCAAGGCTGGCCTTACCGCGTGGTTTGGACAATTTGCCGGTGACCTCGGGCACGCTCATGTCCGGCAACAGATCCAGCGTCAGCAAATGGCCTTCGCGCACCCCGCGCGACACCGAATAAATCCCGCCGCCTTCAAGCCCACGTTGGGACAACACCGCTTCGCCGCGCGATTGATACGCTCCGGCGCTCCAGCTGACGCCCTTTAGCGCGGCGCCAAAATGTTTCGCCATATGCGCGGACCACGGCACCGTCACCCCCGCATTCGCAGGGGAAAACGCGGTAATATCCACGCCTTTGTCGCGCAGGATCGCGGCCCATGCGCCGTCTGAGCCCAGCTTGGCCCAGCTCGCGCCGCCCAAGGCCAGAACAGTCACATCCGCTGTGATATTTCGCGGGCCTTCTGGCGTGTCAAAGCACAGTGCAGCCCCGTCCCAGCCCAACCAACGCCAGCGGGTGTTGACCGATACGCCCGCCTCCGCCAGCCGCACCATCCATGCCCGCAACAGCGGCGAAGCCTTCATCCGTTCCGGGAAAACCCGCCCCGTGCTGCCGGTGAACACCGCTTGGCCCAGATCCTTGGCCCATGCCTGCACCGCGGTCGGGTCAAAGGCACGAATCATCGGGGCCAGTGCTGCGCGCGCCTCGGCAAAGGCGTTCAGGAACGCGGGCTCGGCTTCGTCTTTGGTCAGGTTCAGCCCTGATTTCCCTGCCATCAGAAACTTGCGGCCCACCGATGGTTTGGCCTCGCAAAGGGTAACGGCATGGCCGGCTTTGGCCAAGACCTCGGCCGCCATCAATCCGGCGGGGCCTGCCCCGATGACAACAGCGCGCTTCATGCGCTGACCTGCGGTGCGATCACGGGGCGATCAGAAAGATCAAAGGCCATCGGTTTTCCTAGACAATTACGCGGGGTGCATTCCTCTTGCCTGCCTGCCCCCAAAGGATCAAGCGATTTGCGCCTCGATGATCCGCCCTGCCCCGCCTTCTGGCCTTGGCTCAGCCCGCGCGAAATTCACGTACCCTTAACCGGGACCGCGTTAGCACAGCAGGACACCACAGCCGAATCTCTGCACCCCGATCCTGAGGGGGCGAAAGTTGCGCCCTACTGGCTGCAGGGCGCAGGGCCGGGCATCTGGTGGACAATGGCAGCGGGGCAGGCAATGCTGTCCCCAAAATATTGAGGTATCCCATGCGTTTGATCTTTGCCCTGACAACCCTGTTTGCCCTTGCCGCCTGTGATGTGCCGCTGATCCCGCTGATATAAACCACATCTGGAAAGTGTTTTACCGGCACATGTTCTTGATGGCTTTGGCGATCGCCGGATCGGCAGCAACGCTGTCACTGGCGATCATGCGGGCGTGATCGATCAATCTGTCCGGTTCGATGATCCGGTCAACCAGTCCAAAAGACAGCGCCTCTTGGGCGGTGATCTTTTGACCGCCCATCAGGATCAGTTTGGTGCGTGACGGCCCGATCAGCGCCGCCATACGGGCCGGATCAGAGGGCTGCGGCAAAAAACCCAGCTTCATCACCGGATAGAAAAACCTGGCTGTCGGCACCGCGAGGCGCAGATCACAGGCCAGCGCCATACCCATTGCCCCGCCTGCCAAAGTGCCGTTCAGCGCAGCAATGCTCAGCCCCGGCAAAGCGGCAATCGCAGAGGACAACCGTTCCCAGATATCCGACGTCGCCAATCCTGCCCGCGCCGCGTCGAGATCGGCACCGGCGCTGAACACCTTGCCGGTCCCGGTCAGGATCACGACGCGGGCTTGGCCTGCGCCTTCGATGGTCGCGGCCAGCTCACTCAACATGGCATGGGTCAGCGAATTGGCCTTTTCAGGGCGGTTGATCGTGACGGTCCAGATGTCGCCGGAACGATCAACCTCGATCATATCAGGCCCACCGCGCGGCGGATGTCTTCGTCCCGCAGGGCAATTTCATCGCCTTTGAACCGGTCTGCCTCGGCGCTGCACATCCACAACAGGGTGCGGGCGGGCCAATCGGCAGGAACGTGGTCTTCCCAGTTCAGTTTGCTGACCGGATTGATGCCACTTTTCTTGATCTCGCGCTGCATCTGTGTCGCCACCGTACCCGGCGACAGGCCAATGGCGCGGATGCCGTTCTCGGCTTCTTCCAGATGCAAACAACGGTTCAACATGTTCACCGCCGCCTTGCCCGAGCAATAATGGCTCCAGCCTTCGATGGCGCTATGGGCGGCCCCGGACGAAATTGTCAGGATCGACCCGCCGCCTGCCTGTTTCATCATCGGCAATGCGGCGCGGATGCCATTGAACACGCCTTTGACATTGACGTCGATGTTCTGGGCCCAGCCATCGGGATCGGCATCGGCCAATCGTGAAATCGGTTCGATCGCGCCGGCATTGTTGATCAAAACGTCCAGTCCGCCAAAGGCTTGGACAGTGGTCTCGACGGCCGAAAACATTTCACCGAACCGCGCCACATTACAGGGAATCGCGATGGCCTGTTTGCCAATCTCGCCAGCAATTTCGGCAATCGCCTCTTGGGAACGGGCCAGCAACGCGACGTTTGCCCCCGCATCGGCAAAGACCCGCGCAGCCGCTTCACCAATGCCACGGCTGGCACCGGTAATCATCACTGTCTTTCCTGTCATATCCATAACGCGTTCCTTTGTTTTTCACAGAATTTTGCACCTTGGTTCTGCCATGTGGTAATCTGCCCCTGACCAAGGGTCCAGCCCCCGCCTGTTCAGGCGGCTTGACCCAGACCAATCTTTGCAAGACTCTGTCGCGAAATTTGCCACAAAGGATTCCCCGATGTCCCGCATTTCTACTTCTGCATTTTGCCTCGCTTTACCGATGGCGTTCGTGTCACAGGCCGCATGGGCCGATCTGACCGCAGCGCAGGTCTGGGGCGATTGGCGGCAATACCTCGAAGGTATGGGGTACACCCTGAACGCCACCGAAAAAGCCAGCGGCGGGGCCTTGACGGTCAGTGACATGACCTTGGGATTTGTCATACCCGACGATGCCGGCAGCATGTCGATGACATTGGGCACCGTGATCCTGCGCGAACAGGGCGATGGTTCAGTGGCCGTGGTGATGCCCGAGACCATGCCAATCACCATGACCGCCACCGAAGGCAGCGGTCCGGGTGACAGTTTCACCATGAAGATGGATTACACCCAATCGGGCCATCAGATGACGGTCAGCGGCGATCCGGCACAGATGACCTATAATTATGCGGCCTCCAGCGCCATGCTTTCGCTGCGCGCGTTGATTGCAGAGGGCAAATCCTACGGGCCGGAAAACGCCCGCTTTGACATCACGGCCAAAGATTTCACCACGACGACAACCATGACCCTTGGGGACATGCGCGGCTATGACCAGACCGGCAGCATGTCCAGCGCCAGCTATGACGTCTTTATCAACAACCCCGAGGATGCGAACCAAGTCAGCCTTACAGGCAATATCGAAGCTGTCGCCATGCAAGGCGCAAGCATGATCCCTTTGCGTTTGGCAAACGCGGCGGATATGTCCGCGATGATCAAGGCCGGTTTTCAGGTCTCTGCCCTGATCCGCTATGGGTCGGGCACATCCGCGATGATGGTCACCGATCCCAAAAACGGCGATGTGGCGATCAAGACCAATTCACAAGGCGGGCATCTGAGCGTGAAAATGGGGGCTGACGGGCTGGGCTATGGCGGCGGTCAGAACGATCTGAATGTGGTCATGAATGTCGCTGCTCTGCCGTTTCCTGTTGAATTGAATATGGGCGAAGGGGCCTTCAACCTGTCATTGCCGGTGACCAAAGCCGACGCGCCACAGGATTTTGCCTTCGGGGTCACGCTGGGCGATTTCCAGATGTCCGACATGATCTGGAGCATTTTTGACCCAACCGCGCAATTGCCGCGCGACCCTGCGACCCTGGTGATTGATCTGGCGGGCAAGGTCAAAGTGCTGTTGGATTATCTCGATCCAAAGGTTGCCGAAAGCTTGGGCAAACAGACCCCGGCCGAAGTGCAATCCGTGGCGATCAACAGAATTCTGCTGGATGCCGTGGGTGCACGATTTGAGGGCAGCGGTGATCTGACCCTTGATAACACCGACAAAACCACGTTCCCCGGCTTCCCGAAGCCCGTGGGCAGCATCAGCTTTACGCTGGATGGGGCCAATGCGCTGATCGACAAACTGGTGAGCATGGGTCTGATCCCTGCGGATCAGGCAATGATGCCGCGTATGATGATGGGAATGATCACAGTGCCGAACGATGGGCCGGATTCGTTGAAATCAACCATTGATCTGACCGCAGACGGTCAGGTCTTGGCCAACGGGCAACGGATTAAATAATCAGCACCCCAACGGGATCAGTGGCCCAGACGGCCCGCTGATCCCGCTCAGGTGACGCCTGCCCTTGCCCTGTCGCGGGGGGAGGGTTACCTGTCATGCCATCCAAGCGGAGCTACCCTTATGTCACAGCCACTTGATGCGCTGACCAAATCCCTTTTGCTGGCCGCAAAGAACGCCGGTGCCGACAGCGCCGATGCCAAAGCGATCCGTGCCACGTCAATTTCCGTTGATATACGCGGTGGTGCGCTGGAACAGGCCGAACGCGCCGAAGGTGTGGATATCGGGCTGCGGGTCTTTGTCGGGAAACGTGCCGCGATTGTATCGGCTTCGGATATTTCATCGCGCACCATCGCAGAAATGGCCGAACGCGCCGTGGCCATGGCCAAAGAAGCCCCCGAAGACCCTTTTGCCGGGTTGGCAGACGCCGGTCAACTGGCGCAAAACTGGGACGTTGGCGCACTTGAACTGGTGGATACCAGCCCCGAGCCCACGCCCGAAACCCTGCAACGTGACGCAGCCGAGGCCGAGGCCGCCGCCTTGGCTGTCAAGGGCGTGACACAGGTGCAATCCGCCAGTGCCGGTTATGCTGCGCAGGAAACCCATTTCGCCACCAGCAACGGATTTGACGGCGGCTATCGCCGCACGGATCGCGGGCTGTCCTGCGTTGCCATCGCGGGCAACGGCAGTAGCATGGAACGCGATTATGACGGTGATGGCCGGATTTTTCAGGCCGATATGCGCGCGCCTGCCGAGATCGGCACAACCGCGGGGGAACGCGCCATCGCCCGTCTGGATGCCCGAAAACCCCCCACGGGATCCTTTCCGGTGCTGTTTGACGAACGCATTTCCAGCAGCCTGATCGGGCATCTTTTGGGGGCGATCAACGGCAGTTCGATTGCCCGGGGTGCCTCCTTTCTGCGCGAGGCAATGGGCGAGGCCATTCTGCCTGATCACCTGTCGCTGATCGAAGACCCGCACCGCCCCCGCACCAGTGGGTCGCGCCCCTTTGACGGGGAAGGGTTGCCCACAGCTAAACGGGTGATTGTCGAGAACGGTGTGTTGAAGGGGTGGACGCTGGATCTGGCGACTGCCCGCAAGTTGGACATGGCCCCCACCGGCAATGCCGCGCGCGGCACCTCCTCTGGTCCCTCACCGACAAACTGGAATATTGCCCTGACCCAGGGCACGGCCAGCCGCGCTGATCTGATCCGCGAAATGGGCACAGGATTGCTGGTTACGTCGATGATCGGCAGCACGATCAACCCCAATACCGGCGATTATTCCCGTGGCGCGGCAGGGCTTTGGATCGAAAACGGCGAGATCACCCATGCCATCAACGAATGCACCATTGCAGGCAATCTACGTGACATGCTGCGCGCCATCCAACCTGCCAATGACGCCCGCCCGCATCTAAGCCGCGTGGTGCCATCGCTATTGGTAACAGGAATGACCCTTGCCGGCGCATGACCTTCCCCTGTTGATTGATGCCGCGCGGATGGCGGGGCGGGTTGCCACCAGCTATGTCGGCACCACTGCGGCGCGGTGGGACAAACCCGGTGGCGCGGGGCCGGTCACTGAGGCCGATCTGGCGGTCAACACCCTGCTTGAAGCGACCCTGCGGCAGGCGCGGCCTGACTATGGCTGGCTGTCCGAAGAATCTGACGACAATGCCCTGCGCCTGTCCCAGGATCGGGTGTTCATCATTGATCCCATCGACGGCACCCGCAGTTTTGTCGAAGGATCAGACACTTGGGCGCATTCCATTGCGGTGGCCGAACATGGCCAGATCACCGCAGCGGTGGTGTATCTGCCACTGCTGGACCGGCTTTATGCGGCTTCCCTTGGCGGTGGGGCCCGTTTGAACAATGCGCCAATTCGCGCCTCGACACAGACGGAACTGGCACACTCTACGGTGCTGGCCGCCAGACCCGCCATGCATGAACAGCACTGGCGCGGTGGCGCCAAGCCGACATTCACCCGCAGCTATCGCCCGTCGCTGGCCTATCGCCTGGCGCTGGTGGCACAGGGGCGGTTTGATGCGATGTTGACCCTGCGCCGCAGTTGGGAATGGGACATCGCCGCAGGGGCGTTGATCATCAGCGAAGCGGGCGGGATTTGTTCAGATCAAACCGGCCAGCCGCTGCGGTTCAACAATGCTGATCCGCGCCTGAACGGGGTGGTGGCAGGGGGCGTTCATGCTCAAATTGCGCTGATTGACGCCCTTGCGTGACGCCGCGCATCTGATAGGCACAAAACACCCACAGGTTCAAAGGATCCATTATGGCACAGCGTCTGCACCTCGTCTTTGGCGGTGAACTGGTCGACCCCAGCGAAACCGTGTTCAAGAATGTTGATGACCTTCATATTGTCGGGATTTTCCCCGATTATGCCAGCGCCTATGACGCCTGGAAAAACGAAGCACAGCGCACAGTGGACAATGCCCATATGCGGTATTTCATTGCCCATCTACACCGTTTGCGCGATGCAGAAACCGCCGCCACATCAACAGAAGAACTGGAATAAATCCTTATGGCGCGGTCACTGGGGCTGACGGCGTATCGGGCTTTGGCCCGCCGGGCAGTGGCGCAAACACAGCATATATTTGCCCCGCGCCCCAAAGGCGAACTGTTGTGGATTCATGCCGCCGAACCCGGCAATGTGATCGCGATACAGGATTTGGCGCTGCGGCTCTGTACGGCGCGGATCGGGTTGAACATCCTGATCACCCTGCCCGAAGGCGATGCCCCCACGCCGCCCCTGCCCAGCCGCCAAGACATTGGCCGCATTGATCAAATCACCGCGCCCAGCGAACATCCCCAGGCGGTCGCGGCCTTTCTGGATCATTGGAAACCGGATGCTTGTATCTGGGCATGGGGCGCTTTGCGGCCAAATCTGATCCTCGAAGCCGCCGCGCGCCATTGCCCTTTGGTGTTGGTGGATGCGGACACCCGCGGCTTTGACGGCAGGCGTGACCGCTGGTTGCCAGATCTGACCCGGCATCTGCTGGCCCTGTTTTCCGCCGTTTTGGCCCGTTCCGATACGGCGCGTAAACGATTGGTGCAATTGGGCCGGTTGCGCGACACGATCGACCTGACCAGCCCGCTGTTGGCAGGCGGGCAGGCATTGCCCTATGTCGAGACCGACCTATCCGATCTTTCGATGGCGATGGGCGGGCGTCCGGTCTGGTTTGCGGCCAATGTCCTGCCCAAAGAAGTGCCTGTTGTCCTGTCAGCACATCGCAAGGCGATGCGTCTGTCGCACCGGTTGTTGCTGATCCTGCACCCGGCCTCCGCCCCAGACGGCGACGCTGTTGAAAAATTGGCCACAAGCCGCGATTTCAACGTGCTGCGTTGGGGCGATGGCGGGGTGCCGGATGAAACCACACAGGTGATGGTGGCCGATGATGCCGCTGATCTGGGTCTGTTTTTCCGCATTGCGCCGGTGTCTTTTCTGGGTTCGTCGCTGATTGCAGGCGAAGGGGGCTGTGATCCGTTTGATGCTGCGGCTTTGGGATCGGCGGTTTTATATGGCCCCAAGGTGCGCCATTTCATGCACTCTTATACCCGTCTTGCGGCGGCAGGTGCGGCGCGGATTGTCAATGATGCCGATGCTTTGGGCACTGCCGTGTCACGGCTGATTGCGCCCGATCAAGCCGCCGCAATGGCCCACGCCGGGTGGGATGTGATCAGCCAAGGCGCCGCTGTCACCGATCAGGTGACTGATTTGATACAGGATATTCTGGACACAAGCGAGGCTGGCAAATGACCCGCGCACCCGCCTTTTGGCATGATTCCAAACCCGGCTTTCGGGCCCGGATCTTGCGCCCGTTGGGGGCGTTATACGCAATGGCAACGGCACGGCGGCTGGCACGGGGGACAGCGCTGCAGCTGGGTATTCCGGTGGTCTGTGTGGGAAACATCAATGCGGGTGGCACCGGCAAAACCCCGACGGTGATGGCCGTGGTTGAACATCTGCGCGGGCTGTATCACGAACCGCATATTGTCTCGCGCGGCTATGGTGGCACCGTGGAAGGGCCCGTGCGGGTCGATCCGGGGCGCCACAAGGCCGCTGACGTGGGGGACGAACCATTGCTGCTGGCCGCCTTTGCCGAAGTCTGGGTGGCCAAAGATCGCGCCGCAGGCGCGCAGGCGGCCAAAGACGCAGGTGCGACAATTGTGGTGCTGGATGACGGATTTCAGAACCCCGCTTTGGTGCATGATCTGGACATCATCGTGGTGGACGCCGCCAAAGGGTTTGGCAACGGATTGTGCCTGCCCGCTGGTCCGCTGCGCGAACCTGTGCAAGTGGGGCTGGCGCGGGGGGATCTGCTGTTGTCAATCGGGGATGACAACGCCCAAGCCGGGTTTGACACCAGCCCGCTGCCTGCGGGTATGCCACATGTACGCGCCGCGCTGACACCGCTTCAGACCGGCATGGAGTGGTCGGACACCAAGGCCTTGGCCTTTGCGGGCATTGGCCATCCCGAAAAATTCTTTGCCACGCTGCGCGGCCTTGGCGCAGAGATTATCCATGCCGAAGCGCTGGAGGATCATCAGCCCCTGACCGCCGCATTGATGGCCCGGCTTGAGGCAGATGCAAACGCCAAAGCTGCGCAATTGGTCACCACCGAAAAAGACGCGGTGCGCTTGCCTGCCAGTTTCCGCACCAAGGTGATCACCCTGCCCGTGCGTCTGTCCTTGCCCGCACAGAACCCGCTGTTTGCGGCATTGGATGCATTGCCCCGGCCCAAATAGGACGGCAATTTCCAGAACAACGATCTACCTTTAGTCGTCTTCGCCCAGTTTCGGCGCCGGGCGGTGCAGCGCCAGTTCCGCATCCGAAAAAGTAAACGGCGAGCGCAATCCCGGAATACCGTCCAGTTCGATCTTCATGCCCCGCGCCACCACCTGTGGATCAGCCATCACATCTGCCAGATCATTGATCGGTCCCGCTGGCACGTTATGCGCCTCACACGCCGCCAGCAAGTCATCGCGTGCGCGCTGGGAAGTGGCCCCGCGCAGGCGGCGGATCATTTCGGGGCGATTGGCGACGCGATCGGCGTTTTTGGCGTATTCCGGCGCGTTTGCCATATCATCAAGGCCCAGCAGTTTGCACAGCCGCTGATATTGGCCATCATTGCCCGTGGCGATGATCAAATGGCCATCATTGCTTTCAAATACTTCATATGGCGTCAGATTGGGATGCGCATTGCCCATCCGCCCCGGTGCGGTGCCGGTGGTCATATAATTCATTGCCTGATTGCCCATGATCGACACGGCGCAATCCAGCAGGGCCATATCAATATGCTGGCCTTTGCCGGTCTGGCTGCGCTGATACACAGCGGCAAGGATCGCGGTGCTGGCATAGACGCCAGTGAAAATATCGGTGATCGCCATGCCGGATTTCTGCGGCTGGCGGTCCGGCTCTCCGGTGATCGACATCAGGCCGGACATGCCCTGAATGATAAAATCATACCCCGGACGATGGGCATAAGGCCCGGTATGGCCAAAGCCGGTGATCGAACAATAAATCAGGCGCGGAAATTCCTGTTTCAGGCTGGCAAAATCCAAACCGTATTTTTCAAGACCGCCGGTCTTGAAGTTCTCGATCAGAATATCGGCGTCTTTCAGCAGATCCTTGACCTTGGCCTGCCCTTCGGCGGTGCGAAAATCGGCGGTGACCGAGGCTTTTCCACGGTTCGCGGAATGGAAATATCCGGCGGTGACATCTTCATCACGGGTGACAAAGGGCGGGCCCCACTGGCGGGTGTCATCGCCAGCCGCGCTTTCGACCTTGATCACCTCACAGCCGAGGTCCGACAAGGTTTGACCGGCCCAAGGGCCGGCCAGAACGCGGGCCAGTTCAACAACTTTAAGCCCCTGCAGCGGTGCCGACATTAACCGGCCAGCTCTGCGTCGATGATTTCCTGCATCTTGGGATAGGCCATATTGCTGTATTTGGTGCCGTTGATGATAAAGCTGGGCGTTGAATCGATATCATCGGCTTTGCCGTTTTCCTGATACCACGCATACAGGGTTTCGGCTTTCTTGCCGTCCTGCAGGCAGGCTTCGATCACGTCATTGTCCAGCCCGGCCAGACGGCCAATTTTGCGCAATTCTTCGACGATAGCCGCCGGATCACCGGCACGCGCCCATGTGGACTGGCCTTTGTACAGCAGATCGGCAATGCCAAAGAATTTCTCCTGGCCACCGCAACGGGCAATCATCGACGCCCAGATGCCCGGACGGTCAAAATAGACTTCGCGGTAAATGAATTTGATTTTGCCGCTGTCGATGTAATCTGCCTTGAGCTTTTTAAAGGTCTCTTTGTGGAAAGCCGCACAATGCGGGCAGGTGAACGACGCATATTCGGTGATTGTCACCGCCGCATCAGGATTGCCCAACACCATATCCGCCACCGACGCGGTATCAACATCGCCGCTTGTCTGGGCATTTGCCGCATTCACCAAGGGGTTGACCGGGGTGAAACCGTTATTGCCTGTGCCCGAGGTCAGATACCAGCCGCCCACGCCCACCAATGCCACGGTGCCAAGGATCATATTTCTTCGGTTCATGTCGTTTCCTTTGTCAGCTCTTTAGCGTTTGTTCTTGTTCAATACATTCTCGGCCAGACGCGCAAGGGCATCGCGCAGCCCCTCATCCGCCACAGGGCCAATCGTTGCCGCCGCCTGTTGGCGCAGCGCCGGATCAATCGGTGCAGGCGAGGGTTTGGCTTTGGCCACAGCGAAATCAACCTTGCCTTCGGAAAATCCGCTGCGCGCAGTCTGGGTGATGCGCACGCGGGCAATGGCGTTATAGCCGTAAACCGCATTCACCTTGGTGCGCAGGTGTTCTTTTTGCATTTCCAACATCGGCGCATTGGCCCCGTTGGTCAGCAACGTCAGGGTCGCGCCCATCCCGCCCCGGCCATAGCTGACCTCGATCGGGCGGGCGATGGCGGCGGTATCGGCACCAACAATCTCGTTCCATTGGGTCAACAGGCGCGATTGCGCAAATCCGCGGCTTTCACTGGTCCGGCGGATTTGTTCGGACAGCAGACTGTCCGTGCGTTTGAACCCTTTTGTACTTGTGCGCCGTGGCCGCATGATGAACTTTCCCTGATCCTGGGCTTCAACATAGTGGTTTGCCCCCGTATCACCAGCCCACACCGCAAGCGGAGTCATAAAGAATGCGTGAAACTGACCGGACAAGCGACCTGCCGCGCATCTTGCTGGACTGGTATGATGTCCATGCGCGCGAAATGCCTTGGCGGGTGGGCCCTGCGGCACGCAAGGCAGGTCAGCGCCCCGATCCCTACCGCATCTGGATGAGCGAAATCATGTTGCAACAAACTACCGTTGCCACAGTGCGTGACTATTTCACCCGATTCACCGCGCGTTGGCCCGGCGTCACTGATCTGGCCGCTGCCGAAGATGCGGATGTGATGGGGGAATGGGCCGGATTGGGCTATTACGCCCGCGCGCGCAACCTGTTGAAATGTGCCCGCGCCGTTGTCGAACATCACGGCGGGGTTTTCCCTGCGGATCATGCTGCATTGCTCAAACTGCCCGGCATTGGCCCCTATACCGCCGCTGCGGTATCGTCGATTGCCTTTGATCTGCCGTTCACGGTGCTGGATGGCAATGTTGAACGGGTGATGGCGCGGCTTTATGACATTCACACGCCCCTGCCCGCTGCCAAACCCGCATTGATGATCAAGGCCGAAGCCCTGACACCGCAAATGCGCGCGGGCGATTATGCCCAGGCGGTGATGGATCTGGGCGCGACCATTTGCAGCCCGAAATCCCCCGCTTGTGGCATTTGCCCGTGGCGCGATCCCTGTATTGCGCGGCTGAATGGCACCGCTGCTGACTTGCCAAAAAAGACCCCGAAAAAGCCCAAACCGGTCCGTCACGGCACGGTATATCTGGCCCAGCGCCATGATGGCGCATGGCTGCTTGAGACACGTCCCGAAAAAGGACTGTTGGGCGGCATGTTGGGCTGGCCCGGATCGGAATGGCAAGACGCCAGCGCCCCGCGCCCCGCAGGCACCCCACCGATTGACGGTGACTGGCAGGATTTAGCCGGCGAGGTGCGCCATACGTTCACGCATTTCCACCTGATGCTCAGCGTCAAAACCGCAGTGATCCCGGCGAATCGTGAACCCCACCGTGGGATCTTCATGCCCAAAGACCGGTTTCGCCCTTCGGACCTGCCCACCGTGATGCGCAAGGCATTTGATTTGTCGCAAGGATAGCCCCGCGCCGGTGCTTTGAGGGGGGCGTGGTTTACGGTATATTAGCTTTGAACGCTTAGGCGACCGAACAGGAAATCACATGGCAGGCCGCATCATCACACCCGTTGAACTGGCACATTTGCCGCGGGCATTGCCGTTCTGGCTGTCTTTGGGGCTGATCCCGCTGACGTGGGTCTGTGCCTTTGCCGGCGGCTGGACCATTGTATTTTTGCCCCTTGTGACATGGTTTCTGTTTTCACTGCTGGACGCGGTGCTGGGGCTGAATCTTGACAATGCGGATCTGGACGCGGGTGAGGATGATCTGTTCTGGTATCGCCTTGTGACCCTGATCTGGGTGCCCGCACAGTTCCTCACGGTTTTCGGACTGTTGTATTACGTGCCGCAGGCCCAGCATCTGGGCACGGCAGAGCGGGTATTTCTGTTTATGGCTGTGGGCGTAATCACCGGCACGGTCGGGATCAATTACAGCCATGAATTGATGCATCAAAGGAACAATCTTGAACGCTGGCTGGCGGATATCCTGCTGGCAATGGTGATGTATTCGCATTTCCGATCAGAACATCTGCTGGTGCATCACCGCTATGTTGCCACACCGCGCGATCCCGTCACTGCGCGGTATAACGAGGGGTTTCACCGTTTTTACCCCCGGGTTTTGCGGCAGTCATTGGTCTCTGCTTTCCGCGCCGAAGCGGCGATGCTCGCGCGCAAGGATCTGCCTTGGACGGATCGGCGCAATCCGTTTTTGCGCTATTGGGCGCTGCAAGGCGGATTCGTGATCTTGGCTCTGATCCTTGGCGGAACCAGTGGATTGATTCTGTTTCTGGTGCAGGCGGGTGTCGCGATCTGGCAGCTGGAGCTGGTCAATTACATCGAACATTACGGGCTGACCCGCAAACATCTGGGAAATGGCACATATGAACATGTGCAGCCCCGCCATTCGTGGAACGCGGCGCATCGCGCCTCGAACTGGCTGTTGATCAACCTGCAACGCCATTCCGATCACCACTACAAGCCCGACCGCCGCTTTCCGGTGTTGCAGACCTATGGCCGGGATCAGGCCCCGCAACTGCCCTTTGGCTATCCGGTGATGACCATGGCCGCGATGGTGCCACCATTGTGGAAACACATCATGAACCCCCGTGTGAAGCGCTGGCGCGGGATGTATTACCCCGAAATCACCGATTGGCAGGCCTATAACAAACACCAGACACCGCTGCCGAAATAACCTCTGAACACATTGTTAATGGTTTTCTGCCATCTCTACGGGATCAAGCGTCAACAGGGGGAGCCATGCAATCATATGCCCAAATCAAACCAAAACCGTCCGGACGATGCCTGATTGTCGAGGACAGCGAATTTGACCGTGAAAGGCTGACCCGGATTATCAACCGGTCGCGCAACCCCATGCTGGTGGAATTCGCATCGACATTGAAATCCGCGCGTCGTGCCCTGGCGGAAAATACCATATCGCTAATATTATTGGATAATAATTTGCCCGATGGGGTGGGCGCGGATTTTGCACTGGAATTGTCCGATGATCCCAGATTGTCCAATATTCCGGTGATCATGGTCAGCGACTGGCCCTCCCCCTTCATGTGGGAAAAGGCCGCCACCGCTGGCGTCGCCTATGTTCTGTCGAAAACCGAATTTGACGGGCGCTATATTCATGCGGTGATGAAAGCAGGCAATCCCGCCGGCAGACCGATATCAGCCCCGGCATTTTAAGGGACGCCCCGGACGGGAAAGCCCGATCTGCCTGTGGCACTGGATAAGTAGCCTGGGGGAAAAAAGGCTGGCATCCCCGGGAGGAGGTGGGAATGCCAGCTCAAGAATTAACGGGTTCCGGGAGGAAGGACCGTTAAAGAGCGATGTCAGCCATACTCTGGGAGGAGCGAGCCCTGACATCTGTCAATGTAGCCTCAAGCGAAGCCGCATTAATGTCGTGACGGACGGCAGCACATGACGCGCTGCATCCAGAATTCATACCTTGGTATATTCGTTGGTGATCAGCTGGGTGGCGTGCTGGCGAATCTCGCTGCGCTTGACCTCGATCTGGTTCAATTGCGCGTCATTCATGCCATGCAAAACCGATTCCATACGTGCGATCTGCATCTGGGTGAACCCCTGCGCCATGGACTTGCGAAAAGCCGCGGCCCATTGCCCGAGGGGTTTTGTGATCCCTGCAAGAACATCGCGCGGCTCTGGAAAGGTGCCGCCATCAATAAAAGTGCTGCTTGGTTGTTTCATTTCATCTCTCCCATCCGGGAATCTTCGAGCGCCAGACGGCGGATGTGCGACCGTGGAATGCCGATATCGGCCAGTTCGCGGTCCGTCAGGCCACTTAATTCTGCGAAAGTTGCCAGGTAACGTGCGCGGCGGGTCTTCGCCTTTTTTACGGCAGACGACATGCGGGCAAAACGCAAGCGCAGGGTATCCCAAGCGGCTTGCAGCCGTACATCGCTTCGTGAAATTGCGTGTGTCATTGTGCGTCTCCTTTTCGATTGCTGCACTGCAGTATTTGTGCTGCACTGCAGAGATAACGCTAACAGTCCCAAACTCCAATCCACTAATTTCGCATAGGGGCTATGCCAAAAAGGAAAGGCTCTTCCGATGATAGACATCTCATCGCAGATGTTGGTTTTTGTAAAAGTCGTTGAAATGGGTAGTATTTCAGCGGCTTCGCGCTCCAGTGGGCAAACACCATCAGCGGTCAGCAAACAAATCCGCAGCTTAGAAGACCACGTCGGCCATAGATTGCTGCACCGCACGAAAGCGGGGGTATCCATGACCGACGAAGGCCGCGAATATTATGCAAAATGCCGCGCGGTGGCGGACAAGGTGCAAGAAGCCGAAGCCTATATTTCCAGCTTTGATGGTCATCCCAAAGGTGTGCTGCGGATCGCGGCCAGCGTGGCCTTTGGCAAATATCAACTGATCCATGCTCTACCCGAATTTCTGGAACTCTATCCTGACATCTCGATTTCGCTGGAATTGACCGACCGACAGGTCGACCTCGAAGAAGAAAGCTTTGATGTGGCAATCAACTTTGCCGAGCAACTGACCAATGTGAATGTCATTGCCCGTAAGATCATGAAAAACGAGCGTATTTTATGTGCGTCCCCTGCGTTCCTGACACGGCACGGCACCCCGGAAAAATTCGGCGATCTGGCAAAGTTCAACTGCCTGCGGACCTATAATTTTGTTGGCAGGAACGCATGGGAGGCCGATCTGGACGGG
The DNA here is from genome assembly GCA_047634585.1 of Sulfitobacter sp. Lineage (GTDB taxonomy): Bacteria > Pseudomonadota > Alphaproteobacteria > Rhodobacterales > Rhodobacteraceae > Sulfitobacter. The sequence goes on along the minus strand of JBLIAN010000003.1, from coordinate 180,352 downwards.
GTGAAATACATGGTTGATGCGACCGGAAACTTTGCCGGAAACAGCGCCGATGCCGTGTTCAAAGCCGCGCTTGAAGGCCTGGGCATTGCGCGGCTGTCGACCTATCTGGTGGAAAGCAAAATTGCCACGGGCCATCTGGTGCGTCTGTTTCCTGCCTATACCCAGAAACACGCCGATGTTGCGGTGATCTTTGCGGACAAACGTAATCTGGCCCCGAAAACCCGCGTCTTTGTGGAATTTCTGGCCGATCGTTTTAGCCGCGCGCCCGATACGCCCCTGTCGAAAACATAGGTTTCCACAAAAAAAGCCCCGCCAAAACGGCGGGGCCAAGGTGAGTGCCGTTAAGGGCGGACCTTCATCTTGAAGGCCGCAGGCACTGGCGGTGTTCGAATAAACGGTAAGGGTTAGCTGGCCATCTCGGCGCGAATCTGTTGGCGCAGAATATCAATCGGGACGCGCTTGCCGTCCTTTTTGAAGCACCAATAGGTCCAGCCATTGCAGCTTGGCGCTTTTTCATAGGCCGCGCCAACCTGATGGATCGAGCCTTTGATATCACTGCCAATCAACGTGCCATCGGCACGGACCTTGGCCTTGTGACGGCCATTCAGGGAATACAATTCCTCGCCCGGACGCAGCATGCCACGTTCGACCAATTGCCCAAATGGCACACGTGGTTCGGCACGTTTGGATGTGGTGGTTTGCAGCGCGTCATTGTCATATTTGCGCACCATGCTGATGCGTTTTTCGGCCACTTTGCGATAAGATTCTTCACGCTCAAGCCCGATGAAATCGCGGCCCAGCATTTTGGCAACGGCCCCGGTGGTACCGGTGCCGAAAAACGGATCCAGAACCACGTCACCGGGATTGGTGGAGCCTACCAGAATACGGTGCAGCAGGCTTTCGGGTTTTTGCGTGGGATGGGCTTTGTCGCCCTTGTCGTCTTTCAGGCGCTCATGGCCGGTACAGATCGGCAACACCCAATCGCTGCGCATCTGGATACCTTCGTTCAACGCCTTCAAGGCCTCGTAATTAAAGGTATATTTGCTGTTCTCGTCCTTGCCGGCCCAGATCATTGTCTCATGGGCATTGGTCAGACGTTTGCCACGGAAATTCGGCATCGGGTTGGATTTGCGCCAAACCACATCGTTCAAAATCCAATAGCCCTGATCCTGAAGCGCGGCGCCGACGCGGAAAATGTTGTGATAGCTGCCAATGACCCAGATCGCGCCATTCGGTTTCAACAGACGGCGCGCCGCCTTGAGCCACTCGCGGGTAAATTCATCATAGGCTTTGAAGCTTGCGAACTGGTCCCATTCGTCATCCACGGCATCGACCTTGGAATTGTCAGGCCGGTGCAAATCCCCCCGCAATTGCAGGTTATAGGGCGGGTCGGCAAAGATCAGATCAATGCTGCTTTCAGGCAAAGCATTCATCAGGTCTATGCAGTCACCCGCAAGGATTTCGTTCAAGGGAAGCGCGTTTGCGCCCTTTTTCATGGTCTTCATTCTACTGCCTCTGTCCGCGGTGCTTTGTGCACTCTGTGGTTGGTGACAGGATGAATGAGCGGGGAATCGTGGTCAATTTCTTTTTTGAATCAAACGGTTAAGAATTAGTCTTGATACAAGATATTGTGGACGGGCTTGAACGAACGTCTATGGTGTGGGGTTGCACCAAGATTTTTCAGGGCTTGCATGTGGCTTTTTGATCCATAACCCATGTTGGTTTCCCATCCATATCCCGGATGCTGTTGCGCCAATGACAACATGACACAATCCCGACATATTTTAGCCATAATTGAAGCCGCAGAAATCGACTGCGAAAGCGTATCGCCCTTGATAATCGTCTGTGCCGGAAGGATCAGACCACGGGGCAGCATATTTCCGTCAATCAACGCATAATCCGCAGGGGTTTTCAGCCCGTCCAGGGCGCGCAGCATCGCAATATGGCTGGCCCTCAGAATGTTGTGTTCGTCGATCTCCTCAACCGTCGCATGGGCGATCGACACATCGGCGACCTGCATGATTTCGCCATAAAGCTTTTCGCGGGCCTTTTTGCTCAGCTTCTTAGAATCATTCAACCCTTCGGGAATGCGGTCGGGATCAAGCACCACAGCGGCGGCGGTGACAGGCCCCGCCAGCGGCCCACGGCCCACTTCATCCACCCCCGCAATCCGGTGATACCCCTGGGCCTGCGCGGCCCGCTCAAATTCAAAATCTGGTTTCATGGCTCACCAAAAAACCAAGACGGCCCGAACCACAAGGGCCGGACCGTCTGAAACAAGGTACTGATTAACAAAACATGAAAGGCGAGAATGCCCGAACATTCCCGCCTTTCCACCGGAGCCCGTGCAGGCGCCGGTCAAGGCCCATCGTTACCGATGCGCCAAGCGATACCCCCGATCCCGCAAGCAGCGGGCCTCGTATCCGCGACGGTTGCCGCGCGGGGTGGAAAACACAGAAAGACACTGACGTGGCAGACGGTTGGCAAAGTGATAGCTGTTGTTCAGACAATGACTGCCGAACATCTGCACCCGCCCTTGGCGGGTTTTATAGCTGTTGAAACAATTGCCCGGCAGCAGTTTGTTATCCACATTGCGCGGCAAAGGGCGGGCCTGTGGCTTGTGTTGGTTATACTGTGGCTGGTGCTGTTTTTGGGTATAACGCGGCGGTTTATGGGCCGGGCGATGGGTGTCAGAATCACGGTGTTGGTGCTGCTGCGCCTGTTTTTTGTCCTTGTTGTTGTCGTGGATGATCTTGCCCACCACCGCGAGGCCCAGAATAGCGGCAAGCGCCCGCGTGGTATCGCGGTTTCCAGCATAGGCGGGGGCGCCAACAGTGGAAAGCGCAATGGAGGCGGCGGCAATCGTGGCAATAAATCTGCGGTACATGGGTCAAATCCTTTCTGCATGTGAGCACGGGAAGCCCGTACAAGAGCGGGTCGGTGATAGCTCTGATCCCAATCTGGATCGGAGCGGCTCAGACAGGCAATAACAGCCCGCTGTTATTGGATAACCAAGCGCCAATCATGCCTTGGATATTGAATAACGCCCTGTAAAAGCGCAGGAAGGTGCCATGAAAAACGCATTTATCCTATTTGTCGTGGCTCTTTCGATTACACTGGCACAGCCCGCTGCTGCGGCTGATTGCTTTGCTGATTACAAGGCCAAACAAGACAATCCCCTGCGCCTGCATTACGGTGTCGCGCAGATCAATGGTGCCTGCACAACAGCCGGTGCCGCGCAAGAACTGGCAACCCGACTGGCGCGACAAGGCTGGACCTTGCTGAATGTCCTAAGCGTATTTGGCCCCGATGGATTGGCGGAAAGGAAGAACAGTGCCGGATCAAATTACCTCCGCTTCTGATATGCGCCGGTTTGGCGGGCGTTTTGTGGGCGGTGGCATTGCGGTAATTGTTGCCGCCCTTTTGCTGGGCGCGCTGTTGCTGTTCTGGGCTCTGCCCGACGCCAATCAGTTCAACGCTCAGGTGGAACGGATCTTTGTTGAAAACGACGATCTGACCAGCGGAGCGGAAATCAAGCTGCTTGAGATTCTCGCGCAATCGGGCACTGCATTTTCTGACACTTTGAACAGCTATCGCGTGGTGATCTTTGTGTTGCTGGTTTTTGCCAGCGCCATGTTGATTGCCGCCTTGGTGTTTCTGGTGATGTTGATCGGGTTCAACCGCCGCATGGCCCAGATCGAACGCGCGGGTATTCAGGTGAATTCCCTGTTGATCAGCCGCGAAGAAAACACCGTTTACCTGAATAATTTCGGCTTTAAGCTGACCGGCGCAGCAATGGAAACCCTGTCGGTTCTGGCCGAGGCACGGATGGATGACGAGGTCATGTCAGGCTCGGAAATCGAAGGCGTGATCTCAGGCCGCAATGCCGCAGATTGTGACGAGGCTGCAGGGGCAACCCGCATCAAACGTCTGCGCGATACTTTGGGCAATCAACTGGTGTCGGAATTGCTGGTGAAAAACATTGCGCGGCGCGGCTATATGCTGGCCATCGACAAGGATGTGATCAAGGTGATCTGAGGGGCGATACAGCGGTTTCGCCCTCTGGTCATTTCCCCGCAACCGTCTAGGGTGCAGGAAAATCTTACCAAAGGATCACAGCATGCCCGTCGCCCCCAACCCGTTCAAAAAAGCCCTCAAAGAAGGCCGCGTCGTTTTCGGCTGCTGGTTGGGTCTGGCCGATACTTTTTCAACCGAGCTGATGGGCACTGCCGGTTTTGACTGGCTGGTGATTGACGGGGAACATGCGCCCAATGATCTGCGCTCGATCCTTGCACAGCTTCAGGTGCTTGAAGCCTCAGACAGCCATCCGGTTGTGCGCCTGCCCGTTGGCGAAACCTATCGTGTCAAACAGATGTTGGATGCGGGGGCGCAAACCCTGTTGGTGCCAATGGTCGAAAGCGCCGATCAAGCCGCGCAATTGGTGCGCGATGTGACCTATCCACCGCATGGCGACCGCGGGGTTGGTTACGCGCTGACCCGTGCCGCCAAATTTTCGCAAATTCAGGATTACGGCACCACGGCGGATGCCCAAGTGTGCCTGCTGGTGCAGGTGGAAAACCGCGCGGGCATTGCTGCGCTGGATGATATCCTGGCAGTTGATGGCGTTGATGGTGTGTTCATCGGTCCTGCCGATCTTGCCGCCGATATGGGGCACATGGGCAATGCCCTGCACCCCGATGTTCAGGCTGTGATCATGGATGCGCTGCGCCGTATCCGTGCGGCGGGCAAAGCGCCCGGCATCCTGTCCACCAATGACGGCATGACCGAGGATGCAATTGCGGCAGGCGCCCAATTCGTTGCCGTGGGCGCGGATGTTCTGATTCTCAGCCACACCGCCCAGGCACTTAGTGCGAAATGGAAAGCCACCCTTTCATGAACGCGGGAATCTTGCTGCTGGGGCTGGGCTATGTGCTTAGCCAGTTTTTCCGCGCCTTCCTTGCGGTGCTGTCCACCATTCTGGAACAGGATATCGGTGCGACCCCGGATGATCTGGCTTTTGCCTCGGGTCTTTGGTTTCTGGCCTTTGCTGCCATGCAAATCCCCGTTGGCGCAGCATTGGACAGCATCGGCCCGCGCCGCACGATGGCATGGATTTTGCTCATCGGCGGCGGCGGCGGGGCGGCGGTTTTTGCGCTGGCCACGTCGCCTTTGCACATCAGCATCGCGATGACGCTGATTGGCGTCGGATGTGCGCCGGTGTTGATGGCATCCTATTACATCTTTGCCCGCGATTACCCGCCCGCCCAATTTGCGGTGCTGGCCTCGGTCATGGTCGGGCTGGGCAGTCTGGGCAATCTTGTGGCCTCCTATCCCATGGCGCTGGCCGCTGAAACCCTGGGCTGGCGCAATGCGCTTTGGGGGTTAAGCGGCCTGTCGGCGCTGGTGGCGTTTGGATCTTTGATCCTTGTGCGCGATCCGCAAAAAGTACCGGGCGAAAGCCGCGGGTCTCTGGCCGAATTGTTCCGGCTGCGGGCCTTGTGGTTCATTTTCCCGCTGATGGGGGTCAGCTATGCGATTTCCGGTGCGGTGCGCGGGCTATGGATCGGCCCTTACCTTGCCGATGTGTTTGGCGCGGATACCGGCACCGTCGGGCAGGCCAGCCTGTTGATGGGGATTGCGATGGTTGCCGGCGCCTTGGCCTATGCGCCGCTGGACCGGATTTTGCCCTCACGCAAATGGATGATTGCCGGCGGCACTGCCATTGCGCTGATCGCCGCGATGATCCTGATTGCACGGCCTGAACATTCATTCGGGATCTCGGTGACTTTGCTCTGTCTGATCGGGTTTTTCGGGGCAACATATCCGGTGATCATGGCACATGGGCGCAGTTTTCTGCCGCCCCATCTGATCGGGCGCGGTGTGACCATGCTGAACCTGTTCAGCATCGGTGGCGTCGGGTTTTTGCAGTTCATGTCGGGGCGTGTCTATGGTGCCGCCCTGCCCGGTGAAACCTTGGCGGGGCCTTATGTGGCGGTGTTCATGCTGTTTGCCGGGGCGCTTGCGCTTGGCTTTCTGGTGTACCTTTTCAGCCGCGATAACACCGATTGACCCCACAAACCGCCAGCGATACGCCCCAGACCCTTTTACTTGGCCCTCAAGCAGGCTAAAGGGCGGCGACCATCCTATATATATTGGAGTAATCAGATGGGTTATCGCGTCGCCGTCGTGGGCGCCACTGGCAATGTGGGCCGCGAAATGCTGAACATTCTGGCAGAGCGCCAGTTTCCAACGGACGAGGTAGTGGCATTGGCCAGCCGTCGTTCCCTGGGCACGGAAGTCAGCTATGGCGACAAGACGCTGAAATGCAAAGACCTCGATACGTTTGATTTCACCGGTTGGGACATGGCCCTGTTTGCCGTTGGCTCTGACGCGACAAAAAAATACGCACCATCTGCGGCCAAAGCAGGCTGTGTGGTGATCGATAATTCATCGCTGTATCGCTATGACCCTGACGTGCCGCTGATCGTCCCCGAGGTGAACCCCGAGGCAATTCACGGCTATGCCAGGAAAAACATCATCGCCAACCCGAATTGTTCGACTGCCCAGATGGTTGTCGCGCTCAAGCCGCTGCATGACCGCGCTACCATCAAACGGGTTGTGGTCAGCACCTATCAATCCGTGTCCGGCGCGGGCAAGGAAGGGATTGACGAACTCTGGGATCAGACCAAATCAATCTACAATCCCACAGACGACAAACCTGCCAAAAAATTCACCAAACAGATCGCGTTCAATGTGATCCCGCATATCGACGTCTTTATGGAAGACGGCTCCACCAAAGAAGAATGGAAGATGGTGGCCGAAACCAAAAAGATCATCGACAAGGCGATCAAGGTCACAGCGACCTGTGTGCGCGTGCCGGTGTTTGTCGGCCATTCCGAAGCGATCAACATCGAATTCGAAGACCACCTTGACGAAGACGAGGCCCGCGAAATTCTGCGCGAGGCACCGGGCGTTATGGTGATCGATAAACGCGAAGACGGCGGCTATGTAACGCCGATTGAATGTGTTGGCGATTTCGCCACCTTCATCAGCCGCATCCGTCAGGACAGCACCATTGATAACGGCCTGAACCTGTGGTGCGTGTCAGATAACCTGCGCAAAGGGGCAGCGTTGAACGCCGTGCAGATCGCAGAATTGCTGGGCCGTGAAGTGCTGAAAAAGGGCTGATTTCCGCTCAAAAACCGACTTGGGGAAAGGGGGCTGTTTGGCCCCCTTTTCTTTTGCTGGGGGTGGTGCAGACTGGGGGTAATGAATTTAGGAATTGATTTTATGCGTTTGCTCTTTGCCTGCCTCGCCCTTCTGCCCGGTCCCGCTTTGGCCGATGTGTATACGCTCAACTCTGCGCCAATTGCCGCGACAATCTATGCCTTGGGTGCCAAGGTTCAGCGTGCGTTGACAGTGAATGTCGCGCAGGGCACACATCAGGTGATCCTGCCGGGCCTCCCCGCAGAAATGGATGATCAGATGATGCGGGTCTCGGTTTCCGGTGCCGCGCTCGGGGCCACGCAATTCCGGCGCGATGCCGTGCCACCACAGCCGCAAAATGACAGCCCCGCAATTATCACGGCCAAAGCCGGTATCGAGGACGCCAAAGCAGCGCTGCGCGATCTGGATGATCAGATTGCCACTGCCCGCCTTGCCGGACGGGCCGCGCAAGCGCGCATTGGATTTCTTGGCGATCTGGGCCGCAACGCAGGGCTGGCCGCAGAGGTAAACACCCTGCGTGATCTGGGCCGGATGATCGGATCCGAAAGCCTGAGCGCCCAACAGGATGCCCTGAGCGCCGAACAATCTGCACGCGATCTGGAATTGACCCGCGAAGACCTTGAGAAAAACCTGAAAAACGCCGAGGCCGCGCTGCGCGCCCTGACCCCGCCTGCCGAAAAAATGGCGCAGCTGACCCTTGATATCACTGCCCCCGCTGCCGGAGATGTCACAATTTCACTGGAATATTTTGTCATGGCCTATTGGCAGCCCACCTATGACATTCACCTGAACACCGGTGATACGCCCGGTTTGGACATCCGGCGCAGCGCGGTACTGGCCCAGGAAAGCGGCGAAAACTGGGATAATGTTACACTGACATTGTCCACCTTTGCCCTCAGCAACCAGATGGAGCCCTCGCCGGTCTTTGAGCGGCGCTTGAGCCTGATCGACAGACAACCGCTGCTTGCCAAAGGCGCGCGGCAGATGTCGGATTCTGCGGTGGGCTATGTTGGCGAACCGAGCATCGCAGCACCGATAATGATCGAAGACGTCGCCAGCGCATCGTTTGACGGTCCGGGGGTTACATATACCCTGCCCGCCCCTGTTGATGTGGCCAGCGGTGTGGATCAAATCCGTGTGGCGCTGGACAGCTTGAGTTTCCCCGCCCGCCAATTTGCCCGCGCCGTGCCGCGCAGTGATGCAACGGCCTTTTTGATGGCGGATTTCACCAACACCACAAAAGAGCCGCTTTTGCGCGCTGACACCGCGACCTTGTTTTTGGACAACACCCTGATCGGTCAGATTGGCTTTGACCAGATTCCCGCAGGCGCAAAAGCTGAATTGCCCTTTGGCCCGATAGAGGATCTGCGCCTGAGTGACACAATATTGGACCAGAGCGAAGGCGATCGCGGCATCATCAGCCGGTCCAACGGGAAATCCGAAATCACCCGCCTGGATATCCAGAACATTGGCGCAAAGGATTGGCAGGTCGAAGTCCTGTCCGCGGTGCCTTACACCAGCCAGGAAGACCTTGAAATCGACTGGTCAGCGGTGCCCGCACCCGACCAGATCAATGTCGATGACCAGCGCGGTATCCTGCAATGGCGCATAGATGTTGCCGCTGGGCGCACAGAATCAATCAACATCAAAGAAGACCTGAACTGGCCAAGCGACAAAGTATTACGATAACCGCTGGCCCTGTAGGCCCGCCCCCCGAATCGCGGAGGACGGCGGCGCGCCTTGGGTTTGACGGGTTGCGGCCCTTTGCACCAGCACCCGCGCCAATTGGCCGATGCTGACATCACCAGCACCCTGATCCTGCGTTGCGCCAACGGGCAGGTCACGGGGCGGTATCAATGGAATCAGATCATGTTTCATCTGCGCAGACTGCGCAGATGTTCGTAAATGACAGGTTAAAGCACCTCTCAAGATACCTGATCCAGGTCTTTGAGACGTGCAGCAAGACCGCCCTCTGGTCCTGTCGTTTTACAGGTCAGACCGGCAGAAACCGTTTTTTCTCGGGGTTGTAATATTCCAGCCCGCCTTCGCCGATATCGGTCCACAGCCCATGCATCGACAGCTGCCCGTTGCCAACCAGTTCTTCGATCCAGGGAAAGGTCATCAGATTTTCGAGCGAGGTCATTACCGCATGTTTTTCCAACTGGCGGATTTGCTCTGCGCTGTCTTCGATGTCCGCAACTTCGCTGAATTTGGGCCGCAGAATATCCATCCAACGGCCAACAAAACTGTCTTTGGCTTCCAGTTCGGGGGCCTTGCCCTCGCACATATCAATACAGCCTTTGACGCCACCACAATTTGAATGACCCAGCACAATCAGATGTGACACCTTGAGCACACGCACAGCATATTCAACCGCTGCCGATGTCCCGTGATGATCGCCATCCGGCAAATAGGGCGGCACCAGATTGGCAATATTGCGGTGGATGAAAAATTCGCCCTGATCCGCACCAAAAATCGACGTGACATGCACCCGGCTGTCACAGCAGGAAATCACCATCGCACGGGGGCGCTGTCCCTCGGCGGCCAAGCGGCGATACCACGATTGGTTCTCGGCATAGCCGGTCGCCTTCCACCCGTGATAGCGTTGCACCAGATATCCCGGCAGCGGCTTGGCATTGTGCATGACTGATAATCCTCGAATTTACTTCCCGAGGGATAGCTTAGATTTCAGTCGATTTCGAGAGAAAAGGCACATTGACCGCAACCATTTGCATACCTGTTTGATCCATATTCACATCTGGCCGTGGGGGCTGAACAAGGGGTGACGTGATGCAGGTTCTGCAATTCCGACCAACGGAACAAATCAATGTAAACCAAGACCGGCTTGGCGCGTTGTATTCTCAATTGGGTGAAGCGGGGGCCGAAGATGTGGTCTGTCGCGCCCTGGAAGATCTGGCGCGGCGGTTGACCCAATGCGAAAACCATTTTCGCGATGCCGAATGGGATCACCTGCGCAAAAGCGCCCGATCCCTGATTGCGATCTCGGATCAGATTGGAATGGCGGATCTGGCCAAGGTTGCGGGGGATGTGGCGCTTTGTATTGATAAAAACGATGCAACCGCGCTGGCCGCGACCCTGTCACGGATGTTTCGCATTGGCGAACGGTCCCTGACCGCGATTTGGGATATTGATCACATGCCCCATTAGCCCCCGCCTTGAAACCCGCGTTAGGACGGCTTGCGGGTGGCGCTGGAAAGCGTAGGTTAAGGCGATATTTCTCAAGCCAGAAAGCACGCCATGCCAAGCCGTTTCGCCGCAGATACAGACACCGCCCTTCCGCTTTATGTGATTTCGGAGGGGGATCTGGAAACATGGCTGTCAGAACAATCCCCGGCAGTGCAAACATGGGTCACGTCACAGGGCTTCACCGCAGGCATTGGTCAGGCGCTTTGCGTGGCGGGCCCAGAGGGATCACCAATCATGGCTTTGGCGGGGTATGGCACCGCCGCCACCCGCACCCGTGCAAGGTTTCATCTGGCAGCCGCCGCCGCCAAACTGCCCAAAGGCATCTACCGGATTGCCGGCGGCCTGCCCCAAGACCAGATGGCGGTTGAATCCCTTGGCTGGCTGTTGGCCAGCCATCAATTTGACCGCTATCACAGCCAGCCCGCGATGGTGGCCGAATTGGTCGCGCCCGAGGCCATCAATGCCCCCGAAATCGAAGCACTAGCCGCAGGTGAAATGCTGACCCGTGATCTGATCAACACACCTGCCTCTGATATGGGGCCGCCCGATCTGGAACAGGCGGCGCGTGATCTGGCAGGAAAACACGGCGCCGCGATCGAGGTGATTACCGGAGAAGACCTGCTGTCCCGGAATTTCCCGATGATCCATGCCGTAGGCCGCGCCGCAGATCGTGCGCCCCGCCTGATTGACATGCGTTGGGGTGACACCGGGCCAAAGCTGACCCTGGTCGGCAAAGGCGTGTGTTTTGACACCGGCGGTTTGAACCTCAAACCCGGTGCCTCAATGGGGCTGATGAAAAAGGACATGGGCGGCGCGGCGGCGGTGCTGGGGCTGGCGCATATGATCATGGCAACGGGGCGCAAGCTGCAATTGCGGGTGCTGATTCCGGCGGTGGAAAATTCGGTGGCGGGCAATGCCTTTCGCCCCCAAGACATCCTGACTTCGCGCAAGGGCCTGACCGTTGAAATCAACAACACCGATGCCGAAGGGCGTCTGGTGCTGGCGGATGCACTGACTTTGGCAGATGAGGAAAAACCCGATCAGATCATTTCGATGGCCACCCTGACAGGGGCGGCACGGGTGGCGGTTGGCCCTGACCTTGCGCCGTATTTCTCTGATGATCCCAGCTTTGTGGAGGCCCTGGAAGCCGCCGCTTTTGAACAGGCCGATCCGGTCTGGCGGATGCCGTTCCACCCCCCCTACGAGGCGATGATCGAACCGGGCATTGCGGATCTGGACAATGCGCCAAAAGGCGGATTTGCCGGCTGTATCACCGCGGCCCTGTTCCTGCGCCGCTTTGTCAGCGACAGCCCCTATGCGCATTTTGACATCTACGGCTGGCAGCCCACCGCCGCGCCCGCCCGCCCCAAAGGCGGCGCGGGTCAGGCCACCCGCGCCCTGTTCGGGGCGCTTGAGGGTATCCTGAAATCATGAGTGATGCCCGCCTTACGCCCGATCCAGACCGGATCACCCGCCAAGACCCTGCACAGATCACCGTCAACGTGACCGATCTGTGCCGGACCGCATCAGGGGCGCGGGACCGACAGTTGATCTACGGCGATGAAATTACGGTGTTGGGCGCGGACGGGGCATGGCTTTACGTGCAAGCGGCCAAAGACGGCTATTGCGGCTATGTGCCTGCCGACAGCATTGCCGCGCTCGCCCCGGCCAGCCACCATGTCTGCGCGCCCGCAACCCATGCCTATGACACAGCCAATTTCAAATCCCCTGACCGGATCAGCCTGAGTTTTGGCAGTCGCGTCAATGTCTTGGACATCAGCGGCAATTTTGCCCAGACCACGCTGGGGTTTATCCCGCTGACCCATCTTAAACCGATGGATGAAATGGCAAGCGACCCTGCCGATGTTGCGGCGCTGTTTCTGGGCACGCCCTATCTCTGGGGCGGCAACAGCCGTTGGGGCATTGATTGTTCCGGTCTTGTGCAGGCGGCACTTTTGGCCTGTGCTGTTCCCTGCCCCGGTGACAGTGATCAACAAATGGCCTTGGGCCATGCCACCAACCAGAGCTATCAGCGCAATGATCTATTGTTCTGGAAAGGCCATGTGGCCTTGGTCAGTGATTGCGAAACCATCCTGCACGCCAACGCGGGCAGCATGACCACAACCTATGAACCGATTGAAGCGGCGCTTGAACGGATCATGGCACAGGGGGACGGGCCGGTGATCGCGCATCGCCGCCTGTAAACCCGCCGGGCGGTTACTCTACCGAACGAATCAATTTGCGTTCCAACACCCGCATGACCGATTTCAGATCATGGCCACGGCGCAACACCTGCCCGCCGGTGCCAACAACCGCATACATGCCTTGCTTGCTGCGCAGCTTGGGGCGTTTTTCAATGCGGTACAGCGGGATTTCGGCGGTGCGGCGGAAGATCGAAAAAACCGCCACCTCTCTGAGGCAGGATATGCCATAATCACGCCATTCCCCTGCGGCGACCATCCGGCCATAAAGCGACAGGATCACCGATAATTCGGTGCGGTGAAAGGCGATCTGCTCTGGCGGGCGCTCAAACGGGGTCACCTGCGGTGGAATATGCATCGTCATAAGATACAGTTGCGCGCCAAAGCCGACAAATCAAGCCATGTGAGCAATCAAAATTATTGAAAGCGTTACAAAATTATGCAACCGTCCGCCGAAATGAAACATAACTGCGAGCAAATATGACCCCTCAAAGCTGTGCCGAAAAATGTGCCGACCTGATGTTTGCCAAAGATGCCGCCTCAAAGGGCTTGGGTATGGAGATCAAAAAGATCGCGCCGGGGCAGGCGACTTTATGCATGAAAGTGCGCCCCGAGATGTTGAACGGGCATGGCATCTGTCATGGCGGCTTTATCTTTACGCTGGCCGATAGCGCCTTTGCCTTTGCCTGCAATACCTACAACCAACTGACCGTCGCCCAGCAAAACCAGATCACCTATCTGGCCCCCGGCAAAGCCGGAGAAATCCTGACGGCCACGGCTGTCGAAGTGTCCAAAACCGGCCGCTCGGGTATCTATGACATCCGTGTCACCGGAGAAGACCACCGTGACATCGCCCTGTTTCGCGGGTTGTCCCGCACCGTAAAAGGCCAACATTTCCCTCAAGAGGTTTCCAGCTGATGAAAGACCTGACGCCCGCCAAAAGCACGCTTGATCCCATCGAAATCGCCAGCCGCGATGAAATCACCGCGCTGCAGCTCAAGCGCATGCAATGGTCCCTGCGCCATGCCTATGACAATGTGCCGTTTTACAAAGACCGTTTTGATGCAGCCGGGGTCCAACCTGATGATCTGAAATCCCTCAGCGATCTGTCGAAATTCCCCTTTACGGTGAAAAACGATCTGCGCGACAATTATCCGTTCGGGATGTTTGCCGTGCCGCGTGAACAATTGGCGCGGGTCCATGCCTCTTCCGGCACCACGGGCAAACCCACGGTGGTGGGCTATACCAAGACTGACCTCGAAAACTGGGGTTCGGTTGTCGGGCGGTCCCTGCGGGCGGCGGGCATGTGCCCCGGTGATATGCTGCACAATGCCTATGGCTATGGGTTGTTCACCGGTGGTCTGGGCATCCATCTGGGCGCGGATCATCTGGGCCTGACCACGGTCCCGATCTCGGGCGGGATGACACCGCGTCAGGTGCGTCTGATCGGGGATTTCCAGCCCAAAGGCATCACGGTAACCCCGTCCTATTCCCTGTCGATCCTGGATGAGTTTGCCGCACAGGGTGTTGATCCGCGCGACTCGTCGCTCGAAGTCGGGATTTTTGGCGCTGAACCCTGGACCAACGCCATGCGGCTTGAGATCGAAGATGCTTTTGATATGCATGCGGTTGATATCTACGGCCTGTCCGAAGTCATGGGGCCGGGCGTGTCGATGGAATGTGTTGAAACCAAAGACGGGCTGCACATCTGGGAGGACCATTTCTTTCCCGAAATCATCAACCCCGAAACCGGCGAACCGGTGGCCGAAGGCGAACGCGGCGAATTGGTTTTCACCTCGCTGACCAAAGAGGCGTTTCCGATCATCCGCTACCGCACCCGCGATCTGACGCGGTTGTTGCCCGGCACCGCGCGCGCTATGCGGCGCATGGAAAAAGTCACCGGGCGCACCGATGACATGATCATCCTGCGCGGGGTCAATATCTTTCCGACCCAGATCGAAGAAGCCCTGATGGAGGTCAAGGCGCTGGCCCCGCATTTCCAGATCGAACTCAGCCGCCCGGACCGGATGGACCAGATGCGGGTGATTTGCGAATGTGCCGAACAGGACATGTCGCCCGAGGCCCGCATGGCCGCAAGCAAAGAACTGTCCGCCAAGGTCAAACAGACCGTCGGGGTCAGCGTGCGCGTGGATGTGACCGATGTGGGCGGCGTGCCGCGCTCGGAAGGCAAGGCTGTGCGCATCATCGACAACCGGCCCAAGGCCTGATCATCCATCCCCGCGTGTCCCCGTGATGCGCGGGATCAACTGCCGTAGCGCGCCAGAAACGTATCAACCGCGCTGTGTACCACCCGATCAATTTCGGCCTCGCTGACGGTTTTTACCACCCCGAAAATCAGCCGTGTCCAGATGTCGGCCTTGCACAATTCGGAAAACTGGTCCGCTGCCAGCAGCGGATCATCAACCCGCAATTCGCCCCGCCCCTCGGCCAGTTTGAAATAGGCCGCCATTTCGGCGCGGATCACCTCGGGGCCGGAACTGTAAAACTGTTGGCCCAATTCGGGAAACCGGTCTTTCTCGGCCACACACATGCAAAACACCTGCTGTCCGAACGTCGAGGTGATAAAACGCACAAAATGCAGCCCGGTCTGGGTCAGCACTTCGCGGGGCGGCGCATCCATGTTGATGTTGTCCATAGCCGCGCCCGCCTGACGGCAACATTCGGCATTGGCGACCTCCATAAACAACAACCGCTTGTCGGGGAAATAGCTGTACAGCGTCGCTTTGGACACCGCCGCAACCCGGGCGATTTCGTCAACGCTGGCCCCTTCAAACCCGTCCGCCATGAAAACCTCACGCGCACCGGCTAGAACCTGATCAAATTTGCGGCCCTTGCGAACCTTTTCGGTGGATGCGGACATGAAAGCTCCAGAGTTTCGAATATCAGAATATAAACCGTTTTGTTCAGTTCCAAGCCCTATTCGCCCGCAGGCTGCGCAATCTCGCTTGCACACCGGGGCTTCAACTATTAGAATCATTCTAACCTTTCGGAGGCCCGTATGCGTTTTTCGTTAAACCGTAAAAGATTCAAAGACCTCAGCGAACAAGAAATCCTTGCGCTGGCAATTTCATCCGAAGAAGACGACGCCAGCATCTATCGCGGCTATGCCGAAAGGCTGCGCGTCGAATTTCCCGACAGCGCCGCGATCTTTGACGGTATGGCCGCCGAGGAAGACAGCCATCGCCAGCAACTTATCGCCCTGCACCAAAGCCGCTTTGGCGCGACCATCCCGCTGATCCGGCGCGAACATGTCTCGGGCTATTACGCCCGCCGTCCGGTCTGGTTGATGGAAAACCTCGGCCTTGAACGGATTCGTGCCGAAGCCGCCGCCATGGAACAGGATGCCGAACGGTTTTACCTGAGCGCCGCCGCCCGCACATCCGATGCCGCCACCCGTAAACTGCTGGGCGATCTGGCCGCAGCCGAAGCAGGGCATCAATCCACCGCCAGCGATCTGACCGCGACCCATCTGGATGAGGATGCGCTCACCGCAGAAGACAACCGCGCCCACCGCCAGTTTATCCTGACATGGGTCCAGCCCGGATTGGCCGGATTGATGGATGGCTCGGTGTCCACGCTTGCCCCGATATTCGCCACCGCCTTTGCCACGCAAGACACCTGGACCACGTTTCTGGTCGGGCTTGCGGCCTCTGTCGGGGCGGGCATTTCGATGGGCTTTACCGAAGCGGCCTCGGATGACGGCGAATTGTCAGGGCGCGGATCGCCTTGGAAACGCGGCTTTGCCTCGGGGATCATGACCACCGTCGGCGGGTTAGGCCATGCCCTGCCCTATCTTATCCCCGATTTCTGGACCGCAACCACCACCGCCTTTGTTGTGGTGTTTATCGAACTCTGGGCGATTGCCTGGATCCAGAACAAATACATGGATACGCCGTTTTTCCGCGCCGCGATGCAGGTTGTGCTGGGCGGGGCGCTGGTTTTTGCGGCAGGCGTGTTGATCGGATCGGGCTGATACCGGCACGGATCACCTTGCGCCTTTGCGTTCAGGTGGTTACCCAAGGGCATGCTGGAGATTTTCTTCAAGACCGTGCCGTTTTTCGCGCTGATCGGGCTGGGTTTCTGGGCCGGGCGCACCCGTTTTTTCAGTGAAGAAGCCACCAATTACCTGACCAAGTTTGTGTTCTACTTTGCCCTGTCGGCGATGTTGTTCCGGTTTTCGGCAAATCTGTCCCTGGCCGAGGTCTGGGACAGCCGCCTTGTTGCGGCCTATCTCTGGGGCACGGCTTTTGTCTATGGCGTGGCGACCATCGCGGGCTTCCTGCGCGGGCTGGACGTACAGACCACCGCCATCGAGGCGCAATGCGCCGCCATCGGCAACACCGGATTTCTGGGCGTGCCGATGTTGACACTGCTGCTGGGCGCTGATGCCATCGGCCCGATCCTGTTGGCCTTGGCAGTTGATCTGATCGTGTTTTCCAGCCTGATTGTGATTTTGATCACCGGGGCGCGGGATGGCCAGCCCAGCCTGCGGATGCTGCGTTCAATCGGTATCGGCCTTGCCAAAAACCCGATGATCGCCGCGATCACGCTGGGCTTTGTCTGGTCGGGCCTTGGCATTCCGATCCCTGATCCGATGAATGATTTTCTGGCGATTCTGGGCGGTGCCGCCACCCCCGGTGCGCTGTTTGCGATTGGTGCCTCTTTGGCGTTCAAATCCGCAGAGCGGCTGTCGATCGCAGGCTGGCTCAGCTTTTGCAAACTGGTGCTGCACCCCGCCTTTGTCGGGTTTGCCGCCTTGTTTGTATTTGGCGTTGATCCGTTCAAGGCCGGGGTGATCATTGCGGTTTCGGCCCTGCCTGTTGCCGGGAACGTCTATATCCTTGCCCAACATTACGGCGTTGCCCCGGCACGGGTGTCGACCGCCATCCTGTTTTCCACGGCGGTCAGCATCGTTACTGTCAGCCTTGTCATTGCCGCCATCACAGGCGTCTGAACGTCACCCTGTTTTACTTACACGCCCGCATCTGTCACCCAGAGGGCAGCATATTGCGAAAGGACCACCCGATGAAAACATTGTCAGAAAACGCCTGTTTCGGCGGCACGCAGGGGGTCTATTCCCATCCCTCGGAGGTCTGCAATTGCGAGATGACCTTTGGCCTGTTCCTGCCTGCCGAAGCCAAAGACGGCCCCGTGCCGGTATTGTGGTATCTGTCGGGGCTGACCTGCACCCATGAAAACGCCATGACCAAAGCGGGCGCACAGGCATGGGCCGCTGAATACGGGATTGCCTTGGTGTTTCCCGACACCTCGCCGCGTGGCGATGATGTAGCGGATGACGATGGCTATGATCTGGGAAAGGGCGCGGGGTTCTATGTGAACGCCAGCCAAGAGCCGTGGCAGCCGCATTACCAGATGTGGGATTACATCGCCGACGAACTGCCTGCGCTGATCGGCGACAATTTCGCGGTGGATATGGCCCGTCAGGGCATCACCGGACATTCGATGGGCGGGCACGGGGCGCTGACACTGGCGATGAACCTGCCGGGCCGCTTTGCTTCGGTGTCGGCCTTTGCGCCGATCTGTAATCCCGCAGGCAGCGATTGGGGCAGCAAACAACTGACCGCCTATCTGGGGGCGGATACGGCCACGTGGGCCAGACATGACGCGACATTGCTGATGCAGGACAAGGGTTTTGACGGGCCGGTCCTGATTGATCAGGGTGCGGCAGACCCGTTCATTGACCTGCTGAAACCCGAAGCTCTGGCCCAAGCGATTGCCGCCAAACGCCAGCAGGCGACCTTTCGGATGCAGCCCGGATATGACCACAGTTATTTCTTTGTCGCGACCTTTATGGAAGATCACATCGCCTTTCACGCCGATGCGCTTTATGGGGTCTGAAGGCGATGACCGCGCTTTATATTGATGCAGATGCCTGTCCGGTAAAAGCCGAGGCCGAACGGGTGGCGACCCGTCACAAGGTGCGGATGTTTGTGGTCTCCAATGGCGGGCTGCGCCCGTCACAGAACCCGCTGGTTGAAACGGTGATTGTGCCGGACGGGCCGGATGTGGCGGATATGTGGATCGCGGAACGCTGCGGGCGCGGTGATGTGGTGGTCACCGGGGATATTCCCTTGGCGGCAAAATGTGTCGAGGCAGGCGCAAGGGTGCTCAAACACAATGGCGAGGCGCTGACACAGGCGAACATCGGCAATGTGCTGGCCACCCGCGATCTGATGGCCGATTTACGTGCCGCCGATCCATTTCGCCAAGGCGGCGGCAAAGGCTTTACCAAGGCGGACAGATCGCGTTTTCTGGAAGCATTGGAACGCGAATTACGCGCCGCGGCGCGGCTTCAAGGAAGCTAGGTCATGAAACCGCAAGCAGTTGTTTTTGACATCGGCAATGTCCTGATCGAATGGCAACCGGAACGGTTTTATGACGCCGTGATTGGCGTGGACCGCCGCACAGCCATGTTTGGCGAGGTCGATCTGCACGCGATGAACGACCGTGTGGACCGAGGCGAGACCTTTCGTGATGTGATTGCCGAAACCGCCGGTCTTTACCCGCAGTGGCGTGCTGAAATCATGCTTTGGCATGACCGCTGGATCGACATGGCTGCGCCGGTGATTGATCATTCCCTGCGTTTGATGAAGGCCTTGCAACGGCAGAATATTCCGGTGTTTTCCCTGACCAATTTCGGCATCCAGACCTATGATCTGGCCGCGCTGCACTATCCGTTCCTGCGCGATTTTGACGGGGATTATATTTCGGGGCATCTGGGGGTGATCAAACCGGATGCGGATATCTATCACGCCCTGGAAACCCAAAGCGGGCTGGCCCCTGCCGCGCTTTTGTTCACAGACGATCGCATCGACAACATCAACGCCGCCGCGGCACGGGGCTGGCATACCCATCATTTCACCACTGCTGACGGCTGGGCCAAACGCCTGGTGGCCGAGGGTCTGTTGACACAAGAGGACGCCACATGACCGATATTCCCTTTATCCCTTTTGACGCGGGCGAAGCCCTGCTTGACTGGATCGGGTTGACCGATGCCTTGGCCGCAGGGCATGACCTGCCCAAAGCCGAAATTGGCGATACGTTTCTTTATCGCGGCAAGGACACCCTGTTGAACCGTGCGGCATGGATTGACGGGCTGGGCATTGCGGTGAAATCGGCCACGGTGTTTCCTGACAATCCCGCCAAGGGCAGCCCGATGATCAACGGCGGGCTGAATCTCTATAGTGACGATCTTGGCATGCTTGAGGCAATTGTCGATTTCCACCTTGTCACCAAATGGAAAACCGCAGGTGACAGCCTGTTGGCGGCGCGGCGCCTGGCCCGTCCAGACAGCCGCAACATCCTGATTGTCGGTGCGGGCAATCAGGGCCGTGCCTTATATGCCGCCTATCGCGCCGCCTTTCCCGAGGCACAGTTTACCGTCTGGAACCGCAGCGCCGGCAATGCCGAAAAGATGGCTGCAGAAACGCCGGGCCTTGCTATTGCCACCGATCTGGAGGCCGCTGTGCGCCGCGCCGACATCATCACCAGTGCCACCATGTCCACCGACCCCTTGATCAAGGGCGCATGGTTGCAGCCCGGTCAACATGTTGATCTGATCGGGGCCTACCGCCCCGACATGCGCGAGGTCGATGACACCGCCATCGCCCGTGCACGGGTGTTTGTGGACAGCTTTGACACCACCATCGGCCATATCGGTGAAATCGCGATTCCGCTGAAAAACGACGTGATCAGCCGTGATGACCTGATCGCGGATTATTATGATCTGGCCCGGTTCAAGCGCGGCGCGGCCGATGAAATCACCCTGTTCAAGAACGGCGGTGGCGCGCATCTGGATCTGATGACCAGCCGCTATATTCTGGACCGGTGGCGCGCCAAAGGGTAACGGCGGATCAGGCCGTTACCAGCCCTTCAAGACGCCGTTCGCGCACCGGCAGATGCACAATGGCACTAAACGCGCCGATGCCAACACCGATCCACCAAACCGCAGTATAGCTGCCAAAAGCATCATACATCCGCCCGCCCAGCCAAACCCCGAGGAAACTGCCCAACTGGTGGCTAAAGAACACGATGCCATAAAGCGTGCCCATATAGCGCAGCCCGTAAATATGCGCGACCAGACCAGAGGTCAGCGGCACCGTCGCAAGCCACAAGGCCCCCATGCCCACTGAAAACAGGATCACCGTGACAGGGGTGATCGGGAAAATGATAAACAGCGCCGCAAAAATCGTGCGGCCCACATAGATGCCCGCCAGCAGATATTTCTTGGAATAGCGTTTACCGGCCCAACCCGCCGCCAAAGTGCCTGCAATATTGGCCAGCCCAATCAGCGAAATCGCCACCGCCCCCAACGCCGAGGTGCTGGTGATGCCGATGTTATGCAGCACACCGCCCACCAGAATAGGCCCGCACATCTCGGTCACGAAGGCCGGAAAATGCGCGGTAATAAAGGCCAGCTGATACCCGCATGAGAAAAACCCGAGAAAGATCAGGGTAAAAGACGGGTCTTTTGCGGCCTTCACCAAAATCTGGCCAAGGCTTTCTTCGAGTTCTGCTTTGCTGGCCAGTACGGGGGCGCGCATCAGTGGCAAGGTCAGGATCATCGACAGGATCATCCCGGCAAAGACCACAAAGACCATCTGCCAGCTGAGAAAGCCCAGCAGCCATTCCGCCATTGGCGCGCCAAACACCTGTCCGGCGCTGCCTGCCGCCGTGGCAATTGCCAAAGACATGGAACGGTTTTCATCGGATGCCGCGCGGCCCACCACCGCAAGGATCACCCCGAAACCGGTGCCGGCGATGCCAAAACCGACCAGCCAGGCATAGGCCTGATGTTCCAGCGGCGTGCCCGAATTGGCCGACAGCAACAGCCCCAGCGCATAAATCACCGCGCCGATGATGATGGCGCGGCGGTCTCCGATTTTTTCCGCCATCGCACCAAAGATCGGCTGACCGATGCCCCAGGCAAGGTTCTGAATGGCGATGGCCAGCGAAAATTCACTGCGCAGCCAGCCGAATTCTTCCGCAATCGGGATCTGGAACACCCCAAAGGACGCCCGCACTGCAAAACTGACCATGATGATCACGCAGCCCACAATCAGGACAGGTGTAAAGAGAGAGGTACGATGTTCCATACTGGCTCCGGGAGGGAAACGTCCGGCCAGATTAGCCAGAGTTTTCAAAGGGTCAAATCAAGCCTTGTGATGCCACCGAAAGAGATATTGATACAAGCCGCAAGTGCAGCGCTTTTCAATTCATTGGCAGGGCGCTAAGGCTGTTTGATGACCAGTTTGCGCGACACCTACGATCAATTGATTGCCGAGGGCACCCTACAGCCCGATCCGGCCCAAGACGCCGTATTGCCGGAATTCGACCGCATCCGCACGGCGCTGTTGGCACCGGTGAAAAAAGGATTTTTCCGCAAGGCCGCTGAACCACCAAAGGGTCTTTATCTTTGGGGCGGGGTCGGGCGCGGCAAATCCATGTTGATGGATATGTTTGTCGATTCAATGGGCGATATTCCGGCGCGGCGGGTGCATTTCCATGCCTTCATGCAGGAAATCCATTCTGCAATGCACGAGGCCCGCAAAACCGGTGTGGATGATGCCATCGCGCCTGTTGCCGCCGATGTCGCCAAATCGGTGCGCCTGCTGGCCTTTGATGAAATGCAGATCAGCGACATCACCGATGCGATGATTGTCGGGCGGTTGTTTGAGGCGTTGTTTGCCGCGGGCGTTGTGGTTGTCACCACCTCAAACCGTCTGCCGGATGATCTGTATAAAAACGGATTGAACCGGGATCTGTTTGTGCCGTTTATCGAATTGATCAAAGACAAGATGGTGGTGCATGAACTGGTCAGCCCCACGGATTACCGTCAGGATCGGCTGGCCGGCAGCCAAGTGTATTTCACCCCCGTGAATGCCGACAGCCGCGCCGCGATGGATGCGGTCTGGGATGATCTGGCCGGGGGCGCGGGGGCGCCGTTGATCTTGCAGGTCAAAGGCCGTCAGGTCGAAATCCCGCACTATCGTAATGGTATGGCGCGGGCGCGGTTTCATGAACTCTGTGGTCGCGCGCTTGGCCCTGCGGATTATCTGGCCTTGGCCGGGGCGGTTCGACTGTTGCTTCTGGACAACATACCTCAATTGGGACGGTCAAATTTTAACGAAGCAAAGCGGTTCGTCACCCTGATTGACGCGCTGTACGAGGCGCGGGTGCGGCTGATTTGTTCTGCGGCTGCGCTGCCCGAAATGCTGTATCTCGAAGGCGAAGGCACCTTTGAGTTTGAGCGCACCGCGTCACGGCTGCGTGAAATGCAATCCGAAGACTGGGGGGATCAGGATTCAACCGCCTGAACGCTGCTGCCCTCCGAGATCGGCACATCGGGGTGATAGGGTGCAGTGCTTTGATACAACAACCAAAGCCCGCCTACCACGATCGTCACGCCGACACAGACAAAGACCATCTGCGAAAACCCGCGATTGTCCGGTTCAACAGACGGAATCCGCCCGACATTTCCTTGATAGCTCATCTTGCTCGCCCTCCACAGCATTCAGTTATTTGTGGTCACGCCACATCTGAATTAAGGGCATCATACACTAATATTTGATTTCTGTGCAGGCAGTGTTGCGTAAAAAATCCGGATTATCCGTTTTCGCGCAGAATAGCCCCCGCCAGATACAGCGAGCCACAGATCAAAATGCGCGACTGCGGGTGGTGTTTCACGATGTCGGCCAAAGCCGCTGCAACGCTGTCTGCCTCAACCGCCTTTAACCCGACAGCGCGGGCGGCAGCGGCCGTTTCGCTGGCGGGCAATGTTGCGGTTTCACCGGGGATCGACACCGCATGCAGACTGTCTGCCAGCCCCGCAAGCGGGCGCAGATAGCCGCCAATATCTTTGGTGTTCAACATGCCACAAATCAGATGCGTGGGCCGTGGATGCCCGGCACCCAGCACCGCCGCCAAGGCGGCGCCCGCCGCAGGGTTATGCCCGCCATCCAGCCACAGTTCCGCGTCGCCTGCGGCATCGACCAAAGGACCGGTTTTCAACCGTTGCATCCGCGCAGGCCAAAACGCCTGTGTCACCGCGGCCTCACAAGCCGCCTCATCGGCCCCGAGGTGGCGCAGCGCCGCCAGCGCCGCACCGGCATTCTGGACCTGATGCGCCCCCAGTAGATTGGGCAGCGGCAGGTCCAGCAAACCGGTTTCATCCTGATAGACCAGACGCCCTGCCTCAATGCCCACATGCCAGTGCTGACCATAGGCCAACACCGGCGCAGCCTTGCGCGCCGCAACCGCTTCGATCACCGCAAGGCCCGCCTCAAGCTGCGGGCCAACGATGCAAGGCACACGCCGTTTGATGATCCCGGCCTTTTCGCCAGCGATTTCTTCGATCGTATTGCCCAGGAATTGCTGATGATCCACGGATACCGGCGTGATGATGGTCAGTTTTGGCTGGTCAATCACATTGGTCGCATCCAGACGCCCGCCAAGGCCAACCTCAAGCAGGGTATACGCCGCCTTGGTCCGCGCAAATGCCAGCAGCGCCGCGCAGGTGGTGATCTCAAAATAGGTGATGTTTTCGCCGTTGTTGGCGGCATAACATTCATCCAGAACCGCCGACAGCGCGTCTTCGGAAATCAATTCCCCCGCCACGCGGATACGTTCATGAAACCGTGCCAGATGCGGCGAAGTATAGGCATGCACACGCATGCCCATTGCCTCAAGCCCCGCACGGATCATGGCCTGGGTTGATCCCTTGCCGTTGGTGCCTGCCACATGGATCACCGGCGGCAGATCGTTTTGCGGGTTGCCCAGCGCGGCCAACAGCCGCCACATCCGGTCAAGATTGAAATCTATGACCTTGGGATGCAGGGCCATCATCCGTTCAAGAATGACGTCCGAAGAGGTGCCGCTCATTTCTTGGAATCTGCCGCAGGCTTGGTGGGTTCGGATGTCGTTTCCTTGACAACCGCTGCTGGCTCGGCCGCAGGGGCCGGAAGATCGCCGCGCACCGCAGGCGACATGCCCAGCAGCATCCGTGTGATCGCAATCAGTTCATCACGCATCTTGGTGCGCGGGGTCACGCGGTCCAACATGCCGTGATCCAGCAGATATTCGGCGCGCTGAAACCCTTCGGGCAGTTTCTCACCAATGGTCTGTTCGATCACCCGTGGTCCGGCAAAACAGATCAAGGCATTGGGTTCGGCAATATGCACATCCCCCAACATCGCATAGCTGGCGGTGACGCCGCCTGTTGTCGGGTGGGTCAGGACAACGATATAGGGCAGCCCTGCTTCTTTCAGCATCTGCACGGCAACGGTGGTGCGCGGCATCTGCATCAGGGACAAGATCCCTTCCTGCATCCGCGCACCGCCTGCGGCGGAAAACAGGATCAACGGACGCTTGAGTTTGACCGCGGTTTCAGCGGCGGCAACAATCGCATTGCCGACATACATGCCCATTGACCCGCCCATAAAGGAAAAGTCCTGCGCAGCGGCGACAATCGGGGTGCGGCCAATTTCGCCCTGTCCCACCAGCATGGCCTCGGCCTCGCCGGTTTGTTTCTGGGCGGCTTTCATCCGGTCGGGGTATTTTTTCTGATCGCGGAAATGCAGCGGATCGGCCAGGGGTGCGGGCACTTTGATCTCGGCAAAGACCCCGCCATCAAACAATGCACCAAACCGTTCGCGTGGCGAAATTGCCATATGATGCCCGCAATTGGTACAGACGTTCAGGTTATCCGACACCTCGCGGTGAAACAGCATGGTGCCGCATTCATCGCATTTGGTCCACAGGTTGTCCGGTGTTTCGCGGCGCGAAAAGATCGAGTTGATCCTCGGCCGGACGTAGTTCGTGATCCAGTTCATACAAAGCCCCTGATGGCAAATCTGTTCCCCAGATAAGACCCTGACGCGGAAATTGCAATCAGCGGCGTATCGCCACCCGCGCCGCCAGCCATGAGACAAACATCAAGGCAAAATCAACCGGCAACCAGGCGCGCACCGCCTCGGTATCGGACATGCCAAACGGCGCCAGATACAGCGACAGCCCCGACATTTCATCCGGCAGGGACACAATCAGAATCGCGGTGACATTGTTCCAGAAATGCACCGCAATTGCCGGGCCAAGCGACCCCGACCGCGCCGTCAAATCCGCCATCAACAGGCCAAAGACGCCAGCCCAAAGCGCGATCATCAGTGCATTGTCCCCCGCCGAAGCCGGCAGATAATGCCCCGCTGCAAACAGCGCCGACGGCAGCAGCATCCAGATCAGCGGGGATCGAAACCGCGCCGCCAGCTGTTGCTGAACATAGCCGCGAAACACCAGTTCTTCGGCCCCGACCTGCACCAGCACCCCTGCCAGCGACAGGGGCAGCAATACCATCCAGCGCCCGAACGACAGATTGGCAACATAACTGCCCCCCATATCCCAAGGCGGCAGCAGCGCGACCAACACCCCAAGCGCAATCAGGGCAACACTGACGGCGCGAAAATCGTCCAAGGCAAGGCGCAGCGGCCCGAACAACGTCAACACCGACCGCCCGTGCAACAACCGCACACTGACCGCGACCCCCATGATCATAAACACAAAGCTGAACAGCAACAGAAACATCGCCCGCGGCGTGGCCCCGTCCATCAGTTCTGCATAAATCTGATAGGCGCCTTCCCCCGCAAAGCCGTACACCAGTTGAAAGAACATCTGGTTCAGCGCGCCATAACCCAGCGCCGCCAGCCCGAACCCCACAGCAAAACGCCACAGCGCAGATTTATTGCGGGCAGGGGCGATGAATATCTCATGCAGCAGGTAATCGGCAGGTTTGATCATGCGACAGGCTTTGAGGTCAGGCTGGTTTTATGGTTTCGACGGGCATCAACGGGCATCTCAACACGGGATTCGCGTAAAATATCGGCCAGTTCATTCATGTGCCCCGCCACGGTCTCCAGCAGCTTTAACAGCACCGTTTTGTCACTTTCAACCACGGCGCGGAATTGTTCGGCCCCGATACGCAGGAAAGTAACAGGTTCGACCGCATCCAGATCAAGCTGGCGCGCTTCGTTCTGGATGATCGACAAATCCCCGATCAATCGCCCCGGTTCAACATCGGAAATGTAATGGCTCACGCCGTTGCCATCGGTCCAGCTTAGTTCGGCCTTGCCCGACAGGCACAGATAGGCCGCATCAGGGCGTTCGCCTTCGGAAAATATCCGCTGGCCCGGTTCGGCGCTGTACCATTGCGCGGCAAAGGCCAGCAAACGGCGGTTGCGCGCGTTCAGGGTGCCAAACAATTCATTGCGCGAAATGACCCGCAATTTGCGGCGCAGATCATCGGTGACATCGGAATCTTCATCGCCTTGGGCAATCCCGTCAATCCGGCCATCGCGGATTTCGATGTGTTGATCGAATTCTTCGGGGTTGGGAAAGCTGTCCTGAATAAAGATCAGCGTGGTATCGGGCATCAGATCATGCAGCCGGTTGCGGATCTGGGCGTGATCCGTCTGTTCCTGCCCACCCATGGTCTGGTTGAACACCATCACATCGGGGCGTTTGATCGCCGCACGGCCAAAGGCGGCACGCTCCTGAAAGGCCGCAGGCAGGTTGGCCCCGCCAATCGCGGTTGGCACGTCAAACAGATTGGCCGACACCTGCCGCCGCAGACCGTGCTGGTCCAGGATGTCGATCACCACCTCCTGCACGCGGTCCGCCAACAGGCCCGCCATTGCCGAGAACCGCCCATAGATCAGGTTTTCCAGTATGCTCAGACGTGGCAGATAGTTTTCCGGCGCAATCGGGATAAACATATCTTTGGCCTTTTCGCGCAGGGCCGGCCCGATGGTTTTGCGGATTTTCAGGATTTCCTGTTTGAAACTTTCCGGAAAGGCCGGACCAATCTGTTCTGCAGTCAGGGCAAAGGGCACGGTCATCAGCAGCGCAAATTCTTCGCCGCTCAGCGCATTGTCCCCCTTGTCACGACGCCGGTTGGCAATATCGACCAATTGTTCATAGAGGTCTTCCTCGATGCCCAAGGCCGTGAACAACGGGTGATCCGTGCCATCCATGCCAAAGGTCTGGTGCAAGGTTTCAACCAGGGTCTGCGAAATGGCGATGCCCTGTTCCGCCAAGCCCTGTTCCATAAACATCGACAAGAAGGATCCTTCGGCCACAAGGTTCTGCTGGCTGATTTCGCGCAGCGGCGCGGCAAAAATCAGATTGCCCCCCAAAGGCACCGCCGGGTTGAATTTTTCAGGATCAAAACGGTGCACAGCCTTGTCCAAACCCTTCTCTTTAAGGCGCTGCGCAACCTCGTCGCGCAGATCAACGATACGCGCCGCCAGGTCGGGATATCGCGCCGGATCCATGCGGGAATTCAACATCCGGTGAAAGATCATATCAGCGGTGCCCAGCGCTTCGGTGATCTTCAGCCAGAATTCATCAATGTCTTCGGGCGAATTCAATTCCGCCAATCCGGGGTCAAGCCAATCCGCCTTGGTGCTGTCCTGGCTGTTGCCTGATCTGCGCGCCTCGATGCCTTTGCTGTCACGCTGCCCCGGATCCCATAGAATGGTTTTCGGGCTGGTGCGCAGCGGCATCAACAGGTTTTCACCGATATTTCCCTTGAAAATATAAGGTTGGGCATGGGCATAGCCGATCCGCGCCGCAATCACCGCCTGATGCAATTTGCTCAGGTCATGGCCGGCCATTGTCACCCTGCCACGCGCCGGAATCACCTCGCGGGTCAATACTTCGGACAATGCTGTGCGTTCCACTTGGCTTTCGACCTGTAATGCCACCAGACTGCCCGCAGGAATAAGCATCGAAATGTCCTGCAAGATCATGTTGCTGTCGCTGTTGCGCACCGACACATTGCGCAGTTCGATATCGCCGCGCAGATGCGGAATATCATCGGGCCGGCCCTCGAACAGGGTTTCGTCAATCACATGTGGCGGATCAAAGCGTTCTGTCACCACTTCCCAGCGCAGGGACATGTCCTGTGTCTGGTTGTAATAGGCCAACAGTTCCTTCCACGGGCTCGACAGGTCTTTGTAGGCCGCCAGTGCCGCGACCAAAGCCCCCACTGTGATCTGACCTTTGATCGCAAGATAACCACCCACCGCGTAGAAAAAGAACGGCGTCAACTGGGTGATGAAGTTGTTGAGGAACTTCATAAAGAACTTTTTCTGATAGATGCGGAACCGCACCTCGAACAGATGGCCCAGACGGTCGGTGAAATGTGCCAGCCGATAGCGCCAGCCGCCATTGGTGCGCAGATCGGTGATGCCCGCTGCCGTTTCACCGATTTCCGCAGCCAGATGGCGGATTTCGACAATCCGTTCCTTGTTCAACAGGTTGATCTGGCGCTGCAACAGCGGGATCAGGTAGGCCTGCAAGGGGATCAGCGCCACACCGGCGATGCCGAACCAGACCGATTGCATAAACAAAAACGTCACGATGATCAGCATCTGACCGGCCTGAAACACCGGTTGCGCCACCGCATCGCCCATCAACCCGCCCATCGGTTCGGCCTCGGACGTGACCATGGCAACCAATTCGCCCTGACTGGTGTTCTGGAAATAGCTGCGGGGAAACCGCATCATCCGGCTGATCAGCTGATACCGGAACCGCCGCAACAGACGTTCGGCCAGAATCCCCTTGAGGGTGTTCAGCCGCATTTTCATCACGCCATGCACCAGCACCGACAGCAGATAGGCAAAACACAGACCGAACAGAAACTGCACCTGCGTGAAATCGGTGTTCATCACCGTGATGGTTTCGCTGGTGGCCCCGATCGCATCATTGATGATCCGCTTGGGCAGTTCCAGCGTCACATACAGGAAAGGAAAGGTAAAAACCGTAAACGCCAGCAAGTACAATTGTTCGCGGCGCGAATACTTCCAGATAAAGGCAAACAGACTGGATTCCATGCAGCGCTCTTTCACTGGGATTGAGGGCATAGGGATACCCGGTTTTGGCGTTTTGTGAACTTAGGGGCGGGAGGGGTGCTTTACAACATCGGCACTTGGCCTTGCAGCAGCGGTATTGCGGGATTAGACCAAGTATTATTCGAAATGGGAGTCCCGAAATGTCCACCAACCAACGCTTTGATAAATCCAAATTGCCCAGCCGTCATGTGACCGAAGGTCCGGCGCGCGCGCCGCATCGTTCCTATTACTATGCAATGGGCATGACCGATGAGGAAATTCATCAGCCGCTGGTTGGCGTCGCGACCTGCTGGAACGAAGCCGCGCCCTGTAACATCGCCCTGAACCGTCAGGCACAGGCCGTCAAGGTTGGCGTCAAACAGGAACAGGGCTCACCGCGCGAATTCACCACCATCACCGTCACCGACGGCATCGCGATGGGCCATGAAGGCATGCGGTCCTCGCTGGCCTCGCGTGAAGCGATTGCCGACACCGTTGAACTGACAATGCGCGGTCACTGCTATGACGCGCTTGTGGGTCTGGCGGGCTGTGACAAATCCCTGCCCGGTATGATGATGGCGATGATCCGTCTGAACGTGCCTTCTGTGTTCATGTATGGCGGGTCGATCCTGCCCGGCCGCGCCCCCGAAGGCGCGAAGGTACCCGAAGCCTTTGCCAACCGCGACCTCACGGTGCAGGACATGTTCGAAGCCGTGGGCAATTACCAGAACGGTTCAATGACCGCCGCAGAATTGGAAATCCTTGAGCGCGTCGCCTGCCCCTCTGCGGGGGCCTGCGGCGGCCAGTTCACCGCAAACACCATGGCCTGCGTCTCAGAAGCCATTGGTCTGGCGCTGCCCAATTCATCCGGGGCGCCCGCGCCCTATCAATCCCGCGACGAATACGCGATTGCCTCGGGCAAGGCCGTGATGAACCTGATCGAAAAGAACATCCGCGCCCGCGATATCTGCACCCGCGAAGCCTTTGAAAATGCGGCACGGATTGTCGCCTGTACTGGCGGCTCCACCAATGCCGGTCTGCACCTGCCTGCGATGGCACATGAGGCGGGCATCGAATTCTTCCTTGATGACGTCTGCGAAATCTTCCGCGACAC
The DNA here is from genome assembly GCA_047634585.1 of Sulfitobacter sp. GTDB lineage: Bacteria > Pseudomonadota > Alphaproteobacteria > Rhodobacterales > Rhodobacteraceae > Sulfitobacter. The sequence goes on along the minus strand of JBLIAN010000003.1, from coordinate 149,681 downwards.
GCCGCATTTTGTCGATATGAAACCGGGCGGGGCCTATGTGGCCAAAGACCTGTTTGATGCGGGCGGCGTGCCGGTGGTGCTGAAAGAACTGCGCAAGGCGGGCCTGCTGCATGCCGATTGCCTGACTGCAACGGGTTATTCCATGGGCGAAGAGCTTGATAAAATCGACCGCGAAGCCGACGGCAAGGTGATCCATGCGGTCACCAACCCGATCAGCAAAACCGGGGGTGTTGTGGGCCTGAAAGGCAACCTTGCCCCAGAAGGCGCAATTGTGAAAATCGCGGGCATGTCGGATGATGACATCGTGTTCACCGGCCCTGCGCTGGTGTTTGAATGTGAACAAGACGCCTTTGAAGCAGTGCAAAACCGCACCTATTCCGAAGGCGATGTTTTTGTGATCCGCAACGAAGGTCCGCGGGGCGGTCCGGGGATGCGCGAAATGCTGGCCACCACGGCGGCGCTGTCCGGTCAGGGCATGGGCAAGAAAGTCGCGCTGATCACCGATGGGCGTTTCTCCGGGGCGACCCGTGGTTTCTGTGTGGGTCACGTTGGCCCCGAGGCCGCGCTTGGCGGGCCAATCGCCTTGTTGAAAAACGGCGACATGATCACCCTGAACGCCATCGAAGGGTCGATCTCTGTTGATCTGAGCGATGAGGAACTGGCCAAACGCAAGGCGGGTTGGGCAGGCCCAAAGCCGACGAATTATGCCTCTGGTGCGCTGTGGAAATACGCCCAATTGGTTGGCCCGACCTATCTTGGCGCAGTCACCCACCCCGGCGCTGCGGCGGAAACCCATGACTACATGGACCTGTAAAGGCCCTCTTGCCGCATTGTTCCTGACCAGTCTCGCAGCCTGCGAGACTGGTCAGGGCGCGGCCTTTCTCGGCGGGACAGGTGCATCCAAAACCGGCAGCACCGCGATTGTCGAAGCCGCAATGCTGGGTAAATCCATCACCCTAGTGGCGCCTCGGGGCTATTGCATCGACCCGCGCAGCCTGACACCGCGTTTTGCCCTGTTGGCACGCTGCGATGTGCTGGGCCAATCCAACAGCACCGGCGGCGCTCCTTTGGGCATCATCACCGCCAGTTTTTCCAATGCCACACCACAAACGCCCCTTCCCACCGCGGCCCAAACCGCCAAGGCACTGGGCCTCAGAGATGTTCACCGGACCACAAAACATGACAAAAGCGTGGTCTTTCGCGCCATCGGGACCGCCCCGTCGGACAATCTGGCACCGCAGCACTGGCGCGCAACCGCTTTGATCGGACCACATATGCTGGGTCTGGCGGTCTATGGCCCCAAGAACGGCGCGGCGGTGACAGCCGAAGGCGGCGCCATCCTGACATCGCTGATTGCCCGCACAAGGGACAAGAACCCCGGCTGATTGTTTCCATTTCCGAAACACTGGCGTAATTTAACGCCAATTCATTTGAATGAAACCTTTCGGCTGGCTAGACTGCCCGAAAAACAGGGCCACGCAGGTATGTCCAAACTCGGATTCAACTTTCTGGACGGAAAGGTTTTCTCGCGCGACCTTTTGAGATGGGCGCGTGCGGCACGGCTTGCCCGTCAGGCAGACCTGCCGCATCTGCGCCGCCAGCGCCGGAAGGCGCGGCTTTTGCGCATGCATCTGGATCAATTGATTCATATTGCCGATGATCGGTTGTGCTCACCAAAAATCGGATCAACCGCTTTTGTCAAACCGCATAATGCGGATTGGGCATGGCGACCTGCCTTGTGGCGTGGGCCCGCTGCGAAACCCGGCCTGAGCAATGTTGTCACTAAAACCGAACTGAACGACGAAACAACGCTTTTCCATGATTGCCCCTTGTCTGAAATAACCCTGCGCCAACTGCGCAACCTGCGCCAAGAAGATCTGGCCGCCTTTGGTCTACAGCTTGATGTTTTCCAGTTTACCGGTTCCTTCCTGTCGCTGGTCATTGACTTGCCTGCCGAGGCCATAACCGGTTTGAAACGCAGCCACCTCTTGCGCATGGATGCCATTGTCGAAATGGAAAAACCGCTCGAGATTTTTTCCCGCCTCAATATCCGCCACGGCCCCAATACCGAACAAATCGTCCGTGAACTGCCCGTGAACAAAGAAAGCAACCGCGTCGAATTTGATCTGGCCTATTCCAACCTGAACGAAAAGCGCATCGAACGGGCATGGGTGGATTTGATCTTTGAAGGGCCGCGGATGAACCAAGTGATACTGCGCGATCTCACTTTCTCGCGGCGCCCCCGCGCACAGCTTTAAGGACCGATATGTTGCAACTGACCAAGACCAAATTCCAACAGGGTGTCTGGCAGGGGATCATCACCGGTGCAGGGACAGACACGCCGATGATCGAGGTCACCCATCAGGGGAAACCTGTGCAGGAAGTGACCTTGGCCTTTGATGAAAAGGCAGCTCACTGGATGCTGTCGATCCCCATCCCCAAGGAAATGATTGCCGAGGGGGTGCAAACGCTGATCATTCACGACAAAGCCCGCAATCAGAAACTGGACCACCTGACCCTGGTGGCCGGTGAGGTTCTGGGCGATGATATTCTGGCGGAAATGGATGTGCTGCGCGCCGAACTCGACCTGCTGAAAAGCGCCTTTCGCCGCCACTGTGTCGACAGCCACTGACCCGCAAAACCGCCGATCCACAGGCCATTGCGCAATCCGTTTGGAGAATTGACAATTCTGCCTGTAGACTTCGCCTCATACGCGCGGCGTGGCCGGTTCGGGGCTGCGGGCGTGAGGAAACATCTGGCAACGGGGCTTTGCTATTCGCTGGACAGTCAAAAAAAGCGGCCATGCTGTTGTGCGCGAAGGGTTGCCCGCCTTTTATCCGCGGTTGTGGCGGTTTGCGCTTATGCTCAGTGGCAGCCGAACTGCGGCGGATGATCTGGCGCAGAAAACCTGTACCCGTGCCTTGGAAAAGGCTGACAAATTCGAACCGGGCACCCATCTGGACAGTTGGATGTTTACCCTTGCTCGGCGGATCTGGCTGAACGAGCTGCGCGCCGAAGCGGTGCGGCGCGGCAACGGGTTGATCCCGGTCGAAGACGCCACCCTGCCTGCCCCCAATCACAGCGCCGAGGCGAATATTTTTGCCTCTGAAGTGTTTAACGCCATAAGGAACCTACCAGAAAGCCAGCGCGAAACCGTGGTACTGGTCTATGTCGAAGGCTATGCCTACAAGGACGCCGCCGCGATCCTCGACATTCCCATCGGCACCGTGATGAGCAGGCTGGCCGCCGCCCGCAAAGCGATTTCACTGAAGTTCCCGGATGAAAGTGCCTGAGATGAGCGACAGCAGAACAGATTTTTCAGATGCTGAACTGACCGCCTTTCTGGACGGTGAGGCCGGGAAAAATATGGCTGTGCGGATCAAGGAATTGTCGAAATCCGATCCGGCGATGGCGGCGCGGCTGGCCGGGTTGGCGGTACCGATGAAACTGCTCAAATTATCCATGAACACCGCCGTTCTGGATGCGCCCTCTCTGCCGCCGCATCTGGCAGGCAGCGCGCCCTCGCCGTCGCGGGGCATCTGGATTGCCTCGGCGATTGCGGCGTCCTTTGTCATCGGCGTTGGTGTCACCACCCTGATGCGCGCCAGTCCGAACAAGGGCTGGATCGCGGCGGTGGCGTCTTATCAGGCATTGTATGTCACCGAAACACTGGCCGGGACCCGCCAACCCCCCGCAGAAACCACGCAGGTTCTGGCGCGGGCGGTGGATGCTTTTGGCGTTGATCTGAACGGCGCATTGGCGGTGTCGGGGCTGAATTTCAAACGCGCCCAGATGCTGGCGCTGAACGGCGCGCCGCTGTTACAGATGGCCTATCTGGCGGCGGATGGCACCCCGATGGCCCTGTGCCTTAAATCTGTGGCAGGGCCGGATCATGGGCCGAAACCAACGGTGATGTTTGATATGACAGCGATCTCCTGGGTGGAAAACGGTATCGGATATCTGCTGATCGGCGGATCGGATGCAGCCAAGACGCGGCAATTGTCGGCTGAAGTAGCCGCCGTTTTATAGCATCACGGACGCGGTCAAAAAAGCCCCCGCAAAATGCGAGGGCTTTTCAAAGTTTGCGTCGGGATCAGTCTTTTGGACCCAGGGCCGACAGACCTTTGAGAATGTCGATGGCATAGGCCAGCTGATAATCCTCTTTGCGCAGTTCGGCGGCTTTTTCGGCCTTGGCGCGGTCTTCTTCGATCTGTTTGATCTGGTCTTCGGTCAGGCTGTCGTTGTTCAGGCTGCCCCGTAGATCGGCCTCGGAACGGCGCTTGCGGGCCGGTGTTTCTGCCACGTCCTCTTCCTTGGGCGGGGCGGGGGGTTGGGCGACGATGATATCGGGGGATACCCCCAATGCCTGGATCGACCGGCCAGAGGGCGTGTAGTAGCGCGCCGTGGTCAGACGCATCGCGCCATTGCCCCGCAGCGGCATCACCGTCTGCACCGATCCCTTGCCGAAACTTTTGGTCCCGATCACGATGGCGCGGCGGTGGTCCTGCAAGGCCCCCGCGACGATTTCCGAAGCCGAGGCAGAGCCGCCGTTGATCAGCACCACAATCGGTTTGCCCTGTGACAGATCACCGGGGGTGGCATTCACGCGGTCCCCATCCGCCAGTTCACGGCCACGGGTGCTGACGATCTCGCCTTTTTCGAGGAAAGCATCAGAAACCGCGATGGCCTGATTGAGCAACCCACCGGGGTTGTTGCGCAGATCCAGCACAATCCCGTTGATGTTGTCGATGCCTCCAGCCGCTTCGATCTGGGCCTCCAGGCCTTCTTTCATCTTTGGATAGGTCTGTTCGTTGAAGGTGGTCAGGCGCAGGACGGCGGTATCGCCTTCGGTGCGGGCCTTGACGGCGGTCAACTGGATCGTGTCGCGGATGATCGACACATCAAAAGGTTCCTGTTCGCCTTCGCGCACCACGGTGATGATGATTTCAGACCCGACCGGCCCGCGCATCATTTCAACCGCATCATCCAGCACCAGACCCAGCAGGCTTTCTCCGTTCACATGGGTGATGAAATCGCCTGCTTCGATGCCCGCGTCAAAAGCCGGTGTGCCATCAATGGGGGATACCACTTTGACAAACCCGTCTTCCTGCGTGACCTCGATGCCCAGCCCGCCAAATTCGCCACGGGTCTGTTCGCGCATCTTGGCCGCGTCTTTCGGCGACAGATAGCTGGAATGCGGATCAAGCGAGGTCAGCATGCCGTTGATCGCCGCTTCGATCAATTCGCTAGAATCCACCTCTTCGACATATTGTGCGCGAATCCGCTCAAAAATATCACCGAACAAATCCAGTTGTTCATAGACATTTTCGGTCTTGGCACTTTCCTGCGCGAGCAGAGGCGCGGCGATCTGGGTGGTTGCAATCACCCCCGCCACAGTGCCGCCGAGGGCTGCCATCACAAACTTTTTCATCCTTCTTCATCCTTATCGGTTCGGAACCAGTCTTGGGGGTCCTGTGGAATGTTGTCTTGTCTTACTTCTATATAGAGCGTTTCTGAGCGGTCAGTGCCAGTGCCTTCACGAAGCGGTGAGGTCAGCGTTTTTTCTGCCCCCTGTTCCCCCCCCATTAGCCCGATGGCGGTCTTGGCCGCAATGACCTGTCCGGTTTTGGGATAGACCACATCCAGCCCCGCCAGAATAAACAGCGTGCCCGCCTGTGGTTCAAGGATCACCACATTGCCCAGATCCAGCAGCGGTCCGGTATAGCGCACCGTCGCCGCCGTCGGGGTTGTCACCAGCGCAAAAGGCCGCGTTGCCAGCACAAGGCCGGGCCGTTTCACGCCTGCGGCATCGGTTTCCCCTGCGCCGCGCAGCACCAGCCCCTGCACCGGCAATTGCAGATCACCCGCCTGCCCGTCCAACCGCACCGGGGCAGCGGCAACTTCATCGGTGACAATTTCGGACAGGCCGCTGGCAAATCCGTCCAGCGTCTCGGTCGAGGCAATCAGGATCGCGGTGCGCACCGGATCTTCGGTGAACCGCAGGGGCAGATCTTTGCGGTTTGCCATCGCTTCATTCAGGGCGGTGCGCGCCGCCTGGACTTCGGTCAGCCCGCCTTGCAGGCGTTCCGCCGCATCGCTTTGCAAGGCCCGCAGGGTTTGAACATCCTCCAGATCGCGGCGCAATCCATCGGCGCGGCGGTTCAGGGCAGGGGTCAGTTCAGCCAGCAACATGCCGGCCCGCGCCGTGCCGACCGGCCCGTCAGGATGCAGAAAGGTCACGGGGGACGCTGTGCTGCCGATGCTTTGCAATGCGCCCAGCAATTGCGCCACTTCGCCGTCACGCGCATTCAGTTTCTGGGTCAGCTGCGCCTCATTGATCGCCACCCGCCGCAGGCCTTCGCGCATCGCGCCAAGGCCGGTTTCAAAGGCTTGAATGGTTTCGGTCAACGCCTGCACCCGGTCACGGGCACCTTCTGCGGCGTCCAACTGGCGCGATGCGGTTTCAAGGGCCACAGCCGCCGCACGGGCCTGATCCGCCGCGTCGCTTTGCGCCCTTGCGGGCAGCGGCAGGATCAACAAAAGGAAAAGGGCGACGCGGATCATGAGATCAGGCATGTCCCCGTCATTTCATCGGGTGCTTCCAGCCCCATCAGATGCAGCAGCGTCGGGGCCAGATCGGCCAGACGTCCACCATGCAGCTTGGCCCCGTCAGGACCGCCAATCAATGCCACAGGCACCGGATTAAGCGTATGCGCGGTATGCGCGCCCCCCGTCAGCGGATCAATCATCACCTCGCAATTGCCGTGATCCGCCGTCAGGATCATCGCACCGCCTTTGGCCTTCAGGGCCGCAACCACCCGCGCCAGCCCGGCATCCACGGCCTCACAGGCGGCAATCGCGGCACTCAGATCACCGGTATGGCCAACCATATCGGGGTTGGCATAATTCACCACGATCAGATCATAACCATCCTCAATCGCGGCAACAAAGCGATCCGTGACTTCGGCACAGGACATTTCGGGCTGCAAATCATAGGTCGCCACATTTGGCGACTTCGGCATAAAGCGGTCTTCGCCATTGGCAGGGGTTTCTTCGCCGCCATTCAGGAAAAACGTCACATGGGGGTATTTTTCGGTTTCCGCCAAACGGTATTGGCGCAGCCCCTGCCTGGCGACCCAGGCCCCCAGAGTATTGGTGATTTCAGGCTTGGGATAGACCACTGACATATAGGTTTTGTGCTGGTCGGAATAGGCGGCCATGCCCATCAACTGCGCCCAGTCGGGCCGCTGCCCCACATCAAAGGCATCAAAACCCGGATCGCCCAGCGCCGCCATGATCTCGCGGGCGCGGTCGGCGCGGAAATTCAGACAAAAGAACCCGTCGCCATCCTGGGCGCCGGCATAATCCCCCAGCACGCTGGCCTGAATAAATTCATCATTTTCACCACGGGCATAGGCCGCATCCACTGCCGCCTGTGCATCCGGTTGCGCCACCCCCTGCCCGCGCAGGATCACGTCAACGGCCTTTTGCACCCGATCCCAGCGATTGTCGCGGTCCATCGCAAAATAGCGCCCCGTCACCGTGACCACCTGCACCGCCGCTGGCAAAGCGGCCTCAAGGGTTTCGAAATATGCCTTGGCGGATCGTGGCGCCACATCGCGCCCGTCGGTCAGCGCGTGAAGGACCACCGGCACCCCCGCGTCGTCCAGGGCCCGCGCCGCCGCAATCATATGGGTCAGATGCCCATGCACACCGCCATCCGACACCAGCCCCATCAGATGCGCGGTGCCGCCGGTGTTATTCAATTTCGCGATAAAATCCAAAAGGCGCGGGTTTTTCTGAAAACTGCCCTCTTCGATGGCCAGATCAATCTGGCCCAAATCCATCGCCACCACACGACCTGCGCCGATATTGGTATGGCCCACCTCGGAATTGCCCATCTGGCCGCGTGGCAATCCCACATCGGGACCATGGGTGATCAAGCTGGCATGGGGACAATCGCGCATGATCCGGTCCATTGTCGGAGTATTGGCCAGAAACGGCGCATTGCCCTCGGCTGTGTCACTCAGCCCCCATCCATCAAGGATGCACAAGACCACGGGTTTTGGGGTATTCATGCGGGGGTGGCTCCGAAACTGGCTTGTTTTCTGGCCTTTTACCCTTTGGCGGCGTCAGGGTGAACCGTTTTCCTGCATCGACAGGCAGATGGGCGAAAATCCCGCGTATTTGATCTGAATTTTCAAAGTTTCCGCCGGATCGCATTGCCCGCAAGCAGGTCTTGTTCTGCGCGGGCGCATTGGGCATAAGAGAGCAGCATTCAGCCCCGAGCCAAGGACCGTACCAGATGAGCCAGCAAGCGCCCGAAACCCGGATCGTGAACACCCACCGTATCGCCTGTGACGGCGGCGAAGGCGGCCTTGGCCATCCGCGCGTCTGGCTGCAAATCCCGCGCGATACCGGCTTTGTCGAATGTGGCTATTGCGACTGCAAATTTGTGCACAGCGATTTCGAAGGCAAGGTCTGAGACCGCCCTCCGCTTGATCGCAGCACGGGTTGCATCAGGTTTTTAGAAGAGAATGACGCACACAGGCGGTTGCCAGCAGGCAGCGCCGGATGCTTCATGTCACGATCCGACGCGCGAGAGGAAGCACCATGTCCGGCACATTTGGCAAAGGCCATCACCTGCATCTGATTGACGGTTCTGCGTTTATCTTTCGGGCATATCACGCGCTGCCGCCGCTGACGCGCAAATCCGACGGGCTGCCGATTGGCGCCGTGGCCGGGTTTTGCAACATGCTGCACCGCTATGTCGAGGGCAACACCGGCCCCAATGCGCCAACCCATGTTGCGGTGATCTTTGACAAGGGCAGCCACACTTTTCGCAATGACATGTACGACCTCTACAAGGCCAACCGCGAGGCAATGCCAGAAGACCTGCGCCCGCAGATGCCACTGACCCGCAGCGCCACCGAAGCCTTCAACATTGCCTGCAAGGAAAAAGAAGGTTTTGAGGCGGACGACATCATTGCCACCCTCGCGGTTCAGGCCCGCGCCGCGGGGGGCCGCTGCACGATCATCAGTTCCGATAAGGATCTGATGCAACTGGTCGGCGACGGCGTTGAAATGCTGGATGCGATGAAGAATAAAACCATCGACCGTGATGGCGTGTTCGAAAAATTCGGGGTTTTCCCGGATCGGGTGGTGGATGTGCAGGCGCTGGCGGGCGATTCGGTGGACAATGTCCCCGGTGCGCCGGGCATCGGGATCAAGACCGCCGCCCTGTTGATCAATGAATACGGCGATCTGGAAACCCTGCTGGCCCGTGCCGCAGAAATCAAACAGCCCAAGCGCCGCCAGACCCTGATCGACAATGCCGAACAAATCCGCCTCTCACGGCGGCTGGTCCTGCTGGATGAGAACACCCCGCTGGATTTCACGCTTGAGGATCTTGAAGTCCGCGATCCTGATCCCGATACCTTGCTGGGGTTTCTGGCCGAAATGGAATTCCGCACCCTGTCCAAACGGGTGGCCGAACAACTGGGCAAAGAAGCACCGGTGATTGCCGATGCCACCGCCCCCACAGCGGATGCACCGCAGGTCGATGACCTGCCGTTTGATGCGGATACATACGAACAGGTCAGCGACGCGGCTGCCTTGCAGGTCTGGATCGACCGGATTTATGAATTCGGCTATGTCGCGGTGGACACCGAAACCACCGGCTTGAATGAAATGACTGCCGATCTGGTGGGGATTTCGCTGGCTGTTGAACCGGGTCGGGCCTGTTATATTCCACTGATCCACAAAGCCAGCCGCGGGGATGATCTGTTTGGCTCGGATGATCTGGCCGAAGGCCAGATGCCGATTGAAGACGTCCTGCGCATGTTAACCCCGATGCTGGAGGATCAAAGCATCCTGAAAATCGGGCAGAACATGAAATATGACGCCAAGATTTTCGCCCAGATCGGCATTACCGTCGCGCCGTTTGATGACACGATGCTGATGTCTTATGCCCAGCATGCAGGCCTGCACAATCACGGCATGGACACATTGTCCGAACGCTATCTCAACCACATACCAATTCCGATCAAACCCCTTCTGGGGTCTGGCAAATCCGCGATCACCTTTGACAAGGTGCCGCTGGACGATGCGGTAAAATATGCCGCCGAAGATGCCGATATCACCCTGCGCCTGTGGCAGTATCTGAAACCGAATTTGCACCGCGCCAATGTCACGCGGGTCTATGAAACCCTTGAGCGGCCTTTGGTGCCGGTGCTGGCGGCGATGGAACGCTCTGGGATCAAGGTTGACCGCGATACGCTGTCGCGCATGTCCAATGCCTTTGCCCAAAAGATGGCAGGGCTGGAGGATGAAATCTATGCGCTGGCCGGGCGCAAATTCAATGTCGGATCGCCCAAACAGCTGGGGGAAATCCTGTTTGATGAAATGGCCCTCGAAGGCGGCAAAAAGGGCAAGACCGGCGCCTATGCCACGGGCGTTGATGTGCTCGAAGACCTTGCAACCGAACACGAACTGCCTGCCCGTGTTCTGGACTGGCGGCAGCTTTCCAAACTCAAATCCACCTATACCGATGCGCTGCAAACCCACATCAATGCCGACACGGGCCGCGTACATACCTCCTATTCCATTGCCGGGGCTTCGACAGGGCGTCTGGCCTCCACCGATCCGAACCTGCAAAACATCCCGATCCGCAGCGAAGAAGGCCGCCGCATCCGCGAGGCATTCATCGCAGAACCGGGCAAGACATTGGTGGCGCTGGATTATTCACAAATCGAATTGCGCATTCTGGCCCATATTGCCGATATTCCGGCATTGAAAGAAGCCTTTGCACGGGGGGATGACATTCACGCCATGACCGCATCAGAAATGTTCGGCGTGCCAATGGAAGACATGACCCCAGACATCCGCCGCCGCGCCAAGGCGATCAATTTCGGGGTGATCTATGGCATTTCCGGCTTTGGTCTGGCCCGCAATCTGCGCATCCCGCGCAGCGAGGCGCAGGGTTTTATCGACCGCTATTTCGAACGTTTTCCGGGCATCCGCACCTATATGGACGACACCAAGGCATTCGCCAAGGAACACGGCTATGTGCAGACGCTGTTTGGCCGCAAAATTCACACGCCCAATATTGGTGCCAAAGGCCCCCATGCCGGTTTTGCCGCCCGCGCCGCGATCAATGCCCCGATCCAGGGCACCGCTGCCGATGTGATCCGCCGCGCGATGATCCGCATGCCCGCCGCGATTGCCGATCTGCCCGCCACGATGTTGTTGCAGGTGCATGACGAACTGCTGTTCGAGGTCGAACAGGGCGCCGAGGATCCGCTGATCGAAGTGGCCCGCGAGGTCATGGAAAACGCCAATGATCCGGTGGTGAAACTGGACGTGAAGCTGACCGTGGATGCGGGCAAAGGCGCGAACTGGGCCGAGGCGCATTGACAAGGGCCGTGCCACCCGGCGCACAACGCGCTTGGGCCCGCTCCGATGATCCTCTCAGACGTCCGGCATGGTCTCCTCGACCCAATTCCGCTAGCTAATTCCCATGACACCGATCCTCTATTCCTTTCGCCGCTGCCCCTATGCCATGCGCGCGCGGCTGGCTCTGGCCGTGACCCAGACAGAAGTCGCGCTGCGCGAAGTTGTTCTGCGCGACAAACCAGCGGCGTTTCTGACGGCCTCGCCCAGCGCCACTGTGCCCTGTCTGATCACCGGCACGGGCGTGATTGATGAAAGCCTCGACATTATGAAATGGGCGCTGGCCCAGCGTGATCCCGAGAACTGGTTGAGCATGCCCGAGACGGGCAATGACTGGATCGCGCGGGCCGACGGGCCGTTCAAACATGCGCTGGACCGCACCAAATACGCCAGCCGCTATCCGACTGAAGATGCCGCATCCCACCGCACAGCGGCCTCGGCATTTCTGCGTGATCTGGACCGCGCGCTTGATCCTTGGCTATTTGCACAGCCCAGTCTGGCGGATTATGCGATCCTGCCCTTTGTGCGCCAGTTCGCCTTTATCGACAAAACATGGTTTGATGCCCAGCCCTGGCCGGACCTGCACAAGTGGCTGGACCGTTTTTTGATCTCGGACCGCTTTGCCGCGATCATGCAGAAATATCCGCAATGGCGCGACGGTGATGCGCCGGTGCTTTTCCCGATGGCCTCAGTGTGAACGCACCAGTATCGCCACCAGACGCCGCGTGATCGGGGCCACCACCAGCACCGCCGGAAAAGCCACCAGCCAACTGACAGACCACGCCCCCATCCATGAATGCAGGAATATTTCGTTAAAACCAAACGCGCGGTAGGTGGCGATGCCCGACACCATCAGCGACATCAGCCCCGACAGAATGAAACCAAAAACAACGGGGGCAAATCGGGCAGGGATCATCAGTATCTCATCCAGTCGAGGGTCGCTTCGGTTCGGCCAGCGGGGTGATATTCACCACTGACCCAGCCTGAATAGCCAGTGCCGCGCAGGGCTGCAAACACTTGTTCAAAATCAACATCACCGCTGCCCGGTGTGCCGCGTTCCGGCGCATCGCCAATCTGCACATGTACAATCAGATCGCGATATTGGCGCAACACGGCCACCGCATCACCGTGGATCATCCGGGCGTGAAAACAATCATATTGCAGCGCGACATTTGCCCGCCCCACGGCCGTCAACACCGCGGCGGCCAAGGCATAATCATTCAGGAAATACCCCGGCATAGAGACCGGATTCAGCGGTTCCAGCGTCAGGGTGATCCCCTTTGGGGCCTGTTCGGACGCCCAGATCAGATTGTTGATCAGGGTCTGTTGCGCGGCGACACCCTGCGCTGTGCCGGTCATCACATGAATAAACTTTGCGCCAAGGGTGTCCGCACAAGCAAAGGCCACCTTCATATCCTGGCGAAACGCCGCTTCGCCGCCGGTCACTGCGGCAAAGCCACGGGGATCGGAATCTGGCGCAGGCGCGTTCAACAGGATCAGTTCAAGACCGTGATCCGCCAGCGCCGCTTTGGTCACTGCGGTGGCATCCCCATAGGGGAACAACACTTCTACATATTTGAAACCCGCCTTTGCCGCAGCGGCAAAGCGATCAGCATATGCCAGTTCAGGCCAGAGCAACGTCAGGTTGGCGGCAAGGTGAAACATGGTTTTGGCCTTTTAACTGTCTGCTGGTTCACTGTCTGCTGGCAATTCATCAGAGGGGATGATGCCAAAGAACACGCCACCAGACCACAGCCCGAACCAGCCCTCGTGATGCACTCCGATGTCCACCAGCCGATAAAAGCTTTTGCGGTCAATCAGGGCTTCAAGATTGCGCCGGATCAACACATAGGGCGCGGGTTCACCGGTTTCGGGGTCGCGCTCCACACGGATCGGATGGTCGGGTCCGGCAAGGGCGTCATCGCCCAGATTGGTGGTGAAACGCAGGTTTTGTGATCTGCCTTTGCGCTCGGCTTCAAAATCAACGGCAACAAAAGGCGCGTCCTCGACAGTGATGCCGACCTTTTCAACCGGGGTCACAAGGAAATATTTATCCCCCTCACGCCACAGAATCGTCGAGAATAATTTGACCAATTCGGGCCGCCCGATCGGCGTGCCCTGATAGAACCACGTCCCGTCACGGCGGATGTGCATGTCCAGATCACCGCAAAACGGCGGGTTCCATTTTTCCAACGGCGGCAATCCGCGTGTTTTGGCCGCTTTTGCCGAGGCAAGGATGCCTTCTGCCGAGGGGGTAACGGTATTTTGTCCGCTCATTGCTTTTGCCATTTCCTGTCAGAGAGATACACTTACACTAACCGATATAACCCAGAGAGAGAATTTGTCATGACCGAAGCCGAAGATATGGTGGCCCAAATCGAAGCATTAGGTGACAAATTGGCCGAGGCCAAAGCGTCGATCACCCACCGCTTTATCGGTCAGGAACGGGTGGTGGACCTGACCCTGACGGCGCTGTTGTGCGGCGGTCACGGATTATTGATCGGCCTGCCCGGTCTGGGCAAGACCCGTTTGGTGGAAACCCTTGGCACGGTGATGGGGCTGCACGGCAACCGCGTGCAATTCACCCCCGATCTGATGCCCGCCGATATTCTGGGATCCGAGGTTCTGGACACCGCGCCAGACGGCACGCGGGCGTTTCGTTTTGTCGAAGGGCCGGTCTTTTGCCAATTGCTGATGGCCGATGAGATCAACCGCGCCTCACCGCGCACCCAATCGGCATTGTTGCAGGCAATGCAGGAAAAAACCGTCACTGTGGCCGGACAGGACCGCGCTTTGGGACAGCCGTTTCATGTGTTGGCCACGCAGAACCCGATTGAACAGGAAGGCACCTATCCCCTGCCCGAAGCCCAGCTTGACCGCTTTCTGGTGCAGATCGACGTGGCCTATCCCGACCGTGCCACCGAACGCGACATCCTGATCGCCACAACAGGCGAAACCGAGGCCCACTCCACCGGGGTTTTCACCGCACAGGCCCTGTTGGACGCTCAGCGCCTGCTGCGCCGGATGCCGGTGGGGGATTCTGTGGTCGAGATGATCCTTGATCTGGTGCGGGCCTTCCGCCCCGATGGTGAAAACGCCAGCCAACAGGTGCGCGATACCGTGGCATGGGGGCCCGGCCCGCGCGCGGCGCAGGCATTGATGCTGGCGGTGCGGGCACGGGCCTTGTTGCAGGGGCGTCTGGCGCCCTCTGCCGAGGATGTTCTGGATATGGCAAGGCCGGTACTGAGCCACCGCATGGCCTTGAACTTTGCCGCAAGGGCACGGGGCGACAGCCTGCACAGCCTGATTGACAGCACGGCACTGGCCCTCGCCGGGGCAAAGGCGGCGGCGTGACATCTGACACCGCCCTTCCTGCTGCCGATCCCGCCACCCTGCGGGCCAGGGCCGAAGCACAGGCCGCGCGTCTGCCTGCGCTTTTGGCGCGGGCTGAACATCTGGCGGGGGCGGTTTTGCTGGGCGCGCACGGGCGCAGGCGGGCCGGGCTGGGCGATGATTTCTGGCAATACCGTCCGGCACAGCTGGGCGACAGCCGCCGGATGATTGATCACCGGCGCTCGGCGCGCGGGGATCAGGAATTTGTCCGCGAACGCGAATGGCAGATCGCGCAATCGGTGATGCTTTGGGTGGATCAGGGCGCGTCGATGCGGTTTTCCTCGGATCCCGCCTTGCCGCAAAAGGCAGATCGTGCGCGGCTTTTGGGGCTGGCCCTGTCGATCCTGCTGGTGCGGGGCGGTGAACGTGTCGGGCTGACCGGCACCAACCTGCCGCCGCGCCGGGGCAATCCGCAAATCCTGCGGCTGGCGGATATGCTGTGCCGCGATGATCCAGCCGATTACAGCCCACCCGAACACCGCGCCATGATCCCCCATGCGCGGGCGTTGTTTATTTCGGATTTCATGGGCGATGTCGGGGCGGTGAAACTGGCCCTGACAAAGGCTGCGGATCGCGGGGTGCGCGGCATTCTGTATCATCTGCTGGACCCGTCCGAAGAGGTGTTTCCATTCAGCGGGCGCACGATATTCGAAAGCATGGGTGGCACGATGTGCCATGAGACCCTCAAGGCCAATGACCTGAAATCGCGCTATCTGGATCGCCTTGCCGCCCGCAAGGATGAATTGCAACAGCTTTGCACCCTGACCGGATGGCGCTACGGGCTGCACCATAGTGATGCCCCGGCGCAATCGGCGTTGCTGTGGCTTTATGGTGCCCTGGATGCGCGACAAGGGGTCAGCACATGACGGTTCTGGGCGGCATCGGCTTTACCGCGCCTTGGTTGTTGCTGGCACTGCTGGCGCTGCCGATCCTGTGGCTTGTTCTGCGCGCTGTGCCGCCTGCCCCGATCCGCCGCCGCTTTCCCGGTGTGGCGCTGCTGCTGGGCCTCAAGGACGATGAAAGCGTATCGGACCGCACCCCGTGGTGGCTGTTGCTGCTGCGGATGCTGGCGGTTGCAGCGGTCATTCTGGGGCTGGCGGGACCGGTGTTGAACCCGCAAGAGGACCAGACCCAAGGCACAGGGCCGTTGTTGATTGTACTGGATGGCTCCTGGGCGGGCGCAAGCCGCTGGCCCCGGCAGACCCAAGCAATTGAAGCACAGCTTACCCGTGCCGGACGCGCAGGCCGCACCGTGGCTTTCCTGACGCTGACCCGCCCTGAACGCCCTGCCTTTCAGTCTGCCGATGTCTGGCGCAGCCGCCTTGCGGGCATCGCCCCCGCGCCTTGGCAGCCTTCCGAGGCCAGTTTGGCCCAAGCCCGTGAAATCATCCGTGACCTGCCCGCCTTTGACACGCTGTGGTTCAGCGATGCGCTGGAGTATCAAGGGCGCAATGATGTTCTGGCGGCCCTGCAATCGCGCGGCGCCGTCGAAGTGTACCAAACCGCCGCCAATGTGCTGGCCATCGCGCCTGCGACTTATACGGATAATGTGATCACCCTGCCTTTGTCCCGCGCCACCGCCGGGCCGGAACGCGCCGTGGTGATTGAGGCCGAAGGCCGTGATCCCGCAGGCAATGCCCGCATCCTTGCCACTGCCACCGCCACTTTTTCAGCAGGCGACACCAGCGCCAGTGCCGATCTGTCCCTGCCTGCCGAACTGCGCGCGCGGGTCAGCGGGTTCTCCATTGCGGGGCAACGCTCGGCGGGGGCGGTGACGCTGGTGGATGATGCCCTGCGCCGCCGCGAGGTGGCGCTGATCGGTGCCCGGGCCAACCGCGAGGGGCTGCAATTGCTCTCACCGCTGCATTACATCGAACAGGCGCTGAAACCCGCTGCCGATCTGATTGACGGATCGCTTGAAGATGTGTTGCCCGCCAATCCCGATGTGATTGTGCTGGCCGATATCGCCAGCCTGTCAGACGCTGAAAAAACCCCGCTGCTGGACTGGATCAACGCAGGCGGCATGCTGGTGCGCTTTGCCGGGCCGCGCATTGCCGCCAGTGACATAAGCCGCATCGACGAAGACCCGCTGATGCCTGTGCGCCTGCGGGCAGGCGGGCGCAGCGTTGGCGGCGCGATGAGCTGGGGAGAACCCAAATCGCTGGCCCCATTCCGCGAAACATCGCCGTTCTTTGGCCTGAACATCCCTGAGGATGTGGTGGTCTCGGCGCAGGTTGTGGCGCAGCCTGATCCGACGCTGGCAGATCGGGTGATTGCCTCTCTGAGCGATGGCACGCCCTTGGTCACCCGCAAATCCGTAGGACAAGGGCAGATCGTGCTGTTCCATGTCACCGCCACCGCAGAATGGTCCACCCTGCCACTCTCGGGTCTGTTTGTTGAAATGATGGAACGGCTGGCGGTGTCCTCCGCCACGGCCACGCCCGACACCGGTGATCTGGTCGGCACCACCTGGACGCCGCTCAAGGTGATGGATGGGTTTGGCACCCTGTCCGATGCAGGCACCCTGCCCGGTGTGGACGGGGTGGCATTGCTGAACGCCGCAGCGGGGCCGCTGGTACAACCGGGCATTTATGGCAGTGGCGACCGCCGCCTTGCGCGCAATGTCTTTACCGCTGACAGCCGCCTGACACCGGCAAGCTGGCCCGGTGACGTGCCGCTGCGGGGCTTGGCGGTACTGCCCGAACAGCCGCTGGCCGGCCTGTTGTTAAGCGCGGCGCTTTTGTTGCTTTTGGCGGATGTTGTGGCGTCGCTGGCGCTGTCGGGGCGGCTGTTACAGCGCAGCAATGCCGCTTTGGCCCTGTTAGTTGTTGTGCCCATGTTCGGCCTGTCCGATCCGGCCCATGCCCAATCCGGCGCCGATGAATTTGCCCTCAATGCCACGGTGGACGTGACCCTTGCCCATGTACTGACCGGCAATGCCGAGATTGACCAGATCGCCCAAGCCGGGCTTCAGGGGCTGTCGGATGTGTTGTATTTCCGCACCTCGGTGGAACCTGCGCCGCCGACCCCGGTGAATCTGGAAACCGACGAACTGGCGTTTTTCCCGATCCTGTACTGGCCGATCACACCGGAACAACCGCGCCCCTCTGATGAAGCCTATACCAAACTGAATGCCTATCTGCGCTCTGGCGGGTTGATCCTGTTTGACACCCGCGATGCGGATATTGCCGGATATGGTGCCGCCAGCCCGAATGGCCGCAAACTGCGCGAACTGGCGGCACCGCTGGACATTCCGCCGCTGGAACCCTTGCCGGTGGATCACGTGCTGACCCGCACCTTTTACCTGTTACAGGATTTTCCGGGCCGATATGCTGGCCGCGATCTCTGGGTGGAGGCCGCGGCGCCCAATGCCGAACGTGTTGAGGGCATGCCGTTTCGCAATCTCAATGACGGGGTCACCCCCGTGGTGATCGGTGGCAATGACTGGGCGGCGGCATGGGCGGTGCGCCGCGATGGCGGGCCTTTGTTGCCGATCGGGCGTGGCTATTCCGGCGAACGCCAGCGCGAATTGGCCAACCGTTTCGGGGTGAATTTGGTGATGCATGTGCTGACCGGAAATTATAAATCGGATCAGGTGCATGTGCCTGCCTTGCTGGATCGGCTGGGCCAATGACCGCAAGTTTCGTCTATGACCCGCTGATCCCGCTGCCGCTGTTGGGTGTGGTGGCCCTGATCGCGCTGGCCGCTGTGATGCTTGCCGCACTGCGCGGGCTGAACGGCTGGCCGTTGCGTGCCCTTGCCGCGCTGGTTGTGCTGGCTGCGCTGGCGGGCCCGTCCTATCAAACCGAAGACCGCGCCGCGTTGACTGATATTGTGCTGCTGATCGAAGATCAGAGCGCCAGTCAGAAACTGGGTGATCGCACCCGCCAAACGGCGACAGCAAGCGATGCCTTGGCCGCTGCGATCCGCGCGCGCCCCGACACCGAGTTACGCCGCATCACCCTGCCCGGTGGCGCGGGGGATTCAGGCACCGAATTGATGACCGCCCTGCGCGATGCCCTGGCCGAAGAACCCAGCGCCCGGGTCGCGGGCATCCTTGCGGTCAGTGACGGGCGCATTCACGATGCCGACCTGCCCGTTGATCCGCCCGCCCCGCTGCATCTGGTGCTAAGCGGTGCTGAAACCGACTGGGACCGCAGATTGAGCGTGCGCAATGCCCCTGCCTTTGCGATCATCGGGGAACCGGTGACATTGACCCTGCGCATTGATGATCTGGGCGCGGCGCCCCAGGGACAGGAACTGGCGCTGCTGGATATTTCCATTGACGGCGAGGCAGCCCAAAGCTTTCGGGTGCCGATTGGTCAGGATTTGAACCTGCCGGTGACCCTGCCCCATGGCGGGCGCAATGTAATCCGGTTTTCCCTGCCCGAGGCCGCGGGTGAATTGACCGATCGCAACAACTCTGCCCTGATCCAGATGAACGGCGTGCGGGATCGCCTGCGGGTGCTGCTGGTCAGCGGAGAGCCACATCCGGGCGGGCGCACATGGCGTAACCTTTTAAAATCCGACAGTTCGGTTGATCTGGTGCATTTCACCATCCTGCGGCCCCCCGAAAAACAGGATGGCGTGCCGGTCAATGAGCTGTCGCTGATCGCCTTTCCGACCCGCGAATTGTTCATGGACAAGATCGACGATTTTGATCTGATCATCTTTGACCGCTACAAACGCCGTGGCATCCTGCCGGCGCTCTATCTGGATAATGTCGCCAATTATGTGCGCAAGGGCGGGGCGGTTCTGGTGGCGGCGGGGCCGGATTTTGCCAGCGCCGACAGCCTGTTCCGATCGCCCTTGGGGGCGGTCCTGCCCGCAACCCCCACGGCGCGGGTGCTGGAACAGCCCTATCTGCCGAAAATCACCGATCTGGGCCAGCGCCATCCGGTGACGGTGAACCTGCCCGGCAAAGGCGATTGGGGCCGGTGGCTGCGCCAGATTGATGTCACGGATCCGCAGGGCAATGTGGTGATGGAAGGCATCGACGGGCGGCCGCTTTTGGTGCTCGATCGGGTGGACGAAGGCCGTGTGGCGCTGCTGGCCTCGGATCATGCCTGGCTGTGGAGCCGCGGCTATGAGGGTGGTGGTCCGCAGTTGGAATTGCTGCGCCGTCTGGCCCATTGGATGATGAAAGAACCGGAACTGGAAGAAGAGGCCCTGACCGCCACCGCCGAAGGCCAGCGCATGCGCATCATCCGCCGGACCTTGGGTGAAACCGTGCCCCCCGTCAGCGTGATTGCACCCGATGGCAGCAGTGCTGAAGTGGCCCTGACCCAGACTGCCCCCGGCACGTTTGAGGGCAGCTATCAGGGACCGGAGATCGGGCTTTACCGTCTGGGCAATGGCGATCAAAACGCGGTTATCGGCCTTGGCCCTGCCGCGCCGCGTGAATTTGTTGAAACCATTGCCAGCGGCGCGGCCCTGCGCCCGGTGATAGAAGGGCTGCGCGGCGGTGTGATCCGCATCGAGGACGGCATCCCGCGACTGCGCAATGTGCGTGCCGGACGCCCCGCTGCCGGGCGGGGCTGGTTGGGGCTGACCCCGCGCGGGGCCTATGAAACGCTGGATGTGCGCCAGACCCCGATCCTGCCTGCATGGCTGGTGCTGGTGCTAAGCGCGCTGTTCATTACCGCCGCATGGCTGCGCGAGGGGCGCAGGTGAAGGTGAAGGTCAGCTCAAGGTGAAGGTGATTTGCCGCGCTCTGGGCAGGGCGGATTACGCCGATGCCCGCAGATTGTATGAGGCGCTGTCAACCGGGGACAGCCTGCCACCGGACAGCGCCGTGGGTGCCGCCGCCTTTGGGGATGTTATTGCCCATACCGGCACCACGATTTTCGGGGCCGAACAGGCAGGACAGGTGATCAGCATGGCGACGCTGCACATCCTGCCCAACATGACCTATCAGGCGCGCCCCTATGCTTTGGTTGAAAATGTCGCCACCTTGCCGGATCACCGGGGGCATGGCTTTGGCCGTCAGGTGATGCAGGCGCTGGCCGATCATGCTTGGGCGGCGGGCGTGTATAAAATCATGCTTTTGACCGGGCGGGCAAACGGGGCCGCAGGATTCTATCATCGCCTTGGCTTTGATGGGGATGAAAAACACGCAATGATCCTGCGCCGCCCCGACACCGGATAAAGGCTGCCACCGTCTAAAGCGCGCGCAGCAACAGCCCGCCTGCCAGTAAAACAACCCCTGAACCTGCCAGAATTTCCAGCGTCGCCGTGACCTGCACAAACCGCGGTGATCCGCCGATCCCCGCCAGCAATCCGCCGCGCAATCCCCCTGCAGCAAGGCCCACACAAACCGTGACAATCGCGGTGCCCAGCGCCATTGCAAAGGCCCCCAGAACCCCGATCCAGGCAATGCCCATCTGCCATGTGATGATCAGCACAAACAGCGCCCCCGTACAGGGCCGCGCTGCGATCCCCGCGATCAGCGCCAGCGCTTCGCGGACAGAGCCAACCTTGTTGACCTGATCCAGTGTGGGCCCATGGGCATGGCCGCAATGATCACAGATTGCTGGGCCTTGGCGATGATCGTGGCCGTGGTCATCCGCAGGATCATGATCATGACCCACCCCCTGCCGCGCCAGTTTGCGCAGGCCCCGCAGCGCCAGCCACAGCCCGATCAGGGCAATTGCGCCATAGCTGACAGGGGCCATGATCCTTTCCGTGACCCCGATCATCGCGCTGCGCCCGAGGTTCAGCACCAGCACCCCCGCATAGACCAGCGCCACCGCCGTGACCGCCTGCCCCAAGGATGCCAAAAGCGCGATCAGCGACAGCCGTGCCATCGGCACCCGATTGCCAAAACCATAGCCCCCGATCAACACCTTGCCATGCCCCGGCCCTGCGGCATGGGCCAACCCATAGGCGAAACAGGCACCGAGCAATGTCAGCACCGCACCCGCGTCCCCCGCCCGCGCGGCCCGCAGCGCCAGCGCGATACTGTCCTGAAAACTCCGCTGGCGCGCCGTGGCCCACTGCCCGATCTGGTCAAAGCCGCCGCTGAGCCACAGCCAAGCGGCCAACACCAAGAGCGCCAATGCAACAAGGCTCAGGATGCGGCGCATGTCACCCGCACCTTTTGCGCCAGTCTTTCACCAATGTCCGGCAAGCCCGCGTCTTGGGGCGTGGTATCGGCGTCCAATGTGCTTAATTCATTCAACAGCGCTGACAGATTGCCGCTCATGTCGGGCATCTGCACCCGCGCGGTGCAGGCCTGTGTGCCGGTGAACCTGATCGGCAGGGTCATGTCATAGGCGGTGTAATAGGTGGCGTCAAAGGGGCGGATCTCATACCCCGCGCCAAGGGCCTGCACGGGGCCGACATCGCGCCAATGGGTCGTGGTGATGCGCCCTTCGGCAAAAGCGGCGGTCACCTCATGCGGGCCGGACAGGGGCAGGCGTTGCCCACCCTGCAAGACCTCGAGATCGCCGTTGAACCCATCCTGCCATTTCATATCAAACCCCGTGAGCCGGTCCAGTTCTGCCGCGCTCAGCACCCCGTCAAAATCGGGGTCCAGCGCCATGTCTTCGGTGATCAGCAGGGAATAGAATGTGTCATAGACCCAAGTGACCTTGACCCGTGCAAGACGCCCGTCACGATCAAAGGCAAGGGTCAGCCCGGTGTCGATAAAAATATGCGGATGCGCGGCCAGCGGTGGCGCGGCCAGCAGGGCAATCATCAGGCCAGTCATCGGGCCAGTCATCGGTGCAGTCATGGGGGCAAACAGGCGTTTCATTGGGATATTCCTAGCCCGCTGTCCCCTCAGCGGCAACAGGATTGCAAGGCGGCACCCCCGTTGCGCGGCGCTTAGCCGATCAGCAGCGCCACCCAGATCGGCAAGACCGCCAAAGGCAAAACAGACAGGGCAAGGGACATCGGCGGCTTTCAAATCAATTCGGCCCTGACCTGCCAGCTGTGCGCCGCTCAGTCCAGCCTGATCTGCACCTGCGCGCCGCGGCCTTTGGCATCAATCACCGAAATCCGCGAAAATCCCTTGCCCGCAAACGGCAGCAATGTTTCGCGGTTGCGCAGGTTGCTCAGCAGGGGCGCACCATTCACCAGCACAGTCATCGGCAAGCTGCCGTGGCGCAGCTTCAGGGGTATCCCCTCAGCAGTACCGCGCAACACCGCGCCATCGGGTGGAAAAGCCACCACAGGCCGGTCAGCGTCCTGCACAAACACCGCATCACGAGGGCGGAAGCGCTGTAATGGCAGAGGCAGCGCAGCGGTGCTGAGGATCAGGGCTTCCGGTGGTGGCTGTGGCAAGGGCGTTGCTCTGGGGCGCAGCCTGCCAAAGGCCTCAAACAACAGCGGCGCGGCCAGATCCCCGCCAAAGGCCCCCGGCACCGGGGTGCCATCAGGGCGGCCCAGCCAGACCCCGATCACATGCGCCCCGTCAAATCCGATCGCCCAGGCATCCCGATGCCCGTAAGAGGTGCCGGTTTTATAGGCGATCTCGCCCGCCCGCGCCGCCGCGCCCTGCGGGGGCGTGATACCGGCAAGGATATGCGAGACCTGCCAGGCCGCCGCGCGCGACATCATCCGGTGTGGCGGCGGCTGGTCACCCGGTTGTTGCTGCCAGCGCAATGGTGTCGCGATACCGCCCTGCGCCAACCCTGCATAAAGCTGCACCAGATCTGCCAATGTCAGCCCGACACCGCCCAAAGCCACCGCCAACCCGGCGGTGCCGCCGGGTAATTTGGGGTCTGCCCCGCCCTGGCGCAGGGTTGCCATCACCCGCGCCGGCCCCAATTCCTGGGTCAACAATACCGGCGGGATGTTCAGCGACAATTGCAGCGCCTCGCGCACCGTCAATTCACCGCGAAAGGCACCATCGAAATTCTGCGGCGCATAACGGCCAAAGGCCACGGGGGAATCGTCAATCAATGTATCGGGATGCGCCAACCCCTGATCAAAGGCCAAGCCATAGACAAACGGTTTCAACGTCGATCCCGGCGAACGCACCGCGCGGGTCATATCAACAAACCCCAAGGCACCACCGGTTGCCACATAGGCCGGTGATCCCACCGAGGCGAGGATTTCACCGCTGCGGTGATCGGCCACCAGGATCGCCGCCGAGACAGCCCGCGCCTGCCCCTGCACCGCCTGACGGGCCAGGGCTTCGATCTGGCGCTGCAGCCCCGCGTCCAGGGTCAGGTCAAACCGCCCGCGCAGGGGGGCTTGCTGCCGTGCCCGATCTGTCAGATGCGGGGCAAGGCGCACAAAGGGCAACATCGTTTCGGGCACCGGGGCAAGGCGGTGTTGATCCCCCCCTGCATTCGGATGTGCACGCGGGCCAGCACCCGCGCCCGCGCCGCCAAAGCCGCCTGTGGATGGCGATCGGGGCGGCGGGTTTCGGGTGATTGTGGCAATGCCACCAGCAGCGCCGCTTCGGCCATGCTCAGCCGTGCGGGATCTTTGCCAAACCACGCCAAGGCCCCCGCCCGCAGCCCTTCGACCGCGCCGCCATAGGGCGCATGTGCCAGATATAGCGCCAGTATCTGATCCTTGTTCAGCCGCCGTTCCAGCGCCAGCGCGACCCTGATCTGGCGCAGCTTGCCGTGCCAGCGTCCGGTGCCGGAATTTTCCAACAACCGTGCCACCTGCATGGTCAGGGTCGATCCGCCCGACACCACCTGCCCCTGCCACGCCGCCTGTCCGATCGCGCGCAACATCGCCAGCGGGTCAATCCCCGCGTGTTGGTAAAACCTTTTGTCCTCATAGGCGATCAGCATATCAAGGAAACCGCGATCCACCTGATCCAGCCGCAGGGCCAGACGCACCCGCCCGCCCTCAACCGGGAACACCCGCAACAAGGCCCCGCGGCGGTCCCGCACCTCTTGCGAGGTTTCCACCAGCACCGGCGGCAGCATGGTGGCATCAATCCAGCGGTCCAGCCCATCGCGCAGCGCCGCCGCAACGCCCAGCGCCAGCACCAGCGCAAAAAGGCCATAGCCCCGGATCATGGCAGGACAGTCACCGCGCCCGTGGCGGTATTGGCGCGGTATTCAGGGCGGTACATATCCGTGACCGTGGCGGCGGGATGATGGTAATGGCCCGGTGTCACAGCCCGCACAATATAGGCCAGCCGAAACGCATCCGCACTGCGATGGTTCACCGCCGCGACAAAACGATCACTGCGGAATTCAGCAGTTTCGGCGGATTTGGTCTTGAGCCAGTCCAGCGCGTCAATCTCGCCACTGCGCAACAGGTTGGGATTGTCGATCTCGAACCCTGCAGGCAATGGATCATCAAGGATCAACCGCGCCCCGACGGTTTCAAACGGCGAGACCTCAAGCAGCACCACCAGCCGGTCACCGGAATGCACCTCGCCCTCAACCAGATTTCCCTCAAGGGTGAAATAGCGGCGGGTGATCTTATAACCGTATCCGCCTGCCTCGGGGGCCACTTCGGGCAGGCCATAGGTGGTCAGGGTCACATCCATCGCCACATCGCTGATGTTCTGGATCACAGATGCGCGCGGCGCCCGATCCTCCAGACGTTTGACCACAGGCCCGTTCACCGCCTGGCCATCGACCTGCAGCCCCGGCACCGCCGCTGGCCCGGCAAGGGCATGGGCGGCCAGAACCACCTGCGCGGCCTCTTGGGTCGACAGACGGCGTTTGCCAGGATCCACCCAGGAAATCAGCGTTGCAGGGTCAATCGCGGCACTGCCTGCCTCGGCGCTGAGTTTCAGCACCGCGGCGGTATCGCGCAGGTTGGTGCCGAAATCATCGCGCCATGCAGGGCGGGTGTCACGGTCGCGCAACAGCAACAGCCCCGCGCGGCGGAACATCATATCCGCCCGCAGCGGATCACCATAGGCCGCCAGTGCCGCGCCCAATTGTGCCGCCGCCAGAGGGGTGGCAAAATCATCGGCTTTGGTGTCGGCGTAATAGCGCAGATCACCCATATTGGCCGCACCCTCATGGGCCAGCACCAACAGGGCATAGGCAATATCTTCGCCGCCAGAGTCAAAATCCGGCGCATAATTGATCCGGTTGCGCAGGTTGTCCATCGCCAGCGCAAACGCCAGATCCGGCACCACATGGCCCGCGCGCCGCGCCCGCGACAGGAAATCGGTGACATAGGCATCCAGCCAGAATTCACCGGATTCCGGCCGCCACAGCCCGAAGGCACCGTTGCTGTCTTGCCGTGTCAGCACCCGTTCGATGGCTTGGCTGATCTTATCCCCGATCTGTTCGGGTGCGCCCAGCCCTGCGGCCTGCGCCATACTGCCGAGGTACAACAACGGCAGCGCCGCCGAGGTCACCTGTTCGGTACAGCCATAAGGATAACGATCCAATTGCCGCAACAATCCCGGCACATCGAACCGCGCCAAGGGGCCCGCCGTCAATGTCGCGCTGGCGCTGCCCGGTTGCAAACCCGCAAAGACATTGCCATCAAAGGTAAAGACCTCGCCAACGCCCAGCGCAAACTGGCGGGTCACCGCGATTTCGGGATCATTCCGGCGCACCGGCAACGTCAGCAGTTTGCGCAGTTCCTTGCCCTCTGCCGTGGTCAAAACCACAGTGACCAGATGATCCCCGATTGCGCTGGCGCTGATTGGCACGTCGATGCGGCGTGATCCCTGATCGGCAAGGTTGACCACATCCGGCACATCCCCCAACGTCACAGCGGCATCAGCAGTGACCTGCAAACGCATGTCGCCCGCCGCGCCTTCGGCATGGACCAGTTCCAACAACAGCCGCGATTGATCTTGCGGGGCAAGGAAACGGGGCAAGGATGCGCTCACCACCACCGGATCGCGGGCCGTCACATCGGTCTGCGCATTGCCCACCGCTGTTTTGGACCAGGCCACCGCCATCAGCCGGATGGTGCCGTTAAATGCGGGGCGGATGATTTCCACCTCGGCGCGGCCATCGGGGCCAACCTGCACGGGACCGCTGAAAAACGCCATCAGTGCTTCGGTCGGGGGCGGGGATTGCACATCGGCACTGGCCGCGGCATCACCACCCGAGCGTACACTGCCCAACGCGCCGTTCATCCCGTCAATCAAGCGCCCGTAAATATCGCGCATTTCAACGCCCAAGCGGCGCTGGCCAAAGTAATGATCGCTGGCATCAGGTGCTTTGAACCCCGTCAGGTTCAAAATCCCCAGATCAACCGCCGCCAGCGTGACATAGGCGGTTTCGCCCTCTTTCACACCTTTCACCACCACGGCGGCGCGCAGGGTGCCTGCCTGACCGTCCACCACATCGGGGCTGTCAAAGCCGACCTGTAGCTGGCGTTCAGCGGGGCGGATTTTGGCATGGGCGAGACCCAGACTGCGCGCGGGGTTCAATCCTGCGGCCAGATCCATACCCCGCAACAGGGATGCCGTGACATAGGCCCCGCTGCCCCAATCTGACGTAACGCTCAGAGGAATGCTGTTTTCACCCTTGCGCACCACAACCGCTTTGCGCGCGATCACCCGATTGGACAGCACCGACACCATCGCCACCCCGTCATTTTCCGCCACCAGCCGCAGTTGCACCGGATCACCGACAGAAAATTCATCGCCGTTCAGCGACATTTCAAGGCGGTCAGGCGTGTCTGTTGATCCATCCCCGCCATACCAGCCGGAATAGAAACTGACCGAGGAGGCCACATAATCGCCGCCCCTACGTTCAACAATCAATTCATATTCGCCCCAGTCGGTCGGGGCGCTGATCGCCACTGGATCGGCGCCCAGCGCCGCCTCACCGGTGGCCGCACGGATGCGCCGTGTTGTCGGCTCCCATTCCCAATTGCCGTAAAGCTGATACCACTGATAGCGGGTTTCGATCTTGTTCAGGGTCCAGCGCACCTGCATCGGCATCGCCCCCCCCGCAGGGTCAAGCGCGATCAGATCAAAGCCCGCGGCGCTGCCTTCGGCCAATACATCGTCAAACTGCGGTTTGATCCCGATCATCGGCGCATCATTCGCCAGCGCTTTGGTCAGCCGCCGCTCCACCGGGCGCCCCGATCCCTCGGACACGCGCAGGATCACCTGCGCCTCCAGGGGCAGGCCCGCGTCTTCGTCCGGCTGGGGCAGGTTCAAAGCCAATGTTGCCATGCCTTGGGAATCCGTTACCGCATTGCCGATAAACCGCGTCTGGGTGCGAAAGGCACTGTCATAGCGGCCAAAACGGTATCCATCCCAGCCCGCGACGTCGCGGCGGGCCCGCAGGCGTAAATCGCCTTCGACCTTGAGATCGGCCCCCGGCGCGCCAAACAAGTAGTTCACCGCGACCGACACAGATGGCGCCGAGGACAGGCGCAGCGGCGTATCAGGCAGGGAAATGTCGAAATCAATGCGCTCCGGCAGGAAGTCTTCGACCAGCACGGTCTGGCTGGCCAACGCGGGCGCGGTCACATCTGACAGGATATCCAACCGCCATGCGCCGCGCGGCACATCCGGCCCCAATGGCAGGGCAAAGACATGGCCGCCCGCCCGAGCATCGCGGCTGAACTGGCGGCTGTATTCCACCCCGTCAGGGCGTTTTAACACGGCGGTCACCGGCAGCCCTTGCAGCGCCTGCGCCTGTGCATCGCGGGTCAACACCGTGGCATAAATCGTTTCGCCAACCCGATAGGCCCCGCGATCCGTGGTCAGAAAGGTATCAATCGGCGGCGCGGGCGGATGGCCCTCGACCCCGCGATCCGACAGATCAAAGGCAGGATCGCTGAGCGGCAGAAAGGCAATGTCCTTGCTCCCGTCTTCGGCCATCAAAAGCGCAGGCGCCGATCCGCCCGCACCCCGTGTCAACCCCGCCGGAAAACGGGCAAAGCCCTCTGCGTCCGTCACTGCCGTGCCCAGCACCGCATTGGCCTGCGAAATCAGTGTCAGGGTGATGCCCTGCCGCGCTGAAACATCGCCAAGACCGCGCACAGAGACCTGCAATCCATCCACACCCGCCCATGTGGCAAGCCCCAGATCGGACAGGACAAACCACTGGGTTGCCGCCGGATGATCATAGGGATCTTGCCCCGGCACCGCAGCGCTGAGCGCGTAAATACCCGCAGGTTGCTGTGACAGGACATCGCCCAAAGGCAATCGCGTGGTCATATCCACATTCAGGGTGTTGTGCACCGTGCCGACACCCGACCAGACGTCCTGTGCCAATGTTTCGGAAAATTGATCATCTTCATATTTGCTCAGCGGCCGCCCGAAATAGCTTTCGCGGATCGCCCGCACCAGATTGCGGTCACTGACCCGCCGCAGCTTCAGATCAAGCCGGTCCACATTGACGGTCTCGACCGGCAGGGCGGCCTCCGCCGCACGGGGTAGCACATAGGCCCGCCCGCCAAAGCGCACCAGCGGATTCCGGTCGCGCACATAAAGCCGCAGACGCACGTCGCGATGCAGGGTTTCACCACTGGCCGCGGGCAGCCCTTGGCGCAGGGTCACATCATAGCGCATCCCATGTTCGACCCCGTCAATGCAAAGCTGGCTTTCATCCGCCTGCACCGCCAGTCCCTTGCCTTCGATGCGCACGAAGGGTTCATAATCCACCCCCACCTGCACCAGCTTTTCGGAAAATTCGGCACAGATACGCGGCGCGGCGGTGTCATTGTCCACCCGGTGTTCGACCACCCGAAACCCGTATTTGCCGATCGCCACATCCAGCGCGGCTTCCAGATCATCGCGGGGCATCAGCGACAGGGCCAGACGCAGCGCCGGAATCATGTCGCGGCCCCGTTGGTTGGCCTCAAGCGCCTGTGCCATGACCTCAAGCGCGTTCACCTGCACCGCCGCGCCCTCGGCCCGCAGATAGGCATTTACCGCAGCTTTCAGCGCATCCCGTCGGGCGCTGCGTTGGTCGGCATTCTTGAGGGTTTCGGCCTGTTTCAAGGACAGCCCCGCACTGCGGGCCCAGATGTCAGCACGATCACTTAAAGCAACGGCCTTGCTGGCCCAGATCAGCGCAGCGCGGATGTTGCCGCCCTGTTCAGCCAAATTCATGGCAGCGGTCAAATCGGCGGTTGTTTCATCGGCAATCGGAAACCGCCGGGCATTTTCCGCCGCCCAAAGGCGGGCATTGTCCAAATCGTTCCGCGACAGGAACGCCAGATCGGAAATGCGCGCGGCTTGTTCGGCAAATATCTGCGGATCGGTGATCTGTTTTTGCACCGATACCGCCCCTGTATAGGGCCTGCGGTCCGTGACCGCGGATTTGGGAAAACAGGCGTTGTTGCGGGCATTATAGGTAAAGGCAACACAGGCATCCTGCGCGGAACAGGCGCGTTCGCAGGCCAGTTGCGAGGTGTCAAAAAGCGAGGTCAGGTCAGCCCCGTAAAAATCCATATCCCGCGAAAACACATAGCGGTGATCAGGCAGCGCCTCCTGCGTCGACGCGGCACCGGAGAAAAGCAAGACACAGAGGGCGTGCAGCTTCAGCATACGCAGAAGGGACATGACATATTCCTTTTTGAGACCGGACAAAGGTGCCACGCCCCATGAAACCAGACAAGTGTGGCGATGGCCTTAAGCGGATGTTCACCCTGTTTGCGCAGGTTGCACCAAAGTATCCGAAACCCTGCGGAGCGGCGGATGAGCCTTGCCAGCAAACTGACCGAAGAACGCCGCAACCGCTTGGCGGCGGAGCGGATGCTTGAGCTCAAAAAAGCCGAATTATTCGCGGCAAACCGCAAATTGGGCCGCCATGCCCAGCAATTGAGTGAAGAAATTGTCGAAACCCGCGCCGAGGTTGAAACGATTCGCGGGGAAAACCAGCGGGTGAAATCCGATCTGAGTGCCGCACATCAACGCATCGCCATCACCGAACGACGGCTGTGGTATTCGATTGAAACCATCAAGGACGGCTTTGCGTTTTTTAATGCCGACAATGAAATGATCATGGCCAACAAGGCCTATCTCGACGTTTTTGACGGGATTGAGGCCGTCCGGCCCGGCATCAATTACATCACCATTCTGCAATTGCTCACCGATGAGGGGATCGTCAACACCGGTGACATGCGCCCCAGAGAATGGCGTCAGATGATGACCGAACGCTTACAGATGCCAGAACCCGATCCGGTGATCATCACCCTATGGGATGGCGCGTCGATCCAACTGCTTGACCAGCGCGGTCCGGGGGGGGATATGGTCACGCTGGGGCTGAACATCACCGCAACTGTGGCCTATGAGAAACAGCTGAAAGAAGCCCGCGCCACTGCCGAAAGTGCAAACCGCGCCAAATCTGCGTTTCTGGCGAACATGAGCCATGAAATCAGAACCCCGATGAACGGTGTTGTCGGCATGGCCGAGGTGCTGGCCGAAACCGGATTGACCGCCGATCAGCAATTGTATGTCGAGACCATCAAGAATTCCGGCGAGGCGCTCTTGGTGATCATCAATGATGTGCTGGATTATTCCAAGATCGAAGCCAAAAAGCTGGATCTCCACCCCGAGGTTTTTGACCTCGAGCGCGCCTTGCAAGAGGTGCTGATGTTGCTGCAACCATTGGCGCGCGACAAGGGGCTGTTGTTGTTGCTGGATTATGATCTGTTCCTGCCAACCCTGCTGATTGGCGATCCCGGGCGCATCCGGCAGGTGATGACCAATCTGATCGGCAATGCCGTGAAATTCACCACACAGGGGCATGTTCTGGTGCGGGTCACGGGGGTGCGCGCAACCGGCACCGATACAGTTTCCCTGCACCTCAGCATTCAGGACACCGGCATCGGCATCCCTGCGGATATGGTTGATCACATATTTGGTGAATTCAATCAGGTGGAAAACGAACGTAACCGGCAATTTGACGGCACCGGTCTGGGGCTGGCGATTTCGCAAAGGCTGGTCAATTTGATGGGGGGCGAAATTTGGGTCACATCAGAAGAGGGCGCCGGATCATGCTTTGGTGTACGGCTGGATATGGGGGCGGCCCAGCCTGACATTCTGCCCGATTTCACCCTGCCGGCGTTTCTAAAACATGTGATCATTGTTGATGATCTGACCGTTCAACTGACCATTCTGGAACGCCAGCTTTTGCAATTGGGGCTGCGCGTCACATCCTGCAACAGCGCGGCAGTGGCGCTTGAAAAATTCGATACATCCGTGGATCTGGTGATCACCGATCACAATATGCCGGATATGGACGGGCTGGAATTCAGCGAAGCCCTGCGCGCCCAAGGATACGAAATACCGATTGTTCTGTGCAGTGATCACCCGTCATCGGCGCAGATGGACCCGTCAAGCGCGCAGATCACCACGATCCTGAAAAAACCTGTGGCGCGGCAGGCCTTGTTGGCAACACTGGCAGGGCTTGGTGGTGCCGGGGCAGAACCGGACCGGGCCCCGCCACGCCGCTTGCGCATCCTTGCGGCCGAGGACAATAAGACCAATCAGCTGGTGTTTGAAAAGATGATCAAACACCTGAACGTCGATCTGACTTTCGCCAATAATGGCGAAGAGGCGCTCTGCCTGTTTCGCGAAATCAATCCCGATTTGATCTTTATGGATATTTCGATGCCGAAAATGGACGGCAAAGCCGCGACCAAAGCGATCCGCGCCCATGAAGGGTCAGACAAAAACCCCGTGCCGATCATCGCCATGACCGCCCATGCGATGACAGGGGATGAACGGGGGGTGATTGCCGCAGGCATGGATCACTACCTGACCAAACCCCTGCGCAAATCCGAAATCATCCACCACATCGACGCAATCTGGACGGACCGGTTTGCCCCGTTGACGCTTGAGGATCAGGCGGTCGGATAGGGCCGGACAAAAACCGGTTTTTCAGGTGTTGAGACGCCTTTTTGCCAGACATAGCCACCGCTGTCGAAATCGCGGATCGCATCGGCATCGCTCAGGCGGTTCTGAATGACAAACCGCGCCATCGCACCACGGGCCTTTTTGGCGAAAAAGCTGACGATTTTCGGGCCTTTGCCATCGCCCTTGTCTTCCATGAACTGCGGGGTGATCACCCGCGGTTTCAGCGCCTTCAGGGCCACTGCGCCAAAATATTCCTGACTGGCGCAATTGATCAATACCTCACTGCCGATCCGGGCGGCCTGTGAATTCAACGCCTTGGACAGATCATCGCGCCAATAATCATACAGATTGGTCCCGCGCCGTGTTTTCAAACGGCTGCCCATTTCCAGACGATAGGGCTGGATCGCATCCAAAGGGCGCAACACCCCGTAAAGCCCGGACAGGATCCGAAGATGATCCTGCGCCCATGTCAATTCATCGCTGTCCAATGATACCGCTTCCAGACCCTGATAGGTATCCCCGGCAAAGGCCAGCGCCGCAGGGCGGGTGGTATTTGCGTCAGGATCGGCATCAAAGGCCTTGAACCGGTCGCGGTTCAGCCGCGCCAGATCATCGCTTAAATCCATCAGGGATTTCAGCTTGCCCAGGGTCAGGTTGCGCGCCGTTGTGGCCAGCCGCACCGCATCTTCCTGAAAATCAGGCTGCGTCACCGCCACATCACGTTCCGCCCAATCCAGCCGCTTGGCCGGTGAAATCACCACCAACATATTACTCTCTCCTGATGTTTGTCCCTGATCTAGCCCGCGTCCCGCAGAACGTCCAGAAACGCCGGACCAAACCGCGACGCGCGTTTTTCACCCAACAGCCGTTCCAGCGCGATGTCATCGGCATTGCGCAGCTGTGCCACTTTGGCCAACAAAGACGCCGAACAGCTGAGCGGTTTTTCGGTGCCTGCCGTGCCCCGTGCCAGATCGGCCTGCACCTGCAACAATTGATCATAGAGGGCACCCGCATCGCGCCCGGCCAGCTTGCGCCGGGTCGGGTGCATCTGTGCGGCCTCACCATTGATCACCTCAAGAAACGCCTTGCCATAGGTTTCCAGCTTTTTCGCCCCCACCCCGCCAATCCGCGCCATACCATCCAGATCACGGGGGCGGGTCTCGGCCATTTCGATCAGGGTGCGGTCGGTGAAAATGATATAGGCAGGCACACGCGCGGTTTCGGCCAAAGCGCGGCGTTTGGCCTTGAGGGCGGACAAAAGCGGCGCGTCTTCTTCGCTGACCATCGCCTTGACCGCAGGGCGGCGGTTGCTGCCTGCGGATGCAATCGTATCACGGCGCAGGCTGATTTTGGCCTCGTCGCGCAAGATCGGCAGCGCCGCATCGGTCATCCGCAAAGCGCCGTGGCGTTCGGGATCAGGACGGATCAGATCATGCCCCATCATCTGCCGGAACACGGCCTGCCACTGGCGGCGGTCATATTCACCACCCACCCCGAAGGTCGGCAGCGCCGCGTGGCCGCGGGCTTTGACCTTGTCGGTTTCGACACCCAGCAGAATGTCGATCAGATGCCCCGATCCAAACCATTCCTCGGTACGCAGGATTGCAGACAGCGCCTTGCGCACCGCCGTTGTGCCGTCAAACACTTCGGCGGGGCTGTCACAGAGATCACAGCGGCCACAGGTCACATCACTTTCGTCAAAATACCCCAGCAGGGTCTTGCGCCGGCAATCCAAGGCCTCGGCCAGACCCAGCAGCGCATTCAAACGCCCGTGGTCTGCCACCCGCCGTTCGGGCGGGGCCAGCCCTTCGTCGATCTGGCTGCGGCGCAGACGGATGTCATCGGGGCCATACAATGTCAGCGTTTCGGCCGCCGCACCATCACGGCCCGCGCGACCAATTTCCTGATAATAGGCTTCGATGCTTTTGGGCAGATCGGCATGGGCGACCCAGCGGATATCGGGTTTGTCCACGCCCATGCCAAAGGCCACGGTGGCGCAGACAATCAATCCGTCCTCTTGCTGGAACTGGCGTTCGGCGATGCGGCGGTCTTCGGCCTCCATGCCGCCGTGGTAATGGATCGCCTTTTGCCCTGCATCACGCAGCGCCTTGGCGATGCCTTCGGTCTTGGCGCGGGTGCCGCAATAGACGATGCCCGATTGCCCCTTGCGGGCGGCAGCAAAAGTCAAAATCTGGTCGCGCGGCTTGTTCTTGGCGGCAAAGGCCAGATGGATGTTGGGCCGGTCAAACCCGTGCAGAAAATTGCTGGGCGCAGCCCCGTCAAACAGCTTTTGAATGATTTCGGCGCGGGTTTCGGTATCGGCGGTGGCGGTAAAGGCCGCCAGCGGCACGTTCAAGGCACGGCGCAATTCCCCGATGCGCAGGTAATCAGGGCGAAAATCATGGCCCCATTGGCTGACACAATGGGCCTCGTCCACCGCGATCAGCCGCACGCCAACCCGCTTGAGCATCGCCATCGCCGATCCCGCCGCCAGCCGTTCGGGGGCCATATACAACAGTTTGAGGGTGCCTGCCTCCAGCCCGGCCCAGACGGCATCGGTTTCTTCAGGTGTATTGCCCGAGGTCAACGCCCCCGCGCCGACCCCCGCCTCTTGCAGGGATCGCACCTGATCGCGCATCAGCGCAATCAGCGGCGAAATCACCACTGTCACCCCCTCGCGAAGCAGGGCAGGCAATTGAAAACAAAGGGATTTACCGCCACCCGTGGGCATAATGGCAAGCACGTTTTCACCTGCCGTCACGGCCTCGACAATTTCTTGCTGGCCGGGGCGGAAGGCATCAAAGCCGAATACGTCACGAAGCAGCGTGGCAGCGCCTGTCATGGGAGTCCTTAAAAACGATCTGCTCTTTTTGTGCAGAGTCCCACACTAACAAAGGCTGAACAAGTCCCCGTCTTTGAAGGACGGGGGAAAGTGCAGGGGCTGACCCAAGCCGGGCTTGGGCAGGACAGATCCGCAGCCCGCGTTGGATCAGTAGAAAAACGCCACGTTGTTGACCAATACAATCCGCGCCACGGCGACACCGATCAACACCACCAGCGGCGCCAGATCCAAACCGCCCATCGCCGGAATCACCGACCGCACGCGGCTGTAAATCGGATCAAGCAAACGGTTCAGCCCGTACCAGACCTGCGCCACCAAAGGTTGCCGCAGGTTCAACACCTGAAAATTGATCAGCCACGACATGATCACATGGGCAATCACGATAAAATAAACGATATTCAGCAGCAGCATCAAAATCTGGAACAGCGAGGTCATATATGGCCCTTTCAAAGACGTTCCCCTCAGTTAAGCACCAGCGTCAAAAACCGCAAGAGTGCCGCAGGGTCCGGGGATGGCCTGCACCGCGGATCGCACTGTCTATCGGCCCGCCAAGGCCACCGCTTTGCCATAAAACCTTTGCTTGCGCGGCTTGCAAATGCCTGTTCTACCTTGGGTTTAAGATCATAGGGTGGGACAATAGCAATGATTAGCGCGGGCAAACGCATTTGGGGCTGGTATTTCTTTGACTGGGCCAGCCAACCCTACAACACCCTGTTGTTGACCTTTATCTTTGGTCCCTATTTCGCCCAGACCGCCACTGCCGCCTTGGTTGACGGGGGCATGGAATTGAGCGCGGCCAAAGCACAGGCGCAGGCCTATTGGGGCTACGGGTTGACGGTGACTGGCATCACCATTGCCATCCTCGCGCCGATCCTTGGCGCAATGGCGGATTCATCGGGCAAGCGAATGCCGTGGATCTGGCTGTTTTCGCTGCTTTATGTGATTGGCTCTGCCGCGCTGTGGTGGACCGCCCCGCAGGATTTCTCGGTGCTCTGGGCGCTGTTCTTTTTCGGGATCGGCCTGATCGGCATGGAATTTGCCACGATCTTTACCAATTCCTATTTGCCCGAATTGCACAGCGATCCCGGTGAACGCGGGCGGATTTCCGGCTCTGGCTGGGCTTTTGGCTATGTTGGCGGGGTGGTGGCATTGATTGCAATGATCGCGCTGTTTCAGGCCGGGCCTTCGGGCAAAACCATGCTCGGTCTGACACCCCTGTTCGGGCTTGATCCGGAAACCAAGGCCGACACCCGCATTGTCGGCCCGTTAACCGCGATCTGGTACGCGGTCTTTATGGTGCCGTTTTTCCTGTTCACACGTGACACCCCGAAACCGGCGGCACAACGCTATCGCCTTGGCAAAGGTCTGGCTGATCTCGGGGCAACCCTGCGCAACCTGCCGCGCCACCCGTCCTTGATGGCCTATCTCGGCTCCTCGATGTTTTACCGCGATGCCCTGAACGGCATGTATACCTTTGGCGGCATCTATGCGCTGGGCGTGTTGAACTGGTCGATCATCGACATTGGTATTTTTGGTATCCTTGCCGCAATTTCCGGCGCGGTGTTCTGCTGGATCGGCGGCCGTGTCGACCGCCGCATCGGCCCGATGCGGGTGATCGTATTCTGCTGTGTCGTGCTGATCCTGACCGCCTGTCTGATCATTTCACTGACGCCCACCTCGGTGATGGGCATCCCATTGCCGCCCGGATCATCCCTGCCCGATATCCTGTTTTACGTCGCTGGCGCATTGATCGGCGCGGCGGGCGGGGCATTGCAGGCCTCATCGCGCAACATGCTGACCCGCCAAGGCAATCCTGACCGCATGACCGAAGCTTTCGGGCTTTATGCGCTGTCGGGCAAGGCCACGTCCTTTCTGGCGCCGGCCCTGATCGCCATTGCCAGCGACATAAGCGGAAGTCAGCGCCTCGGCATTACGCCCGTGGTTGGGCTGTTCATCATCGGGTTGATCCTGTTAGCATGGGTCAAACCAAAGGGAGATTTCGCAAAATGACCCTCATGCGCCTGTTGTCCTGTGCCGCTTTGGCGCTTTCGCTGGCCTCTTGTGGCGGATCGCGTGACATCAGCGGTGAACGTGAAGTGCTGCCAAGGGTCGGCACCTCTGGCGGGGCCCTGAGCACTGTTCAGGCGAAAAAGCTGTTTGGTGCCGAAAACACGCCGTCACGGCAAAGCGCGGCATCGTTTGGCAGCTACGCCAAAGGCTGTCTGGCGGGTGCGGCGCAATTGCCCGAAACCGGCCCGACATGGCAGGCCATGCGCCTGTCACGCAACCGCAACTGGGCGCATCCCGAAACCGTCGATATGGTGCAAAAACTCTCGGCATTTGCCGCCAGCCAACCGGGGTGGAAGGGGCTTTATGTCGGGGATATGAGCCAGCCGCGCGGTGGCCCGATGCTGACCGGGCACCGCAGCCACCAGATCGGGCTGGATGCCGATATCTGGATGTTACCGCCGCAATCCCTCAGCCTCAGCACCGCCCAACGCGAAAAAATATCATCCATTTCCATGCGCCGCGCCAAAGGGGCCTATGTCAATGACAGCTGGACCCGCGCCCATCACAATATCCTCAAGGCCGCCGCCAAAGACCCCCGTACCGCGCGGATTTTTGTGTTTCCGGGGGCCAAGGTGCAGATGTGCGATGATGAAAAAGGCGACCGCGGCTATCTGCGCAAAATCCGGCCTTGGTACGGGCATCACTACCATTTCCATGTGCGGCTATCCTGCCCCAAAGGCCTGCGCGGCTGCGTCGATCAACAAGCACCACCTGCCGGTGATGGCTGTGCAGAAGCGCGTGAATGGCAGCGTAATATCCTGAACCCGCCGCCGCCAAACCCCAATGCGCCCCCACCCAAACCGCGCCGTGAATTGCTGCTGGCAGATCTGCCCGCGCAATGTGTGTCGGTGCTGGGCAAGTAACCTTGAAACGCCTGATCTATGCTGTCTGTGTCGCGCTGACCGGCGCCGCCCTGCCCGCCGATGCCGATCCCAAGCTGCAGCTGGTTACGAATTTTCTGTGGTCGGAAAACCAGCCGTGGTTCGGCGGGTTCTCGGGGGCCGAGATATCGGCAGACGGCACGGTGATCACGCTGCTCAGTGACCGGGGCACCCTTGTCACCGCAGATCTGATCCGTGATCAGGGCCAGATCAGTGATGTGAGATTGCGCAGCCATCTACCGCTGAGCGACATCCGAAACCTGACCGGCACCGACGTGTCCTTTGATGCCGAAGGCCTTGCCATCGACGATCAGGCCCATGCCTTCATCTCGCTTGAACAGGATCACCGCGTTGCCGAACTGGATCTGTTCACTGCCGCAATACGCCCGCTGCCCCGCCACGGTAATTTTGCCGGTTTCCCCCAGAACGCGGGGCTTGAGGCGCTGGCCATCGGGCCAGAGGGCGCGCTTTATGGCATACCGGAATCCTCGGATGACCATGACGCTGCCTTTGCGATCTACCGTTTCAAAAACAACGGCTGGCAGATCATCAACCACCTGTCACGCCAAGGGCCGTTTGTGCCCGTGGGGGCCGATTTCGGGCCGGACGGATTGCTGTACCTGCTCGAACGCGCGGTGACACCGCTGGGCTTTCGCAGCCGCATCCGGCGCATTGATCTGGCCGCGCCCAGATTGGTGCCGCAAACCCTTCTCAGCACCGGACCGGCGCGGTTTGACAACCTCGAAGCCCTGACACTGTGGCGTGATCCAACAGGAAAAACCCGCCTTGTTATGGTGTCTGATGACAACTTTCTGTCGATCCAGCACAGCCAGATCGTCGAATACATTCTGACAGAATAACTTGCAGCAGGGGCCACAACCCCGTAAAGCGCCCCTGTCCGCGAATCCCCGCAGGCCAAGTCGCCGCACCCTTGCAAAAAACGGTTTTACATATGACACGCACCTATCTCCCCGGCATTCTTGCCATGGCCGCCATCGTCGTGGCCTCCAATATCCTTGTTCAGTTTCTCTATGGTGACTGGCTCACCTATGGGGCGTTCACCTATCCGCTGGCCTTTCTGGTCACTGACATCATGAACCGCGTCTATGGCGCTGCCGCCGCACGGCGCGTTGTGCTGGTCGGCTTTGTGGTCGGGCTGGTTTGTTCGCTGATCGGCACCCAGATCATCGGCGACTTCGGCCCACTGGTCACGCTGCGCATCGCCATTGCATCGGGTCTTGCCTTTCTGGTGGCACAGATGCTGGACGTGGCAATCTTTGCTGCCCTGCGCAACGGCGCATGGTGGCGCGCGCCGCTGGCCAGTACCTTGATCAGCAGCACGGTAGATACGATCCTGTTCTTCTCCATCGCATTTTCCGCCAACCTGTCTTTCATCCATCCCGCCACCGATGTGTCATGGGCCGCAGAAACCCTGCCACTGCTGGGCAGCGGGCCAATGGCGCCGCTTTGGGTCTCGCTGGCGATTGCCGACTGGTCTGTCAAACTCGGTATTGCGCTGATCGCCCTTGTGCCGTTCCGCCTGATTACCGCCAAATTGCGCAGCGCCAGTTAAGGGGCGCTGTTGACCCTTCATTTGGCCAGATAAACCTCTAGGAAATTTGAGGGGCAAGGCCCCGCATTCTGCTTAAATCATCAGCGCCGGCGCCGCACCTTTTAACCGGATTGCCAAAAAACACTTTGCGAATTGAAAAACCTGTGCGACGATTCAGGTGAGTTCAACAAATGTAAAGGAGGTGATCCAGTGTCAAGAACGGTATTGGAGCGAGGTGTCGGAACAGCTTGGGAGGTCTCCCGCTAAGGCAGCCCTTGGCGGTCGAAACACTCAGGTGGACAGCGTCTAACCGGCGCACCTCCGTAAGCCATTCGATTGGGCCGCTCCGTTTCGGGGCGGCCCTTTTCGCATGCCCTGCCGGCCATACCCCCTTCACCTCATGCCGGATGAATGCGATTGTCTGCCCATGTTACGCATCACCGATGACATCGCGATTCAGGATTGGGAAATCACCGAGAACTTCGTACGGGCCTCCGGGCCCGGCGGGCAGAATGTGAACAAGGTCGCCACGGCGGTGGAACTGCGCTTTGAAGCGGCCAATTCGCCTTCTCTGACCGGCCCTGTCAAAACCCGTCTGCGGCGGCTGGCGGGGCGACGCTGGACCAATGAAGGCGCGCTGATCCTGCAATGTGACGAAACCCGCAGTCAGGCGCGCAACCGCGACATCGTGCGCGACCGTCTGGTGGCGCTGATCACATCGGCGCTGACCCCCCCAAAACGCCGGATCGCGACGCGGCCTACTTTGGGGTCGAAAAAGCGGCGGCTCAAATCCAAAAAAGTGCGCGGCGAGGTCAAATCCCTGCGCGGCAAGGTTGATCCTGATACATGACCCGCGATGCGTTCTGGCGCGGGCAGGATTAAGTTTATTTTGCCAACTGACGCAAAGAATGGCTGGCCCTACGTCAGATCACCTGATGGGTCAGCGGTTTTGCGCAGGATATAGATATCCATGATCCATCCGTGATCCGCCCGTGCCTTGGCGCGCATTTTGATGATTTCCGCGCTGACGTCACTTAACGGCCCGTGGCACAGCACCTGTTCTGGCATGCCGACAAATCCACCCCACCAGATGTGAATGCCTGCCGGGGGCAGGGTTTGAAACGCACAGCTGCCATCCAGCATGATCACCAGCGTCTCAATGCCCGCGGGCCAGCCCTGATCGCGCAAGCGGCGGCCTGTGGTCACCAGAAACGGCGCGCCGATGTCATTAACGGGAATTGCATGGGCCGCCGTCAGCGCCTGCAAAGATGTGATACCGGGAATCACCTTGATGTCTGGTGCGGGATTGAGGCGTGCGGCGATGCGCAGGGTGCTGTCATAAAGCGATGGATCACCCCAGACCAGCAGTGCCACCTTTACCGCTTCTGGATGCGCGGCGATCGTGTGTTGCCATCTGGCAGCGATGGCGTCATGCCAGTCATCCACCCGTTGCCGGTAATCCGGGGTGGCTTCATCGCGGACCGGCAGGTC
The DNA here is from genome assembly GCA_047634585.1 of Sulfitobacter sp. GTDB lineage: Bacteria > Pseudomonadota > Alphaproteobacteria > Rhodobacterales > Rhodobacteraceae > Sulfitobacter. The sequence goes on along the minus strand of JBLIAN010000003.1, from coordinate 108,282 downwards.
AAACCCGGCGATTTGGGTATCGGGATTGGTCAATACCGCATCACAAAGGGCGCGGCGCAGGCCGGCAAGATCGGCTTTGCCCACGCCTTTGTCGGGGATCAGGATCAGGTCTTGGGCATTGATCGCGCGGACCGCCTGTTGGGTCAGATGGTCGGGATTGCCCGTGCCGATGCCGATCAGGGTAAGCTGCATGTGGTTATTCCGGTATTCTTGCGATGGCTTTGGTGCGCAGAGTGCCCAGCGGACGTGCATCGGCAAATCTGCCATCAGGCGAGGCGGCATAGAGCCGTGCAAAGCGGCGCAAATCGTCAAAATCCGCTTCGGTGATGTCACCAAACAGATAGGCCACCTTGCCAATGCTGCGAAAGGCAACCGTCTGGGCACGGCTACAGCCTGACATACACTCAACGCCCTGCACCTCGATTTCGGGCAGGGCGGCGCGGGCAGTGGCGACAAAACCACCCGCCATGGTGCAGGTTTGGCAAACCAGCATTTTCACCGCTCCAGTTCCGCCAAAGGCCCGTAAAAGATCAGCGCTGCCGTGGTGCTGCTGGTACTTTCCAGATGTTTGGCCAATGTGGCGATGCTAAAGCGGTGCAGTTTTTCTTCAGGGGTTGAGACCGCCTCGGCCAGCAGGGCGGGGGTGTCAGGGGACAGCCCCTGTGCGATCAGCCGCGCCGCCAGTCCGGGAAAGGTGCGTTTGCCCATATAGATCACCGTGGTGGCCAGAGGATCGGCCAGCGCCGCCATGTTCACATCCGGCGGCAAATCCCCGGTCACATCCGCACCGGTGATGAATTGCACCCGCCGCGCCGTCAGCCTGCGGGTCAGGGGGATGCCCGCGCTGGCCGCGGCCGCGCTGGCAGAGGTGACACCGGGGATGATTTCAAAGGGAATGCCTGCCGCCTGCAGGGCAGTGATTTCTTCTTCCAGCCGCCCGAACATGCCGCAATCGCCGGATTTCAGCCGCACCACCCGCAGGCCCGCCTGCGCATGATCCACCAAGACCCGGCTAACGTGATCCTGTTTCGGCGAGGCCCGCCCTGCCCGTTTGCCGACCCCGATCAAATCGGCATCCGGCGCGGCAAGATCCAGTATCGGCCCTGCGCTCAGATCATCAAACAACACCGCTTGTGCGTTTTCCAAACGGTCCACGGCCTTGACCGTCAACAGTTCAGGATCACCGGGGCCAGAGGAGACAAAAGAAACAAAACCGCTCATGGCGCCTCCGCGATCATGTGGAAAAACGTGCCGGTTGCACAACCGCCCCCCTCAAAATGCCGGACCGATCCGGTTTCCGGCACTGCCAGATCATTGCTGTCACGGATCGCGGCAAGCGGCGCATCAGGTTCCGCCAGAATGGTCGCATAGTGAAATTCATGGCCGCGCAGCTGTGCCCGCGCCCCGTGACCGGGGATCGCGGCATTCAGATCGGCCTTGCGATAGCCAAGGTGGAACTTGCGCTTGGCGAATGAGGTTTCCAGCCCCAGCAATCCGGTCATCTGGTGGCGGGTGCCGTCTTTGTCAACCAGCCCCGCGCCCATCGCCATATAGCCCCCGCATTCGCCATGTACGGGTTTGGTTCGGGCAAATGCCTGAAGCCCGCCGCGAAAGACCTCGGCGGCGGCCAGTTTGCCCGCATGCAATTCAGGATAGCCGCCAGGCAGCCAACAGACATCGGCACTGGCATCCGGGGCCTGATCCGCCAGCGGCGAAAACGCCAGAACATCGGCCCCGGCGGCCCGCCAACCGGCCAGCAGATGCGGATAGACAAAAGCAAAGGCCTGATCTTGGGCCAAGGCAATGCGCTGTCCGGGCGGGGTGATTTTGACCGGCGCCGGCGCGGTGTCCAAAGTGCCATTTGCCGCCGCGATCAATGTCTCCAGATCAACATGTTCACTGATGAATGCAGCCGCATCTGCCAGGAGTTCGGGCAGGTTTTCCTGTTCTCCGGCCTGTACCAGACCCAGGTGGCGTTCGGGCATTTCGATCTCTGGACGGCGCGGCAGCGATCCCAAGACGCGCACGCCGACCTGATCCATCCCCACCCGCACCAGGGTTTCATGGCGCGGTGACGCCACACGGTTCAACACCACACCAGCCAAAGTCACATCAGGGCGCATCATCTTGAAGCCCAGCGCCGTTGCCGCCACCGATTGCGCCGCACCGGACACATCCAGCACCAGCACCACGGGCCAGCCCAGCATTGCAGCGGTATCGGCACTGGCCCCGTTGCCACAGGCCCCGGCAACCGCAACCCCGTCAAACAGCCCCATTGATCCTTCGGCCAAGATCAGGTCTGCGCCCTTTGCATTGCCCACCAGCCCCTCGATCATCGCGCGGTCCATCGACCAGCTGTCAAGATTGAAAGAGGCACGCCCAGAGGCGGCGGTGTGAAAGGCCGGGTCAATGTAATCCGGGCCGCTTTTGAACGGCTGTACCTCAAGCCCGCGCCCGCGCAGCGCCGCCAGCAGCCCCAGCATCAGCGTGGTCTTTCCAGTGCCCGACGAGGGCGCGGAAATCAGCAGGCCACGGGGGATCATTCGGCTGTCTCCGGAAAGCGCGGGTCGGTGCCGACCGGACGAAAGCGGCGGTCATAATCGCCTGCATAAAGACGGCTTTCGCCAAAATCCTCAGCGCCGATGGCACGACCGACAAGGATCAGCGCCGTGCGCTCCATCTCGGTGCCGATGGCGGTTTTCAGGCTTGCCAAGGTGGCTTTGACCACGCGTTGATCGGGCCAGCTGGCGCGCCAGACCACGGCAACGGGACAGTCTTCACCGTAGTGCGGGGTCAGATCGTTGACCACCTTGTCCAGCACATGCACTGACAAATGGATCGCGAGGGTCGCGCCGGTTTTGGCGAAATTCTCAAGTGCCTCGCCTTCGGGCATGGCGGTGGCGCGGCCCGAGGTGCGGGTCAGCACCACGGATTGCACCACACCGGGCAGGGTCAATTCGGCATTCAGCGCGGCAGCGGCGGCGGCAAAGGACGGCACACCGGGGGTCACGTCATAGGGAATGTCCAAGGCCCGCAAACGCCGCAATTGTTCGCCCATTGCCGACCAGACCGACAGATCACCGGAATGCAGGCGGGCAATGTCATGGCCCTGTGCATGGTCAGCGGCGATGTCCGCGATGATTTCATCAAGCGACATCCGCGCGGTGTTGATGATCCTTGCGCCCTCGGGACAATGCGCCAAAAGCGCCTCAGGGACCAGCGAACCGGCATAAAGACAGGTCGGGCAGGCGGCGATCAGATCGCGCCCGCGCAGGGTAATAAGATCAGGGGCACCCGGCCCCGCGCCGATAAAGTGAACGGTCATCTGCAGTGATTCCTTTAGCTTTCCGCGATGGCGGCGGTTGCCATACCATCGCCCGAGATCACACGCGCTGCAACCAGACGCGCCGCAGGTCCGGCGACGGCCAATGCCGCCGCTTCGGCCAGCGATCCGGTGCCGAAGCGATCCTGGATACGTTGCGATTGTGTGGGGGTTATCATTTGGCCAAGATCGGTTTGCGAGACACCCAAACCGGGAATGGCCAGGAGCTGCGCCAATTCGCGAAACGCGGTTTCACGGGATTTTGCCGCTTCGGTGGCCAGCGCATCGGGCGCGGTGCCGCCCACAACCGCCAGCGCCTTTTGCAGCGCGTCTTGCAGGCTGGCCATCGTGGCCGCGCCGCGAAATCCGATGCCGACAACCCTCACAGGACAATGCTCCATTGCAGGACGGGCCGCGCTGCCTGCCAGCCGCGCATCCGCCCCAGTGGCGCGGGCTGTGCCAGATCAATACGCAGCAGGTCACCGCCCCGGGCCGCATGCAGCTGCATCAGCAGGCTTTCGGTTTCCAGCGTGACCCCATTGGCGACCACACGCGTGCCACCGGGCAGGACATCGAACAAGTGATCAAACAGCGCCGCCGATCCGCCGCCCCCGACAAAGACCACATCGGGCTTTGGCTGGTCCTTGATCCGCTCTTGCCAAGCACCTTCAACAACCTGCATCCGGTGATCCAGCCCGAAATCCGCGATGTTGCGGCGGATGTTTTCAACCCGTGCAGGTTTGTGTTCAAAAGCGGTGGCACGCCCTCCTGCCAGACACCATTCCACAGAAATGGAGCCCGATCCCGCGCCAATATCCCACAGGTGTTCATCGCCCCGCGGGGCCAGTGCCGACAGGGTCAAAGCCCGCACCGGACGTTTGGTGATCTGTCCGTCATGGGCAAAACAATCATCCGGCAGGCCCGACACCCGCGACAGGCCCACCCCTGCGGGCAAGGCGACGGCCATGGCCACAGGCGCGCTGATATCGTTCAGGTCAAATCCGGCGGCGGTGCTGTGGCGGATACGCTGGTCTGGGCCACCCATATGTTCGCAAACCCAAAGTTCAGCCGCCCCCGCCCCCTGTTCACACAACCATCGTGCCAGACCAGCGGGTGCATCGCCGTCACGCAGCAGACAAATCAGTTGTCCCCGTGGGGACAAAACCCCGCGCAGCCGTGCAAAGGGCGCGGCATGAAGGCCGTGGCAGGTGATGTCCTCGATCCGCCAGCCCAGTTGCCCCGCAATCAGTGAAAACGTCGAGGGCGCTGGAAAAACCCGCCATTCAGGGGCAGACAAATGCGCCGACAGGCTGCCGCCCGCACCAAACCAGAACGGATCACCCGAGGCCAGCACCGCCACCTTTTTTTGACCGCGCAACGCCAGCACCGGATCAATCGAAAACGGCACTGGCCAGGGCTGTCCGCGATCCCCCGCATTGACCAGTTCCAGATGCCGTGGTCCGCCAAAGATCACCGCGGCGCGATCCAGTGCCTCACGGCTTGCAGAGGGCAGCGCCGCTGCGCTATCGTCGGTCATTCCGATAATATCAAGCCAGGGATCACCCATCATGCGCGTCCTTTTGTTGGGTGGCACCAGTGAAGCCAGCCAGATGGCCAAAGCCCTTGCCGCCAGCGGTATCAACGCGGTGTTTTCCTATGCCGGTCGCACCAATGCCCCCGTGCCACAACCCCTGCCAACCCGCATCGGCGGCTTTGGCGGGCTCACCGGATTGGCGCAGTATCTGCGCGCCGAGGCTATCACACATGTGATCGACGCCACACATCCTTTTGCGGCCGGGATGAGCCGCAATGCCTTTGCCGCCTGTGCAGAAACCACAACACCGCTGATCCGTCTGGAGCGCCCGATGTGGCGGGCGCAGGCGGGGGATGACTGGACCCGTGTGGACGACATAAGCGCCCTGCCCGATGCCTTGCCCGATACGCCTGCGCGGGTGTTTCTGGCGATTGGCAAACAACAGATCGCGCTGTTCGCCGCCAAGCCGCAGCATCATTACCTGTTGCGGCTGGTCGATGCGCCCGAGGCTGATCTGCCGTTGCCCGATTGTGCGGTGGTGCTGGCACGGGGGCCGTTCACCCTGGATCAAGATCTGGCATTGCTGCGCGCCCATCACATCACCCATATTGTTGCCAAAAATGCCGGCGGCAGCGGCGCCGAGGCCAAACTGCACGCCGCGCGGCATTTGGGCCTGCCGGTGATCCTTGCGGACAGGCCGGTCCTGCCGGGGCAGAATATCACCGCTGCGGTGAATGATGTGATGGCATGGTTGGGGCACGATCAACCGGCACTGCGCGGGGTGTAAACATAGCGGCCGATGCGTTTGGTCGCGGCATTGCCCACCAGCACCACCGTGCGCATATCGGCCATCTCCGCTGTTGCCTCGCCCAGGGTCACGGTGATGAGGGCCTCGTCCCTGGTGCTGACCGCGCGGGCAAAGGTGATCAACCGGTCAGGGCCGCATTCCTCAAGCAACAGCTCAAGGGTGCGTTCAAACTGATGCGGGCGGGATTTGGAGCGCGGATTGTAAAACGCCATCGCAAAATCGCCCCGTGCCGCCATGCGCAGACGGTGTTCGACCATATCCCAAGGTTTCAGATTATCACTGAGGTTGATCGCGCAGAAATCATGGCCCAAAGGCGCACCGGCGCGGGCCGCAGCGGCCAGCATTGCGGTGATACCCGGCAAAACCCGAATGTCGGTGTCGATATATTCAGGATGTTTTTCCAGTGCTTCAAAGACCGCCGAGGCCATGGCAAACACCCCCGGATCACCAGAAGACACCACCACCACCTTGGCCCCGCCCGCCGCCAGTTGCAGCGCATGCAAGGCGCGGTCCAATTCGACGCGGTTGTCTGTGGGATGCAGGTTTAACCCCGCACGCGGTGCCACCCGCGCCACATAGGGAATATAGCCGATCACATCGCTGGCCTGTTCCAGCACCGCTGTGACCTCTGGCGTCACCAAATCCGCATCCCCCGGCCCCAGACCGGCGATGGCGATCCAGCCGCTCATGCTGCGGCCTCGGGACGGCGGCCCTGCCCATGCACCAGAACAATCGCGAAATAGGGGCAATCTTCGGCATCCACATCGGCCAGTTTTGCCACCCTTTGGCCCTGCATCGTGCCTTTTTCGACCAGCCATGCATCCTCAAGACGGCCAACCGCCTCAAGGGCGCGGCGCACGCGCGGCATGTTGCGCCCGGTTTTCATCACCACCAGCGCATCGGCGCGCGCCATATGCGCCACCAATTCGTCATCCGGCAGTGTCGCCATCAGCACCGTCATCACGTCATCGCCCCATGTGAACGGCGTATCCAGCGCGTTCCAGCACCCCACCATGCCGGGGATTGCGGGCAGGACTTCGACCTCGGCGCGGCCCTGAAGACGGGTGTGCAGATGCATAAACGATCCATAGAAAAACGGATCGCCCTCACAGAGCACAACAACGTCGTGCTCCTGCGCCAGTTCCGCCAGACGGTCGGCCCATTCAGCGTAGAAATCGACCATCAGCCTCCGGTATTCATCACTGTCAAAGCGCAGTTCCGTGGTGACAGGATATTCCATCGGATATTCCACCACATCATCGCGCAACATGCCGTTAACGATGGTGCGGGCCTGTCCGGCGCGGCCTTTCTTGCGGAAAAACGCCAGATGCTGCGCGCCGCGAATGATGCGATCCGATTTCACGCTCATCAGGTCAGGATCACCGGGCCCAAGGCCCGCACAAATTACTTTTCCCATGATCTACTCCACCCGACTGGCAAGGGCATTCACCGCCGCCACCGTGATTGCGGAACCGCCCAAGCGCCCCTGCACAATCATCGCCGGCACCGGTAGATCCTGCATAAGCGCGTCTTTGCTTTCGGCTGCGCCGATGAATCCGACCGGACAGCCGATGATCGCGGCAGGGCGCGGGCACGCGGGGTCTTGCAGCATGTTCAACAAGTGAAACAGCGCCGTGGGCGCATTGCCAATCGCCACAACCGCACCTTGCAGATGCGGCCGCCACAGTTCCAGCGCCGCCGCCGAACGGGTGTTTGCCATGTCCTTGGCCATGTCGGGCACCCGCGGATCACGCAGGGTGCAGATCACCTCGTTTTCGCGGGGCAGGCGTTTGCGGGTGATGCCCTCGCTGACCATATAGGCGTCACACAGGATCGGTGCGCCGTTTTCCAACGCAGCGCGGGCGGCGATCGCCATGTCGGGGGAAAACCGCACATGCTGTTCCAGCCCGACCATGCCCGCCGCGTGGATCATCCGCACGGCAACGATTTCTTCTTCGGGGGTAAAGTGATCCAGCGCCGCTTCGGCCCGGATCGTGGCAAAGGACTGGCGGTAAATTTCCGCGCCGTCGGTGATATAGCTATGGGGCATCAGATCGCCTTGAGGATAGAGTGCGGGGACAGGCCGGTCTGTGCAGGCGCATCAGAAGCGCGGCCATTGTGAATGAGGTTCAGACCCTGCGCCGTGCCGGTGATGGTCAGCGCAGCGGATCTGGGATGGGCGCAGCCCTTGGCGCAACCGGAAATATGCAGGCTTTGGCCGGGGTGCAGATGCGGATCCAGATGCGGGGCAATATCGCGGGCTAGGGCGCGGGTTTCGAAATGCGCCTGCGGGCACCGTGGCGCGCCGGTGCAGGCAATAATGCGCAGCAATGGATCACCGGCATCACCGATCAACCCGTCAATCTCGGGCAGCGATTGGGCCTGTTCGATCAGCACCATACGCCAAGGCGTCATGCGCAGCGCCCCCTGTTTGGCAAGGGCGGACAGGGTTTCAACGCTCAATTGGCCAAAGGCCACGCCGGTCAGCGCGCCTTGTGGGGCCAGCCGGGGTCTGGGTGTCTCGGTTTGGGTCTGGCGCGGCCTTGTGAAACCTTCGGGAAGCGCGGCACCTGCCCCGAGCAACCGCGCCATGCGGGTATGATCGCCCCGGTTCTGGACAAACCAATGCACCAAGGCGATGGCCGCGGGGATCGCGGTTTGCAGGTCCACGGATTTGGCCAAAGCGCCGCCATCGGCCACCAGCAGCAAATCGCCCTGCGTGCTGCGTTCAAGGCGAATATCCGCGGAATCGCGCTGCAACAGGGGGGCAGCACCGGTATCAACGGCAAATCCGAATTTGGCCGGCAGCGCCAGATCCTCTGCGTGGATCAGGGCATCCGTCAATGCGGCGGCAAGGCATTCGGTCTCATCCCCTGATTGCCAGAAAGGCATGACCAGAATGTTGCGACGGCTTTCGGCTTCGGCGGTGTCATCCAGCAAGTTCAAGCCGCGCAGCCCTTCGAGCAGCGGCGCAAAACTATCCTCGCGCACGCCGCGCAATTGCAGATTGCCACGGCTGGACAGATCAATCAGCCCGTTGCCGTGGGCGGCCGCGAGTGTTGCCAGACCATCGGCTTGGGCGCGGCGTAGCCTGCCCAGAAACGGGCGGACCCGCACCACCAGACCATCGCCAGACAACATCGGACGCAGCGCACCGGGACACCAGCCTTTGACCAAAGGATCCGCCTTATCAGACAGCGTGTTCATTGCACCCCATCCATTTCCGCCTTGATCGAATTGCGGCGGGTGATCCACAGCCCTGCATCGCGCAGGGCCGCAAAACGGGTGCGCATCTCGTGCAAGGCCTGCGGGTTTTCATCTTGCATAAAATCCACCAGATCGGCGCGGCCCAGCGTGGCGTCATAGTAAAGATCAAACAGATGTGCCGGCACATCGCGGGTCAGATGGGCAAAGGCGGCGAGGTTGTCCAGTGTGGCGGCAACTTCGGCGGCACCGCGAAACCCATGGCGCATCATGCCGCTGGCCCAATCGGGATTGGCCGCACGGGCGCGCACCACGCGGGCAATTTCCTCGGGCAGGCTGCGGGCTTTGGGTGCGTCCAGACGGGTGCTGTCCACATGATACATCGCCGGTTTCGCCGCGCCCAGATGCGCCATCGCGGCGGCAAATCCACCCTCGTGGCTGGCGTAATCCGAGGCGAGCAACACATCGCTTTCCAGCAGGTCCTGGACATGGGCAAACCCGTCGGCCTTGTGCAGGCGGCGTTCCAATCCGGCGCGGTCCTGATGCGCTTCGCCTTGGGCGTTGATCGCCCATTCGGAGCCTTTCAGCCACGCCTGCCCTGCGGCATCACGGCCCGCTTCGGAATACTCTTGCAACGCAGTTTCCATGCTCATCCCGTAGAGCCCCGGTTTGGGGCCAAACACCCGAGGGGCGCGTTCCAGATAGGGGTTCATGTCGGGCGCTTCTGCACGCTCGGCCAAGGCGGCGGCGCCAGCCTCGAACAGCTGGCTGAGGGTTGGAAATACATCGCGGAACAGGCCCGACACCCGCAGGGTCACATCAATGCGCGGGCGGTTCAGCAACGTCAGTGGCAGGATTTCAAAACCCGACACACGTTCGCTGCCCGCGTCCCATTTCGGGGCCAATCCCGCCAGGTGCAGCGCCATTGCCACCTCTTCGCCAGCGGTGCGCATTGTGGCCGACCCCCAGAGATCAACCACCAAGCCTTTGGGGTAATCGCCTTCGTCCTGCAGGTGGCGGCGGATCAGTTCTTCGGCGAGTTTCACGCCCTGGGCATGGGCAGCGCGGCTGGGTACGCTGCGCGGATCAACGGCATAGAGGTTGCGCCCAGTGGGCAACACATCCGCGCGCCCGCGATAGGGTGAACCGGAAGGCCCGGCGCTGACACGTCCGCCATCCAATGCTGTCAACAACCCGTCATATTCGCCCTCGGCAGTGCCAAAAATATGCAGGCCATCGCCATATTGGCTTTCTTTGATGTCACAGACAAACCGGTCAATACGGGTGATCGCCTCGGCGGCGCTGGAAGAATCATCAAGGCCAAGATCACTTTCAACCCCTGCCGCCTGTGCCTCGGACCGGATCGTATCAATCAGACGGTCGCGGCGGGCCGGATCAAGGCCGTCTGCGGTGGAATATTCATCCAACAGACGCTCAAGCTGCAGCAATCCATCGGGGATGGCGCTGTCTTTCATCGGCGGCGGCAGATGGCCCAAGGTCACGGCCCCGATGCGGCGTTTGGCCTGTGCGGCCTCGCCGGGATCATTGACAATAAACGGATAGATCACCGGCACAGCACCGGTCAGGGCTTCGGGCCAGCAGGCATCAGACAGCGCCACCGCCTTGCCCGGCAGCCATTCCAGCGTGCCATGCGCCCCGATATGCACCAGGGCATGCATGCCCTGCGCCCGTAGCCACAGGTAAAACGCCACATAGGAATGGCGCGGTACGCGGGCCAGATCGTGATATTCGCTGTCGCGGGCCGAAATTGCGCCGCGTTCGGGCTGCAGGGCAATCAGGGCATTGCCGCAGGATTGCGCCGAAAAGTGAAACGCGCCGTCATGGAACAGCGGGTCGTCTTGCGCCCTGCCCCAGGCGGTTGTCAGATCATCGCGCAGGGCGTGCGGCAATTGTGCCAAAGCATCGAGATAGGCCTCCAGCGGCCACGCAAGGGCCTGTTGTGTCAAGGTTTTGCCGAATCCGCTGGCTGGGGTCACCGCATATCCGGCCGCTGCCAAAGTGGGTAACATCGCCTCGGTCGAGGCCAGCGCATCAAGGCCAACTGCATGGGCAATCTGATCCGACCGTCCCGGATAGGTGGAAAGCACCAGCGCCAGTTTTCGGACCGCGCGCGGGGTGCGGGCCAAGGCGTGCCAGCCTGCCAGACGGTTCACGACAGCGCGGATGCGATCACTGTCAGCGCGGTGGGCAAAGCGGGCATATTGCAGATGCGGGTCTTTTTTGTCCGGCGCTTTAAAGCTGACCACGCCCGCGAAAATCCGGCCATCGACTTCGGGCAGCACCACATGCATCGCCAGATCGGCAGGGGATAATCCGCGTTCGGATTCGGCCCAGTCTTTTTGGCGTGCGGTGGAAAGGGCGACCTGAAACACCGGACAACCGCAGGCATCCAGCGGCGTTGTGCCATCCTGCCCGCGCCCCGAAAATGCGGTGGCGTTGAGGATCGCGCAGGGCGCAAGCCGCGCCAGGGCATCTTCGAGAAACGCCCGCCCGCCGGTGTCTTTCAAAGACGGGACAAACAGCGCCACAGGCGCAAAGCCACGGCTGCGCAATTCATCAATCATGTGATCAATCGGTGCGGTATCGGCGGCGGTCAGATAGCTGCGATAAAACGTGATCGCCACCACGTCACCTTGCAGATCGGGCAAGGCGATGACGCCCAGTTCGGGATCATAGGCACCACAGGCAGGCACGGTCTTGCTGCCTTTGACCGGCCCCGCATAAAATCCGGCAGCAAGCGCCAGCTGCGCCAGCGCCGCTTGGGCGGCAACCGCGCCCCCCGTATCACAGAGATGCGACAGGCGGCGCAGGGTCGAAACCGGCAATGTTGAATGGGCATCCAGCGCCGGATCTTCACGGCCATCCGCAGGCAGGACCGCCAGGGCAGTGCCGTTGCGGCGGGCAAAATCCTGTAGCTGCAGGATGCCATAGGGCCAGTAATTTTCGCCACCGATCAGGCGGATCAAGATGCCTTTGGCCCCGGTTAATGTCTGTTCCAGGTAATTGTCGACCGAAGCCGGATGGCGCAAAGCCACCAGATTGCACAGGCGCAATGTCGGCAATTTACCCTCAACGCCGCCGCCGCGATGCCAGCCTGCCGCAAAAGCCCCAAGATCACTGTCCGAAAACGAAAGCACCACCAGATCCGCAGGGGTTTGCCCCGGATCAAACGGTGTTTCCGTATCCTCCAGCCCATGGCTTTCGCGGAAGACCACATGCATGGATCAGGCCCCCAAGACGTCGCGGATCGCGGCGGTATTGATGTGATCATGTTCGGCAATGACCACCAGATGGCCTTGGCGTGTCTCGCTGCCCCAAGGGCGGTCAAATTGCTGACGCACCCGCGCCCCGACTGCCTGTACCAGCAGACGCATCGGTTTACCGCTCACCGCAACATAGCCTTTGACGCGCAGGATGTGTTGTTCATTGGCCAGCCGTTCAATCGCGGCAACCAGTGCATTCACGTCATCGACCTCGGGCATTGGCACAACGATGGTTTCGAAATCATCATGTTCGTGATCGTCATGGCCATCGTGATGCGAGGGGCGCGCGGCCAGATCGTCTTCGGCTTTGGCATTCAGGCCCAGGACGATATTGGGGTCGATCACGCCTTCGCTCATGGCAATGATCGGGATTTTGCGCGGGCTTTCGGCCTCAATCACGGCGCGGGCCTTGGCCAGACCGGCCTCGCCTGCCAGATCGGCCTTGGACATCAGGATAATGTCGGCACAGGAAATCTGATCCTCAAAGACTTCGGAAAGCGGGGTCTCGTGATCAATGGATTCATCCGCCTTGCGCTGTTCATCAACCGCATGTTCATCTGGTGCGAACCGGCCTGCGGCCACGGCTTCGGCATCGGCCAGCGCGATCACCCCGTCCACGGTGATTTTGGACCGGATCGCAGGCCAGTCAAACGCCTTGAGCAGCGGTTTCGGCAGCGCCAGACCCGAGGTTTCGATCAAGATGTGATCGGGGCGTGTCGGCAGCGCCATCAGCGCCTCAATCGTCGGGATGAAATCATCGGCGACGGTGCAGCAGATACAGCCATTGGCCAGTTCCACGATGTTTTCGGCAGGGCAATCAGGGATCGCACAGGATTTCAGAATGTCCCCATCCACCCCTACGGTGCCGAATTCATTGACCAGCACCGCAAGGCGGCGACCGCCCGCATTGGTCATCAAATGCCGGATTAGCGTGGTTTTACCCGCGCCAAGGAAACCGGTGATCACGGTCACGGGGATTTTGTTCAGATCGTTCATGTTCAAGGCTCCTCGGGGAGGGTCAGAGGGGGAATGCGCGCAAGGCTTTGTTTGCGGAAAATTACGGGGCGTTCGCGCCACGGCACAAGGCCATCGCTGGTCGCCGCATAGGCAGCAGCACCGGCAAGGATGTCTGCGGCGTCGTCTTTGCTGAGGCGGCCATAGACATAGCTCCATTTGCCGTCTTCGGACAGGGCCACCGCAGCGCCTTGGGAACAGGCCGAGAGGCATTCAACCGCAACAATGCGCACGCCTTCGGGCGCGCCAGCGGCGGTCAGGGCCATGTGCAATTGCGCCCCGGGGCGCGGGGCGTCTTCTTCCAGCACTTCACCGGCGCGGCAGGTGGTGCAAACGTGTAAGGTAGTGGTCACAACAGAGACCTTTCAAAAACCGCTGGGCTGGCTGTTGGCCTAGCCCAGCGATGTGATCGGGGCAAGCGGCCCCTAGTCCACCGTCAGCGTGGTGCTGGCGGAAATTACATTGCCGTCCACCGCCAGCGGGCGGTGATCGTTGCTGTTGAGCGTGACCACAAGCGTGACTTCGCCTTTGGGCAGCCGGGCGATATGCAGCCAAGGGCCATAGACGCGGCCCAGCTTTTCACCGTTGATATAGACATGGGCATGGCCCTGCCCTGCCACATGGGCAAGGCTGGCCTGTTCGGGTGCAAAGGCAAAATTGCGGGTCAGGATATGCAGGTTATACCCCGCCATCGGATCGGGCGTCAGCACCATTGTGACCTCGGGCGCATCGGTGGCAGGCAGATCAACCGGGGTGTCATGGTTCATTTCATGATCCGCTGTTTCATGCCCCATTGCCGTGTGATCCATTGCTGGGCCACCATGGGCCGCAGGATCGCCATGATCATGTCCGTCAAAAGTGATGCCGTTGCCGGCCGCAATGGCAAAGCCCAGACCACCGCCAAACACGATCCCGATTACAAAAAGCGCCAGTGTCCGGGTCATACCCGTGCGCCTTCGCTTTGCCAGAAATAGCCCGCGCATGCGCCCAGCATCACCCAAGCGGCCATGCCGACCCCCAAAGCGCGGGCGGCAAACAGCGCGCCGATTTCGGTCGGCACCGGGCCGCTAAAGCTATCCGGTTCCGGTGCGCCAATCAGATGCGGGGCAGCCAACAGCACCACAGCAATGGCGATGGCAACAGGAGAGCGGCCGAATCCGATCAACCACAGCGCCACCGCCGCCGCCGCTGCGGTGGCAAACCACCAGACCTGACGCGCGCCGACATCTGCCGCCGCCACGCCGGGCACTTCGGGGGCCAGTGTGAAACCGGGGGCTAGGTGGAAAGCGACAAATCCGGCAATCCCCCACAAGATCCCCCAACGGGCAGAGATCGGCGCGCCGCGTTCTTCGGCGATGCTCATGGCGCCGATCATGATCAATGCATATCCGGTATAGGTCAGCATGGTGAAAATCAGGCTCAGCCCGTCACGCACAAGATCAAAACCGGGCAATTCGGGATGCGCCGAAACCGCTTCGGCCCCGAAATGCACCAAGGCACCGGTTTCATAAAGTTCGGCGTGCAGCAGCACAGGCTGCACAAAGACAAGTTGTAGAATACCGGTCAACAAACCAGCACATGCACCGGCAAAAACGGCACTGATGAGAAAACGAGAAAACATGGAATCCATATCCTGAACTGCCGCGCGATCGCGCAGAGCGGGGGTGTGGAACACGGCATCAGAACGCAAAGAAGCAGCCGATCATCGACCGCTGCCAAGGGCAAAATCAAAGCGGAAACGCCAAGACCCCCGCGTGAGGGAAAATAGACCTGCGGGTGCCGTCAAAGGCGCATCACCCCAAAGGGTGACACCGCAAGAAACCTGAACGCGACGGCGTTAGTGGCAGGGAAAGCCGGTGGCGTGACGCACATCATGTGCCGCGTCATGCAAAGCTGCAGCCTGAACATGGCCGGTGAGCGTGATCAGGGCCAGACCCAGCGCCACGGTGAAAACCGCTGGCATGATACGGGACGTGCTGAGGACGCGTGTCTTGGTGGTTGTTGTCATCTTTTCTATCTCCTTACCGTCACACCCGACGGCATATTGCGTTTCATGTGCCTGGCAGGTCTCCTGGCTCGCGGGTCGTGGCCCTTGCCCGCCTTCCCTGTCAGATGACAAGTGGCATATCGGGCGTAGGCTCACCGCTTACAGTCGCGGGGGCGGCTTCGGCTTCGGGCGGCCAGATGGCAGCCGTTACTGAATTCCCTGTTCGGTTCCACACCCAAGGGCGCTTTGCGGAACACCAAGCAAGGCAAATGTCGCATCTGGCCGCCTCAAAGGCAAGATTGATTTGCGACCAGCAAAGCGCCGAATGCGATCTTTGCTGGTCATGCTTGGTCTTTGCGCAGATAAATCCGCACAGGTGCGTTCATCCCTCCCCCGAATCGCGCCGCAATCCGGAGCCTTCATGCCGATCAATCGAACCACTCATGCGATTCTCTATTCCTTGTTGGCGCTGGTGTTGTTTGATTCAATGGGGTTGATCATCAAACATCTGTCCACCGATTATGGCGCGGCGGAACTGTCGGCCTATCGCAATCTGTTTGGCTTGATTCCGGCGGGGATTGCCCTGTGGTCCTCGCGGGGCTGGCATCAAAGCGGCCGCATTTTGCGCGTACGTCAATGGAAACTGGCCTTTGCACGCGGGGCGATCCTGACCTTTGCGCAGTATTTCTTTTATCTTTCGCTGGGTTTGCTCAGCTTTGCCACGGCATCGACCATCACCTATGCAAATGCGCTGTTTATGGTGGCTTTGGCGGCGGTATTGTTGGGGGAAAAGGTAGGCCCGGTCCGTTGGGCGGCGGTGCTGATCGGTTTTGTCGGGGTCATGTTGGTGGTGGGGCCGGGGCGCGATACCTTCAGCCTTGCGGCGCTGCTGCCCTTGGCGGCGGCGGTTTGTTATGCGTTGACCGGCGTAACCGCACGGATGATGGATACCGAAGTGCCCACCGCATTGATCAACCTGTATTCATCCGCGATTGCCGCGGTTGGGGCGTTGCTTTTGGCGGTTTTCACCACCGGTTTTGCGCCGCTACACGCGCCCAGCGATTTGTTGTGGATCGGCGCGATGGGCGCCTTTGGCGGTATCGCGGTTTTGCTGTTGATCGCCGCCTACCGGATGGCCGAACAAAGCGATCTGGCCCCGTTCAGCTATTTCGGCATTCCCATCGCCTTTGTGTTTGGCTGGATTTTCTTTGACGAAGCCCCCTGGAGCGAGCTGTTTCCCGGGGCGGTACTGATCGTGCTGGGCGGGCTGTTGATCATCTGGCGCGAACGGCGGTTGCGGCGGTCCTGACCGCTAACCGCTTACACCAACACCTCTTCTGCCGTCTGATCCCCCACGCCGAACACCCGTTTATAGCGGCTGATCTGGTCTTGCGGTCCCATCGCCTTGTTCGGGTTATCCGACAGTTTCACCGTGGGGTGGCCATTGGCCGACACGGCCTTGCAAACCAGCGAAAACGGCGCCAGCGCGTCATCGGGGACCAAGCCGCGGAAATCATTGGTCAACAATGTGCCCCAGCCAAATGAGACCTTGAGCTTGTCGGAAAATTGCCCGTGCAGGCTGCGGATTTTGTCCACGTCCAGACCATCACTAAAGATCACCCGCTTTTCGCGCGGGTCTTCGCCGCGTGATGTCCACCAGTCAATCGCAATCTGGGCGGCGGTGGCCGGATCGCCACTGTCGATGCGCATACCGGTCCAGCCCGCCAGCCAATCGGGGGCAGCATCAAGAAAGCCTTTGGTGCCATAGGTATCGGGCAGGATGATGCGCAGATTGCCGTCATGTTCATCATGCCAATCCGACAGAACCTCATAGGGGGCGCGGGCCAGTGCGGCATCATCCGGCGCCAGTGCGGCATAGACCATCGGCAATTCATGGGCATTGGTGCCGATTGCCTCGACCTCGCGGCTTTTGGCGATTTTACAGTTCGACGTGCCGGTAAAGGCGCTGCCCAGTCCTTCGTGCATGGCCTGCACACACCAGTCCTGCCAGAGATAGGAATGCCGCCGCCGTGTGCCGAAATCGGCAATCGACAGATCCGGAATCTCGCGCAGGGCTTCGATTTTTTCCCACACGCGGGTCATGGCGCGGGCATAGAGGATCTGCAATTCGAATTTGCCCATCTGATCCAGCACCGCACGGCCCCGCAATTCCATCAGGATCGCAAGTGCTGGAATTTCCCACAGCATGACCTCGTGCCATTTGCCTTCGAAGGTCAGTTCATATTGATCGCCACGCCGTTCCAGATGATAGGGCGGCAGGCGCAGCCCCTCGAACCATTCCATGAAATCAGGGCGGAACATCTGGCGTTTGCCGTAAAAGGTATTGCCGCGCAGCCATGTGCTTTCGCCACGGCTAAGTGACAGGGTACGTACATGATCCAATTGTTCGCGCAATTCGCTTTCGTCGATCAGCGTGGCCAAGGGCACATGTTTGGACCGGTTGATCAGGCTGAAGGTGACTTGAGTGTCGGGTTTGTTGCGGAAAATCGACTGGCACATCAGCAGCTTATAGAAATCTGTATCGATCAAAGACCGCACAATCGGATCAATCTTCCATTTATGGTTCCAGACGCGGGTAGCAAGATCGACCATGACAGGCTCCGACAAAAGTTTAGGGGGTTAAATCAAAGCCGCGCGGAACTGGCAAGCCACAGTAGATCCTGGATTTTTGGCGTTGTGCTGGGGGGATTCAATGCCCGTACCGTCATTTTATTGCCGTGGTTTGGTTGCAGATGTTCAACCCTGAGTGTTATCTGCACCAGATTTTAACTGTACCCGTTTCACCCCGTAGACCGAATACAGAACATTGAAAGCAAAAGATCATGGACCACTTTGATATCATCCGTCTGTTGACCGTGGTCCTTGCCTTTGTGGGCTATTTTGCCTGTCTGGCGCGCTTTGGCCTGATCACCCTGCTGGCAAGCGCGGGTTTCGGGGCCTATCTGGCGCAATATTATCCGGTACAGGGGCCGAACCTGACCTATTGGGTGGTGGCGGTGCTGTTTGTTCTGGTGCTGGCCATCGGGGCGCGTCTGGGCCGTAGGCCCGCTGTGGTTGCGGCATCCCCCCCTTTGGCCCCCCGCGTAAAAGCCGCAGCGCAGGATCTGAATGAAATCGTGATTGATGGCACCAATGTGATGTATTGGGATGGCGAGGCCGCCGATTTATCCACGCTGCGGGTCGTGGTGGATGACCTGTCCCGCCGTGGCTATGCGCCCGTGGTGTTTCTGGATGCCTCTTCGCGCCATCACCTAAAGGACAAGTCCCTGAACGAAAACAGCTTTGCCAAGGCATTGGGCCTGCCGCAAACTCAGGTCATGGTCTGCCCCGCCAAGACCGAGGCGGATGCGTTTATTCTGAAATTTGCCCGCGAACAGGGGCTGCCAGTGGTGTCAAATGACCGTTTTGGCGACCGCCATGAGCAGACCAAGGGGCTTAAACTGGTCAAAGGGGTGATTGCACGCGGCAAGCCGATTTTCGAAGGGCTTTAACGCCCGCGTTCTAGGCCAGTGTCACCCCGGCCGCCTGCATCCCGTCAAGCGCAGCCGCCAGTGATCCGTTCAGATCTATCGCGCGGCACAAATCCTGCCGCACCGTCACATCATACCCCAGATTGGCCGCATCCACCGCCGAGAAATTCACGCAGAAGTCCAGCGCCAGCCCCACCAGTGTCATCTGTGAAATACCACGGCTGCGCAGATAGCCGTCCAGCCCTGTGGCGGTGCTGTGATCATTTTCGAAAAACCCGGAATAGCTGTCGATGGCGGGGTTATAGCCTTTGCGAATGATCAGATCGGCGCGGTCCTGCTGCAGCTCCATATGAAACTTGGCGCCGATACTGCCTTGAATACAATGATCAGGCCAGAGCACCTGAGGGCCGTAAGGCATGTCGATCATGTCATATTCGCCCTTACCCGCATGGCTGGAGGCAAAGGAAGAATGCCCCGCCGGATGCCAGTCCTGGGTCAGAATCACCGCGTCAAAATCTTTCATCAGGGTGTTGATCCCCTGCACGATCACATCGCCCTGGGGCACCGCCAATGCACCACCGGGGCAAAAATCGTTCTGCTGGTCAATGACGATCAGGGCTTTCATGGCGGGTTCCTTTGGGTTTTGGCAGTGTTTGCAGGGAATTTAGACCAGCGCCCTCTTGCAGAACAGCCCCCCAAAGCCGTATTTGCACGCCATGTATATTATTGCCGCGCTTTACCACTTTACCCGCTTTGACGATCCGGCCGCGCTCAAACCCGCGTTGCTGGATCTTTGTCTGGCGCAGAATGTCTCTGGATCGCTGTTGCTGGCGCGTGAGGGGGTCAATGGCACCATCGCGGGACCAAGGGCGGGGATTGATGCGGTATTGGCGCATTTGAAATCCCTGCAGGGCTGTGCCGATCTGGAGTGGAAAGAAGCCACCAGCGACCGCGCGCCTTTTGGCAAGATGAAGGTACGTCTGAAAAAAGAGATCGTCACCATGGGTCAGCCCGATGTCGATCCCAAGGCGCGGGTCGGCCATTACGTGACCCCGCAAGACTGGAACGCACTGATCCAAAGCCCCGATGTGGCGGTGATCGACACACGCAATGATTACGAGGTCGCCATCGGCACCTTTGCGGGCGCGATTGATCCGGAAACCAAGACATTCGGCGAGTTCCCGGCATGGTGGGAAGCCAACAAGCACCGCTTTCACAACAAGAAAGTGGCGATGTTTTGCACGGGCGGCATCCGCTGTGAAAAATCAACCAATTACCTGTTGGGCCAAGGGGTAGAGGACGTCTATCACCTTAAGGGCGGGATTTTGAAATACCTCGAAGACGTACCGCAGGAAAACAGCACATGGGACGGTGAATGTTTCGTGTTCGATAACCGTGTGAGTGTCGGGCATGGCTTGGTCGAAGGGCCGCATGTTCTATGCCACGGCTGTCGCCAGCCGATCCTGCCCCAAGACCGGGACCGCCCCGAATTTGAAGAAGGTGTGAGCTGTCACAAGTGCTGTGACTCTACGAGTGCGTGGGACAAACAGCGGTTCCGCGAACGCCAGAAACAGATCCGTCTGGCGCAGGAACGCGGTGAATTGCGCTAGGCCGTCACCATGTTACGCGGGGCGCGGGGCTTGCTGCGCAGCCACAGCCAAATCATGATCGCGATGTTCATGCCATTCCACAAAATCCCGTTGATAAAGGCCAGATGGTAAGACCCGCTGAGGTCGTAAATCTGCCCCGACAGCCAGCCCCCCAGCGCCATGCCCAATATCGTGGCCATCATCACAAACCCCACACGTCCGCCGGCCTCGCGGGCGGGCATGTATTCGCGCACGATCAAGGCATAGCTGGGCACAATCCCGCCCTGAGACAGGCCAAACACCAAAGACACCACATAAAGCGACACCATCCCCCCCGCAGGCAGATACAAAAACAGCGCCAGACATTGCAATGTGGACCCGATCAGCAAGGTCCGCACCCCGCCCAGCCTATCGGCCAGCAGCCCTGAAACGATGCGCGATCCGACCCCGCCCATCAGCATCAGGGACAGCATTTCCGCGCCCACCGCCGGACCAAAGCCCAGATCGACACAGAAAGAAACGATATGGACCTGCGGCATCGACATCGCCACGCAGCATCCGATCCCCGCCAGACCCAGCAGATATTGCAAGCTGCGCGGGCTGAGGCCCGAGGATTGTGCATTCAGGCTCGAGGCCAGATGCGCGGCCTCATGGGCGGCTTGGGAAACCTGACGGCGCAGCGCCAGTGACAGCGGGATCACCCCGACCAGCGTTGCAACCGCCATTACCTGATAGACCGCCCGCCAGCCGCTGTCTTGCAAGACCCCAGCCAGCAGCATCGGCCAGATTGCCCCGCTCAGGTAATTGCCGCTGGCCACCAGCGCCACGGCAATGCCGCGCCTGCGGACAAACCAATGGGAAATATCGGCAATCAACGGCCCGAAGCCGATCGCCGAAGCAAAGCCGATCACCAACTGTGCCAAAGACAACATCGCAATCGACTGTGACAGGATCGCCAGCATCAGACCCAGCACCACCGTCAGCGCCGACAGGATCAGTGATATGGTCACGCCGAACCGGTCCACCGCACGGCCCAACAGGAAATTGCCCAGCGCAAACCCCACCATCGTCAATGTATAGGGCAAGGACGCCTCGGCGCGGGTGGTGCCAAATTCGGCCTCTACCGCAGGCATGATCACAATGATCGCCCACATGCCCGCATTGGCAATGGTTGCCACCAGTAACGTCAGGACAAGCCGGAACCATGAATAGCTGCTGTCGGTTTCACTGTGCTGCATGGGGGCTCCGTTTTGGGCATCTGGCGTCAAGTTGCGGCCAAGTGCAAGGGGGCGCGGTTAATCCCGACAATTGGAATTGTTAAGCGGGCAGTAAGCCCCGCCCCTTACATCAGGCCTTGGGTGAAAAGAGGTGGTGGAGATGACTGCGCAAGCAACGGTCGCACCAGTTATCATCAAGAAGAAAAAAGTCATCAAAGGTGGCGGGCACCATGGCGGTGCCTGGAAGGTTGCCTACGCGGATTTCGTGACCGCGATGATGGCGTTTTTCATGTTGATGTGGCTGCTGAATGCGACAACGGAACAACAACGCAAAGGCATTGCCGATTATTTTTCTCCGACAATTCCGATCAATCGGGTGTCGGGGGGCGGCAATGGGGCCTTTGGCGGTGAAAGCATATTTTCCGAAATGACCCTGCCCAAAAATGGCACCGGGGCAACCGCGCCGCATTCCTCGCTGGAGGACAAGGCGCGCGGTTCCAGTGGCACATCCGACAGCGCCGAAGAGGCCGAAGAAGAAAAATTCGAAGCCCTCGAAGCCCTGTTGATGGGGCGTGGGGGCGAAACCATGGTGATGGAAAACGCGCTCAAACATATCGTGACCCGCATCACTGACGAGGGCCTGGTGATCGAACTTTTCGAACTGGATGATGTCTATCTGTTTGATGACGGCACCGATCGGCCGACACAATTGTTGCGCGACCTGACGGCGGTGGTTGCCGAAATGGCCAAGACCGTCAC
This sequence comes from Sulfitobacter sp., assembly GCA_047634585.1. GTDB lineage: Bacteria > Pseudomonadota > Alphaproteobacteria > Rhodobacterales > Rhodobacteraceae > Sulfitobacter. The sequence continues at coordinate 86,073 of JBLIAN010000003.1, read as the reverse complement.
CAATGCCATCGCCGTGGGCGGGCATGTGCGCGCCGAACCTGTGGTGCTGGCCCATAGTGCGGTCTGGGGGCTGTCGGCACGGCGCGCCGATCAAATGCGGCTGTTGTTGCAGGATGCCAGCATTGCCCCGAAGCGGATACATCGTGTGACCGGATATGCAGACCGCGACCCGGCCCTGCGCAATCCGATGGCACGGCGCAACAACCGTGTTGAGGTGATCTTGCTGCGTGACACCAAACGGAATTGACCGCGCAACACATATGAATGTGGCGCATTTTATCTGTTAGCCGGACCTTAAGCCCCCAGCGGCTATGGGTTGAGGCAAGGTTGACTGGTATCGCAGAAAGGCGCTTTCATGACTATTTCTTCTTCGTTGAACGCAGGTGTGGCGGGGTTGTTTGCCAATGCAACACGGCTTGCCTCGATCTCTGACAATATCGCGAATTCATCGACTTACGGCTATAAGCGGGTTCAGACGGATTTTGAATCGCTGGTGGTGGCTTCGCGGGGCGGCACCTATTCTGCGGGCGGGGTACGGGCCAATACACAGCGCCTGATCGACCAGCGCGGGCCGCTGGTCAGTACCAATAACGCCACGGATCTGGCGATTCGGGGGCGCGGTTTTTTACCGGTTGCCCAGGCCACCGAGGTCGAGGTGGCCAATGGCGATACATCGCTGTTCCTGACCACCACGGGGTCGTTCCGTACCGATGCCGAAGGGTATCTACGCACCCAATCCGGTCTGGTTCTACTGGGATGGCCCGCATTGCCGGACGGATCGATCCCGACCTATCCGCGCGACACCGCTGACGGGCTGGAACCGGTGCAGATCAACGTCAACCTGTTCTCGGGGGAACCAACCACCAGCATGACCCTGGGCATCAACCTGCCCGCAACGGAAACCGAAGCGGGCGCAAGTGGCGACACCCAGCAGCTTTCCGTTGAATATTACGGCAACCTCGGCACGTCAGAAAGTGTCAACATCACTTTCACGCCAACGGTGCCGGCATCCGGATCATCGAATGAATGGACCATGACCTTAACCGATTCTGTGGATCCGCTGACAACCATTGGCGAATATACTTTCACCTTTAATGACGACAGGACATCCGGCGGCACATTGGCCAGTGTTGCCACGGTCACGGGCGGGGCTTATGATCCGCTGACCGGCACGCTGATTGTGAATGTCGCGGGTGGCCCGATTGAAATCGACATCGGTGAAATTGGCGAAAGCGACGGCATTACCCAGCTCTCCGATAATTTCGCCCCTGTTTCAATTGCCAAAGATGGGTCACCGGTGGGCAATATGACCTCGGTTGAGGTGGATGCGAACGGCTATGTCTATGCCTATTTTGACACCGGAATCACCCGCCGTATCTATCAGGTGCCGCTGGTTGATCTGCCCAATCCCAACGGCATGGTTGCGCTGGATCACCAGACCTATCAACCTTCGGTGGACAGTGGCTCTTTCTTTCTCTGGGATGCCAGTGACGGGCCCACAGGGGATGTTCTGGCCTTTGCCCTGGAAGAATCCGCCACCGATGTTGCCGGTGAATTGACCTCGATGATCCAGACCCAGCGCGCCTATTCCTCCAACGCCAAAGTGATCCAGACCGTTGACGAGATGCTGCAGGAAACCACGAATATCAAACGCTGATCCTGACAGGGCTGATGCAGCCAAAGGAGTAAAATCATGAGTGTTACCGGGGCGCTAAACAATGCCATGACCGGCCTGCGTGCCGCGGGGCGCGGGGCCGAGATCATCTCGTCCAATATTTCAAACGCCCTGACACCGGGCTATGGCCGGCGGGTGCTGTCGCTGTCATCCTCGAACATCGGTGATTTTGGCGGGGTACGGGTGAATGGCATCACCCGCATGGTGGATCCCGGCCTTGTTGCCGATCGTCGCCTTGCCCATGCCGAACAGGGACAGGCGCACATTGCGGCAGATTTCCTTGCCCGGATCGAAAACCTGATCGGCACCCCGGACAATCCCCGCGCGCTGACTGCGCAGCTGGCCGGATTTGAAAACGATCTGATCACCGCTGCCAGTCGTCCGGATGCGCCCGAACGATTGAACAACGCCGTGGCCAGCGCACGCGGTGTCACTCTGGCATTGAATAACGCTTCAAGCGGCATTCAGGATGCCAGAACCACAGCGGACCGGACAATCAAGGCACAGGTCGCGGAAATGAACAGCGCGCTGTCACAGGTGGCGGCGCTGAACAGCCAGATTACCGCGCTTCAGGTCCAGGGAGGCGACATTTCATCGTTGCAAGACCTGCGCCAACAGGTGGTAGACCGGATCGCCGAATTGGTGCCGGTCCGCGAAGCGCCACGCAGCAATGGACAGGTTGCCCTATATTCTGTCGGCGGCGCCGTGTTGCTGGATGGCACCCCCGCGACCTTGGGCTTTACCGCCTCGAACCTGGTTACACCCTATATGTCCCTGTCCGGCGGCACCCTGTCGGGCCTGACAATCAATGATGTGCTTGTACGCACCGATTCTGAAAAAGGCGCCCTGCGCGGTGGGGTGCTGGGCGCACAATTTGAAATCCGCGATGAAAGCGGCGTTGCGGCCCAAACCCAGATTGATGCCCTGGCGCGGGATCTGGTCGAACGCTTTCAAGACCCTTCTGTAGACCCGACATTGGCCCCCGGTGACGCAGGTATTTTCACAGACGCAGGGGGGGCGTTTGACCCGCTGGATGAAATCGGCCTCTCGGATCGCTTGCAAATCAATGCCGCGGTTGACCCCGAACAGGGTGGCGCGGCCTGGCGGCTGCGTGATGGGGTCAATGCCGCGGCACAAGGGGATGTAGGGGATGCCCGCTTGCTGCAGGATTTGACCACCGCGTTGAACGCCAGCCGTACCCCCGCAAGCGGCAGCTTTGGCGGTGGCGCGTTTTCCGCATTGAACCTTGCAACGACTTTGGCATCTGACATTGCCGGAAACCGCAATGTTGCCGAACAATCGCTGACCTATGCCGCAACCCGATTAACGGAATTGACGACACGGTTACTGGCTGACGGCGTGGACAGTGACGATGAGATTCAGCGGTTGATGCTGGTGGAACAAGCCTATGCCGCCAATGCCAGGGTCATCCAAACAGTAGATGAAATGTTGCAAATGATCATGAGGATTTGACGATGACCGGCACAACATTGGGTGATCTCGCGCAATCCTACATGCTGCGCAGCCGCAATACCGCGTTGAAACAAGACATCACCCGTTTGACCACTGAATTGGCCAGCGGGCAGGTCGCCGATGTGCGGCAGGTTTTGGCGGGAAATTTCAGTTATCTTTCAGATATCGAACGGAAAATGGAAATCCTATCCGGCTATGAAATTGCCACCAGCGAAGCCAGCCATTTCACCACAGCACTGCAGGCCACCCTCGAACAGATGTCAGACATCACCGAGGGCATGTCCGGCAGCCTGATCACCGCAGGCACCAGCGCGGTTGGGGTCACGGCGGGCGATGTCACAAGTGAGGCCCGCAATGCGCTGTCCTCGCTGATCGGGCGGCTGAACACCAATGTGTCTGGCAGGCATCTTTTTTCAGGTGCCGCCACCGACAGACCCGCAGTGGCAGATACAGACGCATTGCTGGGCGCGCTGAGTGCCGCGATGGTGGGGGCAGTAACCCCCGCAGATATGCTCGCCACTGCGCAGGCCTGGTTTGATGACCCTGCCGGGTTTGACGCGGTCATCTATCAAGGGTCAGACAATGCGCTGGCGTCCTTTGCGCTGGCGCAGAACGAAAATGTCAGCCTGGATATTCGTGCCACCGATCCGGATTTGAAACGCAGCCTGATGCTGACATCTGTGGCGGCTTTGGCGGATGATCCGGCCTTTGCATTGGCACCGCCAGCGCAGGCCGCCTTGTTTCTTGATGTCGGTCAACAAATGCTGGCCACGCAGGACCGCCTGACCTCTCTGCGTGCAAATGTCGGCTTTGTCGAAGCGCGGGTAGATACGATTGCCACACGGAATGCCGCTGAGGCAACCAGCCTGAACTTTGCCAAAGCTGCGCTTCTGGAAGTTGACCCGTTTGAAACGGCAACCAAATTGGAAGATGCTCAATTTCAATTGCAAAGCCTTTATGCGGTTACCGTGCGCATGTCACAATTGTCTCTGGTGAATTTCCTGTGAGAATCCTGATCGCATTTTGCTGCGCCTTTTTCAGCTGGGCCACCCTGGTGAACGCCGGTGCCGTCCGGATCAAAGATCTGGTCGAATTTGATGGTGTGCGCGGCAATGACCTTGTTGGATATGGCCTGGTGGTCGGATTGAATGGCAGCGGTGACGGGTTGCGCAATGCGCCCTTTACCGAAGATATCATGACAAATATCCTTGAACGCCTCGGTGTGAATGTCACCGGTGAACAATTCCGCCCCAAAAACGTTGCGGCTGTGCTGGTGACTGCGACTTTGCCGGCTTTTTCCCGTGCCGGAGGGCAGATTGATGTCACGGTCTCCGCGATTGGCGATGCCAAAAGCCTGATGGGGGGCACATTGATCATGACGCCAATGAATGCGGCTGATGGCCAAATTTATGCCGTGGCACAGGGCACCATCATTGCCGGAGGGGCCGTTGCCCAAGGCGATGCAGGTAGCGTCACACAGGGTGTGCCAACCTCCGGGGTAATCCCCTCTGGCGCGCGCGTCGAACGCGAAATTGAATTTCAACTTTCTTCACTTGATGATCTGCGACTGGCCCTGCGGGACGCGGATTTCACCACCGCAGGCCGTATCGAACGGGCCATCAACCGCAATTTCGGGCGCCGTGTGGCACTGATGCTGGACAGTGGGACGGTTCAGCTCGATGTGCCAGCGGCGCGGCTGCCCTCTGTTGCGCATGTTTTGAGCCGCATTGAAAACATCGAGGTAGAGCCCGAAAGCAAGGCAAGGGTTGTGGTTGATCAACGCTCTGGCACCATTGTGATGGGTGCCGAAGTGCGCATATCCCGTGTCGCCGTGTCACAGGGAAATTTGACTCTGCGGATTCAGGAACAGCCTCTTGTGGTGCAACCCAATCCGTTTTCACAAGGTGAAACAGTTATTGTGCCACGTACCAACGCTGTGATCCAAGAGGACCCCGGTATTGGATTGGCCGAAGTCCCGCCGGGCACCTCTCTTTCCGAAGTTATTTCAGGGTTGAACGCGCTTGGGGTTTCACCGCGCGATATGATCGATATCCTCAAAAGCATCAAAGCGGCAGGGGCGCTCCATGCAGAGTTTGTGGTGAGGTAGAGGCATTTCAAAACAATCTTATCTGACGGAACAGCAGCGCAGTGATACCCGGCCAGACACCTGCATAACGTACCAAAAGCAAAGCATTAACCCCTGCAACGCCCCATTGGGAAACCACATAGGCCGCAGCGACATCTTGCAATCCCAACACCGGTTGTGCCAGCAGGATTCCCATAAATCCGATCACCCCGATCAGGTGAACCACAAGGGTGACCGGCCGGTGCCCGAGGGTACAAAGTAACAAACCCGTCGCGCCAAAGACAACGGAAGCGGCCTGTCCCATCAAAAGCCAGCTCAACAGAGCAGGTAAATCCGTTTCCGTCAGTTCAAGGAAGCTGGAAAACCAAGGCGCCGCTGTCATCACAGCCAGGATGGACGCGCCACCCACCAATAGAAATCCAAGGTTTATCCGCGCCGCCGAAGCTGAAAAAACCTGAGCTCCGGCCTTGTGAAAATCGGCACTCAGGTTTGGCTGTGCAGCGGTTTCCAAAAATCCAAGGATAATCTGGGGCAGGATACTGATGCCTCGGGCAAAGAGGTAAACCAGACAATTCTCGGCCATGAACAGAAACGGCAATAACAAGACATCAGGGTATTTCAAGAGCAGCATTGCCGGTCCGGCCGATCCCAATGCCGTCTGTCCAATTGGGTGCCTGTGTGGGTGTCCACATAATTTAACACAAAGCAAAAGCACCATCGCCAATAGAACAAGCCCCAGTTCTATGTCGATTCTCGGGTCTATGACCTGTGTCGACATAAAAACAATGCCGCCACAAAACCAAAGCCTGAATGTAACCAGCGACGGGCGAATGCTTTGAAAGGGCCTGTGATGGCGATCGATCAGCCGCAACATCCCAATGCATACCGCAAGGGCCAACAGGCAAATCACCATCAGCGGCTGACCAGCAAAAAACGGTAGCCACTCCAGCCCTAAAAACAATAGCATCGCGAAAACCAGGCAGACCCAGCCCGCCAGTAAGATTTCTAAGTTTCTCTGAAACGGTCTTTGCAGCCCTGCCTTGGGTTCGCTCAAAAGCAGGGCTGCACATTCACCATAAGCAACGCAGGAAAATACCAGAGCAAATTCCGCCTGTGGCAAAGCATTCTTCAACGCCAAACACAGCATAACCCAGCCCAAAGGCGCAATAACAAGTGTCGCCAGCATGCGAATTTCCATATTTGTTCCAGAAATTATGCGCGCAAGAGATTGAGCCCAGATGAACGGGCAAAGCGATTCTGCTGATTGTTTTGACGTTAAAGGAAGGCCGTTTAGAAATAGCTGCGCACCAGGCTCGCTGCGATCAGGCTCCATCCGTCGGCAACCACAAAAAACGCCAGTTTGAACGGCAGGGATACAATGGCCGGTGGCACCATCATCATGCCCATCGACATGAGGATGGCCGCAACCACCAGATCAATGATCAGAAACGGCAGGAATATTAAAAATCCGATTTGAAACGCACGTGATATTTCAGACAATAGAAAACTGGGGATCAGGACTGACAAAGGGGCCTCGGCTGTCAGTTCTTTGATGTCCAGATCTGGCCGCAGATCTGCCATTGAAAAAAATGTTTGGCGGTCCAGACGCGCGGCCATAAAGGTTCTGAAAGGTTCGATTGTGCGTTCAAATGCTGTTTCGGGTGATATTTCTTCGCTGCTCAGCGGCGCGATGCCGTTCTGCCATGCTTCAGTGAACACCGGTTCCATGACGAAATACGTCAAAAACAACGCCAGGCTGACGATGAGCATGTTTGGCGGCGATTGCTGTAGTCCGATGGCCTGTCGCAAGATCGAAAGAACCGTTACCAGAAACGGAAAACAGGTGACCATGATGGCCAACCCCGGCGCCAGACTCAGCACCGTGATCAATGCAAAAAGCTGAACTGTCCGCGCAGATAAAGAAGCCTCGTCGCCCAGTGAAATCGAAAAATCCTGCGCCGTCAGCATGTGGGGCAAAACCACCAATACCAAAGCCAGCATGATCGGTCTGAGCCGCGTGTTTGTGCCCTTCATGAAGGGCCTTGAAGATCAATAATTTCCGTGAGGCGCACCGAAAGTTGACCGCTGATGCCGTCGTCTTTTTCTTCAAGCACGCCACGGGCAATCAAGCGATCACCGACATAGAGATCCACCGGATCGTCGACACGGCTGTCCAGTGTGAGAACGGAATTTTCACCCAGCAAGACCAGCTCGCGGATCAACGGCCGCGCCTTGCCTACGCAGACGTTCACTTCAATCGGTACGCCCGTAAAGGGATTTGTCGGATCCGCCGACGGTACAGGCGCTGCGGCTGGGTCATCCATGGTCACTCTCCGGTTGGGTGTTCTCAAAAAAGGCATCCATTGCGCCTGTGATCTCGACGAGCATCGCATCGAGATCAATTTCACGTTCACCTCTTGCCGCCCGGACAATCACCTGCCCGCCAACCAGAGTGGCATCTGCGGTCAAGTCAAAGGACAGGTGCATTTCGGGATCAAGAAGGGCCTGAATTTGTGGCAGGTTTTCGGGAGCGACAGCAATTTGAATCGCATTTTCAGATTGTGCCTCGATCAGCTCGGACATCTGCTGCATGATATGCCCTGCAAGTGCCTTTTTGGCGAGACCAGGCAATATCGTACTAACAATTTTTGTCAGGAGCGGCTTCATCGCAAGGCTTAGTTTCGAAAATGCTTCGTGGTAGGTAAAAGACATGTCTTGCAAATTCTGGGCCAGATCTGCCGCAAGACGCTGCTGGTCAGTTTTATGGGCCTTGGTGGCGTCATCCCAACCGGCTTGATAGCCGCCTTCAAAAGCTTCCAATTTTGCGTTAGCCAATGCGTCAGACCCGCCTTCGTCCGGGGAAAGCGACGGGCTGCCGAGATCGCTGAAATCGTCGTAACGATCAAATACTGTCATCACGCCCGCTCTTCCTTGTCCTCAAGCCAGCTGCGCAAAATTTCCACGGTTTCCTCCTGGCGTTCCCCAATCATATTGCGCAGCCGCTCAACCGGGTCATTGCTGTCTCCCCCCATTGTCGGCAATTCGGGAAATGACGGCATATCATCATCAAAACCCGACCCCATATTCAGCGGTGGAAGATCAAATGCACCCGAGCTGACATCCCCATTCAACGCCTCGAAATCCGCCCCAGACCCAGCGGACCCAGAAGGGCCGGCCAAAGCAGGTACACCGGTGCCGGAGGATTCCTGACCGCGCGACAGCACCGGCTTAACCACAAAAAGCCCAAGGATCAGCGTTACGATTGCAAGAATCGCCATCTGAATCGCCGACATCAAATCCAGATCAACCCCCCCAAGAAATGAACTTTCTGCCCCCGTGCCGCTGGGAGGGACAGATTGCAAGACCATCGATTTTATCGTGATGATATCGCCCCGTGCGGCATCAAAACCAACGGCAGAGGAAACCAGTTCTTTCAACGCAGCCAGTTCCGCGTCCCCGCGCGGCGCGGTTATCGTTTCTCCGGCATCGTTGGTTGTTGTTGTGCTGTTCACAAGAACCGCCACCGTCACCCGTTTCACCGCCCCTGGCGCCCGCAGAATTTCCCTTTCTGTTTCAGAAACCTCATAGTTTATCCGCTCGCGGGTTTCGTTTTTCTGGGAAGACGATCCCGGCCCACCTGCCCCGCCTTGCTGATCGGGGAGATTGCTGGCAACAGTTACGTCCCCTCCTGGCGCATCCTTGGCGGTATTGTTGCGTTCTTCGGTATCGGTGCTGATGGCAACGCGCCCCTTTGGGTCAAACACGCGCTCGCGAATCGCCTCACTGTCTGTTTCGGTGTCGACGCTGACTTCTACAACGGCATTTCCAAAGCCAACCCGCGCCTCCAGCAAACGCTGCACACGGTCACGTAACACCTGCGCCTTGTCATCGCCGCCAATCGCCGGAGCGGCATCATCGGATTGTCCGATCAAAGTGCCATTGGCATCAATCACGGCCACATCATCAGGCGACAGCCCGGCAACCGCCGATGACACCAGAAAGCGAACGGCTTTGGCCTGTTGTGCGGTGATTCCACCACCATTTGGCGTCAAAGAAACCGAAGCTTTGGGCGTGACACCGCGCTGGAACGGATTTGATCCGGTACTGGCAATATGAACCCGCGCCATCGAAATTTGCGGGTTTGCGACGATGGTGCGGGCAAGTTCGCCTTCTTTGGCGCGCCAATAGGCGGCGTCAAACATTTGGGATGTCGTGCCAAAGCCGGTCAAACTGTCGAGCAATTCATAACCGCGATTGCCATTGGCAGGCAAACCTTCACTGGCGAGGGTCAGGCGCAGTTGGTCGCGGTCTTTTGAATCCACAAAAATCGCGCCGCCCCGCACATCAAACGCCACGCCGCGCTGTTCAAGAGCGCGCACAACGTCACCCGCCGCGCCGCTTTCCAAGCCCGCATACAAGAGTGTCATACTGGGGGCGCGGGCCATGCGCGACATTGTTAAAATCGCGAAAAACATTGCCGCCGTAGCGAGAATCACGGTGATCTGCCGACGCAGATCAAGCTGCATCCATACTTTGAGTAACTGCTGCACGTCAGCCTCCGTCATACCCGGCGTTCTGCCAAGCGATGGATCAAAGATGAACGATCAGACTTAACATTCAGTTAGTGCAACCCGTCTATACCTGCTGCAACTTGATTGGATGGCGCGATGGCGGACGACACAGAAACGACGGAGGACGGCGAAGCGGCCGTTCCAGAGAAAAAGTCAAAGATGCCCTTGCTGATCGGGCTGGTGCTGGCGATCGCAGGCGGCGGCGGCGGGTTTTATGCGACATGGTCAGGAATGATTCTTTCGGGCGAAACACATGAAGTCGATTCGGACCATGAGACCACCGAAGATCCTGCCTTTGATGTTGCCTATGTCGCGATTGATCCGTTGGTGATTTCATTGCGCCCGCCCGCGCAGTCCCAGCATCTGCGGTTTCGGGCCAGCCTTGAGGTGCCGACCGCGGCCCAGCCAGAAGTCGAGAAACTTCTGCCAAGGGTGATTGATGTGCTCAACAGTTATTTGCGCGCGCTTGAGCCCGGTGATCTGGAAGACCCTTCCGCCCTGACGCGGATACGTTCGCAGATGCTCAGACGTGTTCAAGTGGTCGCCGGTCTGAACAAGGTGAATGACTTACTGATTATGGAATTTGTTCTGAACTAGGGGATAAAATGGATCTGGTCGCTGATATTTTTCTTGCTGCCGGCGCTTTGGGTGCAGGGTTTTACTGCTTTGTTCTGGGGCGCAGGTTGAACCGATTCAATGACCTTGAAAAAGGTGTGGGTGGGGCGGTTGCCGTGCTTTCCGCGCAGGTTGATGACCTGACAAAAACCCTTACTGCAGCGCAGGCCACGGCCAATCATTCGGCGCAGACGTTGCAAAAACTCTCTGAACGGGCCGAAAAAACCGCCCGTCAGTTGGAATTACAAATGGCCGCGCTGCACGATCTTCCGTCTTCGCCAGACACAGCAGAGGTCGCTGCCCCCAAAGCGGCACCTGCGCCTGCACCGCCGATCCCCCCAAGTGAGCCAATGTTTGTGCGTCGCCATTCAGAAGGGCCAATCACATGAAACTGTTTTCACGTAACAAAAACCGCCGCAAACAGGGGCGGGGCACGATCGGGTTGATTGCCGTCCTCCTGGTCGGATCGGCAATTTTGCGCTTTGGAAATGACGCCGGGTCTGCCCTGGCCCAAGCAACATCAGGCGCCAAATCCAACCCCGGCCATCTGCCAGAATCTACCGCAATGACGCCCCATTCCGGGGACATGTCAAAACGACCGGATCGCGGAGAAATCGGGCGGCTTATGACTGCATTGCAGGAGCGGGAAAAGCGCGTGAGCCAGCGGGAAAAACAGATCGAGATGCGCAGCAAGGCGCTTGCTGTCGCGGATGAGGAGATATTGCAACGGCTTCAAGCACTGGAAAAAGCCGAAGTGACCCTGCGGGGCACACTTTCCCTGGCGGATGGCGCGGCCGAAAATGACCTCGCGCGGTTGACCGCCGTTTACGAAAACATGAAGCCGAAAGATGCCGCTGCGCTTTTCGGCGAAATGGAGCCGGATTTCGCCGCAGGATTCCTGGCCCGGATGCGTCCAGATTCCGCTGCCGCCGTTATGGCGGGCCTGCCTGCGGATACCGCCTATGCCATCAGTGTCATTCTCGCCGGCCGAAATTCCAATGTCCCCAAAAGCTGAGCAAAACTGAGGGTTTCTTAACCCATGTTTGCGAGACTGCGCCACATCGGGTCAGGAACGGACATCTTATGATTGGTATCATCGGAATCATCACCATCTTTGTCATGGTTTTTGGCGGCTATCTGGCGGCAGGCGGCAAGATGGGAATTATTTTGAAGTCGCTGCCCTTTGAATTTACGATGATTGGCGGCGCGGCGGCAGGCGCCTTTTTGATCAGCAATGACGGACCGGCCATCAAACATACATTGAAAGATTTGAAAAAAGTTTTCAAAGGCCCCAAGTGGAAACATGAAGATTATCGCGATCTGTTATGCCTGCTGTTCGAATTGATCCGACTGGCGCGGCAAAACCCAGTTGCCATCGAAGAACATATTGAATCCCCGGATGAATCTTCCATTTTTTCGAAATATCCGAAGATTCTGACGGATAAGGAAGCCATCGCTTTGATCTGTGACACGATGCGATCCGCGTCGATGAATTATGATGATCCCAATCAGGTGGAAGAAGTGCTTGAAAAACGCATGGAAGCCAATGCCCAGCATGCATTGCATTCAAGCCATGCCTTGCAAACCGTTGCAGACGGGCTCCCCGCTTTGGGCATTGTTGCGGCGGTTCTGGGCGTGATCAAGACGATGGCCTCTATTGACCAACCGCCAGAAATTCTCGGAGGGCTCATTGGTGGCGCATTGGTAGGTACCTTTTTAGGGGTTTTTCTTGCCTATGGGCTGGTTGGTCCGTTTGCCGCCAAGGTCAAAGACGTAACAGATGATGAAGCGCACTTCTATCAACTCATCCGCGAAGTGTTGGTGGCCAACCTGCACAATCACGCCACCAATATCTGCATTGAAGTGGGCCGGCAGAACACGCCATCCCATTGCCGACCAAGCTATTCTGATCTGGAAGAGGCACTGAAATCGATCAAACAGGATGCGGCGTGATGCTGCGATTCTGTTTGGCATTTGCGATTTTGCAGGGCTTGGCAATGGCCGCAACCGCGCAACCGGCTGCGGTGCAATCGGGCGAACATCGTGGATTTTCCAGAGTGGTCGCAAGAATGCCCCTCAATACAGTGTGGGAGATTTCCCATATCGAGAACTCAGTGACCCTATCTTATCTAGACTTTGATCAAGGGTTTGATATTTCAGAGATATTCAAGCTCATTCCAAAAGATCGGATCGCAAAGGCCGAAACCGGCGCGGCCGATCTTGTCCTGACCCTTGCCTGTGCATGCCGCGTTTCGGCTTTTGTTGCACGGGACAGGTTTTTGGTGATTGATGTTGCCTCGCCGGGTGTGGCGCTTGCCACCGGTTTTCTCACCAAGCAAGCCCGGAAAAGACCACAAGCCCCGCCTGAGATTTCCGCAGCCACGCCTGAAAAAATGTCTGAAGCCGCGATTTTGCCGTTGCCCTTGCCGCGCGGGATCGCCCCGGATCATCGCCGTTCTCCGTTTCATTTTCCTCTGTCCAATCAGGCAGAGGAAAATGCCCTCGACCGTCAGCCGCTTTCGGATGCGGAACAGGCGGTTCTAGATGACGTTCAAAAGCGGCTTGCCCGCGAAGTGGGAACAGCCGCCACCCGCGGCGTGTTGACAGCGCGGCCAAATATACCGGCCCGCGCTGCGATGCCGCTTAGCCACATGCAACCGGAAAACCGGAACAGCGCCGCACCCATTTTGCCAGATGACGCGCCGCCGGGGGTATTGAATAACATGAGAATCTCCACAAGTATGGATTTACCTGGCCGTGATCCCGGCGCAACCGCACGGCAATCCTTGTCTGGCGCGCTTTGCCCCACCGATGACAGCGTGAATCTGGCGGGCTGGAGCGATGGCAACCCGCTTCATACCCAAATCGGCGCGTTGCGCGACCGGCTGTTCGGTGAATTTGACCGGCTCGATCCGGAAGCGGCAGAACAGCTTGCCAAATTGTATCTCCATTTCGGGTTCGGGGCCGAGGCAAAGCAAATTTTATCCCTGACAGATCAGGTGAAAAACGATCATCATTTGCTAATTTCAATCGCTGAAATTCTGGAGCAGGGCCATGCGCATGCGCCGATGGCGCTGTCAAAATTTGTGGATTGCCGATCAGATGTCGCGCTTTGGGCCATGCTGGCCAGTCCGCAGCTCAAGAAAGCCGACATTCTTGAGCCCGCACCTGCACTGTTGGCGTTAAACAAGCTCCCGGTCCATCTGCGGCGTTTTCTTGCACCGGAATTGAGCAAACGGTTGCTTTCTTACGGTGATGAAACTGCCGCAGCAACCGCACTGCGCAATCTTGAGCGCCTGCCGCATCCTTTGCCCGATGCCGCGCGGCTTGCGCAGGCTGAAATTGCGATCAAGGAAGGTGATGTTGAATCTGGGACGAATCAATTGAAAATTGTTTTGGAAAACAACACCGAACTCGCCCCCGAAGCCCTGATTTCGCTTGTCGCAACACGCCTCGAAGAGGGGCTGCCGATCGAGCCAAAGATGGCAGAATTGGTCGAGGCTTATGCCCGCGAACTGGAAGAGACCGAATTGGGGCCCGCTTTGCGTCACACCCATGTTTTGGCGTTGATCAAATCCGGTCAATTCGATCAGGCTTTTGACGCAATGAACGCCCTGAATAGTGACGCTACCCCCGCAGATACCCATGCGTTGCGCGCGTTGTTTTTGCATGAATTGACAGCGACAGCAGGGGATGTCGTGTTTTTGGACCTATTCTTTCGACACCAGCAAGCAGAACTCACGCGGCTTCCCGTCGAAGATAAAATGGCCCTATCAACGCGGCTTCTGGCGCTAGGTTTTGCCGATCTGGCGCAGAAGGTGATTGCCACCCTGTCAGACCGCCCCAAACGACCCGCACGGCAGGAATTGGCAGCCAGAATAGCGCTTGCGCTGGATCAACCCTTTCATGCGCAGGCCGAATTGATCGGGCTCGACACGCCCGAGGCCAAGCTGCTGCGCGCTCAAGCCAAGGAGATGGCAGGCGCCCATGCCGATGCCCATGCCCTGTATCAGGAGGCCGGACACACTAGCGCAGCGTCCGCCGCTGCCTGGCTTGCCGACGATTGGCGCCAATTAACCCCGCCGGAAACCCCGGTATTTGGCCCGCTCGCCACACTGTCGGACCAGCCCGCGCCCGTCACTGACACGCCGGACGGGATGTTGGCGCGCACCACTGCAGCTCTGGATGAAAGCCGTGCGGCACGCGAAGTCTTGGCGGGGGTTTTGCAATCCACATTGCTGAGCGTGCCACAAGAACAACCACTCGGGAATTAAGCGAAATTCCGAGAGGAGTTACCGAAAATAAACTTCCCGCTTCTAATATGCTCTGATCACAGAATGTGATGTCAGGAGGCAGGATGCATCCCCAACGCGATCATAGTTTCCCCCGACAGCTTGTTGTTTTTTTGGTTGGTTGGATCATCGTCACGCTCAGCATCGCGGCTGCGGCTCCTGCCCGAACAGACCCTTCAGATACCTGTGATCAAGCCGCCCATCGCGCCGCAGAGCGCAGCGCAGTACCTTATGATGTTTTGCGGGCGATTTCACGGACAGAAACCGGACGCCAACGCAAGACGGGGTTTTCTCCTTGGCCCTGGACAGTGAATATGGAAGGGCGCGGAATCTGGTTTGACACCGAGGATCAAGCCCAGGCTTTCGTATTCCGTCACTTCAGGGCGGGCGCGCGCAGTTTCGATATTGGCTGTTTTCAACTCAATTACAAATGGCATGGCCATGCTTTCAATTCGATTGAAGACATGTTTGACCCAGATCTGAATGCCCGCTATGCCGCGCAGTTTTTGACACAATTGCATCAGGAATTGGGGGAATGGACCAAAGCCGCAGGTGCCTATCATTCCAGAACGGCCAAATACGCAAACCCCTATCTTGCACGCTATGCCGAAATCCATGCCGCGCTGCCAGCAGGTACCAATACCGCTGACATCCCTGCTCCGCGTGGTAATAATTTTCCCTTTTTCAGACCGGTTTCGCGAGGGTCCGGAAACGCATCCCCCGGAAACGCATCCCTTGTGCCTTTGGGCTTTGGACAGGCCCGTAGCATTTTCACAAGACAAGGCGGGGAATGACGGTGGAAAATCTGACCCTTAAGGGGCTGTTCAGCCCGACGATCCTGCTTGCGGTCGCCTTGATGGCCGTGATTGTGATGATGATTTTACCGATGCCGTCCTGGGTGCTGGACACCGGGCTTGCCGCATCTTTTGCGCTGGCAATTCTGATCTTTACCGTGACTCTTTTTATTGAACGACCGTTGGATTTCTCTGCCTTTCCGACCATCCTTCTGGCCTCATTGATGCTGCGACTGTCGCTCAATGTTTCCTCGACAAAACTGATCATCGGGCAAGGCCATACCGGCACCGATGCCGCCGGAGATGTGATTGAAAGCTTTGCACAATTTGTGATGGGCGGATCGGTCTTTCTGGGCCTTGTGGTGTTTTGCGTCCTGTTGATTGTGAATTTCATGGTCATCAACAAAGGCGCCACCCGCATGGCCGAGGTTGGTGCGCGCTTTGCCCTTGACGGGATGCCGGGGAAACAGATGGCGATTGACAGCGACATGTCTGCGGGCGCGATCACCCATCAAGAAGCCCGTGACAGGCGTGAACGTGAACAACAGGAAACCACATTTTTCGGTTCTCTCGACGGGGCTTCAAAATTTGTCAAAGGTGATGCCATTGCGGGCCTGTTGATCACCCTGCTTAACCTTGTTGCCGGTCTGGTGATGGGGGTGGTGGTGCATGGCATGCCGATGGGGGATGCCTTTGAAACCTATGCGATTTTGACGGTCGGTGACGGGCTTGTTTCGCAGATTCCGGCGGTGGTGATCTCGATTGCTGCGGCGCTTTTGCTGGCCCGCGGTGGCACACAGGGCGCGACCGATCTGGCGGTGTTCAGCCAGCTTGGCAAACATCCCTCAGCTTTGGCAACTGTCGCGATCTTGATGATCGCCTTTGGCCTGTTTCCGGGATTGCCGTTCTTGCCGTTTATGCTGGGCGGGGGGGCTTTGGGTGCTGCGGCTTTTGTGATGTATCGGCGCGCCAGAGACCAGGAAAAGCCCCGCCCCGACCCCGATGCGGAGGCGCTATTGCCCCGCGAGAAATCGCTTGGCGATATTTTGGAGCTCGATGATATCCATGTCGAATTTGCACCTGATCTTGTCAATATGGTGCTCGACCCCGGAACGGGGCTAGACGCCCGTATTTCAAAAATGCGCACCCATGTTGCGACTGTTTTCGGAATGATCCTGCCGGAAATCCGGCTGACGGATCATCCCGGATTGCCAACCGGCACCTATGTTCTGCGCATCCAGGGTGTGGAACAGGCCCGCGCGACATTAAATCCTGATCAGGTTCTGGCTCTGACCCCGGATGATCAGGAAATCCTGCCCCCCGGCACCGACACAAACGAGCCGGTTTACGGCGCACCTGCCCGCTGGATTCACGGCAAGGACCAAGAGGCCGCAGCGCTGGCAGGCGTCACAATTGTGACCCCGCCCGAAATTCTTGCGACCCATCTTCTTGAGACCATTAAAGCCAACTTCAGCAGGCTTTTGACGCTAAAATCACTGCGCCGCACGCTGACCGAAATGACCAATATTTCCGATCCTGCCCGCGCCGAGGCAAACCGAAAATTGCTGGATGAACTGATCCCCGACAAGGTTCCGATTGACGTGCTGCATGCGGTGTTACGGCTTTTGCTGGAAGAACAGGTATCGATCCGCAATTTACCCTTGATTCTGGAGGCAACAGCAGAGGCGCGCGGCCAGAACGCCCAAGCCGAGGCGATTTGTGAACATGTGCGCCAGCGGCTGGGCTTTCAGTTGGTGGCAGAATTGCGCAGACAGGATGGCACATTGCCTTTGGTCCAGCTTGCCCCGGAATGGGAGGATACGTTCACCACCTATCAGGTCGAAAGCGAGCGTGGCACCGATATCGCATTGCCGCCCGATCTGTTCAACCAACTGGCAGAACGGGCCTTGGAAAAACTGGGCGACGCCAATCAGAATGGCATCTATGCCGCCCTTGTCACCAACACCCGGCGGCGGCGGTTCTTGCGCACAGTGATGCGCGCAAAAGGCATATCCAATCCGGTGCTGTCCTTTGAAGAAATCGGACTGGATGCGCGGCCTTCGCTTATCGGGGTGATTGCCGCATGAACGCCGCGCTGGCCGAGCTTCTGGGCTGGACGCATCTGGTGTTCTGGCAGGGATTTGCAGTGTTTTTACGGGTTGGTGCCATTGTCACATTGATGCCCGCCTTCGGGGAACGCAGCGTACCGATGCGGATCAAACTTGCCGTGATCCTTGCCTTTGTCATGATCATCGCGCCCGCGGCCCCGCCTATCCCCTTGCCCAGTGGCATGGGCGGATTTGTGAAGATCATGCTCACCGAAACGCTTTCTGGCCTGATATTGGGCATCGGCTTGCGGATGTTTGTGCTTGGCCTGCAAACCGCAGGATCCATTGCGGCGCAATCCACCTCCTTGTCGCAAATCCTTGGAGGGGCGGTGGCGGATCCGCTTCCGGCGATGGGCTATATCCTGATCATCGGGGGGTTGGCGCTTGCGGTGATGACAGGCCTGCATGTCAAAGCGGCAGCGTTGATTATTCTGTCTTACGGGCTGTTGCCGATTGGGCAGTTTCCCGGTGGATCGGTGGTATCACAATGGGGGCTGGCGCAGGTCAGCCAGGCCTTTGGTCTGGCCTTCACGTTGGCCGCGCCTTTTGTGATCCTGTCAGTGGTGTACAACCTGACGCTGGGTGCCATCAACAAGGCGATGCCGCAATTGATGGTCGCTTTTGTCGGCGCGCCGGTGATCACCGCTGGCGGATTGTTCATTCTGTGTCTGGCCGCGCCGATGATCCTTGAACTTTGGGTGAATGCCCTTGACCAATTTATCGCAGCACCGCTGACCCTGCCAAAATGAGCAATCAGGACGAAGACACCGATAAGGCATATGACGCCACGCCGCAGAAATTGCTTGAGGCCCGCAAGAAAGGCGACATTGCCAAATCTACCGATCTGATGACCGCCGCTGCCTATGCGGGTCTCTTGCTTGCCTTGTTGGTGGCCGGGGGGGCCGGAATGAAACAGGCAGGCACCGCATTGATGGTGATGATTGAACAGGCCGCCAGCCTTGGACCGGTGTTTTTTGACGGAGCCGCATCATCGGGGTTCGCCGGTTTGCTTCAGCCTATTGTCTTAGGGTTTTTGCCGCTTTTTGCCCTGCCTGCATTGGCGGTGGTGCTGTCCATCGCGGGACAGCGCGCACTGGTTTTTGCCCCGAGTAAACTTGCGCCCAAACTGTCGCGGATTTCACTGTTGTCAAATGCCAAGAACAAATTCGGGCGGGGCGGGCTGTTCGAGTTTGCCAAAAGCTTTACCAAACTCTGTGTTTATTCCATTTGTCTTACGTTTTTTATTCGCGCCCGAATGCCCGAAATGATCGCCGCCACCCAGACAAACCCGCGTCTGGTGCTTGCCTTGCTGGCAGAGCTGTGCACCGCGTTTCTTTTTATCGTCGTGCTGATTTCAACCACCATTGGCGGCATTGATGCGCTCTGGCAACATTTTGAACATCTTCGCAAAAACCGCATGTCCCATAAAGAAATCATGGACGAAACCAAAAACGCCGAGGGCGATCCACACCTGAAACAGGAACGGCGCCAGCGGGCGATGGCAATTGCCCAGAACCAGATGATGGCGGATGTGCCCAAGGCAGATGTGGTGATCGTCAACCCGACGCATTATGCCGTGGCCCTGAAATGGAGCCGGAAACCCGGTGAAGCCCCCAAATGCGTGGCCAAAGGTGTGGACGAAGTTGCCGGATCCATCCGGCGCGTCGCTGCAGAAGCCGGCGTTCCCCTGCATCGGGACCCACAAACCGCACGGTCACTTTTCGCCACCGTCGAGATTGGCCAACAGATACCAGTCGATTTCTACCCTGCCGTTGCCGCCGCGATCCGCTTTGCCGAAAGCATGCGGGGAAAAGCCAGGTACAGAATATGAGCGACCTGAAACAATTACGCCACCTCGAAGAAATCACCCGGATCACCTATCAACATGCGCAAGCGGGCTTTCAGCAGGTTGTCGCCCAGGAAAACCGGCTTCGTGGTGAAATGCGCAGAATTGGCGTTCTGGACAAAGAGACGCGCAGCCTGTCCCCCCATAACAACAGCATGAAAGCCATCGGTGCGGATGTGCTGTGGCAAGGCTGGATTGGCCGTTCCAAAGCGCAGATCAATTTGCAACTGGCACGGGTATTGGCGATCAAAGAGCACCACCTTGATGCCGTGCGAAAATCTTATGGAAAATTGCTCGTGGTTCAGGAGCTTCTGGCCAATCAACAGGCGGCGGCACGCAAAGCCCGCAGCAAGGCTCAATTGGCCGGAATCACCAGCCAAACGGTCTTGGCTTCGGTGACACAAAACCCTGATACGGGTTCTGCACGGCCCGGCACATTGTGGAACCAACCCCTGTCAATTTCGGACGAGAGACGGGTTCGGGTTAGGGACGGGGCATTGATGCCCTGACCCCGAGTAATAGCCTGCCATAAAGCAGTACAAATCCTGCAAAAGCAGCACTCCAAAACAGCCCGGCAAGGACATAAAACACGCTGGCGGCATCGGGCCAGAAACCGGCGCTGATCCGGCATATGACTGAGCCCAGCACGCAGAGAAACAAGGCGAGACTGCCAGTTCCGGCTTTCACTTCCTGTCCGGTATGGCCCAGAGTTGCCCGGGTCATGACGCCAAGCGACATCAGTGCAAATGCCCCAGCCATCCACAGGTGTTGCGCGGTGCCGCTGGCAAGCAAAGCGGGCTGCATGATCGCGAGTCCTGTCGCCAAAGCCCCCAAAGGCACAAATAGATAGCCCAGATGCAGCACCAATACCAATGGTTCAGGCATTGTATGATGGCCTTTCCAACGCCACAGGCGAAGCAGATGCAAAACACCAATCACACTCATGGCGGCCGCCGCTTGCGGTGACTGCGGCCAGACAACCCACAGGATCAAACCCACAACACTTAGCATCAGCGTCACCTTGTCGAACCGTTGCATCGGCGGGACAGGCAAATCTTTCTTCCCTGCGGTGACCATCCAGTTTCGGCTGAACGAAGGTATGATGCGCCCGCCGATCAGGGAAATCATCATCAAGACACTGCCAACCCCGAGCCGCAAACCAAAACCACGGGCCGCATTTGCGCCGGAACTCGCTTCGATGTGAAAGGTAAGATTGGCCACAATAAACAGTGTCAACAAAACCAGCACCCCCAAATTGCGCCAGTTTTTCCCTGCGATGATTTCGCGCAAGATCAAACCTGCCAAAAGGATTGGAAAAAGCAAATCCAACAGTTCGGGCAGCGGCGCAGGGATCAGGGCGGAAAAGGCGATGCCAATGCGCCCCAAGCCCCAAAGTGCAAACAGCCCCGCCAACCGCCAGCCCACAACCGGCAATCGCCCGGTCCAGTTTGGCACGGCTGTCAGCAAAAAACCCGCCACAACCGCACCCAGATAGCCGAATAAAAACTCATGTGCGTGCCAGGACACCGCATCAAGGCGCATCGGCAGGTTGGCCCAGCCGGTTAACATCATGATCCAAAGCAGCATCGCCAATGCGGCCCATAGCGCCCCGAACAAAAAGAACGGGCGAAATCCGTAGGAAAACAATGCCGGACCCGCCCATTGGCGCATCTGTTGAGCGGTTGTCATGATGTTGATCTGCCATCGAAAACATCACACCCGCGTGATTTTTTCAGGGTTTTGCCCATTGCTAAACGCTCCAATAAGCTGTGTTTGAACAGGCAATATCAGGGGACAGCCACGCATAGTTTGCGTTTGCACAACGTTTTAACGGTTTTCAGGAACTAGACAAAAGCGACAGCAGTGGAGCCCAGCATGAGACAAGCGGACTTTGATGATCCCGACCTCCCGTTACAGACTCTCATGTCGATCTGGCCTGAAACAATTGCCGTTTTTCTCAGGCACAGGATGCTATGTGTCGGCTGTATGGTGAATCCGTTTCACACGGTTATTGATGCCTGCCTGGAATACGGGTTAGACGAAGAAATGTTTCGCCGCGAGCTGCATCAGGCGATTGGCGCGTGATCATTCACCGCCCAGAAGGACCAAGCGATGCGGATCGCATACAATGATCTTTTTGCGCTTGCTGCTGACCAGACCGTCTTTTTCCCAAGCACTTAACAGCCTGCTTACGGTGTGCAGCGTTGTGCCTGTCATTTCCGAAACATCCTGTCGGGTGATCGGGAAACTGATCTCGATGCCGGCGCTGGTGCGACGTCCTGATTGGTTGACCAAGCGCAACAATGCGCGGGCAATCCGTTGTTCGACATGCTGCGTCGACATCTCGACGATGCGGGTGTTCATCTCGTTGACCCGCGCGCCGATGGTCTTGTAGGTTTCCGTTGCGAACCCTTGATATTGCGCCACAAAATCATGCCACAAGGCCACAGGCCATGACAGGAACAAAGCTTCGGAGGCGGTGATCGCGCTGGCAGGATAAGTGTCACGCCCCAGCGCCGGGGCGATGCCGAACAATTGCCCCGCAGGAATATGCAAGGAGGTCACCTGTTCGCCATCCGCTGTCACTTTGACCACGCGAATGGTGCCGTCCAGCAAGAGAAAAAACCGCTCGGCTGTTCTGCCCTCTGCAAAAACGGTTACACCCGCATCGGCGCGGCGGCTGCTGGCCTGATCAAGAATCGTCCTGATCTGGCCCCGCTCCAAATGGGAAAACGGCGGCAGTGGCGACAGTAAACTTTCGTCCAGACGGTGCACGGCAATTGTCCAAATGATCCCGATTAGAACATTGTTAGGCGGTTTGCACGCAGATCGCCAGCGGTGACAGACCCGCGCCAAATGCACCCGAAGTTTGCTCTTGCGCAACGTCCCGGCGTGGGTTGGCGCCTAAATCTTCTTTCGACACCGCTGACATTGAAAGGAAAGAAAATGTTTCGCACCCTCATGACAACCGCCGCTGTGCTGGTCGCTCTTGGTACTGTCGCCACTGCAGAAACCTTTGAAGTTCAAATGCTGAACAAAGGTGAAGCCGGGCGGATGATCTTTGAACCGCAGGCGCTTCGGATTGCTGTGGGCGATACCGTCAAATTTATCGCCACCGACAAGGGCCATAACGCCGAAGCCATCAAAGAGATGATCCCGCAAGGCGCCGAGGCTTTCAAAGGCAAGATCAACCAGGAAATCGACGTTACCCTGACCGAACCGGGGTTCTATGCCGTAAAATGCGCGCCGCATTTCGCCATGGGCATGGTCATGGTGATCGCTGTTGGGGATGACGCCACCGCACCTGACAGTTTTCTTCAAGGACGTCTGCCCAAGAAAGCCAAAGCAAATTTCCAAGCCGCGCTCAACGGGCTGTGATCGTTCAAACACAGCACAGGTTCAGCCCGCCTTTCCAAGGAGAAACACCATGACCAAATTCCCAAATCCCAGCCAGATAAACACCAGCCGCCGTAACATGCTGCGCGGGTCGTTGATTGCCAGCGCGGTTGCGATGTCAGGTAGCGGCGCACTGGCCAGTTCCAGCCAACCGCGCCCCTTATCCGCCCCGGCGAAAAACCTGTCGCCAGACCCATTGGTGCTTCGGGTCCAACAACAGCACATGGAAGATGCCACGCCCGCAGATCTTTCAGGACTGGAGCGCGTCAAACAGAAATTGGTGCGCCCGCCCTTTGCACCCGCACATGAGCAGATCGCACAAGGCGGTCCGAAAATCATCGAAATCGAGATGGTGGTCGATGAACGGTTGATGGTGGTGGATGAAGATACCGGCGCGTCGATCTGGGCCATGACCTATAACGGGTCGGTTCCCGGCCCGCTGATCATCGTGCATCAGGACGATTATGTTGAACTGACGCTAAAAAGCCTTGGCCGCAACCAGCTTGAACATAACATTGATTTCCACGCCTCAACCGGTGCTTTGGGCGGCGGTGCCTTGACCCATATCTATCCCGGTGAGGAAACTGTCTTGCGCTGGAAGGCCACAAAGCCCGGGGTATTCACCTATCACTGTGCGCCCGGTGGCGCGATGATCCCCTATCATGTCTGCCACGGAATGAATGGGGCGGTGATGGTATTGCCGCGTGACGGGTTGAAAGACCGCGATGGCGCTGCGTTGCCCTATGACCGGATCGCCTATATCGGGGAACAGGATTATTACCTGCCCAAGAACCCCGATGGCACCTTCAAAAGCTATGCCAACGCCGGGGATGATTATGCCGAATCTCTGGAAGCCATGCGCACGCTTACGCCAACGCATTCGGTGTTCAACGGATCTGTCGGGGCGTTGACCGGCACCAATGCCCTGCGCGCCGCAGTCGGTGAGACCGTCCTGATGATTCACAATCAGGCCAACCGCGACACGCGCCCGCATCTGATCGGTGGACATGGCAATTTTGTCTGGGAGGCCGGATCGTTCAGTGATGCGCCGCAAACCGGTTTGGAAACATGGTTCATTCGGGGCGGCAGCGCCGGAGCGGCGATGTATACTTTCGAACAGCCCGGCGTCTATGCCTATGTGAATCACAACCTGATCGAAGCCGCCGTTCTGGGCGCCACCGCGCATTTCGTGGTTGATGGCGCATGGAACAACGCACTGATGGAACAGGTTGTCGCGCCCCGGGTCTTTGAGACCTAAGCCGAAAGGCCTGTGAAAAATGACGGGGACCAGAGCCATGTCAAACCTCCGATTATCCAGATTTGTCAGGGGTTCTGCCTTGGTCCTCACCTTGATCGGGGCCGCGTATTTCCTGCGCGGCCCCGCCCCCGACATGGCACCGCACATTCAAACGGCAGCGGTGGTCTTGCAGGACGGGCGGCTGTTGCATGTGCAAATTCAAGAAGTCACAATTGCCCAATGGCAGGTCTGTTTTGCAGCCGGCAAATGCGCGCTTGATCTCTCGGCGCGCCAGCGTGACAGCGATTACCCCGCAACCGGCCTAAGCTATCCCGATGCAATGGCCTATCTGGACTGGCTCAATTCGGTCTCCCACCAACACTGGCGGCTGCCTACCGCGGCGGAATGGTATGAACTTGCCGGCGAGGTTCTTCCGCCAAAGCCCGATCCGATCTTTACCGATCCCGCTTTGACCTGGGCCTCGGCCTATCTGGCCGACGCCAGCCGTACAGGCCGCACCCTGCGGCCGAGCGGGGCCTTTGCAATCACCGCTGCGGGCATCCAGGATCTGAATGGAAATGTCTGGGAATGGACGCAGGATTGTTATGCGGGATCAAATGATCAAGGTGGAAAGATCCCCGCCGACCGGTGCCCCGCCTTCATTATGGGCGGCGAACACGAGGCGGTCATGTCGTATCTTGTCCGCGACCCTGCACGGGGCGGCTGTGCGGTTGGGGCGCCGCCTGCCCACCTCGGGATGCGGCTGGTTTTTGATGCCTCGACGCATCGACGGTGAACTCTGTTTTCGGGCTGGTCACCGCCCGATCCGGGCCTGCTGATCCGAACAGCCGCGCGGCCCGACTTGTCCGAAGACGTGGACAGCCGCTTTGGGCGACGTATATGTTTAGGGAAGCCGAACAAAGCCAGGGTCCATCATGACGCAACTGCCCGCCAGCATCGACGACACAATGCGCCTTCTGCAAGAGCAGGATTATATCTGCGGCAGGGATCTGGGGACCGTCGGGTTTCTGGCGCTGAGCCTGCGCAAACCGTTGTTTCTGGAAGGCGAGGCAGGTGTGGGTAAAACCGAGATCGCCAAAGCCATCGCCGCAGCCCTCGGGCGGCGCTTGATCCGCCTGCAATGTTACGAGGGGCTGGATGCGGCATCGGCCATCTATGAATGGAATTTTGCCGCCCAGATGATTGCAATCCGCACCGCCGAAGCC
Organism: Sulfitobacter sp.; assembly: GCA_047634585.1. GTDB lineage: Bacteria > Pseudomonadota > Alphaproteobacteria > Rhodobacterales > Rhodobacteraceae > Sulfitobacter. The sequence continues at coordinate 60,754 of JBLIAN010000003.1, read as the reverse complement.
TCGGGCACCGCTGACCGCAAAGGCCTACAACAAGAACTGTTTTCAGAAGATTTCCTGATCCGCCGTCCGTTGCTGGACGCCATGCAGGACCACCCCGAAGGTCCGCCCGTGCTGTTGATCGACGAGGTGGACCGCACCGATGAACCCTTTGAAGCTTTCCTGCTTGAGGCTTTGTCAGACTATCAGGTCACTGTCCCCGAACTGGGCACCATCAAAGCCAGCCAGCCGCCGATTGTGATCCTGACCTCGAACCGCACCCGCGAAGTGCATGACGCGCTGAAACGGCGCTGCCTGTATCATTGGGTGGATTATCCGTCTTATGACCGCGAGGTCGAAATCCTGCTGAAACGGGTGCCGGAATGCACGGCGGTTCTGTCGGCTGAAATTGTTGCCTTTGTGCAGCGGTTGCGCGGGGAAGACCTGTTCAAGAACCCGGGTGTGGCGGAAACCGTGGATTGGGCGCGCTGCCTGATTGCGCTTGATGCCGTGTCCCTGTCGCCCGCGATGATCAGCGACACCTTGGGATCGGTGCTGAAATACAAAGACGACATCGCTAAAATCGCGGGCGCCGAAGCAACCCGGATACTGGATGATGCCCGCGCCGATCTGGCCAAAGCATCCTGAGATGACCGGCCAGCCCCTTATCGAACCCCAAGGGCGGCTGGTTGAAAACATCGTGCATTTTGTCCGCGCCCTGCGCAAGGCGGGGGTCACTGTCGGCACATCGCAGGTCACAAATGCGATTGAGGCGGTGCAGCGTGCCGGTTTCACCAAACGACAGGATTTCTATTACACCCTGCGCGCCACCCTGATCACCCGCCCGGAACATCTGGAGCTCTACCATCAGGTGTTCCACTTTTTCTGGCGTGATCCGGAATACCTTGAACGTATGATGAAAATGATGCTGCCGCTGGTGCAGGCGATGGCTGCAGATCAGGATCAAAGCCCCAAAGCGGCCGAACGCCGTGCCGCCGAAGCCTTGGCCGAAGCCGCCGCGCGTGAGCCCCAAGAACCCGACCGCGAAGACCTCGACATCGACGCTCAATTCAGCTGGTCCCAGAACGAAGTCCTGCGGGCAATGGATTTTGAGCAGATGTCGAACGCCGAAATTATCGCGGCCAGCCAGGCCATGCGCAGCCTGACCCTGCCTGTTTCCCTGATCCAGACGCGGCGGTTCACCCCCGCGCCACAGGGGCGCAAACCCGATGCACGTGCCATGCTGCGCCGCGCCCTGCGCAGGGGGGGCGAAATGGATCGCCTGATGCTGAAAAAACCCCGCCAACGCCCGCCTGATCTGGTGGCGCTCTGTGATATTTCAGGCTCGATGTCGGTCTATTCACGAATGATGATGCATTTCCTGCATGCGCTGATCTATGCGCCCAACCCCAATTGGGGCAACGTGCATGGTTTTACTTTTGGCACCCGCCTGACCAACATCAGCCGCGCCCTGCACCTGAAAGACGTTGATCTGGCGCTGGCGGCGGTGGGGCAGGAAACCCCGGATTGGCAAGGCGGCACCCGTATCGGCGAGGCCCTGCAACAGTTCAACCGCGACTGGTCGCGCCGTGTGCTGGGCCAAGGCGCAACCGTGCTGTTGATCACCGACGGGCTGGAACGCGGCGATACTGCGCAACTGGCCAACGCCATTGAGCGCCTGCATCTGTCTTGCCGGACCCTGATCTGGTTGAACCCGCTTTTGCGCTGGGATGAATTTGCCCCCAAGGCCGCAGGCATCCGGGCGATTCTGCCAAATGTAGACAGTTTTCATGCCTGTCATTCGCTGGATAGCTTGGCGGATCTGGGCAATGCCCTGCGCGGCAGCGGTGAAAAACCACGGATGATGGCCGCGCTTTGACGCAGCGGCAATGCAGCGCTCAGGCTTCTTATAAAGGTTGAAATGTTACCGGCGGCATCTATGCTTCTTCTTAATCTTACAGAACTTTCTGCACGAAAGGCTGATCAAAGACCATGAATGTGAGCGGTGTAAATCAGATCACACCACCCTGCAAAGCCGTCTTGGCAGCTTTGGGTCATGCCGCTGTTTACGCCTTATCCATCTTTGGTCGGGAGGGCGCTTTGGTTGGAATAACTACGCGCACAATGGCAGCCAAGATTACATTAACGCCCCTGAAAACAGCGGCAACAGGCACGGCAGCCAAATGGCGGGCCAAAAGATATTTTGAAAAACGATACGATTATTTGCCCGTTAGGGACCGTCAGGAAATCTGATTTCCAACGGTCCAAGGGGAATGCGCGGTCACGTCAAAAACCGCCGGTTAGGGAGGACCATATGACCAAAGTGAATATGAACGTAAACGGCAAAGCGGTCAGCGGGGATGTGCCCGATGAAACGCTGCTGTCGCAATTCCTACGCGAAAACCTGCGGCTGACGGGCACCCATATCGGCTGTGATACCAGCCAATGCGGCGCCTGTGTGGTGCATGTGAACGGCAAAGCGGTTAAAAGCTGTACGGCGCTTGCGGTGTCTCTGGACGGCGCCGAGGTGACCACAATCGAAGGCATCGCCAAGGGTGAATTGCACCCCATGCAAGTGGCGTTCAACGACAATCACGGCCTGCAATGCGGGTTCTGCACGCCCGGCATGATCATGTCAGGCATTGATATGGTGAACCGCTACAAGGCCGAGGGCAAAGACCTGCATTCCGATGCAATCCGCGCCGAGCTGGAAGGCAATATCTGCCGCTGCACCGGCTATCATAACATTGTGAAATCCATCGCTGACGCTGCGGCGAAAATGTGAACCGGGAAAGGGGAATGACGCTATGACGACAGGAATTGGAGCACCGGTAAAACGCAAGGAAGACAAGCGTTTCACAACCGGAAAAGGCCGCTACACCGACGATGTACGCAATGACAATCAGGCCTATGCGGCCTTTGTGCGCAGCCCGCATGCCCATGCGCGGGTCAAAGGCATCGACACCAGCGCCGCATTGGACATGGAAGGTGTGATTGACGTGTTGAACGGTCAGCAACTGACCGGCGATGGCATCGGCAATATCATCTGTGGCTGGGCAATCACATCCAAGGATGGCAGCCCGATGAACATGGGCGCATGGTCTGCGCTGGCCACTGAAAAGGTACGCTATGTGGGTGATGCGGTGGCCGTGGTCATTGCCGAAACCCAAGCACTGGCGCGGATCGCGGCCGAAGCCGTGATGGTCGATTACGAAGAACTGCCCGTGGCGGCCAGCGTTGCCGCAGCGATGGCGGCGGATGCGCCACAAATCCACGACAACGCCCCCGCAAACCAGATTTACGACTGGGAACTGGGCGATGAGGCCGCCACCGATGCCGGTCTGGCGTCAGCGGCGCATATCACCACGCTTGATATCACCAACAACCGCCTGTCGCCCAATCCGATGGAACCGCGATCAGCGGTGGCCAAATATGACGACGCCGAAGAGCATTACACGCTGTATACCACCAGCCAGAACCCCCATGTGGCGCGGTTGGTGTTGTCGGCGTTTTATCAGGTCGCACCGGAAAACAAACTGCGGGTGATTGCGCCGGATGTCGGCGGCGGTTTTGGCGCCAAGATTTATATCTATCCCGAAGAAATCACCTGTCTCTGGGCCTCGATGAAAACCAACCGTTCGGTGAAATGGACGTCGGATCGTTCCGAGGCGTTTTTGACCGATGCCCATGGCCGGGATCACGTCACAACCGCCAAGATGGGCTTTGACGCCGACGGCAAGATTGTCGGCTTCAAGATTGATACGCTGGCCAATCTGGGCGCCTATATGTCGCTGTTTTCCAGCTCGGTGCCGACCTATCTCTATGCGCCGCTGCTGTCGGGACAATATGACATTCAAAACATCTACTGCAACGTCAAGGCGATCTATACCAACACCACGCCGGTGGATGCCTATCGCGGTGCCGGACGCCCCGAAGCGACCTATCTGGTTGAACGGATGATGGAAACCGCCGCACGGGAACTGGGGCTGGACCCTGCCGAACTCAGGCGGCGCAATTTTATCCAAAGCTTCCCGCACCAGACGCCGGTGTTGATGGCTTATGATGCGGGGGATTTCCCGAAAATTCTGGAACTCGCACAGGAATCGGCGGATGTGGCAGGCTTTCCTGCCCGCAAAGCCGAAGCCGCATCACGCGGCAAATTACGCGGGATCGGTTATTCTACCTTTATCGAAGCCTGCGGTCTGGCCCCGTCCAAAGCGGCCGGATCACTGGGGGCCGGGGTTGGCCTGTGGGAATCCGCCGAGGTGCGGGTCAATCCAGTGGGCTCCATCGAAATTCTGACAGGCAGCCACAGTCACGGTCAGGGCCATGAAACCACCTTTGCCCAGATCGCTGCGGACCGGTTTGGCATTCCGGTGGAAAGCGTCTCCATCGTGCATGGCGACACGGACAAGGTGCAATTTGGCATGGGCACCTATGGATCACGCTCCGGCCCTGTTGGCATGTCTGCGGTTGTCAAAGCCATGGACAAGGTCGAAGCCAAGGTGAAAAAGATCGCAGCACATGCGCTGGAAGCCTCAGAAGATGACATCGTCATCGAAGGCGGACAGGTCAAGGTTGCAGGCACCGACAAGGCGATGGCATGGCACGAAGTCGGGCTTGCCGCCTATATCGCCCATAATCTGCCCGATGGCATGGAACCCGGCCTCAAGGAAACCGCGTTTTTTGATCCGGTCAATTTCTCGTTTCCCTCAGGGGCGTTCATCTGCGAGGTCGAAGTGGACCCCGACACCGGCATCACCCGGATCGTGCAATTCACCGCCGCAGATGATTTTGGCAATATCATCAACCCGATGATTGTCGAAGGTCAGGTGCATGGCGGTGTCACCCAAGGCATCGGTCAGGCGATGCTGGAACAGGTGATCTATGATGCCGAGGGCCAGCTTTTGACAGGATCCTACATGGATTACACCATGCCGCGGGCGGCGGATGTGCCATTCTATCATGTCCAGCACCATGTCACCCCCAGCCCCAATAACCCTCTCGGGGTCAAAGGCTGTGGCGAGGCAGGGGCAATCGGATCACCGCCAGCAGTGATCAATGCGATCACCGATGCCATCGGCACCAATGATCTGGCCATGCCCGCAACACCCCAAGCGGTCTGGCGCGCCCTTCAGGCGGTCAAATCACCCATCGCAGCAGAATAGGGAGGAACGAAAATGTATCCGACAAAATATCACAAACCTGCCTCTATTGAGGATGCGGTTGCCGCCCTGGCCGGTGCACAGGACGCCACGCTTTTGGCGGGCGGTCAAACCCTGTTGGCCACGATGAAACAGCACCTTGCCGCGCCCAGCGATCTGATCGACATACGCGCGATTTCCGGGATGGTGGGCGTGTCCGGGAACGGTGGCAAGCTGTCGATCGGGGCCGCCACCACCCATGCCGAGGTGGCAGGCAATGCCGAGGTGAAAAAGCACTGTCCGGCCTTGGCCGATCTGGCCGCGCATATCGGTGATCCGGCGGTGCGCCACATGGGCACCATCGGCGGGTCCATCGCCAACAATGATCCCGCCGCCGATTATCCTGCGGCAATGCTGGCGCTGGGGGCGACAATCGTAACCAACACGCGCGAAATCGCGGCGGATGATTTCTTTCAAGGCATGTTCACAACGGCATTGGAAGACGGCGAAATCATCACCTCGGTTTTGATCACCCCGCCCGCCAAGGCCGCCTATGCCAAATTCGCCCAACCCGCATCGCGTTTTGCGATGGTCGGGGTGTTTGTTGCTGATGGCACTGCGGGGCTGCGTGTGGCGGTCACCGGCGCTGGCGAAAACGGTGTCTTCCGCCACGAGGGCCTTGAAACCGCGCTGTCAGGCACATGGTCTGCCGAGGCGGTAAATGGTGTCGATGTCTCTGCGGACGGGCTGTTGTCTGACCTGCACGGCGCCGCGGATTATCGGGCAAACCTGATCAAAGTCATGGCCAAAAAAGCGGTAGCTGCCGCTTGAGGCATTGCTGTTAGATCAACCCGACCCCCGCCAAGGCCGAATTGCTTTTGGCGGGGATCAAACCTAAATGAAAAGTCGCAACATTGGGGTTTTGCAGTGCCCCGGTTTTGCAGTGACCCGGTTAGGGGCGCTCAAGAATGAAATCCGGATAAATGCCTGCGGACTCAATGGATTTCGCGGTGTCCGATCCGGCAAAAAAGCCAAATCCCGAAATCAAGGCGGTTTTCACACCCGCTGCCTGCCCGCCCAGAATATCGGTATGAAGGCTGTCTCCGACCATCAAGGTCCGCGCTGGATCGGGATGTTCAATTTGCGCAAAAGCAAGATCATAGATCGTGCCAAACGGCTTGCCGAAAAACTGCGGGGACACGCCTGTGCGGTCTGCAAGACGATGCGCAAAAGCCCCCGGTTCGGTGGAAAATCCTGTTTCCCGGGGCGCAACGATATCGGGGTTGCCGACATAGACCGGACGCGGGTTGGCGATAAGCGCGGCTTCCAGCAATGCCTGCCGCTCTTGGGTCCATTCTGCGGCGCCGACCAATAAAAACGCATCTGCCGCTTCATAGGGGGCGGGATCCTCGGCCAGATAGGACAGGTTCAAATCCTCAATATCGGCCCGCCCCAGACTGGGAGTGGCCATCAAACCCCAATGGCGGGCGGGTTCGGATTTCAGGGCATGCAACAGCGCCTTGCGGCTGGTGATCACGTCCTGGGTGGCAAAATCATAGCCAAGTCTCTGGTATTTCTCCATCAAACTGGCATGCGGATAGCCTGCGGCGTTTGACACAACCAATACCCGCTTGCCCGAATTTTGCAGTGCTGCCACCCGTTCTGGAACACCTGAAATTGCGGTTTCACCAATGTTAAGCACCCCGAAGGCATCCAGAAAGAACACATCCGCCTGATCGGAAATCGCGTCGAGGTCGGCATGCCAGCTGCAGCCGCCTTTGGCTTTGGCCGCAGGCAAACGGTGACGCACCTTTTCATAGGCTGCAAATGCTTCGTCAAAGATCAAATGATGGCTCCACGCACCTTGGCCGAGACCCATTCGGAAATCACCACAGCCATCAGGATTACCAGCAGGATCAAAGACACCTGCGGCCAGGCAAGCACATTCAGCGATGAAGACAATTGCAAACCAATACCGCCCGCGCCAACCAGCCCCAAAACCGTGCTTTCGCGAATGTTGATATCCCAGCGGAACACGGCAATCCCTGCAAAAGCAGGTAGAATTTGCGGCACAATCCCATAGGCCATGATCTGCCAACGCGACGCCCCGGTGGCGGTGATGGCTTCCACCTGGGTTTCGTCAATTTCTTCTATCGCCTCATACAGCAGCTTTGCACAAAACCCGATGGACCGGATGGCAATGGCAATAACCCCCGCAAACACCCCCGGCCCGATGATCGCAATCAACAGCAAGGCCCAAATCAACGAATTGATTGAACGGGTCGCGACAATGATCAACAGGGCAATCGGACGGATAAAGAACCTTGACGGTGTGGTGTTGCGCGCGGCCAGAAAGGCCACAGGCACCGCCAGTATCAGCGAAATAATTGTCCCCAGCGTGGCGATGTTAAGGGTGTCCCAGATCGGTTTGCCCAATTGGGTGATATATTCCCAGCGCGGCGGGGTGGCGCGTGTCCAGATGTCATCGGCAATGCGCGGGGCATCCCATACAAAAAACCACGTGGTCGTGGCCGAAATCTGCTGCCAGCAATAACCAAAAGCCGCCACGCCGGTCAGCCACATCACCCAATGCCACAGGCTTTCTCGGGCCGAACGGCGCTGCCAGATTTTCACACCTTTATGATCTTGAACCGGCATTATTGTACCCTCGCCCGGACAATGCCGGACACATATTCCAGCGCCATAACAATCACGATGATGATCAACAAAATCGCCGCCGCCGTATCATATTCATAGCGGTCAAACGCGGTGTTCAGGGTGGCACCAATGCCGCCTGCACCCACCAGCCCCAGAATGGCGCTTTCCCTGAAATTGATATCAAGGCGGTACATGCTCAGCCCGATCAAACGCGGCATCACCTGCGGCTGGATGCCGTAGTTGATCCATTGTGTCCATCTGGCCCCGGAGGCCTTGATCGCCTCGGCCTGCACTTTGTCGATGCTTTCAATGTCTTCGGCCAGCAATTTCGACAGGAAACCGATGGTGGCAAAGCTGAGGGTCAGGAACCCCGCCAGCGGACCAAAGCCAAAGATCGCGACCAACAGGATCGCCACGATAATTTCCTGCAAGGCCCGGCTGATCGCGATGATCGAACGACACAGAAGATACACCGGCAGCGGCGCGACATTGCGTGCCGCCCCCAACGCAATGGGGATCGAAATTGCGATGCCGACAACCGAAGCAGCGACCGTCATGATGATGCTTTCCACCATGCCGTCCCAGATGTCGCCGGACCGCGAGGCAAAATCAGGATTGGTAAAGGCCAGCACAAATTGCACGCCACGGTCCAAGCCCTCATAGACACGCGACCAATTGACGTCGATCGTCATATAGGCGGCAACCAGATAGGCGATGGTGCCCAACAACAGCGTCCAGCGCAGCCAGCTCCGTTGGATAAACGGCGGCTTGCGCCACGGTTTGCCGATCAATGCGGTCACATCGCTCATGTCGCGCCCTCCAGCGCGGCGGTCTCGTCTTCATCGCCATCCACCGTTTCAATGGTGGCTTCCCAGTCTTCTTCACCGTAGATCGCGGTCAATACATCCGGGGTCAGCCCGTCGGGGGGGCCGTCAAATTCGATTGCGCCAAAGCGCAAGCCGATCACACGCTGCACAAACATCTGCGCCAAGGCAACATCGTGGATGTTGATGATCGCTGCCAATCCGCGTTCGTTGCACAGCTCGCAAATCAGCCGCATGATCTGACGCGAGGTTTTCGGATCCAGCGACGCCGTGGGCTCATCCACCAGCAACAGTGCCGGATTTTGGATCAGGGCGCGGCAGATCCCGACCCGTTGGCGTTGCCCGCCCGACAATTCATCCGCGCGTTTATCGGCCATATGGGCCAGACCCACACGATCCAGCAGACGAAAGGCCTCATCGACATCCGATTGAGGGAAACGCCGTAAAAAGCTGCGCCAGAAACCGACATAGCCCAATCGCCCCGACAGCACATTTTCCATGACCGTCAGACGTTCAACCAGTGCATATTCCTGAAAAATCATCCCCATGCGCCGCCGTTCGCGCCGCAACCCGCCAGAGGACAGGCCCGTCAATTCCACATCGCCAAGATAGACCTTGCCCGAGGTTGGTTCGACCAAACGGTTGATGCAGCGGATCAATGTGGATTTACCAGCGCCAGAGGGGCCAATCAACGCCAGAACCTGCCCTTCGGGCACCTCCAGTTCCACCGCCTTGAGCGCCTGATCGCCCGTCTTATATGTCTTAACAAGCTTCTCAAGCCGCAGCATGAAAGCCTCCTTGCCCCAAATTTTTATTGAAAAAGGCGGGTCCGAAGACCCGCCAGTCAAGAGGTTACTCGCAGGAATAGCTTACGCCATTTGCGGTATCGATCTTGCGGATCACTTCCCAGAATTCCTTGTAGGTCATCGGCAGGAACTGGCCCTCGTTGGATTTCTCGAACTCGGCTTGCAGGCTTGACCCTTCCCAGTTGAAATTAAAGAACGCATTGCGGATCTTTTCTTTCAGTTCGGGTGTCAGGTTGTGCGCTGTCCCAAAACCTGTGGTCGGGAAGGTCTGGGATTTATAGATCGTTACAACCTGTTCTGGTTTGATCACATCGCGCAGGATCATCCGTGCCTTGACAGAGTTCGCGATCGAGGCCGCCATATAATCCTTGTTAGCCACACCCAGAATGGAATTGTCATGTTTGCCGGAATAGACGGGTTCAAAATCACGGTCTGGCAACAAGTCAAAATCACCTTTCAAAATCGCGCTTGGCGCTTTGAAACCCGAATTCGATGTCGGGGAGGTAAAGGCCAATTGTTTGCCCTTCAGGTCTTCGACCTTTTCGATGCCGGATCCGGGGTAGGTGATGATTTCCATCTCATAGCCAAAGTTACCGTCTTTTGACGCCATGATCGTGAACGGGTTAAAGCCCGCGCAATTCACCGCCAGCGGGTTGGACCCGGTGTTGAAGCCCGCAATATGCAGACGCCCCGAGCGCATCGCCTCAATCTGGGCGGCGTTGCTCTGAACCGGGAAAAACACAACCGATTTGCCGGTTTCCGCTTCGAGATGGGTCAAAAAGTCGGACCATGCCTCTTTATAGACTGCCGGGTCTTCGACGGGTGTATAGGCAAAAATAAGCGTATCAGGATCAACCAGTTCCGCAGGATCGGTAGGTGTATCAGCAATCAAATCGCCGTCCACATCGCAAAAACGCGCATCCAGATCACCATGCGGGCAGTCGGCTGCGGCGACGGGGCCTGCAAGCGTAAAAGCAAAAGACATCGCCGCGCCGGACAATAATGTATGTATCAGTTTCATGAATAATTCCTCCCAGAGGCAGGAGGCTATCTGGAAATTCAGATTTTACAATGCGCTATCTGACATTCCGGTCAATCGGGCAGAATTCCATGCCGGTGCCAGTGATCAAAACGCGCGTCCTGTGACAGTTTGGGCAACGGTGCATTCAGATAGCCTTGGGTAAACAGACGAAATGCCACGCCGGCATTGCGCGCTGTCTGATAATCAATGCTGCTGTCACCAACATAAATCACATCCTCAGGGGACACACCCAAAGCAGAAATGCAGTTTAACAAAGGTGCTGCATCCGGTTTTTTGGCTTGGCCGTCTTCGGCGCCGCTGATCACCTTGAAAAACCGGGTCAGCGCCAGTTGTTCACAGATTTCGATGGCGGGCCGTGTCGGTTTATTGGTGCAGATGCCCAGCGGGATTCCGGATTCGCGAAACTCGTTCAATGCCGGGATCACACCGGGATAAGGCCGCGTCAGTGTGGTCATGTTCCGGTCGTAGTTTTCAAAAAACAGATCAAGCGCGGCTTGTTGAATTTCTGCTGAACACTCCCCTGTCGCCTTGAGGCTGCGCGCGATCAGCTTTTCCACGCCATTGCCGATGAACGAAATGATTGTCGGCAGATCAAGGCACCCACGCCCCAGCCCCGAAAGAGCGGCGTTAACAGCGACCTGCAGATCAGGCGCGCTGTGAATAAGCGTGCCGTCGAGGTCAAAAATAATGGCCTTTGGCTTGGTCATACCGCTGCATAGCCGCCTATCCACTAGAAAACCAGAGCGCCGCTGCACTGGATCTTATGATCCCGTTAGGCAATTTTCTGAAACGGCACCACCACCGGATCAATCCGCGGCAGGCGTAACCGAAAGGTGCTGCCTTGGCCAAAGGTGCTTTCCAGTGACAAGGTGCCGCCGTGTAGCGTTGCCAGCTGTTCGGAAATTGCAAGGCCCAATCCAAGACCACCATTCTGGCGTGTCATCGACCCGTCAACCTGTTTGAACCGCTCAAACACCCGTTCGAGGTTTTCTTCGGAAATCCCGCGTCCCGTGTCTTTGACGTCGAACACGACCCAGTCTTTCTCGTGGGTCATCGACAGATGAATGCTGCCCACATCGGTAAATTTGATCGCATTTGAGATCAAGTTGTAGAGAATTTGCTTTAGCCTGATCCGGTCTGCGCTGGCTTGCGCGGCGCCATCGCCGGAATAGCTTAGGCTTAGCCCTTTTGCTTCGGCCTCGGGCTGAAGATCAAGAACAACGGATTCCGCGATTTCGCCGACCTGAAGCCTGTCCATATTCAGTTCCAATTGTCCCCGCGCCACTTTTGTCCAATCCAGCAGGTCTTCGACCAGGCGCAGCATATGTTGGGCTGAATCGCTAATCCCGCCGGCCTGTACCGAAACGAATTGCTGAAAATCCGCAACGGCGGTGATGATCCCGCCCTGTGCCATCGGTTCGGCCTCCAGCACAGTCTGGATGCGTTTGGATTGCGGGACTTTCTCGCTGTTGCGCAAAAAGGATGCGCGCCCCGAAATCACGGTCAAAGGTGTGCGCAGTTCATGTGAGACATTGTTGAGAAACTCGGTCTTTTCGCGATCCGCAGTCTCGGCGGCCTCCAATGCGCGTTTTTCAACGGTGATATCTGTCCAGATCGCCACCGTATAACCGTGCGGGGTTTTTGCCTCGGTGACTTTGAGCCAGCGGTCATCGCCGATATTTTGCAGGAAAGATTCACCAGGATTCCGGAAACGCGCCAGCCGCTCTGCGATCCATGTCTCGCGCTGTGCATTCTCTTCCGGGCTTTGCGCCTGTGGTTCGGACAGCCGCAATAGTTCTTCCATTGTTTTGCCCTGCACAAACAGATCGGCAATTTCAGGATGATAATCGAGATACTTTTGGTTCACCACCATCAGGCGTTCTTTGTCGTCAAAAGCGATGAACCCCTCGTTGATACAGCCAATTGCCTCGGCCAGAAGGGCGCGGGCGTTCTCTTTCTTCAATGCAAGACTGCGGACCACCCCAAGGACAACAACAAGCACCACCGCCAGAATCAGCGCGAATGCGACAAGGAAAGGGCTTTGCGGGGAATAGGAAGGCCAGCCGTTTTCCGGACGCGCAGCGGCCTGCCATCTGCTGCCAAGCATATAGAATTCGGTCACCACGGGCTGTCCCTGATACAGGGCATCTTCGGCAAGGCGGGGTGCAGCAAGGCCCGAGGCTTGCAATTCACGCAGGGTAAACATGTAATTGTCAGCACCGCCAAAGCTGTGCAACTGCGGGCTCAACAGGCCCTCCGCCTTGACGACAATGGAAATGACGCCCCAGAATTGATCAATATTCAGCTCCGGGTTTGGCAAGAACACCGGGTAGCGCAGGATGTACCCTGCCCCGCCCTGAACCAGCGATACCGGCCCGTCAACGACAGGGCTTTGACGGCGGTAGGCCTGTGCGATGCTGGCCATCTGCGCCGGAACTTCCCAATAGTTGAGGCCGATGGATTTCCCGTTTCCCGTTTGCGGAAAGCTGTGTGAGACCGTCAGGTTTGGCGCAAGGGCCACCGCAATGACACTGGGGTTGTGGCGTTGCAGATCATCCACGATTCGGGCGATCTGTTTTTCGTCAGGCTGTTCGGAAACCGCCAGAATATTCTCGATATTCTTTGCGACCAACACCGCCTCGAAAAACCGTAGCTGAATCTGGTCTGTCGTCGCATAAAGCGCCTGTTCAACATCGTGGCGCAATGTCGAGATGTAATTGTCGCGGTCCAACTTGATGATCGAATAGCCGATCCCGGCAACACTGCCGAGAACGATCACGGTAAAAATGATATAGGCCTTGGACGCCACATATTTCTTGCATGTACCAAACAATCGCATGCCCTCCCTGCGAAACCTGTTGCGACCGCCCCGTCATGAAACCGAGTATTGTTATTCTTGATCGCCTGCTCTTGGGTATTTCCTATCGCAACACCGATGACCAAAAGCGGGCGCAATATAGGCATTTTCGTGTTTACGGAGGTTTTGACCCCTCTAAATATCTAAAATTGAGTGAATTTTTTACGTACAACTATTCTTAAGGTTGTATGTAGGTGGATCTTCGCAAAAATCCAGTTTACGCAGCAGGTTAACATCCCGCAGTCGCACTGCAGACAATTGCGTCTGGCGTGGCTGTCTGGGCGGTTGGGAGCTGTTGAAAACCTGCGCCCCCTCACCGGGCCCTGCCGCCACATTCCGCGCGCATTCAACCGGATCAAGCGCGCAATGTCGGGCAGCTGAACACCCGTGCTAACAGGGATCACAGCGGCATCACATTGGTCTTTATACAGAAAAAGTGGTGAGCCGTGTTGGGTTCGAACCAACGACCTACTGATTAAAAGTCAGTTGCTCTACCAACTGAGCTAACGGCCCACTGGGCGGGTATCTAGAAAGGTCGGGGGGGCGGGTCAAGCCCAAAAGAAGGAAATTTCTGCGACATGCTGGAATACTTTGCGACGTGAGGCTATATGCGCCAGATGAACAGTCAAACCCCCGATATTTTGCCCTTTATGAAGATGCATGGCCTTGGCAACGATTTTGTCGTTGTGGATGCACGTGCAGTGCCGCGGGTGATCACGCCGAAAATGGCAAAAGGAATCAGCCATCGCCATTTCGGTGTGGGGTTTGATCAGCTTGCGGTGATCACACAGGGCCAAGGTGATGCGCATCTGACGTTTTACAATGCCGATGGATCGCTGTCGGCGGCCTGTGGCAATGCCACCCGCTGTATTGCGCGGTTTCTGATGGATGAAACCGGCAAGTCCCATCTGCATCTCACCACGGACCGCGGCGATCTGGCGGCGCAGGATGCGGGCGGCGGGTTGACCTCGGTGAATATGGGGCATCCCCAGGTGAACTGGGCTCAGGTGCCGCTGGCGCATGAAATGGATACGCTGCACCTGCCCATCGACGGCAGCCCGACCGCCACCGGCATGGGCAATCCCCATTGCACCTATTTTGTCGATGATATTGGCGCGGTTGATCTCGGCGACATCGGGGCGCGCACCGAACATCATCCGCTGTTTCCCGAACGCACCAATGTGCAGATTGCCCAGATCATCGGCCCGGATCACATTCGCATGCGGGTCTGGGAGCGTGGCGTGGGCGTCACGCTGGCCTCTGGGTCATCTTCCTGCGCCACAGCCGTCGCAGCGGCCCGCAGGGGGCTGACAGGGCGCAAGCTACAGATTGATCTGGACGGGGGCACCCTGTGGCTGGACTGGCGCGACGATGGCGTCTGGGTGACCGGACCCACAGCCCATGTATTTAACGGCAGTTTCACCGCCGCCTTTCTGGATAGCCTGACATGACCGCGCCGGTATTTTCCAATCACGGCTGTCGTCTGAACGCCTATGAGCTTGAGGCGATGAAAGATCTTGCCGGTCAGGCGGGGCTGGAAAACGCGGTGGTAGTCAACACTTGCGCGGTCACCGCCGAAGCGGTGCGCAAGGCCCGTCAGGACATTCGCAAATTGCGCAAGGCCCATCCCGAGGCGCGGCTGATCGTAACGGGCTGCGCGGCACAGACCGAACCCGATACATTTGCCAAAATGGCCGAAGTCGATGCCGTTATCGGCAACACCGAAAAGATGCAGCCCGATACATGGCTTGGTCTGGCCGCCGATTTCATCGGCGAAACCGAGGCACTGCAGGTTGATGACATTATGTCGGTCACCGAAACCGCAGGCCATCTGATTGACGGTTTTGGCACCCGCAGCCGCGCGTATGTGCAGGTGCAAAACGGCTGTGATCACCGTTGCACGTTCTGCATTATCCCCTACGGGCGCGGCAATTCGCGGTCAGTGCCAGCCGGTGTGGTGGTAGATCAGATCAAACGTCTGGTCGACAAGGGCTTTAACGAAGTGGTGCTGACAGGTGTTGATCTGACATCATGGGGTGCGGACCTGCCTGCAACGCCGAAACTTGGCGATCTGGTAATGCGGATTTTGCGGCTTGTGCCCGATCTGCCCCGGCTGCGGATCAGTTCAATCGACAGTATCGAAGTCGATGAAAACCTGATGCAGGCGATTGCCAGTGAACCGCGCCTGATGCCGCATCTGCACCTGTCACTGCAACACGGCGATGACATGATCCTGAAACGGATGAAGCGCCGCCACCTGCGCGATGATGCGATTGCCTTCACCCAAGAGGCCAAACGCCTGCGCCCCGACATGACCTTTGGCGCCGATATCATCGCAGGCTTTCCCACCGAAACCGATGCGATGTTTGAAAACGCGCTGCGCCTGGTTGAGGAATGCGATTTGACCTGGCTGCATGTGTTTCCCTATTCGGCCCGCCAGGGCACCCCTGCGGCGCGGATGCCTGCGGTGGATGGCCGTGCAATCAAGCACCGCGCAGCGCGGCTGCGGGCGGCCGGGGATCACCGCGTTGCCCTGCATCTGCAAGCGCAACTGGGCCAGCGTCACAATATCCTGATGGAAAGCCCGCGCATGGGCCGCACCGAACAATTCACCGAAGTGCATTTTGACGCGGATCAACCCGAAGGCCAGATCATCACGGCAAGGATTCGGCGGCTTCAGGATGGTCAATTGTTCGCCTAGGGGCGGCATCTACGGCGCAAAGCCTTGAAACCCGCAAACATTTAAGACATTGAAAACCTTGTCCCCCAAACAAAAACCCCCGCAGATCACTGCGGGGGTTTTCTGTTTCACACGGATGATTTGATCAGTCGCGTTTCTTGTATTTGACCGGTGCCCAGATACGTTTGTTGGTCAGGTACAACAGCACCGACAACAGCGTCAGGAACAACACGCCAGCAAAACCCGCCTGCTTGCGCGCCATCATCTTGGGTTCCGCCGTCCACATCAAGAAGGCTGCAACGTCTTCGGACATATGGTGCAGGTCATTGGAATGGCCATCGGCAAAATCCACGGCTTCGTCAGAAAGCGGGGGCGCCATCGCGATCCAGCCACTGGGGAATGCAGTGTTTTCATAAAAGGTTGTACCGGCTTGTTCTTTCACTTCGCCCGTATAGCCATTCAGAATGCCAACAATATATTCAGGCCCGCCGATGCCTTTGAAGAACTGGTTGATGCCCAGACCATAAGGACCGTGAAACGCCGCCCGCTTTTTCGCCATCAGCGACAGGTCAGGGGCGTTTGACAGGTTGGATTTCGGGAAGTGATCCACAGGTATTGCAGGGCGGAAATCATCCAGTTCTGCGTCATATACCTCGAATTGTTTGGCATATTCGATCACTTGATCCTCGGGCATATGTGGCCCGCCTTCGTCGCCGATACTGCGGATCGGCACGAACTTGAGCCCGTGACAGGCCGAACAGACTTCGGTGTAGATCTGCAACCCGCGCTGAAGCTGGTTCACATCAAAAGCACCAAAAGGACCATCAAAGGAAAAGTCGATGTTTTCGATATGGTGGCCGCCGCTTTCAGAGGCAATCGCCCCTGTGCTGCTCAGGCCAAGCGCCACAAACGCGGACAGGGTCAGTTTTTTGATCATTGTCATGTCCTTCACTCCGCCGGTTTTGCAGCGGCGTCGGCATCGCCGGCTTTCGGTGCATAATGCGCATCAAAATCGTCTTCGATGCTGGCAGGCGGTGCCAATGGTTTTTCAATCACACCCAGTAACGGCAGGATCACCAGAAAGTACCCGAACCAATAGGCCGATGCGATCAGCGAGAAGCTTGCATAGGGTTCTTCCGCAGGCATGGCACCCAGCCACATCAGGGCAAAGAAATCGACCACCAGCAGGGCAAACCACCATTTGAACATCGGGCGATAGCGGCCCGAACGTACAGAAGATGTATCCAGCCAAGGCACCAGCGCCATAACGGCAATCGCCCCGAACATCGCCAGAACCCCAAAGAATTTGGCGTCAATGATGCCCCCTGTCACAAAGGACGCGATCTGAACAACCCATACTTCAGACGTAAAGGCACGCAGGATCGCGTAGAACGGCAGGAAATACCATTCGGGCACGATATGCGCCGGTGTGGCCAGCGGGTTTGCCTCGATGTAGTTGTCGGGGTGGCCCAGATAGTTTGGCATAAAGCCAACAATCGCAAAGAACACTGCAAGGATCACGGCCAATGCGAACAGGTCTTTGATCACAAAGTAGGGCCAGAACGGCAGCGTGTCTTTCTGGGCTTCTTCTTTTGATCCGCGACGGACTTCGACACCAGTCGGGTTGTTGTTGCCCGTGGTGTGAAACGCCCAGATGTGCACCGCAACCAAGGCCGCAATCACGAAGGGCAGCAGATAGTGCAGGCTGAAGAAACGGTTCAACGTGGCATTGTCCACCGCAGGTCCGCCCAGCAGAAAGGTTTGCAGGCTTTCACCAACAAAGGGGATCGCGCCGAACAGGCCGGTGATCACGGTTGCACCCCAGAACGACATCTGCCCCCAAGGCAGAACATAGCCCATGAAACCCGTTGCCATCATCAGCAGGTAAATCAACATGCCGATGATCCATGTGATCTCGCGCGGGGCTTTGTAAGACCCGTAATACAGACCCCGGAAGATATGCGCATACACCGCCACAAAGAACAGCGATGCACCGTTGGAGTGCAGATAGCGCAGCATATAGCCGCCGTTTACATCGCGCATGATATGTTCAACCGAGGCAAAGGCCATGTCGACATGCGGTGTATAATGCATCACCAGAACGATGCCTGTGACAATTTGCAGTGCCAGACAGAAAGTCAGCACGATGCCCCAGATCCACATCCAGTTCAGGTTCTTCGGGGTGGGGATCATCAATGTATCATAGAGCAGGCCAACAATCGGAAGGCGGCTTGCCAGCCATTTTTCGCCGTTTGACTTCGGCTCGTAATGGTCGTGAGGAATTCCTGACATTGCTGTGCTCCCTTAACCCAGTTTGATCGTGGTATCACCCACGAATGCGGCGACAGGCACCGGAAGATTGCGCGGCGCGGGCCCTTTGCGGATCCGGCCAGCGGTATCATAATGCGACCCGTGGCAAGGGCAGAACCAACCGCCAAAGTCACCCGCATCCCCCAGAGGCACACAGCCAAGGTGGGTACAAACGCCCATCATCACCAGCCATTCGCCGGTTTCATCCAAGGCGCGGTTTTCGTCCGTCGCAAGAGACCCTTTGGGAAGGTTGCTGTTTTCGGACATCGGATCCGGCAGATCATCAACATTCACCGCGCGGGCGGCTGTGATGTCTTCTTCGGTGCGGCGGCGGATAAACACCGGTTTGCCCAACCATTTCACAGTCAACTGTGTACCGGGGGCGATATCAGCGATATCCACTCGGATGGACGACAGCGCCAGAACATCCGCTGAAGGATTCATCTGGTTCACGAGGGGCCATACGGCTGCACCTGCGGCAACGACACCTGTACCGGCTGTTGCATAATACAGGAAATCCCTCCGGGTACCTGCGTGATCATCTGCTTGGGACACGGGTTTACTCCACTTCTTGGTCAATCAGGACCATCAGACATAGAGGCGGCACATAAAGCACCACCAAACTTCAAGCGGTATCTAACGGGCCAAAGCTAGTCCGTCCAGATGGCAATACCGCGCAAAGGGTCGCAGTTTGCAGAAGAAACCGCAAAAATTGCCCATTCCGCATTAAATTAACCTGCTGGCGGTGCTGTCGCCTGCATTGAAGCGCGCGAATCAAAATCTGCATACCATGCGGCCAATGCGTCATTGCCGGTGCGCCAACCACGTGCATCCAAACGAAAATCGACATAGCCAAGCGCGCAACCCACAGCGATCTGCCCCATATTCAACGGGCCTGAAAGCTGGCTCATCCAACCTGTGTTCAGCGCAGCACAGGCGCGGGCGACCTTGGCCCATTGCCCGTCGACCCACTCTTGCATGCGGATGTCTTCGGGGCGCAGGCGGGTTTCATAAACCATCAAAAGCGCCGCATCGAGAATCCCGTCGGCGGTGGCCTCAAGGGTCAGAATATCCCAACGGCTGGCACCGTTTTCATAGAGCCCCGCTTTGGCGCGGTCATCAAGATAGGCACAGATCACCCGTGAATCATAGATCGCAGGACCATCGGCGCGGGCCAGTGCAGGCACTTTGCCCAAAGGGTTTTGTGGCAAAAGCCCCGCCGCCGGGGCCAGCGGCGTGCCGGATTGTTCTTCCAGTGTTACATCCGCAAGCTGGTTGGTTTCATGCAGCAAAACCATGACCTTGCGCACATAGGGCGAGGTCGGGGAATAGGCAAGTTTCATCGTCGGCTCCTGATTGTTTGTACAAAGTATCGCGCCGCAACCCGCTGAGTGCAATCACCGCTTTGTACCAATGCGATCAGTCTTTGCCGACACCCCGCATCAGCGCGCCAATCACTTCGGCCTCGCTGCCAAATCCATAGGCGGTAATTTGATCGGCAGCGGCATCCCGCACGGCTTCGGGTTTGTTCTGGCCCAGCTTCCATGTGCCATCCACGCCGGTAATCCGCATCCGGCACGGCACGATCATCCGCATCAGCTTGTCCAAGGCGTCCGGGGTCATCTTGTCGGTTTTCCACGGGGTCTTGGGCAGCAGGCGATTTTCATAAAATGCGGACTGGCGGTCCAGCAGGGCCAGCAATTCTTCCTGCGGGCGCAGGTCCAACACCCCCGTCAGATGCACCGCGACATAGTTCCATGTCGGCACCTGATCCGCGATCCCGTACCAATCGGGCGACACATAGCTGTCAGCACCCGACACCGCCAATGTCACCTGCAAGGGCGTTTTCAACGCCCGCGCAATCGGGTTGGAGCGCACCAGATGCAAATCCGCCACCGCGCCATCCTGATCCAGCAGAAACGGAATATGCGACAACATCGGCGCGCCTTCGCCCTGCGCGGCCAAAATCCCGAAACCGCGTTCACGGGCAAAGCCAAGGTTCCGCGCCGCATCGGCGTCATGGTAAATCGGGTTCGGGTGCATCACGCCATTCCTTGATAAACTGTCATTTTGGTCTTGCAGAGTTTTTCAAGCCATTGCAACGTGCGCGGATTCTCAGGGCGGGGTGTAATTCCCCACCGGCGGTATGCAGGGCATGACCCCGCAAGCCCGCGAGCGCAGCACCTGTCAGGGGCTGGTCAGCAGATCTGGTGAGATGCCAGAGCCGACGGTCATAGTCCGGATGGAAGAGAATGCGACAGGCCCGGGGCAATTGCCCTGCGCGTGCTCGTGATCGCCTTGGGTGGACGTGTCGAACCAAAAGGAGATTACGATGACACATGGCTTTATTGCCCCCGCCCGTTTCGCTTTTGTCAAAGCTGCATGGCATGCAGATATCGTTGACCGCGCCTTGGACGGATTTCTGGATATCCTGCCTGCCGAAGCGGTCGATGTTTTTGACGTGCCCGGTGCCTTTGAAATGCCGCTGATGGCACAACAGCTTGCCCAATCCGGCCAATATGGCGCAATTGCCTGTGCGGCCTTTGTCGTGGATGGCGGGATTTACCGGCATGATTTTGTCGCCGCTGCGGTGGTGGACGGGTTGATGCGGGTCGGGTTGGATACCGGCGTGCCGGTCCTGTCGGTGTCCCTGACCCCGCATCATTATCAGGAAACCGATCATCACAACGCGATCTACCGCGATCATTTTGTGACCAAAGGCCGCGAGGCTGCGCAGGCTGCATTAGGGATCGTAAAGACCCGCAAGGCGCTTGCCGCCTGACCCTTGCCTTAAAAATAAACGTGCCGGAAATTTCGGCACGTCACCCCAGATAGGCCCGCAATTCTGCTGGCGGGTTGTCCATCAGGGCCGCTGCGGGTTGCGGGGCTTTGGCGTTGCCGCTGCTGACAAACACCACCTGATCGGCAATCCGGCGCACGTCTTCTGGCGCATGGGTCACCATCACCAGTGCCGCTGCGGTTTCGCGCACCAGTTCCGCCACCAGATCAAGCATCTCGTTGCGCAGGGCCGGACCAAGCGCGGCAAAGGGTTCATCCAGCAACACCAGGGGCCGTGCCTGCACCAGCACCCGCGCCAGCGCCGCGCGGCTTTGTTGCCCGCCTGACAGCGCCGCAGGGCGTTTTTCCGCATGATCCGCCAGCCCGACACGGGCCAGCGCCGCCCGCACCTGATCTTTTTGTGCCGGGCTCAGCCGCAGATCAGGGCCGATGCCCAAGCCGACATTCTGCGTCACGGTCAAATGCGGAAACAGGTTGTTGTCCTGAAACAACATGGTCATCGGCCGCAGGCCCGGCGGTTGGTCGGTGATGTCCTGCCCTTGCCAGATCAACCTGCCTGCCGAAAACGGAACAAACCCGCACATCGCCCCTAAAAGGGTCGATTTTCCCGCGCCCGAGGGGCCGATCACCGCGTATTTCCGGCCCGTTTCAAGGGTCATATCCGCCGAAAGACTAAAATCACCTTGGGTAATGACAGTGTTTTCAAGCCTCAGCATGCCAACGCCCTCCCTTGTCACACATCCAGAAAATTCCCAGCGCCAGAACCAGCAATATCAACGCCGCCCCTGCCGCTGCCTCCATCCGGTACGCCCCCATCAAACGATACATCTGCAAGGGCAATGTCGCACGGTCCTGATCGGCGAACAGCGCAATCACCCCCAGATCCCCCATCGACAAGGCCCCGGTCAGCCCCGCCGCGAATCCGATCTGCGCCCGCAGACGCGGCAGGATCACCCAGCGCCACAGCGGCCAGCCCCGCAGGTTCAATGTCTGGCTTAACTTTCCGTACTCATTCAACGTGTCACGCAGGCGCGGCACCAGTATCCGCAGAGCAAAGGGCAAGGCCATCAAGGCATTCACCAAGGCGGTGACGGGCAAGGCCAACGCCGCCGGAGAGATCAGCGGATTGACCAGAATAAACCACCCCGTGCCAATCATCAGCGGTGATGCCGACAGCCCCAGCAGGCCAATTGCCTCCACCGATCCGCTGCGCTTGGCGGCGATCCAGCCCGCCATCGGCAGGGCCAGCGCCGCAAGCGTCAGCATCGACATCAGCGCCACCATCACGGACAGGCCCGCTGCCTGCCAGACGGCCACAGGCACCTGCGCCAATCCGGCCCCCCCCCGCAGCACCACGGCCAGCAAAGGCAACAGCAAGAATCCAGCCGCCAGCACAATGATCAACACATCGCCCGCGCGTTGTGCCCCGGCTTTGGCATCCCAGCGGTGCAATGCCCGGTCCTGCCCGCCGCCCAGTGACACCGCAGGAATAAACCAAAGCGCCAAAACCGCAGCGCCACCCGCCAGCAACAATTGCACCACAGACAATAACGCCGCACGGCCCAGATCAAAATCAAACAGGAAGGCCTGATAGATCGCCAGTTCGATGGTCGTGGCACGCGGCCCACCCCCCAAGGTCAGCGCCACCGCAAAACTGGTCAGGCAAATCACAAAAATAAGCGCCGCCACGCCGGGCACCACCTGTCGCAACAAGGGCCATTCCACTGTCACAAACACCGCACGCGGGGTCAGGCGCAGCTGCGCGGCCAGACGAAACCGTTCGGCGGGGATATTCTGCCATGCCTGCAACAACAATCGCGTTGCCAGTGGCAGATTGAAAAACACATGCGCCAGCACCACACCGTGTAAGCCGTAAATCGACATCTCGGGCAGGCCCAGCGCCGTCAGCCCTTGGTTCACCCAACCAGAGCGGCCAAAAACCGTGAGCAGCCCCAAAACCGCAACAATCACCGGCAGGATAAACGGCGCGCCCAGCAGGGTCACCAGCACCCCGCGCCCGACAAAGCGCCGCCGCGCCAAGGCCCGCGCCACAGGCACCGCCAAAACAACTGAAATCAACGCAGACAAAACCGCCTGCCAGACCGTGAACCGCACCGCCACCCAATCAGAGCGTGGCACCCCCGCGCCCGGTTCCGCCCGTGACAGAACGGCAAGCAGGGCCGCAAGAACCAACACAACAACCAAAGCTGCCGCGCTGATCCCTGCCCCGTTGCTTAGCGCGACAGCGCGCCGAGCCATTCTTGCAACGCAATATCACGCAGCGCAGGCACGTCTTGTGCTGGCACCAAACGGGCATTTTCGGGTTTGACCAATGCTTCAAAACCTTGCGGCAATCCGGCCTTTGGCATCACCGCCGGATACATCCAGTTGGTGGTCGGCAAAATTGATTGCGCCGCATCGGAGACCATAAAGTTCAAAAACGCCTCTGCCAGTTCCGGTTGATCGCTGCCTGCCAAACGTCCGGCGACTTCGATCTGCATGTAATGGCCTTCGTCAAACACCGCTGCCGCTTTGGTTTTGTCGTCTTCGGCAATGATGTGATAGGCGGGCGATGTTGTATAGCTCAGCACCATATCGGCCTCGCCTTCGAGAAACAGACCATAGGCCTCGGACCAGCCTTTGGTCACGGTCACGACATTATCTGCCAGCCCTTCCCAGATGGTTTCTGCCTCATCGCCATAGGCATCCTTGACCCACATCAGCAGCCCCAAACCGGGGGTGGAGGAGCGCGGATCCTGAATGACGATTTTCAGATCACTGTCGGCCAGTGCTTTGAAATTCGCAGGCGGGGTCATATCCACATTGTAGACAAAGGCGAAATAGCCCCAGTCATAGGGTGTAAACACCGGATCATCCCAGGTGATCGGCAGGGCATAATCGGCGCTGATCTTGGTATCGGTGAACAGGCCCGTGTCCTTGGCGGCGGCGATCAGGCTGGTGTCCAGCCCCAAAACCACATCCGCCTCCGAGCGCGCCCCTTCCAGCTTGAGCCGCGCCAACAGGGCTGCGCCATCGCCCATGCCGACAAACTGCACATCACAGGCACAGGTTGCTTCAAAGGCTTTTTCGATACCGGGGCCAGGGCCCCAATCCGACACAAAGCTGTCGTAGGTATAGATCGTGAGCACTGGTGTTTCGGCAGTCGCTGCCGAGGCCCCAAGCAAGCCCGCTGCAAGTGCAAGATACTTCATCGCATCCTCCTTTTGCGGCGAAAGGGAAAAAGGATGGATGATGGTCCAGACCTTCCCTCCGCCGGTGTTAACCGGTTCAGGTTCAACGGGTCCATGCAGATGCACATCTCAGCTCTTTCGAGCCCCCCGAGGTAGCGCCATGGTTAGGAGGATGCACAAAGGGATGCAAGCCAAAACCCCTTGAGACAGCGCATGAGGGCCGCTAAGGATCACCCTAACAGGAGAGTTTTTATGTCGATCAACAGCTTTGGCCATCTCTTTCGCGTGACCACATGGGGCGAAAGCCACGGGCCGGCCTTGGGGGCCACTGTTGATGGCTGCCCGCCCGGTGTGCCGGTGGATGCGGCGATGATCCAGCACTGGCTGGACAAACGCAAACCGGGCCAGAACAAATACACCACCCAGCGCCGCGAGGCCGATGAGGTAAAAATCCTGTCCGGCGTGTTTGAGGGCGTGACCACAGGCACCCCGATCCAGCTGATGATCGAAAACACCGACCAGCGGTCCAAAGACTATGGCGACATCAAAGACAAATTCCGCCCCGGTCATGCCGACATCACCTATTTCCAGAAATACGGCATCCGTGACTATCGCGGCGGCGGGCGGTCTTCGGCGCGTGAAACCGCATCGCGGGTGGCAGCAGGCGGATTGGCCCGTGAGGCGATCAAGGCACTGGCACCGGATGTTCAGATCACCGGGTACATGGTGCAGATGGGGCCACATCAGATCAACCGCGATGCCTTTGATTCCGATCAGATCGCACAAAACCCGTTCTGGGTGCCCGATGCACAGGCCGCGCAGGATTGGGCGGCCTATCTTGATGGGTTGCGCAAATCGGGCTCTTCTGTCGGGGCGATTGTCGAAGTGGTGGCGCGTGGGGTGCCTGCGGGATTGGGGGCGCCGGTGTATGGCAAGCTGGATACCGATCTGGCCGCCGCAATGATGAGCATCAATGCCGTCAAAGGCGTCGAGATCGGCGAAGGCATGTCGGCCGCGATGTTGACCGGAGAATTGAACGCCGATGAAATCTATATGGGCAATGATGGCAAACCCGCCTATTCCTCCAACCATGCGGGCGGCATTCTGGGCGGGATCAGCACCGGACAGGATATTGTGGTACGCTTTGCGGTAAAACCGACCTCAAGCATCCTGACCACCCGCAAGACCATCACCACATCCGGCACAGAAACCGAGATCATCACCAAGGGCCGCCATGACCCCTGTGTCGGCATTCGCGCAGTGCCGGTGGGCGAGGCGATGATGGCCTGCGTGATCCTGGATCACCTGTTGTTGCACCGCGGACAGGTGGGCGAAAACCGCGGTCATATCGGCAAGTGATCCGGAAAATTTTGAATTTTCCGGACTGGATTTTGCAAAAAAATCCAGCGTCCGGTGCACCTTGCACTTCCCTGCCCAGAGGCGCATGAACCGCACATGCCAGCAACCCTTACTGAAAACCGCCCCGGTCGCGCCATTGCCCTTAAATTGAGCGCGATTTTCCTGTTCATGGTCATGTCTGCCCTGATCAAAGCGGCCTCCGGCCATGTGCCAGCGGGACAGGCGGTATTCTTTCGCTCGCTGTTTGCGCTGCCGGTGATTGGGCTTTGGCTGTGGCAAAGCGGACATCTGCATGACGGATTAAAAGTAAACAATCTGCTGGGCCACATCTGGCGCGGGTTGTTTGGCACCACAGCGATGGGGCTGACCTTTGCCGGTCTGGCGCTGCTGCCGCTGCCCGAAGTCACCGCCATCGGTTATGCCACCCCGATGTTTACCGTGATCTTTGCCGCCCTGTTTCTGGGGGAACGGGTACGGTTGTTCCGCCTGTCAGCGGTCGCGCTGGGGCTGGTCGGGGTGATGATCGTGATTGCGCCGCGCCTGTCGATGGGTGACTCCTTTAGCGCAACCGCCACCTATGGCGCACTGATGGTTTTGGTTGCCTCACTGATGCGGTCCTTGGTGCAGATCCACGTCCGCCGCCTTGTCCAGACCGATACCACCTCGGCGATCGTGTTCTATTTTTCGCTCACCGCGACCTGTCTTTCGTTTTTGACCCTGCCACTGGGCTGGGTGTTTCCGACCCATGCCCTGACATGGACGTCACCGGGCATTGCAATACTGGGCCTGATCATCTGTGCCGGGTTGATCGGCGGGGTTGCGCAAATTCTGATTACCTCGTCATTCCGCTTTGGCAGTGCCTCGATGCTTGCACCTTTTGATTATTCCTCGATGATCTTTGCCAGCGTGATCGGCTGGGTCGCCTTTAGCGAAGTGCCCACACCCGCGATTCTGATCGGGGCAAGCCTTGTCATTGCCGGTGGTGTTCTGATTATCTGGCGCGAGCGGCAATTGGGAGTCGACAGAACCAAATCCAAGCCCAATGTCCCGCCACCCGGCACCCCCGGCTAAAGGAGAGAATACCGATGACCGAGACCAGCGACCACAAAGAGAAAATGCAACAGCGCCAAACCGAGCAGCGCAAAAAGGTAGCCGAATTGCAAGATCCCGAAAAGGGTCTGGTGCTGGTGCATACCGGTGCGGGCAAAGGCAAAACCTCAAGCGCCTTTGGCGTGGTGGTGCGGGCCTTGGGATGGCGGCAAAAGGTTGGCGTTGTCCAGTTCATCAAAGGCAAATGGAAAACCGGCGAACGCCTGTTCTTTGAACGTCTGGACGAGGTCACATGGCATACGATGGGCGAGGGGTTTACCTGGGATACCCAAGACAAGGAACGGGATATCGCCGCCGCACAGGCCGCCTTTGCCAAGGCCCGCGAGATGATGGAAAGCGGCGAATATGATCTGGTGGTGCTGGATGAAATCAACATCGCCATGCGCTATGAATATGTGTCGGTTGCCGACGTGATTGCCGGGCTAGAGGCCCGCGATAAACGCACAGGTGTGGTTCTGACGGGGCGCGATGCCAAACCCGAACTCTGCGCCTATGCCGATCTGGTCACCGAAATGACCGAGGTAAAACACCCGTTCAAAGCAGGCATCAAAGCCCAGCGCGGCGTTGATTTCTGATCAGGTGAAGACAGATCCGGGGCGCGGCAACCCGCCCCGTTGATCCTTGGTGTGTTCGGGGACATTCGCGCCACCCCTGCCGGTGCGGCCAAAATCCTAGGTCTGCGCCTTGGTCATGGCCTCTTTGATCGCCGCCCTGACCCAGGCCCGCGCCCGATCATCCAATGCGTTCAGATCAAGGGTCAGCTTGCCGTCCTGATCCATACCCTCAAACCCGCAGTCGGGGCCCACATCCGCCAGTGCGCGCACATGATATGGGGTGACCTCGCGTGCCAGACCTTTGAAAAACACCGGTGCGGCGGGATCGGCTGCGCCCAACTCAAGCGACAGCGTGGCAGGGATCGGAATTGCGCCGCTGACATCAAGGTAATTGTGCAGGGCTTGGGTCTTGGCATCCGAACGGATGACGCGGCTGACCACATTCACGGCGTAATAAGACCGGACACTGGAAATAACCCCGTTCAGGCTGGTGGCCTGACGGCGCAGGTTTTCATCCGACAGGGTTTTGAGATCCATCCAGATCGCGGCAGGCAGGCTGACCAGCGCCACAAAGACCACCACCATCAACAAGGACGGTCTGTTCAAAAAAAAAGCCCGATGCGATCCATTGCGCCACTCTAGGCAGGACAACCACATCGGGCTACTTTTTATTTGGGCAGACCGAAGTATCGGCCCACCGAAATAGGATCAGGCGCGCACCAGCTTTTCATAGCTTTCGGCGATTTCGCGGGTCAAAGCGCCAACGTCGAATTTGTAATCGCCAATCTGCCCCACAGGGGTGACTTCGGCGGCGGTGCCGGTCAGCCAGCATTGCTCGAATCCAGCAAGCTCTTCAGGCATGATATGGCGTTCATGCACGGTGATACCACGTTCTTTTAGCATGCCGATCACCGTCTGGCGGGTGATGCCGTTGAGAAAACAATCGGGATCGGGGGTGTGGACTTCGCCGTCTTTGACAAAAAAGATATTCGCGCCCGTCGCCTCGGCCACATAGCCGCGATAATCATACATCATCGCATCCGAACAGCCTTTGGCCTCGGCCGCGTGTTTGGACATTGTGCAGATCATATACAAGCCCGCCGCCTTGGCATGGCTGGGGATGGTTTCGGGGCTGGGGCGCTTCCATTTGGAGATGTCCAGCTTGGCACCTTTCATTTTGGCCTCGCCGTAATAGGCCCCCCATTCCCATGCCGCAATCGCCAGACGCACCGGATTTCGCGCCGAGGCCACGCCCATGTCTTCCCCTGCACCCCGCCAAGCAATCGCCCGTACATAGGCATCCTCCAGACCTGATTTTGCCAGCACGTCCTTTTTGGCGGCTTCGATTTCATCCACCGACCAGGGGATTTCGAAATCAATCATCTTGGCCGAGCGTTTCAACCGTTCGGAATGTTCGCGGCTTTTGAAAATCTTGCCGTTGTAGGCGCGTTCGCCTTCAAACACCGAAGACGCGTAATGCATTGCATGGGTCAGAATATGCACATTGGCATCGCGCCAATTGACCATTTCACCATCCAGCCAGATGAAACCATCCCGATCATCATATGCACCAGCCATCTTGCTCACTCCAAATTTTGACGTTGTATTTTACGATTATTGCGTCAGAAAGGTCCGAATTGGGCATTTAATTACGCAAAAGCTGCGATTCTCTAGCCTTTCGTCCTTGGAGTGTCAACAAGGCTGACGTAAACTCGGCCATCAACAAATGAGGTAGCTATGGCAGACGGACGCGGACCCGCAGCGGGCAGTGGTGGCAATCTACTGTTCCTGACAGATGAACAGCTGCGCCAAGCCATCGAAGCGATGTTCTTTGCCTATCGCGGCTTTACCGCGGATCCGGATCGTATCCTTGTGGATATGGCCTATGGGCGCGCCCACCACCGTGCGGTGCATTTCATCAACCGCGCCCCCGGCACCACGGTTAACAACCTGTTGAACATTCTGGGGGTCACAAAACAATCGCTGAACCGTGTGTTGCGCACCCTGATTGCCGATGGTCTGGTTGAAAGCAGAGTGGGCCGCAATGACAAACGCGAACGGCATCTTTTCCTCACCGATGCGGGGCGGACCTTGGAACAGACCTTGTCAGATGCCCAACGCGCCCGCATGCGCACCGCCTTTCGCGATGCTGGCCCTGATGCGGTAGCCGGTTTTCGCACGGTGCTGGAGGCGATGATGGATCCTGAAATGGGTGCCAGCTATACACG
Organism: Sulfitobacter sp.; assembly: GCA_047634585.1. Lineage (GTDB taxonomy): Bacteria > Pseudomonadota > Alphaproteobacteria > Rhodobacterales > Rhodobacteraceae > Sulfitobacter. The sequence goes on along the minus strand of JBLIAN010000003.1, from coordinate 31,216 downwards.
GCTAAAGGATTCAGGCCTATGATGATCGACATGGACGCGCATCTGCTGATTGTGGATGACGATGAGCGCATTCGCACCCTGTTGCAGAAATTCCTGATGCGGCACGGTTTTCTGGTCACCGCCGCACGGGATGCCGCCCATGCGCGGCGGATTCTGGCGGGGCTGGACTTTGATCTGATTGTGCTGGACGTGATGATGCCCGGAGAAGACGGGCTGTCGCTGACCCAATCTTTGCGCGAAACCATGCAAACCCCGATTCTGCTGCTGACCGCAAAAGGTGAAACCGGCAACCGTATTGAGGGGCTGGAAGCCGGGGCAGATGATTACCTCGCCAAACCCTTTGAACCCAAGGAATTATTACTACGGATCAATGCGATTCTGCGCCGGATGCCTGACACCAGCGCCCAGGACAACGCCCCTAAAGTGCTGTCACTGGGGACCATCCGCTATGATCTGGAACGCGGCGAGATGTGGCAGGGGAATGAACTGGTGCGGCTGACCGCCACCGAAGTGCAATTGATGAAGATTTTTTCGGCCCAGCCCGGCGCGCCCTTGAGCCGGTCCAAACTGGTGGAAGAACTGGGGCGGGATCGTGGACAGGCACAGGAACGTGCGGTGGATGTGCAAATCACCCGCCTGCGCCGCAAGATCGAGGACAATCCGAAACAGCCGCGCTATCTGCAAACGGTACGCGGGGCGGGCTATATGCTGGCGCCTGATTGAGGACCGCGGCTATGTGACGTCGTAGGGGGGCCAGCCCCCCAGACCCCCCGGAATATTTAGAGCCAAAAAGAAACATCAAGGCGGCATCTGGCGGGTTCATCGCTTCGCCGTTAGTGTGGCGTTGATTTGGAATGAGAGGCGCAGGGATGTCTGACACAGCCGTGGATGAAATGAATTTTGAAACCGCAATGGCCGAGCTTGAAAAGGTATTGGGCCAGTTGGAGCGGGGCGATGTGGCCTTGGACGAATCAATTGCGCTGTATGAACGCGGAGCGGCGTTAAAGGCGCGGTGTGAGGCCAAGCTGAAAGAGGCCGAAGAAAAAGTTGCCGCGATCACCTTGGACAGCGATGGCAACCCCGCCGGGATCAAACCCGTTGAAGGGCTTTGACGCGGCGGCAGACCTCAGGATGACCCGCAAACCGTTTTTGACCGCGCTGCAAGAGGCCCAGGATATATCCGCCGGTTCGATCATTGCTGCGCTGCGCCGTGATCACAGCTCCATTGCGGATGCCATGCGCTATGCCACCCGGGGCGGCAAGGGATTGCGGGCGTTTCTGGTTTTGGAAACCGCGCGGATTTGTGGCAAGAGCCCTGCGGATGCCGGCCCGGCTGCGGGGGCGATTGAAGCCTTGCACGCCTATTCGCTGGTGCATGATGATCTGCCCTGTATGGATGACGATGATCTGCGGCGCGGCCAGCCCACGGTGCATCGCAGATGGGACGAGGCCACCGCAGTTCTGGCGGGGGATGCCTTGCAATCCCTGGCCTTTCAATTGCTTGGGCAAGTGAATTGCCCCCCACAGCACCGGATGGATCTGGTGATCAGCCTTGCCAAAGCTGCGGGTGTGCAGGGCATGGTCGGGGGGCAGGCATTGGACATTGCCGCCGAATCCGCCCATGCACCGCTGACACTTGATCAAATCACCCTTTTGCAGGCCGGTAAAACCGGTGCCTTGATTGAATGGTCGGTGATGGCAGGGCCGCGGATGATTGGCGATCAGGACGCAGCGTTTCAGAGCTATGCCCAGGCGTTGGGTCTGGCGTTCCAGATTGCCGATGATATTCTGGATATAGAAGGCGATGCAGCCATTGTTGGCAAGGCCACAGGCAAGGATGCAAACGCGGGCAAAGCCACCTTTGTATCGCTGCTGGGCCTTGACGGGGCCAAACGCCGCGCTGCTGACCTCGTGCAATCTGCTTGTGACGCCCTATCTATATACGGGGATGATGGCGAAACCTTGCGGGAGGCGGCGCGCTTCGTTATTGCCCGCGACAAATGAACCACCCGAGGGGGGCAGAAATGACCGATCGACCGATCACCCCGTTGCTGGACCGTGTGACGCGGCCTGCGGACCTCAAACACTTCAGCGATGGTGAGCTGACAACATTGGCGCGGGAATTGCGTCAGGAAACCATTTCTGCGGTTTCTGTGACGGGTGGTCACCTTGGCGCGGGTCTGGGCGTGGTTGAATTGACCGTGGCTTTGCATGCGGTTTTTGATACGCCGCGCGACAAGATCATCTGGGATGTGGGCCATCAATGTTATCCCCATAAAATCCTGACCGAGCGCCGTGAACGGATCCGCACCCTGCGTCAGAAGGACGGGTTAAGCGGCTTTACCAAACGCAGCGAAAGCCCCTACGATCCCTTTGGTGCCGCGCATAGTTCCACCTCGATCAGCGCCGCCTTGGGCTTTGCCGTGGCGCGTGATCTGGGCGGGGTGATCCCCGAGGGGTTGGGGGATGCGATTGCGGTGATTGGCGATGGGTCGATCTCGGCGGGCATGGCCTATGAGGCGATGAACAATGCCGGCCATCTGAAAAAGCGGATGATTGTCATTCTGAACGACAATGAAATGTCGATTGCGCCACCCGTGGGTGCGATGTCATCCTATCTCAGCCGGCTGTATGCCGAAGCGCCGTTTCAGGATTTCAAGGCTGCCGCCAAAGGCGCAGTCAGCCTGCTGCCCGAACCGTTCCGCGAAGGCGCAAGACGCGCCAGGGATGTTCTCAAAGGCATGGCCGTGGGCGGCACCCTGTTTGAACAGCTTGGCTTTTCCTATGTCGGGCCGATTGACGGGCATGACATGACCCAGCTGTTGCCGGTGTTGCGCACCGTCAAGGACCGTGCCACCGGCCCGATCCTGATTCATGTGTTGACCAAAAAAGGCAAAGGCTATGCCCCCGCCGAAAAGGCCCGCGACAAGGGGCATGGGGTGGCGAAATTCAATGTTGTGACCGGCGAGCAAAAGAAAGCGCCCTCCAACGCGCCCAGCTATACTTCGGTCTTTGCCCAAAGTCTGCTGCAAGAAGCCGCCGAAGACGACAAAATCTGCGCCGTCACCGCGGCGATGCCCGATGGCACCGGGTTGAATTTGTTTGCCGAACGTTATCCGTCGCGGTGCTTTGACGTGGCGATTGCCGAACAGCATGGCGTGACCTTTTGCGCCGCCTTGGCCGCTGGCGGGATGAAACCGTTTTGCACGATCTATTCAACCTTCCTGCAGCGCGGCTATGATCAGGTGGTGCATGATGTGGCCATCCAACGCCTGCCGGTGCGTTTCGCCATTGACCGTGCCGGATTGGTTGGCGCCGACGGGGCCACCCATGCGGGGGCTTTTGATGTGGCCTATCTGGCAAATCTGCCCGGATTTGTGGTGATGGCAGCGGCGGACGAGGCCGAATTGAAACATATGGTGGCCACCGCAGCCGCGCATAATGACGGCCCGATTGCGTTTCGGTTTCCCCGTGGCGAGGGGCGCGGTGTCGATATGCCCGAACGCGGTATCGCGCTTGAGATCGGCAAGGGCCGGATCATCGCCAAGGGATCGAAAGTGGCGCTGTTGTCCTTTGGCACCCGCCTAGAAGAAGTCGAAAAAGCCGCCGAAGCCCTGGCCGCCAAAGGCATCACCCCGACCATTGCCGATGCGCGTTTCGCCAAACCACTGGACCGCGACATGATCCTGTCACTGGCTGCGGACCACGAGGCGCTGATCACCATCGAAGAGGGCGCCATCGGTGGCTTTGGCAGCCATGTGGCCCAGCTTTTGGCAGAAGAGGCGGTGTTTGACCGTGGACTGAAATACCGTTCAATGGTGCTGCCGGATACGTTTATTGATCACGCCAGCCCTGCAGATATGTATGCCGAGGCGGGGATGAACGCAGAACACATTGAGGCGAAAGTGCTTGAGGTTCTGGGCATTGCCAGCATCGGTGCGCAACGGGCCTGACTGAAATCAAAGGGCCTGCACAATCGGGCCTGCCTAGATCACTGCGGCCCCTGCAGCAAGCGACAGCGCAACCGCCGCATAGCCCAGAATCACATAGACCCCGTCTTGGGTGAACAACCCATAGACCAGCAGCGCCAAGGTCGCCGCCCCGATCGACGTCACCATCGGCAGGATTTCCAAGGCGGGCCATGTCAGCGCTATCACCACACAAAGCGCCAGTGTCACCCATCGCATGACACCCTGGGTCATGAAGCCAAAGCGGCGCTGGGAATGGTGATCCAGAAATTCACAGGACGGGCGCAGCCAGATCACGGCCTGTCGCAGACGCCGGGACGGGATTTGTTTGCGCAGCAACATTTCAGGCAACCACAGCCGTTTGCGCCCGGACAGGGCCTGCACCGCCATTGTGACGATCACCAGCGCTGCAAGTGTCGGTGTGCCCGGAATACCGGAAAGCGGCGACACCATCAGGATCGCAATCAACAGGATAAACGGCGTGATCGCCCGATCTCCGAATTCAGCAAGAAGATCGCGGAACGAAACGCTTTTGGCCTGTCCGGCATGATCCAACCCGTCCAAAAGTTCGCCCAGCGTGTGATCGTTTTCATGGTCTGCCATTTGTTCAACGCTTTGTTTCCCGCGCCAAGAGATCAGCAAGCCCGCTGCGGTAATCAGGGTACTGAGGTTCCCATCCTAACGCCTGTTTCGCCCGATTGTTCCGTACTTTTTTGCTCTCGGCATAAAAGCTCCGCGCCATCGGGGTCATCTGTGCTGTTGCAAAATCCTCGGCGGCGGGCAGGGGCAGACCCAACAGTTCAGCAGCATGGCCGATCACATCCTGCGGCGGCGCCGGATCATCGTCACACAGGTTATAGATTGCACCTGCATCGGGCCGCGCAATCGACAGATCAAGCGCCTGGGCAATATCTTCAACGTGGATGCGTGAAAACACCTGCCCGGCTTTGATGATCCGCCGCGCCGTGCCTTTGCGGACCTTGGCAAATGGGCCACGGCCCGGCCCGTAGATACCTGCAAGGCGGAAAATATGCAGCGGCAGATCGGGAATACCCTGCCATGCGGTTTCGGCCTGTACCCGTGCCTGCCCGCGTTCGGTTGACGGGGTCAGCGGCGTTGTTTCATCCACCCACCCCCCCTGATGGTCGCCGTAAACCCCCGTGGTCGACAGATAGCCAAGCCAGCGCAGCTGTGGCGCTGCTCTGACAAAATCCCCCCGCATCATCGCCAAAACCGGATCCCCCTCTGGGGTTGGCCCGGCCGATATCAAAACATGCCGCACCTGTGCCAGCAGCGGCGCGACATCTGTTCCTGGCCAAAGCAGGGGTTCAACACCGCTGGCGGCGATTGCATCCAGCTTTTCAGCGCTGCGGGTGGTGCCAATGATACGCCAGCCTTGCGGGATCAGCCGTGCCGCCAAGGCCCGCGCGCTATAGCCATGTCCAAATGAAAGAAGTGTTTTATCCATGCGCCATTCCTGCCTGTTCTGGCCTGCAACGACAAGGCTTTCAGATCACTTCACCCAAGAGCCCCACAGCAGAACCGGCAGGGTGCGCCACAGTAAATAAAGATCAAACCGCAGGGATTGATGCCGCTGATAGATCAGATCAAGCCGCGCCTTACGTGGCACAAACACCCGCGTATACAGCGCCTCGGTTTCCTGCGGCGTTTGACAGCGGTGCAGGCGCTTGGCCTCGGATTGGTGACAGATCACAGTCGCCAGCCCCGTCACCCCCGGTCGGGCGTTCAGAACTTTGTGATAAAGGTCAGGAAATTGCACCACATAACGGCGCAGCGGCGGGCGCGGCCCGACAAAGCTAAGGTCACCGCGCAGAATATTCCAAAGTTGTGGCAGTTCATCCAACCGACTGGCCCGCAACCACCTGCCACAGCAGGTGATCCGCTGGCGCTTGTCACCGCCAGTGACCCCCTGATCTGCGGCGGTTTCGGTCATGCTGCGCAGCTTGCACAACAGGAATGCCTGATCCGGTGATTTCATTCGCTCGGAAAAGTAAAAAACCGGCCGGCCCTGAGCCAACAGCAGCCCAAAGACCAGCACCAGAAACAGCGGCGCGCAGATCATGATTAACATCAAGGCAAGCACCAGATCGAACAGCCGTTTGCGGTGTGACATTCAACTGGCCATCGCTTCGGCACCGATGCAGGATCGCCATTCATCAACCAGCGCCTGCGCTGTGGTTCGCCGCATCTGTTCCGGCACCCGTTCTGACAACAGCCGCAGATCAAGTGTGACCTGTGCAATCACGCCGCTGCGCGCGGCTTTCGGGTGCCAAGGCAGGCCCGCCGCCGTCAACAGATCACCCAGTTTCACGCTGCCTCGCGATGCCACATTCAACACTTCGGGCAGGTCTTTTTGATCGACCAAAGCCTGCAAAATACAACAAAGCGTCTGTGGGCCGATGTAGCTGCGCTGTGGGGTTTGCCCAGAAGGCAGTTGATCAATGCACATCCCGCGGTGCCACCCGCCAAGGATCATATCCGCCCCCGCCACATTGCCAATCCGCAAGACCGTCACCGATTGGCCCAGCGCCGCCCCCAGCGCCAGCGCGGCATCTTCCATTGCACGTTTCGATCTGCCGTAATCAGAAACCGGATCGCAGGGCGTGGATTCGGCCAATAGACCCGGCTGGTTCCCGTATACCGCCGCGCTGGAGGCCAAAAACACCCGCGGGCATCCGGCAAGATGGGCCGCGCGGACCGCCGCCAGTGCCAGATCTTTGTTCACCACAAAATCCGACGCCGTTTGTGGTGTTTCACGGGGAACAACGCCAGCCAGACACAGGATTGCCCGCGCATCTGCCGCCGCATCACACAGCGCCCGTTGGTCTTTCAAAGGATCAAAACACAAAAAGCCGGCGCGCGGCTGTCTGCTTTGACAGATCAGATCAGAAGGAATCGCCCAATGCCGCCGCAGCAGCGTGCCAATCCGCCCCGAGGCGCCCAATACAAGCAGCCCCTGAGGCGGCCCCGAATTGGTGTGAAATGCCTGCGTAATGCCCACGAAATATCCCCGATTTCCCCCTAGGGTAGGCGCATAAAGGTTAAGGCGCGGTATAGACTGACTGCTTTAGCGCGGTGGATTGCATCATCAGGGGCGGCGATATCCGCCTGCGCCGTGACTCACAAAATCAGGGATCAGGTTTTGATTATTCTGATATGTTTTTCTTGAGGCACCAGCGCATTGATCCGGGCAATATGTTCGGGCAGACATTTGGTCAGAAAATCATAATGTGCGACCACATGCGCCCGTGCTGCCGGCCCGAGATGTGCATAGGTCTTTGGATGTTTCAGCACGTCAATCACCTGCCCCGCCAAGGCATCGTGATCAAAGAAATCCACTAGAAGCCCGGTTTTCCCGTGGCTGATCGCCTCACGCACCGAGGCCACATCGGAGGCCACAATGGTTGCCCCCATCGACATGGATTCCAGCAAGGACCACGACAGCACAAATGGCATCGACAGATAGATGTGACAGCTGCTGATCTGTATCAATTTGCGAAAATCACCATAGGGAATTTGCCCGAGAAAATGCAGGCGGCTCCAATCCAGTTCCTTCCCCACTTCGGCTTCCATTTCCGCGCGCAGACCACCGGGGTTTTTGGCTTTGCCCCCGTAAGAAACATCATTGCCACCAACAATCAGAATCCGCGCTTTCGGGCGCGCGCGCTGAATTTTGGGCAGCGCCCGCATCAGGGTGGGAAACCCCCGGGTCTTTTCCAGATTGCGCGCCACATAGGTGATCACCTCATCCTGTACCGTCAGACGCTGTGTCAGCCGCCCCAAGCCAAGTTCGGCCCCTGGATCGGGCTGCAAAAAGTCTGTGCGGATACCATCATGGCAGGTATAGAATTTCTCGTGAAACCTTTGGGGAAACCGGTCCTTTTGCCAATGTGTCGGACATTGCCCGATGTCCACTGTTTCAATATTGGTCAACGGCACGGCATTGCGGGCATGCATCAGGAAAGGCGCATGTTTCGAGGGCGGATCAGCCGGATCAAACCCCACGGTGCCGCCTTCAAGGTTATAATAATATTCAAAGAAGCCGATGATCGGCACATCGGGCCAGACCTGTTTGAAAAACATCAACTCGCCCCAGCCGATATGGCCGATCACGATATCGGGCTTGAACCCTTCGTCGCGCTCCAGCTTTTCGGCCGCCAGTGCCGCGCCGTATCCGGCCCCGGTGGCCGCCTCCCAAACGCTGGACAACCCATAAGCATTCTGTGCGGGAACCCTGTGGGGCTTGTATCTGCGGGTCTCGACCCCTTTGATCACCGGGGCCTTGGGGCGTTGGGTCAGGAAATAAATCCGGTGCTGTCCCTGTGCGGCCAACCATTGCAGCAACTCACGATACTGACCCGGCATGTTTTGATGCACAAAAAGTATATTCATCGTTCAGGCCTGCTCAGGGAAAATATCGCCGCAGATAAGCAGAGCGCCACAGCATTGGCAACGCTGCGTCCTCCCACATACAAAGGTGACACGGGATAGGGTTTGGTTTCTGTCATGGCACCGCGCCACGGCCCCATGACATTTTTCACAGGTTAGCGCCTGCTCAAGGCCAATGCCCTAGCCCGCGTAATCCGATCCTTCGCCATCCAGTATCGCCTTGAGTTCGGCCAGATGGCGGGCGTCCTGCTCGGGATAGTTTTCCAATTCGCGCGCGGTCTTTTCCGCGATCTCGTCCGAGATGCGCCGCAGCGGCAGGCCGGTTTGCAATGCCTTGATATAAGTCTCGGCGGCACGTTCGAAATAATAGAGCCTGTTAAAAGTATCCGCGACAGAATCACCAATCACCATCACCCCATGCGACCCCATGACCATGACCTTTTGTCTGGGGTCCGTCAGCAAGGCGGCACAGCGCGCACCCTCGTCCTCAAAGGCCAGCCCGCCATAGGATTCATCCACCACAACGCGGTCAAAAAAAGTACAACAATTTTGATCAATCGGTGGCAGGCGGCTGTCTTGAAGGCAGGCCAGAACCGTGGCGTAGATCGAATGCACATGCATCACACAGCGCGCATGGGCACAGGCACGATGCACCCCGCCATGTAATCCCCAAGCCGTGGGATCAGGCGCATTAGGGCCTGATAAGGTTTCGGGGTCATTGGCATCCACCATCAACAGATCGCTGGCTTTGACGCGGGCAAAATGCACCTGATTGGGGTTCATCAGAAATTGCGTTCCATCCTCATTCACCGCCAGTGAAAAATGGTTGGCAACACCTTCGTGCATGTTCAGACGTGCGGTCCAGCGGAAGGCAGCGGCCAGATCAACCCGTTCCTGCCAATGGTCCATGTTCTGTCGGATCTGCGTAACACTCATGATGGAATCTCCTTTTACTGGTCAAAGTGAAAGGGCCGGACAAAACCCGTCCAGAGCGCCTTTCACAGGGGTTGGCTTGCAACCCAAGCATAGCCGTTCTCGCAGAGGATATAGGCCTCGCGCAACCCATGCGGCTTATCGGTGGGTGATTGCAGGATTGTGCCGCCCGCCGCCTCGGCCTTGGTGCAGGCAGCATCGGGGTCGCTGTCATACAGCCTGATTTCAAGCCCCGCACCGCGCGGCGGGTTTTCGGGTAACAGACCCAGCAGGGGATTGGCGTGATAGGTGCCGTCACTGTGCAGTTGAAACACCTGTTTGCCGTATTTCATAATCGCAAAATCGGCGCTGGGTTGAAACGCCTGCATGGCAAATACAGTCTCTAAAAAGGCAACTTGCCGCGTAACATCCCGCACCAGCAGGTTCAGCCCGATCCCGCGCAGGCTGGCGCCAAAGTCTTCGGCGCTGACAGTGTCGAAATCCATCTGCGTATCCTTTGCCGTGCATCTGCTTGAACCCGCTGAAACCCTGTGTCACCTTGGGCCATGACGCAAGAAACTTTTCCTTCATGGCCCGATGTCGCCGCCCGATTGGTCAATGTGGCCGCCGGGCGCAGCGCCGCTGATACCCTTATCACAGGCGGGGTCTGGGTAAATGTCCACACCCGCGAAACCCTGCCCGATCACGACATCGCCATTGTCGCCGGACGCATCGCCTTTGTTGGGCCGGATGCCAGCCATTGCCGGGGCGAGAACACCCGGATCATCGCAGCCAATGGCCGCTATATGATCCCCGGTCTATGTGACGGGCATATGCATATCGAAAGCGGCATGTTGACCCCTGCCGAATTTGCCCGCGCGGTGATCCCGCATGGCACCACGTCGATGTTCACCGACCCTCATGAGATCGCCAATGTGCTGGGCCTTGAAGGCGTGCGGATGATGCATGACGAGGCGATGATGCAACCGGTCAATATCTTTACCCAGATGCCCTCTTGTGCGCCCTCTGCGCCGGGCATGGAAACCACCGGATTTGAAATCAGCGCCGAAGATGTCGCCGAGGCCATGCAGTGGCCGGGAATCATCGGGTTGGGCGAGATGATGAATTTCCCCGGTGTCAGCGCCGCGGATCCACAGATGCTGGCGGAAATTGCGGCCACCCAACGGGCCGGAAAAACCGTGGGCGGGCATTATGCCTCCCCTGATTTGGGCCCTGCTTTTGCCGCCTATGTTGCGGGCGGTCCCGCCGATGATCACGAAGGCACCTGCGAGGCCGATGCCATTGCGCGGATGCGTCAGGGGATGCGGTCGATGATCCGGCTGGGATCGGCATGGTATGATGTGGAAAGCCAGATCACCGCGATCACCGAAAAAGGGCTGGATTCGCGCAATATGATCCTGTGCACCGATGATTGCCATTCCGGCACCTTGGTGAATGACGGTCATATGAACCGCGTGCTGCGCCATGCCATTGACTGTGGTTGTGATCCGCTGGTGGCGCTGCAAATGGCCACCATCAACACCGCCAGCCATTTTGGTCTGGAACGCGAGATCGGATCGCTCACACCGGGGCGTCGTGCCGATGTGATCCTGACTTCTGACCTCAGAACCCTCCCGATAGAGACTGTCATTGCCCGCGGGCAGATCGTGGCACAGCAGGGTGCATGCCTTGTGGATTGTCCACATCTGGACTGGCCCGACAGCGCCCGCCAGACAGTGAACATGGCAAAAGACCTGAGCGCGGATGATTTTATCGTTACTGCCCCCAAAGGCGCCAATGCCGTGACCGCCAATGTGATTGGTGTGGTTGAAAACCAGGCCCCGACACGGGCGTTGAAATTTGAACTGCCGGTCACCGACGGCCAGGTGCAAAGCACTGGCGAAGTGTGCCAGATCGCGCTGGTGGAACGCCACCGCGCCAGCGGCACCGTGGTGAATGCCTTTGTCTCCGGCTTTGGCTATGAGGGGGCGATGGCGATGGCTTCGACCGTGGCCCATGACAGCCATCACATGATTGTTGTTGGCACCGATCCCGAACAAATGGCACTGGCCGCCAACCGCCTGCGCGCCGTGGGGGGCGGCATCACGATTTTCCGCGAAGGCACAGAACTGGCCTTGGTCGAACTGCCGATTGCGGGATTGATGTCGGACAGCCCCGCCACCAACGTCGCCGCCAAAGCCGAACAGATGATGCAGGCAATGCGTGATTGCGGCTGCACCCTGAACAACGCCTATATGCAACATTCCCTGCTGGCGCTGGTGGTGATCCCCGAATTGCGGATTTCCGACCTTGGGCTGGTGGATGTGCGAACCTTTGAATTTATCCCAGTGTTAGAGCCCCTCTCATGACCACAATCGTGACCCCGAACGCGCAAGCATCCGAAGAATTCACCGATGCCACCGCAGCCGTGGACCGGCTGACCGCGATCTATATGGAGGCCACGACCTTCCTGCGCGACCAATTCAACGCGGCGATGGAAAGCACCCCGCAAGACCTGCGCATCCGGGCGTTTTATCCCGAAGTGCGGTTTCGCACCTCCAGCTATGCCCATGTCGATACGCGGCTGGCCTTTGGGCATGTGTCCTCTCCGGGCACCTTTGCGGCAACCATAACCCGCCCAGATCTGTTCCGGCATTATCTGATCCAACAGATTGGCCTGCTGATCGAAAACCACGGCCAGCCGGTGATCATTGGTCCCTCCGACACGCCGATTCCGGTGCATTTTGCGGTGACAGGCGACAGCGCCATGAACATACCGCAGGACGGTGCCGCAGATTTCACCCTGCGCGATATCTTTGATGTGCCGGACCTGAGCACCACCAATGATGACATCGTGAACGGCACTTTTGTGCCACAGGATGATGTGCGCCCTCTGGCCCCCTTTACCGCCCAGCGCGTGGATTATTCGCTGGCCCGTCTGGCGCATTACACTGCCACAGACCCCGAACATTTCCAGTGTCATGTGCTGTTCACCAATTATCAGTTCTACGTCACCGAATTTGAGGAATACGCCCGCGCCCAATTACGCGATCCCGACAGCGGCTATACCTCGTTTGTTTCGACCGGAAATGTCGAAATCACCGATGGCGATGCGCCGTTGGGCGAGACCCAGAAAACCCCGCAGATGCCGACTTATCACCTGAAGCGGGCCAATGGATCAGGGATCACATTGGTGAATATCGGGGTTGGCCCATCCAACGCCAAAACCGCCACGGATCACATTGCGGTGTTGCGCCCCCATGCCTGGCTGATGGTTGGCCATTGTGCAGGCCTGCGCAACAGCCAGGCGCTGGGTGATTTTGTACTGGCCCATGCCTATCTGCGCGAAGATCACGTCCTGGATGATGACCTGCCGATCTGGACCCCGATTCCGGCGCTGGCCGAAATCCAGATTGCGCTGGAAAGTGCGGTGGCACAGGTGACGCAACTGCAAGGCTATGACCTAAAGCGGGTGATGCGGACCGGCACCGTGGCCACCATCGACAACCGCAATTGGGAATTACGCGATCAATCCGGCCCCGTACAGCGGTTGAGCCAATCGCGTGCCATCGCGCTGGACATGGAGAGCGCCACAATCGCCGCCAATGGCTATCGCTTTCGGGTGCCCTACGGAACGCTTTTATGTGTGTCCGACAAACCCCTGCACGGCGAATTGAAACTGCCCGGCATGGCATCGGATTTCTATAAAACACAGGTGGCACGCCATCTGATGATCGGAATTCGGGCAATGGAACTGTTGCGCTCTACCCCGCTGGAACGGATTCACAGCCGGAAATTGCGCTCTTTTGACGAAACCGCCTTCTTGTAAGGGCTAAAAACAACAGAAAATCACCGGTTTTGCTGTTTTTTCACCCACTATTCGTTGTGTTATCCTACAACATACCGTTACATTCCGCACACAGGGCCCTAAATTCGGGCGGTCTAAGGAGAAAAAAAGATGGCAACCAAACCGATGACAAAGACTCAGCTCGTCGCCGCACTGGCTGATGAAATGGGCACAGACAAGAAATCCGCAGGCGCAGCACTTGATGCCGTCTGCAACCTGATCACACGCGAAGTATCCGGCGGTGGCGCAGTGACCCTGCCCGGCGTTGGCAAAATCTATTGCCGCGAGCGCCCAGAGCGTATGGTCCGCAACCCGGCGACCGGTGAACAGTTCAAGAAAGAAGCAGACAAGGTTGTGAAAATGACCATCGCCAAAGCGCTGAAAGACAGCGTAAACGGCTAAGTCTGACTGACAGTCCAGTTTAAAAGGGTCGCCTCCGGGGCGGCCCTTTTTTCATGCGCGCGCAGATTATCCGTCACAGGCGCATCCCCCCTTGCCCCCGCGCGCGATCTGGGAAAGGGTCGCGGAAACATTACAGGGACACAGGCCATGGACATACGCGCAATTTTGATGGGCCTTGCCTTTGCGATGATGTGGTCCTCGGCCTTTACTTCGGCGCGGATCATTGTGGTGGATGCATCCCCGTTGTTCGCGCTTTCCCTGCGCTATCTGGTGTCGGGGCTTTTGGGGGTCGGCATTGCCTTGGCGCTGGGTCAAAGCTGGCGATTGACCCCTGCACAATGGCGCGCCACGATCATCTTTGGGGTGCTGCAAAACGCGGTCTATCTGGGGCTCAATTTCATTGCGATGCAAAACATCGAAGCCTCGCTGGCCGCGATCATAGCCTCCACCATGCCGTTGATTGTCGGGTTTGCCGCCTGGATCTTATACGGCGAACGGCTGCGCCCGTTGGGGGTGGCCGGATTGGTGGCCGGTGTCATCGGTGTTGCAATCATCATGGGCGCGCGCCTGAGCGGCGGTGTCGATATGATGGGTCTCGTGCTTTGTACCATCGGGGTGCTGGCGTTGTCGGCGGCAACATTGCTGGTGCGCGGGGCCACATCGGGGGGGAATTTCCTGATGATCGTCGGGCTGCAAATGCTGGTGGGCTGTGTGGCGCTATCGCTGGCGACCCTGCTGTTTGAAACGCCGCGTTTTGATCTCAGCTGGTCATTGGCGATTGCCTTTACGTATACCTGTCTGGTGCCTGGACTGGCGGCAACCGTCGTCTGGTTCTGGCTGGTCAACCGCATTGGCGCCACCCGCGCCGCAACCTTTCACTTTCTCAATCCGTTCTTCGGGGTTCTGGTTGCGGCTGTCTTGTTGAATGAATCGATGGGCTGGCGCGAGGCCGTCGGGGTTTTGATCATCACAGCAGGTATTCTGGCGGTTCAAATCTCGCGGCAAAGTCGTAAATAGGACGTAAAGCGGCATTTATTTGCCGCAGATCGCGCCCGTCATTGCGGCGAAACATGCCAAAGCTGGCGGCATGAACAACAACCCGAAACCAGATGATGCCCCCGCACCGCGCAGCTATGCCTTTGTGCTGTTGCCGGGATTTTCGACCTTGGGATTTTCCTGTGCGCTCGACACGCTGGCACTGGCCAACCACCACCCCTCGGGGCAAAAGTTCTATAAATGGCGGCTGATGTCGGAAACCGGTGAACCGGTGCCGGCCTATAACGGCGTGCGTGTCGAGGTCGATTCAGCCCTGGGCGAACTGGATCGCAACGAAACCCTGATTGTCTGCGCCGGTGAAAACGCCGGGCGCAGCAGCACCAAACCTCTGTTGAACTGGCTGCGCCGCCAGACCCGCAAAGGCATGGATTACGGCGCCCTGTCCTCTGGCACCTATACGCTGGCACTGGCCGGCCTGATCGGTGGCAAACGCGTGACAACCCATTGGGAATACAAGACCGCGCTGGCCGAGATGCTGCCCGATGTGATCATGGAAGACACATTGTATTCCGTGGACGGGCGGGTGTTTACCTGCGCGGGCAGTGCCGCATCTATGGATTTGATGCTGTACCGTGTGCAGATGGATTACGGCACCGATATCGCCACTTGGGTGGCCGATCAGATGGTCTATACCGTGCCGCGTGCCCATAGCCAGCAACAGCGCATGTCGCTGCAATCGCGCCCCGAAGTGCGCAATGCCAAACTGTTGTTGGCCTTGCAGATCATGGAAAACAACCTCGAAGATCCGCTGCGCCCTGACGAAATTGCACAGGTGGTCCGCCTGAGTACCCGCCAGCTGGAACGGCTGTTTGCGAAATACCTCAACACTTCGCCAAAACGCTATTACCTGCATCTGCGTCTGGACAAGGCGCGCAATCTGCTGCGCCAGACCGATCTGTCGGTGACCGACGTCTGCGTGGCCTGCGGGTTCAAATCGCTGTCGCATTTTTCAAAAAGCTATCGGGGGTCTTATGGAATTCCGCCAGGCATGGAAGCCTCGGACGGCAAGGTGCTGTGGTCTGACACTGTTCACGGCTAGGGCGCGCCGGTCTCGATCACTTTGCAGTGCGCCGGTGCAACATTTCCTTTGAATTTCCCGGTGGCGCCCCATCTAATGCCCGTAAGGACCCTCAGGAGGACAAGATGCCCCATTACGAAAAAACCGCCGAAGCCGTGGCCGCCCTGTCACCAGAGGAATACCATGTCACGCAAAATAGTGGCACGGAACGCCCCGGCACCGGCAAGCTGTTGTCGAACAAGGAACCCGGCATCTATGTGGATATCGTATCGGGTGAGCCGCTGTTTGCCTCTGCCGACAAATACGAATCCGGCTGCGGCTGGCCCAGTTTCACCAAAGCCATCGAAGCGGCCCATGTGAGCGAACTGCGCGATGTAACCCTTGGCATGGTCCGCACCGAAGTGCGCAGCGCTTTTGGTGACAGCCATCTTGGCCATGTGTTTCCCGATGGGCCGCCCGATCGTGGCGGATTGCGCTATTGCATCAATTCCGCCTCCTTGCGGTTTGTGCACCGCGATGACATGGAAACCCAAGGATATGGCGATTATTTGAACCAGGTGGAGGACATCACATGAGCAAGGCACGCGCAGTATTGGCCGGTGGCTGTTTTTGGGGGATGCAGGATTTGATCCGCAAACTGCCCGGCGTGATTTCAACCCGCGTTGGGTATACCGGCGGTGATGTGCCCAATGCCACCTATCGCAATCACGGCAGCCATGCCGAGGGCATCGAAATCATCTTTGATCCCGCCAAAACCAGCTATCGCGCCCTGCTGGAATTTTTCTTTCAGATCCATGACCCGACCACGATGAACCGTCAGGGCAATGACATGGGCATGAGCTATCGCTCGGCGATCTATTACATGGATGAAGACCAGAAAGCGGTGGCGTTAGACACCATCGCAGATGTCGAAGCCTCGGGTCTCTGGCCCGGTAAGGTGGTCACAGAAGTCGAAGCAGTAAGCGATTTCTGGGAGGCCGAACCAGAACATCAGGATTATCTGGTGAGCCGCCCCAATGGCTATACCTGCCATTTTGCCCGCCCCGATTGGGTGCTGCCCAAACGCGCTGCGGCTGAATAAAGATACGGGTCGGGCCGGAGCAACCGACCCGCAATTTACCGGTTAATGACAATGATACGGTTTTGAACCCGCGTGGCAGCATTTGCCCGGTGGCGATGATTTGCGGCATCCGCCCCCATGCTGCACCTCGGGTTGTGTGACCAAGACCTCAGCGGGATTTGGCGGCACCTCTGCCCCCAGAGGAAGCGACATCAGGAGCGCGAAAAAGGCTGCAATCAGTGGTTTCATAAAATTCTCCAGTTCAATGAAGAATTGAATACAGCAAAGCGCCCAAGACCGAAATACGTTAAATAGCCGTTAACGTGTTGCTGGCCCTGATGGTAAACCTAGACCGGACAAAATTGCCCGATCTACCCAACCGCCACCCGTGGCCGCCCCGCCGCCTCGACCGTCAAGGTCGCTTCGACAAATACCTCGCGGGCCTCAACCCCTGCTGTTTGAATATCCCGCACCACACTGATTTGAATATCCTCTGCCCCTGCCGCTTCGGCATCGGCCTGCGCCGCCTGCCGCAATACAGTCTCTAACAAGGCCAAGGCACTGCGCTGGTCGCCAAAATCTTGCGGACCATCGACCAGATGCACCCGAAATTTGCCCTCGCTGGGTGATGTCACGGTGCCGCTCTGCCGCATCGTGACCCGACCAACAACCGCCCCAATCGCATTGGCCACGCCGCCGTGTTCTGGCAGAATCATCTGGCTGCCAAGCCGCGCCCCGACCGCCGGGTAATAACTTGCCGCCGAGGCCCCAAGCCCGATCACATCAACGCTTAAACCAGTCTCTAACTTGACCAAACCGCGATGCCCACCCAACCCGCGTTGCATCAGAACATGCCGCGCCAAAACTTCTGGTGGCAGGTCAAACGGCACATCTTCCTCGGCGAATGCAGCCTCTAACAAGGCCAAAGCCGTCTGATGTGTCAGTTGATCAATGATCATCTGCGCCACATCATCTTCGCTGTTGGACAATACATTACCCGAACCGGTGCGCCGCCGCCCGAACAGTAACAACGCCTTGCGCGCGGCGCCTGCATCCCATTCCATAACCCGCCCTAAAACATGGCTGGCATCCGACGGGGTCACACCCGCAATCTGAACCTGCCCGCGCTCGACCAATCGTTTCAACGCACCGTGTTCCACCCGCGAACGCAGCACATTGCCCAAAGGATGCACCTGATCGCCGATCCGGTCCAACAGCGCCGTTTCACGGGGGCCGTTGCCTTCTGTTGACTGGCCCAAAACCGCCCTGACAAAGCGCGCGTCATGCTCACCCGGGGTGACGCTGCGCAATTGTGACTCCAGCGCGTTATGCACCACCTCGGGCGCGTCCACCGCAATCAATGACACCGGCATCAGCCGCCGTGGCCCCAGCGTGACACCGCCCTGCAACCCTTCTGACTGGAAATGCACTTCGCTGTCGCCTCCCAATCCGGTGGTCCGCATTGCAACCGCTTCGACCATGGTGCGATAGGGGCCGACACGCGCCCCTGCCGGGTCAATTTTTGGCCTGCCGCCCTTGAGTAGAGCCACATCTGTGGTGGTCCCGCCAATGTCACTGACCAAGGCATGATCTGCCCCGGTCAGCCAACGCGCCCCGACAATCGAAGCCGCAGGACCACTGAGAATTGTCTCGATCGGACGGTCCCGTGCCTGCGCAGAAGAAATCAATGCCCCGTCCCCGCGCACCACCATCAAGGGGGCGGTGATCCCGATTTGGTGCAAAATATCCTCGGCCCGTCCAATCAACCTGTCGATCATCCCGATCAAACGGGCGTTCAACACCGCTGTCATCGCCCGCTTTGGCCCATTCAATTTGGCAGACAATTGATGCGATGATGACACCGGGCGGCCAGTGATCTCAGCAACCAATTGCGCGGCCCGTACTTCATGGGCCGGATTGCGCGTGGCAAACTGGCTGGCCACAGCAAAGCCGCTGACGTCGTGTCTATGTGTCTCTAAAAAGCGGATTAGAGCCTGTTCATCCAATGGTTGCGCCTCGCCACCCGCATGGTTGTGACCGCCCGCCAGGACCAAAGCAGGATCACCTTTAAGCGCTTCGGCAAGACCATGCGCCTCAAGGTCTCGCGCCCTGAAACCGATATAGATCAGCGCCACGCGCCCGCCCTGCCCTTCGACCAGCGCATTTGTCGCAAGGGTGGTGGACAGGGACGCCAGAGCAACCTCCTGCGGGTTGACCTGCGCCTCTTGCAATACCGCCCGCACTGCGTTGCCGACACCAATCGCAAGGTCCTGCCGCGTGGTCAGCGATTTGGCCGAGGCAATCACCACCTCTTCATCCCGGATCAAGACCGCATCAGTATAAGTGCCGCCCGTATCAACGCCCAACAGGATTGCCATAGCTCTTTCCCCTTTTACTGTCCTTTGGGTGTAGCGTTGTTCAGCGCCGCGTCCAGCCCGTTTGCGTCACTGTTTCGCCAAGCGCGCCACCGCCCAACGTGCCGCATCCGCCACAGTTGGATCTGCATCTTCAACCCGCTCCAGCGCAGCAGGGCGCAATGCAGCCAACCCGGAATTCCCGATGGCATACAGCACATTGCGCACAAACCGGTTGCGGCCGATACGCTTGATTGGCGACCCCGAAAAGCGCTGGCGAAAAGCGGCATCATCCAATGCCACCAACACCGCCAAATCCACCGGCGCAACATGGGCACCGTGATACCGCGCATCACTGGCGCCAACAGCAAATTTGTTCCACGGACAGACCGCCAGACAATCATCACAGCCATAAATCCTATTGCCCATCTTCGCGCGCAACTCAGGTGCTACAGGCCCGTCATGTTCGATGGTCAGATAGGAAATACACCGCCGAGGATCGAGCTGATAAGGTGCCACAAAAGCATCGGTCGGGCAGATGTCCTGGCACTTGCGGCAATTCCCGCAATGATCCACCTCAGGCGTATCCACCGGCAGGTCCAGTGTGGTAAAAACAGACCCTAAAAAGGCCCAATTACCCCAATCACGGCTCAACACATTGGTATGTTTTCCCTGCCACCCCAAACCGGAAGCCTGTGCCAAGGCCTTTTCCGGCACCGGCGCGGTATCGACAAACACCTTCACCTCGCAGGGCTCCTGTTCGATCAACCATCGCGCCAGCCGCTTGAGCCGTTTCTTGAGCATGTCATGATAATCACGCCCCTGTGCATAGACCGAAATCGCCGCCTTTTCGGGTTGCTCAAGCACCGTCAGGGGATCATGCTCCGGCGCATAGGATTCAGCCAGCATGATCACAGTCTGGGCTTCGGGCCACAGGGCGGCAGGGTTGCCGCGCCAAAGCATCCGCTCTTTCATCCAGCCCATTTGACCGTGATAGCCTGCCTCCACAAAGGCTTCCAGACGTGCCGGCACTTCGGGCACATCCCAGGGTCTGCACAAACGACAGGCCACAAAACCCTCGCTCAGGGCCTGTTCCACCAATCGTGCTTTCAGATCCATATCTCTTTTTGGCCCTAAATATTCTCGGGGGGTCCGGGGGGCAGACAGCCCCTCGGCGCTGTCTGCCTAGAAATCAAGGTTATTGTAATGCGCCGGCGGCGGAAACCCCGGCATCTGATCCGCAAGAATAGACCGGAACGCCGGGCGTGATTTGATCTTGGCATACCAATCCTTGACCACCTCACTGCGGTTCCAATCCACATCCGAAATGTAATCCAGCGCGGACAGATGCGCCGCCGCTGCAAAATCGGCAAGGCTCATCTTGTCACCGGCCAGCCAGCGGCGGTGATCCAGTAACCAAGCCATATAATCCAGATGGTATTTGATGGCCTTGGCCCCCGCTTTGACATTGCTGCTGTCGGGATAGCCTTGTTTCATCACCTTTTTATTGACCCGCTCATACAGCAGCTTCGAGGTTACATCACTGTGGAACTTGTCATCAAACCAGCTGACCAGCCGCCGCACTTCCAGCCGCTGCACGGGATCGCTAGGCAACAGGGACGGATCAGGGCGGGTTTCTTCGATATATTCACAGATCGCGGCGCTTTCCGACATCATGATGCCATCCAACCGCAGCACAGGCACCTTGCCTGCGGGATTGCGGCGCAGGAAATCCGGATCCTGTTCCCAATAGCGTTCTTCCACCAACTCCACTTCGATCTTTTTCTCGGCAAGGCTCAACCGCACCTTGCGGCAGAACGGGGACAGGGGAACATGAAACAATCGGGCCATCATAAGAATCCGGTACTGTAAGGGTGGTAACTTTCAATGCCTGTTCGGGATGGGGTTTTCAACTCTCGAAACAGGCGGCACGGCCATCCTTGCTGATTGTCGCCGCCCCGTCACGGATCTGCACCGCGCGTTTACGGACATAGGCGCTGGGGTTTGATGCGGATCTATCCTTGGGCGCGGGCAGGATAGCGGCCAGTCGCGCCGCCTGTAACGCCGACAATTCAGACGCCGCGATGCCAAAGTAATGTTGCGCCGCTGCCTCGACGCCAAACACCCCAGCGTCGAACTCGGCAATGTTCAAATACACTTCGATGATCCGCCGCTTTGACCAGATCGCCTCGACCAAGGGTGTCATCATTGCCTCCATGGCCTTGCGTATCCATGTGCGCCCCTGCCACAGATACACATTCTTGACGGTTTGCTGACTGATCGTTGAGGCCCCGCGCGCCGAGCCCTCGGCAATGGCCAGTTTGATCGCGGCAAGATCAAAGCCCCAATGCTGGCAGAAATTCGCATCCTCTGCGGCCACCGCAGACCGCGCCATCACCGGGGCTATGTCTGACAGCGGCACCCATGTCTGTTTTACCTCCGGCAATTTGCGGCCTTCGGAAAACATATGGATGTTGGTGGGCGGATTGAACAATGCGCCCAGGACCACCAGAAAGACCATCAACAAAAACACCACAGACAGGCCGCGCAGCACCAGCCGTCGGGCCTTTTGGCGCAAGGTCCGAACGACAGGTTTTTTTCTGCCGGGTTTGGGTTTTTTCTGTGCTGCTTTGGCCATGCCCCAGCTATAGGGTCTTGCGCGCTATTTGTGAACGCAGATCAGCGAACCCAGGTTTTGCCATAGCCCGTGACCCAAGGGGCGATCCCCCCAACCTGAACTTGCCGATCAAAACAATGCTGAAATACCGCTGCGCAAGCAAAAGCCCCTGCGCAGCGGTTTTATGGATTTCGGCCTTATTCTGCCGGAATCGCCAAATCTTCATAGCCCAGCGGCGCGGCCAGATTGGGCAACATTTCTTTGGGACAGATCTGGATGAAGTGGCCCTTTTCTGTTTCCCAGTGTTGCATAATCTCTGCGGCTTTGCGGCTGTTGGTCTCTGCCAGATGCTGTTCCAGCAGTTCTTCCAGCTCGTTCATCCAGTGATCATTGGACACCGGACCCGCGACAATGGTTTCACGGTTGAGCAAGACAGCAGAATTGCCGTCAGGATCATAGAGATAGGCCATGCCCCCGGTCATCCCGGCCGCAAAGTTTGCGCCGATACTGCCCAGAATCACCGCCACACCGCCGGTCATATATTCACAGCCGTTGCTGCCGCAGCCTTCGATGACCACTTTGGCCCCAGAGTTGCGCACCGCAAAACGTTCACCGGCACGCCCTGCTGCAAACAAATAGCCCGCAGTTGCGCCATACAACACGGTATTGCCGATGATGGTGTTTTCAGAGGCCACCACGGGGCTGGCCATCGGCGGACGGACAACAATGGTGCCGCCTGACAGCCCCTTACCAACATAATCATTGGCATCACCAGAGACTTCCAGCTTCAGACCCAGCGCCGCAAAGGCGCCGAGAGATTGCCCCGCAGATCCTGTCAGTTTCACTGTCAGGTGATCGCGCTGCAGGGCATTGTTCATCCCGAATTTGCGCACGATATGGCTTGAGGTGCGGGTGCCGACGGTGCGGTGCGTGTTTTGCACGGCATAGCTCAGCTGCATCTTTTCGCCGTCTTCAAGAAAGCGCGCACCGTCGCGCACGATCTGTGCATCCAGCGTGTCCAGTACCGCGTTGCGTTCCTTGTCACGGTTGTAGACGTTGTTTTGTGCGCCATCGACGGTGATCAGCAGCGGGTTCAAATCCAGATCATCCAGATGCGCCGAACCACGGCTGACCTGCGTCAACAAATCCGCCCGCCCGATCACATCATCCAGGGACCGCGCGCCGATGCTGGCCAGAATTTCACGCACTTCGCTGGCGTAAAAGGTGATCAGATTGACCACCTTATCCGCATTGCCGGTGAATTTTCCGCGCAATGCCTCGTCTTGGGTGCAAACCCCGACAGGGCAGGTGTTGCTTTGGCACTGGCGCACCATGATACAGCCCATCGCGATCAGGGCCGCAGTGCCGATGCCATATTCTTCGGCCCCCAGCATCGCCGCCATGACAATGTCACGACCGGTGCGCAGCCCGCCATCGGTGCGCAATGTCACACGATCCCGCAGGTTGTTCATCGACAGCACCTGATGGGCTTCGGTCAGGCCCATTTCCCAGGGCAGACCCGCATATTTGATCGAGGTCGCAGGCGAAGCGCCGGTGCCGCCATTGTGACCCGAAATCAGGATAATATCGGCCTTGGCCTTGGCCACACCGGCGGCGATGGTGCCCACACCGGAAGAGGCCACCAGTTTCACCGTGACCTTGCAGCGCGGGTTGATCTGCTTGAGATCATAAATCAGCTGCGCAAGGTCTTCGATGGAATAGATATCGTGGTGCGGTGGCGGTGAAATCAGGGTCACGCCTTTGGTCGAATGGCGCAGACGCGCAATCAGGTCTGTGACCTTCATACCCGGCAATTGGCCGCCTTCGCCGGGTTTGGCACCCTGCGCCACCTTGATTTCCAACTCTTCACATTGGTTCAGGTATTCGGCGGTCACACCAAAGCGGCCCGATGCCACCTGTTTGATCTTGGCAGAAGGGTTATCGCCATTGGGCTCAGGTACAAAATGCGCCGGATCTTCGCCGCCTTCGCCGGAATCCGATTTTGCACCAATCCGGTTCATCGCCACGTTCAGGGTTTTATGCGCCTCGGGCGACAAGGCCCCCAGCGACATCCCCGGCGTCACAAAACGCTTGCGGATCGAGGTAATGCTTTCCACTTCCTCAATCCCCACAGGCGCGCCCAAAGGTTTGATGTCCAGCAAATCGCGCAGATGGATCGGCGGGTTGCTTTGCATTTTGGCGGAATATTGCTTCCACATCTCGTAAGAGGCGCGGTTACAGGCCATTTGCAGCAGATGCATGGAAGAGGCTTCCCATGCGTGGGTTTCGCCGGATTGGCGGGCCTTGTAAAACCCGCCGATGGGCAGAACCACGCCATCGCCTTGCCAACCCTGTGCATGGACTGCTTCGGCTTTGCGCTGGATACCGGTCACACCGATGCCACTGATACGGCTGGTCATGCCGGGAAAATATTCGGCACACATGGCGCGGGACAGGCCCACCGCCTCAAAGTTCAGCCCGCCGCGATAGGAGGAAATAACCGAAATGCCCATCTTTGCCATGATCTTGAGCAGACCCTGATCAATGGCCCCGCGGTACCGGCCAATCGCCTGTGTCAGAGACACATCCAGCAATCCGCGTTCGATCCGGTCGGCCAGTGAATCTTCGGCCAGATAGGCGTTGACCACAGTTGCCCCACAGCCGATCAGCACCGCGAAATAATGCGGGTCCACACATTCGGCAGAGCGGACGTTCAGCGAGGTAAAGGTGCGCAGCCCCTTGCGGGTCAGATGGCTGTGAATTGCGCTGGTGGCAAGGATCATCGGCATCGCCACATGACCGGCATTGCTGTTTTGGTCGGTCAGCACCAGATGTCCGGCACCGGAACGCACCGCATCTTCGGCCTCGTCACGGATACGGGCCAATCCGGCGCTCAGGTTGCTGCCCCCCTGTTCAAAGGTACAATCAATCGTGACAACATCGGCGTTGAAATGGCCAAACAATTCGTCGAACTGCGTATTGCCGACAAACGGGCTGTCGAGCACCAGAATTTCGGTCTGGCTGCTGTCTTCGTCCAAGACGTTCTTGAGGTTGCCAAAACGGGTTTTCAGGCTCATCACCCGGAATTCACGCAGGCTGTCGATGGGCGGGTTGGTGACCTGACTAAAGTTCTGGCGGAAGAAATGGCTGAGCGGGCGGTATTGTTTGGACAGGACCGCAGAAGGCGTATCATCGCCCATCGAAGCGAGGGTTTCTTTGCCATCTTCCGCCATGGGCGCAAGGATTTGTTCCAGATCTTCGATGGAATAGCCCGCTGCCACCTGACGGCGGCGCAGATCATTGCCGGAAAACAGGGGCTTTTCGGTGACTTTGGACAGCGGAATGTCCAGCTCGACAATTTTGCCAACCCAATCACCAAACGGCTGCGAGGCGGCCAGTTGGTCTTTTATTTCCGTGTCGTGGAACAGCTTGCCTTCGGCCATGTCCACCGCGATCAACTGGCCGGGGCCAAGCGCGCCTTTGCGGATCACATTTGCCTCGTTCAGCGGGATCATCCCCGCTTCCGAGCCCGCAATCAACATGCCATCGGCGGTCACGACATAGCGCATCGGGCGCAACCCGTTGCGATCCAGACCCGCACAGACCCAGCGACCATCGGTCATCGCCAGGGCCGCAGGACCATCCCAAGGTTCCATCACCGAGTTGCAATAGGAATACATGTCACGCCATGCTTCGGGCAGGTCAACGGCTTGTTTGGACCAGCTTTCGGGCACCAGCATTGTCTTGGCCATCGGCGCATTGCGCCCTGCGCGCACCAAGGCTTCAAAGACTGAATCCAGCGCCGCAGAATCCGACGAACCGGACGGCACAATCGGTTTGATGTCTTCGGCCATGTCGCCAAAGGCCCCCGATGCCATGCGGATTTCGTGGGATTTCATCCAGTTCAGGTTGCCCTTAAGCGTGTTGATCTCGCCGTTATGGGCCAACATGCGAAACGGCTGTGCCAACCACCACTGCGGAAAGGTATTGGTTGAATAGCGCTGGTGATAAATCGCAAAGGCGCTGATGAACCGTTCGTCTTTCAGATCCGGATAGAATTCAGCCACCTGTTCGGCCAGCATCATCCCTTTATAGATGATCGACCGGCAGGAAAACGACGCCAGATACAGCGTCGGCACCTGTGCGGCAATCGCGGCCTTTTCGATGCGGCGGCGGATCACATAGAGTTCGCGTTCAAAAGTTTCTTCATCCACGCCTTTGGCGTTGGAAATCAGAATTTGTTCGATCTCGGGGCGGGTTGCATTGGCCTTTTCGCCCAGCACCGACACATCCACCGGCACATGACGCCAGCCATAGATGTAATAGCCCATACGCAACACTTCGGTTTCGATGATGGTCCGGCAGGTTTCCTGTGCGCCAAAATTGGTGCGCGGCAGAAATACCTGCCCTACGGCGATCATTTCGTCTTCGCGGGGGGTATGGCCGGTGCGGCGCACCTGATCATAAAAGAATTTCACCGGAATCTGGACGTGAATTCCCGCACCATCGCCGGTTTTTCCATCGGCATCCACCGCGCCACGGTGCCAGATCGCCTTGAGCGCCTTGATCCCGTTCAGCACCACATCACGGCTTTTGGAGCCGTCGATATTGACGACAAGGCCCACCCCACAAGAGGAATGTTCTTCCTCGGGGCTATAAAGGCCCTGTTCCGCCATCATCGCGCGTTTTGCTTCTTCGCGCGCCACCCATGCGTTGTCATAAATGGTCATTGGCTGTCTCCTTCTTGCGGCGCAAAAAGCGCGATTGTCTCTTGGCTAGAAAGCTTTTTGTGGTCACCGGCAAGGGCATAGCCCTGCGGGCATTTGTCGGCAAAAAATTCAAGTTTCATCGGCGCATTGCCGGCATTTTCAAACAGGCCCGCCGACAGGTTGCGCAGACCATCATGGCGCATGCCATACCAAAGCGTTGATCCGCACTCAGAGCAGAACCCGCGTTCGGCCCATTCCGAGGATTGATAGATTTTTGCCGGGCCACTTATCTGAATGCTTTGCGGATCTGCAGAGATGGAAACAAACATGCTCGACGTCTGCTGACGACACATGTCACAATGACAGGCCTGCAGGGTCGCATTGTCGGCGGTAGCGGTGATTTGAACCGCGCCACACAAACACGCCCCTGATAATTTATGAACCCCGGTCATGTCATTCTGCCGCCACAGCAGATTGAGTGCCCAGCCTGCCAAGGATCGTCTCGGCGCAGTCGCGGCCGTCTTTGATTGCCCAGACCACCAACGAGGCACCGCGCACAATGTCACCCACGGCATAAACCCCATCCACCGCGGTGGCACCGGTGATGTAATCGGCTTTGATCGTGCCCCAGCGGTTCACCGGAAGCTCGGGTTCGTTCCAGAGTGTTGGCAGGTCTTCGGGTTCGAAACCCAAGGCGGTGATCACCAGATCGGCGTCTTCGACATAATCCGCGCCTTCGATCACTTCGGGTGATTGACGCCCCGTGGCATCGGGCGCGCCCAGACGCATCTTTTGCACCAGAACCCCGGTGACCGGATCATTTACAAACCCCTTTGGCGCGCTCAACCATTCGAACACCACGCCTTCTTCTTCGGCATTGGCAACCTCACGCTGGCTGCCCGGCATGTTGGCACGGTCACGGCGATACAGACATTTCACACTTTCCGCCCCTTGCCGGATCGAAGTGCGCACGCAATCCATCGCGGTATCACCACCACCGATGACCACAACTTTCTTGCCAGCGGCATTCAGACGCCCGCTTTCAAAATCATCAACCGTATCACCAAAACTTTTGCGGTTGCTGGCGGTCAGGAAATCAATCGCACGCTCAACGCCCAGACCACCGACACCGGGGGCCTGAATTTCGCGGGTTTTATAAACGCCCGTTGCGATGATCACCGCATCATGTTTGGCCCGCAGATCGGCAAAGCTGATGTCGCGGCCCACATCACAATTCAGTTCGAATGTAACTCCACCCTGCGCAAGCTGGTGATTGCGGCGCATCACCACGTCTTTTTCCAGTTTGAAACCCGGAATGCCATAGGTCAGCAAGCCACCGGCGCGGTCATAGCGATCATAGATCGTGACTTGCACGCCGGCGCGGCGCA
Source organism: Sulfitobacter sp. (assembly GCA_047634585.1). Classification (GTDB taxonomy): domain Bacteria; phylum Pseudomonadota; class Alphaproteobacteria; order Rhodobacterales; family Rhodobacteraceae; genus Sulfitobacter. Next base: position 3,475 of record JBLIAN010000003.1, on the reverse strand, counting down.
ACACATCTGCCGCCGCCAGACCACCGGGGCCCGCGCCGATGATGCCAACACTTTCGGCACGTTCAACTTTGGGCACGATGGGTGTGACCCAACCATTTTCCCATGCGGTATCGGTGATGTATTTTTCCACCGACCCGATGGTCACTGTGCCATGGCCGGATTGTTCGATCACACAATTGCCTTCGCACAACCGGTCTTGGGGGCAGATGCGCCCGCAAATCTCGGGGAAGGTATTGGTGGCTTGAGACACTTCATAGGCTTCTTGCAGACGCCCCTCGGCGGTCAGGCGCAGCCAATCGGGAATGTTGTTGTGCAACGGGCAATGGCTTTGGCAATAGGGCACGCCACATTGGCTACAGCGGCTGGATTGCTCTTTGGCTTTGGCATCCGCGTATTCTGCGTAAATCTCGTTGAAATCGGTTCGGCGCAGATCGGGCGGGCGCTTTTCCGGCATATCCCGCTCAACGCTAATAAATTTCAGCATCGGTTGCTTGGCCATGACCACGCCCTTTCATTCCTATCTCCAGAACTGTGGGATATTACAGCTGAAAAGGAAATAAAAGGCAGCAAAGCTGACCTATATTTAAGATATTTCTTTGTTGTCGAGTTTTAGGTGCGAATTTATGCCCGATTTAAGTCCGAACCGGACTTATTCATCAATATCCCGCCCATAACCCAAGCAAAGCAATCGTTCCAATGATGATTCGCCACCAGCCAAACAAGGCATAGCCATGCTTGCTCACGTAATCCAAAAGCCACCGCACCACCAAAACCGCCGCAACAAAGGCCACAGCAAAGCCAATGGCGATTTCACCCATCGCCGATGCATCCAGTACATCGCGGTTTTTATAAAGGTCATAGGCAAAGGCGCCCGCCATTGTCGGCATCGACAGGAAGAACGAAAATTCCGCCGCCGCGCGTTTGCTGCTGCCCATCATCAAGGCCCCGACGATTGTCGCCCCCGACCGAGAGACACCCGGTATCATTGCAAGACATTGGATAAACCCGATCGCCAGCGCCATCGGCAGCGGAAACCGCATTGCATCCATATGGCGCGGTTCAGGGGCAATCCGGTCCACAACCACCAGAACAGCCCCGCCAAGGATCAGCATGATCGCAATCAGCATCGGCGTTTCAAACAGCACGGTTTTGATGAAATCATGGGCCAAAACGCCAATGAACACCGCAGGCAAAAAGGCAATCAGGATCGACAGGATAAACCGACGCGATTGCGGATCATGGGGTGCGGTCGAAAACACCGCCCAAAGCCGCGACGCATATAACGTCAGAATCGCCAAGACCGCGCCCAACTGGATCACCACCTCAAAGGTCTTGCCGGCGCTATTGAACCCCAGAAAATGCCCCGCCAACAGAATATGCCCTGTTGAGGATACGGGAATAAATTCAGTTAACCCTTCGAGCAGACCCAGAAAGGCCGCGACAAGCGTTGTGGACTGGTCCATCAGCCGCGCCGCAGGTTTTGCGCCGAATCCTTGATTGCGTCATATTGGCCAGAGGGGCGGAAGCGCCACAGATATTCCGGCAGCACCGACGCCATCGACACCGGGCGGATATCCAAAGCCTCAAAGCCTTTGGCATCCGGTGTCACTATATTATCGTTTTGCAGGTTTTTGACCTGATCTCGGGTCAACACGCCATTGCGGATCAAGCCGAACGTCATGGATTGCATCAGGTCAAACCCAAAGGCCACCAGCCGCGCCATCGGATTGGGCATATTCAACACCAGACGCCGACGCCCGATCACCCCCAACATCCGTTGCATCAGATCACGGAAACTTTCGACATCGGGGCCGCCAAGCTCATAAATCCCCGCCGGGGCAGCGCCCGCAAGGGCCTTTTCCGCCGCCTGCGCCACATCATCAACATAGACGGGCTGAAACTTTGCAGCGGCGTTGACCAATGGCAGCACAGGACCAAAACGGGTCATGCCCGCAAAACGGTTAAAGAAATCATCCTCCGGGCCAAAAACAATCGACGGGCGCAGGATCACGGCATCTGGCATATGCTGCAAAACACCAGCTTCGCCCAGACCCTTGGTGCGGGCATAATCGCTGGCCGCTTCGGCATCTGCCCCGATGGCAGAAACATGCACCAGCCGCGTGATTTTTTGCTCGGCGGCCAATCGGGCAACCCGTGTGGCCCCGTCAATCTGCACCGCATCAAAGGTATTTTTGCTTTTCTCGGCAAGAATGCCAACGCAGTTCACTACCGCATCAGCCCCGACCATCGCAGCGCGCACCGAATCGTCATCGCGGATATTGCACAGGATCGGTTCAACCTGCCCGACCACGCCGTAGGGCTTCACAAACAGGGCTTCATTGGGGCGGCGCACCGCAACCCGCACCCGCCAACCGGCCTTGGCCATCCGCCGGGCGATATAGCGCCCGACAAACCCGGAACCGCCGTAGATCGTTACCAGCTTGGACATTGTGATGCTCCTGTAGACAAAACTCACCTGTGATGTACCGCCCCGCCCCGCCCCGGACAAGGCAGAAGTGCGATCACGATAAAACGGCAATGGCCGATTTGATGATTTTGTGTCGAAATCCGATTGACACCCCCTCCACATAACCCTAGATCACCCCTCACGTGACCTGCCCAGGTGGCGGAATGGTAGACGCGCTAGCTTCAGGTGCTAGTACTGGCAACGGTGTGGAGGTTCGAGTCCTCTCCTGGGCACCACTTTTATGATAAATTCATTTAGAAACAATCCTTTAGTAATGGGTGCGGGAGTTGCTCCCCGAATATTCCCCAAAATGAGTTTGAACCTTCGCAGTTGTTAGCTACCCCCACAACCAGTTCGTATCCGTAATTGAGCTGAGTACCCGCGAACGAATGCGATCCAGTGGCTCGTTAGTTCAAACCCAACACGGCTCACCACTTAACTACCCTTCAATATCAATGTCTTGTTTGCTGTTATGGGTGGCGTTGAGATTGCTGTCTGCGTTGCTTTGGCGATGTTGGGGGACATATGGGGGACAAAGCGATGGATTTAGGAGCGATGAATGAAAACTCCGTGCTAGGCTGCTAGCAGTTCGGCGAGTACCTGCTTAGCTCTTTCAGCAACTGCTTACGGCGGAACTGTGCCGTGGCCGGATATCTGATCATGCTTCTTTGTCGCTGCTGCCAACACTCAGTAAGCCACTTGGCCAGTGATCAAATAAATGTCTTTGGGCAAGATCATGAAATGCACGTGGTGCCACTTCCTTTGCCATTCTTAAGAAAGGCCGATCAGCAGCCAGTAACATAATGTGCTGAAAATTCCAGTCAGTATGACATTGAAAACCATGAAGTTTCTGCGTCTGAACCCTTGTATGTAGATTTCCACGCGGAAGTGAGCCGGGTTTTCCATCGAGAAGTGAGCCACCTTTAGGTTATGTTTCAGGTTTCAGGCTTGGGTCAAGATATCATTGTCCTCCCTCTGTTTCCGCGCCGCGACGGCTGCACTTGCTTT
>JBLIAN010000002.1:0-381891 GCA_047634585.1 Sulfitobacter sp. | reverse complement strand
CGGGGGTGTATCCTATTGGCCAAGGACGCCAGCGGCAGTGCCATTGGCTGTGGCATGAGCCAGGCGATTGATCCCCGAACCTCTGAAATAAAACGGGTATTCACCACGGATGCGGCGCGCGGCAAGGGTGTTGCTGCGCGGCTGTGTCAGGCGCTGATGGATCAGGCCCGCGCCGATGGCTTTACCCGTATGGTGTTGGATACCTCTATCGCCCTGCCCGGCGCACAGCGGCTTTATGAACGCTTGGGCTTTGCCCGGCGTGGCCCCTATCAAGACGTGCCTGCCGATGTGTTGCACCATCTGGTGTTTTTCGAGACCGCACTGTGAGCGCAGATCAGATCATCGCGCAGCTTGGCCTTATGCCGCACCCCGAAGGCGGGCATTACCGCCAGACATGGGCCGCCCGAAACCACGGACGCCCCAGCGGCACCTGTATCTATTTTCTGCTGGCTGCGGGCGAAAACAGCCATTGGCACCGCGTCGATGCCACTGAAATATGGCTGTATCATGCGGGGGCGCCCTTGATCCTGTCATTGGCAGAGGATGAAACCGGCCCCGCCGTGGATCACTTGCTGACGCCCGATCTGCGCGCAGGCGCACCACAGATCATCGTGCCGGAAAACCACTGGCAGGCCGCCCGCAGCACCGGCGATTATACACTGGTCAGCTGCACGGTCTCACCGGGGTTCCAGTTTGACGGTTTCACCCTTGCCGCACCGGATTTTGACATTCCGCGCCAAGGCTAGGCTCGCAACCGCAGGGCGGTGCCCTGATTTTCAGGGCCTAGGGCTGGCTGACAATCCCGCCGCCCACCGCCGCGCGCACCCCTGTGGTGCTGGCACAGGATGTCGGCAATCCCCGCGCCACCCGCACGGCCAGATAGGCAAAGGCCTGCGCCTCCAACATATCCCCGTCCAGACCGATCTGTTCAACCGGTACCACCGGACAATCAAGACTGACCGACAGCATCCGCATCAACACCGGATTATGCCGTCCGCCGCCTGTCACCAGCACACGGGCGGGCGGGCGCGGGCAATGCTGCATCGCTTCGGCCACACCCGCGGCACACATGGCTGTCAACGTCGCTGCCGCATCGGCATCCGACAATTCATTGACCAGCGCCACCATTTCATCAAAATCGTTTCGGTCCAGCGACTTGGGCGGCATTCGCGCAAAATAGGGCTCGGCCAGAAACAGCTCAAGCGCGCCCTGTTCGACCTGCCCTTTGGCGGCCAATTTGCCCCCTTCGTCATAGGGCAGACCCAGGCGCGCCTGCATCAAATCATTCAGCGGCGCGTTGGCCGGACCGGTATCAAAGGCCAAAAGCGCCCCGTCGATCTGGGGTTTTTCGATCTGCGGGTCCACCCATGTCAAATTTCCCACACCGCCAAGGTTCAGAAATGCCACAGGGCCGGTGAGTGCGGCAAAACGTGCACAGGCATGGTGAAAGAACGGCGCCAGCGGCGCGCCCTCACCGCCCAGTTCCACATCAGCAGACCGGAAATCCCAGACCACAGGCAGGCCCAGGGACGTGGCCAATGCCGCCCCGTTCCCGACCTGCAAGGTGCCTTGCAAACGCGGCGCATGGGCCAAGGTTTGCCCGTGAAATCCAATTAAATCAATATCTTGAAACCCACGCAACAGGTCCAGATGCGCGGCTTCAACGACCTGTGCTGCGGCATCGACCTCGGGGCCTGACCATTTGCCGAACCCTGCGGCAATCACGCGGCGTTCCCGGGGTGCATACCCGCGATAGGCCGTTGGACCAAAGCCCAGAATGTCATGGCCATCTGTGCTCAGAACCGCCGCATCCACCCCATCCAGCGACGTGCCGGACATCGCCCCCAATGCCACAACGGGCCCTGTTTTTCCGATGGCCCTATTCATGGCCTTTTCCTTTGACTGCTCTGCGCCTATAGATTGCCCCGCAATTCAAGCCCGAGGCAAGTGACCATGACCTATCATCCAAAATCGGAATTCATCCACACGATGAAAGAGCGCGGCTTTCTTGCCGATTGCACCGATTATCAGGGTCTGGACGAAGCCCTGCTGAAAGGGGCACAGCCGGGGTATATCGGATTTGACGCCACCGCCAAGTCCCTGCATGTGGGATCGTTGATCCAGATCATGATGCTGCGCTGGCTGCAAAAATCCGGCGGCAAGCCAATCACCCTGATGGGCGGCGGCACCACCAAGGTGGGCGATCCGTCGTTTCGCGCCGATGAACGCCCCTTGCTGGGACCGGATCAGATTGACGACAATATCGCGGGCATCAAAAAGGTGTTTTCCGCCTATCTGACCTATGGCGACGGCCCCTCGGATGCGCTGATGATCAACAACGCCGAATGGCTGGACGGGTTGAACTACCTTGATTTCCTGCGCGACATCGGGCGGCATTTTTCGATCAACCGGATGTTGTCTTTTGAATCGGTGAAATCACGGTTGGACCGCGAGCAAAGCTTAAGCTTTCTTGAGTTCAACTATATGATTTTACAGGCCTATGATTTTATGGAACTGCACCGCCGCTATGGCTGTGTGCTGCAGATGGGTGGCTCGGATCAATGGGGCAACATTGTCAACGGCATTGATCTGACCCGCCGGGTGATCGAGGGCGAGGTCTATGGTTTGACCTCGCCACTGCTGACCACTTCGGATGGCAAGAAAATGGGCAAATCGCAGGCTGGCGCGATCTGGCTGAACGGCGATATGTTGTCGCCCTATGAATTCTGGCAATTCTGGCGCAACACCACCGATGCCGATGTCGGGCGGTTCCTCAAGCTTTATACCGAATTGCCGGTGGATGAATGTGACCGTCTGGGGGCCTTGCAGGGCGCCGAGATCAACGCAGCCAAGGTGCGCCTTGCCAATGAGGTGACGGGCCTGTTGCACGGGGCAGCGGCCGCACAGGCGGCAGAGACCACAGCACGCGAAGTCTTTGAAAAAGGCGGTGTCGGGGATGACCTGCCCACCCTGACCCTGAGCGCGGCCGATCTGGGCGATGGGATGTCCATCGTGCAATTGATTGTGAAATCCGGTCTGGCGGGATCGGGCAAAGAGGCCAAGCGCCTGATTGCCGAAAATGGCGCACGGCTGGATGATGCCCCCCTGACCGATGCCGGTCTGATGATTGATGCTGCGGCCCTGTCCAGCCCGATCAAGCTGAGCGCGGGCAAGAAACGCCATGCGCTGGTGCAATTGCGCTAAGGTTTTGGGCCGCTTAATGGCAATTTAACCCAAGTCGGGTTTGTTGGGCGCGATGTTTGATGCGCCCTGCCCGACGCCCGATGCCCTGTGGCAAGATCCGGCATTTGTCGCGGCCTTGCGGCTGTGCGGGCAAAAACCGATTGTCCTGCCCTCTGGCCTGATGCTGCTGCGCCGCCGGATCATGGGGGTGACTTGGTTGATGCTGCCCCGCGCCCCACCGCCGCCTGACCTGCACAGACAACTGTCACAGGGCGGGATACAGCGCCTGCCGCTGATCCTGTCCCCGGACGCCCCTTGCACAATGCCCCGCGCCCTGCGCCTGCAACGCGGGCGGCAGGTGGCGCGGTTAAATCTGGATGCCGATGCGCAAACCCGCCGCGCCGCGTTACACCCGAAATGGCGCAACCAGTTGAGATACGCCGAAAAAACACCACTACAGGTGCAACGCCGCCCGCTGCCGCCAGACCCGGATCATCCGGTCCTGCGTGCCGAGGCCCAGCAATCAAAACAACGCGGCTATGCCAATTGGCCAATTCCGCTGACCGCCGCTTTTGCCAAGGCGGCACCGGATCAAACCCATTTGTTCAGCGCGGTCCTGCGGGGCCAAGCAGTGGCGCATATGCTGTTTTTGACCCACGCCAGCCGCGCCAGTTATCACATCGGGCATATCACCACCGCAGGGCGCGCGCACTGCGCCCATAACCTGTTGCTGTGGCAGGCGGGGGAGTATCTGGCAGCGCAGGGGATCATCGACATGGATCTGGGGGTGTTACACCCGCGCACCGCGGGGTTGAACCGCTTTAAACTGCGCAGCGGCGCGCGGGCCTGTATCACGGGGGGCACGTGGCTGCGCTATTGGCCCTTTTCGTAGATCAGGCGTCGGCTTTTTCTTCCAGAACCAGCCATTCTTCTTCGGCGGCGGCCAGTTTTTCCTGCCGTTCCACCAAGGCTTCGGTGGCTTTCTTGAATTTCACCGGTTCGCGGCTGAACAGACCGGCATCGGCCAACAGCCCTTCAAGTTTGCCAATCTCAGCCTCGAACCGCTGGATTTCCGCAGGCAGCGCCTCAAGCCGGTGTTTTTCAGTGAAACTCAGGCCCTTTTTGGCAGATTTATCCTGTTTGGGCCGCGCCACTGCCGATTTTTTGGTTTCTGCAATGCTGCTGGCAAAATCATCCTGCCCGCGCTGCGCCAGATAATCGCTCCAGCCGCCCGCATAGACCGTGGCCCTGCCGTCGCCTTCCATGGCGATGGTGGTGGCGGCCACACGGTCCAGAAAATCACGGTCGTGGCTGACCAAAATCACCGTGCCATCGTAATTGCCCAGAAGTTCCTGCAACAGATCCAGCGTTTCCACGTCCAGATCATTGGTCGGTTCATCCAGAACCAGCAGGTTGCTGGATTTCGCCATGATCTTGGCCAGCAGCAAACGGGCCTTTTCCCCCCCCGAAAGCGACCGAACCGGCGCACGGGCCTGTGCTTCGTCAAACAGGAATTCTTTCAGATACCCGACCACATGCTTGGGGGTGCCGCGCACCAAGACCTGATCGGCCTTGCCCGACACCCGCATATCAGGATCACCGGTCAGCGATTCCCACAACGACATGTCGCCATCGAGCTGGGCACGGGCCTGATCAAACAGCGCCAGTTCCAGATTGGTGCCGATTTTAACGGTGCCTTCATCCGGTTCTTCCTGCCCGATCATCATGTTCAACAAGGTGGTTTTACCAACGCCATTCGGCCCGACCAAGGCAATGCGATCTCCGCGTTGCACCGTCAGGGAAAAATCGCGGACAATGGTTTTATCACCGAATTTTTTGCAAAGCCCGTCCAGTTCGATCACTTTGCGGCCCGATTTCGGACCGGCATCCAGGGCCATCGCAGCGGTGCCCTGGCGGGTGATTTGCGAGGCGCGTTCGGCCCGCAAATCCTGCAAGGCACGGACCCGCCCCTGATTGCGTTTGCGCCGCGCTGAAATACCTTCGACCGCCCACCGCGCCTCTGCCTTGATCTTGCGATTCAGCTTGTGGCGCTGCATGTCCTCTTCTTCCCAGAGGGTGTCGCGCCAAGCCTCGAATGCGGCAAAACCTTTTTCCTGCCGGCGCACCATTGCGCGATCAATCCAAAGGGTTGCACGGGTGAGTTCACGCAGGAATGCCCGGTCGTGGCTGATGATCACAAAGGCCGTGCGGGTGTTTTTCAATTCTTGTTCAAGCCACCCGATCGCTTCGATATCAAGGTGGTTCGTCGGTTCGTCCAGCAGCATCAATTCCGGTTCTTCAGCCATCAGACGTGCCAGTGCCGCCCGGCGGCGTTCCCCGCCACTGGCGGTTGCCACGGGGCGGGCAGGATCGAATTTCAATCCCTCGCCCGCGCGTTCGACTTTGTACATTTCACCAGGATCAAGCGTATGGGCGGCAAAATCGCCCAGTGTGTCAAAGCCGCTGAGATCCGGTTCCTGTTCCATATAGCCCACAGAGACACCCGGCCCTGCGATCACATCGCCACGGTCCGGTTCCACCAGATTGGCCATGACCTTCATCAGGGTCGATTTGCCCGATCCGTTGCGCCCGACAAGCGCCACACGATCCCCCGGCTGGATCACCAGCGACAGGTCGTCAAAAACAGGATCACCGCCAAAGGTCAGTGATATTTCATTCAGTTGTAAAAGAGGTGCACGTGCCATGCCTGCCAGCTAGCGGGCGCCATGCACAAGGTCAATCACCCGTGCAGGTTTTGCGCTAAATATCCTGCTCCGGCCCGTGGACAAGCCCCTAAACCAAGGCCCGCAGCAGGCGTTTGCGCGCCGCGGGGATTGCGCCGATCTCAAGCCCGGTGAAAACATGTAGCGTGTTCATATGGTGATCCACCACCGCATGATCACTGACCCAGCCGCCCATCATCAAATAGGTCCGCAACAGGGGGGGCATCCGCAGCATCGCCTTTTTGGCATCGGGTTTGCGCCGCAGCCGCGCGGCATAGCGGAACACATCCGGTGCTTTGACCCGTGGCACCCAGCGTTTCGGTGCCAGATGTCTGGCCCGCAGCATCGCAAATGCGTCAAGGTAGGCATCGGTTTCGATCCCCGCAAAGGAGGAACAGCCAAACAACATGCCGATTCCCTTGCTGTCCACCACTTCGGTCATTGCCGCCCAGGCCAGACGCAGGATGTCGGGGTCTTGGCGATCGGGGCTGACACAGAATCGCCCCATCTCCATCAGCAGCCCGTCATAGGCCTGCAAGGCGCTGAGTTCGTAATATTGTGCGGCATAACTTCGGGGCACATCCGCCGCACGCAGCGTCATCAGCCGGAAACAACAGACCAGACTGCCATCTTTCAGGTCTTCAATCAGAATGTGGCGCGTGCAGGCATCAAAGCGGTCGCAATCAGCGGCCTGATCCAACTTGAAACAGCGCGCGCGCAGGGCCTGGGCTGCGGCAATATCTGCGGCGCCCGCGCCCTGCCTCGCAACATATCTGCCTTTTTCAAGTCGGCGCATCTTTAGGTCGGTCCTTCGGGCAATACATGACGCAGTCATAGCCGCGCACATGTAACCAGATCATGACCGCAAAATCAGTTAAATCCGGAAGGGGCAATCCGTCCGATATTGCCAAGTAGCTGGCGCAGGAAGGTTTTATTACTGACCGCAGAAGAGGTTACGCGCCGTTCCAGCGGCACAACCTGACCTTTTTCAAGCCCGAACCGTTCGACGTTCTGAACGATTCCCTTTTCGGAAAAGCTGATGGCGAGCACCTGACGGTCGATCTCGCGGGTGGCCAGAGGGCCAATCGACCGCTGGCGCGACCGCACATAGTAATAGCCCGAATTGGTCAGCAACCCTGCCGAGGCGGGCGTGCCGACTTTTTGTGCAACGCTGTCGCGGGTATCCACACCGATGGTGATCTGGTCCAAATCTTCCTGCGGCGGAATATATCCGTGATTGTTGTATTTCGCGGTGCAGGCACCAAGGCTGACAATCAGGCCAAAGCAAACGCCCTGAATGGCCTTCATGCTGGCGCGGCTCTTGTTACGCATCTGGTCTGCCCTCTTGCCCTTGGAAGTTCTGGCTTTTATTCGGCATACACCAAGGAGCCCCTCGGATTCAAGAAACGAAAGAAGGCATAACATGTCCCGCACCCCTCCAAGTGACACCGCGTTTCGGGTTTCTGATCTGTCCCAGAGCGCAAAGAACACATTTGCGCTGCGCCCGGAGGCCGGCCAACTGGCGCTGATCGCACAGGAACTCGCCCTCAGCGCCGTCAAAAAGCTAAGCTTTCAAGGGCAAATCGCCCCACAAGGCAAAACCGACTGGACCCTGAGCGCACGTTTGGGCGCCACGGTGGTACAGCCCTGTGTGGTAACGCTTGATCCGGTGACCACCCGCATTGATGTGGATGTCACCCGGCATTTTGTTTCGGATTTTGAACAACCCGACGAATTTGAGGTTGAAATGCCCGAAGATGACAGCACCGAAGCCTTGTCACAGTGGATTGACCCGGCTGTGGTGATGATGGAAGCGCTGGCGCTGGCGGTCCCTGATTATCCGCGCAAAGACGCCGCTGAACTTGGGCGGATGATGTACACCAAACCGGGCCAGGCACCCATGACAGACGCAGATGCGCGGCCTTTTGCCGGCTTGGCGGCGCTCAAGGACCAGCTCAAGAAAGACGACAGTTAAGACCAAGCACCGGGGAAAAACGGGGTTGCATCGCCCCGTTTTCGCGGTATTTTGCCGCCCTCACCCCAATTAAGGTTGGACATTGCTGGGCCTTGGGCCTAAAGCGGCGTCACGCCCGATCAGGGGAAGTATGAAACATGGGTTCGGCCGCTGCACTTTGGTCTTTACCCCCGAATGACAAAGGCACCAGACATGGCTGTCCAGCAGAATAAAGTATCCAAGTCGCGCCGCAACAACCGCCGTGCGCACGATTCGCTTACCGCAGCGAACCCAAACGAATGCTCCAATTGTGGTGAGCTGAAACGCCCCCACCACATTTGCGCATCTTGCGGTCACTATGACGACAAAGAAGTTGTCGCATTGACCGACGAGATCGATCTGGAAGACGACGCAGCATAAGCGCGCTCATCCTCGGTTCGCAGAACATATAAGGCATTCGCACCAATGACGGCCCCGACCGATCATCACCCAGCGAAGGCCAGACACACCCTGATATCCGTGGATGCAATGGGGGGTGATCAAGGCCCGGCAGCCGTTGTTGCCGGGTGTTCTTTGTCTGCGCAACTGAATCCGGATATCGCCTTTATCCTCCACGGTGCCGAAGCCGAGCTTGCCCCGCTTGTCGCCAAACGCGATGCGCTCAAGGGCCGTTGCGAGATTCGCAATGTGCAGGATGTTGTCACGATGGACGACAAGCCCAGCCATGTGGTGCGCACCGGCAAGGACACCTCGATGTGGTCCGCCATCGAATCTGTGCGCTCGGGCGAGGCCGCTGTTGCAGTGTCCTGCGGCAACACCGGCGCGCTGATGGCCTTGTCGATGATCCGGCTGCGCAAGCTGCCCGGTGTCAATCGCCCTGCCATAGCGGTGCTTTATCCCTCTTCCAACCCGCAGGGGTTCAACGTGATGCTGGATGTCGGTGCCGATGTGCGCGCCGATGCCGATGATCTGATGCGGTTTGCGCTGATGGGCATTTCCTATGCCCGCAACGGCATGGACCTGCCCTGCCCCCGTGTTGGCCTGCTTAATGTCGGTACCGAAGAACACAAAGGCCGCAGTGAACTGAAAGAAGCCTTTGATCTGATTCGCGCGCGCGAAGAAGAAGCGGGTTTCGAATTTGTCGGCTTTGTTGAAGGTGGCGATATTTCGGGCAATCGTGCAGATGTGATTGTCACCGACGGCTTTACTGGCAATGTCGCGATCAAAACCGGCGAAGGCACGGCGAATCTGGTCAGTCGACGCCTGCGCGAGGCTTTTAACCACACATGGTTGTCGCGTTTGGCCGCCTTGTTGGCCTATCCCTCGCTGATGCGCCTGCGCAAGAAAATCGACCCCCGCCGCGTCAATGGCGGGGTGTTTCTGGGCCTCAACGGGACAGTGGTGAAATCCCACGGGTCCGCCGATGCCACGGGTGTCTCGGCTGCAATAAAACTGGCGGCACAATTGTCTGTAAACCAGTTCAACGATAAGTTGGCCGCCCGTGTCGCGGCCACATTACCGACTGAGGAATAACCGGAATGAGCCTGCGCGCTGTTGTCATCGGCTGCGGCCACTACTTGCCCTCCCGCATAGTGGAAAACGCAGAATTCGAAGCGACATTGGACACCAATGACGAATGGATCCGCAGCCGCTCTGGCATTGAGCGTCGCCATTTCGCCGCCGAAGGCGAAACCACCTCGTCGATGGCCGCCGCTGCCGCCAATGCCGCACTTGAAACCGCTGGACTGGGTGCCAATGACGTGGATGCGATCATTGTGGCGACCTCGACCCCGGATCTGACCTTCCCTTCTGCGGCGACGATGGTGCAGGCCGAACTGGGCATGACCCGCGGTTTTGCCTTTGACGTGCAGGCGGTCTGCGCCGGTTTTGTCTATGCCCTGAGCAATGCCAATGCGTTGATTGTGTCAGGACAGGCCAAACGGGTGATGGTGATCGGTGCCGAAACCTTTAGCCGGATCATGGATTGGACGGATCGCTCCACCTGTGTGCTGTTTGGCGATGGCGCCGGTGCGCTGCTGCTCGAAGCCCAAGAAAGCACCGGCACCCCCGAAGATCGCGGCATTCTGGCCACCGATCTACATTCGGACGGGCGGTATCGCGATCTGTTGTATGTCGATGGCGGTGTCAGCACCGGCACCACCGGATATCTGCGCATGCAGGGCAATCAGGTGTTCCGCCATGCGGTGTCCAAACTTGCCGCCACGGCCACCACCGCCATGGAACGCGCCGGTGTCGGCGCCACTGACGTGGATTGGATTGTGCCGCATCAGGCCAATATCCGTATCATCCAGGGCACCGCCAAAAAGCTCGACCTGCCGATGGAACGGGTTGTGGTCACCGTACAGGATCACGGCAATACCTCGGCGGCCTCGATCCCGCTGGCCCTTTCTGTGGGGCGCAATCGCGGCCAGATCAAACCGGGTGACTTGATTGTGACCGAAGCCATCGGCGGCGGTCTGGCATGGGGTGCAGTGGTTTTACGCTGGTAAATATCTGACAATAAGCCATAAAAATGGCCGCACAATCATGCGTTGCAAGCCATTGATATTGACTCCGAAAAACCCGACAGCCTATGTTGGCTGAAAATATGGGGGATGGAATGTCGAATAAGACTTTAACGCGGATGGACCTGAGCGAAGCGGTATTCCGCGAAGTAGGCCTGTCACGCAACGAAAGCGCGCAATTGGTTGAGACCGTTCTTGAACATATGTCCGATGCATTGGTATCCGGCGAACAGGTCAAGATCTCGTCGTTTGGCACCTTCTCGGTGCGGGACAAAACCGCACGTGTGGGGCGCAACCCGAAGACCGGCGAAGAAGTGCCGATCAACCCGCGCCGCGTGCTGACGTTTCGCCCCTCGCACCTGATGAAAGACCGGGTTGCCGACGGGAACAAGTCTTGATCTGATGGCCAAATCTCCCGATGCTTTCCGCACCATTTCCGAGGTCGCTGACTGGCTGGGGATTCAGGCGCATGTCTTGCGGTTTTGGGAAAGCAAATTCACCCAGGTAAAACCGATCAAACGCGCCGGGGGCCGGCGCTATTATCGCCCTGCCGATATGATGCTGCTGGGCGGCATCAAACAGCTGTTGCACGAGGATGGATTGACCATCAAGGGCGTGCAGAAAATCCTGCGTGAAGAAGGCATGAGCCATGTCTCGGCGATGTCACCACCGCTGGATGAACTGACGCTGCAACAGATCGGCGAAGAAGAAAAAGCCGCGTTGTCGCAACACGCCACGCCCATGGCCCTGCCGGAAGAACCCAAAGGTGTGGTGTTGAATTTCGGCAGTTCCGCAGCTGAAAAAACTGACAACAATGCCGCACAATCCGTTGAAATAAAAGAATATAACACCAAAGTTGATGCATCACCTGAGGATGCGCCTGCAGCCTCGGAAACGGCCGCTGAGGCAGCGCCCGACACGCCTGAGGCAGCGCCGCCCGACACGGATGTCGCGATCAAAGGCAGCACGCCGCCCGCTGTGACATCGACACCGGAACCGCAGCAAAGCGACGCATCGTCACCGGCGCAGAAAGTACCGCCATCGCCCCCCGCGCCCGGTGCACCCGCACCGCAGACCGCAGCCGGGGCAGATGCAGATCCAGCACAAGAGACATCCGTATCCGGCCCTACGGCCCCCGCGCCACCGGTAGAAAAATCACCTGGGGATGCGCAGACCAAGACGCAAGCGGGCGCACCGGATGCCTCAAAGCCCACGGATGAACAGACCGCTGCGGCGGCGCTGCCCGATTTTATGCGCCGCAGTGTTGCGCCCGATCATCCAAAACCGGAAGAAAGCCCCGCCCAAGCACAGGCGCCAATTCAGCCCCCTCTTCAGACACCGCCAACACCCGAAGCACCCCGGGCCTCGCCCCCTGCCGAGGCCCCGACACCCGCCCCTGCACCAGCGCCCGCAACGGCGATCAAACCACGCAACATCGCGATGCCGGAACTGACCCCCGAAGCCGAAATGCCCGCCACAGCCTCGCTGCTTTCTACCAGCCTCGGCAAGCGCCGCTTGAGTCCGCAAAACGCCCGCCTGGCCGCCCCGCTGCTGCATCGGCTTGTCGCCCTGCGCGATTCGATGGCGGGCGCGCGCGGCACAAGCACCAATGCCGGAACAAAAGACTAAACCGATGCAAAGGACGGCTATTCCCTCTTGCACCAGCGGCAAGATCAGGTATGAAACGCCTCAAGTCGGGCTATGGCGCAGTCTGGTAGCGCGTCCGTCTGGGGGACGGAAGGTCGCAGGTTCGAGTCCTGCTAGCCCGACCAATACACCATCAAATCGCCCGCGCCCTTGGGACGCGGGCGTTTGCTTTTGAAGAAAGAGCGGCGCAATGAATGGCGTAATTCCGAACCAGCAGATTTCGGCGATGATCGACAGTGGCGCGATCCAGGCAACCCCCCCGGTGATTCCCGAACAAATCCAGCCCGCCAGCCTTGATCTGCGCCTTGGCACAATCGCCTACCGGGTGCGCGCCTCGTTTCTGGCCGGTCAGGACAACAAGGTTGCCGACCGCCTTGGCGACTTCCAGATGCATCAGGTCGATCTGACCGCTGGCGCGGTGCTGGAAAAAGGCTGTGTCTATGTGGTGCCTTTGATGGAAACCCTGCATCTGCCGGATGACCTGTCTGCCGTCGCCAATGCCAAAAGCTCAACCGGACGGCTTGATCTGCTGACCCGTACCATCACCGACAGTGGCACCGAATTTGATCGCATTGCGCCGGGCTATTGCGGCCCGCTTTATGCCGAAATCTGCCCGCGCTCGTTTTCTGTCCTGGTGCGCGCCGGGATGCGGCTCAATCAAATCCGCTTTGGCCGCGGCGATGCCGTGCTTGATGATGCCGCCCTGCGCGCCCTGCATGCCAAAACCCCCCTGGTCGATGGTGCGGCCGTGATCGACGAAGGCCTGGGGTTTTCCGTCGACCTACGCCTGCCCGATACCACTTTGGTGGGGTACCGCGCCAAACCCCATACCGGCGTAATCGATCTGGATAACATCGGCTATTACGACCCGTCCGACTATTGGGAAGAAGTACACAGCAAAAACGGCCAGATCATCCTTGATCCCGGTGCCTTCTATATCCTTGTCAGCCGTGAATCCGTCACCATCCCGCCAGATTATGCCGCTGAAATGGCCCCCTATCTGGCCATGGTTGGTGAATTTCGCGTGCATTACGCAGGCTTTTTCGATCCCGGCTTTGGCTTTGCCGCTGCAGGAGGTGCCGGATCACGCGGGGTACTCGAAGTCCGCTGTCACGAGGCACCTTTTGTGCTCGAACACGGGCAGGTCGTGGGCCGTCTGGTCTATGAACATATGACAGAACCGCCCACCCAGCTCTATGGTGCGGCGCTGGCGTCGAATTATCAGGGACAGGGGTTGAAACTGTCGAAACACTTCCGCGCGCCCTGATCTTCTTGCTTTCTTTTTGGCCCTAAATATTCCGGGGGGGCCCGCAGGGCGGGGGCTGGCCCCCTCCCCCCCAAATCCACCTCAGAATTTACTGATCCGGCGCATCGCTTTCAGGGATTGTTTGGCAGCGCCCGCGTTTTGGCGCGCCTGCCGTGCGGTCCGGCGCTCTTGCCGGGTCAATTGAGCGGCAGCACCTTCGGTCTGTGACCCACCTTTACCCAGCTTTGCGGCCTGATCAAAACCGGCTTTCACACCACGGTTGATCAACTGCCGCATCACCTGACGGACGATCATATTGATAATCTGGTTCATATCTGGCCCCTTTATGCCTCACGGCCTAATAACCCCTAAATTCAGGCGATTTTCAGGCATCCCGACACGGATCGCACTTTCGAATAATCCTGCCCCGCCTGACGCGGCCTGAAACGAAAGATTTCAACGGGTTAAGTGAGACCCCCAATATCATAAATTTCAAAGAATGCTTTAATCTTCAAAAAGCTCGCTTTGGCCTTCTGTCGCTTCGGGCTCTTCCTCGCCGCTTTCGCCCATGATCGGCAGGCTGCCCGGTGGCGGACGGTTCTCCAGCAATCCGGCAGCGCGCAACTCCTTGAGCCCCGGCAAATCGCGGGCGTTTTCCAGCCCGAAATGATCCAGAAAATTCTGCGTCACCACAAATGTCACCGGCCGCCCCGGCGTCATTTTACGCCGGCCAAAGCGGATCCATTCCAGCTCCAACAATTGATCCACCGTACCACGCGACACCGAAACCCCGCGGATTTCTTCGATTTCGGCGCGGGTGACGGGCTGGTGATAGGCAATAATCGCCAGTGTCTCGATTGCGGCACGGCTCAGCTTGCGTATCTCAACCGTTTCTTTTTGCATCAGAAATCCAAGATCGGCAGCGGTACGCATGGCATATCCATCCCCGACCCGCACCACCTGCACGCCGCGCCCTTCATAGCGTTTGCGCAGATACACCATCGCCTCGCCCGCGTCACAGCCATGCGGCAGGCGGGCTTCGAGATCGCGCAGGCTGATCGGGTCAAAAGAGGCAAACAGGATCGCCTCGATCATCCGTTCCTGTTCGGCCAGCGGCGGCGCTTCAAACAGGCTTTCTTCTTGGTCTTGGGGCTCGTCGGACACGTCTTATTCCTTTTTGCGCAGCTGGATCGGGGCAAACAATGCGCTTTGCCGGATTTCCAGATGGCCTTCTTTCACAAGTTCCAGCGAGGCGGCAAAGGTCGATGCGGTGGCCGAACGCCGCCGCACCGGATCACTGTCCCAGCCCTGAGGTAAATAGGAGGTCAGATCCGACCAATCACCGGCATAGCCGATCAGCCCGCGCATGCGTTCCAAGGCCTGTTCCATGGTGAAAACCGCGTCACGGTCCATCACAAAGGGGCGAAAATCATCGCGGGTGCGGATGCGGGCATAGCCCTGCATCAGATCCAGCAAAGTCGCGGTATAGGTGACCCGTTTAACCTGTTTGATCTCGTGGGTCTGGCCCCGCGCAAAGAAATCGCGGCCCAATTGATCCCGCGCCATCAGCCGCGCCGCCGCATCGCGCATCGCCTGCAAGCGCTCGAGCTGGAACGCCAGATGTGCTGCCAGTTCTTCACCTGAAGGCCCATCTTCTGTGGGGTCCGGGGGCAGCAACAGCCGTGATTTCAAAAACGCCAGCCATGCCGCCATGACCAGATAATCCGCCGCCAGTTCCAGCCGCAACGCTTTGGCTTTTTCCACAAAAGCCAGATATTGCCGTGCCAGTTCCAGCACTGAAATCTTGCGCAGGTCCACCTTTTGGGTGCGGCTGAGGCTCAGCAACAGGTCCAGCGGCCCTTCAAAGCCATCAACATCGACAATCAATGCCTCGGCGGCCATCCGTTCGGCAACCGACGCGGAATCTTCTTCGAACAATGTGTTTTCAGCCATGATATGCCCCGCCCAGAAGCGCTTCAAGCTGCGCATCAAGGGCAGAAATGTCAATATCTTCGGGGGTGCGGCGCTGTGCCAGCGCGCGTTCGGCCCGTGTCTGGGCGGCTTGGCCCATCTCGCCTGCGGCCTCAAGAACCGCGCGGCGCTCTGCCAGGGTGGCATTACAATACAGCACCACATCACAGCCCGCAGCCAGCGCCGCCCTGGCATTTTCTGGCGCGGTGCCACTGAGGGCTTTCATAGAAATGTCATCCGTCATGATCAGATTGTCAAAACCGATGTCCTCGCGGATCACCCGCATCACCTTGGGTGACAGGGTGGCGGGACGGTGATCCAAGGCCTCATAGACCAGATGCGCAGTCATGCCCATTGGCAGGTCGCGCAGGGCCTTGAACGGGGCAAAATCACTGCCGCGCAGATCGCCCAGTGGGGCGGAAACTGTTGGCAGGTCAAAATGGCTGTCCATGCTGGCGCGGCCATGTCCGGGCATATGTTTCAGCACCGGCAGCACCCCGCCATCCAACAGCCCCTGCGCCGCGGCACGCGCCACGGCGATCACCCGTTCGGGATCACTGCCATAACAGCGGTTGCGCAGGAAAGCATGGGTCCCAGGACCGGCAATATCAACCATCGGGGCGCAATTGCTGTCGATCCCGCTGGCGTGTAATTCATGGGCAATGATCCGGTACATCAGATACATCGCCTGTTCGGCGCGGTCCCCTGCCAGTGCCACAAATTCAAGCGGCGGTTGCCATTCACGCCAATGCGGCGCCCGCATCCGCTGTACGCGACCGCCCTCTTGGTCAATGGTGATCATCGCCGCGCGCCCCACCGCCATGCGCATGTCATCACACAGGGCGCGCAATTGATCCGGCGTGTCGATGTTGCGGGCAAACAGGATAAAACCAAAAGGATTGGTGTCGCGAAACAGCGCCTTTTCTTCGGCGTTCAGGCGCAGGCCTTCGGCGTCGATAATTGTCGCGCCAAAGCGCATCAGCGGGTCACCACCGGAATACAATCGGCATTTTCCGCCACCAAGGCCGAACAGAACCGCCGCGCATCGCCAAGGTCTTCAAACCCCATCGCCCGCAGACGGTAAAACACCCGCCCGCCGCTGGTGGCCTTTTGCACGATGCGCTGTTTGCCCTCGAGATAGACACCAAAACGGGTTTTGATCTGGTCCCATTGTTCACGCGCCACTTCAGGGCTGCCAAAGGCCCCCAATTGCGCCAGCCGCGTGCCCGCAGGCAGGCTGGCGGCATCTACCTCTTTGGTTTCTTCAGGCGCGGATTGGGTCTTCAGCGCCGCGGGCACGATGATCGGCAAATCGGCCGGGCGTTTCTGGGGCCGCAGCGACCGGCGCACGCCGGGGGCATCCAAAACCACCGCCGCTATCTTGGTTTCGGCGGCCTGCACATCGGCCACCGCCTGTTTGACGGCCTTTTCAACGGCGTTGGGCGCGGGCGCAGCCCCTGAAGTCAGATCAGCCACCAAATCATCCACATGGCCCGATGGCAGCGCCGCTGCGACATCCGGCCCATTGACAGCATCCCTGCCTTGCTGTGGCGCAGATGCAACCATTGCGGCGCTTAAAACCTGATCCTCGTCTTGCAACATCATCGGTTGGGGGGCCAATCGCAGCTCATCCGCGGGGCGCCCGGCCGCACCTTCGGCGGCGACCTCATTCACCGACAGGCCCTGATGCTGGGCAAAAACGCCCCCCGGTTCCTCGGGGCGCACCCGCATTTCACCGCTGACCGCACGCACCACCGGAATGCCGCTGACATCGCGTACCAGCAATTTATATCCCCAGATCCCAATGCCGACAACCAAGGCCAAAGACACCAGAGCACCGGCAACATTTGTAAATGTTGTCAACGTGTTGGATTGCGGCGTCAGGATATAATCCTGCGCGGATTCATCCGTATAATCCCCCGAAAAGGGAGCGGACGTGAAATCTGCCATCTGTGCCTCATTGCCCACAAATTCACTGCCTTGCGGGGCTGGTCTTGGGGTTGCCTGTTACGGGCGCGCTGGTGCGTTATCGCATCTCCTGCGCCGGATTGACCCCGAGAATACCAAGACCTGCCGCAATTACAATCGCCACGGCCCGCGCAAGGGCGATTTTAGCCTGCGAGGTTTCTGTGTCGTCTTCCTGAATAAAGCGCAGGCCGGTCACGTCATTGCCACGGTTCCACAAGCCGTGGAAATCCCCCGCCAGTTCATAAAGGTAAAACGCCACCCGATGCGGTTCATTGACCCGCGCCGCCGTTTCCACCAGACGCGGCCATTCAGCCAGTTTGCGCAGCACCGCCAGTTCGGCCTCGTGATCCAGCCTGCCCAGATCCGCGGCCTGCAATGCGGCTTCAGACACATCAATACCGGCGTCCCGGGCCTTGCGCAGCACGGAAAACACCCGCGCATGGGCGTATTGCACATAAAACACCGGGTTTTCGCGGCTTTGTTCCAGCACTTTGTCAAAGTCGAAATCAAGCATCGCATCGTTTTTGCGGGTCAACATAACAAAGCGGGTCACATCGCGCCCCACTGCATCCACAACATCACGCAGGGTGACAAATGTACCGGCCCGTTTCGACATTTTGAACGGTTCGCCGTTTTTGAACAATTTGACCAATTGGGTCAGTTTGATGTCCAGCGGCACCCTGCCATCCGACAATGCCGAAACCGCCGCCTTCATACGTTTGACATAGCCGCCGTGATCGGCCCCGAAGACGTCGATCAACGCATCAAAGCCACGTTGTACCTTGTCATAATGATAGGCAATGTCAGGGGCAAAATATGTCCAGCCGCCATCGGATTTCATCACCGGACGGTCCACATCATCACCATGCGCAGTAGAGCGGAACAATGTCTGTTCGCGGGGTTCCCAATCTTCGGGCTTTTTGCCTTTTGGCGGCTCAAGCACGCCTTCATAGATCAGGCCCTTGCCCTTGAGATCGGCCAGCGCCGCCTCGATCCGCCCGGTGCCATAAAGCGATTTTTCGGAATAGAACACGTCCATCTCGACCCCAAGCGCCTTGAGGTCATCGCGGATCAGATCCATCATTTTTTCGGTGGCGAATGTGCGCACCTCGGCCAGCCAGATTTCCTCGTCCTTGTCCAGATAGGCGGTGCCACCCTTGTCTTTCAGGGCGGCGCCGACGGGAACCAGATAGTCACCGGGATAGGTGCCCTCGGGAAAGGCAACCTTCTGACCGTGGGCTTCAAGATAACGCAGATAGACAGAGCGCGCCAGAACATCGACCTGCGCGCCGCCATCATTGATGTAATATTCGCGGGTGACGTCATAGCCGGCAAAATCCAGCAGGGACGCCAGAGCATCGCCAAACACCGCGCCACGGGTATGGCCCACATGCAACGGGCCTGTGGGGTTGGCCGAAACATATTCAACGTTAACCTTTTGGCCCTGCCCCAATGTGGCACGGCCAAAATCAATGCCTTTGTCCAGGACCGCGCCGGCAATGCCTTGCCAGACCGACGGCGCCAGGCGCAGGTTCAAAAACCCCGGACCTGCGATCTCGACCGACGTGACCCGCGCATCGCCGGACAGGCGCTCGGACAGCCTGTCTGCAATATCGCGGGGTTTCAGGCCCGCCGGTTTGGCCAGCACCATCGCGGCATTGGTTGCCATATCGCCATGCGCGGCATCGCGTGGCGGTTCCGCCGTGATCGGGTCAAAATTCAACCCCGCAGGCAGCGCGCCTTCGGTGACCATCTGGTCCAATGTGGCAATGATCAATTCACGGATTTCGGCAAAGATATTCATGTCAGCTTTCCTTGTTCACCGCCCATGTACCACTTGGGAGGATGCAGTCAATCGGCCCTGCCCCGCTGCGGGTTTCAGGAGGTGCCAAACAGACGCGCATGTTCGCCCAGGGCAAAGCGGTCGGTCATGCCGGAAATATAATCGGACACCATACGCGCCAAGGCGGTTTTGTCCTGGCCCGCATCGGCCACCTGCCGCGCCCAATGCGGCGGCAACAGATCGGGATTGTCCAGAAACAGCGGAAACAGGTCTTCGACCACCTTTGTCACCCTGGCGCGGACCGCCATCACCGAAGGGGCGCGGTACATACGTTTGAACAAAAACGCACGGATTTGGCGCAATTCCTGCCAGACCGGATCGGAAAACCGGATCACCGGACGCCCCAGATGCCGGATATCAGCCGAAGATTTGGCACCGGATTCGGCCAGCAGCCCCTTTGACGTATCAATCACATCCGCCACCATCACCCCGAAGACCCGGCGCAGCGCCTCGTGACGGCGCCGGTAGCTGTCGGTGTCAGGATAAAGCGCATCGACCTTGGCATAGGCCGGACCGATCATCGGCAGCTCGGCAATCTCGGCCTCGGTGAACAATCCGGCCCGTAATCCGTCATGCAGATCATGGTTGTTATAGGCAATATCATCCGACAGCGCCGCCACCTGTGCCTCGGCGCTGGCATGGGTATACAATTCCAGATCATGCAGGGCATTATACCCCGCCAGGGCATGGGGCAGATCACCGGTCACGGGGCCGTTGTGTTTGGCAATGCCTTCCAAGGTGTCCCAGGTCAGGTTCAACCCGTCAAATTCCGCATAATGGCGTTCCAGCGAGGTCACGATCTTGATCGCCTGCGCATTATGGTCAAAACCGCCATAAGGCACCATCAATGCATGCAATGCATCTTCGCCGGTGTGGCCAAACGGCGTGTGGCCCAGATCATGCGCCAGCGCCACCGCTTCGGTCAGTTCACCATTCAGCCCCAATGCCCCCGCAATGGTGCGCGCCACCTGCGCCACTTCGATGGAATGGGTCAGGCGGGTGCGGTAATAATCACCCTCATGTTCCACAAAGACCTGCGTCTTGTGTTTCAGCCGCCGAAACGCGCTGGCATGAATGATCCTGTCACGGTCCCGCTGAAAGCAGGACCGGAATGTGCTTTCCTCTTCCCGCACGCGCCGTCCCCTGGTCTGCGCGGGATCCGAGGCAAATGACGCGCGCATAGCGGCTGGTCCTTGTCGCCTGTCCTTGGGGCTTCTATATTACAGTCACGCCTGGATGAAAACGCCCCTTGGGAGCAGACCATGAACCTACCACCAAAAGTAACCCCGCGCGCCTTTGAACGTCTTGCCGAAATCAATGCGGCCGGGGATGGCAAAGCCCTGCGCGTGGCGGTTGAAGGCGGCGGCTGTTCGGGATTTCAATACGAGATCGTGCTGGATAACGCCAAAGACGATGATCTGGTGCTCGAAGGCGGCGGCCAGCGGGTGGTTGTGGACAGTATCTCGCTGCCGTTTCTGGCCAATGCGGTGATTGATTTCACCGAAGAACTGATCGGCGCGCGCTTTACCATCGACAATCCCAATGCCACCTCGGCCTGTGGCTGCGGCACCTCGTTTTCGATGTAAAACACTGCCTTTTCAAAGGCCTTGCAGGGTGGGCGCGGCATTCTGACGGGGCCGTGACACCGATATCGCGCCCTGATCCGCACGGGCAAATATTTCAAAAAACCCCTCGAAATGCGGCGTGGAATGTTCGGCTTCCAGCAGGGTTTCATGGGCCTCTGGCCCCAGACAGGCCAAGACATGCCCGCGCATCCGCCCCCAGTCCCCGGACCGCGCCACGCCCAGATCAAGCAGGCTTTGTGACAGGCCTGCCAAGGCCCCCTGCGCCGCGGCGGGCCGCATAAACCGCAACGGCCCCTGTGGCACCGCCGCTGGCATCGGGGATTTGCCCGCCAGATCCAAGGCCCAGTGGCACACCAGATGCAGGTGAAACCCGTCCGCCAATGGCGCCTGCGCATCTGCGCTCAGGGTGATTTGTTGATGCACCTTTGTGACCGCGGACTGCCAGAGCGGCGGCACCCGGGCAGCCACACAGGAAAGCGCCGCGCAGACCTCTGCCAGCAGATCGTGATCCTGATCCAGATAGGCCAGCAGTCCGGTATAATACAGGCTTGTCAAGGCGTTATCCGGCAGATCAGCTGCGATGCGGCCATAATCGGACAGGTAATAAACAATATGGGTCAGCTCGTATGCGGCCTTTTTATTGGGCAAGGCAAAGGTTGCGCTGCGGCTGATAAACTGGCGCAGCCGCGCCCCCAGCCCCCCGGCGGCCACCGCCCGTGACACCCTGCGCCGTCGAAGCAATCTGCGTGCCTCGGCGCGTTGCAGATCGGATAATTCGGCCTCGGGCAGCCCCTGATCCGCCACCCAGCGACACAGCGCCGCCCCCTGGTTGCCCGCCATGCCCAGATCCTCAAGATCCAGACAGATCGACAGGAAAAACCGGTAATATTGCGGGAAAAACCGCAGCCGCGTTTCAATCTGGTCATAAAACCCCTGTAACGGGGCCAGGGCCTTTTCGGGCAATTGCGCCCTTGAGCTGGCCAGAACCCCCAGCAATTCGGCATTTTCCTTCAGCCAGAAGACATCCTCCTGATCATGGCGTTGCCCCGCCACAGCGGCAATCAACTGGCGTAGACGATCAGGGCGGTCAACCTGCGGTATCGGTGCGAATTTCAGGATATTTGACATGCGAGCCCCATTTTTTGGCATGTATGCAAACAAAGGCCCGGCACATTGTCCGGGCCTTCGTGATCTGCCTTAGACACTGGTGGTAAATACCCCGGTGCCGTGCCCCCGGATCGCGGCACCGGCAGCGGGCGCAGAGCCCGTGGTGAACAGATCCAATCCGCCCCCCGAAACCATTGTGGCATGGGCAGGTGCAGACCCCGTGGTGAACAGATCCAGCCCCTGTCCACCCAGCATTCGATCGGGGGAAACGGCGCAGGACGGCGGCAAAAGAGCAAGTGAAATCATGGGATTATCTCCTGTTGAAGGCTACATTTAACGATGATTGCAATCGCCCTCACGATCACATCTTAAAGTTGTTTAATCAATTCATTAAAACAACCCAAAGCAGTCTTTGGCGAGTTATCCACATCAATGTAGCCCTCCAAAATATCCGCCTCTCTCTGGCATTACAGCTTGTCCACAGCCGGATATTTTTACAGAATTCCGGCCCTGCGGATCGCTTTGTCCCAAGAACAGATCAGCGGGGATCAAAATATCCGCCTGTTTCGGGCGAATCGTTTACGCCCCCGCCCCTTGCCGCGCTGGCCCGATTGCGCCATTGCTGATGCCAACAGGAAGGCCAGAAACATGAAAATCGCGACATTCAACATCAACGGTATCAAAGCACGGGCAGAGGCCCTGCCCGCGTGGCTGGATGACGCCCAGCCCGATGTTGTGCTGTTGCAGGAAATCAAATCTGTTGATGAAAACTTCCCCCGTGAATTGTTCGAGGATCGTGGCTATAATGTCGAAACCCACGGGCAAAAGTCGTTTAACGGGGTGGCGATCCTGTCCAAACACCCGCTGGAAGACGTGCAGCGCGGATTGCCCGGTGATGACAGCGACGAACAGGCGCGCTGGATCGAAGCGACCGTGATGGGAGAACGCGAAGCCTTGCGGATTTGCGGGCTGTATCTGCCCAATGGCAACCCCGCACCGGGGCCGAAATATGATTATAAACTGGCGTGGATGGCGCGTTTGCACGCCCGCGCCAAAACCCTGCTGGCCGCAGAAATCCCGTTTTTGATGGCGGGGGATTACAACATCATTCCGCAGGCTGAAGATGCGGCGAAACCCGACATCTGGCGTGAGGATGCGCTGTTTCGCCCGCAATCACGGGCGGCATGGCGTGACCTATTGAACCTTGGCCTGACCGAGGCATTTCGCGCCCGCACCCAAGGGCCGGGCCATTACAGTTTCTGGGATTATCAGGCTGGGGCGTGGAATCGCAACAATGGCATCCGCATTGATCATTTCCTGCTCAGTCCGGCCTGTGCCGATATGCTGCGCAGTTGCCAGATCGACCGCGATATCCGGGGGCGCGACAAACCGTCGGACCATGTGCCGGTCTGGGTGGAACTGGATTTCTAGGGGCGCTTTATCCGGCCAGCGCCGGGGGTTTTGCACCCCCGGACCCCCGCAGAATATTTAGGGCCAGAAAGAAGCGGATCAGGCTTCGAGTTCGGCATCCCAATAGAGATAATCCAGCCAGCTGTCATGCAGGTGATTTGGCGGGAATTTACGGCCGGTGTTGCGCAGTTCTTCGGCACCGGGCTGGCGCGGTGGTTTGCGCAGGGACAGGCCGGTGTGGTGCAGGGGTTTGGCGCCTTTGCGCAGGTTGCAGGGCGAACAGGCCGCCACCACATTTTGCCAGGACGTCACACCGCCCGCAGTCCGCGGCACCACGTGATCAAAGGTCAGATCGCCCTTGGCGCCGCAGTATTGGCAGCGGAACTGATCCCTTAAAAATAAATTAAAGCGCGTGAAGGCCACGCGCTTTTGAGGTTTTACATAATCTTTTAACACAACAACCGAGGGTATTCTGATCACGGTCGAAGGGCTGCGGACGACATCGTCATATTCGGCGACGATATCGACCCGATCCAGCCATTTGGCCTTGATCGCATCCTGCCAAGGCCAAAGCGACAACGGATAATAACTGAGCGGCCGGTAATCCGCGTTCAGCACAAGCGCTGGCTTGTGTTTCAACCCCGCCGATGTGCGGGTGAATTCGGTTCTGAAGTCGCCGTCCATTTCCGGAGTCGTCCCTTACCCGTTTCATTCAACTATATCTCGTGGTATTCCACTGGCAAGCCCAAGGTTTTGCACAAGATGTCGCGGAATAATGAGGTGGAAATCATGACAGTTTCACGACATTTCGATTAAAGCCCCAGTTTATCACGCATAAAGGCCAGGGCCACGCTTAATCCATCCGGCGCAATCCCGTGTCCGGTGCCCTTCATAATATGGGCATAGACATCCTGCCAGCCTGCTTGTTGCAGGGCCTCGGCGGCTTGTGGCAGGGATTGCGGTGGCACCACGTCATCCTGATCGCCATGTACCAACAAGACCGGCGGTTTGACCCGCGCCTCATCGGCAAGGGATTCGGGCGACAACAGGCGGCCCGAAAACGCGACAATGCCGGCCATTTCGTCTTCGCGGCGCGGGGCCACATGCAGGGCCATCATACTGCCTTGGGAAAATCCGAACAGCACCACCTGTTCGGGCAGCACGTCCTCATCCACCATCAGCGCATCAAGAAATGCGTTCAGATCGGCCACCGCCTGCATCATGCCGCGCTCTGATTCTTCTTCGGAGGATCCGTCAATCCACGGGATCGGGAACCATTGATAGCCCATCGGTGCGCCCGCGCAGGCCTCTGGTGCATCAGGGGCCACAAACAAAGTATCCGGCAGATGTTCGGACAAAGGATCGGCCAAGCCCAGCAAATCCTCGCCATTGGCGCCATAGCCGTGCAGGAACACCACGATTGATCGTGTTTCCCCTGATGTTGCTGCGCGGCGCGCCGCATTAAGTATCCGTGTCATCCCAGACCTTCCCGTTGTTTGATCATGCGGTAGTAGGCAAAGAGCGCCCGCGCCGCAACCGACCGCCAGGGCGACCAGTCCTGGGCCAAGCCGGCAAGTGCCGTTGGTGTCGGGCGCCGGGGCAGATCAAACAGTACCTTTGCCGCCTCTTGCAGCGCCAGATCACCGGGGGGAAACATATCCGCCCGGCCCATGCAGAACATCACATAGATCTGTGCCGTCCACGGGCCGATGCCCAAAACCGCGGTCAGGGCCGTCATCGCCGCCGCATCCGGCAGATCATGCAGCGCGGTGTAATCTGGGCCCTGCAGCGCCAGGGCCTCAATATAGCGGGCCTTGGGGCGGCTGAGACCGGCAGCGCGCAGGCCTTCCTGGCCAACACGGACCACCTGTTGTGGGTGATAAAGCCCGGCCGCCTCAAGCCGTTTACGGATCGCATCGGCAGAGGCGACGCTGACCTGTTGGCTGATGATGATTTCGACCAAGCCTTTGAACCCCGGCGGTTTAAGGCGCAGCGGCAAAGGGCCGATCTGATCCAGCACCGGGGCAAAGCGCGGCTCGGTTTGGGCCAGCCATGCCGCGCCTTCGGCAAGGTCCGCCGCACAGGTGATCAGACGTGATTCAGCACTCATAGATCCGCGACCCATGCCAGAACACCGGCGATGTCCGCCACCACCACGCTGCCTTTGGGGGCGGCGGGGCGGTCAATCAGGATGGTTTTCATGCCCAAGGCAAGGGCCGCGTCCACCTTGGGGCGGCTGGGCAGCCCGCCCAGATTGCGACAAATCAGATATTCCACCCCAAGGCGTTGAAACAATTCGGTTTCATCCGCTTGGGAAAACGGAGGATCCCCAAAAACCAATGCGACAAAATCAAACGGCGCGGGGCGGTCATGGCGGGTGGTCTGGCGCAAGAACAGGCGTTCACCGGCAAAATCGGCGTAATCCGGCAGGCTGGCCCATCCGGTGGCGGAAAACACTTTGGCACCTTTGGGGATCATCGCGACGGCCTGTTGCACATCACCCGCGCCACAGAGTTGATCCGCCGGATCCATAGCCCAGACCGGACGAGACAGGCTGATGAAGGGCAGCCCGCTCTGGCTGGCCGCCGCAAAACCAAGATCGGTCATCCTGCCGTCAAAGCCGTGGCTGGCATCAATCACCGCATCACACCCCGCCATCTGTCGCTTCAATCCGGCGAGATCAGCAAAATCGACCATCTGATAGGGCATCGGCATCGGATTGGCCCCGCGTGGCGGTTCTGACAACAAGGCACGCAAATCCACGCCCTGTTCACGCAGCGCCGTGCCGATCTGGCGGGCTTCGGCACTGCCGGCCAGCAACAGAATCTTTGAACCCGTTCTCATGGCCGCGACATTAGGCGCTTGCGGGCGACGCGCAAGGGGTTGCTCCTGCTCAAAGGCGGCGCTACCTCTTTGCCAGAAGTGGAAATACGATGATTGATGATGCACGCGCCAAGCGCAATGTAGCGATACTGGTCGCGGCTCAGGCCTTTCTCGGCAGCCAAATGCCCATGATGTTTGTGGTGGGCGGATTGGCCGGTCAGATGCTGGCCAGCAACATCTGTTTCGCCACCCTGCCGATTTCGATGATTGTGCTGGGGTCGATGGTGTCGGCCACGCCGGTGTCTGCGATCATGCAGCGCTACGGGCGGCGTGCCGGGTTCTTTGTCGGCACCTTTGGCGGGGCTTTGGGCGCGGTGATTTCGGCCTATGGGCTATATACCGCATCATTTCCGGTTTTTCTGCTCGGGTCGTTCTTTTCCGGTATCTATATGTCGGCGCAGGGGTTTTACCGCTTTGCCGCGACCGATACCGCCTCTGATGAATTCCGCCCCAAGGCGATTTCATATGTGATGGCAGGCGGGTTGATCTCTGCGGTGATCGGACCACAGCTGGCAACCGCCACTTCGGACAGTTTTCCCATCACCTTTCTTGGCACCTATATGGCGGTGGTGGCGGTCAATGTGATCGGGTCGATGTTGTTCCTGTTCATCGACATTCCCAAACCTGTGCCTGCCTCGGCGGATACCCCGCGCGGGCGCAGCCGGATCGAATTGCTGCGCAGCCCGCGCATCGCCGTGGCGGTGATCTGTGCGATGGTGTCTTATGCGTTGATGAACCTTGTCATGACCTCGACGCCGCTGGCGGTTGTGGGCTGTGGCTATGCCAAAGAAACCGCCGGTTATGTAGTGACAGGGCATGTTCTGGCGATGTTTGCGCCGTCGTTTTTCACCGGCCATCTGATTGCCCGCTTTGGTGTGGAAAAGATCATGGGCACCGGCATTGCCATTCTTGGCCTTGCGGGGATTGTGGCGCTGCAAGGCGTTGATCTGGAAAATTTCTTTTTGGCGCTGATCCTGCTCGGGCTGGGCTGGAACTTTGGCTTTATCGGGGCCACCACCATGCTGGCGGGCGCGCATGAACCCCATGAACGCGGGCGCATGCAGGGCTTGAACGATCTGCTGGTGTTTGGCGGGGTGACGGTGGCGTCACTGGCCTCTGGCGGGTTGATGAATTGTTCGGGCGGGTCTGCCGTGGAAGGCTGGACCGCTGTGAACATGGCGATGGTGCCGTTTCTGGCGCTGGCGGGGGGATCGTTGATCTGGTTGGTGATGCGCCCCAAAACCGCCTAGGCTCACGCCGCCAAGCGGCTTACCAGCGCCCGCTCAGGCTGCGCCAGGCCAGGGACAGCTGGTCGCGCTGTGTCACATCAGGCAGGCGTGCCTCGACCACCGCGGCAGGATCAGAGAGTGCCGCGCGTAAAACCCCCTCGGCCTGCCCGACATGCAACAGGGCAGCGCCCGCGGATTTTGACACACTCGCCCGCCCTGCCCGTGCCTTTTTCAGCCGTGCCAATGCGGATTGCGCCAGATCGCGCACCCCTTTGGACGTGCCATCCAACAGCGGGATACGGCCTTTGGCTTCCAGTTCGGGAATCGCCCGCAACCATGCCGCCACACCCGCCGCATAGGCCGCATCACGCACCACGGCTTCATCCGCCGCCCCCAAAGACCGCGCCGCAACCCATGTCAGATGGCCCGAGGTCTGATCAAGGTAGCGTTCAAAATGTGCCGCATCTTCAAAACCGTCCTTGTAGATATCCCAGCGCCGCGCCGCGACCAGTTCATCCAGCAACGCCGCATCTGCGGGGGTGATCGCATCCCCCAGCGGCGTCGCCACCTCGTGACGGCGCAGGCCCGTGCCTTTGATGATTTCCTCACAGGCATCACGCCACCATTGCAGACGCATTTCTGCAATCATCGGCTCTTGGGTGACCCAAGGCGCGCGCGCCACTTCGATATTAAAGGCATAAAGCGGAAACAACACCCGCCGCGCCGCCACAGGGGCGGCCATGACCGCACGAAACCGCAGTGGATCTCCGCGGTCCACCAAGGCGGCGCAGGCGTTCAGATCGGCATCAAAGTTCATCGCGGGCGCACCACGCTCAGCAGATAGCCGAATTCATCGCCATGGGCGCGGAACACGGCAGCTTCTGCTTCGGCCTCGTCCAGCACCTGTGCCAATGCCGCATCCGCCCCGTCCCGCAGCAGGGCAATGCGGGCGTCCACCGGTTGGTAATAGGCCTCCCATGCCGCGCGCGACAGACGTCGCGTGGCAAGGATTTCATAGCCCGCAGCACTGACCCGCGCGGCAATGCCTGCCGCATCGCTCATTGGTGGATAGCTGGCCCAGAATTTCGCCGCAGCGGCGGATTTCCCAGCGCTGAACCAGCACGGTTCGCTAAAGGCAATCACCCCACCTGCGCGCAGCGATTTTCGCCATGCTGTCAGCGCCTCGCTCACCCCAAGGAAATACACCGCCCCCGCGCACCAGATCAGATCATATTGGTTCATGATCCGTGCCATATCGGCCTGTAACACCGTCACCCGTGGATCATCCTGCCAGATGTCCCGCGCCGCCTGCACAAAATGCGCGGTTTTATCCAGCGCGGTAACATGGCCTTTGGGCGCAGCCGCCAGCAAGGCCGCCACATCCCCGCCCGGACCACAGGCCACATCGGCAATTTCAGCCGCGTCCGGAATCGCGGCAATCTGTGCCACCCAAGCCACATCTGCCGCCTCTCCCGGTCCCTCGCGGGGCAGGTCACGGTGTAATTTGAAAAAGGCGGTCATGGCATCAGATGGCATTGAGAAAATCCCCGATTGCAGTGGTGGTTTCCGGGGCATTGACGATATCCAGATGCCCGATCTGTGGCACAATCACATAGCGCCCTTTGCGGGTGGCGGCTGTCAGGGTCGCCTCATAGCGATCGGCCACAAATGCCTCATCCGCGCCGCCCGCGATCAGGATGAAGTCCGGCAAGGCAGCGACATCTTTCAGATAATCCGCACGCGGCGCAAAAGAGGTGTTCAAGCGATAGGAATAGGCCGTGGTCACCGTATGCCCCAAAGGACCGTCCAGCACCGCAGCGGGCATCTGGAACTGGATCACCGTCAGATGGTTCAAGGCGGTTATTCTGAACGTATTCAAGATACTTAACCCGATCATCCGGCGCAACAGCACCTTGGCCCAGCCCCCCGCATTCTGGCGTGTGGTCGGGGCGTTGTGCTTGAGAAACGGCGCCAGCATCACCGCGCCGTCGATCAACCCGCGATGCGCCCCACCGGCAAAGCGCACCACCAGCCCCGCCCCCGATGAATGCCCCCCCAGCACGGTTTTTTGACCGTCCTTGCGGTGGGCGGTGATCAGATCGGCCAGATCATCCTCAAACTGGCCGATGTAGGCGATGTCGCCGCGCCGGCCGGGATCTGCGCCATGGCCGCGCAGATCCGGCACCAGAACATCGGCATGTTCCGACAGATCCCGCGCCAGCGCGTCAAATTGCAACCCATGCCAGCCCGATCCATGCACAAGGATCAGCAGCGGCGCCCCCTTGGTGGCTGACGGATACTGCCGATAGTGAAGGGCATAACCGTCGCGCAGGGGCATCGACACCAGCGGCGCAGCGGTGCTGCCCGCCTTGGCGAGGGTCTGATCAAAGTCCAAACCGCCCTGCGCCGGCGTCAAGGGCGCGGGGCGTTGGGACAGGATCAATACCCCCGCAATCACCAGCGTGATACAGATCGACACAACACCAAAGGACAGGAGCTTGAAAATCAATGTCTTATCCCTGGGTATCGCGGATCAACTTCCAACGGATCGCATCCAATAGCGCCTCGAAACTGGCATCAACGATGTTGGCACTGACCCCGACAGTGGACCAACGCCGCCCCTCGCCGTCTTCGCTGTCAATGATCACACGGGTCACCGCTTCGGTGCCGCCCTGGGTGATGCGCACCTTGAAATCCACCAGCCGCATGTCTTCGATCAGGGTCGAATATTTGCCCAGATCCTTGGCCAACGCCTTGGCCAGCGCATTCACGGGGCCACGGTCACTGCCGAATTCATCCATTGAATCACTGACCGACTGGCGCTTTTCACCGTCAACCTTTACCACCACCACCGCTTCGGAGAGGCTGATCATCTTGTTGTGTTTGTTTTTGCGCCGCTCGACGGTCACGCGATAGCGTTTGACCTCGAACAATTCCGGCATCTGGCCCAAGGCCGCCCGCGCCAGCAACTCGAAACTGGCCTGCGCGGTGTCATAGGCATAGCCCTCAGCCTCGCGGTCCTTGACCTCGTCCAGAATACGCCCCAGCGCCGGATCACCCTTTGGCACCGTCAGCCCTGCCTCGGTCAGACGGCGGCGCAGGTTGGATTGCCCCGCCTGATTGGACATCGGAATGATCCGCGTATTGCCCACCAGTGACGGGTCGATATGTTCATAGGTGGACGGGTCTTTGAGGATCGCACTGGCGTGCAGACCCGCCTTGTGGGCAAAGGCCGACGAGCCCACAAAACCCGCCTGTTTCTTTGGCACCCGGTTGAGTATTTCATCCAGCATCCGGCTGGTGCGGGTCAGCCCCTTGAGCGCCTTTTTACTGACGCCGGTGTCATAGGTGCTGGCGTAGGGTTCTTTCAGCATCAGGATCGGAATCAGCGCCGTCAGATTGGCATTGCCACAACGTTCCCCCAGCCCGTTCAGCGTGCCTTGGATCTGGCGCGCGCCGGCATCCACCGCCGCCAAGGTACAGGCCACGGCATTTTCGGTATCATCATGGGTGTGAATGCCAAGGTGTTCACCCGGAATACCCGATGCAATCACCGCTGCGGTGATGCGCCCGATTTCTTCGGGCAAAGTACCGCCATTGGTATCACAAAGCACCACCCAACGCGCCCCGGCCTGAAAGACAGTGTGCAGGCATTCCAGCGCATATGCGGGGTTGGATTTATAGCCGTCAAAGAAATGTTCCGCATCAAACAGCGCCTCGCGGCCAGAGTTGCTGATATGGGCAATACTGTCGCGCAGCAGCCCGAGGTTTTCCGCCAAGGTGATGCCCAGCGCCGTGGTGACGTGAAATTCATGGGTTTTGCCGACGATACAGACCGATTTGGTGCCCGCGTTCATCACGGCGGCCAGCACCTCGTCGTTCTGGGCGGATTTACCGGGGCGTTTGGTCATGCCGAATGCGGTCAGGCGGGCCTTGGTGTCGGGGGCGGCATCGAAAAACGCATTGTCGGTTGGATTGGCCCCGGGCCAGCCGCCTTCGATGTAATCGACCCCCAGATCATCAAGGGCACGGGCGATCTGTTGTTTTTCCTCGGTGGAGAATTGCACATCCTGGGTTTGCTGCCCGTCGCGCAGGGTGGTGTCATAGAGGGAAAGGCGGGTTTTCATGTGTTATTCCCCCGAACATTTGTACCAAACACCGGTGCGTGCAAGTGGCACGAACAGCGCCCGGCCGCCCCCGTTTTGCCGTGGGCAAACCCCTGGTTTGTCGGTGGGCGCTTCGCTTCCCCGCGTGGTTGGGCGCGGTTCTGGGGTGAGGCTCCAAACATCACAACACCCCCTCCAGATCCGCCGGATCAAATCCGGCAGGCGCCGTCAGCTTGACCCCTGCCTTGCTCATCTGCACCTCGATGCCCTTTGCCAGCAACAGTGCCTTTATCCGGTCTACGTCGGAAAAATCCTTGGTTTGCATTGCTCTGTCCCGCACTTGGGAAAACCGAAGCTCATGCGCCGAAAGATCGGCACCCTGCACCAGTGCCCAGTCGGGCACCCCCGTTTCCATGAGGCCAAGCTGCATCAAGGCACCGCGCAATTCTGCGGTCTTTCCGGCCGCCGACAATTGGTGCATTTCGGCCAAGGCACCATGGGTATTCAAATCATCCGACAGCAAATCCACGACCGTTTGGGAGGGCGCCACATCCCTCGCCTCTGCGGCTTGGGCGTACCACTTGCGCAGCGTCTTCCCGGCCTCCGCGCGCTTCTTCTCGGTCCAGTCCATCGGCTTGCGGTAATGCGTGGACAGCATCACAAAGCGGATCACCTCGCCCGGCACGCCCTGATCCAGCAAATCCCGCACGGTAAAGAAATTGCCCAAAGATTTGGACATCTTCTTGCCCTCGACCTGCAGCATCTCGTTGTGCAACCAATAGCGGGCAAAGCCATGCCCCGCACAGGAGGATTGCGCGATCTCGTTCTCGTGATGCGGGAATTGCAGATCATTGCCACCGCCGTGAATGTCAAATTCACTGCCCAGCAGCGCCTCGGCCATCGCCGAACATTCGATATGCCAGCCGGGGCGGCCCTTGCCATTATCGGGGCCCCAGGGGCTGTCCCATCCCGGTGTTTCGGCGTCCGAGGGCTTCCACAGCACAAAATCCATCGGATCTTCTTTGAACGGGGCCACTTCGACGCGCGCACCGGCAATCATGTCATCCACAGACCGCCCCGACAGCGCCCCGTACTTCTGATAGGATCGCACCCGGAACAACACATGGCCCTCGGCCTCATAGGCGTGATCCTTGGCGATCAAATCCTCGATCATCGCAATCATTTCCGCGATATAGGCGGTGGCACGCGGCATCGCCTTTTGATGGTCTGTCCCCTTCAGCGAAGGATGCAGCGCCCCCACTGCGGCCATGTCATCGAGAAACCATTGGGTTGTCTCTGCGGTGATCTCGCCGATGGAGCGCCCGCTGGCGGCGGCGCGGGCGTTGATCTTGTCATCCACATCGGTGAAATTGCGCACATAGCTGACGTGATCCGCGCCATAGACATGGCGCAGCAACCGATACAGCACATCAAACACGATCACCGGGCGCGCATTGCCCAGATGGGCGCGGTCATAGACCGTTGGCCCACAGACATACATCCGCACATCATCAGGGTTAATCGGCACAAAATCCTGTTTTGAACGGGTTTTGGTGTTGTGCAATCTGATCGTCGTCATCGTTCATCCTCGCGCAGGTCTGGCGCGGGCTTGCCACATATCTGTCAGAATGGAAACGACATGAACACGCCCGCGAGAAATCTCAGCAGGTAATAATGCAGGTAATAATGCAGGACATCGTATTCATAGGCCTTGCTAACGCGGTGGCGGGCACCCGGTCAAGGGCAATTGACGAATCAAACCGCCTCTGCGCCCCTGCGCCAAAGCAAAGGAGAGTTTTATGCAGGTAGCACAGCGGATCAGTGGCATTCTGGGCGGCGGGTCAGATGGATGGGACGTGTTCAACCGCGCCCGTGCGATGATTGCCGAGGGTGTGAATGTGACCGAACTGACCATCGGGGAACATGACATCCGCACCGCGGCCCCGATCCTGCAAGACATGCACCGTGCCGCGCTGGCCGGTCATACCGGCTATGCCTCGGTGCCCGGCACCAATGAATTGCGTGATACCGTGGCCAAACGGGTGCAGGACCGCACCGGCGTGAAAACCGGCCGTGACAATGTGCTGATCACACCGGGCGGGCAATCGGCCTTGTTTGCGGCCCATATGGTGGCCTGTGATGCGGGGGATACCGCGCTGTATCTTGATCCGTTCTATGCCACCTACCCCGGCACGATCCGCGGGGTCGGTTGTCTTCCCAAACGCATCGCCACCCGCGCCGAGGATGATTTCCAGCCCCGCGCCGCCGATATCGACGCACAGGCCTCAGGGGCCAAATCCCTGTTGGTCAATTCGCCCAACAACCCGACCGGCGTGGTCTATTCCCGCGCCACGCTGGAAGGCATTGCGCAGGTCTGCAAGGACCATGATCTGTGGCTGATTTCAGACGAAGTCTATGACACGCAGGTCTGGGAAGGCACCCATCTATCCCCCCGCGCCCTGCCCGATATGGCCGAACGCACGCTGGTGGTCGGGTCGATGTCGAAATCCCACGCGATGACCGGATCGCGCTGCGGCTGGATTGTCGGCCCCGAGGCGGTGATTGCCGATCTGATCAACCTTGCCACCCATACCACCTATGGCGTGCCCGGTTATATTCAGGATGCCTCTGCCTTTGCCCTCAACCAAGGCCTTGAAGTCGAAGAAGAAGTCGCAGCCCCGTTTCGCCGCCGCCGCGCCATCGCGCAAAAGGTGCTCGCAGGCCAGAACGCCGTGACATTGGTGCCCGCACAGGGGGCTATGTATCTGATGCTGGATATCCGCAGCACCGGCCTGAGTGGCGAAGCCTTTGCCAACGCCTTGCTGGAAACCCACCACATCGCCACCATGCCCGGAGAAAGCTTTGGCGCGGCGGCCGCAGGGCATCTGCGGGTTGCCATGACCATCGAGGACAGCGCCTTTGAACAGGCGCTGGTCACGCTGTGCGCCTTTGCCCAAAGCCTGAGCTGATCACAGGGCCAACATAGGCCGGAAACAAAAAGGGCCGGCGCGCATTTATGCACGCCGGCCCGATTGGATCAGAGGGTCTTTCACAGACCCGGATTGCCGTTTTCAGAAGCGCATCGACCCGCGCACAGTGAAGGTTGTGGCATCCACATCATTGCCGGCAGTGCCGCCAACATCGCCAAAGCGGTGCTCAAGCAATTCCGCGCCGATGGTGTAGCGGTCGGTCACCTTATAGGCGACACCGATACCGGCAAACGGGCCGGTTTCATTGCCAAAGGACGTATCGGCACGGGCCACACCGGCGGTGCCGTAAATCAATGTCTTGCCAAGGTCATAGCCACCTTTGACTTTCAGACGGGCCACGGAATCAACGGACCCTGCGCCGCTGCCGATGTCGATATCGGTCTTGTCGTAATCCAGTTCCCCCCCCAGCACGAAGCTGCCGAAGTCATAATCATATCCGGCGTGAAAACCGTATGAATTGTCACTGCCGTCATTGGCGCCCTGACCATCCACATCGGCATAGCCAAGCTGCAGACCGGTGTAAAAACCTGTCCAGTCACCGGAATACACGGGGGCTGGGGCCGGGGCGGCAACAGGTGTTTCAACGATCGGGTCTTGCAGGCTGCCCGCTTGGGCGGCACCGGCCATTGCGGTGGCACCGGTCAAAAGGGCGGCGGTTACTTTGGTAAAACGGTTCATTTGTTCTGCTCCTTGTTAACAACATCGTCCCGCATTCATGTCGGGATCATCTGTTAACGCCCCAGATAGGATCGGGTTGCATCCAATGCACCACAAAGATTTTTCATGCGCGTTTTGTTGCTTTTGCGGTGGGTGATTTCGGCTGGTTCCGGCGCATCCTCTTGCCTGTGCTAAATGTGATCCGACCCGCCCTTGAAAAGCTCCCCCCTCGGCACCCGCATCAGCCCGGTCGCAAACAGAACAGCCGGTCGTAAACGGGACAGAAGCCCAAGCATGGTTTTTCCACAGTTTTGAAAAGGGAGGCCCATGTGAAGCATGATCTATGTATCATAGCGCGTGTGATCCGCACCATCGGTGCGGAACGTGGCCGTGCGGCGCGGGGGGCACCTGTCAAAAGCTGATCCGGCTTTTCCCATTCCCCTTATACGGATTTTCATCATGACTGATCTTGCTCCAACCCGAACCGGTGGCCGCGCCGCACGGCGTGCCGCCCGCAGCGCCCCCCTGGCCGATCACCTGCGCCCGATCCGCCCCGGCATGGAGGGCGGCACCTACCGCCCCCTAAGCGATGCGGGCATGCAGGCCATCCACAACGCCGCCCTTGAGGCCCTCGAAGACATCGGTCTGGCCGATGCGCCGCCCAGTGGCATTGCCTATCTGACGGGGGCGGGCGCGGTTCTGGGCGATGACGGGCGGCTCCGTTTTCCCCGCGCCCTGGTCGAGGACACGCTGGCAAAGGCCAACCGCGGTGTGACGCTCTGTGCGCGTGATCCGGCACAAGACCTGCATCTGTCGGGCAACCGTGTGCATTATGGCACTGCGGGGGCGGCGGTGCATATGGTCGATGCCTTGGGCCGCACTTACCGCGAATGCGGCGTGCAGGATTTGCATGATGCGGCGCGAATTTGTGATGTGCTGGACAATATCCATTTTGTGCAACGCCCGATGGTCTGCCGCGATATTGCCGACAATCAGGATATGGATCTCAATACCATCTATGCCTGTTGTTCCGGGACAACCAAACATGTCGGCACCTCGTTCACCGACCCGTCTTTTGTGCCTAAAGCATTGGAGATGTTGCATATGATTGCGGGGGGCGAGGACAAATGGCGCGCGCGCCCCTTCATGTCCAACAGCAATTGTTTTGTTGTCCCGCCAATGAAATTCGCCACTGAATCCTGTCAGGTGATGGAAGCGGTGATTGCCGGGGGCATGCCGGTGTTGTTGCTGTCAGCGGGGATGGCCGGGGCCACTGCGCCCTCTACTGTGGCAGGCGCGATTGTGCAGGCGGTGGCGGAATGTCTGGCCGGGCTGGTCTATGTCAACGCTGTCAAACCGGGGCATCCGGCGATCTTTGGCACCTGGCCCTTCGGGCTTGATCTGCGCTCGGGTGCGATGACAGGAGGCTCGGGGGAGCAGGCGCTTTTGACGGCGGGCTGTGCGCAGATGCATAAGTTCTACGGCCTGCCCGGCGGTGCGGCGGCGGGGATTGCCGACAGCAAACTGCCCGATATGCAAGCCGGTTGGGAACAGATGTGTTCCAATGTTATGGCCGGTCTTTCGGGGTTGAACATGGTTTATGAGGCGGCGGGCATGCATGCCTCGCTTTTGGGATTTTGTCATGAATCCCTGATCCTTGGCGATGATTTGATAGGCCAGGCGCAGCGCTGTGTACGCGGAATCGAAGTGACGGAGGAAACCCTTGCACTGGATCAGATGCGGCAGGTTTGTCTGGGTGGGCCGGGGCATTATCTGGGCACCGAGCAGACCCTGAGCCGGATGGAACAGGATCACGTCTATCCCGCGCTTGGCAACCGGTCCTCGCCCAAAGAATGGGATGAACGCGGCAAACCCGACCTGATCGAAAACGCCACCGCCCGCAAACACGAGATTCTGTCCAAACGATCCAACGCCAATTTTGATCCGATGTTGGACAAAGCCCTGCGTGAGAGGTTTCACATTCATTTGCCCCGGCAATAGCGCCGCGCAAACCCGCAGGCCAAGCCCCTGTGGCAGGCGTGGCGCAGGAGTATTTAGGGCCAGAAAGAAATAAAGGGGGGCGCGGCGATCGGGCCGCCCTGCCCCTGAACGGATCGCAACCGGCGGGCGTTAATGCAGGACGCGTCCGGTGGCGGAATTGATCGAAAACACTGCCGAACAGCCATCGGTGCCTTTGCTGCGGTAGGTCTGTACCGAATAGGTGATGTTGGACGGAAGGTTGAGAATGGCAATGGATTGGCTGCTGTCAAAAGCATCGGCCAAGGGGGCCTGCGCATCACCGGAAAAATCCGCATGAAGGGTGTTGCCGCGCATCTGCACGTGATCAGCAACACAGCGGGTGCCGGCGATATCAAAGATAATATCCATGCGTCTTCCTTTCTTAAGTCGTGGAAAATCCACGAAATATCGAATCGTCCGCCGCGATACACACCGCAATGAAACCGCGCGGCAGAGGGGATTCGATACCTCCCTCAGGCCTAACATTTTTAACCCTTTCAAAAACCGCCTGCCCCCGATTCGCCCCCAGATAACTGAAAGTTATGCACAGGATTCTGCTGTTCCGAGGGTGTTTTAAGAACAAAACGCGTACGAAATGCCGCGTGTTTTTTGCCTGTGAAGGGCAAATTGACCAAACCACGCCGCCCCGATGGCCAGAGGCCAAAACCGATCTGAAAAGAAAAGGAGGGCCGAGGCCCCCCTGTAGTTTCGCCATTCAAGCTCGATATGTTAACTGCTCGAGATTTTTTACCTGCGGCCTGAACGTCGTCCAGAGAGAGCGCACCCCCTCCGTGTTTCTGCCCCCAAGGCTTGGGGGTATTATTCCTAGCTACACCCGGACGTACCGCCGCAGGTGTTGCATTTCATACAGGTGCCGTTGCGCACCAAGGTGTAATTGCCGCATTCGCCGCAGGCTTCGCCCTCATAACCCTGCATTTTTGCTTTGGTACGCGCATCCAATCCGGTCACAGCCCCCGCCGCAACAGCCGAGGTTGTGCTCATCGCCACCGCAACACTGGATGTTGGGGTCAGCGTTTCCAAGACTGCGGCATTCACCTGCCCGCCTTGCAAAACCATCAATTCCTGCGGCAGACGGTTGCGCAGATAGCCTGTTGAACTGATCTGTTTCAACACCTCCAAAGACCGCGTGGCCGCCGTTTCGGAAAGTTCGGACAGATTGGCGACATTTTCCTTTTCCTCGCCCTTGCCCAGATCATCAAAGGTCGCGCCTTCGGGCTTCACATGGGCCAGATCGGTGCGGTCCAGATAGCTGACCGCGAGTTCGCGGAAGATATAATCAAGGATCGACGTGGCATTGCGGATGGTTTCATTGCCCTGAACCATG
This sequence comes from Sulfitobacter sp., assembly GCA_047634585.1. GTDB lineage: Bacteria > Pseudomonadota > Alphaproteobacteria > Rhodobacterales > Rhodobacteraceae > Sulfitobacter. The sequence goes on along the minus strand of JBLIAN010000002.1, from coordinate 343,499 downwards.
CCTGCGGGTTCAAATTTGGTGAAGGTGAAAGCATCGACAAATTCTTCGAGCGGCACACCATATTGCAGGCCGACGGACACGGCGATGGCGAAATTGTTCATCATCGCACGGAAACCCGCGCCTTCCTTGTGCATGTCGATAAAGATTTCGCCCAGCTTGCCGTCTTCGTATTCACCGGTGCGCAGATAGACTTTGTGACCGCCGACAACCGCCTTTTGGGTATAGCCCTTGCGCCGTTGTGGCATTTTTTCGCGGTGGGATTTGATCAGTTCTTTGACAATCACCTTTTCGACGATCTTTTCCGCCAGAACCACGGCTTTTTCATGGTTGGAGCCGCTTTCAAGCACCTCTGCCGCGTCATCATCATCTTCGACCAGCGCCGCGGCCAACGGTTGTGACAATTTGGAACCATCGCGATAAAGCGCATTGGCCTTGATCCCCAGGGACCAGCTGAGTTCATAGGCTTTTTGGCAGTCTTCGATGCTGGCATCGTTCTGCATGTTGATGGTTTTGGAAATCGCCCCCGAGATAAAGCTTTGTGCGGCGGCCATCATATAGATGTGGCTGTTCACGCTGAGATAGCGTTTGCCCTTTTTGCCGCAGGCATTGGCGCAATCAAAGATATCATAGTGTTCTTCTTTGAGGTGCGGCGCGCCTTCGAGGGTCATTGTCCCGCAGACATGATCATTGGCCGCCTCCACATCGGCGCGTGAAAAGCCGAGGGATTTCAACAGATCAAACGTCGGATCGTTGAGCTTTTCTGTCGGAATGCCAAGCACTTGCGTGCAGAATTCTTCACCCAGCGTCCATTGGTTGAACACAAAACGGATGTCGAATGCCTGTGCCAGTGCCGCATCCACCTTGGCCAGTTCGGCAGGCCCAAAGCCATGCCCCATCAGCGAGGTATGGTTGATGCCGGGCGCATTGCCGATGCTGCCGTGGCCCACGGCATAGCTGACAATTTCTTCGATCTGGGCCGCGCCATAGCCTTGTTTAGCCAAGGCGGCAGGCACCGATTGGTTGATGATTTTGAAATATCCGCCCCCGGCGAGCTTTTTGAATTTCACCAGCGCAAAGTCAGGTTCGATGCCGGTTGTGTCACAATCCATCACCAGCCCGATGGTGCCCGTGGGCGCGATGACCGACGTTTGCGCGTTGCGATAGCCATGGGCCTCGCCCAGTTTCAGCGCCTCGTCCCAGCATGACATCGCCACATCCACCAAGCCCGATTGCGGGCAATTGTGATGATCCAGCGGCACGGGTTTGATGCTCAGGTCTTCATAGCCTGCCTCATTGCCATAGGCGGCGTTGCGGTGGTTGCGGATCACCCGCAGCATATGCGCGCTGTTCTTGCCATAGCCGGGGAAAGCGCCCAATTCGCCCGCCATTTCGGCAGAGGTGGCATAGGAGACGCCAGTCATGATCGCGGTCAATGCCCCGCAGAGGGCCCGGCCTGCGTCGCTGTCATAGGAATGACCCATGTTCATCAGCAACCCGCCAATATTGGCATAGCCCAGACCCAGAGTGCGGAAATCATAGGACCGCTGGGCAATTTCCTTGGACGGGAATTGCGCCATCATCACGGAAATTTCCAGTGTCACGGTCCACAGGCGGGAGGCATACATGTAATCCCCGACCTGAAATTCACCATCCTTCAGGAAGGTCAGCAGGTTCATCGAGGCAAGGTTGCAGGCGGTATCATCAAGGAACATGTATTCAGAACAAGGGTTTGACCCACGGATCGCCCCGTCTTCCGGGCAGGTGTGCCAATCATTGACCGTATCGTGATACTGAATGCCCGGATCGGCGCAGGCCCATGCGGCATGGCCGACCTGTTCCCACAGATCACGGGCACGCACAGTTTTGGCGACCTTTCCGGTCACGCGGTCAATCAATTGCCAATCGGCGTCTTTTTCAACAGCGGTCAAAAACCCGTTGGTGACGCGGATCGAATTGTTGGAATTCTGCCCAGAGACCGAATTATACGCCTCGGAATCCCAATCGGTGTCATAAGTCGGGAATTCGATGCTGGTGTGGCCCTGTTTGGCGTAATCCAGCACCCGCTTGACATATGTTTCGGGAATCGCGACTTTTTTTGCCTCGCGGATCGCGGTTTTCAATTGGTCGTTCTTGGCCGGATCAAAGGCATCAGCCGCAGCGCCATCCCAAGTTTTGATTGCCTCAAACAGCAGGTTCAGCTTCTGTTCATGCATTTTGGAACCGGCAACAATGGAGGCAACCTTTTGTTCCTCCAGCACTTTCCAGTTGATGAACTCTTCAATGTCGGGATGGTCGGCGTCCACGATCACCATTTTTGCGGCACGCCGTGTGGTGCCACCGGATTTGATCGCGCCTGCAGCACGGTCCCCGATTTTCAAAAAGCCCATCAATCCCGAGGATTTACCGCCCCCCGACAGGCTTTCGCCAGCGCCGCGCAGGGATGAAAAATTGGTGCCTGTGCCAGAGCCGTATTTGAACAGACGCGCCTCGCGCACCCATAAATCCATGATGCCGCCCTCACCAACCAGATCATCGGCAACCGATTGGATGAAACAGGCATGGGGCTGGGGATGTTCATAAGAAGATTTGGAGCGGGTCAGCTTGCCCGAGGTGTGATCGACGTAATAATGGCCCTGCGCCGGGCCGTCGATACCATAGGCCCAGTGCAGGCCGGTGTTGAACCATTGGGGGGAATTCGGTGCGGCGCGTTGGCTGGCCAACATGTGACGCATTTCATCGTAATAGGCGCGCGCGTCGTCTTCGCTGGTGAAATAGCCACCTTTCCAGCCCCAATAGGCCCACGCCCCTGCCAGACGGTCAAATACCTGTTTGGATGAATTTTCGCCGCCCAGTTCGGCACCCTCTGCGGCCACCGAACGCCACAGGAATTCAGGCACGCCCTTTTCCTTGACCTTTTTGAGCGCGCTGGGAACGCCAGCTTTGCGGAAATATTTCTGCGCGATCACATCGCTGGCGACCTGGCTCCAGCTTGACGGAACTTCGACATTGTCCAGCTTGAACACCACCGACCCGTCGGGGTTTCGGATTTCGGAAACGGTGGTGACAAAATTCAGGTCCGCATAGGCGTCCTGTCCGGCTTTGGTGAAATTCCGTTCGATTTTCATGGTCGCTGCCTCATATCCAGCTGTTCATACATCAGAGCCGCATCCGTCATTGCAAAGCGCCTCCAGCCCTCGTTCTTGCTGATCTGGCACAGCGATCGTGCAGGCCTGCCACGGTCTCTGGCCTGCCTGAACGCGGTATCTGACTTGTAATCAGCCCTAAACCTGCCTGTACCGTCGATGCACCCTTAGCGGTGTTTCCCACTATATCTTGTGGTAGCATCGTCAGCCTCCACAAACTGACGTATCGACACCTATTGGGTCAACGGTAATTTTTCGATTTTAACCAAAATAATCTGTTGACCCAAAAGTCCGGATGCGGGTGGCGCGCGCCGGATCCGTTTCAACCACAGAATATCCCCAAGCCAGCTCAGAACCTGCCCGTTCGGCGGGCATCAATTAACCAAGTTCTCAGGCAGACTTAGCCGGGGTTCCTGAAAAATTAGATGAACTTATCCACAATACGCGCAGAAGGAATCGCCGCTGGATTTCAAATGAAACCCCGCGTTAACCTTTGATTTATTTGTCGCAAAAGATGCACAAACCTTCATCGCCCCGCGCAGAATCATCTGCGACTCGCGCGGTCTGCGCCCGGCAAAAACCGGATTTAGGCGGCGAGACCGGGATCAAACACCAAATGTAGTGTGAAGTGAATCATGTCCTGAAAACCGCCGCAGCACCACAGACAACAGCACGACAGACAACAACAACAACACAGACAAAGGCACGCTGCCCCCAAAGCAATTGGGCGGGGCATGATCCCTTGAACACGCGGTGCCGTGCGGCTTGCACAGCCAAAAACCGGGGTTTTATGATCCGTTAAAATCGTTAACCCCTGCCGCAACGCCACGGGCGTCTTACGAAATCAAACAGGGCCTGCCCCGAGTCATCAAACTGGTGAAAGTGGTCGGAGCGAGAGGATTCGAACCTCCGACCCCCTGTACCCAAAACAGGTGCGCTACCAGGCTGCGCCACGCTCCGACTTGGCCTCTTTAGCCACAGTTGATCTGAATGAAAAGCCCTAGAATGACAGTTTTTCAGATCAATTGCAGGGCCATGCCGGATCATGCGCCGCAAACACCCGATGGTGCAGTTCTGTGCCTTCGGAAATGCCCATACGGTCGGCCATGCCGCCGTTGATTTCGAGCACTGCCAATATCTTGTCCCCGCCATAAATCAGCGTTTCATCCAGCGGCACCGCGTCATGATGGATATGTTGCACAACCCCCTGCGCATCGACAAACAGCATGTCCAAAGGGATCAACGTGTTGCGCATCCAGTATTGCGCCTTTTGCGGTGCGGGATAGACAAACAACATGCCCGCGCTGGCCGGCAGATGCTCGCGGTTCATCAACCCCAGCGCCTGTTCCTCGCGGTCATCGGCAATTTCGATGTTAAACCGGGCGCTGCCCCAATCCCCGCGCAGGGTCACAGATGCATTCTGGCAAGCCGATTCTGCCGCGGCGGCCAAAGGCATCGCAATCAAACATGCGACCCCGCCAATCAGCTGTCGCCAGACGCTGTCCCTATTGCTGCTTCCCATGCCTGTACCTCTGCGGCCATGACGCCGCGTTTGCCGTTGATCACCCGCATCGCCAGCGCTTCGCCCGGTTGCAGATCCGACAGACCCGAAAGGCGCAATACTTCGACATGCAGGAACACATCTTCGTCTTTGCCAAACACATTGGCAAATCCAAATCCCTTGGCCTTATCAAACCATTTCACCCGTGCGGGCAGCAAGGGCTGTGCCGCGATGGCCTCTGCGTCCAGTTCACTGATGTCGGCAAGGATCGCCGCCTGCCCGCCATCCGGCGGGGTGATTTCCACAATACTGGCCGCCTGCACACCACGATCGGTTTGATGGGCATAGAATGTTATCTTTGCGCCTTCGGCCACCGAACTTTGGCCAAAATTGCGCAAGACATTGATGTGCAGCAAAATATCCGGCCCGCCGTGATCGGCCAGCACAAAACCAAAGCCTTTGACCGGATCAAACCACTTTACCACACCACTCAGCGGTGTCTGGCCCGCTTCGGTGGCGGCAATTTGTTGGGAATCGGGATTGTCCTGTGGCACATTTGATCCGTTGTTTACCTGACGTAAGGCCGTCTAACGCCACCAACCATAGAGGTTTTTTTCGATATTGCATTCTTTTTGCAGCGCGATGTGATCTGCAGTTCGCCGACCGCTCAGGGGTTCAGGCGGATCACCTGCCACGGGGCATCGACAGCGGCGCGGCGCCATTGAAACCGGTCATGCAGGCGAAAATCACCATCGGCCCAGAATTCGATCTCCAGCGGCGTCAACCGATAGCCGCCCCAAAACGGCGGGCGCGGGGGATTCGTGCCTTTGCTGGCGGTCACTTTGGCAACCTCGGCCAGCAGAGCGCTGCGGCTGCTCAGCGGGCGTGATTGTGCCGAGGCCCAAGCCCCCAGACGGCTTTTGAGCGAGCGCGAGGCATAATAGGCATCGGCCTGTGGCCCGTCCTCTTTGGTGATGATGCCGCGTGCACGAACCTGACGGCGCAGGGATTTCCAATGCATCACAAAGGCGGCCTTGCCGGCATTGTCCAGTTCCCGGGCCTTGGCGCTTTGATAATTCGTATAAAAAACAAAGGCATCTGCCTCAATCTCTTTGAGAAGGACCATCCGTGCATTGGGCATTCCATCACCATCCACCGTGGACAGGGCGATGGCATTGGGATCATTGGCTTCGCTGGTTTCAGCCTCGCCCAACCAGTGGCGGGCAATCTCGAACGGGTCATCCCCTGCAAACAGGCCGCTGCGCTTTTCCATGATATCCCCCAAAGACATGATGATCCGGAACTGGACCGGATTACCGCTATCCCAGATGTCATATCGGGGCAACGCAAAGGTCAATCGGTCAAATGCACCCCAGCCATGCCATAAAACACCCGATCACGCCGCTCAGAGAGCGCTGCGCCTTGATGGGATGCGAACAATCGCCTAAACATTGCGCTTAAAATGACTTTTAAGGTAAGGCGCCAGGATGGGTAATGACTTAATGCAGGGCAAACGCGGGTTGATCATGGGCCTTGCCAATGACAAATCCATCGCATGGGGGGTGGCACGTATGCTGGCCGATGCGGGCGCGGAACTGGCTTTTTCCTACCAGGGCGATGCCTTGAAGAAACGGGTTGATCCGCTGGCAGCACAATTGGGCAGCGATATTGTTCTGCCCTGTGATGTGGGTGACGAGGCCTCTATTGATGCGCTGTTCGAGGGCCTAAAGAGCCGCTGGGGCAGCCTTGATTTCATCGTACATGCCATCGGTTTTTCCGACAAAAACGAATTGCGCGGGCGCTACGTTGATACCTCGCGCGGCAATTTCACCATGTCGATGGATATTTCGGTCTATTCCTTCACGGCCGTGATGCAGCGTGCCGAAAAAATGATGTCTGCGGGGGGCAGTGCTGTCACCCTCACCTATTACGGCGCGGAAAAAGTGATGCCGCATTATAATGTCATGGGCGTTGCCAAAGCCGCGCTTGAGGCCTCGGTCAAATATCTGGCCGAAGATCTGGGCAAGGACGGTATCCGCGTCAATGCGATTTCTGCCGGGCCGATCAAGACCCTGGCGGCCTCTGGCATCGGTGATTTCCGCTATATCATGAAATGGAACGAATATAATTCGCCGCTGCGCCGCAATGTCACGATTGATGATGTTGGCAAGGCCGCGCTGTTCCTGCTGTCTGATCTGGGCTCGGGCACCACGGGGGAAAACCTGCATGTGGATGCGGGCTATCATGTGGTTGGCATGAAAGCAGTTGATGCACCGGACATGAGCAAAGAATGAAACCTGCGGTGCATATTGCACGAATGGCACAGCGATGACCTTTGAAACGCTGCTGGCCTTTAACCTGATTTTGCTGGCCGCGCTTGCCAGTCCCGGTGCGGCGATGCTGTTCACCATCAAGGCCACGGTGGCTTCGGGGCGGCGCGCGGGGGTGATGACGGGTTTGGGGCTGGGCACCGCGGCGGCCTGTTGGACAATGGCGGCGTTCTTGGGATTGGAAAGCGTCTTTGCCCTGTTTCCCTGGGCGTTTGGCGTGTTGAAAATCGGCGGGGCGCTGTATCTGATCTGGATCGCGGTGCAGACATGGCGTCATGCCCGCGCCCCGGTTTCGGGCGCACCCGCACCATCGGCACGCAGTTTTGTTGCGGGGCTGGCGGTGAATTTCGGCAATCCAAAATCCATGTTGTTCGCCGCAGCGGTGATCCTCGTGGTGTTCCCCGGATCCCTTCCCCCCGGTCAGATCGCACTTGTCGTGCTGAACCATCTTGTGCTGGAATATCTGTTTTACGGTATTCTGGCGACCCTCCTCAGTGCCCCTGCCGCGCGGGCGGGCTATCTGCGGCTGAAACCCCTCTTTGACCGCATCGCTGCCAGCCTGCTTGGCGCTTTTGGCCTGCGGCTTCTTCTCGAAAGGTAAACCTCAATGACCGACAACCGCCTGCCCCATGAAAAAGGCTTTCACATCAGCTGGGATCAAATTCACCGTGACAGCCGCGCTTTGGCCTGGCGGCTGGATGGCATGGGGCCGGACGGCGGTGCATGGCGGGCGGTGGTGGCGATCACCCGTGGCGGCATGGCCCCTGCGATGATTGCGGCCCGGGAGCTGGACATTCGCACCGTCGATACGATTTCGATCAAATCCTACAACCATCAGGAACAATCCGAGGCGACAATCCTGAAATCGCCCGATGCCGAACTGATGGGCGATGGCACAGGTATTCTGATCATTGATGATCTGGTGGACAGCGGCAAGACCCTCGAAGTGGTGCGCGCCAAATACCCCAAGGCGCATTTCGCTACGGTTTACGCCAAACCCAAAGGCCGCCCGCAGGTGGATACCTTCATCACCGAAGTCAGCCAGGACACATGGATTTTCTTTCCATGGGACATGGCGTTGCAATATGTAGAACCCTACCGCGGCAAAGATTGATCAAAAACATTGAACAGGTCGGGCAGCCCGCCCTGTTCGCCGCCGCTGGCCCCTTTAGACAAGAGCAGAAAATGACCCTGACACGCACCAATGCCACCTTTCCGCCCCCCGTCATGGAGGCCCGTCGCTGGCTTGCCGGTGTGACATTTTCCGCGGATCGGCCCCTGATCAATGTCTCGCAGGCGGCACCGGTGGACCCGCCGCCCATGGCCCTGCGCCAAGCAATGGCGGATGAGGCACTCACCAATGACGAGGCGCATCTCTATGGTCCGGTGCTGGGCCTGCCAGAGCTGCGCGCCGAACTGGCCGCGCAGACCTCGGCGCATTATGACGGATCTATTGCCGCTGATCAGGTCTGTATCACCTCGGGCTGCAATCAGGCCTTTGCTGCCGCGATTGCGATGCTGTGCAGCGAAGACGATGAGGTAATCCTGCCAACCCCTTGGTATTTCAACCATAAAATGTGGCTGGACATGTCAGGCGTGCGTTCTGTCGCGCTGAAAACTGGCGCGGATTTGCTGCCCGATCCAACAACCGCAGCCGCCCTGATCACCCCGCGCACCCGCGCCATTGCGCTGGTTACGCCCAATAACCCTGCGGGTGTGGAATATCCTGCCGATCTGGTGCAGGCCTTCTTTGATCTGGCCCGTGAGCACGGGATTGCACTGATCCTTGATGAAACCTACCGCGACTTTGACAGCCGCACCGGCCCGCCCCATGCGTTGTTTCAAGATCCGAACTGGCAAGATACCCTGATCCACCTTTATTCCTTTTCCAAAGCGTATCGCCTGACCGGTCATCGTGTTGGGGCTATGGTATCCAGTGTGGCGCGTCTGGCCGAGGTTGAGAAATTCCTTGATACCGTTGCGATCTGTCCCGCGCAGCTGGGCCAGCATGGCGCGCTTTGGGGGATGCAGAACCTCAAACAATGGCTGTCGGGGGAACGCGATGAAATCCTGCGCCGCCGCGCGGCGATCACTGCAAACATGCCAAAGCTGGAACCCTTGGGGTGGAAATTGCTGGGGCTGGGCGGCTATTTTGCCTATATGCAGCATCCTTTCAGCATCCGTTCCATTGATCTGGCACCACAGCTGGTGAAAGACGCAGGTGTTCTGGTGCTGCCGGGGACAATGTTCTGCCCCGAGGGCGCGCGCAGCGGTGATCAACAATTGCGCATCGCCTTTGCCAATCTTGACGGCGAGGGCATTGGCGGGCTGTTTGACCGGCTGGCCGCGCTCAAGCCGCGCTAACCGCCCTTGCCCCCCTGCCGCGCAGGGCATAGACAATCGACAAACAAATAACGGGTGCGCTGACATGGCCAAAGGTTCAAACCTTTCAAAAACTGCAATCTGGATTCTGATGGGCCTGCTGATGCTGGGTCTTGGCGGCTTTGGGGCGGTGAATCTGTCCGGTAATATCCGCAGCATCGGTACGGTGGGCGGGAAAACCATCTCGATGCAGGCCTATGCGCGGCAAATCCAGAACGAAATCCGCGCCCTGGAACAGCAATCCGGCCAGTCAATGCCCTTTGCCCGCGCACAGGAAATCGGCCTGGACCGCGCTGTGCTGCAACGTCTGGTGCGCAACCGCGCCCAAGACCACGAAGCAGACGTTTTGGGCCTGTCGATCGGCGATGAAGCCCTGCGCGAAGAAATCCTGAAAATCGCCGCCTTCAAAGGGGTGAACGGCGAATTTGACCGCGAAGGCTATCGCTTTGCCCTGCAGCAGAGCGGCATCAGCGAGGCCGAATTTGAAACCTCGCTGCGCGAAGAAGCCTCGCGCACCCTGTTGCAAGGCGCGATCATTGGCGGTGTACGCATGCCAGCGGCCTATGCCGATACTTTGGTGGGCTATCTGACCGAACAGCGCAGCTTTACCTGGACTCGGCTGGATGAAACCAACCTTAACGCGCCGGTGCCGACCCCGACAGATGACGATCTGAACAGCTATTATGAGGCCAACATTGATCTTTTCATGCTGCCCGACAGCAAGGAAATCACTTATGCCCAGCTGTCCCCCGATGATCTGATTGACGAAGTCGAGGTGCCGGAAGCCGAAATTCAGGCCGAATATGACGCCCGCGCCGATGAATTCAACAAACCCGAACGCCGTCTGGTCGAACGTCTGGTTTTTGCCGATCAAGACGCCGCTGACAGCGCCGCCGCGATGCTTGAGGTCAACGGCACCACCTTTAATGCCCTTGTTCAAGAGCGCGGGCTGCAATTGTCCGATGTGGATCTCGGTGATGTGGGCCGTCTGGAACTGGACGCCGCAGGCGAGGCGGTTTTTGCCGCTGAAACCGGTGCCGTGGTTGGCCCGCTGCCCAGCGATCTTGGCCCTGCCCTGTTTCGGGTGAATGCGGTGCTGCCGGCCCATAACACCACGTTGGCCGAAGCCACCCCTGATCTGCGTCAGGAACTGGCGCTGACCCGCGCCATCCGCGCCGTCGAGGCCCGCGCACAGGATCTGGATGACCAGCTTGCCGGTGGCGCGACGCTGGAACAACTGGCCCAAGACACCAAAATGACCCTTGGCACGATCAACTGGTCCCAGGATTCATCAGAGGGCATTGCCGCCTATGGCGAATTCCGTCAGGCCGCTGCGGCACTGGATGAAGGGGCCTTTCCCAAGATCCAGCAGCTTGAGGATGGTGGTATCTATGCCATGCGCCTTGATGCTGCAGTTGCCGCACATCCTGCCCCGTTTGAGGATGTCCGCGCCGATGTTCTGGACAGCTGGACCCGCGAACAAACCGTGCGCCAATTGACCACACAGGCCAGCACATTGGTGGCGACCCTTGGTGGTGATGCCTCCTTTGAGGCCGAAGGCTTTGATGCGATCATCGAAGAGAACCAGACCCGCAATGCCTTTATCGACGGCACGCCGGACGGTTTTATGGATGAGGTGTTCAAAATGACGATCGGCAATGTGACGGTTCTGCCCGCTGCTGACAGCGTGGTGATTGTCCGCCTTGATGGCATTACGCCTGCGGGCGACAGCGATCAGGCCAAGGCCCTTGCCACCCAGATCAGCGCCCAATTGAACCAGACCCTGGCACAGGATCTATACACGATCTATGCCGATGATGTGGTGCGCCGCGCCGGGACGCATATTGATCAGGCGGCCCTGCAGGCCGTGCATGTTAACTTTCCCTAAGAGCAGCATTGATGGCCCTGACACCGGAATATGATGATTTTGCCGCTGCCTATTCGGCAGGCGAAAACCAGATTGTCTATACCCGCCTTGCCGCAGATCTGGACACGCCGGTCTCTTTGATGCTCAAGCTGACGGGCGCGGCCGAAAACGGCTTTGTGCTGGAATCGGTGACGGGCGGCGAGGTCCGCGGGCGCTATTCAATCATCGGGATGAAACCCGATCTGATCTGGCGCTGTCGCGGCGAAACATCGGCGATCAACCGCGCCGCGCGCTATGACAAAGACGCCTTTGAGGATGTCGCGGGCAATCCGCTGGATGTGCTGCGTCAGGTGATCGCCGAAAGCAAAATCGACCTGCCCGATGATCTGCCCCAAGCGGCGGCGGGGCTGTTTGGCTATCTTGGCTATGACATGATCCGCCTGGTGGAACATCTGCCGAATGTGAATCCCGATCCGCTGGGGCTGCCGGATGCGGTGATGCTGCGCCCCTCGGTGATCGCGGTGCTGGATGGCGTCAAGGGCGAGGTCACCATTGTTTCCCCCGCTTGGGTGTCAGACGGGCAATCGGCCCGCGCCGCCTATGCGCAGGCCGCTGAACGGGTGATGGATGCGGTGCGCGATCTGGAACGCGCCATGCCCGGGGCGGCGCGCGATCTGGGCGATGCCGCCGAAGACACCCCTCCGGTCAGCAATTTCACCCGCGAGGGATATAAATCCGCTGTGGAAAAAGCCCGCGATTATATCGTTGCCGGCGATATTTTTCAGGTGGTGCCAAGCCAACGCTGGGCGCAGGGGTTCACCCAGCCGCCTTTTGCGCTCTATCGGTCATTGCGCCGCACCAACCCGTCGCCCTTTATGTTTTACTTTAACTTTGGCGGTTTTCATGTGGTCGGTGCCTCGCCGGAAATCCTTGTGCGGGTGTTTGGCAATGAGGTCACGATCCGCCCGATCGCCGGCACCCGCCCCCGTGGTGCCACCCCCGAGGAAGACCGCGCCCTTGAGGCCGATCTGCTGAGCGATGAAAAGGAACTGGCAGAGCATCTGATGTTGCTGGATCTGGGCCGCAATGATGTGGGCCGTGTGGCCAAAATCGGCACCGTGCGCCCCACCGAGGAATTCATCGTCGAACGCTATTCCCACGTCATGCATATCGTGTCCAACGTGGTGGGTGAATTGAAAGACGGCTGTGATGCGCTGGATGCGTTTTTTGCGGGCATGCCCGCAGGTACGGTGTCAGGGGCCCCCAAGGTCCGCGCTATGGAAATCATCGACGAATTGGAACCCGAGAAACGCGGTGTTTATGGCGGCGGCGTCGGCTATTTCTCGGCGGGCGGGGATATGGACATGTGCATCGCCCTGCGCACTGCGGTGATCAAGGATGAAACCCTGTATATTCAGGCGGGTGGCGGGGTTGTCTATGACAGCGACGCCGAAGCGGAATATATGGAAACAATGCATAAATCCAATGCGATCCGCCGTGCCGCTGCGGATGCGGCGCGCTTTGACGGCACAGGACGCAACTGAACATGCCCAGCCAGCCCCCCTTTGAAATTGCCGGCCAGAGCATCGCAGCGGGGACATCACAATTTGTCACCCTTCCGGTGTCGATCCTGCCCGATCATACCCCTGTTGGCCTATCGGTGCAGGTGCATCACGGCAAACGATCAGGGCCAACCATGTGCGTCAGCGCCGCCGTGCATGGCGATGAGGTGATTGGCGTTGAAATCGTGCGCCGCCTGTTGCGCGCACCACAGCTTAAATCCCTGCGCGGCACGCTTTTGGTGGTGCCTGTGGTCAATGCCTTCGGGTTTTTGTCACGCTCGCGCTATCTGCCGGATCGCCGCGATCTGAACCGTTGTTTTCCCGGTCATCCGTCGGGGTCTTTGGGATCGCGTCTGGCGCATATTTTCCTGCAAGAGGTGGTGCTGCGCTGCGATTTTGGCATTGATCTGCATTCCGCCGCCATTCACCGCACCAATTTGCCGCAAGTGCGGGTCTCCCCTTCGGACAAGTTGACCCAGCAAATGGCGCAGGATTTTGGCGCACCGGTTGTGCTGACTTCGTCATTGCGCGACGGGTCTTTGCGGGCGGTGGCCGCCAAACATGGTACGCCAATCCTTTTGTATGAAGCGGGCGAAGGCCTGCGGTTTGATGAAATGGCCGTGCGTGCCGGTGTTGCGGGGATTCTGCGGGTGATGCGCGGCCAGGACATGCTGCCCGCCAAAGGCATCGCCAAGGCCAAAAGCGCCCCGCATGTCTGCACATCCTCGATGTGGTTGCGCGCCCCTGCCGGGGGGCTGCTGCGCACCTTCCGTGCCGAGGGCGAAACCATTGCGCAAGGCGATGTTCTGGCCACGGTGTCAGACCCGTTTGGATCGGTCGAAACCGATCTGATTGCCCCGGCTGGCGGTATTCTGATTGGCCGTGCCATCCTGCCCGTGGTCAACGAGGGCGATGCGGTGTTCCACCTTGCCAAACTCAGCCCCCGCGCCTCTGAAGACACTGTGGATGATCTGGCCGCACAATTGGAAAGCGACCCGTTGTTTGACGAGGACGAGATCATCTAACCGCTGTTAGGGGCCACCCCGAACAGCGCAGCGCAGGTTAGGTCAGCGCAGGTCAGGTCAGCACACTTCTGGCCTATTCGCGTAATAACACTGCTGAAATCGGCGCAAGCGCCACCTGCCCTGCGCGGTCCTGCAACCCCCAAAGCAACAGCGCCGTGATGGTATCCGGGCGCAAACGGCCCAGCATGATCACAGCCCCCTCCTGGCCAGCCTTAAACGCCGCCTGATCCAGAAAACGCCGGATCACCGTGGCGCTTTGGCCTTTGCTGTCAAAATCGCGGAACACCGGATCGGCGGGCACGCCGGCCTTGCGGGCCAGTTTCGGCATGGTGTTCAGACCCTTGTCCTGTGTCACCAGCCCGTGTCCGGTCTGCGCCAGAATCGCCGTGACCTGATCAGACAAGGGTTTGGAACCCTGCAGGCCCGTATCGCTGCCTTCCAGCACCGCAACCACACCGGTCAGCCGGTTCAGCGCGGTGGCCAGAATGGTTTCGGCATCACCGGATGTCGCGGCAGTGGGCAGGTCCACCTGCAAGGCAACCTCAAAGCCCTGGTTGCGATAGAGCGCGATGCGGTCAGCGGCATCCGGTGCCGTGGCATTCACCGCAAAGCTCAGCGGATAGGGAAAGCTGCGCAGCGCCGCAATGCCCGCCGCGCCATTGGTCGGGGCGGTGCCATCGTCGATCAACACAATCGCCATCAGCGGTTTTTGTTCGGGGTTTTCAAAGGCAACGCTGTTGCGCTCAAGGGCGGGGCGGTTGTCCTCTGTGGCCACAGGCGCGCTGGCCTGATCTGCGGTGGCAGCGGGGTCTGCCGCTGGCGCTGGCGCTGGCCCGCGGTTGATCGTTACACCGCCATTGCGTTCGGTCAATGAAATTGCGGGTTTACCGATGCTGGGGCGGGTTGGATCAGAGGCGGGTTGATCTACCGATGGTTCTGCCACAGCCACGGGCGCAGGTTTCGGGGCAGGTTTCGGGGCCGCCGGATTGCCCGGATCCCCGAGGGCCAGATCGGCAGAAGGCGCGTCAGGGGCTTCGGGGTTGGTTCCGGGCACCGCCGGGCTGGACGTGCTGGTCTTTGGCACCGCTGGTGCCGCGGTGATCTGCGGCGCGCGCGCGCCGGTTTGTCCGGTTGTATCGGCCAAGGGCTGGGCCGGTTCCGAAGGCGCGGTATTGATCGCCAGATTATCGGTTTCTGGCGGGGCCATCGGGGCCAATGCCTGTGGATTTGGCAACACCGGATCATCGCCTTGCACGGCAACCGCGCCGTTTCCATCTGCTGCGGCGGGGCTGTCCAGCGCCGAGGTTGCCCCCGTCACCGGACGCTGCGCAGGGGTCTGCGCGCCAGGATCAAGGGTCACACCCGCGTCGGGGGCCGGGGCGGGCACCTGTGCGCTGCCTGTGCCCGCATTCGGGGCGCTGTCACCCTGTGCGGTTTCACCCGCCCCCGCAACCTCAAGCGCAGGGGCCGCCACCGCGTTGGGGGCGGCATCACTCACGGCAGGGGAATGTGGCAAAGGCGATACAACAGAAACAGCCGCGCCAAGACCGACGCTCAAGACACTGCCCCACAGAACCCCACTTAGAAATCCCCGTGCCATATTTTGCGCTCTCCTGCTCTTTGTGCCGCACCTTTGGTGGGCTCTGTTCTCATCCGGTGCCCGCGCCCTTGACGACAGCGGGCAAGCCTGAACATGTATGGTCTGGTATATACCCCGTCTCGGCGGGGTTTCGATAGCCCTATTGCCCTGCCCCAAGACAAAGAGTTGCCCATTGTTGCTGCTTATCGATAACTACGACAGCTTTACCTATAACCTCGTGCATTATCTTGGCGCTTTGGGTGCCGATGTGCGGGTGGTCCGCAATGACCAGATCACTGTGGGCGATGCCATGGCGATGAACCCTGCGGGTATCTTGTTGTCCCCCGGTCCCTGTGATCCCGATCAGGCGGGGATCTGCCTTGATCTGACCCGCGCGGCCGCAGCGGCGCGGATGCCGCTGCTGGGCGTCTGTCTGGGCCATCAGACCCTGGGTCAGGCCTTTGGTGGCGAGGTGGTGCGCGCCGGTGAGATCGTGCATGGCAAACTGGGCCAGATGCACCATCAGGGCAAAGGTGTCTTTGCCGGATTGCCCACACCCTTTGCCGCAACCCGCTATCATTCGCTGGTGGTCGCGCGCGAGACCCTGCCCGATGCACTTGAGGTCACGGCTGCCCTGGAGGATGGCACCATCATGGGGCTGCAACACCGCGATTTGCCGATGCACGGGGTGCAGTTTCACCCTGAATCGATCCGCTCGGAACATGGGTTTACCCTGCTCCAGAATTTTCTGAATGACATGAAGGTGCCCGCATGAGTGACGCGCTGAAACCGCTGATTGACGCCGCCGCAAACGGCCCTTTGACCCGCGCACAGGCCAGCGATGCCTTTGAAATCCTGTTTGACGGAGAAGCCACGCCCAGCCAGATCGGCGGCTTTCTGATGGCGCTGCGCACCCGCGGCGAAACCGTGGATGAATATGCCGCCGCCGCCAGCGTGATGCGCGCCAAATGCCATGCCGTGACCGCACCAGAAGGGGCGATGGATATCGTCGGCACCGGCGGCGATGGCAAAGGCACGCTGAACATTTCCACCGCCACTGCCTTTGTGGTGGCGGGGGCCGGTGTGACCGTGGCCAAACATGGCAACCGCAACCTCAGTTCCAAATCCGGTGCCGCAGATGCGCTGAGCCAGATGGGCATCAACGTCATGGTCGGCGCCAAGGTGGTGGAGCGCGAATTGGCCGGTGCCGGCATCGGGTTTATGATGGCCCCGATGCACCATCCGGCAATTGCCCATGTGATGCCCACACGATCCGAATTGGGCACCCGCACGATTTTCAACATCCTTGGCCCATTAACCAATCCCGCAGGGGTCAAACGCCAACTGACCGGCGCCTATCGCCGCGATCTGATCCGCCCGATGGCACAAACCCTACAGGCATTGGGATCACAAAAAGCATGGCTGGTGCATGGATCCGACGGCACCGACGAATTGACCATCACCGGCATCAGCTGGGTGTCGGCACTGGCCGATGACACCGTCACCGATTTTGAACTGCATCCCGAAGAAGCAGGCCTGCCCGTGCATCCGTTCGAAGCAATTGTCGGCGGATCGCCCGAAGAAAATGCGCGTGATTTCAATGCGCTGCTGGATGGCGCACCGTCGGCCTATCGCGATGCAGTATTGTTGAATGCTGCGGCGGCACTCGTGGTTGCGGATGCAGCAGGGGATCTGAAAACCGGCGTGGAGATGGCCCGCGAAAGCATCGATTCCGGCGCGGCGCGGGACAAGCTGACCAAAGTGGCGGCGCTGTCCCAGATCAAAGGATGACCGTGGACACCAGCCGTTTGGGGGCATGGGGCGATTTGCCGTTTTTTGACAGCACCCTGCCCGCAATCGAAGCGGCTCTTGGCGCAGAAACACGCCCGATCTATCCGCCGGCCACCTTGATGTTTCACGCGCTGGAACGCTGCCAGCCCCAAGACACCCGCGTGGTGATCCTTGGCCAAGATCCCTATCATACGGCAGGCAAGGCCGATGGGCTGGCGTTTTCTATTCCGCAGGATTTTGGCGGGCGTCTGGACAGTCTGGGCAATATTTTCAAGGAAATTCAAAACGATCTGGGCCAGATCCGCAGCCGCACCGACCTGTCCGATTGGGCCGATCAAGGGGTTTTGTTGCTCAATACCGCGCTCAGCGTGCCAGAGGGGCGCCCCAAGGCCCATGCGAAACTGGGCTGGAATATCCTGGTTCAACAGGTGTTGCAGCATCTCGCGGATCGCCCCCGCGCCTATCTGCTGTGGGGCGGGCCGGCGCAAAAGGCGGCAAAATCCGTTGATCCGGTGCAGAACCTCAAAATCGAAACCGCCCATCCTTCCCCCTTGTCGGTCTATCGCGATTTTTTCGGCGCGCGCCCCTTTAGCCAGACCAATGCATGGTTGCAGGCACAGGGGATGGCGGCCATAAACTGGACCAACCCATGAGAAAGCAGCCATGACACAGACCATTCTGGACAAGATCAAAGCCTACAAGCTTGATGAAATTGCCGCTGACAAAGCCGCCAAACCACTGAGCAACGTGGAGGCCGATGCCCTTGCCGCCCCCGTGGTGCGCCCCTTTGCAGATGCATTATTCGAGGCCTCCTTGCAGGGCTATGGATTGATTGCCGAGGTGAAAAAGGCCAGCCCTTCCAAAGGTTTGATCCGCGCTGATTTTGATCCTGCGACATTGGCGCAGGCCTATGCCGCGGGGGGGGCAACCTGCCTGTCGGTGCTGACAGACACGCCCAGTTTTCAAGGAGCGAAAGAATTCCTGGTCGCGGCGCGCGGGGCCTGTTCCCTGCCGGTTTTGCGCAAGGATTTCATGTATGACACCTATCAGGTTGCCGAGGCCCGCGCGCTCGGGGCCGATTGCATTCTGATCATCATGGCCTCGGTTTCGGATCAACAGGCCGCAGAGCTCGAAGACGCCGCCACCCGGTGGGGCATGGATGCCTTGATCGAAGTGCATGATGCCGAAGAACTGGACCGCGCCAAACGCCTGAAAAGCCGCATGATCGGGATAAACAACCGCAATCTCAAGACCTTCGAGACCTCTCTTGATGTGACCCGAACCCTGTCCAAACAGGTGCCGGGGGACCGGATGATTGTCTCTGAATCGGGGCTGAACAGCCCGGATGATCTGGCCGGTATGGCGAAATACGGCGCGCGGGTGTTTTTGATTGGAGAAAGCCTGATGCGACAGGAAAATGTCGAACTGGCGACCCGTGATTTGCTGGCCCAGCCGTTGACCGCAGGGGGCATGTGATGGCGTTGACCCATTTCGATGCCAAGGGCGACGCGCATATGGTCGATGTCTCGGAAAAAGCCGTGACATCGCGCATTGCCATGGCTGAATCCTACATTAAGATGCAGCGCGAAACCTTTGATATCATTACCCAAGGTCGTGCCAAAAAAGGGGATGTTCTGGGGGTCGCGCGGCTGGCGGGGATCATGGCGGCCAAACGCACTTCTGATCTGATCCCGCTGTGCCATCCATTACCGATCACCAAGGTCAGTGTGGAGTTGGAACCCGATGAAACCCTGCCTGGCCTGCGCATCACTGCCACCGTCAAAACCACCGGCCAGACCGGCGTTGAAATGGAAGCCCTGACCGCCGCATCCGTGGCGGCGCTGACCGTGTATGACATGTCAAAAGCGGTAGATAAAGCGATGGAAATCGGGGGCTTGCGGGTGGTTCTTAAAGACGGCGGCAAATCCGGCAGGTATGAGGCGTGATGATCTCTGTCGATGTGGCCCTTGCACAGCTTCTTGATCTGGTTGAACCGCTGGAGGCCGAAGAAATTCCGCTGCGCCATGCGGCGGGGCGGGTGTTGGCGCGGGATGTGACGGCGCGGCGCACCCAGCCGCCTTTTGCGGCCTCATCAATGGATGGATACGCCCTGCGCCGCGCCGAGGTCGAACCGGATGCGATGTTCAAGGTGATTGGTGAATCCGCCGCCGGACACCGCTTTGACGGCACACTCAGGGCCGGACAGGCGGTGCGTATTTTCACCGGCGCGCCCCTGCCCGACGGCGCGGATTTCATTGTTATTCAAGAAGATACCACACGGCGTGGCGATCTGATCACCCTGGGTCACAAGATCGGAACCAAAGACAACATCCGCCCTGCCGGTGGCGATTTTGGCGCGGGTCAACAGATCAAAGCGCCCTTGGTGTTGCGTCCTGCGGATATTGCGCTGCTGGCGGCGATGAACATTGCCCCTGTTCCGGTGACGCGCAAACCCGTCGTGGCGATCCTTGCCACCGGCGATGAGCTGGTCCAGCCCGGCGAGACCCCGAATGAAGATCAGATTGTCGCCTCCAACAGCTATGGACTGGCGGCGATGGTCGAAGGGATCGGCGCGGTTGCGCGGCTCTTGCCGATTGCCCGGGACACGCCAGAATCGCTGAAACAGGCGTTTCATCTGGCCCGTGATGCCGATTTGATCATAACGATTGGTGGCGCCTCTGTCGGGGATCATGATCTGGTTGCCCCCGTGGCCGCCGATATCGGTATGGAACAGAGCTTTTACAAGGTTGCGATGCGGCCGGGAAAACCCTTGATGGCGGGGCGTCTGGGCCGGGCCGCAATGATCGGCCTGCCCGGCAATCCGGTGTCTGCGATGGTCTGTGGCACGGTGTTTGTGCGGCCGCTGCTGCGTAAAATGCTGGGTCTGGGTGAGGTGGCTATGCCGCTGGCCCAAGCGCCGCTGGCGGTTGATTTGCCCGGCAATGGCCCGCGCGCCCATTACATGCGCGCCCATCTGCGCGATGGCACCCTGCACCCTGATACCCGTCAGGACAGTTCGCTGTTGTCGGTTCTGGCGGTTGCCAATGCGCTGATGGTGCGTCCGGTCAATGATCCACCGCGCCACAAGGGCGAAATGGCAGATTACCTGTTGATCTGAGCAATGTCGCGGGGCGCCCCCAGCGCCCTGTCAAAAAACCCCAAGGCGTGTTGACACAAAACGAGAACAACCCTAGAACAAAAACAGATAATGTTCAAAGGGGACCTCCCATGCTGACCAAGAAACAACTCGATCTTCTGGCCTTTATCCACAAGCGGGTTCAGCGGGATGGCGTTCCCCCCAGTTTTGATGAAATGAAGCTTGCGCTTGATCTGCGGTCGAAATCCGGCATTCACCGTTTGATCACTGCCTTGGAAGAACGCGGATTTATCCGGCGTCTGGCGCATCGCGCGCGGGCGATTGAAGTGGTGAAACTACCCGAAAGTCTGGGTGGCGAACCCAAGGCCGGTTTCACCCCCCGGGTGATTGATGGGGATCGGGCCGATACATCACGTGCCGCCCCTGCCAGTGCTGCGGCGGTTGAAGTGCCGGTTATGGGCCGGATTGCGGCCGGTGTCCCGATTGAAGCCATCAACCAGATGACCCATTCAGTGGCGGTGCCCGGCGGGATGCTGGCCGGATCGGGACAGCATTACGCCCTTGAAGTCAAAGGCGATTCCATGATCGAGGCGGGCATCAATGACGGCGATGTTGTGGTGATCCGCGAAACATCCGTGGCCGATGACGGCGATATTGTTGTGGCGCTGGTCGAAGACAGCGAAGCAACCCTGAAACGCTTTAAACGCACGGGCGCTTCCATCGCGCTTGAGGCGGCAAATCCGATTTACGAAACCCGGGTCCTGCCCTCCCATTTGGTCAAGGTACAGGGCCGTCTGGTCGGGCTGATCCGCACCTATTGAGTGTCACCCTCAGGGTTTTGGCCAGTTTGACCAAAGCCGTTCCCCGGCCTTTTGCCGCGCTGTGATCATCTGCCAGCCCTGATCAGTTGGATATAGCGCCACCGCGCCGGTGTGTTTCAAACGGGTTGGATCAAACAGGGTACATCCCGCGCCTGCGAGCGCAGCCGCCTCAACCGAGGCCACGATGATCTGGCCTTTTTGACAGCCGGCAACCCCCGCCACCGCCCGTTTGCCCGACAGATGCAGCACGGGCCCCGCCTGCCAGCGCGTGGCAGCATGATTTTGCGCCGCCCCGTCGCCATCATTTTCAAGCCAGATTTTCGCGGTAAAACCAGCGCCTTTGGGCTTGCTCAAGGCGCGGCCTGCCGGGGTCATCACCCCCACCAATGTTCCTTCTGCCGCGATCAGGATCGCCGGGCGTTGCGCGCCATGCCAGAGCCAAAAAGCGCCAAGCACCATGACCGGGCCCAGCCAGCGCAGCAGGCCTTGCCACAGCACAAGCACCAGAAACCCCAGCGCCAACAATGGCAAAACCCACGGCCCCGGCCCGCGCAGATGGCCCCGCGCGCCCTCAAGCCCGGCAACCTGATCGGCCACCCCCAGAATCCATGCCAATCCCCAGCCCATCGGCCACAGGCCCAGGGCCTCAAGCCCGAAGGGCGACAACACCAGCGCCAGCACCGCCGCGGGAATCACCAGCACCCCCATCAAGGGCACCGAGAGCAGATTTGCGATCAATCCGTAATGCGCGATTGTATTGAAATGCGCGGCGGCAATGGGCGCTGTCGCCATGCCCGCCACCGCCGAAGACAGCACCGTCGCCAACACCGCCCGGCCCCAGCGCGGCAGGTTCGTCAGCGGCAGATCACGCAGCCAGCCAAACACCGCCACAAGCGCCAGAGTTGCGGCAAAGGACATCTGAAACCCCGGCCCGACCAAGGCTTCGGGACGCAGCAACAACACCAATGTTGCCGCCACCGCCACTGCCCGCAGGGAAAGCGCCCGCCGCCCGATCATCAGCGCCCCCAATGCTGTGGCCACCATGATAAAGGCGCGTTCGGTGGCCACATTGCCCCCCGACAGGGCCAGATACCCCGCCGCCGCAAGCAACGCCCCCGCCGCCGCAATGCCCTTGGTCGGCCAATAATGCGCGGTATAGGGCAGCGCCGCCAAGATCAGCCGTAGCGCGGCAAAAACCACCGCCGTCAACAGCCCCATATGCAGGCCGGAAATCGCCAGAAGATGGGCCAGATTGCTGGCGCGCAGGTTTTCAAGGGTGTCGCGGTGCATGCCACTGCGATCTCCGGCGGTCAGGGCCGCTGCAAAACCGCCGATCTCACCGGGCAGAATGCCGCGGATATGCTGAGAAATCGCCATGCGCAGGCGAAACAACACCAGCCCGACCCGCCCGGTTTCGGGCTTTGCCACCCCCAGCAAAGGCACACGGGTATAGCCCACCGCCCCCAGACGGGCAAACCACGCATGGCGCTGAAAATCAAATCCCTCGGGTTCGACCGGACCGGCGGGCGGCGACAGATGGGCGGTGGTCATCACCCGCAATCCCGGCTCTGGCGTGATGCCAATATCGTCACCATGCAGGGAAATCCGCAGCCGATGCGGGGTGCGGTGGTGCGGCACGCGATCAAGCTGCACCTGATCCAAGGTCAGGCGCAGCGCATCAGACTGGCTGCGGTCCATCGCGATGATCCGCCCCTCGACCGCCCCGTAATAGCGCCAGCCCAACACCGGTTGGCCAACCTGATGGGCACGCAGCCCTGCCACCACGAATCCCGCCAGACAGAGCGCCGCGCCAAGGGCCAAAGGTGCCGCAGGTTCGGGCAACAACCGCGCCAACAGCATCAGCCCAAGCACCAGCACCATGATCACCGGATAAAAGATCAACGCCGGTTCATGCAGCCGTGCAAAATACGCCCCGATCCCCACGGCGAGACACACAGGCACCCAGCCCAGCAGCATCCCGCGCTGTGCCAGCAGCATCTGCGCAGCGGCGGATTTTATCGCATTGGCAGCCATCGACATTCGCCCCATGCTTGCCCCCGATCACCGCACTGGATAGACAGGCGGAAAATCTACGGCGTGGATGGTTAGCAAATGGTAAACATTGCCCAAAGCCCTGCCGCCCCGCCACTTCCTGAAAGAAAGACTTCGCCATGTCCGCAGCAGTAGTGACCCGCTTTGCCCCGTCCCCCACTGGTTTTTTGCACATCGGAGGCGCACGTACTGCGCTTTTCAACTGGCTTTATGCCCGGGGTCGCGGTGGCAGGTTCCTCCTGCGCATCGAAGATACCGACCGCGCCCGTTCCACCCCCGAGGCCACCGCCGCGATTCTACAGGGCATGGCGTGGCTGGGGCTGGATCATGACGGCGAGATCGTCAGCCAGTTCGACAATGCACCGCGCCACGCCGAGGTGGCGCTGGCATTGCTGGCACAGAGCAAGGCCTATAAATGTTTCGCCAGCCAAGACGAAATCACCGCCTTTCGCGAGGCCGCCCGCGCCGAAGGCCGTTCAACGCTGTATCATTCACCCTGGCGCGACAGCCCCGAACAAGACCACCCCGATGCGCCCTATGTGATCCGCATCAAGGCCCCGCAAACGGGTGAAACACTGATCCGTGATCAGGTGCAGGGCGATGTGACCATCCGCAACGATCAGCTGGATGACATGGTTTTGTTACGTTCCGATGGCACACCCGTCTATATGCTGGCAGTGGTGGTGGATGATCATGATATGGGTGTCACACATGTGGTGCGCGGGGATGACCACCTGAACAATGCCGCGCGCCAGATGATGATCTATGATGCGATGGGTTGGGACGTGCCGGTCTGGGCCCATATTCCGCTGATTCACGGGTCTGATGGCAAGAAATTATCGAAACGCCACGGTGCTTTGGGCGCGCAGGAATACCAGGCGATGGGATATCCTGCTGCGGGCATGCGCAATTACCTGGCGCGGCTGGGCTGGAGCCACGGCGATGATGAATTTTTCACCGATGCACAGGCCCAGGACTGGTTTGATCTGAGCGGCATCCGCAAAAGCCCCGCCCAGTTCGATCTGAAAAAGCTGGAAAACATCTGTGGGCAGCATATTGCGGTTGCGCAGGATGCTGCATTGCGGCGCGAGTGCGAGGCCTATCTCGAAGCCGCTGCCCTGCCCGCCTTGAGCGAAACCCAGGCTTCGGGGTTGGAAGCGGCATTATACTGCCTAAAAGAACGGGCCAAAACCTTGCCCGAACTTATTGAAAAGGCACATTTTGTCCTGACATCCCGGCCGATTGTGCCCGATGAAAAAGCGATAAAAAACCTCGATACTGTATCCCGTGGTATACTGGCGGAATTGACGCCGCATCTGCAAAATGCTAGCTGGGACAAAGAAACGCTGGAAGAGGTGATGAACGGCTTTGCGGCTGCGAAAGACACCAAATTCGGCAAACTGGCAGGGCCGCTTCGTGCAGCCCTTGCTGGTCGGGCGGTAACTCCATCTGTTTTTGACATGATGCTTGTGTTGGGACGTGAAGAATCCCTAGCCCGATTGACAGAAGCTGCGGGCCGAGAAACTGGTTAACCATTTCTCAAGCGCGGCTGCGATAACAGACAGGGCAGCCCTATTGGGGCTGGCCAAGATGGCGGTCACCTGTACCGCACCAACATTCGGGAAGGGACCAAATGACTGACTCCAAGAAATCCGCAACGCTGACCATTGACGGCAAATCATATGATTTGCCGATCTATTCGCCAAGTGTTGGTCCTGACGTGCTGGATATCCGCAAGCTATATGCCCAGGCGGAAGTCTTCACCTATGACCCTGGCTTTACCTCGACAGCCTCTTGCGACAGCACCATCACTTTTATTGACGGCGAAGAAGGGGTGTTGCTGCACCGGGGTTATCCGATTGACCAACTGGCCAGCAAATCCCACTATCTCGAAGTCTGCTATCTGCTGCTTTATGGTGAACTGCCTTCCCCTGCAGAGCTGGAAGATTTCGAATCCCGCGTGACCAACCACACCATGCTGCACGAACAGATGATGTATTTGTTCCGGGGATTCCGCCGTGACGCACATCCGATGGCGATCATGGTGGGTGTTGTGGGCGCAATGTCCGCATTTTATCACGACAGCACCGACATCACCGACCCTTGGCAGCGCGAGGTCGCGTCTATTCGCATGATTGCCAAGATGCCGACTATTGCCGCGATGGCCTATAAATACACCATTGGTCAGCCGTTCGAATATCCACAGAACGATCTGGATTATGCCTCCAACTTCTTGCGCATGTGCTTTGCTGTGCCTGCACAGGATTACGAGGTGAACCCGATTCTGAGCCGCGCAATGGACCGTATTTTCACGCTGCATGCCGATCACGAACAAAACGCATCGACATCCACTGTGCGTTTGGCATCGTCTTCGGGTGCAAACCCGTTTGCCTGTATCGCTGCGGGCATTGCCTGTCTCTGGGGCCCGGCACATGGTGGCGCCAACCAAGCCTGCCTTGAGATGCTCAAGGAAATCGGCACACCGGACCGCATTCCTGAATTCATCGCCCGCGCCAAAGACAAGAACGATCCGTTCCGTCTGATGGGTTTTGGTCACCGCGTTTACAAAAACTTTGATCCGCGCGCCACAGTGATGAAAGAAAGCGCCGATGAGGTGCTGGAACTGCTGGGTGTTGAAAACAACCCGGTGCTGCAGGTCGCCAAGGAACTGGAGCGTCAGGCGCTCGAAGATCCGTATTTCGCGGAAAAGAAATTGTTCCCGAACGTGGACTTCTATTCCGGCATCATTCTAGAGGCGATGGGTTTCCCGACCTCGATGTTCACCCCGATCTTTGCGCTGTCGCGCACCGTTGGATGGATTTCGCAGTGGAAGGAAATGATCGGCGATCCACAGAACAAAATCGGCCGCCCCCGCCAGCTTTATCTTGGCGAAACAGCACGCGATTACGTGGACATCGAAAACCGCTAATCGCCACGGCATTTGCACTTATGAACGCTCCGGTTTTCCGGGGCGTTTTTTTATGAACCAAGCGGTTTTCGATCTGTGTAAATTTGAACGGATATCGAAAACCACCCCGCCTCCGCTAGCCGGATCACTGCTGTGCGATTCATCCGAATCAAGGCAAAATCAGGCCGTTACGCAGCCTGTTTCCCAGCGATTTTTTCGCTTGTTTTAAGAAGATTCGATGCACTTTGCGATCAAATGAGGCAGAGATGTGGCATTGTTTCGCGGGGCATGACAATCAACCGACAAAACTTGACCCGCTTTTGCCACTGCGATTAACCTCGTTCTCAGTTACAAAAGGGTGCGAATGAATGACCGAAATCTTGGCGATATGCTGCGCCTTTCTTGTCCTGTCTGGGATTACCCTGCAGGCGACACGGCTGTGGGCCACCGCCCTGCGCTGTGCGCGATTGCAACAGGCCTGCTGGGTGCGTGAGCGATGAACCAAAAAACCGTCCATCGCCACCTAAGCTGGGACCATGCTTCAAATATGATGCCCTATGCCGCGCGCACCGAACCCTGCCCGCAGGGGCTTTTGGTGCCTGACACCATCAACAAACGCGATCAAATTGCCGTCGTCTATGACAAGGGCAATCCGCCGCCTGAAATCACCATCCATGCCATTTCAGGGACCGTGCATTCGGTTCTGGCCGACGGCATTGCCGTGGCCGTTGTGGCGCGCGCCACGGGCCCTGCCCCACAGGTGGATGAGGTGCTGCTGGTTGAACGCAGCCTCTGACATCCTGGATCAAAGGGTGTCGCCAAAGGGCGACACCCGATCGTTTAGCGCCCTTCGAATTTGGGCGCGCGTTTTTCGGTAAAGGCCAAAACGCCTTCTTTGAAATCACGGGATTTGCCGCAGGTGCCTTGGGCCTGTGCTTCGAGGGTCAGTTGATCCTCAAGCGAATTATCCCAACTGGCGCGGATCACTTCTTTGGCGGCGGCATAGGCCGCTGTTGGCCCTGCGGCCAATTGTGCCGCCTTGCCGCGCCAATGGCTGTCGAAATCCGCGTCTGGCACCGCTTCCCAGATCATGCCCCAATCATCGGCCTGGCGCGCCGAGATCTTATCGGCAAACAAGGCCGCCCCCATCGCCTTGGCCATGCCCATCTGGCGCGGCAACGTATAGGTGCCGCCCGCGTCAGGGATCAGGCCAATGCGGGTAAACGCCTGTAGGAAATACGCAGATTCAGTGGCAAAAACCACATCCGCCGCCAGCGCCAGATTGGCGCCAGCCCCCGCTGCCGCGCCGTTCACAGCGGCAATGGTCGGCACAGGGCAATTCACAAAAGCCCGCAACATCGGCGCATATTCATCGCGCAATGTGCGTTCCAGATCAATCGAGGCCCCCGAGGCCCGGTCCCCCAGATCCTGACCGGAACAAAACGCACGTCCCGCCCCTGTCAGCACCACAACCCGTGCATCTTTGCCGCCCTGGGTAACCGCATGGGCGATCTCGGCGCGCATCTGTGTGGTCAGCGCGTTCATTTTGTCAGGGCGATTCATGGTGATAAGCGCCATGTCGTCTGACACGTCATAGGTGATCGTTTGATAGTCCATTTGCTGGTCCTTGTTCGCAGGGCGTTTGGCGCAGGTTATCAAAGCCACAGCCACGGACCAGCGAAACTGAACGTCAGTCGCGCAAAATATCGTTCAAACGGGCCTGTTCTTCGGCATTGAGCGGCACATCTGTGGTGGTCCTGGCCCTTGACCTGCCGCGCAGATAGATCGCCCCGCCGCCCCCAGCCAGCAACAGCATCAGCGGCCCCGCCGCCCAAAGCAGCCAGTTGGCCCCGCGTGCATCCGGTTTCAACAGCACATATTCACCATAGCGCGACACGATGAAATCCACCGCCTGGGCATCGCTATCCCCTGCTTGCAACCGGTCGCGCAGC
The DNA here is from genome assembly GCA_047634585.1 of Sulfitobacter sp. GTDB lineage: Bacteria > Pseudomonadota > Alphaproteobacteria > Rhodobacterales > Rhodobacteraceae > Sulfitobacter. Next base: position 315,489 of record JBLIAN010000002.1, on the reverse strand, counting down.
AGTATCCGCAAATCCCGCGCCAGACTGGCGTTGCTTTCATCAATGCTTTCGTTACGGCACACCAAACACCGCAGCCCTTTGGACAAGTCCCGTGCGCGGGCCTCCAACACCGGGTCTTGTAGCACTTCGTCAGGTTGGACCGCCGCCAGCGGCCCGGCCAAAAGCAACAGGATCAGAACCAGCCGCTTCATTCTGCCGGCACCGCGTTCACCTTGCGCGCCCCCGCTGCAACGCGAAAACGTCTGTCCGACAGGCTAAGCATGCCGCCAAAGGCCATCAGCGCACAGCCGAACCAGATCCATGCTGTCAACGGTTTGATATAGGTGCGCACCGTCCAGCCGCCGCTGTCTTGTTGATCGCCGATCACCACATAGATATCGCGCGTCAGATTGGTATCAATCGCCGCTTCGGTGGTCGGCATCTGCGCCACCGGATAAAACCGTTTTTCAGGGCGCATCTGGGCAATTTCACGCCCGTCCCGCGCCAATGTCACCTGCCCCGTGGTGGCAAGGTAATTCGGCCCGCGGTCCTCATGCACCTCGGTCAGGGTCAGGCTATAGTCGCCAACCTCGAAAGGCACATCAATCTGCGCCACACGGATGTCATCGACCGTCCATGCGGTCAGCCCCGCAACCCCTGCCATGGTCACACCCAATCCGGCATGGGCCAGGGCCTTGCCCCAATCGGCGCGCGGCAAACGGCCCAGACGGCGGAAATCCTGACGACAGCGCTGCGCCAGTTCAACAGCCGTGCCCATGATCAGCCACGCCCCCAGAAACAGGCCAATCGGCCCCAGCATGCTGCGCCCTGTCTGCATCACAAAAGCCAGGCCCGCCACAGCAACAGCCAGCACAAAAACATAGCGCAGCGGATAGATCGCCCGCCCGATCCGCGCGCGTTTCCACGGCAGGACACTGCCAATCGGCAGGACCAGCCCCAGCGCTAGCATGAAGGGTGTAAATGCCGCGTTAAAAAACGGCGGTCCGACGCTGAGCTTGCGGTCAAAAAACATCTCGGCCAGCAGCGGCCACATGGTGCCGACAAAAACCACGAAACAGGCCACCGCCAGCAACAGATTGTTCACCAACAGCGCCGATTCACGGCTGACCAGACCAAACACGCCTTTGGCCTCCATCGCGCCGGCCCGCAGGGTAAACAGGATCAACGCACCGCCCATAAAAAATGCCATAATCCCAAGGATAAACACCCCGCGTTCGGGATCATTGGCAAAGGCATGCACCGAGGTCAGTAACCCCGAGCGCACAATAAAAGTGCCAATCAGCGAAAACCCGAAAGCAAGGATCGCCAACAGAATTGTCCAGCTTTTCAGGCTTTCGCGCTTTTCCACCACAATCGCGGAATGCAACAGCGCCGTGGCCAAGAGCCAAGGCATAAAGCTGGCGTTTTCAACCGGGTCCCAGAACCAGAAACCACCCCAGCCCAATTCGTAATAGGCCCACCAAGACCCCAAAGCGATGCCGATGGTCAGGAAAATCCAGGCGGCCAATGTCCAAGGCCGCACCCAGCGCCCCCAAGCGGCATCCACGCGCCCCTCAATCAGCGCCGCCACCGCAAAACTGAACGCCATGCTCAGGCCGACATAACCCAGATACAAAAACGGCGGATGAAACGCCAAACCGGGGTCTTGCAACAGCGGGTTCAGATCCTGCCCGTCAAACGGCGGCACCTCAAGGCGGGTAAAGGGATTTGAGGTAAAGATGATAAAGCCGAAAAACGCCACTGCAATGGCCGCCTGCACCGACAAGACCCGGGCGCGCAAGCTGGGGGGCAAGCCGCCACCAAACCACGCCGCCATCGCCCCGAATAAAGAGACAATCAGCACCCACAGCAACATCGACCCTTCGTGATTGCCCCAAGTGCCGCTGATTTTATACAGCATCGGCTTGGCGGAATGGCTGTTTGAGACCACGACCTGTAGCGAGAAATCAGAGACCACAAAGGCCCACATCAACGCACCAAAGGCCAGCGCAGTCAGGGCAAATTGCGCCCCCGCTGCGGGTTCGGCCACCGCCATCCATGCAGGCCAGCGTTTGTGCGCCCCGATCAGGGGCACGATCATCTGAACAATCGCCACAGCAAAGGCGAGGATCAGCGCGAAATGTCCGAGTTCTGTTGTCATGAGGTGGTTATAGGCCGGGCCATGCGCCCATGCCATGACCTTTTGCACAGCGGCGCCGCGCAAAGCGTCGCAGTCAGGGGTGGCCGGTCTGCCAATCGCGCAAGGCTGCGTTTTCATCAAGGGTCAAACTGGCCAATGTCACAGCGGTATCACCGTCGGTCGCGGCCAGCCGGGGCGCATCAGGGCGCAGGCTGCGAAGGGTCTGGATATGCGTGACAACCTGCGGCACCCGCGCCATGCTGTTGGTGATATCACGTTGAAAATCCTGTGCTTTTACCTGATACCTTGCGCCAAAATAAAAGGACACGATCACCCCCAACAACCACCATAGCGGCTCTGGCACCAAGGCGATCCCCTGCATGCGTTCGGCAAACCACAGCGGTTCGACCATTGCCGATACAAACAAACCCAGCGTGCCCAAGGCCAGCGCCGGACGTGGTAGACGGTTCACCCCGTTCATAAACCGATCAAACCAGCCGATGCGCGACACATTGTATTCCGCGCCAAATTGCGCCATCGCCTGTTCCTGCACCTGAGCGGCGCGCGTTGCCCCCTGTTCGGCATTCTCGCGAAACACTTCAACAGTGTCGCGTACCCCCTTGCCTGCATTGCCAAAAATCAGGGTGAAAATCCGCTCGATCATGCCCATGCCGCTGTCCTTTTTGCGAAGTCTTCGGCGCTAAGGTGGTAGCGCGGCGAGATGAAATCTTCGGCACGTTTGATCCAGCCCCCTTTGCCGCCCGCGCGGGTTTTTGCATATTTGCGACTGGCAGGGCGGTGATCCGCCAGCCGAAAGTAATAATTGCGCCGCGCAATCCCGTAGGCATCCACCAGATGATCCGGCGCTGCGGCATAGGCATCACGGGCCGCCTTTTGGCTTTGCGGGCCAAACACCCCGTCCACCACCACGTCAAACCGCATCTCGACCAGCAGCCGTTGCAGGATTTTCACCGCATTGGCGCCGGCGTTCACATACATGTCAAACACCGAAGGGTGCAACGGCGCGGGCAGCGCCTGCAACTGCGGGCGCTCGAAATAATGCTGCACGAAAATATCAACGGCCTGTGCGCGCGACAGGCGGCGTACATCCTGCCCGTCAATCCGCCCGTCGCCGGTCAGATCCAGCCCCAGACGCCGCAGGGTGTGTATGGTCACGCCAAAATTCGTTGCGCCACCGGGATCATCGGGATCATCAACAAAACCGCCCTCGCGGCCGACAATGGATTTTGCGATTTCTTGAACTGTTAGCATCCTGCCCCCGCCATGTTGCGGGATCAGGGGATGCGAAATCGGTTAACCAATGCCCGTGGCAGCGCACGGTTTTAGCTGTCGGGCTCTTTGTAAACACCTTGGGCCTTCAACGCATCGACCACTTCTTTGGGCATGTAGGTTTCATCATGTTTGGCAAGAATTTCAGTCGCTTCAAACACGCCGTTGATGTAGCGCCCCGTGCCGACCATGCCTTGGTTTTCCTCAAACAGATCCGGCAAAACCCCTGTAAACGTCACCGGCACAGTTGCGCCACCGTCCGTCACGCTAAAGCGTACGGTTTCCCCGCCCCCGCGGATCAACGTGCCTTCGGCCACCAACCCGCCAATGCGGAATATTTCGCCGGGTGCCGGCGGTTCCGCCATCACCTGACTGGGCGCACGAAAGAAATTTATCCCGTCCTGCAGGCCATAGCCGATCAGGGCACTGGCCCCGATCAGCGCCACAACCGCCACCGCGATCACCTGTATGCGTCGTTGTTTTTTAAGGTTTTTCATTGCATTTCACGGAAACAATGGCGCCATCATCAGCCCCTCGGTTTCTTCAATACCTAACATCAGATTGGCGTTCTGCAATGCCTGCCCGCTGGAGCCTTTGGTCAGATTGTCCAATGCCGCAATCACAATACAGCGCCCGTCGATCCGATCGGCAACCACGCCGATATGACAGAAATTGGAGCCGCGAATATGCCGCGTGCTGGGCGCCTCGCCCTTTGGCAGCACCTCGATGAACACCTCATCCGCATAGGCCGCCTGCAAGGTTTCATGCACCTCTGTGGCATCGCCTTTGACATAACAGGTGGCCAGAATCCCGCGATTGGCAGGCACCAGATGCGGGGTGAATTGCACGGTGACAGGGCGTCCGGCAACCCGCGAAAATTCCTGATCGAATTCGCCCAGATGACGATGGGTGCCACCGACCGCATAGGCGTGATAGCCCTCTGACAATTCTGCGTGCAGCAGATTTTCCTTGAGCGACCGCCCCGCACCGGACACCGCACATTTCAGATCCATGATGATCTCGTCCAGATCAATCACGGCCTTTTCAATCAAGGGCCGCAGGGCAAATTGCCCCGTTGCCGCGTTACAGCCGGTGCCCGCCACCAGCCGTGCGGTTTTGATCTGATCGCGATAAAATTCGGTTAACCCGTACACCGCTTCGGCCTGTTGATCCAAAGCAGCATGGGCATTGCCATACCATTTTTGATATTCCGCCGGATCGCGCAGCCGGAAATCCGCAGAAAGATCGACAATTTTCAGGGTCTTGGGCAGGGCTGCGATCACCTCTTGCGAGGTTTTATGCGGCAAGGCACAGAAACACAGATCAATATCGGAAAAATCAATATCTTCGATGGTGACAAGCGCGGGCAGATCCAGATGGCGCAGATGTGGAAACACGTCCGACATCTGTTGTCCGGCCTTGGAATTACCCCCCAAGGCCTTGAGTGTCATAGAGGAATGTCCGGCAATCAGCCGGATCAATTCAGCGCCCGTATAGCCGGAAGCGCCCAGAATAGCGATGTTATAGGTCATGTTGTTGTCCCGATTTGGGTCTCAATTGCAAAGTTTCACGCGGCGGTAAATGTGATTTCTCGTCGCAGAAACTGTGTGGCGCGGCTGCTGACCCGTTTGGGATCACCGGTGGTCAAAAACGCGGTTTGACCGCCGCCAGCCATATTGGGGTGACGGACCAGATAATCAGCAAGGCTTTCGGCCACCAAAGCGGCCTGCGAGAACACCTTTACATCTGCGCCCAGCGCCTCTTGAAAGGCCTCCAGCATCAGCGGGTAATGGGTACAGCCAAGGATCGCTGCCTCGGGTTCGGGCATCTTGCGGCGCAGGGCATCCACATGGCTGCGCACCAAGGCTTCGGCGAGAATGAAATCGCCCTCTTCGATGGCATCGACAATCCCGCCGCAGGCCTGTGCCTCGACATCCACACCAATGGCGCGAAACGCCAGTTCGCGTTGAAACGCCCGCGAGGCCACTGTGGCAGGGGTGGCAAACAGCGCCACATGTTTCAGCCCCACCTCGCGGGGCGGTGAATTATCGCCCCATTGGCGTTCGGTCATCGCTTCGATCAGCGGCACAAACACCCCCAGCACCCGTTTGCCGTCTGGCACCCAGCTTTCTTGCATCCGGCGCAGGGCCGCAGCAGAGGCGGTGTTGCAAGCAAGGATCACCAGATCACAGCCCGCATCAAACAGCCGCTGCGTGGCCGCCACGGTCAGATTGTAAATATCATCGGCAGTGCGCACCCCATAGGGCGCATGGGCGCTGTCCGCGAGATAGACAAATTCTGTCTCGGGCAGGCGATTTTGCACCGCTTCCAAAACGGTCAAGCCTCCCAAACCGCTGTCAAAAATGCCTACTGCCATGTCCCTGTCACCTTGCGGCGCGATGCCGTTCCTCAAACTCAAAACCCAATTCGCAACTGCGAAGCGGCTTTGGGGACAACTCATAAGTGGCTTTGCGCAGGAAATCCATCATCGCTTTGCCGTCTTTTGCCAATGGGTCCAATACATCGCGGTCAATCGGCGCCCCGATCGCCACCTGCACCGGTGTATCCACCCGTTTGCGGAATTCCTTGATCAGCAATCCCATGCGCAGGGTCGAATGCAGATGGCTGGCAATCTGGAACATCCGGCTGGTATGGCCCTCAAAGAAAACCGGCACCACGACGGCATTGGATTTGGCAATCATCCGCGCGGTAAAGCTGCGCCAGATCGGGTCCATCGGGGTTGAAAACGGCTTGGCACCGGTGCTGACGGTGCCCCCCGGAAAGAGGCCGATCGCGCCGCCCTGCCCCAGATAATCAAGCGCGGTTTTGCGGGTTTGAATGTTCATCGCCAAGGCCGGTTTATCACTGTCAAAACTGATCGGCAGCAAATGATTGTGCAAATCCTGCGCACGGCTGAACACCGCATTGGCCATGATCCGGAAATCCCCCCGTGTCTGAGACAAGACATGCCCCAGCATCAGACCATCCAGAATACCATAGGGGTGGTTGGCAATCATGATCAGCGGCCCTTGGCGCGGAATATGGGCCAGACTGCCGCCCGTGACCTCAAGATGCAGCCCATAGCGGCCTGCCATCACATCAAAAAAACAGCGCCCCGCCGCGGTTTCCGCCTCATAGCCGCGCGCCCGTTTGATCAGGCCCAACCGTCCGGTAGAGTTTTCCATCAGCCGGATCAGGGCCCGTCCACCGCGTGATTGCGCAGAATCGGCATAGGAAATATCGGCAGAACGGCCGGCTGTCTGGTTTTGCATAGGGCTTCCATCAGGGATCAGGGGCAAAGCATTGCCCCCGATTACGACACATTTGCTACAATTGCGTGACGCTTATTCCGCTGCCTGTGCTGTTTGTGAACCCCCTGCGCGGATCACCGCCAATAATTCTTCGCGCCGTTTTGCGGCTTTTGCCTCATTGGCCTGTTTCACCGGGCCAAAACCACGGATTTGCAGCGGCAATTCGGCCAGTGCCACAATGGCATCGCGGGTGTGATCGCCGAGCAGTGGCAGCGCCTCGGCCATGTCGGTTTCATATTGTTTGATCAGCCCGCGTTCCATTTTACGCTCTGCTGTCCGCCCGAAAGGATCAAATGGTGTGCCGCGCAGCCCCTTCATCCGGGCCAGCAGCCGCAAAGGCGTTTCCAGCCATTCGCCAAATTCGCGTTTCTTTGGGCGCCCGTTCGCATCTTTGCCAGACAGCATCGGCGGGGCAAGGTTGAAGGTCATTTTGAAATCACCGTCAAATTCCGCCCGCGCCTTGTCACGGCTTTGCAACAACAGGCGGGCCACCTCGTATTCATCCTTATAAGACAACAGCTTGTGATAGCCTTGTACCGCCGCAGCTTTGACCGTCGCATCTGAAATACCGTCCAGAAAACGGCCATAGCGTTTGGCCAGACGCCGGCCTTGATAAGAGGTCAGCTGTTCCTTGCGAAAGGCGATTTTGTCATTCACCGTCTGGGGCAGTTCGACCACTTTGGGCGCACTCACCGCTGCGGCGTCTTGCGGAAACAGCACCGCCCAGCGCCCGATGTCAAAGGCACGCAGATTGCGTTCCACCGCCGCGCCGTTCATGCGGATCGCTTCTTGCAAACTGTCCAGCGTCAGCGGCAACAGACCGCGCTGCCATGCCGCGCCAAAGATCATCATGTTGGAATAGATGCTGTCGCCCAGCGCCGCTTTGGCCAGATCAGAGGCATCAAACATCGCCAGATCATCCTTGAGCCGCGCCTCAAGCGCCAGTTCAAGACGGTCATAGGGCAGTTGGAATTCGGTATCACGGGTGAAATCACCGGTGATGATCTGATGCGAATTGACGACTGCGCCGGTTTGGCCCGCCTTGGTCAGGCCCAATGTCTTGTTGCCCGCCGACACCACCAGATCGCCACCGATCAGCGCATGGGCTTCGCCTGTTGCCACGCGAATGGCGCTGATGTCTTCGGGGTTCTCGGCCAATCGGCAATGGATATGCACCGCGCCGCCCTTTTGTGCGAGGCCGGCCATTTCCATCATGCCCGCGCCTTTGCCATCCAGCTGCGCCGCTTGGGCCAGCAAGGCACCGATGGTCACAACACCGGTCCCGCCAACCCCGGTGATCACCACGTTATGGGTGCCCTGGATTACTGGCAGCTTGGGCATCGGCAGGTCGGGAAGTGTCAGTTCGGTGGTCGGGTCTTTGCGGATTTTCGCGCCCTCCAGGGTCACGAAGGACGGGCAGAAACCTTTGACGCAGGAAAAATCCTTGTTGCAAGAGGATTGATCAATGGCACGCTTGCGCCCCAGTTCGGTTTCATTGGGCACGATCGACACACAGTTGGATTGCACCCCGCAATCACCACAGCCCTCACAGACCGCATCATTGATAAACACCCGTTTGTCAGGATCAGGGAACAACCCGCGCTTGCGGCGGCGGCGTTTTTCGGCGGCGCAGGTCTGGATATAGACAATCGCGCTGACGCCTTCGATCCGTTCAAAGCGTTTTTGCACCTTCATCAGATCGGCACGTTCAAACATCTCGACGCCCTTAAAGGCCGCCGGATCAACGTCTTCCTTTTCGTCATAGACCACAGCCAGATGTTTGACGCCCATCGCCCGCAGTTCGGCAACAATGCGCGGCGCGTCCAGATCGCCCTCGTTATGCTGGCCACCGGTCATGGCAACCGCGTCATTATAGAGGATTTTATAGGTGATCGTGGTGCCGGCAGCCAAGGCCGCGCGGATCGCCTGCACACCGGAGTGGTTATAGGTGCCATCGCCAAGGTTCTGGAATACATGTTTGCGCTTGGAAAACAGCGATTCCCCGATCCAGTTCGCACCTTCCCCGCCCATATGGGTGAATCCGGTGCTTTCGCGGTCCATCCATTGCACCATGTAATGACAGCCGATGCCCGCATAGGCGCGCGCGCCTTCGGGCAGTTTGGTGGATGAATTATGCGGACAGCCGGAACAGAAATACGGCAGACGTGCGGCGATGTCTTCGGCATTGTCGGCGCGGCGGGCGTTGTCCAGCATTTCAAGCCCCGCGCGGATGCCATCGGTCTCGCGGCCTTCTTCCAGCAGAATGCCACCGATTTTTTCGGCAATCAGGATCGGATCAAGCGCACCACGGGTCGGGAACAATTCCTCGCCATGTTCAAGGCCTGCACCGCCGCCCTTGTACCAGCCATAGACACGGCGGTGCTGGTCGGAAAACAGCGCTTCTTTGATCTGCACTTCGATCAGTTTGCGCTTTTCCTCAACCACCACAACCAGATCAAGCCCTTCGGCCCAGTCATGAAACCCTTTCATGTCCAACGGGAAGGTCTGGCCGATCTTATATAGGGTGATGCCCAGCCGCTCGGCTTCGTTTTCATCAATGTTGAGCAGGCTCATGGCGTGCAGCAGATCCAGCCAGTTCTTGCCCGCCGCCGCAAAGCCGATCTTGGCCCCGCGTTTGCCCCACATGCGTTTGTCCATCTTGTTGGCATGGCTGAAGGCTTCGGCGGCAAAACGTTTGTGATCAATCATCCGCACCTCTTGCAGATGCGGCGTGTCGCCCAGACGGATATTCAACCCGCCCTGCGGCATCTCGAATTCGGGCAGCACCAGCTTCATCCGGTCGGGATTGCCATCCACCACGCTGGTGGCTTCAACGGTATCTTTCATGGTCTTGAGACCCACCCAAAGACCGGAAAACCGCGACAATGCCCAGCCATAGATGCCGTAATCAAGGATTTCCTGTACCCCGGCGGGGCTGACCACGGGCATATAGGCATCCACCATCGCCCATTCGGACTGGTGCAAAACTGTCGAAGATTCACCGGTATGGTCATCCCCCATCGCCATCAGCACACCGCCGTTTTTGGAACTGCCCGCCATATTGGCGTGGCGCATCACATCGCCTGTGCGGTCCACCCCCGGCCCTTTGCCATACCACAGACCAAACACACCGTCATAGCGGCCCTCGCCGCGCAATTCGGCCTGCTGGGTGCCCCAAAGCGCGGTCGCCGCCAGATCTTCGTTCAGTCCGGGTTGAAAGGTAACACTATAATCTGCCAGCAGTTTTTCGGCTTTGCCCATCTGCAAATCCACCGCCCCCAAGGGGCTGCCACGATAGCCGGTGACATGACCCGCAGTGTTCAATCCGGCGCTGCGGTCGCGGGCGGATTGCATCATCATCAATCGGACCAGCGCCTGTGTGCCATTCAGCAGCACAGGTGATTTTTCCAAATCAAAACGGTCATTGAGTGAAATCTTAGGCGCAGTCATGGCGGTCCTCCCTCAGGTCGCGATGGCAATCAGATGTTAGCCGCTATATAGGTCACATATACTGACCTGTATAGCGTGTTTTTTACAATGCCGCGCAAATCCGCGCACAGAGCCCCTGTATTTCACCCCGTTTTAGGATAGAAATATCCAGACCTAAAAGGACGCCGGATCATGGATTGGGATAAACTCAGAATTTTTCACGCGGTCGCCGATGCAGGATCTTTGACCCATGCGGGCGAGAAACTGAATCTGTCGCAATCCGCTGTCTCAAGGCAGATTCGCGGTCTTGAGGAACAGCTTAACACCAATTTGTTCCACCGCCACGCCCGCGGGCTGATCCTGACCGAACAGGGTGAATTGCTGTTTGATGCGACCTCCTCGATGACCAAACGGGTTGATGCGGCCTCGGCGCGGATCCGCGACAGTGAAGAAGAAGTCTTTGGCGAATTGCGGGTCACCACCACCACGGGGTTCGGCACCCTTTGGCTGGTGCCGCGGATGCCAAAACTTTATGAAAAATATCCCGACCTCAAAGTCGATCTGATGCTCGAAGAACGGGTGCTGGACCTGCCGATGCGCGAGGCCGATGTGGCGATCCGTATGAAAGAACCCTCACAGGCCGATCTGATCCGCAAACGCCTGATGTCGGTGCGCATGTGTCTGTATGCCAGTGTAAAATACCTCAAACAGAACGGCACGCCCAAAACCGTTGAGGATATGTCGGATCACCGGTTGATCTGCCAGAACACCGACAGCGACCAGGTGGCGGCGGGGCTGAATCTGATCCAGCAACTGATGATGTTTGATCTGCGCTCGATGTTGACGGTCAACAGCTACTTTGGCGTGCTGCAAGGGGTTTTGCATGATCTGGGCATCGGGGTGCTGCCGGATTACCTGACCCAGGATTTTCCCGACCTCGTGCAGGTGGTTCCAGATATTGAGTCGGCAGATGTGCCGGTGTTTCTGGCCTACCCCGAAGAATTGCGGCAATCAAAACGGGTTTCTGCCTTTAAAGACTTTGTGCAGGACGAGATCATTTCATACCGCAAGCAATTGAGAGAAAAAGGAAAAGCCTAAGCCATGCGGAAAATGCATAGCGGCCATGCTTGGCAAAATTCAAAAACTGACTTGATTGAGGCAGAAGTGCTGCCTAATTGACCATTATGAAGATTGACAGCCCGAGGGCGCGTCGCTTCATACCTCCCTGTTGGACTTGGCCGAGCTTTATGCTCGGCCTTTTTTTTGGCCTATCACCAGCCATCCGCATGGGGCGCCCCAACAGGATATTGTTGCACGAACATGCCCCCCAGAAACGCCCTGAATAAGGCCCGCCCTGCCCGTGCCAACCCAAATCCACGGAAAGGTTTCATTTAGTTTCAATGCGTTAACCCAATACCACCCTCAACCCCAAGACTTTCTTGGAACTTCGCGCCAAGGCATCCGTTGGTTTGCCGTACACCGCTGACACCACGGCGGACACTGTAACGATTAAGGAGTTAACCCACTATGACACGCAACATTCTGCTGACATCCACCACCATCGCCACATTGATCGCGGCACCTCTCGCCTATGCAGAAGGCAGCATTGACACTGAACTTCAGACACAATCGCCACAGGTCGCCGAAACCCAGCAAAAAACCGACGCGGGATCATCCACCAATGATCTGGTCGCCAAAGACACGCGCTATGGCGTTGGTATTGCGGAATATGATCCGGTGATGATGAATCTGAGCGACAAGGAATATGCCGCTGTAAAGGCCTCGGTTGGCGCGAATTTTGAAACACAGGACGGCGCAGTGCTGGGGGTGGTTCAAGGCGTCAGCTTTGACGGCCAAGGCAATCCCGAAATGGTTGTTGATCTGGAAGAAGACAGCAAGATCGACGCCGAGGTGCTGGTGGTGACACTTCTGCCAGAAAGCCTGCGTCTGGAGGACGGCCAGATCGTGATCGATACCACGGCGGACGAACTGTATCTCAAGGCACAAGACGGGTCCAAGCGCGATGACGAAACCCGCACAACAATCATCGTCATGTAACATCCTGCCTGCCAATGGGCAGCATGGCACCGCAGGGGCGGCTTTCCACACCGGAAAGCCGCCCTTTTCGCGTATTCCTCTTCCCCCGCGCCGCGCCATCCTCTAAGAGACGCGGCATCAACGCCTAAGGGGGCCTCGCCATGACCGAACCAGCCATCACCGAAGAATTGATCGCCGCACACGGGTTTACCCCTGATGAATACGCCGAGGTGCAAAACATCCTCGGGCGGGCACCGAATTACACCGAGATGGGTATCTTTTCGGCAATGTGGAACGAACATTGTTCCTACAAGTCTTCCAAAAAATGGCTGCGCACCCTGCCAACCACCGGCCCCCAAGTGATCTGCGGCCCCGGCGAAAACGCGGGCATTGTCGATATCGGCGACGGTCAGGCGCTGGTGTTCAAGATGGAAAGCCACAACCACCCGTCCTACATCGAACCCTATCAGGGTGCTGCAACCGGTGTTGGCGGTATTCTGCGCGATGTCTTTACCATGGGTGCGCGCCCGATCGCGGCGATGAACGCCCTCAGCTTTGGCCGTCCTGATCACCCCAAAACCCGCCAACTGGTGCATGGGGTTGTTGCGGGTGTCGGCGGCTATGGCAATTGCTTTGGCGTGCCGACCGTGGGCGGTGAGGTGCGTTTTGATGCGGCCTATGACGGCAATTGTCTGGTCAATGCCTTTGCCGCGGGCCTTGCGGATACCGACAAGATTTTTTACTCCGCCGCGTCGGGCGTGGGCATGCCCGTGGTCTACCTCGGGGCCAAAACCGGACGCGACGGGGTGGGCGGGGCCACGATGGCCAGCGCCGAGTTTGACGACACAATCGAAGAAAAACGCCCCACCGTGCAGGTCGGTGATCCTTTCACCGAAAAACGCCTGATGGAAGCGACGCTGGAACTGATGGCCACCGGTGCGGTGATTTCGATTCAGGATATGGGTGCCGCCGGTCTGACCTGTTCAGCCGTGGAAATGGGCGACAAAGGTGGCCTTGGGGTGCGGCTTGATCTGGAAAAAGTCCCGACCCGCGAAATCAGCATGAGCGCTTATGAGATGATGCTGTCGGAATCCCAGGAACGCATGTTGATGGTCCTGCGTCCCGAACTGGAAGCCGAAGCCAAGGCCGTGTTCGACAAATGGGATCTGGATTTTGCCATCGTTGGTGAAACCCTTGCCGAAGACCGTTTCCTGATCATGCTGAACGGCGACGTCAAAGCCGACCTGCCGCTGTCCAAACTGGCCAGCACCGCACCTGAATATGACCGCCCCTGGGTGGAAACCCCGGCCGCCGCGCCACTGGGCGAGGTGCCGGGTGTTGATCCGGTTGACGGGTTGCGCGCGCTGATCTCTGACCCGAATTATGCTTCCAAAGCATGGGTTTATGAACAATACGACACGATGGTCATGGGCGACACCGCCCGCCTGCCCGGGCTGGGCGCAGGGATCGTGCGGGTCCATGGCACCGATAAATCCATCGCCTTCACCTCGGATGTGACACCGCGCTATGTCAAGGCCAACCCGTTCGAGGGCGGCAAACAGGCCGTCGCCGAAGCCTATCGCAATCTCACAGCGGTGGGGGCAACCCCGCTGGCGACCACCGATAACATGAACTTTGGCAACCCCGAGAAACCCGAAATCATGGGCCAGTTTGTGGGCGCGATCAAAGGCATCGCCGAAGCGGTGCTGGCGCTGGACATGCCCATCGTGTCGGGCAATGTGTCGCTTTATAATGAAACCGACGGCACCGCGATCCTGCCCACCCCGACCATCGGCGCTGTTGGCCTGTTGAAAACCGGCGATGAACAGATCGGTTATGAAGTCCGCGATGGCCATATTGCCTTGGTCCTGGGCGAAACCGCCGGGCATCTCGGGCAATCGGCGCTCCTTGCGCAGGTGTTTGGCCGCGTCGAAGGCGATGCCCCCCCTGTCGATCTGGCGCAGGAAAAAGCCCATGGCGATTTCATCCGCGCCAACCGCGCCTTGATCAAAGCCTGTAGCGATCTCAGCGATGGCGGGCTGGCACTTGCGGCCTTTGAAATGGCAGAAACCGCCGATGTCGGGGTCACACTGGATGCCGCAGATACGCCGACGTTGTTTGGCGAAGATCAGGGCCGGTATCTGATTGCCTGTAACTTTGATCAGGCCGAGGCGTTGATGACGGCGGCGGGTGCGGCAGGTGTTGTGATGCAGGCCGTGGGCAAGTTCGGCGGATCAGAGGTGAGTTTCGGCACTGTCAGCGCGCCTTTGGCTGATTTGAAGGCCCTCTATCACAGCAGCTTTGCCAATAACTTTGCCTGATCCGATGTCTCGGGGCTGTCAGCCCTGAAGGGCTGATTGGAGGCGCTGCCTCCAAACCTCCGGAATATTTAGGGCCAAAAAGAACAGCCATCGGCACTGTCGGTGGTTGTTTTCTGGTGCTGTATTGTTTGACCTATGGGGTAAAGATTGACGCGATTCAGCCGTGCTGACATAGTTGGGCGTGAATAATATGAGGTTGCGGGGCATCCTGTACCCGGCCCAGAGGCGGCGATGAGACAGAAGTTCAACACTCCTTATGCGGGTGGTGCCCGTTGATATGCGCATCACGGCGGTGACCTGTGTGAAAAACGAAGGGCCGTTCCTGCTGGAATGGATTGCCTTTCACCGCGTGATCGGCGTGACGGATTTTCTATTTTATTCAAATGATTGCAGTGATGCGAGTGACTATTTACTGGATCAACTGGCGACACATGGCATTGTTACGCATCTGCCCAACCCCGCAACCAACCGCAACTATCAGATGCAGGCGCTGAAACATGCGCGCCGGCATGTCTTGGTCCGCGAGGCGGATTGGGTCTGGGTGGCGGATGTGGATGAATTTTTGAACATTCATGTGGGCGATCATCGCATTCCGGCGCTGATCGCGGCCTGCGGCGACCCGCAGGCGATTTCGCTGACCTTTCAGTTTTTTGCCAGCAACGGCATTGAGGCGTTTGTGGATCAACCGGTGATCCGACAGTTTCTGCATTCCCATAACCCCGACATCTGGTGTGCTGACATGGCGATTGAGGTCAAAACCCTGGTGCGCGGCGATTTCCCGCTGGATTATTTTGGTGCCCATCGCCCGTTTCACACTGAAGATGTGCCAAAGGACCAGCGCCCGACATGGACGGATGGATCGGGGCGTCCGGTGCCCGGCGCGTTTCGCCGCTGTGCCAACAAGCGGCGCATCCGTGCCTTTCCCGCCCATGGCGCGCGCCGGTTTGCCACGCTGAACCATTATGCGCTGCGGTCGCTGGACAGTTATCTGGTCAAGAACGACCGCGGCGATGTGAACCGCGCCCACCGCGCTTTTGACGACAGCTATTGGCGGGAACGCAATGATGCTGCGCATTTTGATGACAGCATTCTGCGGTATTCTGATGCTTTGCAACTCGAAATCGACCGGCTGAAGGCGCTGGATGGCGTCGCGGCTTTGCATGAACAGGCGGTACGCCTGCACCGCGCCAAACGCGATGCATTGGTGCAGCAAGACAGCTATCGCCAAATGCAGGAGCAATTGCGCAGTGCCACCCCGTATTGTGCATTGGAAGCTGCTATCCGCGCCGAGATCGGTTTTGATCTGGGGGACCCGCCATGAGCCGTTTGCGCATTGTCAATCTGGCCCTGCCCAAGACCGGCACAACCACTTTAACGCAGGCCTTGCGTGCTGCGGGTTTGACAGTGGCGGATTGGAAAATCCGTGCCGGACAATCGCAACAGGCAGATATTTCGCGCCGGCATCTGGGCAAGATCATTTACGAGGATTATTTTGACAGCGGCGACCCGCTTGCACGTCTGGGGGAATTTGACGTGGTGAATGAAATGTCGGCAGTGCGCGAGGATCGATCCCTTTGGCCGCAAACCGACTGGGGGCTGCTAAGTGCAATCCAAGAGCATCATCCAGGGGTGAAATTTGTGCTGACGCGGCGTGACCCGGCCAAGGCGGCCGACAGCATGATGCGCTGGAACAATCTGGGCAAACGCCGTCTGCCGCAGGCCGATGTTCCGGGGTTGCCGCGTGGCTTTGGCACGACCGAGGCGGAACTGGCGCGCTGGATGGAGGGCCATTACCGGTTTTGCGAACGGATATTTCAGGGCTGTGACAATTTTCTGCCCTATGACATCGAAGACCCGGACGCCGCACAGAAACTGGCGCTTTATCTGGGCGTGGATCTGCCGTGGTGGGGACAGGCCAATATCGGCACCCCCCCGGCCGAAGGGGGGAAATGATGCGCCTGACCTTGCTCATCGGCCCGACTGAAAAAGCCGCCGCGCGGTTTCGCAGCATCTTGAAACAAAAAGCCGCGGCCCTTGAAAAACAGGGGATTCTGGCCCCTGAATGGAACCATGTGCGGCTTTATGCGGCCTGTGCCGATGTGGATGCGGTGACATCCCTGCGCCACAAACGCGGCATGGACAGCCCGCTGGTGCAACAGACCATGACCGGTGAATTCCAAAACCTGTTTGAAAAGGAACGTGCCGCCACCAGCGCCGATCATCTGGTGTTAAGCGCTGCACAACTGGGGTGTTACCTGAGCACCCCAGCACAGATCGCGCGTTTGCAGGCATTGCTGTCACCCTATTTTGACGACATCCGCATCGTCGCCCATGTTGAAGAACAGGCCCGCGCCCTGTCTGCCGCTTATGCCCTGGCGGTTTTGGAAGGGCGGCGGCATTCCCTGCACCAAGAGATCACCCTCGCTGGACAGGGGGATTGGTGGCAAGGCGCATTGGATTTGCGACAAGACTGCCAACCATATTTCGGGCTGTTCCCCGATGTGCAGCACCCCGCGCCTTGGCTGGATTACACTGCGCTGCTGGCCCATTGGGAAACGGTGTTTGGTGTAGGGAATGTGACGCTGCGCCCGCTTGATCTGGATGCTCTGCGCGGCGAAACCGCGGCGGATGAACTGGGGCAACTGCTGGGCCTGAAATCGACCTTGGGCAAGGTCAAAGCGGAACGGGGTTTTGTCCCTGAACCCGCCGCATCCCTGACCCGTATTCGCCAGTTGAATGACGTAGTGATCCGCTATGCCCAGGCCCGCGATATCATCGTGCCGCGCGATCTGTTTCACCAGATCAGGCTGAATGTGCGCATTTCGGGCCCGCCGCTTGACCCGGGCAGTTTGAGCGTGATCTCAACTCATTTCAAAGACGCAAATGCGGCCCTGATACAGCGGATTCCCGATCTGGCACAGGCCCTGACCCCAGATGCGCCCTGCGCGCCTTGGCAAGAGGCAGACCCCAAAAACGGCTATCGCGCCACGCAATACCTGACGGCTTTTGCCTATCAGATCCGCAAACAATCAACCGCGATTGCCGAAAAACAGGCCGAGGCCGCGCAGGTGCAACAGGCCAGTGCCAAGTTCGACACATTGCTGTCGGATGACATGGCGGCAGGCGATCAAAAAGCCGCCAATGAACGGCTGTTGAACCGAATAAAACTGAACCACGAGATGGTGATGAACACGCAGTTCCGCCCGCATAACAATCTGGGCGCGGTGAACGAAGAAAACCTTGCCGCCGCCTATGCCCCTGCTGCGCGGCCTGCGCCGCCTGAGGGCAGCAGTGGCAATGTCATTGTCGGCTGTATGAAAAACGAAGCGCCCTATATTGTGGAATGGATTGCCTATCACCGTGCGATTGGCGTCGATACCTTTTTGATTTACACCAATGATTGCAGCGATGGCACCAATGAGGTGCTGGGCCGCTTGCATGACATGGGGGTGATCCAGCACCGCAACAACGACAAGTGGAAAGGCAATTCACCGCAGCAATATGCACTTAATCAGGCCCTCAAAGAACCGGTGATCCAGAACGCCAACTGGATCATCCATATCGACGTGGATGAATTTATGAACGTGCGCACCGGCAATGGCACCCTGGAAGATCTGTTTGCCGCTGTGCCTGATGCCACCAATATTGCAATGACCTGGCGTTTGTTCGGCCATAACGGCGTGACCACGCTGAATGATGCCTTTGTGATTGATCAATTTGACGCCTGCGCGCCGAAATACTGCCCCAAACCCCATACCGTCTGGGGATTCAAGACCATGTTCCGCAACATCGGTGCCTATGGAAAATTGTCCTGCCACCGCCCCAACAAACTGCACGAAGACTTTGAAAACCATGTGAAATGGGTCAATGGATCAGGGCAGGATATGACCCGCGATGCCGCGCATAACGGCTGGCGATCCTCGAAGAAAAACATCGGCTATGACCTTTTGCAGTTGAACCATTACGCGCTGCGCTCGGCTGAATCCTTCCTGATCAAACGCCAGCGCGGGCGGGCCTTGCATGTGGACCGCTCCATTGGGATCAATTACTGGATTCGGATGGACTGGTCGGATTTTCGCGACCTTACCATCAAACGCAATATCCCGCGGCTGCGCGCCGAATATGACCGTTTGATGCAGGATGATGTGCTGCGCCGCGCCCATCAGGACGGGTTTGAATGGCACAAGGCCAAGGCACAGGAATTGCACGCCATGGCGGAATTCCAAGACCTGTATCGTCAGGCGCTTGCGGTCAAATTGACTGAAACCGAACGTGTGGCCTATGCGCTGTCGCTGGATATGGAGAGTTGAACATGCAAAGCGCCCCCCCTGAGGACACCGGTTTTATCCGCTCCCGCGGAATGCGGTTTCCCAAACATCCGCAGATCATACAGGGAAAAATCCGCCGATTGTTGCGCAGTGACAGCTATGAGGCAAAAGAAGCCGAAGCCGCCCTGCGCGTGGTGCGCGAGGGCGATGTGGTGGTCGAACTGGGCGGTGGTATCGGGTTTATGTCCACGCTGGTGGCGACCAAACGGGCGGTCAAATCCGTGCATGTCTATGAGGCCAATCCCAACCTGATCCCCTATATCCAATCGGTGCATGCCGCCAATACCGTCACCAATGCCCATGTCACCAACGCGGTGCTGGGCGCGCAGGATGGATCGGTTGATTTTTACATCCGTGATCCGATGCTCGGGTCTTCGATGCAGGTGCTTGAGGGGGAAATTGATCCGCCTTCGGTCAAAGTGAAAGTGGTGAACGCCAGAAATGCCTTTGCCGATATCGGCGCGACGGTGATGATCTGCGATATCGAAGGCGCCGAAGTGGACTTGATCCCGCAGCTTGATCTCACCGGACTGCGGGCCGCGATCATTGAAACCCATCCGCAATGGATCGGCCCCAAGGGCATCAACACCGTGTTTCGCGCCTTTATGGACGCGGGTCTGGCCTATTATCATCGCGGCTCACAGGGCAAGGTCATCGCCTTTCGCAAGGCGTGGTGAATGCGCCATCTGGCGATCCTCTGTCTGCGCAACGAAGCCGCGTTTTTGCTGGAATGGCTGGCGCATCACCGCGCAGTCGGCTTTGATGATTTTCTGGTGTTTTCAAACGATTGCGATGATGGCACCGATCAGATGCTGGACCGTTTGCAAGACCTCGGATGGCTGACCCATATCCGCAACGATGGCCCCTATGATGCGGGGGGCATTCAATTCACCGCCCTGAAAACCGCCGCCAATCTGGCAGTTGTCCAACAGGCCGACTGGATATTGCCCCTGGACGTTGATGAATTTGTGAACATCCATTGTGGCGATCACAGCCTGACCGCCCTGCATGACGCCCTGCCCGATGCCAGCGCCATCACCCTGACATGGCGTTTGTTCGGGGCCTCGGGACAGCTGCATTTTCAGGACCACCCCATCAGCGATACCTTTACCCGGTGTGCGCCTGCGGTGATGTTCTGGCCGTGGCGCGCGGCGATGTTCAAAACCCTGTACCGCAACGATGGCACCTATCAAAAACCCGGCGTTCACCGCCCCCGCGCCCCTGACACCACCAGGCTGGATCAGGCGCGATGGTTTGACGGATCCGGCAAGGAATTGCCGCAAGACTTTAAAACCAAGCGGATTTTTTCAAACTTCGGTCAGGACAATTATCAACTGGCGCAGCTGAACCATTACCCTCTGGGCGCGGTTGAATCCTATATCCTCAAGGCGGATCGCGGCCGCGCCGTTCACAGCGATGACCCGCTGGGCATGGATTACTGGGTGGAACGGAATTTTAACACCGACAGTGATACCAGCATCCAGACACTGGCCCCCGCCCGCGAGACCTATTTGAATGCCCTCAAGGATGATCCAGAACTTGGCGCGCTGCATATCGCCGCTGTGGCATGGCGCAAATCACGGTTTGCCACCTTGATGGGTTCGGACCATTATCGCGCGCTGTTTGGCCGTTTGTTGATGACACCGCCCTCGGTGCCGTTGCCCCGTCAGGCGGCGCAATTTCTGTTGCGCCATGCCAATGCCGCAGACTTCGACGGCTGATCCGCGTAGAAAACCCCATCATTTTCACACTTATTTTCCGCATTTTCGCCGCATTATCGGAATAGCTCTCGGCAAAAGCGCATTCAAAATGTGCAAGACCGTATTTGAGGACGTGGCAATGACCGACGAAACGCCCACACTCCAGACATCCCTAGTGGATATGCCCCGTCGCATATGGATCAACGCGATTGAAACCATCTGCGAAACCGAAGGGTTCTTTGAAACGCTGGGCACCCGCCATTTCGCGGGCTTTCTGGAAAAAGGCGATACCTTGCTGGTGTCCTTTGAAACCATCCAAGGCATTCATGCGCTGTCCGATCTGGCGCAGCCGCTGGGCTGGGACATGGCGCGCAATCACAATTGGTCGCATCTCTGTCTGGCCAGTCAGGGGGATACATGGTTTCGCGCGCCGGAAATCTATGATTATTTCGACCGCCTGATTGATGACGGGTTCTTTGATGAATTCGAAACCGTCCTGTTTTATGGCGCTGGCCCCTGCGGCTATGCGGCGGCGGCCTATTCTGTCGCCGCACCGGGAGCGCGGGTTGTGGCCATTCAACCCCAGGCCACCCTTGATCCACGGATCACCGAATGGGACAACCGGTTCACCGAAATGCGCATTGCCGATTTCACATCGCGCTATGGCTATGCCCCCGATATGCTGGATGCTGCTGAAAAAGCCACTGTTATCTATGATCCGCGTGAACAATTGGATGCGGTTCATGCCGCCCTGTTCACCCGCTCCAATGTTCAAAAGCTGCGGATGCGGTTTATGGGCGAGGCCCTGCAAACCGATCTGCTGGAAATGGACCTCTGGGAAGACCTGTTGCTGGATGCAGCAGCAGGGACGTTAACCAGCGATTCATTTGCCAAAATGTACCGCGCACGGCGCAATTACCGCCCCTATCTGCGCAATCTCTTGAAGACCCTCGAATCCGAAGACCGCACCGCCCTTGCCATCTTGCTGTGCCGCGATGTCAGCACCCGGATGAACGCCCGTCGTTTTGCCAATAAACTGCGCGAATTGGAGGCCGGCGAAGACCTGTCCGAGGCAGATCAAGACTAGCCGAAACCAGACCAACGTGCTAGCGGATGCGCCATGACACAAAGCATGACCCTCCGCCGCCCCGATGATTGGCATTTGCACCTGCGTGACGGCGATATGCTGCGTGCGGTACTGCCCCATACCACCGCATATTTCGCCCGCGCGATCATCATGCCCAATCTGGTGCCGCCTGTCGTCACCGGCGCCGATGCCGCTGCCTATCGTGACCGGATCATGGCCGCCCTGCCCGCAGACAGTGGTTTTGAACCGCTGATGACGCTTTATCTGACCCAGGACACCGATCCTGCAGATGTTGCCGCCGCCTTTGCCAGCGGATTGATCAAAGCCGTGAAACTATATCCTGCCGGGGCGACCACCAATTCCGCCAGCGGCGTGCATGACTTTAGCAAAGTCGCCAAAGTTCTTGAAAAGATGGCTGAAATCGGTCTTCCGCTGTGCACACATGGCGAAGTGACCGATCCTTCTGTGGATATTTTCGACCGCGAGGCGGTGTTCATCGAAAATGTGCTTGATCCGATCCGCAAGGCCCATCCAGAGCTGCGCGTGATCATGGAACATATCACCACATCGGACGCGGTGGATTATGTGCGCAGCGCCGACAGAAATCTCGCCGCGACCATCACCACGCATCATCTGGTGATCAACCGCAATCATATCCTCGCGGGCGGAATCAAACCGCATTATTACTGCCTGCCCGTCGCCAAACGCGAGACCCACCGCCTTGCCCTGCGCGCGGCGGCCACCTCTGGTGATGCACGGTTTTTCCTTGGCACCGACAGCGCCCCGCATACCGATGCCAACAAATTGCTGCCCTGTGGATGTGCGGGCTGTTTCACCGCGCCCAACACCCTGTCGATCCTTGCCGAAGTGTTTGAACAAGACGGCGCATTGGACCAGCTTGAGGCCTTTACCTCGGTGAATGGCCCCGCTTATTACGGATTGCCCGTGAACAGCGATACCGTGACCCTGATCCGCGAAACCCCCAGCTTTCCGGCGCAGATCGACACGCCGGACGGGCCTGTGACACTGTTTGATCCCGATATGGCGCTGCACTGGCGCGTTGCCTGAATAAACCGTTTTTTAATCCTTCCCTGCAGCCTGCCACAAAGGACCGCCCGACATGATCCCTTCCAGCTACCCCACAGCCCAAGAAATGGCCCGCCTGACCGCACGGATGCTGCTTGAGATCAAAGCGGTGCATTTCAACGCCGGTGAACCCTTTACTCTGGCCTCCGGTCTGCCCAGCCCGACCTATATCGATTGCCGCAAATTGATCAGCTATCCGCGCATCCGCGCAACCTTGATGGATTTCCTGACCGTCACTGTGATGCGCAACGCGGGCTTTGAAGCCTTTGACAATATTGCAGGCGGTGAAACGGCGGGTATCCCTTTTGCCGCGCTGGTTGCCGAACGCATGGGCCTGCCGATGACCTATGTGCGTAAAAAACCCAAAGGTTATGGCCGCAATGCCCGTATCGAGGGCGACATGACCGAAGGTCAGCGGGTTTTGCTGGTCGAAGACCTGACCACCGATGGCGGTTCCAAGCTGAGCTTTGTGGATGCGATCCGCGAAACCGGCGCGACCTGTGGCCATACGGCAGTGATCTTTTATTACGGGATTTTCCCCCAGACCGAAAAGACCCTTGGCGATCATGGGGTTGCGCTGCACAGCCTGTGCACATGGTGGGATGTTCTGGCCGAAGCCAAGGCACAAGGCACCTTTGACGCGGCCACCTTAAGCGAGGTCGAAACCTTTCTGAACGCGCCAAAAGAATGGCAGGACGCCCGCCGCTCCTGATCCTTGGCCTACTCGATATTGACGAATACCGCCCTTTCGGGGCAATATATGGTATGTGCCAAGCCATCGACAGTTATCCACATAAACATACAATTTGCGCCGTTCCGCCCCTTGAGGGTAAGAGAGTAGCGGGACAAATCGGGTGAACACATGAACGAAATAACATCGCTGAACGCGAACCAGATCGCAGTGCAGGCACCGGAAACGATGCCGCATTCCATCGAGGCTGAACAACAGCTTCTGGGGGCGATTCTGACCAACAACGACATCTATGACCGCGTGGCTTCGATCATCGGCCCGAAACATTTCTATGATCCCGTGCATGCACGTATCTTTGAAATCGCCTCGGCGCGGATTGCCAAGAACAACCTTGCCTCGCCGGTGACGCTCAAGGCGTTTATGGAAGATGACGAAGGGCTTAAGGAACTGGGCGGGCCGACCTATCTGGCACGGCTGGCGGGTGCGGCGATCAGCGCCTTTGCGGTGCGTGATTATGCCCAGATGATCTATGATCTGGCGGTGCGCCGTGATCTGATCCAACTGGGGCGCGATATTTCCGCCAAGGCGGCGCAGGTTGATGTGGCCTCCGAACCCCGCGAACAGATCGTCGAAGCCGAACAGCAGCTTTACAAACTTGCCGAACAGGGCCAGACCGAAAGCGGATTTCAAAGCTTTCTCAAGGCCGTAACAGACGCGGTTAATGTTGCGAATGCCGCCTATCAACGGGATGGCGGATTGTCAGGCGTGTCCACGGGCCTGATCGACATGGACAAGAAACTCGGCGGGTTGCACCGTTCTGACCTGTTGATCCTTGCCGGTCGCCCCTCGATGGGGAAAACATCGCTGGCCACCAACATCGCCTTTAACGTCGCCAAATCCTACAAGCGCGGCATGACCCATGATGGCACCGAAGGTGCGGTTCAGGGCGGTGTTGTCGGGTTCTATTCCCTGGAAATGAGCGCCGAACAACTGGCGGCGCGTATCCTGTCCGAAGCGGCGGAAATCCCCAGCCAGCAAATCCGCTCGGGGGACATGTCGGAAACCGAATTCCGGCGTTTTGTCGATGCTGCCAAGGCGCTTGAGGCCTGCCCCTTGTTCATTGACGACACGCCCGCCCTGCCGATCAGCCAGCTTGCCGCCCGTGCACGGCGACTGAAGCGGACCCACGGCCTGGACGTGTTGATCGTGGATTACCTGCAACTGGTGCGCGGCACCGGCAAGAATGAAAACCGCGTCAACGAAATTTCGGAAATCACCATGGGTCTCAAGGCCATCGCCAAGGAATTGGACATTCCGGTGATCGCCCTGTCCCAGTTGTCGCGTCAGGTTGAAAACCGCGAAGACAAGCGCCCGCAACTGTCGGATCTGCGGGAATCGGGTTCGATCGAACAGGATGCCGATGTGGTGATGTTCGTGTTCCGCGAGGAATATTACAAAGAGCGCGAAAAGCCTGGCGATCACGATCTCGAAGCGATGGCGCGCTGGCAAGAAGAGATGGAGCGCCTGCATGGCCGCGCCGAAGTGGTGATCGGCAAACAGCGCCACGGCCCCATCGGCACTGTTGAATTGAGCTTTGAAGGCCGCTTTACCCGCTTCGGCAATCTGGTCAAACCCTGGCAACAGGACGGCAATGGCGAACAGGAATTCTGATCCGGTTCAATACCTTAGCGACCAAGAAAAACGGCAGGCCGATGGGCCTGCCGTTTTTATTTTTACTCGGAGGGTTGTTTCACTTCATATTTCAGACCTTTGGCGGTGCCTTTGCCAAAACCCTTCCAATAGCTGTGATCCTCTTTGGCGCTGCCGTCATCGTTCATCGACCAGACCCCGTCATTCGAGGCGGCGACCAGATCAAGATAGGCGGCTTTTTCGGCCTCGCCTTTCAGGCGTTGATCCAGCCATGCGGTGACAAAATGCTGCGCGATATTGTTCATCCGCGCCGTGTCCCAGACCGGATCCGAATAATGCTCTGAAATGTCAAAGCCTTTGCTTTCATTGAAATAAAAGCTTTCTTTCGGGGCCGGCATCGGCGCGCCGGAATTGTGACCGCCGTTTTCATAGGTCAGCAAGGCCCGTTCCACAGAACTGGCGTTTTCCCAGATCGCGCGCACCCCGTTTTCATAAAGCGACGTGTCATCCTGCGATCCGGCGATAAACAGCATCGGAATTTTGATCCCGGCCAGCCCTTCGGCATTCCAGAACCCCGTGTTCATCCCCCAGGGGCCAAAGGCCACGGCGGTTTTGATGCGTGGATCAAACAGGTTATTATGGCTGTCACTGCCCGCCTGATGGATGCCCAAGGTGCCATGCGGCCCGCCCCACGGATAGGCCACAGAAGCTTCGGTCACGCCACCGCCTGCGGTGATCACCGCGCCGTAGCCGCCCATCGAATAGCCGATCAATCCGGTGTTATCCGCGTCAAAAAGCCCGGCAAAATCGCCGCCCTCCCCCGCCATCTGCGCCATTTCCTCAAGCACGAACAATTGATCCAACGACCGGTTCACCAAGGTAGAGCCAAACGCCGCCTGCGTGCGATAGGTGCTGTCTGTGTGATCAATCGAGGCCACAACATAGCCTTTCGAGGCAATATTTTCCGCCAGGTGAGACAGCAAAAACCGGTTTC
Organism: Sulfitobacter sp.; assembly: GCA_047634585.1. Lineage (GTDB taxonomy): Bacteria > Pseudomonadota > Alphaproteobacteria > Rhodobacterales > Rhodobacteraceae > Sulfitobacter. The sequence continues at coordinate 289,446 of JBLIAN010000002.1, read as the reverse complement.
CGGGATAGCCGTGACTGATCAGAACCAGCGGATAGGCGGCATCGCCCTTGGCAGGTTCTGCATCGCGCACCGCGCGCCCGGTCAAAGTGACTTCGGTGGTGCCATCGCGCAAAAAGGCCTTGAGCGTGGTGTCGCCACTGGCCCCGGCAACAGCGGGATACCACATTTCCACCGTCAGTGGCCGGTCATAGCGCGGCAGCTGCGCCGGTTTATCTGCCGCAGGATCAATCGCCAGAATGTTGATCTGATCCGCATGCACCATTTCCAACTGGCGCACACCCACCGCCAGATCGCCGTAAGCCGCCAATTCCGGCGCATTGGGCAATTGTGTATCAATCCGGTTTTCCGCCAAAGCCATGCCACCTGCAAAACTTGTGCTGACCACGAGGGCCGCTAATTTCAATGATTTATTCATTTTGTCCTCTCCCTATATACCTACAGATTAGGCTGTGCAGGGGGCAGGGCAAGTTATGCTTTGATGACGTTGCGGCGTTTGCCGCTATCCGCTGACCCGCGCGGCCTGTTCGATGTCGCGTGCGCTCAGCCCGTATTTACCGGCAAAACGCACCCGCGCGGCGATCAGGCGCGGATCATCCGGGCACATGCCCAAGGTGCGGATAAATGCGATGCGTTGTTGGGATTTCAACGCCTCGCGGTCAATGTCGGTGCCCAGTGCACGGTCAATGATCGCACCACCGGGGCTGACGTGGAACCATCGGTTAAAATCACGGAAATGGTGCTGGTTGTGCAGGCGCGTGACATGGCGTTCGATCGCGGTTTTGGGCAGGGTCAGATGCGCGGTCATGTGGAACCATTCATAGATCATGAACATCAGCACCCCGCCCGCAGGCACAATCGCCACCGCAATCCACATTGCCTGTGATGCGCCAAACAGGGTTGCAATGCCCCAGACCAGCGCGGAATTACCCCCCAACATCGGCAGCGCCACCCAGATCGGCACAAAGAAAAGCCGCTGGTTGGTGGGGAAATCATGATGCCCGTAATGCGCCTGATACAGCAGATCAAACGCCCATTGGCGGCGCGGTGGATCAAGATGAAAGATATGGCGGTGCAGGTTGTATTCATTCAACAATTGCGCCCCGATGCCCAAAGGCACCAATGCCCATACCCATATTGGCCCCGCCAGCGCCAGCGCCGCAAAGGCCAGCACACAAATTGCCCCCATCACCAAAATCGCCGGGTGGTGCAAAAGGATTGCTAAGCGTTTCATGATGTCCTCCGCTCTGGCGCCAGTCTGGCGCGCTCTGGGCCGCTTTGTAAACAACGCAGACAGGACATTGACGCAAAGTCGGCCGCAGGCACCGCAATGACAACGGCCCAAGCGGGGATCACGCCGGGATCGTCCCAAATCCGCGTAGATCGCTTGACGCTTTGGCCGTTTTGCGCCAGCACACGCCCATGACAACTGCATCCCTGACCATTGATCTTTCCGCCATCGCCGCCAATTGGCAGGCCCTGGACGCTTTTTCAAACTGTGCCACCGCTGCGGTGATCAAGGCCAATGCCTATGGGTTGGGCATTGAACGGGTTGGCCCCGCCCTGGCCCGAGCAGGCGCACGCCAGTTTTTTGTTGCCGCCGCCCAGGAAGGTGCCGCCCTGCGTCAGGTGTTGGGCGACGGCCCTGATATATTCATCCTGTCGGGTCATATGGCAGGGGACAGCGCAATCCTGCAGGGGGCCGGTCTGGTGCCAATGATCAATTCGGTGGATCAATTGCTGACACAGGTGGAACGCCTGCCGGGGCATCGCTTTGGCGTGCAACTGGACAGTGGCATGAACCGTCTGGGCATGGAACCTTCGGAATGGGCGGCGCTGCGCGACATTGCACTGGCGCAAAACCCCGTGTTGATCATGTCGCATCTGGCCTGTGCGGATGAACCGCAACACCCGATGAACGCCGCCCAACTGGCCAGTTTCAACGACATGACCCGTGGCGTGAACGTGCCGCGATCCTTGGCGGCTACCGGGGGGATTTTGCTGGGCCCCGCCTATCATTTTGAACTGACCCGCCCCGGTGTCGGGCTTTATGGCGGGTTGCCCTTTGCGGATGCCCGGCCTGTGGTGACGTTGGATTTGCCGGTTATTCAGGTGCGTGATGTGGCCGCAGGTGAAACAATTGGCTATGGCAATGCTTTCACAGCCGGTACAGCCAGCCGCATTGCCACCGTGGCCGCCGGATATGCAGACGGGTTGATCCGCTCAATGGGCGGTCAGGCCTTTGTGACTGCGGGCGGGAAAAAGCTGCCTGTGGTGGGCCGGGTATCTATGGACATGCTGACCATCGACATCACCGCGCTGGAAACCACCCCCGACAGCCTGCAATTGCTGGGGGAATTACAAACGGTGGATACAGTTGCGGGATTTGCGGGCAGCATCGGATATGAAATCCTGACCTCGCTTGGGGCGCGCTATCAACGTCGCTATATTGACTAGGACTGCGGCGTGATGATCCCGCCCCCAACAGCGCAGGAGCATTGATGCAGTTTTTGAAATACCTCAACCTTGCGCTGTTGATCCTTTATCCTCTGGCATGGGCGGCGCCGTTGATGCGGGCCGGGGTGCTGCCGCTGTTTTCGCTGAATGAAATTTCGGTGCTGACAGGGCTGCAATCGCTTTGGGGGACCGATATTCTTCTTGCCTTGTTGGTGACGGTATTTGCGCTGTTTGCGCCCTATCTGAAAACCATCGGCCTGGCACTGGTGCATTTTGATCTGCTCAGCCCGCGCAGCCTGCCGGTGCTGCATCTGATTGGCAAACTGGCGATGGCAGATGTGTTTTTGATCGCGCTTTATATCACCGTGACCAAAGGCATTGGCGTGGGGCGGATCGAGACCGCATGGGGGCTGTATCTGTTTACCGCCTGTATTCTGGCCTCGCTCTGGATCAGCTGGCGCAGCGAACGATCCCCCGGAACACGGCCAACCGCCGCCTGATCTGCCGCACAGGCCCGAATTTCTTTGACGCCACCGCGGCGCTCGGCCACAAGGCGATATGGCCAAATCAACCACGACATTTTCCTGTACCGCCTGTGGCGCAAGTTTCAACAAATGGTCGGGGCGTTGTGACGGCTGTGGCGAATGGAACAGCATCCAGCAAGACAAGGGCATTTCCGCGGGTCCGCCCAGCAAATCCCTGGGGGCCAAGCGCGGCGCCGCGATGACACTGACAGATCTGTCCACCCAAGAAGCCCCGCCACCGCGCAGCCAGTCGGGCATTGCCGAACTGGACCGTGTCCTGGGCGGCGGATTGGTGGCGGCGTCGGCAATACTGGTGGGCGGTGATCCGGGCATCGGGAAATCCACCCTGTTGTTGCAGGCCGCCGCACATTTTGCCAAGAACGGGCTCAAGACCATCTATATCAGCGGCGAAGAAGCCAGCGCACAGGTGCGCATGCGCGCCCAGCGGCTGGACTTGTCGGATGCCCCCGTCAAACTGGCCGCCGAAACCAACCTGCGCGATATCCTGACCACGCTTGAGGCCGAAAAGCCGCAGCTGGCGATCATTGATTCCATTCAAACCATGTGGGCCGACAATGTCGAAAGCGCACCGGGATCGGTGTCTCAGGTCCGCGCCGCCGCCCATGAATTGACCAGCTTTGCCAAACGGCGCGGGGTGTCGGTGATCCTTGTGGGTCACGTCACCAAAGACGGCCAGATCGCAGGCCCGCGTGTTGTCGAACATATGGTGGATACGGTGCTGTATTTCGAGGGCGAGCGCGGTCATCAGTTCCGCATCCTGCGCAGTGTGAAAAACCGGTTCGGCCCTGCCGATGAAATTGGCGTTTTTGAAATGACCGGGCGCGGCCTGGCCGAGGTGACCAACCCCTCGGCGCTTTTCCTCAGCGAACGTGGCCAACCCGCCGCCGGATCGGTGGTCTTTGCAGGCATCGAAGGCACCCGGCCGGTGCTGGTCGAACTTCAGGCATTGGTTGCACCCTCGCCGCATTCACAGGCGCGGCGCACGGTTGTGGGTTGGGATTCGGGGCGTCTGGCAATGATCCTTGCGGTGCTCGAAGCGCGCTGCGGCATTCCGTTTGCGGGGCTGGATGTCTATTTGAACGTGGCGGGGGGTATGAAAATATCCGAACCTGCCGCCGATCTGGCGGTGGCGGCAGCGCTGTTAAGTGCGCGTGAAGATGTGGCATTGCCCGCCGAAACCGTGGTTTTTGGCGAGATTAGCCTCTCTGGTGCACTGCGTCCGGCCTCTCAGACCGAAAACAGGTTGAAAGAGGCGCAAAAACTTGGTTTTACCAGCGCCATCGCGCCCTCGGGCGGCAAGACCATAGGCACCTCTGGACTCACGCTTAATACAATGAGCGATCTGACCGGATTTGTTGGCGAAATATTCGGGGCGGGCTAAGGCCCATAGCGGAAGGCAAGACGCATGGACGGATTTACCATTATTGATGGCGTGGTGGCCTTGGTCATCGTGTTATCCGCCCTTCTGGCCTATGGCCGTGGGCTGGTGCGCGAAGGCATGGCTATTGTCGGCTGGATCGCGGCGGCGGTGCTGGCGTTTCTCTTTGCCCCGCAGGTCGAACCTTTGGTGCAGGAAATTCCGGTTGTTGGTGAATTTCTTGCTGACAGCTGTGAATTGTCGATCATCGGCGCCTTTGCCATTGTCTTTGCTGTGGCGCTGATTGTGGTGTCCTTGTTCACGCCGCTGTTTTCCTCGCTGGTGCAGCGCTCGGTGCTGGGCGGGCTGGATCAGGGTTTGGGATTTGTCTTTGGCGTGGTGCGCGGTGTGCTTTTGGTGGCCATCGCGTTTTTTGTCTATGATACGGTGATCACGGGGCAGGAATATACCATCGTCGATGAAAGCCGCTCTGCGGCGGTCTTTGGCCAATTTACCGGACGGATCGAAGAACAAAACCCCGAACAGGCGATGGGCTGGATCACGTCGCGCTATGAGGCACTGGTTGGCAATTGCGGCCAATAAGGCCGTAACGCCGGTACCGCGTTTTCTGATCCGGCTTTAGCACCTCCTTAGGACTTAGCGACTATCTGGGGCCTGTCCGGGGGCCCCATGCACAAAACCGCTGATTTTACCCAACTTGATTACATCCATGCACCGGTTTTTGTGCTGGAAGTGTCGGACAACGGTGATCCGGTCTATGTTGCCTTCAACCGCTTTGCCTGTGACGTTGCCAATCGTCCGCTGTCGGATTTCCTGGGCCGAACCGCCTTTGAGGTCTATCCGCTGGCCTATGGGCGCACCGCCTATGAACGCCATTGCGAAGTGGCCCGCAGTGGCGCGGTGATGACCTATGAACTGGATCTGCCCCTGGGGGGAATGACCCGCAGCATCCGCACCACGCTGGTGCCCCGAAAAGACCCCGACGGTGCGGTCCAGTACCTATACGGCAGTTCCACAGACATCACCGAAGGCCGCAGCGCACAACAAGCACAGGTGCAGCTTGAAACCCTGATGGCAGAGCGCGAACAATTTGTGACCATCGCCGCCCATGATCTGCGCGCCCCGATGCGCAATGTGGCCGCGCTGGCGGAAATGTTGCTTGAGGATTTTGTCGATCACGGTGATGGCAAGGCCGATCTGATCACCATGCTGGAGGACGTAGCGCGTAAAACCATGACGTTGATCTCTGATGTTTTGTCCCACGCCCGCGCAACCAACCCGTCAGAAAACACCGCAAGCACCTTCAATTTTACCGCCCTGTGCCGCGACATCTGTGATGTGCTTGACCCGCAAAGCCTGCATCGGGTCACTGTGACTCCGGCCCAGCTTTACACCGATCGCACCGCGCTCCAGATCGTGCTGCGCAACCTGTTGGACAATGCCATCAAACATGGCGGGCGTGATTGTCTTGATCTGAACATTGACGTAACCAGCGCCCCGCACGGCATGTTGGAGGTAACATTGACCGACAATGGCAGCGGGTTTTCCGATCCGGCGATTGTCTTTTTGGCGGGCGGCGCTTTCAAACCCGACAGCGGGTATGGGTTGTTGGGGGTGCGCCGATTGATTGCCGCGCGTGGAGGCAGCATTTCTGCCGAGAACGGCGCGGTTGCCGGCGCAATTGTGCACTTCTCCCTGCCGGGGGAATGGCGCGGCGATACCGCCTCGCTGGGTGATCCGGCGGGCCCGGTGGACGGGCATCACTGATCTGCCAGCCGCGCCACCATGCCCGACAACGGCGACAAACAGCGCAATTTAATGCAGATGAATGCACGGGCGGGGCCCGCGGTGTTTCCGTCATATCCCTGTCATGTGCGGGGTGACAACCGCGCCATTACCCCCTACATAAACAACGACCCCCTTACCGGATTCGGAGTTGTCCCGTTGTCCAAGATTATGCCTCCCGCCCATCCATTTGATACATCCTATCTGCGCGACAGCGATGATGGCGACAAACTAAAGGAAGAATGCGGGGTGTTTGGCGTGATCGGCGTGGCCGATGCCGCAAACTTTGTCGCCCTCGGGCTGCATGCCCTGCAACACCGGGGGCAAGAGGCCGGCGGCATCGTCAGCCACCATCCCGAAGCCGGATTTCAATCTGCCCGCCGCTTTGGCTATGTGCGCGACAATTTCACCAGCCAGGACGTGATGGAAACCCTGCCCGGCCCTTTGGCGATCGGGCATGTGCGCTATTCCACCTCGGGCAACAAAGGCCCGACCGCGATCCGCGATGTGCAACCGTTTTTCGGTGAATTCGCCATGGGCGGCGCGGCAATTGCCCATAACGGCAATATCACCAATGCCAATGCCCTGCGCCGCGAATTGATCGAACGCGGCAGCATCTTTCAATCGTCCTCTGACAGTGAATGTATCATTCACCTGATGGCGCGCTCCCTGCAACGCAACATTCCCGAACGCATGGAAGACGCCCTGCGCCGTGTCGAAGGCGCGTTTTCCATTGTCGCCATGACCCGTACCAAACTGATTGGTGTGCGTGATCCTCTGGGCGTGCGCCCGCTGGTTCTGGGCAAGGTCGGGGATGGCTGGGCGCTGAGTTCGGAAACCTGCGCCCTTGACATCATTGGTGCCGAATTTGTGCGTGAAATCGAGCCGGGTGAAATGGTGGTGATCACCGGTGACGGGATCGAATCACATTTCCCCTTCCGCCGCCAGCCTTCGCGCTTTTGCATCTTTGAACATGTCTATTTCAGCCGCCCCGACAGTATCCTAGGCGGGCGTTCGGTCTATGAAACCCGTGAAAACATTGGCCGTGAATTGGCCAAGGAAAGCCCCGTTGATGCAGATCTGGTCTGCCCTGTGCCCGACAGCGGCACCCCGGCCGCGATCGGCTATTCGCTGCAATCAGGCATTCCCTACGCCATGGGGATCATCCGCAACCAATACATGGGCCGGACCTTTATCGAACCCACCGAACAGATCCGCAACATGGGGGTGCGTCTGAAGCTGAACGTGAACCGCGCCCTGATCCGTGGCAAACGGGTTATTCTGGTGGATGACAGCGTGGTGCGTGGCACCACCAGCCGCAAGATCAAGGAAATGATCCTTGATGCGGGCGCAAAAGAGGTGCACTTCCGCATTGCCTCGCCGCCGACAGCCTGGCCGTGTTTTTATGGTGTGGACACCCCGCAGCGTGAAAAACTGCTGGCCGCAACCATGTCCGAAGATGAAATGCGCGATCATCTGGCGGTAGACAGCCTTAAATTCATCTCGCTTGACGGGCTTTACCGCGCTGTGGGCGAGGCCAAAGGCCGTAACGCCAAATGCCCGCAATATTGCGATGCCTGTTTCTCTGGTGAATATCCGGTCACGCCAGCCGATCAGATCAATCAGGGTTTCGAAATGAAGCCAGCGGCGGAATAACCGCCGCTGCGCGGGGATTGACGACAGTTTTTCGCCAACTGTCACAAAATGTCAGCAGTTTATGGCAAGATGCAGGGCATGAAACACGCCCCGGCCCCGCTTTTGACCCTGATCGCCAAATGGCCCGGCCCTGCACAACAGGGCCTTTGGGCCTGTCGTGCCATTTTTCATGATGTGGCGGCGCAAGCGGGCATTGGCGTGCTGGAAGAAAGCCTGAAATGGGGGCAACCCTCGTGGCGCCCTCAGCGTCCGCGCACCGGATCAACCCTGCGGATCAGTTGGGATGCCGCCACGCCGCAGATTTTGCCGCTGTTTGTGGATTGCAAAACCGATCTCGCCGCCCGTATGCAGACGCTATACCCCGATCTGGCCGCAAATGACGGCCGGCGGCGCATCGGTTTTGATCTGCACGGTGCCCTGCCCGCGCAAGCAATCGCCCATCTGGCACAGATGACCTTTTGTTATCACCTGAAACGCCCCGCTATCGGCTGAACCTTGCCAGTGCCAAGCAGGCTTTGGCTGATGCCGGAATGGTGCTCTTTCCCTTATCTGTATGGCTTGTTAGCTGCAGCCCGAAGCGCAGTTTAACCCGAGTCGCCCCCTGGGGCGGCCACAAAAGGCACCACATGGCATCGCAGAATGAAGCGGGGCAGACGCCCCAGAAAGTGGCCGATCTGGCCACCGAACAGGTTCGCTTGGAACGCACGGCCCTGATCGGCATTTTTGGCAGCACTGCCGCCCCCGGCGCTTTGCTGCGCGGCCACAATGGCAAGATCGAACGTGTCACAATCGGCGACCGCTTTGGCGGCGGCACCGTTGCCGCAATCAGCGAGGACAGCCTGATCCTGACCAAACGCGGCAAAAACACCGTGCTGAAATTGCCCAAGGCCTAGGCGTAGCACTTGACGCGCCAAGCCGCGAAGTGCACACCGCGCTCATGACAAAAACAGCATTGATCACTGGCGCATCCCGCGGTCTGGGCGCCGCCCTTGCCGAGGCGCTTGCGCCCAGCCATCACATCATCGCCGTGGCCCGCACCACCGGCGCATTGGAAGAATTGGACGACCGGATTCAAGGCCTTGGCGGCAGCGCCACTTTGGCCCCGATGGACGTGACCAATGCCGATGCGATGGCCACCCTGTGCCGCGGGATTTTTGACCGCTGGGGCACCCTTGATCTATGGGTGCACACCGCGATCCATGCCGCCCCCTTGGCCCCTGCCGATCACATTGACGGCAAGGACATGGCGAAATCCATCGCCGGAAACATCACCGCTTTTTCCACCCTGATCACCTATGTGGCACCCCTGCTGGGTCAGACCGGTCAGGCGGTGTTTTTTGACGATCCGCGCGGCGGGCAGAAATTCTTTGGCAGCTATGGCGCCACCAAAGCCGCGCAAATGGCGCTGGCCCGTTCATGGCAGGCCGAAACCGCCAACATCGGCCCGAAGGTCCGGATCATGACACCCGCGCCGATGCCCACAGCAACCCGCGCCCGGTTCTTTCCCGGCGAAGACCGCGCCACGCTGGGCGACATCAAAACCCAGGCCGCTGCGGTATTGGCGCAACTCTAACCGCCCCATCCCCACAAAACACCTGCGCAGCGTCCCCCTGTCCTTGCCGCGCCGCAGCCCCTCGCCTATCAAGGCGAAAAAGGGCCAAACATGCGTATTCTGATTACAAACGACGACGGTATCAATGCACCGGGACTTGAAATTCTGGCGGCGATAGCGCGGACGCTTGCCGGCCCTGATGGCGAAGTCTGGACCTGCGCACCGGCCTTTGAACAATCCGGCGTTGGCCATTGCATCAGCTATACCCATCCGATGATGATTGCCCAGATGGGGCCGCGCAGCTTTGCCGCCGAAGGATCACCCGCCGATTGTGTGCTGGCCGCCTTGCATGACGTGATGACAGACACACCGCCCGATCTGGTGCTGTCCGGCGTCAACCGGGGCAATAATTCGGCGGAAAACACCCTGTATTCCGGCACCATTGGCGGGGCAATGGAAGCCGCCCTGCAAGGGGTGCCCGCGATTGCCCTGTCGCAATATTACGGCGCGGCCAACCGCGATCTCGACAACCCGTTTGCGGCCGCAGCCCAGCATGGTGTCGCGGTGATCAAACGCATTCTGGCCGCAACACCGAGCGAAGCAAACGACGGCTATCGCCTGTTTTATAACGTGAATTTCCCACCGGTTGCCGCCGCGGATGTCAAAGGCATCCGTCTGGCCCCGCAGGGGCGGCGGCCGGGTACCGGATTTTCCACCGAACCGCATCTGTCCCCCTCGGGGCGGCGGTTCTTGTGGATACGCGGCGGGGACCAGCAGGTGATGACCGCCGCAGGCAGTGATGCGGCGGTAAACCTTGACGGGTATATTTCTGTAACGCCGATGCGTGCCGATCTTACCGCGCATGACATGATGCAAAACCTGAGCGGCATCAACACATGAACGATCCTGTCGCCTCTGACGCGGAACGCAAGATGCAGTTTCTCTATGCGCTGCGCTCCAAGGGGGTGACGGATAAACGGGTGTTGTCCGCGATGGAGGCCGTGGATCGTGGCCCGTTCATTCGCGGGCTGTTTGCCGAGCGCGCCTATGAGGACATGCCCCTGCCCATTGCCTGCGGGCAGACCATCAGCCAGCCCTCGGTGGTGGGTTTGATGACACAGGCACTTGAAATCAGCCCCCGTGACAAAGTGTTAGAGATCGGCACCGGATCGGGCTATCAGGCCGCGATCCTCAGCAAACTGGCGCGCCGCGTCTATACCATCGACCGGCACCGCCGCTTGGTCCAAGAGGCCCGCAGCATCTTTGATACGCTTGATCTGGCCAATATCACGGCAATCACCGCCGATGGCAGTTTTGGTCTGGCCGAACAGGCCCCGTTTGACCGCATCATCGTGACCGCCGCCGCCGAAGATCCCCCCGGCCCCTTGCTGGCACAACTCAAGGTCGGTGGCATCATGGTGCTGCCTGTGGGCCAATCGGATGCGGTGCAACACCTGATACGGGTGCGAAAATCCGCCGATGGCCTTGAATATGATGAATTACGATCCGTGCGTTTTGTCCCGCTGCTGGAAGGGTTGGGCAAAGACGGATAAATAGACTAGAATAAGCGAAAATTCCGGACCACACGGAATAACAGCGAATGAGGACTGCAGATGCACCGTTCATTTTTACGCCGCCACGCGCGATTGACCTTGCTGGCGGGCAGCAGCGCCATCCTGTTGGCAGGTTGTAGCGGCCAGCCGCTTGATTTCGACCTGCGCGGATTGGGTGGTGGGTTCAGCACCGCTGACGCCGCGACACAACCTTTGGCCAGCCGCCCGGACCCTGACAACCGCGGGGTGATTTCATATCCGAATTATCAGGTCGCTGTGGCACGGCGCGGCGATACCCTGGAAGATGTTGCCGCCCGTGTCGGTGCGGATGCATCGACCCTGGCCAGCTATAACGGCATCGAGGTTGATGTGGCACTGCGCAAGGATGAAATCATCGCCCTGCCCAGCCGCGTTGCCGAACCCTCGCTGGCGACGGGTGCCGCGGGCAACGGCCCGATCCAGCCGCTGGACATCAGCAGCATTGCACAGGGGGCAATTGCCCGCGCACCGGACACCACGTCAAACGTGCAAACCGCAACTTTGCCGCCTGTCGCCCAAACAACACCCAAAGCCGAACCGGTCTTGTCTGGCAAAGAACCGATACGCCATCAGGTCGAACGTGGTGAAACTGCCTATACGATTGCGCGCCTCTATGCGGTGCCGGTCAAGGATCTGGCGGAATGGAACGGCCTCGGGGCCGATTTTGCCCTGCGCGAAGGCCAATTCCTGCTGATCCCTGTCCCGCAACAAAACCCGCCAAAACGCGCCGCCTCGGCCGCCAGCGCCGCACCGGTACAGACCGCAGCCGTGGCCCCCGCCACCACATTGCCGGGTGCAGGATCGCCCACACCGACACCGCCCTCTGCGGCAACGCCCTTGCCTCGGGACACCACGGCCAAACCCCTGACCGCAGAAGAAAAAGCAGCGCCCGAAAAACCGGTGGCCGATGTCGGGAAAGCCACGGCAACCGTCTCTGCCGCGACATTGCAACCGCCGGTTCGGGGCAGCATTATCCGTGGCTATACCAAAGGGCGCAATGAAGGCATCAACATCAAGGCCACCGCCGGAACGCCGGTCACGGCCGCAGATGCGGGCGTGGTTGCCGCGATCACCAAAAATGCCGAAGGGGTGCCCATTGTTGTGGTGCGCCATGCCGATAATCTGCTGACGGTCTATGCCAATGTAACCGATGTCAGCGTGGCAAAAGGCGACAGTGTCAAACGCGGCCAAGCCATCGCCAGATTACGCAGCGGCGACAATGCCTATGTCCATTTCGAAGTGCGCAAAGGCTTTGACAGCGTCGACCCCGAACCGTTTATCAACGGCTGATCCAAGGCACTGCGTTCAGCGTGACATGCTTGGGGCGAGGCAAGAATAGGGGCGGCGCTTATCCCAGCGCCACACCTTTGCGCCCGGCCAGATCGACAAAATACTGCCATGCCACGCGCCCTGAACGGGATCCGCGTGTGGCCTGCCATTCGATGGCCTCGGCGTGCAGATCCGCTTTGGAAATCTGCACCCCATGGGCATCACAATAGCCCCTGATCATCGCCAGATATTGATCCTGATCGCAAGGATGAAAACCCAACCACAGACCAAAGCGATCTGACAGGGATACTTTTTCTTCAACCGCTTCGGAGGGGTTGATCGCCGATCCGCGTTCGTTTTCGATCATGTCACGGGGCATCAGATGGCGCCGGTTCGATGTGGCATACAACACCACATTGTCGGGGCGTCCTTCGATTCCGCCATCCAGAACCGCCTTGAGCGATTTGTAATGGGCATCATCATGGCCAAAGCTCAGATCATCACAAAACAGGATAAACCGCTGTTTTGCCCCGCGCAAAAGACCCAGTAAACGCCCCACAGAGGGCAGGTCTTCGCGCTGTAACTCGACCACCCGCAATTGATCGTGATCCGCATGAACATCCGCGTGTATCGCTTTGACAAGGCTGGATTTACCCATGCCCCGCGCACCCCATAACAACGCGTTATTTGCCGGCAGTCCCGCAGCGAACTGTCGGGTGTTCACCAGCAAGGTATCGCGGGCCCGGTCGACCCCGATCAACAGGTTCAGATCCACCCTTGAGACCTGTTTCACCGGTTCAAGGCGATCCGGTTCCGTGTGCCAGACAAAGGCCGCAGCGGCATCAAAATCAGGCGCGGCCAGCGGCGCGGGGGCCATGCGCTCTAGCGCCGCGGCGATACGTTCGAGGGTTTGATCACTCACTTCAGATCGTCCTCGTCCGTGATTTCATCGGCATCTGCATCGTCGAATTCGGCCAGCAGATCATCCTCTTCATCATCGTAATAACCTTCGGCCCGCAGCCGTGCTTCGCGCTGTTTCTCAACCCGTCCAACAAGGAAGATCGAAATTTCATACAGCCCGTATACCACCACAAACAGGATCAGCTGTGTCACCACATCCGGTGGCGTCACCAAAGCCGCCAACACCAGAATACCGACAACCGCATATTTACGGACGTTTTTCAGGCCTTCTTTGGTCACCAATCCGGCCTTGCCCATCAGGGTCAGCAACACAGGAAGTTGGAAACACAGCCCGAAAGCCACGATCATTTTCAGCGTGATATCAAGGCTTTCGTTCACTTTGCCGTTAAAGACGATATCAATCCCGCTTTTGCGCCCGTTGCCATCCGCAACAACCGCCGCAAGGTAGGATGCCGCATCCGAAAACCCGAGAAAGAACTGCATCGCCAGTGGCACAACCACATAATGCGCAAAGGCCGCCCCCATCAGGAACAACACCGGAGAGGCAATCAGAAATGGCAGGAAGGCCGATTTTTCATTTTTATACAAACCCGGTGCAACAAAACGCCATAGCTGGGTTGCGATCACCGGAAAACTGATTGCCAGACCGCCCACCATCGAAATGCGGATCAGCGTGAAAAAATATTCCTGCGGCGCGGTATATTGCATCACCGGATTGGGATTGCCCAGATTGCGCATGGTCTGTTCGATCGGCACCAGCAGGAAATCAAGGATCGCGCTGCCAAAGGCAAAACAGATGATCATCCCCACCACAAAGGCCAGCACCGACCGGATCAACCGGGTGCGCAATTCGGCCAGATGTTCAATCAGCGGCGCGGCGCTGTCGTCAATATCGTCGGTGGCGCTCATGATTTACTCTTTTTTGACCGCAGGTTTTTTGGCTGCCGGTTTCTTGGCCGGTGCTTTTTTCGCTGCTGGCTTCTTGGCGGGCGCTTTTTTGGCGGCGGGTTTCGCCTTGGCCGCAGGGGGTTTTTTCGCCGCTGGCTTTTTCGCCGCGGACGTTTGTGCGGGCGGCGTCACCTGCGCTTCTGCGGCATCGGCCTTGGCCAATGCATCAGTGGCTTCGCGCTGTTTGCGCTCTGCCGCTTTGCGGGCGGTGGCCGCTTCGATTTTCTTGCGATCCTCGGCCCGTTGCGCCGCCAGCTTGCCGGTTTCGCTGTCGGGGTCAAAATCGGTCAAGGACGACGTGGCCGATTTCACGCCATCCATCGCCGCACCCATCGGGTTGGTGGCCGCCTTGAGAGATTTATTGATGCTCGAAGACATCTCGCGCATGCCGCTTTCATCCGCCGCATCATTCATCGCCGTGCTGAATTCACGCGCCATGCCTTTGGCTTTGCCGACAAATTGCCCGACTTTGCGAAACAACACCGGCAAATCCTTTGGCCCCACCACGATCAACGCGACAACACCAACGACCAACAGCTCGGACCAGCCCAGATCGAACATGGTTTAAACCTTGTCTTTTTCCGAAGCGGCTTCGTCTTCGGTCACTTCGGCTTGATCAGTCAGTTCTTTCTCGCCTTCGCTCACACCCTTTTTAAAGCTGGTGATGCCTTTGCCAACTTCGCCCATCAGCGACGAAATTTTGCCACGGCCAAAAAGTACCAGCACCACAACCGCAATAAGCAGCAGGCCCGGCAAACCAATATTGTTAAACATGTCGTTTCTCCCGTTCAGGTGTCAGGCCGCTGCGGCCCGCGTTTTCACCAATATGTCTAGGGCGGATGGCGAAGGACCAAAAGCACTAACACCGCATTGCCGCTGTATTCCCATTTCCCCAAGCAGCAAAACCAGCCCTTGCCTCGGGCAACTGACAGGTTTATGTCAGTTGCAAGATCATCCTTCCTGCCCCCCAAAGGACCAGCATGCCCCGCAGCGACCGCCTGTTTGACATCATCCAGATCCTTCGCGATGGCCAATTGCACCGCGCACAGGATATCGCCGCGCGGCTTTCGGTGTCAGAACGCACAATCTACCGTGACATGGATCGCTTGATGGCCTCCGGCATTCCTGTCCAAGGCGCGCGCGGTGTCGGCTATCAAATCACCCAAGCCATCAGCCTGCCGCCCCTGACCCTGAGCAAGGCAGAACTGGAGGCGCTGAACCTGGGTCTTGCGGTGGTGGCGCAAGCGGCGGATCAGGATTTGAAAACAGCTGCACATACATTGGCTGACAAGATTGATGCGGTGTTGCCCGCCAAATCCATTGCACAGGCGCAGGCGTGGCAGGTTGCCGTCTATCCCTTTGCCGATGCCACCCGGAACCTCAGCCATATGGCGTTGTTGCGCAATGCCATCAAAGCCCGTCAAAAGCTGCGCCTGACCTATACCTCACGCAGCGGCACCGTCGCGCGCCGCGTGATTCGCCCGCTGCATATGGAATATTGGGGCCGTATCTGGACCCTGATCGCCTGGTGCGAATTGCGCGACGCGTTTCGGGTGTTCCGCCTTGATCTGATCGAAAGCGCCGAGGCGCTGCCGGAACTGTTTGTCGAGGAACAAGGCAAATCCCTGGCGGATTACAGCCCTGATCCGGCGGCACTTTAACCGCCCGATCTGATCCGCCAGCCTGATTGCGGCGGCAAAAATGCCTCGACGCTGGCTTGGGCCACCACAATGGTTTCCTCCCCCGAAGGCACGTTCAACCCGCCAAAAACCGCCTTCACTGTCGCCCGCCCACGGGGTAGTTTCGCGGTTAAAACAGTGATGTCCACTTGATCTGGTTCCTGCACCGCAACCGTGACCTGCACGCGCATCGCCCCATGGTGCAGCCCCGTCACACCAAACAACGGCAAAGAGGAATGGCGCAGGGCGTCTTCGATCGCGCGGGCGGCGGCCTTGGTGTAATCCATGCCATGCAAATCATTGCCCATGCCCATTTCGATGATCACGCGCTGGTCGTTTGCGGGATTATCCATTGATCTGCTCCATCTCGAAACCAACAGAAATTGCGGCATTGGCCATGATCGTCGGATGGCCCTCCCCGTCCGGGCGCGCCACATCCAGCCCGCCTTTTTCAATATTGACCGTCACATCGCCATAGGGAAACACCGCGCGCAGCACATCGGCATCCACGTTGCCGGGCTTTTGCACGCCCACTGTCAGGGTGATCCGCATGTCGGATTTATCAAAGCCGAACAATTCAGCCAGATTGATCGAATTATGCCACAGCGCATCCTGCACCGCGCGTTTGGCCGCTTGGGTATAATCGCCACGCCGCAGCGACGATCCCATGCCAAATTCTACCAGTAATGTCTGTGCCATCATCTGCTCCGCTGTTGTGCCTGTCCTGCCTACCAAGGCCTGTCAGCGCTGACAATCGCGGGATTTTGCCGGATCACTTCCGGGCAGATTGGCCTATTTCACCGGAAACACAAAACATCTGTCGCGCCGCACCGTCAGCCACATCACCGCCCCCGGCTGTGGCAAAAACACATTTGGCACCGTGGCCTTCAGCACAGATCCGTCATGATCCATGCGAAATTCCACAAGGCTTTCATTGCCCATAAACCGCGCCCGTTCCACCACCGCACGCGCGGCGGTGCCGTCACTCGGTGTCGGCGCTGGCCCTTTGCCCGCCCGATCAAAATCAATCCGCAGATGCTGCGGGCGGAAAACGATATCTACCGCCGTGCCATCGGGCACACCCGGGGCCAGAAACCGCCCAAAGGCCGTGGTGGCCAACGCGCCTGAAACCTCTGCGCGCAGCACATTCGCATCCGAGAAAAACGCCACCGAGGCACGATCAAGCGGGCGGGTATAGACGTTGTAGGGCGCGCCCTGCTGTACGATTTTGCCATCACGCATCAGCGCGATTTCATCGGCCATGCGCATGGCTTCATCCGGCTCATGGGTGACCAGCAGCACGGCGGTGTCTTCTTCCTTGAGAATGCTCAGGGTTTCATCGCGAATACCGTCGCGCAACCGGTTATCCAGCCCGGAAAAAGGTTCATCCATCAACATGATACGCGGTCGCGGGGCCAAGGCACGCGCCAGCGCCACGCGCTGTTGCTCCCCGCCCGAAAGCTGATGCGGATAACCGTCAATAAAGCGTTTAAGATCAACCCGTTGCAACAATTCCTCGATGCGGGCGCGTTTCTCGGCTTTGGGGCCGGATTTCAGGCCAAAGCCCACGTTATCCGCCACGCTCAAATGTGGAAACAGAGCAAAGTCTTGAAACATCAAGCCAATTTCGCGCCGTTCTGGCGGGACACGAAACACCGTATCGCAGATCAGTTTGCCATCGACATGGATCGTGCCGCTGTCTTGCATTTCCACCCCTGCGATCATCCGCAGGGTCGTGGATTTACCACAGCCGGACGGCCCCAGCAGGCAAGTCACCTGCCCCGGTTGAATGGTCAAGGACACACCATCCACCACAGGCCGCCCCTCATAGGTGCGGCGCAGGTCTTTGATCTCAAGGCGGGGAACAGGGACAGTCATGGGTATCCGATAAAATCACTCGGAAACCCAGCTATCAGCCCCGCCGCATCCCCGCAAGCGCCGCCGCAAAACCAAGGCAAAGAACCACGATACAAATCATCAAAAGCTGTTCATATTTATGGCCCTCGGGCAGCAGGGACGCCACCGCGCCCCACCCCCGCGCAAAATAGGCCAACGCCCCCGCAAGTGCGACACCAAAGGCCGCCAGATAGGCCCAAAGCGCCAGTTTTCGCTGAAAAACCAAGCCTATGATCAACACAGGTGTCAAAAACATCGACGCCGTGCCCGACACCGCGACCGCATCAAACAGGGTCGCATTGCCCCAAAGGGACAACATCGTGCCGGCGACCATAAAGATCACCATAACACGCCGCCCGCCCTTTAGGCTGCGCGGTGCAAGGCGCAACTCTTCGACCACCAGTCGCGCCGCAGAAGCCAAGGTAGAATCAAGCGTGCTCAGCGCCGAGACCAGCAAGGACACCATCAGCGCCACAAACACCCAAGGCGGAAACATCCCCGCCCAGGTGCCGATCAACTCCCCCTCGTAGGGCGCGCCTGTCAGGCTGGCTTGAATGCCGAAAAACCCAAAGCCGATGATGCACATTGTCGAAATCCAGAAGGCATGCAGAAACGACGCCCGTGTCGTCATGGCATCCGCGATAAACCCGCGATCCATCATCACCGGATCATGGGCCGGATAGGAAAACACCTGCAAAGCCGCCACCGCCAGCAAGATCCAACCGTTATAGCCCCCCGCGACGCCCTGTGATGTCACCACAGCAGCCAGATCAAAATCAGGGCTGGTCACCAAAGCACCAAACGCCAGGCCAAACACCACCAAAAACCCCAACATCTGGACCACATCAGTGCGCAGCGCCGCTGACAGCCCGCCCCATGCAGAATAGCCCAGCCCCAGCACGGCAACGACCAGAATCGCAGCAGTGCCGCTGCCCGCCAGCACCGCGTCAAAAATCAGGCCAACCACCAGCAGATTAGCGAACACCTCGGACAATAGGCGCAAAGCAATAACAAGATTATAACAGCCGCTGCCAATGCGGCCAAATTCACCGCCCAGCCAATCCTGCACCGATCGCGCCCCCTGTTGACGCAGCCGCGCCACGATAAAACCGCCCGTCAGAAACGACCCGTAATATGCGGCATAGGCCAGCGTGCCCGCGATGCCGTAATAATAGCCGAGAATCGCGGCATTCATCAGGGATCGCGCAAAAATCCAGGTGGTGACTTGGCTGAGAACCAGCACCCAAAGCCCCGGTTTGCACCCGTCCGCCCCCGCCCCGCCAAAGAAACCTTCGATACTGGCACGGCGCGGCGCCGCCAGCAGGCTTGCCACAAGGATCACTCCGAAGACGGCAATCAGAACAAAGGCTTGCATGGCGGACCTTTCAAAAACCAGACTGGATAATCTGTAATCCGCCGCCGCCAACGTCACCAGCGCGATCGCAGCAGTTGTCGGCAATGTGAAGATTTGTCAGCGCTGCAAATTAAAATCCGCCCAAGCCAGATCCGCGCCATTGACCTGCAAGGTGATCCGATGCGGCCCCGGATGCAGGGTAAAGGTGGTTGCATCGCCTTTTAGGTGATGTTTTTTATTCAATATCAAAACCTTACCCGCTGATATCTGTGCAGATTTTAATTTGAATACTTTCTCTGCGGATTTCCCATCGGGACGGGCAAACTGCACGCGATAATCCACCAATACCGGCAAATCTTCTGATGCTTTCAAAGAAACGGAAAATTCCAGAATGTCCCCGATCGCATGGCGGCTTTTACCCAATGAAATTTCCGCCTGCATGGCAACATCTCCGCGATACCCTAGCATCAACAGCGCGCCGCGATGCCCCTGTTTGACCAAGGTGCGCAATGCATGGCGGGTCATCCACGCCAGTTCCTTCTCGTTCTGACGGCCCGCATCGCACCAATTGGCCAATAGATCCATCACCAATGCAGGCTCAGTTTTTGCGATATCATTCAAATGGTTGGCCACGGACCGTGTTACATATCTTGTGCCATCCCCATGCAATTGGGTGAGCAGATGCGCGGTTTGATCATTGTTTAATGTGACCTTTTTTGCCCAGGGCAATTTAGGCCGCGTGCCTTCGCTGACCAAGCGACGCACATGATAGTTTTCATCCTTCGCCCAAAGTGCCAACCGCGCCAAGGTCTGTTCAGGCCAGCGGTTCAGAAACGGACGAATGTAAAATTCCATCGAAAATCGCTGCGTTGCAGCATGGAGTAAATCCAGCGCCCGCTCTCGATGGTCTTCCAAACCGTGGCGCACCGCAAGAATACCGGGTAAGCCGTGGATAAAGCGGCCAAAATCGTCATCCTTCAAAGCAGGATCAAGCGGCGCAGGCATCGCCACCTCAAGCTGGTCTGCCATGCGTGGAAAATCTTTGGTCAATTGCCGCTCAAGACAATCGGCCATCCAATCCATCCGCGCCAGAAGTTCGCGCTCGGGAAATCCGGATAGGCAATCGCTCAAGAAACGCCTACCGTCAAAATCCGGTATTGCTGCGTGATATTCCTGCGCCAATTGTCCAACGCTGTCGGCGTTGAACAAATGATCCTTCAGCGAAAATCGCTGTGCCATTACATGGTGATATTGGTGGCGCCACCATCCAACAGGATGTTCTGTCCAACAATAAATCCGGCATGTTGCGAACACAAGAAGGCACAAGCCGCACCAAATTCCTGCCGCGTGCCGTAACGGCCCGCCGGAATGCTGGCGGCGCGTTCGGCGCGTGCTTCATCAAGTGTAACGCCGCGGGCCTTTACCACCCCATTGTCAAGTGCATCTGCGCGGTCCGTCGCATGGATACCCGGCAGCAGGTTATTCATGGTGACCCCCTTGCTGGCGACTTGCCGTGCTGTGCCTGCAACATATCCGGTCAACCCCGTCCGCGCAGCGTTTGACAAGCCAAGCAAAGCAATCGGCCCACGTACGGATTGCGAAGTGATATTCACCACCCGGCCCCAGCCCCGGTCGATCATACCGGGCATCAGCGCCTTGATCAGTGCAATCGGAGCAAGCATATTGGCATCCAGCGCCTTAATAAAATCATCACGGTCCCAGTCATGCCACATGCCAGGGGGCGGGCCGCCCGCGTTGTTCACCAGTATATCTGCGTCCCCGGCCGCAGCGATCACCTGCGCCTGCCCTTCAGCAGTGGATACATCCGCCGCCACAGTGGTAATTTCCACACCATATTCCTGCCGCAACCGTTCTGCTGACGCCTCCAACGCCTCGGCCCCGCGTGCATTCATTACCAGATTGACACCTGCCGCCGCCAGCGCCTCTGCACAGCCAAGGCCAAGCCCCTTGGATGATGCACAGACCAGTGCCTTTTTTCCTTTGATGCCAAGATCCATAACGCGATTCCCTTTATTAAATGTTACCAATCCCTAGCACGCCAACCGCCCAATGACAGCGGGCTTGCGCTGATTTCACTGTTAATTAAAACCTCATCATTTTCAGGAATGATCGTCGAAAGCTCTCAACACAAGGACCCCGCATCATTGGAAAACACCACGCGCCAGATGGTCTTTTCTGCTTATCACGCCAGCAATTTTCTGGTGTGTCGTGGTGCGAATCTGGGTGACGCGCTTTCTGCGGCTGATGAATTGGTACTGGATGATGTCTATCGATTGATCCCGAGTGCCTGCCCGAAAAATATGTCTCTAACACATTACTCCAGAACCATTTTTGAAATATCCGAAACATCCAGAGTTGGCCCTGTCGGCGCGAGGTTTGTCGCGGAATCGGCGCTTACATTCATGTCTCAATCCGGTGAATTGATTGAGACACTATTGTTGCGACAACTGGGAACCACCGAGACCCGGCCAAATCTGTATCTTGTCGTTCTGGCCGAGATGACCTGCGAAAATGAATATTTTCTTGTTGCGAATGAACGGGCTGCTGCACAGCTGAAAATCGACCAAACCCACTGTATTTCATTTGTGCGGGGGACACGTATCTGCCTTGCAGGTGGTCAACAACGGCCGATTGAACATCTGCACCCTGATGATATGGTTCTCACCCGCGATGATGGCGCGCAACCATTGCGCTGGATCGGCCAATACACTGCACGCGCAACAGGGGATTTTGCACCTGTGATGATCACGGCGGGGGCGCTGAACAATGCGCGGGATTTACTGGTCGGGCGCGATCACAGATTGCTTATTTATCAACGCCATGATGCCTTAAACCTAGGCAGCGCAGAGGTGGTGATCAAAGCGGCAGATCTGGTTGACGGTGATACAATACGCCCCCAAAGCGGTGGCTTTATCGACTATTTCCAGCTCCGGTTTGACAGCGATCAAATCATCTATGCCGAAGGAATAGCCACCGAAACCATGCTGCACACGGGGTCTGCGCGGGTGGCTCTGCCCCCCGTTGCCTTCCCCAACCCTGCCGCGCTTTTGCGCCAAGCGAGTTTTGGTTAGAGGCCCATATACTTAGCTAGCCAAAAATCAACTGCGCACCCTGGCCAGTTAAGTCACAAAAGTTCCATAAGGAGGCTGCCCCAAGTCAAACCCCGAAACGCTTTCCACCTTTGAGTTCTTCCAGAAGTTCCCGAACGAGGAAGCGGCCCGCAAATTCTTCGAGAATCACCCGTGGGGTGATAAGCCTGTCTGGGGCACTGCGGCTCGGTGAGCGTGACGGAATGCAAAGATCATAAGCCTATGGCCTACCGCTGCAAAGACTGCCGCAAGCATTTCAGCGTCCCTACAGGCACGGTTCTGGCTGAAAGCCGCCTTCCCCTGCTCAAGTGGTTGCTGGCGATCTACATGTTTACCAGCGCCCGCAAGGGTATCCCCACAGCACTCAGATGGCCCCTGAATCAGGCGTCACCCAGAAAACCGCATGGTCCCTTGCACAGCGCATCCGCGAAACATGGATGGGCGGCAATAACGACAAGATGGACGCTCAGGTTCAGGTAGATGCAACCTATGTTGGCGGCAAAGAAAAGAACAAGCACGCCGACAAGAAGCATCACGCTGGTCGTGGCGCGGTGGGCAAGACAACTGGTCCGACTTTCCGCGCCCCCTTACCAAGGGCCACTGACCGACGAAGCGAAAGCAAGCTTTTGGTCAGTACTGTGCGGCCCCATAGGCGCAAGCCCTTGAGGCTTTTGCTTTTACCGCACGGCTAGTTAGTAAATCGGCCCCTTTGGTTAAGTGTCGCCGCTGGTGTCCCATCGCAGGCTACCAATCTTCAGGTCCAACATCAGCGGGTCCAACGCGGTTTTCAACGGTGTTTCTGAGGGGCCGGCCACAAGGACAGTCAATTCCAACCTTACCGGGCCACCATCCTCGGAATCCTGCCGTTCCAGACCGGAAATATGGAAGTTTGGCGGGGCCAGACGATTCAACAACAGGCTGCGCACATCGGCCTCATGTTTGGCTTTGCACGATACAGTAACCTGCGCCTCGGTGGTGATTGGCAACCCCGCAGAGGTTTTGGATTTCAGAAACTTAACCAAAGGCCGCAAACCGAGGTTGATGAAAATAATCATGCCGGTGGTCATCAACGCAAACAATGGCGCACCAGCACCCGCCAACAATCCAACCGCCGCCGAACACCAAAGTGTCGCGGCGGTGTTCAACCCATGTACAGTGAACCCATGACGAAAAATGATGCCAGCCCCCAGAAAACCGATGCCCGATACCACTTGGGCACCGACACGTGTGGGGCTTAACTCATCCGGGAAAAGACTTGAAAACACGACAAAACTTGCCGCGCCAAGCGCCACCAAGGCGTTGGTGCGCAACCCCGCCATGCGTTGGCGAACCTGGCGTTCAGACCCGATCAACCCGCCGCAAACAAGCGCCAGCATCATGTTGAGCGCCGCTGCTGAGAGCGAAATTGGGAGGGTTAGATCTGATTCCATTCGGCCACCTTAACGGGAAGTACAAAGCGCCAGCAATCCATCCCGACACAATACCCACCGCTGCCGACATCGCCGCGCTTGCCGCCACCACATGCCACCGCTATATGCCATTCCATGTTGGATATTCCTCAAAACCGCCCCGAATTGCCGCCCGAAATTGCGCGGCGCCGTACCTTTGCGATCATCAGCCACCCTGATGCGGGCAAAACCACGCTGACGGAAAAATTTCTGCTGTTTGGCGGGGCAATCCAGATGGCGGGTCAAGTCCGCGCCAAAGGCGAGGCACGGCGCACCCGATCCGATTTTATGGCAATGGAAAAAGACCGGGGCATTTCGGTATCCGCTTCCGCGATGTCATTTGATTTCAAGGCGTTCCGCTTTAATCTTGTAGATACGCCCGGTCACTCGGATTTTTCCGAAGACACCTATCGTACACTAACGGCGGTGGATGCCGCCGTGATGGTGATTGACGGGGCCAAAGGCGTCGAAAGCCAGACCCAGAAACTGTTCGAAGTTTGCCGGATGCGCGATCTGCCAATCCTGACCTTTTGTAACAAGATGGACCGGGAAAGCCGAGATGTCTTTGAAATCATCGACGAAATCCAGGAAAACCTTGCCATTGACGTAACCCCTGCCTCTTGGCCCATCGGGATCGGGCGCGATTTTATCGGCTGCTATGACATCCTGCGTGACCGCCTTGAACTGATGGACCGCGCCGACCGAAATAAAGTTTCTGAAAGCATTGAAATCAAAGGCTTGGACGATCCGAAGCTGGCGGAACATGTGCCTGCACATTTGCTGGAAAAGCTGCGTGAAGATCTGGAAATGGTGCGTGAACTGATGCCGCCGCTTGATGCCGCGCTGATGGCCGAAGGATCGCTGACCCCGATCTGGTTTGGCTCTGCGATCAATTCATTCGGCGTCAAGGAATTGATGGACGGGATCGCCGAATTCGGCCCGCAACCACAGGCCCAAAACGCTGAGCCGCGCCAGATCCTGCCCGAAGAAACCAAGGTTTCCGGCTTTGTTTTCAAGGTCCAGGCCAATATGGACCCCAAACACCGGGATCGCGTTGCCTTTGTGCGGCTGGCCTCGGGGCATTTTCTTCGAGGGATGAAAATGACCCATGTGCGCACAAAAAAACCCATGACCATCAGCAATCCGGTGATGTTTCTGGCCTCGGATCGCGAACTTGCCGAAGAGGCATGGGCCGGCGATATCATCGGCATTCCCAACCACGGGCAGCTGCGCATCGGTGACACGCTGACCGAAGGTGAAGCCTTGCGGGTCACGGGCATCCCGTCTTTTGCGCCTGAATTGTTGCAAGGGGTGCGCGCAGGCGATCCGTTGAAATCCAAACATCTTGAGAAAGCTTTGATGCAATTTGCAGAAGAGGGTGCCGCAAAAGTATTCAAACCATCGATTGGTTCGGGCTTTGTTGTCGGGGTTGTCGGGCAATTGCAGTTCGAGGTGCTGGCAAGCCGGATCGAGCTGGAATATGGCCTGCCCGTGCGCTTTGAAGCCTCGCAATTCAAATCGGCGCGCTGGGTGAACGGCGACAAACAAGCCGTTGATAAATTTAGCGAAAGCAACAAACAACATATCGCGCATGACCATGACGGCGATATTGTTTACCTGACCCGCCTGCAGTGGGATATTGATCGTGTGGAACGCGATTATCCCGATGTGCGCCTGACCGCGACCAAAGAGATGATGGCCTGATGACGACATGGGGGCTGAGCGCGACGATCCTGGCCCCCAGCACAGACATCCTGCGCTTTGCCGCCTATCATCTGGAGGCGGGCGCGCAGCGGTTATACCTCTATCTGGATGACCCCGAATCAGACGCCTATGCCGCGCTCAAGGCCCACCCCAAAATCCGCGTAACCCGATGTGATGATGCGCATTGGGCACAACTGGGCGGCGGTCGCCCCAAGAAACACCAGGTCCGCCAGACCGCCAATGCCACCCATGCCTATCACCGAAACCCCGAGGTGGATTGGCTGATCCATATGGATGTGGACGAATTTCTGGTGAGTGATCAGAGTGTTGCGCTTATACTGGGTGCCTTACCGGCCAGACAGGTGATCGCGCGCATTCGCCCGATGGAAATGTTGGCCGGGGATGGCACTGCGTTCAAAGCGTTCATTCCCAACGGGCCGGACCGCGAGGCCATCACTGCCGATCTCTATCCAACCTATGGCGCGTACCTGAAAGGCGGGTTTCTAAGCCATCTGGCGGGCAAGGTTTTTATCCGCACCGGGTTAGCAGATATACGTGTCCAAATTCATAACGTGTTCCAGAACGGCGGGATGTTAACCGGGCCACAACAACAGGCGGGCATTGATCTGGCGCATTTGCATGCCACATCATGGGAAAGCTGGATTGCCGGTTATCGCTATCGGCTGGAAAAAGGATCATACCGCCCCGAACTGGCCCCCAACCGCCCGCATGACAAAGGCGGATTGTCGATGCATGAGGTGTTCCAGATGATCGAAGCCGAAGACGGCGAGGCGGGATTGCGACATTTCTTTACCGAGGTCTGCTGCGACACTCCCGTATTGCGGGAGAAACTGGCCCGGCATTGTCTCTTGAAACGGGTTAATCTGGGTTTAAAGGCAACATTGTCCCTCCATTTTTCTGACAAACCGCTGTAAAGTCACATCTGTTTGACGCGATAGCATCAAGTTGCTATGCGAACGCAACATGTAGCGGCCAGAGGGCCGTCCCTTGGGCCATGCGGGCCGACATGGATTGCTGCTGCGGGCCTAGTGAGTCCGCTTAACCCGGATACACATGACAAAATTCTCTGATCTCAATCTCAATCCAAAAGTACTCAAAGCCGTTGAAGAGGCCGGGTACGAGACCCCAACCCCAATTCAGGCGGGCGCAATTCCCCCCGCGCTCGCAGGGCGCGATGTTCTGGGTATTGCCCAGACCGGCACGGGCAAAACCGCCAGCTTTACCCTGCCGATGATCACGCTTTTGGCCCGTGGACGGGCCCGCGCGCGGATGCCGCGTTCGCTGGTTTTATGCCCCACGCGGGAATTGGCCGCGCAGGTTGCCGAAAACTTTGACACCTATGCCAAACACGTCAAACTGACCAAGGCGCTGCTGATTGGTGGCGTGTCGTTCAAGGAACAAGACCTGCTGATCGACAAAGGCGTTGACGTTCTGATCGCAACACCGGGCCGTTTGCTGGACCATTTCGAGCGTGGCAAGCTGATCCTGAATGACGTGAAAGTCATGGTGGTGGACGAAGCCGACAGGATGCTGGACATGGGGTTCATTCCCGATATCGAGCGGATTTTCGGCCTCACGCCCTTTACCCGCCAGACGTTGTTTTTCTCGGCCACGATGGCCCCGGAAATTGAACGCATCACCAATACATTCCTCAGCAACCCCGAACGCATCGAAGTTGCGCGTCAGGCCACCACTGGTGAAAACATCGCCCAGGGTGTCGTGATGTTCAAAGGGTCACGCAAAGATCGTGAAGCCTCTGAAAAGCGCAAGTTGCTGCGGGCCTTGATCGACGCCGAAGGTGACAAGCTGACCAATGCGATTTTGTTCTGCAACCGCAAGATGGATGTGGACATTGTTGCCAAGTCATTGAAAAAATACGGCTATGATGCCGCGCCGATCCACGGTGATCTGGATCAAAGCCAACGCACACGCACGTTGGAAGGTTTCCGCGAGGGATCATTGCGCTTTCTTGTGGCCTCTGATGTGGCCGCCCGTGGCCTTGATGTGCCTTCGGTCAGCCATGTGTTCAACTTTGATGTGCCCAGCCACGCCGAAGACTATGTGCATCGCATTGGCCGGACCGGCCGCGCGGGCCGTGATGGCACCGCGATCATGATCTGCACACCGCGTGACGAAAAGAACCTCGAAGATGTGGAACGTCTGGTCCAGCGTGAAATCCCGCGTCTGGAAAACCTGCTTTCTACGGGCACGCCAGCGCCAACAGCCCCTGCAGAAACGGTAAAACCCGCAGATGCAAAACCCGCTGATGACAACAGTGCAAAGCCAAAGCGCACCCGTTCGCGCAGCCGCAAACCAGTGGAAACCGCCAAACCCGAGGCTGCAAAAGCCGACGCGCCCAAGCCCGAAGCGCCGACAGCTGCAGCGCCCCAGCAGCAGCATCAGCGCGCCGAAAGCACCCCTGCCCCGAAACCGCAGGACAATCGGGACCGCACTAACAACAACAACACGTCAGACAAAGGCAGCCGCGACAATTCCCGTGGCCGCAATGACAACCGCAACAACCGCAGCAAAAATGACCGGGGCGGCCATCAGGTTATTGGATTGGGCGATCACACCCCCGAATTCATCGGCCTCAGCTTTGAGGACCGTCGCGGCGCGTCTTAAGCGACGCCCCCGATCCGGTCACAGCGGATTGCACCACATAAAAAAGGCCCC
The DNA here is from genome assembly GCA_047634585.1 of Sulfitobacter sp. Lineage (GTDB taxonomy): Bacteria > Pseudomonadota > Alphaproteobacteria > Rhodobacterales > Rhodobacteraceae > Sulfitobacter. The sequence continues at coordinate 261,458 of JBLIAN010000002.1, read as the reverse complement.
GCATTCACTTCGGGGCCTTTTGCGTTTCACGATCACCTGGATCAGCTCAGGCGGCTGACCACAATTGTGACTTCGGGTTTTTTGCCGATCTCGTTCTGTGCGGATTGACGCACCACCCGTTTCAGGCCCTCGTGCAGTTTGGAATCATCGCGCAGCGTGGCGGCTTTGGAACGGCCCAGCCATTGGCTAAGATCCTGTTCCAGCACATCAACCAGCGGCGCGTTGGATTTGCCGGTTTCCGGCATGCCCATCATATCGACCCAGGGATCGCCCAGAGGTTCGTCATCTGTATCCATGATCACCGTCACCGTCACATGACCGTTTAGCGCCATGCGAATCCGGTCACGTACAACGCCGTCCAAGGCACCGATCTGCACCGATCCATCCAGATAGGTCCGGCCGGTTTCGATGTATTCGGCCACTTTTGGCTCATTCCCGGACAGATCAATCATCATCCCGTTCACCGCCAAGACACCTTTGATACCTTTGGCATCGGCAATTTTGGTATGTTCGCGCAGATGCCGGTGTTCGCCGTGCATCGGGATCAAAATCTGTGGTTTAACAACATCATGCAGGGTTTCCAGATCAGGACGGTTGGCATGGCCTGACACGTGGTAAAGGCCGGAACTGTCGTCCACCACATCCACACCCTTTTCAGAGAATTGGTTGATGATGCGGATCACGCCCCGTTCATTGCCCGGAATGGTTTTCGAGGAAAACAGGAACAAATCGCCCTGTTTCATTTCTATGCCCTGATATTTGCCCCGTGCCAATTGCGCCGAAGCGGCACGGCGTTCGCCCTGCGATCCGGTGACCAGCAACATCAGGTTTTCCCGTGGCACCGCGCGCGCCTCTTCTGGGCTGATGACCTTGGGGAAATCTTTCATAACGCCGGTTTCAAGTGCGGCTTCGACCATGCGTTTCATCGCGCGGCCCAACAAGACAATCGAACGGCCTGCCTTGTCACCCGCCACAGCAAGGGTTTTCACCCGCGCCACATTGGAGGCAAATGTCGTGGCAACAACCATGCCCTCGGCACTGGAGACCAGCTTTTCGATTTCCGGCCCAACGGTCACTTCGGAACGTCCCGGCAGCGGCGAAAACACATTGGTACTGTCACAGACCAGCGCCTTAACGCCGTCTTTACAGACTTCGGCCCAAAGCTCGGGATCATAGGCTTCGCCAACACCCGGCGTCATGTCGATCTTGAAGTCACCAGAATGGATCACCCGGCCCGCAGGTGTATCAATCACCATCGCCGAGGATTCAGGGATCGAATGCGAGATCGGCAAAAAGCTGATCGTGAACGGCCCGGCCTTGATCTGCTCGGGGTACGCCCCCACAACAGTGACCGCGTCTTCAGGGTGGCCATGTTCGGACATCTTGCGATGCGCGATATTGGCGGTAAAGCGGCGCGCATAGATCGGCGCGCGCAGCATGTCATAGCTATGGGCCACGGCGCCGATGTGGTCTTCATGGGCGTGGGTGATGAATATCGCCTCAATCTGGTCACGGCGCTCTTTCAGCCAGGCAATATCCGGCAGGATCAAATCCACACCGGGGCTGCTGTCCATGTCGGGAAAGGCCACGCCAAGGTCGACGACAATCAGCCGCTCCTTGCCAGGTTTCCCATAGCCATAGACATAGGCATTCATGCCAATTTCACCGGCCCCACCGAGGGGCAGGTAGATCAATCTTTCACTGCTCATTAGTCAGCATTTTCCTTGTTATACTTGTGGATGACGGTCAGCCCGTGCATCGTCAGGTCATCTTGGATGACATCAAATAGGTCTTCGGTTTGCGCAAAAAGCGGGGCCAACCCACCCGTTGCGATAATTTTCATGGTCTGGTCACGTTCAGCTTTGATGCGGGCGCAGATCTCTTTGACCAGCCCGACATAGCCCCAGAAGACGCCCGATTGCATACAGGCGACGGTATTGGTGCCTACTACACGCTGTGGCTTGGTAATGTCCACATGCGGCAGGGCCGCTGCGGCCATATGGAGGGCTTCGAGTGACAGATTTACACCCGGCGCAATCACACCGCCCACATAAGCCCCGTCCGAGGCCGCCACATCAAAGGTCGTCGCAGTGCCGAAATCCACCACAATCAGGTTCCCGCCGTGGCGATCATAGGCCCCGGCAGTATTGACCAGGCGGTCCGGCCCGACAATCGTGCCTTGATCCACACGCGGCGCAGTCGGCAACAGGCAATCGGGTTTGCCGACAACGATGGGACGACAGCCAAAAAACTGGTCTGCAAAAACCCGCAGATTGAACACAACCCGTGGCACGGTTGAGGAAATGATCACCTCGGTGATGTCGGGATCAATCTTGTAGTGATCCAGCAGCGTCGAAAACCAGGTGAAATAGGCATCCGCCGTGCGCGCATGATGGGTCGAAGTGCGCATGGTACAGAGAAATTCCTTCCCGTCCCAGATTGAAAAAACCGTATTGGTATTGCCGCAGTCAATGGCAAGAAGCATCCCGTGGCCTCCCTTTGTGAATTAGAAATAGACATCCGCCGCCGTGATCGCGACGCGGCCATTGGCCGTTTGCAAGATCAGATTGCCCGTTTCATCGACATCCTCAAAGGTGCCGATGGTTTCATCCCGCATGGTGCGGGCGGTGATCACCGCGCCCAGACGCGCGGCATGGGACAGCCATGCGCGCCGGATCGGGGCAAATCCATTGGTGGTGAACTGGGTTTCAAGCGCATCATATTCCGCCGCCAGCACATCCAGAAACACCTCTGGCGCCACGTCAATGCCAAGCGCGCCCAGCACCGACACCGGGGTCAGCGCCCGCGCTTCCACTTGGCTGGCATCCGGCGCATGGGCCAGGTTCACCCCAATCCCGATCACCAGATGATCCCCGATGCTTTCCAGCAAAATCCCCGCCACCTTGCCGCCCTGCAGCAGCACATCATTGGGCCATTTCAGGGCAAAGGCGTCGCCCTGCCCCGTCACTGCAACAAAACTGCGATACAGCGCCAGCGAGGCCACAAAGCTGCGCAAAGCCGCCTGTGCAGGGGGATCGCGGCGTTGCATGATCAGGGTGCCTGCGAAATTGCCGCGCGGGGTGGTCCAGGACCGGCCGCGCCGGCCGCGGGCCGCCGTCTGTTCCAGTGCCAATATCCAGTTTGGTCCGGCCATTGTCGGGGCCATCCGTGCCGCTTCGGACAGGGTTGAATCCAGCACATCAAAAACATGCCGCCCATAGCCCTGCGGCCAGGCGGTCATGCTGTCACCCATCTACACAAACCCGGCGTTGCCGCCGCGCGGTCTATGGCGTCAATTGACAAGCGCACCCGCCGCCGCCGCTGCGGCCCCTTCGACACCAAACATATTGGCGATGCCGACGATCATGATCAAAGCAGATACCATCAGGAACCCTGCCAACACACCACCATTGTGATTGTCCAGCGGTTCGGATTGTTCTTCACCAAAGTACATGTAGAACACGATCCGCAGATAATAATAGGCCCCGATCACCGAGGCAATCACGCCCGCAATCGCCAGCCATGCCAGACCCGCCTCATAGGCGGCCCGCAGCACATACAATTTGCCAAAGAAGCCCAGCATCGGCGGCACACCCGCCAGCGAGAACAGCAAAACCAGCATCGCCAGGGCACGGCCCGGATTGCGTTTGGAATACATGTTCAGCGCGGCAATATCGGTCACGGGCGCACCGTCTTTCTGCATCATCAGGATAAAGGCAAAAGTGCCGACATTCATCGTCACATAGATCGCCATATAGACCAGCATTGCCTGTACGCCCAGGGCCGTGCCCGCCGCCAGCCCCATCAAGGCATAGCCCATATGGGCAATCGAGGAAAAGGCCATCAGACGTTTGATATTGGTCTGGCCGATCGCAGCAATCGCGCCAAGGAACATCGACAGCACCGACAACAGCGCGACAATCTGGCTCCAGTCGTTGACAGCATTGCCAAAGGCATCATGCAGCACACGCGCAAACAGCCCCATCGCCGCCACCTTGGGTGCGGTGGCAAAAAAGGCAGTGACCGGCGTTGGCGAGCCTTCATAGACATCCGGTGTCCACATGTGGAACGGCACGGCGGACACCTTGAAGGCCATGCCCGAAATCAGGAACACCAGACCAAACAACAGACCCAGCGATACGCTGCCCGATTGTGCCGTGGTGATGATGCCCGAAAACAGCGTGGTGCCCGCATAGCCATAGACCAAAGAGGCGCCATAGAGCAGCACACCGGAACTAAGCGCGCCCAACACAAAGTATTTCAGACCAGCCTCGGTGGATTTCACGGAATCACGGCGCAGCGAGGCCACAACATACAATGCCAGTGATTGCAGTTCCAAGCCCATATACAGCGACATCAGATCGCCCGCGCTGACCATCATCATCATGCCAACCGCAGACAATGCCACCAGCATCGGATATTCAAACCGCAGCAAGCCACGGGTTTTCATATAGTTTTCAGACATCACCAGAACCGCCGCTGCCGACAGCAGGATTGTCACCTTGGCAAAACGGGCAAAGCCGTCTTCGATGAACATACCGTTAAAGGCGACACGGGTGCCTTCGCCGGTCATGCCGATCCATGCGGCCAGCAGCACAAACACAATCGCTGTCAGCCAGACCAGCAGGCCACCGGTCTTGTCTTTGGTGGTATAGACCGCCCCCATCAGCCCCAACAGCGCAAAGGCTGAGAGCAGAATCTCGGGAAGGATGATATTCAGGTCAGCGGAAATCATCGCGTGGTCCTTCTTAATGAGTGGCTTGGGCAGCATGGACAGCGGTATCCGCCGCGCCCAGTGCCACAGTGTAGGTCTCGATCAATGCCGATACGGAAGGCCCGATCATATCCAGCACCAGCGCCGGATAGACGCCCAGCAGCAGGGTCATCACCACCAGCGGTGCAAAGATCCAGCGTTCCCGCGTGGTCATATCTGTGATGGCTTTCAGGCTTTCCTTGATCAGGTCGCCCATCACCACACGGCGATAAAGCCAAAGCGCATAGGCGGCAGACAGGATCACACCGGTGGTCGCGATTGCGGCCACCCAGGTGTTGACCTGGAAAATCGCCATCAAGGTCAGGAATTCACCCACAAACCCAGAGGTGCCCGGCAGGCCGACATTGGCCATGGTGAACAGCATAAAGATCATCGCATAGGCCGGCATCCGGTTCACCAGACCGCCATAGGCATCGATGTCGCGGGTGTGCATCCGGTCATAAATCACCCCGACACAGAGGAACAGCGCACCAGAAATAAAGCCGTGGCTGATCATCTGGAAAATCGCACCGTCAATGCCCTGTTGGTTGGCGGTAAAGATCCCCATGGTCACAAAGCCCATATGCGCCACCGAGGAATAGGCAATCAGCTTTTTCATGTCTTCCTGCACCAGCGCCACCAGCGAAGTATAGACAATCGCGATCGCGGACATCCACAGCACCAACGGTGCCATGACATCAGACCCGACAGGGAACATCGGCAAGCTGAAGCGCAGAAAACCGTAACCGCCCATTTTCAACAGGATCGCCGCCAGCACCACAGAACCGGCAGTCGGGGCCTGAACGTGGGCATCGGGCAGCCATGTATGCACCGGCCACATCGGCATTTTCACCGCAAAGCTGGCAAAGAACGCAAGGAACATCAGGGTTTGCATCCCGCCGACAATCTGCACGCCCATCAGGCTAAAGGTCTCTGATCCAAAGGTATGGGTCAGCAGGCTCAGCTCACAGCCGCCAATACAGGTGGTGCCCGCTTCGGTGAACATGGCAACCATCGCCACCAGCATCAACACCGAGCCAAGGAAGGTATAAAGGAAGAATTTGAAGCTGGCATAGATCCGGTTTGCACCGCCCCAGATGCCGATGATCAGGAACATCGGGATCAGCCCGGCCTCAAAGAACAGATAGAACAACACCAGATCCAGCGCCATGAACACGCCAAGCATCAGCGTTTCCAGCAACAGGAAGGCAATCATATATTCCTTGACGCGGGTGTCCACATTCCAGCTCGCCGCGATCACCAGCGGCATCATAAATGTGGTCAGCATCACAAACAGGACCGAAATCCCGTCAACACCCAGCCGGTATTTCATACCCAGCAGCCAATCGGCCTCATCGACAAACTGAAAACCCGTGTTGCTGGGATCAAATTCAAACAGAATGAACAGCGAAATCAGGAAGGTCACAGAGGTGGCGATCATCGCCAGCCATTTGGCATTGCGCCCCGCCGCCGCATCATCCCCGCGCAGAAAAACCGCAAGGATCAGCGCCGCAAAGGCAGGCATAAAGGTAACTATGGAAAGCAGATGCGTGTCCATTACTGCGCCCCCCCCGTCATCGTCATCCATGTCACAAGAACGGCAATCCCGATCACCATGGCAAAGACATAGGTAAAGATGTAGCCCGATTGCGCCTTACCGGCGAGGCGGGTGAAGAAAGGGATAATGCCCATGGCGACGCCGTTCAAAGTGCCGTCAATCACGTTGCCATCCCCACGTTTCCACAGGAAACGGCCAATTGCTTTGGCAGGGCCGACAAAGACCACATTGTAGATCTCATCAAAGTACCATTTGTTTTTCAGGAACAGATAAAGCGGTTGCTGGTTTGCGGCCAGACGCGCAGGCAGGGTCGGGTTCCAGATGTAGAACCACAGCGCCATGACAAAGCCCCCCAGCATCGCAATGAACGGGCTGACCTTGACCCATGTCGGGGCGCCGTGGGCCGCGTCCAGTACATGGTTGTCAGGGCCGAAATACAAGCCGCCATCGCCGGGGTTGCCACCAAAGGCTGCATGATGGTCGCCTTCACCTGGGGCAACGTGATCACCCTCTGTGGCAGCGTGATCACCGCTTGCCGTGGCGGCATGATCACCCGCTTTGTCGTGGCTTGCTGTGTCGCCGTGGCCTGTGTCACCAGTCGCGCCATGGCCCTGGGCAACGGCACCCGCCAGCGGAATGTCGTAAAATTCAGCGACTTCATCGGCGTGGCCGAAAAAGCTGCCGTACCAGAGCATCCCGGAGAACACCGCGCCCAATGCCAGAACCCCAAGCGGGATCAGCATGGTCATCGGCGATTCATGGGCGTGTTCATGGGTATGCTTGTTGCCCCGTGGCGTACCGTAGAACGTCAGGAACATCAGGCGCCAGCTGTAGAAACTGGTCATTGCGGCGGCCACAACCAACAGCCAGAACCCGTACATAGATCCACCGCCCCAGGCGCTTTCGATAATCGCGTCCTTGGACAGGAAACCGGCAAACCCGATATGGGTCAGCGGGATGCCAACCCCGGTGATCGCCAAAGTGCCGATCATCATCGCCGCAAAAGTATAAGGTATCTTTTTGCGCAACCCGCCATAATTGTTCATGTCCTGCTCGTGGTGCATCGCATGGATCACCGACCCCGCCCCAAGGAACAACATCGCCTTGAAGAACGCATGGGTCAAAAGGTGGAACATCGCGGCGGAATACATGCCGACACCCGCAGCAACAAACATATAGCCCAGCTGCGAACAGGTGGAATAGGCGATCACCCGTTTGATATCGGTCTGAACCAGCCCCACAGTGGCGGCAAAAAATGCTGTGGACGCACCAATCACAGTGACAAAGGCCATTGCCTGTGGCGCAAATTCCATCAGCGGTGACATCCGGCAGACCAGGAAAACCCCTGCCGTCACCATTGTCGCAGCGTGGATCAGCGCCGACACAGGTGTCGGGCCTTCCATCGCGTCGGGCAACCAGGTGTGCAGGAACAATTGCGCCGATTTCCCCATCGCGCCGATAAACAACAGGAAGGCAATCAGATTGGCGGCGTTCCAGTCGGACCAGAGAAACCCGATGGTCTGGTGGGCCAGATCAGGGGCTGCGGCAAAGATATCATCAAAGCGGATGCTGTCCGTCATAAAGAACAGCGCAAAAATCCCCAGCGCAAAACCAAAGTCACCAACCCTGTTGACCACAAAAGCCTTGATCGCGGCGGCATTTGCGCTGGGTTTCTTGTAATAGAACCCGATCAGCAAATACGAGGCCACGCCAACGCCTTCCCAGCCAAAGAACATCTGCACAAGGTTGTCGGACGTCACCAGCATCAGCATCGCAAAGGTAAAGAACGACAGATAGGCAAAGAACCGGGCGCGATAGCTTTCGTTTGCACCAAAGTTGTCGTCATGGGCCATATAGCCGAATGAATAAAGGTGCACGAGGCTGGACACCGTTGTCACCACAATCAGCATGATCGCGGTCAGACGGTCCAGGCGGATCGACCAATCGGTGCTCAGGCTGCCGCTTTCGATAAAGCGCAGGATCTGAATGTGTTCGGTTGGCCCTTCAAAGCTGAGGAAAACCACCCAGCTGAGCGCCGCCGCCAGAAACAACAGGCCAGAGGCAATCATTTGTGCCGGACGTTCGCCGATGATCTTCCAGCCAAAGCCAGAAATCAATGCGCCGACCAAGGGGGCAAAGAGAATTGTGGTTTCCATGGTCTCAGCCCTTCATCACGTTGACATCTTCCACCGCGATCGTACCGCGGTTACGGAAGAAACAGACCAGAATGGCAAGGCCGATCGCCGCCTCTGCCGCAGCCACAGTCAGGACAAACAGCGTGTAAACCTGCCCGACAAGATCCCCCAGAAAACTGGAGAAAGCGACAAAGTTTATGTTCACCGCCAAGAGCATCAATTCGATGCTCATCAGCAGGATGATCACATTCTTGCGGTTCAGGAAAAGCCCGAAGATGCCAATGACAAACAGCGTCGCCGCCACTGTCAGATAATGTTCAAGTCCGATCATCTTTTCTTACACTTTCCGTCTTGCGCTGTCTGCGTATTGCAGAAAACTTCCGATTTTTCCGAATGTCAGCGGCCTACAGCCCCTGCCCCGGTTTCACGTCTTTCAATTCCATCGCCTTGGCCGGATCACGCATCATCTGCGCCACCACGTTCTGGCGTTTCACGTCCACACGGTGACGCAGTGTCAGCACAATCGCACCGATCATCGCCACCAGCAGGATCAGACCCGCCAACTGGAACAGCAGGAAATACTGATCATAAAGGATCATCCCCAGCGCCTGTGTGTTGAACACCTCAGGGTTGGTCACCTGCCTGCGCAGCCCTTCGGCGGCGGCGTTGCTTTCCCATGCGCCAAAGGCCATGACAAATTGCATCAGGATCACCAGACCGATCAGCAAGGCCAGCGGCATATAGCGCGCCATTTCGGCCTTGAGTTCGGCAAAATCGACATCCAGCATCATCACCACAAACAGGAACAACACCGCCACAGCACCGACATAGACAATGACCAGCAGCATCGCGACAAATTCCGCACCCAGCAGCACAAACAGCCCCGCAGAACTGAGGAACGCCAGAATCAACCAGAGCACCGAATGCACGGGATTGCGGCTGATCACAGTGAAAAGCCCGCCCGCGATCACGCAGGTTGCAAACAGATAGAATGAAAAGACACTCATGCGTCGTCCTCTTTTTCGTCCAGCACCGCCTGCGCCAATTCCAGCGCACGGGTCATTGCGGGGATGCCGGCGAACACCGACATCTGTCCGATGGTTTCTACGATATGTTGCTTGGTGGCGCCGGCCGCCAGCGCATGGCGCACGGTCTGGCGCAGGGCCACATCGTTTTGGGCGCCCTGCATGGTCAATCCCGCCAAGGTCAGCAACAGCCGTATCCGGGCATCAAGCCCGCCTTCGTTCAGCGTATTGCCGAACATCATTTCCATCATGTCTTTGGGCATTGTGCCCATCATCGCCTCAAAGCCCTTGGGCGTGAAAGCATCCATCGCCGGAAAGGCTTTGGCCATTTCCTGCGCTTGGCTCATCATCGCGTCAAAAGGATTTTTGGGATCACTCATCGGTAGGGTGCATCCATGTCGAGGTTGCGGGCAATTTCGGATTCCCAGCGGTCGCCGTTGTCCAGCAATTTTGCCTTGTCGTAATACAGCTCTTCGCGGGTTTCGGTTGAAAACTCAAAGTTCGGCCCTTCGACAATCGCATCCACAGGACAGGCTTCTTGGCAGAAACCGCAATAGATGCATTTGGTCATGTCGATGTCATAGCGCGTGGTGCGGCGGCTGCCATCCTCGCGCGGTTCGGCATCAATGGTGATCGCCTGTGCAGGACAGATCGCCTCGCAAAGCTTACAGGCGATGCAGCGTTCTTCGCCATTGGGATAGCGGCGCAGCGCATGTTCACCACGAAAACGCGGGGACAATGGCCCCTTTTCATGGGGATAATTCAATGTCGCCTTGGGCCGGAACATATATTTCAGCCCCAGCATCATGCCTTTGGCAAAATCCTGCAGCAGAAAATACTTTGCCGCGCGGGTGTAATCGATCTGCGTCATATCAGCCCCCTACCGTCCAACGGGCATAGACACCCCAGAACCAATCAAACTTTGCCGCAAAGGCCACAAACACCACCCAGAACAGGCTGAACGGCAAGAACACCTTCCACCCCAGACGCATCAGTTGGTCATAGCGGTAGCGCGGCGTGATCGCCTTCACCATGGAGAACATGAAGAAGACAAACAGCATCTTGATGAACATCCAAAAGAAACCATCCGGCAAGAACGGCACCGGTGACAACCAGCCCCCGAAGAACAGCAGCGATACCAAGGCACACATCAACACCACGGCCACCAGTTCACCGATCATGAACAACAGGAACGGCGTGGAGGAATATTCAACCTGATAGCCCGCAACCAGTTCTGATTCCGCTTCGGGAAGGTCAAAAGGCGGGCGGTTGGTTTCGGCCAAGGCCGAGATAAAGAACAGGAACAACATCGGGAAATGCGGCAGGAAATACCAGTTGAACAAACCCCAGTCGCCGTCCTGTGCATTCACAATGGCGCTAAAGTTCATGGATCCGGTCGACAGGATCACCCCGATGATGATCAACCCGATGGAGACTTCGTAAGAAATCATCTGCGCCGCAGAACGCAGGGAGCCGAGGAAAGGGTATTTGGAATTCGACGCCCAGCCGCCCATGATCACGCCATAGACCTCAAGCGAAGACACCGCAAAAACATACAAGATCGCGACGTTGATATCTGACAGGATCCACCCTTCGTTAAAGGGGATCACCGCCCAGGCAATCAGCGCCATCACCAGCGACACCAGCGGCGCAAGGAAAAACACCGGTTTGTCAGCGCCCGCAGGCACCACCACTTCCTTGACCACATATTTCAGCAGATCCGCGAAACTTTGCAGCAGGCCAAAGACCCCCACCACGTTCGGGCCGCGCCGCATTTGCACAGCGGCCCAGATTTTGCGGTCCGCATACATGAGAAAGGCCAGCGCCACCAACAGCGGCAAAAGGATCAACAGAACCTGCCCCAATGTCAGCAAGGCAATGCCCAGTCCCGTGTTGTAAAAGAAATCAGACATAGTCCCTCACACCGTCGGTATGCCGCGTTCTGCACAATCCTGTGCAGTCACTTCAGCATCAATTGTCCTCAAGCCGCGTGGCAGGCTCGGCGAGATCGTGTAAACAGCATCTGCCCGCCATATGCCACCCTCTTGGCTCACATTTGTGCGGACATGACGCGCAAAACCGTAACCCCGGATTAACGTGTACTGCGCCGCTGCGCATCTGGCATAATCTGACACGTCTTTTGTGCCCTGCGCCTTGGTCATTGCCACATTGAATTGCACCAGATCGCCCTCAAGCAGTTTGGTTTCCACCCCTTTATAATCGGGAATGAAATCCTCGGCTGTGGGCACCTGCGGTTCGCAAGCACCCAGCGCCAGAGGAAGCAGGGCAACCATCCGCTTCACTCCGCCGCCATTGGTGCGGCGGCGCGCCGTGCAGCGGCATTTGATGACAGTTCCGCCATCAATTCACTGGCCCGCGCAATCGGGTTGGACAGATAGAAATCCTTGAGGGCGCTGTCAAAAGGCGCGCTGGTGATCTTGCCGCGTGCCTCTGGCTGCCAGTGATTTTCTGCCACCACATCCAGATCCCCCAGATGCGGATGCGCCGCCACCAGTTGCTGACGCAGCACCGCTATCGAATCAAACGGCAACACCATGCCCAGTTCCGCCGACAAGGCCCGCAGAATCGCCCAGTTTTCCTTGGCTTGACCCGGGGCAAATCCGGCACGTTGGGCGATTTGCGGACGCCCTTCGGTGTTCACAAACACGCCGGGTTCTTCGGTATAGGCGGCACCGGGCAGGATAATGTCGGCGCGATGCGCCCCGCGATCCCCATGTGATCCCTGATAGATCACAAACGGCCCTGCCGGAATGTCCCCCTCATCCGCGCCCAGATTGTAAATCACCTCTGCGCCCAGAACGTCACTGATGCCATTCTCCGACGTCGCGCCAATGTCCATGGCGCCCACACGGCCCGCGGCGCTGTGCAGCACCATAAAGGTTGATTTTGTCGCCTCGGCCAATGCCATGGCTTCGGCCAGAACCGCGGCCCCGTCTTCGCGGGCCAATGCCGCCTGACCGATGATGATAACCGAGTGTTTGCCCTGCACCTCTGCATGATCACGGCCCAGCAATTCAGACAGGATGCTGGGATCATCGCCAATATGCATGTTTTCATAGGTCAGATCGGCTTTTGGACCCACCACACCGATGCCGGCACCCTTGGTCCATGCCTTGCGGATACGCGCGTTCAACACCGGCGCTTCGATCGCGGGGTTGGCCCCGATCAGCATGATCGCCTCGGCGCTGTCGATGTCTTCGATCTTGGCGGTGCCGACATAGCCCGACCGGTTGCCCGCGGGCAGTTTCGCGCCATCGGTGCGGCATTCCACAGAACCGCCCTGCCCCTCGATCAACTGCTTGAGGGCAAATGCCGCCTCGACCGAGGACAGATCCCCAATCAAACCGGCAACTTTTTTACCCTTCATCGCGGCGGCCACAGCGGCCAGGGCTTCGGGCCAGTCGGCTTTGCGCAGCTTGCCGTTCTCGCGGATATATGGCGTATCAAGACGCTGGCGGCGCAGACCGTCCCAGACAAAACGGGTTTTGTCGGAAATCCACTCTTCGTTCACACCATCATGGTTGCGCGGCAAAATCCGCATCACTTCGCGGCCTTTGGTATCCACACGGATGTTGGAACCAAGCGCATCCATCACATCAATGCTTTCGGTTTTGGACAATTCCCAAGGCCGCGCCGTAAAGGCATAGGGTTTGGACACCAAAGCGCCCACAGGACACAAATCAATGATGTTGCCCTGCATGTTGCTATCAAGGGTCTGCCCGAGATAGGCGGTGATTTCAGCGTCTTCCCCCCGGCCCGTCTGGCCCATCTGGTGAATGCCCGCAACTTCGGTGGTAAAGCGCACACAACGGGTGCAGGAAATACAGCGGGTCATATGGGTTTCAACCAATGGACCCAGATCCAGATCTTCGGTGGCGCGTTTGGGTTCGCGGAAGCGGCTGAAATCCACCCCATAGGCCATCGCCTGATCCTGCAGATCGCATTCGCCGCCCTGATCACAGATCGGACAATCCAGCGGGTGGTTGATCAACAGAAATTCCATCACGCCCTCGCGGGCCTTTTTGACCATCGGTGAATTGGTTTTCACCACCGGCGGCTGGCCTTCGGGACCGGGGCGCAGATCGCGCACCTGCATCGCACAAGAGGCCGCAGGTTTGGGCGGGCCGCCGACAACTTCGACAAGACACATCCGGCAGTTACCGGCAATCGACAGGCGCTCGTGATAACAGAAACGCGGCACTTCAACGCCGGTCTGTTCACAGGCCTGAATGAGGGTCATCGCCCCATCGACTTCGATTTCCTTGCCGTCGATGATGATCTTGCGGATATCGCTCATATGCTCACTTCGCTTTCAGTAACGAACCGATCCGGCTCGATTTTTGAATCTCTGCACGTCCTAGCGCACAATAGCTTTGCGGGTCAGAAGTATCGACCCCCCTTGCCTTGAAAAACGCCCCCCCGCGGGCGCGCATCCGGTCTTTTTCGGCGTCGCTGTCCACATAGGCGTCTATCTCTGCCTCGGAATAGCCCAATGCACGCGCCTGCGCCTTGATGTCCCAAACAAAAGTCACTGCTTTCAACAGTCTGGCCGATATTGACGGACAATTTTTGCGGATCTGGTCAGCAATCCCAAGATCCAGCAGCGCATCATCAATCACGGCCATGTCGCGCAGGGGCGGCTTGGACATGGCTGGGGCAGCCATCAATGAAAGTCCGGTCATGGCAATCACGATAAATCGCATTCTCACTTCTCCTCATGTGGTTTGGGCGGATTGGCCCGTCTTGCACATGGGGTTTTGGGTGTCTGATAGGCAATAACATCCTCGAATGCAAAGCCCTTGGCAGATTTTACCTGCCAAAAAATTACTGCGGGCATGCCCCGCTCAAAACCAACCTGTCGTCTATGATCCGCAGCTGATCTGCGGGGGCGTCGGGGCCGACGGTCCAATCAATATCGGAACTGCCGTAATAGCGCACACAATGGGAAATCCCGGCATGGGTGCCTGCCTGCAATGCGCCCTCTGCGGATTGCGATGCATCGCGCACCGTGACGGTGAACAGATCCAGCCGCTTGTCGACCTTGCCAACTTTGGTGCGGAAATAGAAACCCTCGAACGGGGTCAATTTGGATTTGTCGGCACAGCCCGCCACAAGCGCCGCCGCAATCACAACCGGGATCAGTTTTTTCATTTTCACTTTCTCCGCCACATCCGCAGGCCGTGATATCCGGCCCCGATTTGCCCGTTATTCATTATACCCGACGATGCCATCAGGCCACCGCCCCGATCCCGCAGGTTTTGGTTTTCCAAAGCTGCGCCCGTTTGACATGCGACCAGCCAAAGGCATGATCACTGTCGCCCTGTTGTTCCAGATGCCGAAACCGCGCCATCGCCTCATTCATATCTGGCCGGTGCCCCACAGGCACCCACCACATCGCAAAGCGCAGCGACACACCCATGTCATACCAATCATCCTTGCGGTCATAAAACCGCTTGTGAACCGTGTTCCAGACAAAATGTTCCAGCGTTTCAACGCTGTCCCAAACCGACAGGGTGGAGGCCATCCGTGGATTGCCGCCCATCACGCCACTGGCATCTTTTTGTGCGTGATCCATATCGTCAGGGTTCATCATCCAGACAAAACCCTCTGCCCGCTGCGCCACCCCGTTCACCAGATCAAGCCCGTTCACAAAATCCTGCACCCGCGGATCATCCCAATCGTATTTGAGAATACCGAGGTTCAACTCGGCCAGATGATGCCCCGCAGGCTGTTGCATTACATCACAGAACCGCAAAGACGGCCAAGAGGGCCATTGCGATCATGCACACCCAGCCAACCACAAAACTGGCCGACCGCAGGGCTTGGTTCTCAGTGCCGATATGCACCGCAACCATGACCAGCCGCGCAACAATCGCCACAGAGGCCAGCAGGTTCACCCAGAACGACGGCGCCCCTGCAAGAATGGCTGCGACTGTGGACGCAATAAACGGGCCAGAGGATTCAACCGCATTCATAAACGCCCGTTCGCGGCGGTACACCACATCGGAATAATCGCGCTTGGGTTTGCCACAGTCACAACGTTTTTCGGCGCTGCGCCCAACCGTGGATGCCCCAGACAGGAATGTCACGATCAACGCCCAAAGCGCCAGCGACAAGATCGCGTGGTTATATGCTTCAAAGAGTTCCATTATTCTGCCGCCACTGCTGAAACGCGTCCGGTGCGTTTATGTTTGATCCGGTCTTCGATTTCGTCACGGAAATGCCGGATCAGACCTTGAATAGGCCATGCCGCCGCATCGCCAAGCGCGCAGATGGTGTGGCCCTCAACCTGTTTGGTTACATCCAGCAACATGTCGATTTCTTCGGGTTCCGCATCGCCAGTCACCAGACGGTCCATCACCCGCATCATCCACCCCGTGCCTTCGCGGCAGGGCGTGCATTGGCCACAGCTTTCGTGTTTGTAAAATTTCGCCAGACGCCAGATCGCTTTGATCACATCGGTCGAATTGTCCATCACGATCACCGCCGCCGTACCAAGCCCGGAGCGTTGTTCGCGCAGATAATCAAAATCCATGATCGCGTCTTTCATCTGCGCACCGGGGATCATCGGGACGGACGATCCCCCCGGGATTACCGCCTTGAGGTTGCCCCATCCGCCGCGAATGCCGCCACAATGGGTTTCGATCAGTTCCTCAAAGGAAATCGACATCGCCTCTTCAACCACGCAGGGGTTGTTGACGTGGCCGGAAATCGCAAACAATTTGGTACCCGCGTTATTGGGACGGCCAAAACCGGCAAACCATTCCGGCCCGCGGCGCAGGATGGTTGGCACCACGGCGATGGATTCGACATTGTTCACAGTGGTCGGGCACCCATACAAACCTGCCCCCGCCGGGAACGGCGGCTTCATCCGCGGCATGCCTTTCTTGCCTTCAAGGCTTTCCAGCAGGGCGGTTTCCTCGCCGCAGATATAGGCCCCTGCCCCATGCGCCACATAAAGATCGAAATCCCACCCGGATTTGGCCGCGTTCTTGCCCAGCAATCCGGCGTCATAGGCTTCGTCGATCGCGGCCTGCAGGGCCTCGCGTTCGCGGATATATTCGCCGCGAATATAGATGTAACAGGCATTGGCATTCATCGCGAAACTGGCGATCAGACAGCCCTCGATCAATGTATGCGGATCATGGCGCATGATCTCGCGGTCCTTACAGGTGCCCGGTTCGGATTCATCGGCATTGATGACCAGATAGGCCGGACGACCATCGCTTTCCTTGGGCATGAAAGACCATTTCAAACCGGTCGGGAAACCCGCACCGCCACGGCCGCGCAGCCCCGAGGCTTTCATCTGGTCAATGATCCAGTCACGGCCCTTTTTGATGATGCCCGCCGTGCCGTCCCAATGGCCCCGCGCCTGCGCACCTTTCAGGGTACGGTCATGCATGCCGTAGATATTGGTAAAAATGCGGTCTTTATCCTGAAGCATGATGCCTACCTATTCACTTTCTTTGGCGGCCTGACGGGCCTGCCATATCTGATAACTTACCACCAACGCCCAAAACAGCGCGGCAAGGGCTGCAAAATCGAACAGGAACGCAAAACGCCCCGGCAGTCCCAGCGCCGGTGCCGCCCATTGCGCGATCAACCACAGCACCATTGTCACTGCAATGACCAGAGCAACACTCTGGCCTTTGCGTGCAATCGCTTTGTCACTGTTCTGGCGCATCTGGAGGGGGCTCCGGTCTATTTCTTTTTACGCTTCGAGAATTCGGTCTCGCCGCCTTTGGCCAGAATCTTGGCCTGATTGATCCATCCGTCCCGTTCGATCCGGCCTTTGAAACGCAGGCGGTCATCAACCCAGGTGATTTCTTTTTTGCGCAATCCGGCCAGCTGATCAAAATGCCAGATGCCCAATTCGTTCAGGGTTTGCTCCAGCTTCGGACCAACGCCGCTGATCAGTTTAAGATCATCGGCTCCCGTGGCGCGGGGCGCGTCCAGCAATTCGGGTTTGCCATCTGTGGCCACAGCGGCGCGTTTGGGTTTCGCCGGGGCTGTTTTTGCGGCGGCTTTGGGTGCTGCGGCAGGTTTCGCCGCCGCTTTTGGTTTAGCGCTTGCTTTTGGCTTTGCCGCCGCCTTTGCCTTGGCCTTGGCGGGTGCGGCGGTTTTTTCAACCGCTGCGGCAGGTTCAGCCGGTGGCAAGGTGACCGCCGGCATCGGGGCCGACGCGGTATGCGCCGTTGCCGCCGCAACCGGGGCCGTTACCGCTGTGCCGCCTGCGGCAGATGGCGCTGTCCCGCCGGCGGCTTTTGTTGCATCCGTTTGCGCGGGTGGCGGCGCTGACACCGCAGGCCCACTGCCGGTGCAGCGGTATTTGATCAACAGATAGCCAAGGATAATCGCGCCCACGATCCCGCCAAAAAGCGCGGCAAAAAACGACCAGCCAAAAAGAACAAGCAGCAGGAATGCGCAGACCAGACCGCCAATGGCGCCCATGATCCAGCAGGTGCGCGCACAGGCGGCGCGTTCGGCATTATCTGTCATCTTGTTCCCTTTTCCCGTTGTTTATTTTTGCCTTAGTCTTTGTAGATATTCCCTTTGCTGGCCCGTGCGGAAAATTCTGTTTCCTCACCAGCAGCCAGTTTCATTGCCTGATCCACCCAATTGTCGCGGCTGACGCGGCCTTTGAAGCCTTCTAGATTTTCATCCACCCAAGCCACGGCTTCGGCGTCCCATTTCGCGATCTGGTCATAGTGGAAATAGCCCATGCTGTTCAGCAGGGTTTCCAGTTTCGGACCAACACCTTTGATCATCTTCAGATCATCCGCGCCGGCCTTGCGGGCCGCTTTCATGGTGCGGGGTTTTTTCCCCGCAGATGGTGCGGCACTGCCCGTATCCGGCTTGGCAGCGGCTTTGGTATTGGGGGCCTCGCCTTGGGTTTCTGAATGTTTGTCAGAACTGTCGCCCACGGCGCGCTTGGCCTTGGCTTTCGCGGACTTGGCTTGCGCGGGCTTGACTTTCGCGGGCTTGGCGGCAGGTTTCTTATCGGCGTTTGCGCCTTTCAACCACGGCGTCAGCAACGGCACTTCGGTGCCGTCGATACGTTTGACGGTATCGCCAATATCCACCGCCAATTGGGCGCTGGCATTATATTGGGTCTTGCCGCTGTCATGGCCGGTCAGGCTGGTCAGACCGCTCAGGGGTTCTGCGGCATAGCGGCCATTCTGCGGGCCGGGCACCGGCACCTTGCCAGCAGCCAAATCATCCAGCAGCGCAAGCAGCTTGTCGCGCGTCAGGTCTTCGTAATAATCCTTGCCGATCTGGGCCATCGGCGCATTGGCACAGGCCCCAAGGCATTCAACCTCTTCCCAGGAAAATTTGCCATCTGCGGACAATTCATGGGCGTTGGGGGCAATGCGTTCCTTGCACAGGGATACCAGATCTTCGGCCCCGCAAATCATACAGGTTGTGGTGCCGCAAATCTGGATATGCGCGACCGACCCGACAGGTTGCAGCTGGAACATGAAATAGAACGTCGCCACCTCAAGACCGCGAATGTAAGCCAAGCCCAGCATATCAGAGACATGTTCAATTGCAGGGCGCGACAACCATCCCTCCTGTTCCTGCGCCCGCCACAGCAGGGGAATGATCGCGCTGGCCTGACGGCCTTCGGGGTATTTGGTGATCTGCCCTTGGGCCCATGCCTGATTGGCAGGGGTAAAGGCAAAGCTTTCGGGTTGTTCGTGGTGCAAACGGCGCAGCATAGTCTCTAGCCTTCGTTTGAATGACGGGCATCGGACCCGCCAAGCGTATTTTCAAAAGGGTGAACGGAAGAATGCCGCATGTTCAGCGGTCAATCTCGCCGAACACCACGTCCATGGTGCCGATGATCGCAGCAACATCCGCCAGTTGGTGGCCTTTGCTGATGTGGTCCATCGCCTGCAAATGCGGATAGCCCGGGGCGCGGATTTTGGCGCGGTACGGTTTGTTGGACCCGTCCGCCACCAGATAGACGCCAAATTCGCCCTTCGGCGCCTCAACCGCGCAGTACACTTCGCCCGCAGGAACGTGAAACCCTTCGGTATATAGTTTGAAGTGGTGGATCAGACTTTCCATATCCGTCTTCATCGCGGTGCGGGACGGCGGCGTGATCTTGCCCCGCGCCAGAATATCGCCTTTGCCCTCGGGCGCGCGCAACTTGGCAATCGCCTGATGGATGATATGCACCGACTGGCGCATTTCCTCCATGCGGCACAGGTAGCGGTCGAAACAATCGCCGTTTTTGCCAACCGGAATTTGGAAGTCGAATTCGTCATAACATTCATAGGGCTGTGAACGGCGCAGATCCCAAGCAAAGCCAGACCCCCGCACCATCACACCGCTAAAGGCGTAATCCAGAATGTCCTGTTCCGTGACCACGCCAATATCGACGTTACGCTGTTTGAAAATCCGGTTTTCGGTCAGCAACCCGTCAATGTCCGCCAGCAGGTTGGGGAATTCATTGGCCCATGTTTCGATATCGTCAATCAGGTCTTCGGGCAGATCCTGATGGACCCCACCGGGGCGGAAATAGGCCGCGTGCAAACGCGCGCCACAGGCACGCTCGTAGAACACCATCAGTTTTTCGCGTTCCTCAAACCCCCAGAGCGGCGGCGTCAGCGCCCCCACATCCAGCGCCTGTGTGGTCACGTTCAACAGGTGGTTCAACACCCGGCCGATTTCAGAATACAGCACCCGGATCAGTGAGGCACGGCGCGGCACTGGTGTATTGGTCAGCTTTTCAATCACCAAACACCAAGCGTGTTCCTGATTCATCGGCGCAACATAATCCAACCGGTCGAAATACGGCAGGTTCTGCAGATAGGTCCGGCTTTCCATCAGCTTTTCAGTGCCACGGTGCAGCAGGCCAATATGCGGATCACAGCGTTCAACGATTTCGCCGTCCAGTTCCAGCACCAGACGCAAAACCCCGTGCGCCGCAGGGTGTTGCGGGCCAAAGTTGATGTTGAAATTGCGGATTTTCTGTTCACCCGTCACAGCATCGGTAGAACCGTCGTCATAGGTGTTTGTGCGCATATCGCCGTCCATCATCCTTTGTCTCCTGCGCGGGGGCGGGCAAATATGTCCGGCTTTGGATTCCCGTCTTGTACCCGCACGCGGATTGGCAATTCTTGACGCAGGCCAAACAGCGCGGCCCTCAGTGTGTTCACAAACGCAATCATCACAGCTTCTCCAACTCTTGCAGCTTGAGGCCCATCCACCACAGCAGGGCAATCGTGCCCAGCGGGATCAGGCACACAGCCGCCCAGTATTTATTGATGCCAAAGAACGGCAGCAGCTTCAGCATCGGGATTGCTGTCAGTGCAGACAAGATCAACCACCAGAAACCGCCCATTACTTGGCCTCCACCTTGTCATCACCGGGCAGGATGTATTCGGCACCCTCCCAAGGCGACATGAAATCGAACTGGCGGTATTCCTGAACCAGTTTCACAGGTTCATAGACCACGCGCTTTTGCGCCTCGTCATAGCGCACTTCGGTATAGCCGGTTGTCGGGAAATCCTTGCGCAGCGGATGGCCGCGAAACCCGTAATCCGTGAGGATGCGGCGCAGATCGGGATGGCCCGAAAACAGAATCCCGAACATGTCGAACACTTCGCGCTCAAACCAGTTGGCCGAGGGGTGGATATCCACCAAAGACGGCACCATATCCTTTTCGCGCACCGCCACGCGCAAACGGATGCGGTGGTTCTGGTACATGCTGAGGAAATGATAAACCATGTCAAAGCGCTTGGCGCGGCCCGGATAATCCACCGCCGTGATGTCCACCAAGGTCGAGAACCGGCAGGTGGCATCACCTTTCAGGAAATCCACAAGGCCGGTGATATTGGTCAGGGTCACATCGACGTTCAATTCGTCATGGGTCACATCCCAGGACAGCACGCAATCGGGGCGTTTGGCCTCGATATAGGCACCAAGTTCTTGCAGTTGCTCGGTCATCGTACAATTGTCCCTGTCCGGCGCATCTTACGTTGCAGCTGCAACAGACCATACAGCAGCGCCTCAGCCGTGGGCGGACAGCCCGGCACATAGACATCCACAGGCACAATCCGGTCACAGCCACGCACAACACTATAGGAATAATGGTAATAACCGCCGCCATTGGCGCAAGACCCCATCGAAATCACATAGCGGGGCTCTGGCATCTGGTCATAGACCTTGCGCAGCGCCGGCGCCATCTTGTTGGTCAGCGTGCCCGCCACGATCATCAGATCAGACTGGCGCGGGCTGGCGCGTGGCGCGGTGCCAAAGCGTTCAAGATCATAGCGCGGCATCGAGGTATGCATCATTTCAACCGCACAGCAGGCCAGACCAAAGGTCATCCAGTGCAACGATCCGGTGCGCGCCCAGTTGATGATGTCTGCGGTTGAGGTGACAAGGAAACCCTTGTCCTGCAATTCTGCGTTCAGGGCCTGGGTCGCGACTTCGCGGTCCGGCCCTGCGGTTGCGGTTACTGCCATTCCAGCGCCCCTTTCTTCCACTCATAAGCAAAGCCTGCGGTGAGCACGCCGAGGAACACCATCATCGACCAAAACCCGACCATGGAAATATCTTTGAACGCCACCGCCCAAGGGAACAGAAAGGCAATTTCAAGATCGAAAATGATGAACAGGATCGACACGAGGTAGAATCGCACGTCGAACTTCATCCGCGCATCATCAAAGGCGTTAAAGCCGCATTCATAGGCCGATACTTTTTCAGGATCGGGATTGCGCACCGCAATGACAATGGCCGCAAGGATCAGGACAACCCCGAAACCAATGGCCACAGCCAGAAAAACAAGGATAGGCAGGTATTCCCGCAGCATGTCGTCCAAGGGGAGGCTCCTTTAGCTTGGCGGTCTTTGAGAAAGCCCAAAGACGCTGGCAGAACAGACTTGGAACGGGTTTAGCCAAGCTGGTGGGCAGGGTCAACGGGAGGATGGGTGGAAAGGTGGGCAAGTTGACGATGCCAAAGGCAGAATTTTGATGAAATGAATGATAGGAGCGGCGCGCAGTTGATCGGTTGGCATTTCAGGTGCAGTCTAGACAGAGCGCCGGACCTCTGCGGGAAATCGTGACCAGGGTTAAAATGGCGCACAGTAGGGGGATGGCAAAATGGTGGCAGCTCTGGAGCGTATCGGCTGGGCAGGAGAGGTCATTGCAGGGATGGTCAATGACAACGATCATGTCGATAACGGCAACAATTCCGTTTTACACCCGCTGACAATCCTGCATTTCAGCACCGGGGTGGCGGATCACTATACGATTCAGTCAAGCTGGATTCAGTCGCTTTTCCTGCGCAAACTCGGCCAATGCCAAGACGAAGCCCTGAACAATCTTGCACGGGCCATGTTCCACGCCGACACCAAACAAAAGGTAAAGGCCGCAATGCAAGTTGCATTCGGCCGGGGTGTGTCCCTGGATAACTTGAATTTTTACCCCGCCGATGGCGCGGTTGCGACCTGTGACGTGACGCTGGAAACCGCGTTTTCGACGGTGGCGCGGGCGCTGCGCCGTGTCCATACCGACAAGATTGGGCGCGTGATCGTCCAGAAAGATCTGGATTGGCTCGCCGCGCGGGGCACCGCCTATGCCGAACTCGCGAATTTTCAGCTCAAAGACGGTCAGCGCGGCACATGGGACACACTGCGTGGCCTTGCCGACGAGGTGTTTAACGGCCAACAATAATTAATAATTGGCCCCCTGCCCCTCACGCCATCCACGCCGCTTTGCGCCGCTCGAAAAACGCGCCGATGCCTTCGGCGGCTTCTTCGGTTTCCCAACGTGCGGCCAGGGCGGCAATCGTATGGGCCACCACCTCGGCGTCAATGCGCGGCCCCAGATCGCGTGCCAGTTTCTTGGCCGCGGCCACCGCACCCGGCGCACAGGACAGATAGGGCAGCACTTCGGCCTCGATCGCCGCGTCCAGATCACCGGCAGGCACCGCACGGGCCAACAGCCCCAGATCAATCGCCTCTGCCGCGTCAAACAACCGTGCCGACATGAACACGCGCCGCGCCCGTCCTTCGCCCATCCGCGCCAGCACATAAGGCCCGATGGTGGCCGGAATAATCCCCAGACGTGTCTCGGTGAACCCCATCTTGAGACTGTCCACGCCAATCGCCACATCACAGACCGAAGCCATGCCAACACCGCCGCCAAAGGCATTGCCCTGCAACTTGCCGATCACCGGCTTGGGCAGGGTGTTCAAGGCCTCCAGCATGGTGGCCAGTTTGCCCGCCTCTTTGCTGCGGGTTGCGGGATCCATATCCGCCTGATCGCGCATCCAGCCCAGATCGCCCCCCGCACAAAAGGATTTGCCGGCACCGGTCAAGACCACGACGCGCACCGCATCATCCGCCCCCAGTTGCGCCGCGGCCTGTGTCAGATCGGCCAACATCCGGGCGGACATGGCATTGTGTTTGTCAGCACGGTTCAGGGTCAGCACCGCAACCCCGCGCCTGTCGGTTTCAATCGTGATGGTCTCGAACATCTTGGTCCTGTCTGTAAATCTATTGATGATGCGGCGTTAACGGCGCATGGCCCGGGCCATTTCGGCGGCTTCGATCAGGATCCCCTGATCCAAACCGGTCTTATAGCCCAGCGCTGTCAGATGTTTGTTAACGGCCTCGGTGGCGACATTGCCTGCGGCACCCGGCGCAAACGGACATCCGCCCAAACCGCCAACCGCCGCATCAAACACCCGCACCCCCATCGAAAGCGAGGCATCAATATTGGCCATCGCCCGCCCGTGGGTGTCATGGTAATGCCCCGCCAGACGCCCCGCCGGCACCACATCACGCACCGCCAGCAACATCTTGGCAATGCTGTCGGGCGTGCCTGCGCCAATGGTGTCACCCAGCGAAATCTCGTAACAGCCCATTGCAAACAGTTTATCCGCAATATCGGCAACGGCGCCGGGGGCCACAGGGCCGTCATAGGGACAGTCGATCACACAAGACACATAGCCACGCACCGGAATATCCAGATGCCGCGCCTCTTCCAGCACCGGCGCAAACCGTTCCAGCGATTCTGCGATACTGGCGTTGATGTTCTTCTGGCTGAACCCTTCTGAGGCCGAGGCAAAAACCGAAATCTCGTCGGCCTTGGCCGCCCGCGCATCCTCATAGCCACGCATATTGGGGGTGAGCGCCGCATAACGCACACCTTCAGCGCGTCTGATCTGCGCCAGAACCTCGCCGGACCCGGCCATCTGCGGCACCCATTTCGGGCTGACAAAACTGGCACATTCGATCCGGCTGAAGCCCGCATCACTCAGACGGTTCACCAAGGCAACCTTGTCTGCCACGGATATTTCCCGCTTTTCGTTCTGTAACCCGTCGCGGGGGCCTACCTCAAAAATCTCACATGGTCCCAAGCTCATGGCATTCCCCTCCTGCTGCCGGTATCCCCGCTGGCCTACTCAATCGGCCAGGGCGGATAGAAATCTTGCTCATAGATACCACCACCATCAGGCAGTGATTTTTTGAAACCCTCACGCGCGGTAATACGCGCATACCAATCGGCAACCGCCGGGTGATTTTCAAGCGTCACAAAATAGCGTGACATATAAACCGCCTGACCAACAGAAATATCCGCAGCCGAGAATCCGCTGGTCAGCAGATAGTCGCGGTTTTCCACCGGCGTCGACAGCCGCGCCTCAAGCGCATCATAACATTTGGCAATCCGCGCCGCCTCCAGCTTCATCACGATGGGACTGCGCATGTGATCTTCACGCAGCGCGATATGCTGTTGGGTCAAGGCCGCCGCATGCTGGCTGATGGTTTCGGCAAAATGTACCCAGACCAGCCAGGCCATGCGGTCCGGATCATTCTCGGGCCGCCCCAGGCGATCCGCACTGAACCGTTCCACCAGATATTGCGTGATCGCACCGGTTTCAAACATCCGCTCGCCGTCGATTTCCAAGGCAGGCACCCGCCCCGCAGGCGACAACGTCAGATATTCAGGTTCGCGCAGGGATTTATCGAACGAATGCAGCATGACCTGAAAATCGACATCCAGCTCGTTCAACAACCATAATGTGCGCATGGAACGGGTTTGTGGGCAGTGATGCAGCGTAATCATGCGGCCACCTCGCTGTCTTCGGCTTCAAGGCGCACCAGCGCCGCCCCCGCCTCGACCTGATCACCGGCTTGGGCCAGCACCTCGGCCACCACCCCGTCGCGCGCCGCCAATAACGCATGTTCCATTTTCATCGCCTCCAAAACCGCCAGGCGGTCGCCTTTGGCCACTTGCTGTCCCACTTTGGCATCCACCGCCCGCACCAGACCGGGCATCGGCGCTTCAATCAGATTGCCATCGCCCTGCGCCCCTGCGGCGCGGGACAGCGGATCAACCACCTCAAAACCCAGACCATAGCCCTCAAACACCGTGACAGTATTCCCCGAAACCACAACATCCGCCGCGATTTCACCGTCAATGATCCAACGCCCCCCGCGATACAGCGCACCCACCTCGGCCTCGCCGACCTGCCACTGCTGTTCATCCGGCGCGATCACCCGCACTTTCAACAGATGTTCCGCATCCGCCCAGCCCAGCAACACCTGACGGCGCAGGGCCCGCCACAGGGTGAAACCGGTTGCATCCGCAGGGGTCAACAGCCCCAGCGCCGCCATCCCCGCCAAAGCGGCATGGCGCGGCGGGATCTGCGGGGCCTGGGTCAAGGCATCAATGTCACGGGCAATCAATCCGGTATCCACCTCACCCCGACCAAAGCCCTGATGCGCCGCCAAAGCGCCCAGAAACGCCAGATTGGTCACCGTGCCACCCACCTGACAACCCGCCAATGCCGCCCGAAGCCGTGACAATGCCACAGCGCGGTTTGGCCCATGTACGATCACCTTGGCAATCATCGGATCATAAAACGGGCTGATCGTGTCGCCGGCCCGTACCCCACTGTCGGCACGGGTCTGCGGCGTGAACTGCAAATGCGTCAAAGTGCCGGTCGCCGGCAAAAACCCTTTTGGCACATCCTCGGCATAAAGCCGCGCCTCGAAAGCATGACCATTGATCGCCAGCTCATCCTGCTGCTTGGGCAGGCTTTCCCCTGCTGCCACCCGCAGTTGCCATTCCACAAGATCCACACCGGTGATCAATTCGGTGACCGGATGCTCCACTTGCAAACGGGTGTTCATTTCCATGAAAAAGAACCCGTCGGCCTGCAATCCATCCGACCCGTCGACGATGAATTCCACCGTGCCCGCCCCGGCATAGCCGATCGCCTCGGCGGCGCGCACCGCCGCCTGCCCCATCGCGGCACGCATCGCGTCGGTCATCCCCGGCGCCGGGGCTTCCTCGATCACTTTCTGGTGGCGGCGCTGCAAGGAACAATCGCGCTCGAACAAATGCACCGCATCGGTGCCATCGCCAAACACCTGCACCTCGATATGGCGGGGCTTTGTTACAAATTTCTCAACCAACACATCCGCATTGCCAAAGGCGCTCTTGGCTTCCGAGCGCGCCGAATCCAACCCCGCCTGAAAATCCTTGGCCGCCTCAACCAGCCGCATACCCTTGCCACCGCCACCAGCCACCGCTTTGATCAACACCGGATAACCGATCTTGCCCGCCTCAGCCGCCAGCAAAGCATCATCCTGATCCGCCCCGTGATAGCCCGGCACCACCGGCACACCGGCCTTGATCATCAAGGCCTTTGCCGCATCTTTCAGACCCATCGCCCGAATGGCCGCGGCCGACGGCCCGACAAAGGCCAATCCCGCCTGTTCAACTGCTTCCACAAAATCGGGGTTTTCCGACAAAAAGCCATAGCCCGGATGGATCGCCTGCGCGCCGGTCTCCAGCGCCGCCTTGATGATCACATCCCCTTTCAGATAACTTTCCCCGGGGGCAGATCCGCCGATATGCACCGCAACATCGGCCATCTGCACATGTTTCGCGCCCGCATCCGCATCGGAATAGACTGCCACACAACGCAGCCCCATGGCCTGCGCGGTTTCCATCACCCGACAGGCAATCTCGCCCCGGTTCGCAATCAGGATCGTATCAAACATTCGCCCGTCCCTTCATTTTCATCATCTTTCTTTTTGGCCCTAAATATTTCGGGGGTTTGGGGGCTGGCCCCCAATTGTCGCCGGTCTGGGGGCTCCCCCCGGATATCCCATCATCAATACCTTCAGGCCCTCTTAGGCTTTGCCGCCGGGGGGTGCGCGGCGCATCACATCCGGAACACACCAAATCTTGTCGGCTCGATCGGCGCATTCAAACTGGCCGACAGCGACAGCGCCAGAACATCACGGCTCTTGCGCGGATCAATGATCCCGTCATCCCACAGCCGCGCCGAAGCATAAAGCGGATGGCTCTGCTCTTCGAACATATCAATGGTCGGCTGTTTGAACGCCGCCTCTTCCTCGGCAGACCACGTGCCGCCGCTGCGTTCAATCGCATCGCGTTTCACCGTCGCCAGCACCCCCGCCGCCTGCGGGCCACCCATCACCGAAATCCGGCTATTGGGCCATGTCCACAAAAACCTTGGCCGATAGGCCCGCCCTGACATGCCATAATTGCCCGCCCCGAAAGACCCGCCAACCAACATGGTGATTTTCGGCACATTTGTGCTGGCCACTGCGGTCACCATCTTGGCGCCGTGGCGCGCAATGCCTTCGTTTTCATATTTGCGCCCGACCATGAATCCGGTGATGTTTTGCAAGAACACCAAGGGGATATTGCGCTGTGAACACAGTTCGATAAAATGTGCGCCCTTTTGCGCGGCTTCGGAAAACAACACGCCGTTGTTGGCGACAATCCCCACCGGGCAGCCTTTGACATGGGCAAACCCCGTAACCAGGGTTTCTCCAAAGCGGGCTTTGAATTCATCAAAACGGCTGCCATCCACCAGACGCGCAATCACTTCGCGGATGTCATAGGGCGTGCGCAGATCCGCCGGCACCACGCCCAGCAATTCCGAGGGATCATAGGCGGGTTCTTCGACGCTTTCCCATTGTACGGTACTGGGTTTGCTGCGGTTCAACTGCCCCAGGGCGCGGCGCGCCAAAGCCAGCGCATGGGCGTCATCCTCGGCCAGATAATCCGCCACACCGGACAGGCGCGTATGCACATCCCCGCCGCCCAGATCTTCGGCCGAGACCACCTCGCCGGTGGCGGCCTTGACCAGGGGAGGCCCCGCCAGAAAAATCGTGCCCTGTTCTTTGACAATGATCGTCACATCCGACATCGCCGGCACATAGGCACCGCCCGCCGTACACGACCCCATAACCACGGCAATCTGGGGAATGCCCTTGCTGCTCATCCGGGCCTGATTGTAAAAAATCGCGCCGAAATGATCGCGGTCGGGAAAGACCTCGTCCTGATTGGGCAGGTTCGCCCCGCCACTGTCCACCAGATAAACACAGGGCAGATGGTTGGTCTCGGCGATTTCCTGCGCGCGCAGGTGTTTCTTGACCGTCATCGGGTAATAGGTGCCGCCTTTGACGGTGGCATCATTACAGACCACCATGACCTCATGCCCCTGCACCCGGCCAATCCCCGCAATCACCCCGGCACAGGGCGCGGCCCCGTCATACAGCCCATGGGCCGCCGTGGCACCGATTTCCAGAAACGGACTGCCCGGATCAAGCAGGTTCGCCACCCGTTCACGCGGCAGCATCTTGCCGCGGCTTTCATGGCGGGCGCGGGATTTTTCACCGCCCCCCAATGCGGCGGCCTCGGCGGCAACGCGCACGGTTTCCAGCGCCTCCAGATGGGCGGTAACGTTGCTTTTGTAACCCTCAGAGGAAGGCAAGGCCTGCGACGTGAGTTTCATATGATGTCTCCTTCATATCGCGCTGTTTTGTGGCACTGCTGCGCCGTTATTTGCTACGCCGTCATTTGCTGCGCAAGCGGGCCGAAAATCGCGGTTCTGCGGCGCATCATTGCCCGCCCTCCGCACGCGCACGCGCTTTCAGTTCTTTACGGATCACCTTGCCGGTCACGGTCATCGGCAGCGCGCCCAGAAATTCTATTTCCCTTGGATAAGAATAGCTTGCCAGCCGTTCTTTGACCCAGTTTTGCAGGGTCTCACCGGTGACCTGTGATCCGGCTTTGCGCACCACATAGGCTTTGACCACTTCGGTGCGCAGGGCGTCGGGTTTACCAACCACACCCACCGTTGCCACATCGGGATGGGTCATCAGGCAATCTTCGATTTCGGCAGGGCCAATGCGATACCCCGCCGAGGTGATCACATCATCCTCGCGTCCGACAAAGCGCAGGTAACCGCCCTCCCAGATGCCGCGATCGCCGGTGATCATCCAGTCACCGCGAAACTTTTCGGCGCTGGCCTCGGGGCGGTTCCAATAGCCCAGCATCATGGAGGCAGACCCGCGCCGCACCGCCACATCGCCCTCCTCCATCGTGGGCTCACCTTGGGGATCAATCACCGCCAGGTCATGCCCCGCCACCGGTTTGCCGATACATCCGGGACGCGACGGGAAATCCGCGCCACAGGACGAGGCCACCATGTTACATTCGGTCTGGCCGTAAAACTCGTTGATCTCCAGCCCAAAGGCCTTGCGCCCCCAAACCAGCATTTCCGCCCCCAGAGGTTCGCCACCGCTGGCCACAGACCGCAATCCCGACAGGTTCTGATCCGCGGTTTTCAACATCCGCAATGCGGTGGGCGGAAAGAACACGTTGCGCACCCCGCCTTGCCGGATCAACGCAGCGCAGCCTTCGACGCTGAATTTCGCCATCCGCGCCGCCACCACCGGCACACCCAATGCCAGCGCGGGCATCAACACATCAAACAAGCCCCCGATCCATGCCCAATCGGCCGGGGTCCACAGGCAATCGCCCGCCTGCCCCAGATGATCATGGCTGGCCGACACACCGGGCAAATGCCCTGTCAGAACACGATGCGCATGTAAGGCACCTTTGGGGGTGCCAGTGGTGCCGGAGGTATAGATCAGCACCGCGGGATCTTCGGCGGCGGTATCGGCAAAGGCAACAGAACCGCCGTCAATCCCCACAGTTTCCGCCAGCCAAGGCACTGCCAGATCGCCCAGCAACGCCGCGCCTTCAGCGTCGGTCAAAACAATCTCACAGCCTGCATCACCCACCCGAGACGCCAGCGCATCATGCTTGAACAATTTGAACAAAGGCACTGAAATCGCACCGATTTTCCAGATCGCCAGATGCGCGGCCGCGCACCACGGACTTTGTGATAACAATACGCCCACCCGATCACCGGCATGCACCTGCGCCGCCAAAGCCCGCGCCAATCCGTCAACCATTCTGTGCAACATACCAAAGCTGACATCGCGCCGCGCCGCACCTGTCAGATCAATGATCGCCAGCGCGCCCTCAGGCTGTGCAAGACATTGCGCCGCCATGTTCAGGCGCGCGGGCACATCCCAAAGCCCTTGTTCTGTCAATCCGGGTAATGTGTTCATCACTGTGACACCTCGCCGATAGGGCATGGGGAATATCCCCCAGATCATTGTTCATTGTCGCGGGCAGCACGACACAACCCGGCCCGATGGATCAGGCCCGCAGGATCACGCCATCGCCGCCATCATTTCGCGGCCCACCAGCATCCGGCGGATTTCCGACGTGCCCGCGCCAATTTCCATCAGCTTGGCATCGCGGAAAATCCGGCCCACGGGGTTGTCGGACAGATAGCCCGCGCCGCCCATCGCCTGAACCGCCTGATGCGCCTGCACCATCGCCTGTTCCGAGGCATACAAACAACAGGCCGCCGCATCCTGTCGCGTCACATCCCCCCGGTCACAGGCCTGCGCCACAGCATAGACATAGGCCCGCGCCGAATTCATCGCCGTGTACATATCTGCCATTTTGCCCTGCATCAGTTGGAAATCACCAATCCGCTGACCGAATTGCTTGCGCTCGGCCATATAGGGCATGATTTCATCCAGACAGGCCGCCATGATACCAAGACCAATCCCCGCCAGCACCACACGTTCGTAATCCAGACCGGACATCAGCACCCGCACCCCGCGCCCCTCTTCGCCCAGCACATTTTCAAACGGCACTTCGACATCCTCAAAGATCAGTTCGGCGGTGTTGGACCCGCGCATGCCCAGCTTGTCGAAATGCGGGCTGGTGGTGAAACCTTTCATCGACTTTTCGATCAAAAACGCCGTGATCCCCTTGGACCCTGCGTCAGGATCGGTTTTGGCATAGACCACCAGCGTTTCCGCATCCGGCCCATTGGTGATCCAGTATTTATTCCCCGACAAGCGGTAGTGGTCGTTGCGCTTTTCGGCGCGCAATTTCATGCTGACCACGTCACTGCCCGCCGATGGTTCGGACATCGCCAAAGCGCCCACATGTTCACCGGAACAGAGTTTGGGCAGATATTTGGCTTTTTGTTCTGGGGTGCCGTTCAGATTGATCTGGTTCAGGCAGAGATTTGAATGCGCGCCATAGGACAGCGACACCGAGGCCGAGGCCCGCGCGATTTCCTCAACCGCAACAGTATGCGCGACATAGCCCATGCCGGTGCCGCCGAATTCTTCATCTACGGTCATGCCCAACAGGCCCAATGCGCCCATTTCAGTCCAAAGTTCGGCGGGGAATTCGTTTTTGAGATCCACATCCGCCGCCATCGGCTTGACCCGTTCCTGGGCCCAGCGGTGCACCATGTCGCGCAATGCACCGACGTCTTCTCCCAGATCGAACTTCATACTGGCGTTGAACATGATTTCCCTCCCGTTTATTGAACACTTGTTCATTACCTACAGCGGCGCTGTTTCCCAGTCAAGCATTCTGCGGTATTGCCTTGCTGCACGCCCCTCTGGGCGCGCGCCCCTCAGCAGCCTTGATCCAAGCGCCGGACAGCCACCGCCAGCCGCGCAGATGCGTTAGAAAAACCAGCGTATAATCAATACCTAGTCCGAGGTTCCGCGCTGGAACACCCGTCCGACCTCGGCGCGGATGATCCGTGCAATCAGCCCACATTCCTCAAGACTAAAGGTCAGCGGCACCCGCATATCAATAATCCCCGCCAGCACCGCATCGCTGAGCGGCATCTTTGGTGCATCGACATAGCGCCAAGAATCATAGCGGCTGGTAAACCCCACAGGTTCGGCGCCGCCAAACCACTTCAGCTCGACCCCGCGTGCCGCACAGCCGTCCAGCACCGCGCGCACCGCCGCTTCGGACCAGCCTTTTAACAGGAACTGGATGGATGAACCGACAATGCTTTCGGCCTCGGGGCGTTCAATCACCGTCAACCCCGCCGTGCCGCGCAGGCCTTTTTCGATCTCGAAATAGCGTTCGTTCCACCGCGCCACCTGCCGATCCAGATCGCGCAGTTGCGGGCGCAGGATCGCGGCCCGCAGATTGTCCATGCGCCCCGAAATATTCGGAGTGTCATAGCGTATCTGCTCAAAGGCTTCTTTGGGCGGGCCAGCGGCATGACGTTCATACAACATATAGGATCCCGACAGGACGATCGCCCGCGCCGCAACCTCTGCGTCATCGGTGACCAATAACCCGCCTTCGCCGGCATTCACATGTTTATAGGTCTGGCAGGAATAACAGCCAACTTTGCCCTGCGTCCCCGAGGGGACATTATTCCATGCCGCCCCCATGGTATGCGCGCAATCCTCAATCACGGTCACACCCGCCGCATCACAAAGCGCCATCAAGGCCTGCATGTCCACCAGATGACCGCGCATATGGCTGAGCAACAGCACCTTGGCCTGATCCAGCTTTGCGGCCAGATCCTCCAGATCAATCACCAATTGATCGCTCACCCCGACAAACACCGGCACCGCGCCCAGGGCGGCAATGGCACCGGGGACAGGGGCAAGAGTAAAGGTATTGGTCAACACCCTATCGCCCGCCTTTACCCCGACCGCGCGCAGCGCCGTTGCCATCGCATAGCCCCCCGATGCCACGGCAAGGCAATATTTCGCCCCCGTCATCGCGGCAAATTCCTGTTCCAGCAGCGCGGTTTCGGCGGTCTCCCCTGCCAGGGTGTTATACCGATGCAACCGCCCGTGGCGCATCACCGCCACTGCGGCCTCGATGCCGGCTTCGGGGATCGGCTCTTGTTGGGTAAAATGCCCCTTGAAAACTTCGTGCATCACGCCACCGCGCCAATCAGGCCCGTCACAAGCGCGGGCAGATCGGCATAATCATGCAACAATGCCTCTGGCTCAAGCGCGGCCATATCCCCGCCCGCCGGACCAAAGGTCACCAATACACAAGGCACCCCGGCGGCCCGCGCTGTCAGACGGTCGGTATTGGTGTCACCGATCAAAATACATTGCGCCGGATCGCCACCCGCACGGCGCGCGGTTTCAAACAGATGTTCGGGATCGGGTTTGCGCACCGCCAGCGAATCCGCCCCCAACATCGCGCCAAACACATCACGCACCCCCAGACGGGTCAGCAACAGATCGGCCAACCCTTCCGGCTTGTTGGTGCAGATCGCGACGCGGTAGCCCTGTGACTTCAGCACCTCAACGGCCGCCATTGCACCGGGATACAACACTGTATGGCGGTCGATATCACCGGCATAGGCCTCAAGCAGCATCGGGTAATAGGTATCAATGCGATCCAGTTCGCCCCCGCGCCCCAGCCGTTCCAGACCAAGCGTCAGCATCGCCCGCCCGCCGCGCAGGGCCGTGCCCGCATCACGGGCCACATCCAGAACATCGCCCACCCCCATGTCGCGAAAACAGGCATTTGCCGCCGCAATCAAATCGCCGCTGGTGTCGGCCAATGTGCCATCAAGATCAAAAACCACGGTCTTCATGAAACTCCCCCTAGGCGGAACCTCGCCCGTTGATGTTGCAGGCCGCAACCTTGTTTGATGCGCCCCAGCCTTGCGCCTTTGTGCGAACCGCGTAAAGAGAAAGCAAGTGAGACTATATAGAGACAGATATGAAAACTGCACTGATCATCCTTGCCGCAGGCCAGGGCACGCGCATGAATTCGGACCTTCCAAAGGTTCTGCATCCCATCGCGGGCGAGGCAATGTTGATACATGCCCTCGCAGCGGGCGCGGCGCTTGAGCCCGATCATACCGTTGTGGTCGCGGGCCACGGCGCCGCCTTGGTAGAGGCTGGCGCGCTTGAATATGATCCCGATGTGGTGGTGGTCACCCAGGAGGCACAGCTTGGCACCGCCCATGCGGTTGCACAGGCGCGCAAGGCGCTGGACGGTTTCAAGGGCATGGCGCTGGTGCTCTATGGGGATACGCCGTTTGTGCAACCTGAAACACTGGAAAACATGCAAGCCGCCCTGAACAAACATGATCTTGCGGTTCTCGGCTTTGAAGCGGTTGATCCGGCCCGTTATGGGCGGTTGATCCTGCAAGGCGATCATCTGGAACGGATCGTCGAATACAAAGACGCATCAGATAAAGAACGCGCCATAACACTTTGTAATAGCGGCGTTGTTGCCTGCAAATCAGACCTGCTTTTTGATCTGATTGATGCGGTTGGCAATGACAATGCCGCGGGTGAATATTACCTCACGGATATCGTCGGCATTGCCCGCGATCGCGGGCTGTCGGCCACGGCGGTGACCTGTGAAGAAGCCGAAACGCTGGGGGTGAACTCGCGTGTTGATCTGGCTGCTGCCGATGCCGCCTTTCAGGCCCGCGCCCGTGAAAACCTGATGCTGGACGGCGTGACCCTGATGGCGCCAGACACGGTGTATCTGGCCCGTGATACCGTGATTGGCCGTGATACGGTCATCGAGCCCAATGTGGTTTTTGGCCCCGGTGTGACGGTTGAATCCGGCACCACGATCCGCGCCTTTTCGCATCTTGAAGGCTGCCATGTGTCGCAGGGATCCATTGTCGGCCCCTACGCCCGCCTGCGCCCCGGTGCCGAACTGGCCGAAGACGTGCGGGTGGGGAATTTTGTCGAAATCAAAAACGCCCAGATCGCCGAGGGCGCCAAGATCAATCACCTGAGCTATATCGGCGATGCAACCATCGGCAAACAAACCAACATCGGCGCGGGCACAATCACCTGCAATTATGATGGCGTGATGAAACATCATACCTTCATCGGGGAACGGGCTTTTATCGGGTCCAACACCATGTTGGTGGCCCCTGTTTCCATTGGCGACGGGGCCATGACCGGAAGCGGTTCTGTGATCACCTCAGACGTCGAGCCCGATGCGCTGGCACTGGCCCGCGCGCCACAGGTTGAAAAACCGGGTATGGCACGTAAATTGTTCGAAATGTTAAAGGCCAAAAAGGCCAAAGCCCAGAGAGGCAGCTAAAAATGTGTGGAATTGTCGGGGTTCTCGGGAACCATGAAGCAGCGCCAATCCTTGTCGAGGCCCTGAAGCGGCTGGAATATCGCGGCTATGACAGCGCCGGAATTGCCACGGTGAATGAAGGCGCTTTGGACCGCCGTCGCGCGGTGGGAAAATTGGTCAACCTCAGTGATCTTCTGGTGCATGAACCGCTGGCGGGGAAATCCGGTATCGGCCATACCCGCTGGGCCACCCATGGCGCGCCGACAATCAACAATGCCCACCCCCACAAGGCCGGACCTGTGGCGGTGGTCCATAACGGGATCATTGAAAACTTTCGCGCGTTGCGTGCCGAACTGGCCGGTAACAACGTCAAATTCATCACAGAAACCGACACCGAAACCATCGCTCTGATGGCGCAGCATTACATGGCGCAGGGCGCAGACCCGATTGAGGCGGCCAAACGAACCCTGTCGCGCCTTGAGGGCGCATTTGCGCTGGCCTTTCTGTTTGAGGGCCATCCTGATCTGATGATTGCGGCACGCAAAGGATCGCCACTCGCCCTTGGCTATGGTCAGGGTGAAATGTTTGTCGGCAGTGATGCCATTGCGCTTTCCCCGCTGACAGACCGGATTTCCTATCTGGAAGAGGGCGATATCGCTGTCATCACCCGCAGCACGGTCGATATTACCGATGCCCGGGGCGCCCAAGCCAGCCGCGCCATCAAAACCATCCAGATTGATGCCACCCGCATCGACAAAGGCGGGTACAAACATTTCATGGCCAAAGAAATCGCCGAACAGCCTGGTGTGATCGGTGAGGCCATTACCAAATACCTGACCGCACAGGGTGACATTCACCTACCGGAAGACGGGTTTGATTTCAGCACGATAGACCGGATCACCATGGTGGCCTGCGGCACGGCCTTTTATGCCTGTCTCACGGCGAAATACTGGTTTGAACAGATTGCGCGCCTGCCTGTTGAGGTCGATGTGGCCTCTGAATTCCGCTATCGCGAACCGCCGATTCCCGCCCGCACCCTGGCAATCTTTGTCAGCCAATCGGGTGAAACCGCAGACACCCTGGCGGCGCTGCGCTATTGCGCCGGCAAGGCATCCTCGATTGCCTCTGTGACCAATGTGCCTGAATCCTCCATCGCCCGCGAAAGCGATCTGGCCTTGCCGATCTATGCCGGTGTCGAAGTGGGCGTGGCCTCGACCAAGGCGTTTACCTGCCAGTTGACCGTGCTGTTCTTGATGGTCCTCAAAGCGGCGCGCGACCGTGGCGTTCTGGATGAGGCGGCCCTTGCCGATCACATCAGCCACCTGCGCGGATTGCCTGCGGTGATCAACAACGCGCTGGAACAAAACGATGCCCTGCGCGATGCCGCCTATAAACTGTCAACAGCGCGGGATGTGCTGTTTCTGGGTCGGGGACAGATGTACCCTCTCGCCCTTGAGGGCGCATTAAAACTAAAAGAAATCAGCTATATACATGCCGAAGCTTATGCATCGGGTGAATTGAAACACGGCCCGATTGCCCTTGTCGATGATGAGGTGCCTGTGGTGGTTATGGCCCCGCGTGATGCCTTGTTCGACAAGACAGTAAGCAACATGCAAGAAGTCATGGCGCGCAAGGGCAAGGTGATCCTGATCTCTGACAATCGCGGCCTCGCTGAAGCCAATGAAGGGGTTTGGTCAAGCGTTGAAATGCCGGCGGTGCATGATGCTTTGGCGCCGATCCTCTATGCGATCCCCGCGCAATTGCTGGCCTATCACACCGCGGTGGCCAAGGGCACCGATGTGGATCAACCGCGCAATCTCGCAAAATCTGTAACGGTGGAATAATGGCCAAACAATTTGAATCACTCAGTGACGATCACAGCAGCTTTATCGCGGCCCAGCAGATCTTTTTCTGTGGCACCGCAGCGGCCGAGGGTCAGGTGAACATCTCGCCCAAGGGCATGGATAGTCTGCGGGTGCTGGGGCCAAACCGGATCATCTGGCGCAATCTGACGGGATCGGGCAATGAAACCGCCGGACATCTGGCAAAGATCAACCGGATGACACTGATGTGGTGCGGCTTTGAGAAACGCCCGATGATCCTGCGCTGTTATGGCAGTGCCCGCACCCTGCATCCGCGCGATGCGGATTTTGATGCGCTGAACCGCCATTTTGCCGCCTCTGACGGGGCGCGGCAAATCTATGACATGTCAATTGATCTGGTACAGAGCAGCTGTGGATTTGCGGTGCCCTATTATGCCCATCAGGGCGGCCGCGATACCCTTGAGAAATGGACCCAGGATCGCGGCCCAGAGGGCGTCGCGGCCTATTGGCAAGACCGCAACCAACGTACGATTGACGGGTTGCCCACATATATTCTGGAAGAATCCGATGTTTGAACCCTATCTCGAAGCCCTGCAGGCCCTGGGCGACCCGGCCCGCGCGTTGGACATGCGCGCCTATCACAAGATCGACCGGCCCTATCTTGGCCTGACCAATCCGCAGATCAACGACCTGACCAAAGACTGGCGGCAAGAACTGGAACTGGCGGATCGGATCGCGCTGGCCGATGCCCTGTGGCAAAGCGATATCTATGAGGCACGTCTGGCCGCTGCCAAGCTGCTGACCCAAGCACGGCTGCGCCCTGATGATACAGAGGCCTGGCGTTTGATTGCCTCTTGGACCCCGGATTTTGACAGCTGGGCGATTGCCGATCATGTGTCCATGGCTGCACAAAAGCGGTTGGTGGCCGTTCCCGCCCGTCTGGACGACGTCGAGGGCTGGATTGCTTCGGATCATCTGTGGACCCGCCGCGCGGCGTTGGTTTCGACCCTGCCCTGGACCAAACAGAACAACCCCAAACCCCAAGAGACCGAGGCCCGCGAAAGAATTCTGGGCTGGATCGCGACGCTGGTGCCGGATCACAAATGGTTCATTCAAAAGGCCATCGGATGGTGGCTGCGTGATCTGTCGCGCCATGATCCGGCCCGCACAACGGCCTTTATCGACGCCCACGGCGCTGCGATGAAAGCCTTTGCGGTGAAAGAAGCCCTGCGCCACATCACCAAAAACGGCGCTTAATCTTCGAGTGCCACGGCGACTTCTGTCAGATCCGTAAGCGACAGGCCAATCAGGCGCATCGCAGCCAAGGACATGCGGCTGCCCCCCGTTGCCGGCCCGTCAATCGGGATCACTGTCACCCGCGATGATTTACCCGAGGCCGGATCGGTAACACGGCCCTGGAATTGCGCGCGCACCAGCGGGGTTTTCAACCATAAGCCCGGTTCTGTCGGACTGCCAAGGCTGACCACGGTGCGGCCCAGATCACGGCTTGACGCAGTGGCAGGACGGGCGGCAGAGGCGCGTTGTGCGGGCGTGGTTGTGTCCAAGGCCGCCGCCGTTTTTGCATCTGCGGGCGGCGGCGGCGCGCGTGTATCAGGGGCCAAGGCAACCTGTTCCGCCTCTGGCGATGCGGGTGCCGCAGGATCGCCCTGCGGGCCGGGCAGGCCAAGACGCGGCATCAATGCGCCACAGCCGGACAGCCCCAAACACAGCAATGAAATCAGCATCAGATGTTTCATGCCCATATTCTATCCAGCGCGCCCGTCCCCAGCAATCATCCAATTGGCGCTTGCCCCATGATCGGCGGCGCATTACCTATTGGTGTATGAATGCTCCCCTTATTGATCCCTTCGCCCGCGCGATCACCTATCTGCGTGTCTCTGTCACAGACCGCTGCGATTTTCGCTGTGTCTATTGCATGTCCGAGAACATGACCTTTCTGCCCAAGAAAGAGCTGCTGACCCTCGAAGAACTGGACCGTATGTGTTCGACCTTTATTGGTCTCGGGGTGGAAAAGCTGCGGATCACCGGCGGTGAACCCCTGGTGCGCCGTGACATCATGACATTTTTCAATGCAATGGGCCGTCACCTTGAGGCGGGCACGCTCAAGGAACTGACCCTGACCACCAATGGCAGCCAGCTGGAACGCTTTGCCGCGGATCTTTATGCGGCAGGTGTGCGCCGCGTGAACATCTCGCTGGATACGCTGGACGAAGGTAAATTTGCCGAAATCACCCGCTGGGGCCGTTTGGCGCAGGTCTTGCGCGGGGTTGATGCCGCCCAAAAGGCCGGTCTGCGGGTCAAGATCAACGCAGTGGCGCTCAAAGGTTTCAACGAAGAAGAACTGCCCAAAATCACCCAATGGTGCGCCGAGCGCGACATGGATCTGACCTGGATCGAAGTGATGCCAATGGGCGATCTGGGCAACGAAGACCGCGTCGGCCAATATTGGTCGCTGAAAGACGTGCGCGCGCGCTATGGTGAACATTACACCATCAGCGATCTGGCCGAACGGTCCGGCGGGCCGGCGCGTTATGTGCGGCTTGAGGAAACCGGTCAGAAAATCGGCTTTATCACGCCGCTGTCGCATAATTTCTGCGAAAGCTGCAACCGGGTGCGTCTGACTTGCACCGGTGAAATCTTCATGTGTCTGGGTCAGGAAGACGTGGCCGATCTGCGCGGCCCGCTGCGCGCCCATCCCACCGACAACGCCCCCTTGGAAGCCGCCATTCGCGCCGCCATCGAGCGCAAGCCCAAAGGCCATGATTTTGATTATTCACGCCAGCGTGCCGATGGTCAGATGACCCGCCACATGAGCCATACCGGCGGCTGATCCGGCGATGGCCGCGCCTTTTTTTTACCGCGCTTGGGTCGGGGCAAGCATGCTGCTTGTGCCGTTTTTTGCCCGCAGCGAAATCCGGAAACTGCGCGACGCGGGCCTGCCGGTTGAGCGCGCCCATGAAAAACTGGG
This sequence comes from Sulfitobacter sp., assembly GCA_047634585.1. GTDB lineage: Bacteria > Pseudomonadota > Alphaproteobacteria > Rhodobacterales > Rhodobacteraceae > Sulfitobacter. The sequence goes on along the minus strand of JBLIAN010000002.1, from coordinate 220,935 downwards.
CCATGCCAGCCAGCAGCGTCAGGATACCGGGCCGCTGATCTGGTTTCACGGCGCATCGGTCGGTGAAAGCCTGTCGGTGCTGGCATTGATTGACCGGATGGGTGCGGTCCTGCCTGATGCACAGTTTCTGATCACCTCGGGCACCGCCACCTCGGCGCGGCTGGTCGGGCAGCGCCTGCCCGCCAATGCGCTGCATCAATTTGCGCCCCTCGACGCCCCCGGCCCGCTCAAGCGGTTCTTGAAACACTGGCGCCCGGATGCGGCGATTTTTGTGGAAAGCGAACTCTGGCCACAGATGCTGCGCCGCAGTTTTGCCAGTGGTGCCAGACTGGCACTGGTCAACGCCCGCCTGTCGGAGAAATCAATGGCACACTGGCGGCGGTTTCCAAAAACCGCGGCCTATCTGTTTGATGTGTTTGACCTGATCCTGACCCAGAACGATGCTATGGCCGCCAATATGGTGTCGATGAACGCGCCGGTGGATCGGGTGGCGCGGGGCATCAACCTGAAATCAATGGCAGGGCCACTGCCGCTGGATCAAGACCTGTTGTTCGAGGCGCGCGCCGCCCTGGGGCAGCGCCCGGTCTGGGTGGCGTCGTCCAGCCATGAAGGCGAAGAACAGATTATTCTGGCGGCCCATTGCGCATTGTTGAAACGCTGGCCCGACCTGTGTTTGATCCTCGCCCCGCGCCACCCCGAACGCGGCGGTAAAGTGGCGGCACTGATCACGGATGCCGGTTTGTCGCTGACGCGGCGCACCACGGGTGGCATGCCCGATGCACAGGTGTTTCTGGCTGATACGATGGGTGAACTCGGCACATGGTATGGCCTCAGCGATCTGGTGTTTCTGGGCGGGTCTTTGCACCCTATTGGCGGGCACAACCCGTTTGAAGTGGCGCAATCCGGCGCGGTGGTCCTGTCCGGCCCGCATGTCGCAAGTTTTGCCGAAACCTATGAGGAATTATGTGATCTGGGCGCGGCGCGGATTGTCGCAACCGCCGATGAGCTGACCCATGAGATCACCAGCTTGCTGCAAGATGATGCCGCCCGTTCAACCATGTTAAACGCGATCAAGGGCTTTATCCATGCCCAGACCGGCAAGTTGGACAGCGTCGCGGCGCGGTTGATCAAAGCAGTGGGGCTGTCCCCAAATGCCTGACGTCTACGTCACCAATTACAACCGCAATTTCACCGGCGTGTCGGCCACCGCCGCCAATGTGATCCGCCAACAGCAAGGCCGATATGATCTGGCGCTGGTGGGTCAGCCGCTGCCCGATTGTCCCGGTCCGATCCGCGCCAAAGCGGCGCATCGCGCCTCGATGGCGGCCCCTGATGCCCGCGCCTTTGCGATCTGGCATGTGCGGCGCAACACCGAAATGCGCAGCGCCCTGTGGCTGCGCGATGTCCGCCGTGCGCCGATCAAGATTGTCTTTACCTCGGCAGCGCAACGCCTGCATTCGCTCTATCCGCGCTGGTTGATCAACCGCATGGATGCAGTGATTGCCACCACCGACAAAGCCGCCGAATTTGTGCCCCATGTGCGTGCGGTTGTGCCCCATGGTGTGGACACCGATCTGTTTCGCCCGGCCCCTGATCGTGCGGCGGCATGGGCGGCCCTGGGCTATGGCGGCAGCAAAGGCATGGCCTGCATCGGCCGCATACGCCCGGAAAAAGGCACCGATGTTTTTGTCGATACGATGCTGCGGATGTTGCCACATCACCCGACGGTGACCGCCTTGGTCGTGGGCCGCGCGGGGGGCAAACATGAAGGGTTTCTCAAGGGGTTGAAGGCCAAGGTTACCGCCGCCGGATTGGCAGATCGCCTGTTGTTTCCCGGTGAAATTTCCGCCACGCAATTGCCCGCCCTGATGCGCGCCCTGTCGCTGGTGGTGCAATTGCCGCGCTATGAAGGCTATGGCATGGTGCCGCTCGAAGCGCTGGCGTCCGGCGTGCCGTTTGTCGGCAGCGACGCAGGCTATTACCGCAGCTTTTCCGCCCAAGGCCGCGTCGGCACCATTGTCCCTGTTGAAAATGCCGCCGCGGCGGCAGATGCAGTGTCTCAAATGCTGGAACTGCGGGCCACCCTGGCCCCGGCTGCGCGCGATGTGGCCCTGCACAGTTTTAGCGCCAAGGCCGAGGCAGACGGCATTGATGCCGTCTACCAGTCTTTGTGGCGGCAGGGCTGATCCCGCCGCAGGGTTAGTTCATCACCGGCATGCGCTGTTCAACAATGCCTGCCCACCAGCTACAGCCCGCCGGAATTGCTTCATCGTTGAAATTATACATCGGGTGATGCACCGCTGCGGTGTCGCCATTGCCCACCAGAATATAGGCACCGGGGCGTTCTTCGAGCATAAAGGCGAAATCCTCGCCGCCCATGACCAAAGGCGCTTCGTCACAATCCCCCGACACCGATCGGGCCACCGAGGCGGCAAATTCGGTCTGTTCGTCGTGGTTGACCATCACCGGATAATTGCGGGTGTATTTGACCCGTGCGGTTGCGCCAAATGTCTTGGCCACGCCTTCGCAAATCTCGGTGACCCGCTTTTCCGCCAGATCGCGCAATTCGTTTGACAGGGTACGCACAGTGCCCAGCATATTGACCCGCTGCGGGATCACATTGAACGCTTTGGAGGATGTTTCAAAAGACGTGATCGACACCACGATACTGCCGATAGGATCGGCGTTGCGGGACACGATGGTTTGCAGCGCGGTGATGATATGCGCAGAAACCACAGTGGTATCAATGGTTTCATTGGGTTTCGCCGCATGGCCGCCCAGACCTTCGATTTCGATGTCCAACAGATCGGTCGCCGCAAAGAACGGGCCGGAGCGGATGCCGAACTTGCCAGTCGGCACACCGGGCCAATTGTGCATGCCATAGACCTCCTGGATGTTCCAACGGTCCATCATGCCATCTTTGCACATCTCGCGCCCGCCGCCGCCACCTTCTTCGGCGGGCTGAAAGATCACCACAGCCGTGCCGTCGAAATTACGGGTTTCGGCCAGATATTGCGCCGCCCCCAACAGCATCGCCGTATGGCCGTCATGGCCACAGGCGTGCATGGCATTCGGGGTTTTGGAGGCATATTCAACGCCGGTCTGTTCGTGGATCGGCAGCGCATCCATATCCGCCCGCAGGCCAATCACCTTGCCCGAAGCCGTGGATTTGCCCTTGATCACCCCGACAACACCGGTGCGTCCAATGCCTTCGACCACCTCGTCACAGCCAAAGGCGCGCAATTTCTCGGCCACCGTGGCCGAGGTGCGGTGGGTTTCAAACAGGATTTCGGGATGTTCATGCAGATCACGTCGCCATGCGGTGATGTCGTCATGCAATTCGGCAAATCGGTTCTTAACAGGCATTTTAGGTTCTTTCATTTTATCCGCGTAGGGTGGGGTTCACCCCACGGTTTTACAAGTTTCAGGCCACGGGCAGACGGTTTTCCACCATTTCGGCAAACCAGCTACAGCCCGCCGGAATTGCATCGTCGTTGAAATCATACATCGGGTGGTGCACCGTTGGCCCATCGCCGTTGCCGATCATCATATAGGCACCCGGGCGGGCGTTGAGCATATAGGAAAAATCCTCACCCGCCATGATCGGCGGCGTATCGCGCCAGACACCCGGCACAACTTTTTCTGCGATATCAGCGGCGTATACGGTGTTTTCTGCGTGGTTCACCGTCACCGGATAACCGCGTTCATAGTCAATTTCCGCGCGGCACTGATAGGCCGCGGCGGTATGGGTGACCAGATCCTGTAACCGCGCCTGAGCAAGGTCGCGCACGTCTTCGTCCAATGTGCGCACGGTGCCGCGCAGTTTTACACTCTGGGGCAACACATTATGGCTGTCGGTATCGCTGCGCAGGGTGCAGACCGACACGACCACCTGTTTGATCGGATCCACATTGCGGCTGGCGATGGATTGCAGCGCCACCACCACATGCGCGGCGGCAAGATTGGTATCGATCGCCTCATGCGGGGCGGCGGCATGGCCACCCTGCCCTTGGATCACGATATCAAACTGGTCTGTCGCCGCCAGCAGCGCGCCTTCGCGGATCGCAAATTTGCCAACCGGATAATCGGGCATATTGTGCATCCCATAGACTTCATTGATGCTCCAGCGGTCCATCAACCCGTCTTTGACCATCTCGTTGCCGCCACCGCCGCCTTCTTCGGCGGGTTGAAAGATCAGCACACAGCGGCCATCGAAGTTGCGGGTTTCTTGCAGATATTGTGCCGCGCCCAGCAACATTGCGGTATGGCCGTCATGGCCACAGGCATGCATCTTGCCCGCGATCTTTGAGGCATACTCAAGCCCCGTCGCCTCGTTGATCGGCAGGGCATCCATATCGGCACGCAATCCGATGCTGCGCCCTGATGTGTTGGTCTTGCCTTCGATCACCGCAACCACGCCGGTCTGGCCGATGCCGGTGGTGATGTCGGTGATCCCGAAACTGCGCAGTTTTTCTTCGACAAATTTAGCGGTCTCATGCACATCAAACATCAATTCGGGATATTGATGAAGATGACGCCGCCATGCGGTGATCTCGGCATGGGTTTGCGCAAAGCGATTTTTGATTGGCATTATTTTTTCCTTCCTGGAGGGGTCAAAGCGCGGCCCCCAACCGGATTGCGCTGCCATCGGTGAATCGGGAGGCGCGAAATCTGTGCAGATCATGCCCCAGCGGCGCACCAGTGACCAGAGCCGCCAGTGCTTTGCCCATCGCCGGACCGATGCCAAATCCGTGACCGGACATGCCCGTGCCAATGGTCAGCCCCGGTATTTCGGCACAATGATCCACCACAGGCACAACATCGGGCATTGTATCAATCATTCCCGCCCATTGCGCCGTGACAGTGACGGGGGGCAAGGCCGGAAACAACGCCTGAAAATCGGCAACCAAACGCCGAAGCTTGGCCGCGTTCGGCGCGGGGTCAAGAATGCGCAGTGCTTCAAACGGGGTTTTGTCATCCCCCGACCAGCGCCGCGGGGTGCGCCAGCCATCGGGATACCCCTTGGGGCTGGCCAGATGATAGGATTGGCCCAACGGGTTGGCCCATAGTTGCGGCAGGTATTTCGGCAGGTGGCGAAAGGCATCCGGCCCGATGAACAATTCAGTCACCCCCGATGGGGCCAAAGTATATCCCCCGTCCGCGCGCCGGCGGAACGCCACCTTGCCATCGCCTGCCGCGCCTTCGGTGACCTGGGGCAATGGCGCGGTGGCCAGAACCGACTCGCGCACCGATAATTGCGGCAGCGACACCCCGTGATTGCGCAAAAACAACGCCGACCACGCGCCCCCCGCCAGCACCACTTGCGGAGCTTTGATACGACCGGATTCAGTGACAACCCCCGCCACCTGCCCCGCCGCGATATCCAGACAGCGCACCGCGCAGTTTTCAATGATCTGCACGCCGGATTTCGCCGCCAACGCCGCCAGGGCCGGCACCGCAAGCCAGGGTTCGGCGCGCATATCCGTTGGCGTGTGCAGCGCCCCCGCATGGCGTTGCCCCATATCGGGGAACAGGGCGGCGGCCTCTGCCGAGGATAAAATCCGCGTTTCCAGATCATGCGCATCGGCAATGGCCTGCCAGTCGCGATATCCGGCAATGTCTTTGTCGGTCGCGCCCAGATAGGTCACGCCGCCCTGATGCAATCCGATATCCCTGTCACATTCCGCCGCCAGATCCTGCCAAAGGCCGATCGCCTCCATCATGATCGGCAATTCATCGGGATCGCGGCCCTGCTGGCGTATCCAGCCCCAGTTGCGCGAGGATTGTTCAGCGGCAATGCGGCCTTTTTCCAGCAGCACAACCCGCTGGCCTGTGCGGGCCAGATAAAGCGCGCTACAGACACCAATCACCCCGCCACCAATCACAACAACATCCGCCTGCGGCGGCGGTGCACCAGCGTAACGGATCGGCATCGGGGCATGGAACGGGAAATTGGACACGGGTATATTCAGTACATAGAGACGCAGGCAGCCCCTGTCGGGACTGCCGGAAATAACATCAGGCGGCCAGTCGCGCCAGCAGGCTTTTCATAAAGTCATGCCCGGCGTTGAACTGTGAAATTTCAATGAATTCATTGGGCTGGTGCGCTTGCGCGATATCACCCGGCCCACAGATCACTGCCGAATATCCGGCATCCTGGAACTGCCCTGCCTCGGTGCCATAGCTGACCTTGTGGCTGGCGTTGTCGCCGGTGATCTGGCGCACCAGAGTTTCGGCAGCACCCTCGTCCTCGGGGCGCAGCCCCGGCACATCAAAGCGCGGCGTGACCCTGATTTCGGTCTGCGGCACCACGGCCTGCATCTGCGCCTCGACCTCGCGGACTTTCTTGAGGTAGGCCGCGCCCCAAGCATCTTTGTCTTCGCCCGGCACCACACGGAAATCCATCGCGAATTTGCAGTCTTTTGCGGTGATGTTATGGGCTGTGCCGCCCTCGATCATCCCGACATGGGCGGTGGTGAAAGGCGGATCAAACATCGCCGCCAGATCACTGGGGGTGCCTGCCATGCTGTCACTGTTCATTTCGTTGGCCCATTCGATCAATTTGGCCCCTGCCATGATCGCATTCACCCCGGTGTGCAACAGCGAGGAATGCACTTCAAACCCCACCACATGGGTGTCAAACCCCACACCGCCCTTATGGCCCGTCACCGCCTGCATGGTGGATGGTTCCCCGACAATCACCGAAGCGCCTTTGGGCAGGATCGGTTGCATGGCCTGGATCATCGGCGGCGCGCCGGTACAGCCGATTTCCTCGTCAAAACTCAGTGCGACCTGCAAGGGCCGTTTGAGACCCGCATATTTACCTTCGACCAAAGCCCAAAGCGCCAGCGCGTCAAAGCCTTTCATGTCACAGGTGCCGCGCCCGTAATATTTACCGTCTTTTTCCACAACCTTGAACGGATCACTGTCCCAGGGTTGACCGTCCACAGGCACCACATCGGTGTGGCCCGACAGAACAATTGCGCCCTCTTCCCAGGGGCCGACATGGGCAAACAGCGCATGTTTGGGCTGGTCGGGATCGACATAGCGGTGGCTTTCGATGCCGTGACCTGCCAGATAATCGGCCACCCAATCAATCAGCGGAATGTTGGTGTCGCGCGACACAGTTGGAAAGCTGATGAGTTTTTCCATCAGGTCATACGGGCTTAGTCGGAGTGTCATTGGAATACCTTTAATAACCGCTGTCAGTCAGCAGCACTTCGTGTCCGGGGTCGATTTGTCGGTAGATGGATTTTTGCGGCTTGTAGCTGGCCGGGTGGATCGGTGACGGGATCGGCTTGAAATCCAGATCCTTTTCATCCTTGCGCTGGCGCGGATCGGCGATCGGCACCGCTTTCATCAGGGCTTGGGTATAGGGGTGTTGCGGGTTTTCAAACACCTGCGCGCGGCTGCCGATCTCGACAATCCGGCCCAGATACATCACCCCCACACGGTGGCTGACCCGCTCCACCACAGCCATGTCATGGCTGATAAACAGGAACGACAATTCCAGTTCCTGCTGCAATTCCATCATCAGGTTCAACACCTGCGCCTGCACCGACACATCCAAGGCCGATACGGCCTCATCCGCGATGATCAATTTGGGGTTAAGGGCCAGGGCACGGGCAATGGCGACGCGCTGGCGCTGGCCACCGGACAGCTCATGGGGAAAGCGGCGCATAAAGCTGCGCGGCAATTCCACGCGGTCAAACAGCATCTCGACCCGTTTCGTCACCTCCGCGCCTTTCAGGGTGTTGAAGTTATGGATCGGCTCGGCAACCTGATCGGACAATTGCATCTGCGGATTGAGCGATGCAAAGGGATCTTGAAAGATCATCTGCATGTCCAGCCGCGCGTTGCGCAACTGGCTTTGGTTCAGCGCCATGATGTCTTTGCCGCCAAGGTTGATCTCGCCCTGCTGTGGTTCAACCAGACGCAGGATCGACCGCCCCGCCGTGGATTTCCCGCAGCCCGATTCGCCCACAAGGCTCAGGGTCTGGCCTTTGTTGATCGAAAACGACAGATCCTCGACCGCATGTACATTGGCCACCGTCCGGCGCAGGAAACCGCCCGTCACCGGGAATCGCGTGGTCAGGTTCTTGACCGTCAACAAAACCTCGTCCGAACCTTTGATCGGCACGATCTCCTTGTCTTTGCTGCCCATCAGTTTCATTGGTTCGGGATAGGCTTTGCCGGTCATTTCATTCAGTTTCGGCACCGCCGCCAACAAGGCCTTGGTATAAGGGTGCTGGGGATTTTCAAAGATTTCCTCGACGGTGCCTTCTTCGACCTTGTTACCGCGGAACATCACCACCACACGATCCGCCATCTGGGCCACCACGGCCATGTCATGGGTGATGAACATCACCGCCGTGCCGGTTTCACGTTTCAGACGGTCCATCAGCGCCAGAATTTCCGCCTGAATCGTCACATCCAGCGCGGTTGTCGGTTCATCCGCGATCAACAGGCGCGGCTCGCAGGCCAGGGCCATCGCGATCACCACACGCTGGCGCATGCCGCCGGATAATTCATGGGGGAACTGGCGCAGGCGCCGTTCCGGTTCGGGGATGCGCACCTGCTGCATCAATTTCAGCGCCCGTGCCTCGGCTTGGGCTTTGGACATGCCTTTGTGCAGGCGCAATCCTTCGGTCAATTGTTTGCCAACGGTAAACACAGGATTCAGCGCCGTCATCGGCTCTTGAAAGATCATCCCGATTTCATTGCCGCGGATATGGCGCATGGTTGGCTGATTTGTTTGGGCCAAATCAATCACGCCGCCCTTTTCACGGTCAAATAACAGGCGTCCGCCCGAAATTTCACCGCCGCCATATTCAACCAGACGCATCAACGACAGCGAGGACACCGATTTACCTGAGCCGGATTCGCCCACAACACAGACGGTTTCCCCCGGATTGATGTCAAAACTGACATCCTCGACTCCGACCACGGGACCGTCTTTTGTCTGAAATTCCACCCGAAGCCCTTTGATTTGGGCAATCGGGCCATTGGTTGTCTGATCCAGCATCGCTTTTCCTATTGTTTTTCATCGTCTGGCTGACAGGACGCTACGGCGATTGCACCAAGAGTGTCAAACCTCTGCGCGCCAGTTGCCTAATTTAGCATCGCTGTGAACTACGGGGTTGCTTTTCTGCTCAAACCTGTTTCGATATGGCCCATGCGCTTTGGGGGTGTGAAAGGGTCAATCAGGTTTTTCGTGGCGTTTACGCAACGTTAGCTGGCATTCTTAAACCAAACTCACTGCGACAAGAAAGGGCGAGGATATACCCCGCCCCAAAACGCGACACGTACACGTGTCCAACAAGGAGTAAAAAATGAAGATGAAAACCCTTTTGATGGGTGCAATCGCGTCTACCGCATTTGCCCCCTTCGCCCTTGCGGACGGCCATTCCGGCGAACGCGGGCGCGATGGCGAGGTCAAGATCATCTATTGGCAAGCGCCTTCGATCCTGAACCCCTATCTGTCCGGTGGTACCAAGGATCTGGAATCAGCCTCGCTGGTGATCGAACCTATGGGCCGTTACGACGAAACCGGTGCCTTGGTGCCCTATCTCGCGACTGAAATTCCTACCGTTGAAAACGGCGGCGTGAGCGCGGACCTCAAGTCGATCACTTGGAAGCTGAAAGACGGCGTCATGTGGTCTGACGGATCGCCTGTCACCTCGGCGGATCTGGCGTTTACGGCCGAATATTGCATGCATCCGGAAGGTGGTTGTGCGCAGGCGTCAAAGTTTGATGGTGTGACCGATGTTGAAGTCATTGATGACAGCACGGTGACGGTTCACTTCTCTGAAGCGAAACCAAACCCCTATGGCCCGTTCATGGGCGCACAATCCCCGATCATCCAAAAGGCACAGTTTGCCGATTGTCTGGGTGCCAAAGCCCCGGAATGTACCGAAGCAAACTTTAACCCGATTGGCACGGGTCCGTTCACGGTCACTGAATTCCGTCCAAATGACGTGATCACAATGGCCGCGAATGAAAACTTCCGCGACCCGGGCAAACCTGCTTTTGCAACGCTGACCTTCAAAGGGGGCGGTGATGCGGTTGCAGCGGGCCGTGCGGTTATGGAAACCGGCGAATACGATTATGCATGGAACATGCAGCTGGCACCCGATGTTCTGGCCAAAATGGCCGAAGCGGGCAAAGGCACGCCGATCTCTGCCTTCGGGACACTTGTTGAGCGTCTTGAAATGAACCTCACCAACCCGTCGCCAGACCTGCCCGAAGGGGAGCGTGCCACCGTTGCGCATCCGCACCCGTTCTTGTCAGATTTCAGCGTTCGTAAAGCACTTTCAATGGCCATCGACCGTCCATTGCTGGTTGAAGTCGGCTATGGCCAAGCGGGCCGCCCGACCTGTAACCTTGTGCCAGCGCCTGCGCTTTATGCCTCAGACAACACCGAATGCCTGACACAAGACCTTGAAGGTGCCAAAGCATTGCTGGAATCAGCAGGCTGGACCGACAGCGACGGTGACGGCATCCGTGACAAAGACGGCATGAAACTGGCGATCCTGTACCAGACATCCACAAACGCCGTGCGTCAGGATTTCCAGGCCCTGATCAAAGACTGGTGGAACCAGATCGGCGTCGAAGTCGAACTGCGTAACCTTGACGCTTCCGTGTTCTTTGGTGGTGACCCGGGTTCCCCCGACACCTTCCAGAAGTTCTATGCGGACGTGGAAATGTATGCCAACAACTTTGACGGCACAGACCCGCAGGCTTACCTGTCGGCCTACCGTTGTGGCAACGAACCAAAACCATCCAGCCAGTGGCAGGGTGAAAACATCAACCGCTTCTGTGACGCGGATTATGACGCCCTGCTGGATGAATTGTCCCGCACAGGTGAACTTTCCAAGCGCGGTGAAATCGCCAAAAAGCTGAACAACATGATCACCAAAGACACAATGACCATTGTGCCGCTGGTTGACCGTGGCCGTGTTTCTGCTGCCTCCAACACCCTCGGTGGCGTTGTCCTGAACACATGGGACTCCGAACTGTGGAATGTTGCAGATTGGTATCGCAAGAAGTAATCGGAGGTTGGCGGGCCAAACACGGCCCGCCGATTCCCGTTTCTTCGTTGCGGGGTGGCATCTGCTGCCCTGCAGCTTCACCCAACCATCAGACTGAATTGCAAAGGCGACGCTTATGTTGACCTTCACCCTACGACGATTGCTGCTGTCGATCCCGACACTTTTGTTCATCAGTCTCGTTATTTTTCTTCTCTTACAACTGGCGCCCGGCGATCCGATGGCACAGGTTCCCCTGACCGTGCCGCCCGAGGTCAAACAAAAGATGCGCGAAGCCCTGGGTCTGGGTCAGCCGATCCATGTGCAATACTACAAATGGCTGATCCAGTTTTTCTGGATCGAACCGATGGTCTTTGTGGATTACCTGACCAACACCTCATCCCTGTTCAGCTGGCTGCCTGATACGTCTTTTGCCGAGGGCAAACTGCGGGTGATCAGCTGGCAAACCCGGTCTCCGGTGATGGACATTGTGGTGCAGCGGATGCCGCAAACCCTTTGGGTGGTGGGCCTGAGCTATATCGTGGGTATCGTGATCGCGATCCCGATCGGCATCTATTCGGCCTATAAACATTACTCGGTGTTTGATCAGGCCGGTACCTTTATCACCATGGTCGGTTTTTCGATCCCGCCGTTCTTTACCGGACCACTGCTGATTGTGGTGTTTTCGGTCTATCTGGGCTGGTTGCCCTCGATCTATGACACCACCCATGTGGTCAATGACTGGGCCAGTTTCAAGGTACAGTTCTTTCAGATGATCATGCCGGTGATGGTGCTGGCCCTGCAAACCACCGCCCAGATCAGCCGTTATATGCGCGGCGCGATGCTGGACAACCTCAATCAGGATTACGTGCGCACCGCCCGCGCCAAAGGCCTGCGCGAAAGCGTGGTTGTCATGGTGCATGTGCTGCGCAATTCGATGATCCCGGTGGTCACGGTGATTGCCCTTGGCATGCCCGCGATCTTTGGCGGTGCGATCATCACCGAAAACGTCTTCAAGGTGAACGGCATCGGGCAATTGTTGCTGACCGCGCTGTTTGCCAATGACCTGCCGATGGTGATGACCCTGACCTTTATCTTTGCGATCCTGATCGTGCTGTTTAACCTGATTGCCGACGTGCTCTATGGCGCGCTTGACCCAAGGATCCGCTATGACTGAGCAAGCCACACCCGCCAGCCCGCTTGAGGCCGACCTTGAACTTTACGGGGCCTTGACCGACAAAGAGCCACAAAAACCACCGCGCAGCCAATGGCGTGATGTCTGGGACCAGTTCCGCAAACACAAAGGCGCGGTTTTTGGCGGTGGCTTCCTGATCTTTATCACCTTTGCCGTGCTGTTTGGCCCCTACCTGTGGGACGTGGACCCCAAGGGGCTGGATATCCGCAACAAGAACTGGCGGCCGGTCTATAACCTGCTCTGGGATGGCGACGTCAAAGCCGGATGGGCCCATCCTTTTGGCACCGATCAGTTGGGCCGCGATATCATGGCACAGATGATTGCGGGGGGCCGTGTGTCGATGGCAGTGGGTTGGCTGGCGATGGGTCTTGCGCTGGTCATCGGCACCGCCATCGGGGTGATCGCGGGCTATTTCAAACGCCTCGATTTCTGGCTGATGCGCTTTACCGATCTGGTGCTGTCGCTGCCGATCCTGCCCTTGGTGCTGCTGGCCGTGACCCTGTTCCGCCAACCGCTGAATTCACGTTTTGGCCCCGAAGGCGGCATGTTCATCCTGATTGTCGCGGTGATCGGCCTGACCTCTTGGATGCAGACCGCACGGATTGTGCGCGGGGATATTCTGGCGCTGAAGGAACGTGAATTCATCCTCGCGGCCCGCTCCATCGGCACCACCTCGGGCAAGATCATCCGCCGTCACCTGCTGCCCAATGTGATTTCACCGATCATGGTTTCGGCCACCCTTGGCCTTGCCACCGCGATCATCACCGAAAGCGCGCTCAGTTTTCTTGGGGTTGGTTTTCCATCGGATTATCCAACATGGGGCAAGCTGTTGGCCGATGCGGTGCAGCGGATGCAGGATTTCCCTGAACGGGTGCTGCTGCCCGGCATTGCGATATCCCTGACCGTGCTCAGTGTGAATTATCTGGGCGATGGTCTGCGCGATGCGCTCGATCCACGGATCCGCGGCAGATAGACCAAAAAAGGATCAATGCGCCGCGCAGGACGCATTGGTGCACCCCCTGTTCTACAGATCAACAAAAGGGTGGAGGATATTTTGATCCACCACCCTTTTTCAGAACATCATCCCGATGAGCACCGCAGATTCACATTCTCATATGCTTGATTGGCAATGTATATCGCGCCAAATGGGAAAATATTCCGATTTTGGAGAGTTTCGCGATGTTTGAGTCTTTCGGCTTTGAATCTGTCACCCCGCAGCAGGCCTCTGTTCTGCTGGCGGCCCTGATCGGGCTGGTGTTTGGTGTCTTGGCCCAGCGGACAAAATTCTGTTTCCGCCGGTCCCTGGTGGGTGAAGACCGCCGCGCGGCCGGGGGTGTCTGGTTCATGGCCTTGGCTGTGGCGGTGATTGGCACCCAGGCCGCTGTGGCCGCCGGATGGATCAGCTTTGATGAACATCGCTTTATGACCTCGGCCATGCCGGTGCTGGCGATCGCGGCGGGTGGATTGCTGTTCGGGGCTGGTATGGTGTTGACCCGTGGCTGCGTTTCGCGGCTGACGGTTTTATCAGGCTCGGGCAACCTGCGCGCGGCGCTGGTGGTGCTGGTCTTTGCCGTGGTGGCCCATATGACCCTCAAAGGTGTGCTGGCGCCGCTGCGCATTGCGCTGGGGACAGTGACAGTCGAAATGGGCGATTACATCAGCCTTGCCGCCCTGCCCGGCGGGGCGTGGCTATGGGCCGTGTTGATTGCAGGCGTGGCTCTGGCCTATGCGCTGCGCTCGGGCAACAGCGGCGGACATTTGGTGATGGCGGCGCTGATCGGTCTGTTGGTGCCCCTGGCATGGGTTGGCACCGGTTTCATCCTGTTTGACGCATTTGACCCGATTGCAATGGAAAGCCTGAGCTTTACCTCGCCTGCTTCGGAAACCCTGTTCTGGAGCATCGCCAGCAGTTCGATCCCGGCGGGTTTTGGCACCGGATTGCTGGGCGGCGTGTTTGTCGGGGCATTGGCCGCAAGCCTGATCTTTGGCGGATTTGACTGGCAAAGCTTTGAAACCCCGCGCCAGACCGGACGCTATCTATTGGGTGCGGCGCTGATGGGTACCGGCGGTGTGCTGGCGGGCGGTTGTACGCTGGGCGCGGGGCTGTCGGGTGTCCCGAGCCTGTCTGTGGCGGCAATACTGGCGATTGTGATGATTGCGCTGGGGGCCAAACTGACGCATGCCCTGCTCAGCCAAGACGCTTTCGCAAGCGCCGCACCATCCACCACACCGCGCCCACAACAGGCAGCGTGATCAGGGCGGTCAGCATGCCCTTGCTGATCCCCAACAGCCCCGTCAGCGGGTACAAAAGATAGCCACACAGTGACACCGCATAATAGCTGATCGCCACCACCGACAATCCCTCGACGGTATGCTGCAAACGCAATTGCAGATCGGCGCGGCGGTCCATGCTGGCCAATATCGCCTGATTTTGCGCCGAGCGTTCCACATCGACCCGCGTGCGCAGCAGTTCACTGGCACGGATCGCCCGCGCCGACATTTCCTTGAGGCGGGTTTCGGTGGAAAGCACGGTGCGCATCGCCGGTTCATAGCGCCGCATCATAAATTCGCCAAAGCCCTGCCGCCCCATGAACCGCGCCTCGCGCAGGGCGGAAATACGCTGGCCAACCAGCGCCTGATAGGCCCCCGTTGCACCCAGCCTGAACGCCGATTTCACCGCCAGCGTTTCCAGTTCGACCGAAATATCCAACAGCGCATGCAAGGTCGCCTCGGCGCCCGCATCCGCGCCGCGCATCCCTGCCATCAGATCGCTTAACCTGCTGTCGAGCGCGTTCAACTGCGGGGCCATGTCCTTGACCATCGCAAAGCCCAGCATCGACGCGGCCTTGTAGGTTTCGATCTCGCAGAGCCGCTGTACAATGCGCCCGGTGCGGCGGTTGCCGGTGCCGGCGTCGTTGAATAACGCAATGCGCAGATGCCCCGCCGGATCAATGCGGAAATCGCTGGCCACCACCGCCGCCCCGTCCAGCACGCTGGCCACCGCAAGGCTTTCGGGCACAAACCAGCCCTTGAGCAAATCGGCGATCTCTCGGTCATCTTCGGGCTTTGGCATCAGCCGCAACAGCGCCGAAGTGATCCGCCCCCCCGGCGTGGTATCCAGCCAATACTCGGGAAACACATCGAATTCCGCCGGATCAAAGGCCCGCGCGGACAGCGTATCGGCAAACACCGTATAGGTCACAAATTCGGTATGCTGTTCCCATTTGATCCAGTATTTGCCCATCTCGCCATAATAATGCGTCGCATCCGGGCCGGGGCGCGGCGCACCGTAATGATCCAGCAAGGCGGTCAGATGCGCCAGATCGGCGCTGCGGTCGCGCTTGGCGGCATCGCTGGTCTGTTTGATCGCCAGAAACACCGCAGTTGACGGCGCACTCAGCGATGGAAACGGCCGTGCGTGCAATTCGCCGGACAGGGCATAACGCTGGGGGTGGTCTTTGATCGGGGCCATGATCGCAATCCATCGGGACAGTTACATCCCGTCCAGCATAAGGGAATAATTCGATCTGGATAGATAAAAATGTTATAAATCATGATGTTGGCAGTGTACCTTGGTATACTAATGCAGAAATCAGAGCCGCAACAAAAAACGCCCCGCCAAATCAGGCAGGGCGTTTATGTTTTGTGGTGGCGGAATTTTTAGAAAATTCCGTGTCGTTTTCTTCAAAAGAAACCGCTCAGTCGATCAACGGGATCAACTTGTCCAATGACGCTTTGGCATCGCCATAGAACATCCGGGTGTTGTCCTTAAAGAACAGCGGGTTCTCGATACCGGAATAGCCGGTCCCCTGCCCGCGTTTGGACACGAACACAGTCTTGGCTTTCCAGCATTCCAACACCGGCATGCCTGCAATCGGACTGTTGGGATCATCCTGTGCTGCCGGGTTCACGATGTCGTTGGATCCGATGACAATCGCCACATCGGTCGTGGGAAAATCATCGTTGATTTCGTCCATCTCCATCACAATGTCATAGGGCACTTTGGCCTCGGCCAAGAGCACATTCATATGCCCGGGCAAACGCCCCGCAACCGGGTGAATGGCAAAGCGCACGTTCTTGCCTTGGGCGCGCAGCTTTTTGACCAGTTCACTGACCGCTTGCTGGGCCTGTGCCACCGCCATGCCGTATCCGGGAATGATGATGACACTGTCAGCATCGTTCAGCGCCGCTGCCACACCATCGGCCTCAATGGCGATCTGTTCGCCTTCAACAGCCATCTGTTCACCCGCAGGGCCGCCAAAGCCCCCCAGGATCACCGAGACAAAGCTGCGGTTCATCGCCTTACACATGATATAGCTCAGGATCGCACCGGAAGAGCCAACCAGCGCCCCGACAACAATCAACAGATCGTTGCCAAGGCTGAAACCAATCGCCGCCGCCGCCCAACCGGAATAGGAATTGAGCATCGACACAACAACAGGCATGTCCGCACCGCCAATCCCCATGATCAGGTGATAGCCGATGAACAGCGCCGCCAGCGTCAGTAGAAACAGCGGCAGAAACCCACCGGTGTTGAAATACCAGATCAGACAGATCAGCGACAGAATACCTGCCCCCGCGTTCAACATATGCCCCCCCGGCAATTTGGTTGCCGCCGAGGTCACGCGCCCTGCCAGTTTGCCATAGGCCACCACAGAACCGGTAAAGGTCACTGCCCCGATAAAAATACCCAGCACCAGTTCAACGCGCAGAATGTTGATCTCGACACTGTCTTTCTTGGCCAGCAAAGCGGCAAAACCTTCGGCGGCTTTGCGGCCCGCGTCATCCATCCCAAGCACATTGCCCAGTTCAAAATGCGCGTTATAGCCGACAAAGACCGCGGCCAGCCCGACAAGGCTGTGCATCGCGGCAACCAGTTCGGGCATCTGCGTCATCTGCACCCGTGTCGCCAGCTGATAGCCGATGGCACCGCCCCCTGCGATCAACACCAGCGACATCAGCCACAGACCGGAACCCGGCCCGATCAGCGTGGCCACCACGGCCAGTGCCATGCCGACAATCCCGTACCAGACCGCGCGCTTGGCGCTTTCCTGACCGGAGAGCCCCCCGAGGCTGAGAATGAAAAGCACCGCAGATACAACGTAAGCGGCTGTTGTAAAACCATAATCCATGATCACCGCCCCCTTAAGATTTCTGGAACATGGCGAGCATCCGCCGTGTCACAAGGAAGCCGCCAAAAATGTTGATCCCGCACATAAAGACCGACAAGGCAGCAAGAATGATCACCAGGAACGAACTGGAACCGATTTGCATCAGCGCCCCCAGAATGATGATCGAAGAGATTGCATTGGTCACCGCCATCAGCGGCGTATGCAGCGAATGCGCGACACCCCAGATCACCTGGAACCCGACAAAGACCGCCAGCACAAACACGATAAAATGCTGCATAAAGCTGGCAGGTGCCACCAGACCCACGCCCAGCAACAAGGCACCGCCCACCGCCAGCAATGTCACCTGCTGTTTGGTGGCCGCTTTGAAATCGGCCAGTTCTTTGGCGCGTTTTTCTTCGGCGGTCAGGGCTTTGGGCGTTTCTTTCTTGGGCGCGGCGGCAATCGCGGCCACCTTGGGCGGTGGCGGCGGAAAGGTGATGGCTTTTTCATGGGTCACAGTGGCCCCACGGATCACGTCATCTTCCATGTTGTGATGGATCACACCGTCCTTTTCAGGGGTGAGATCGGTCAGCAAATGCCGGATGTTGGTGGCATAAAGCGTCGAGGCCTGCGTCGCCATGCGGCTTGGGAAATCCGTATAACCGATGATGGTCACGCCATTGTCGGTGACGATTTTCTGATCCATCACGGTCAGCTTACAATTGCCGCCTTTTTCCGCCGCCAGATCAATGATCACCGATCCGGGCTTCATGGCCTTGACCATGTCCTCGGTCCACAGTTCGGGCGCGTCGCGGTTGGGGATCAGCGCGGTGGTGATGACAATGTCCACCTCCGGCGCCAGCTCGCGGAATTTGGCCAGTTGCGCTTCGCGGAATTCTGGTGACGAAACAGCGGCATAGCCCCCGGTTGCGGCACCGTCCTGTTGGTCTTCCTCGAAATCGAGATAGACAAATTCTGCACCCATCGATTCAACCTGTTCGGCCACTTCGGGACGCACATCAAATGCATAGGTAATCGCGCCCAGCGATGTCGCAGTGCCAATCGCGGCAAGGCCCGCAACCCCCGCGCCCACGACCAAAACCTTGGCAGGGGGAACTTTGCCAGCGGCAGTGATCTGACCGGTAAAGAACCGGCCAAAGTTATTGCCCGCCTCGATCACCGCACGATAGCCTGCGATATTGGCCATCGAACTCAGCGCATCCATCTTTTGGGCGCGGCTGATGCGCGGGATCATCTCCATTGCGATGACAGTGGCACCTTTGCTGGCGGCCGCTTCCATGCCCTCGGTATTGCCCGCAGGGTTGAAAAACGAAATCAGGGTCTGGTCGGCGCGCAGGCGTTTCAGTTCTGCTGTATCAGGGGCGCGCACCTTGGCCACAACATCTGCAGCTTTCCACAGCGCGGCGGCGGTTTTCACCACCGTAACCCCGGCGTCTTTATAGGTGGCATCGCTGAACCCGGCAACGGCACCCGCACCGGTTTCAATCACACATTCATGCCCGAGCTTTTGCAATTGCAGGGCTGATTCCGGCGTCATGGCAACGCGGGCTTCTCCCTCAAAAATCTCTTTAGGCGTTCCGATCTTCAATTCAAAATCCCCCGCAGTCCCAGCAGCACCCCAATGGCGCAACTTTATTGCGTGACGGATACCTTGTGCATCAGAATTGCACAAGCGCATGTCGCCGGTACGAAACGTCATTCCGGTGATTTTGCCCATAGGAATGCTGTTTTTTGTGCATGGAGTGTCGTGATTGGAAAACAATTGCCCTGTTTGCCGGGATTTTACGTGATGAATCGTCTTGCCCTTGCCCCGACACAACGACAGCATACCCAAAACGGAGGAAATCATGACACTTGCAGGAAAACACGCATTGGTGACGGGCGGCGGCACCGGTATCGGCCTTGCCATCGCCCGTGATCTGGCCGCCAAAGGCGCCAGTGTCACCATCACCGGCCGCCGACAGGGCGTCCTGGACGAGGTCGCAGGCACCAACATCATCGGCAGCGCAATGGATGTACGCGACGAAGACGACGTGATTGCCAAAATCGCCGCTGCGGTCGCGGCGCATGGCCCGATCCAGATTTGTGTCGCCAATGCCGGCATCGCCGAGGGCAAGGCCCTGCATAAGACCGACATGGCGTTTTGGCGCAATATGATGGCCACCAATCTGGACGGGGCGTTTGTGACAATCCGCGAAAGCCTCAAATCCATGCGCCAGACCGGTTGGGGGCGGGTGATCGGGGTTTCCTCGATGGCGGGTTTGCGCGGTTTGCCCGGCGCGGCCGCCTATTCGGCCTCCAAACACGGGATGATCGGGCTGATCCGCTCGCTCAGCGAAGATTACATGGGCCAGCCCTATACTTTCAACGCGCTCTGCCCTGGTTATGTCGACACCCCGATTGTGACCCGCAACACCGCCTCTATTGCCGCACGTGCGGGCCTCAGCACCGAAAAAGCCCGCGATGTGATGGTCAATGCCAACCGCCACAAACGCCTGATCACCCCCGAAGAAGTCTCCTGCGCCGCCGCATGGCTGGTCGGGCCCGATTCCGGCAGCATCAATGGCCAATGTATTGAAATTGCGGGCGGACAGATGTAATCCGCAGATCAACAGACTGCGCTAACCCACTCCCATATCATCGTTAGGCTGGTATTAACCAACATCGGCCTAACCTTTGGCATGCAACAGTCGATTCCCGCTCCCCTGAACGGCAGGCCCTATTTCATCACCCTGCGCCTCGCCGATCCGGCTTCGGATATGCTGGTGCGCCGGATCACGGCCCTGCGCAATGCGATGCGGCACACGCTGCGCCGTCACCCGCTGTATATCGACGCCATCACCGTTCTGCCTGCGACACTACATTGCATCTGGATCATCCCCAAAGACAGGATCGGCCTGGCCAACCGGATCGGCATGTTCAAATCACGGTTTTCACGGCATCTGCCGCCCGCGCCCTACCGCAGTGCCGCCCAGATCAAGAAAGGCGAAAAAGGCATCTGGCAGCGCGGCTATTGGGCACATCCCATCGGGGATCCCGCTGATCATACCCGCCACCGCGCGCTGGTACTGCAGGCCCCGGTTCATGCCGGCCTGTGCGCCCACCCTAAGGCGTGGCAATATTCATCAATCCACCGGGACACCGCGCCGATCCCTGCCGCGCCAAAAACACCGCCGCCCCGTCACACCCCGCCGCATTCGCAAGCGGCCGCTCATAGTCTGATTGAATAAAATTATACGGCTTTTAACGCCGGTGCCGCCCCGCGGGCCGCCCATTGCTGCACAGCCGCACCAAAGCGCTGGAACAAGGGCCGTGACACCGGATCACCCGCCGCATTCCATTCAGGATGCCATTGCACCGCCAAAGTGAACCCCGCAGCGCCTTTGACATAGATCGCCTCGGGGGTGCCGTCTTCGGCATGGCCATCCACTACAATCCGCGGCCCTGCGGTTTTGATGCCCTGGCCATGCAACGTATTGGTCCGCACCATCGGCGCGCCCATCAATTCATGAAACACCCCGCCTTCGGTAAAGCGCACATCATGGCGCAGTTCGAATTTTTCTTCCATCGTGCCATCCGGCGGCATCCGATGGTTCATCCGCCCCGGCAGATCGCGAATTTCGGGGTATAATGTGCCGCCCATAGCAACGTTAACCTCTTGAAACCCGCGACAAATACCCAAAAACGGCTGGCCACGCTCCACGCAGGCGCGCACCAAAGGCAACGCAATTGCGTCACGCGCCCGATCAAAGGCACCATGGGCTTCGGTTTCGGCCTCGCCATATTCCTCGGGGTGCACATTGGGCCGCCCCCCCGTCAGCAAAAACCCGTCACACACCTCAAGCAATTCCGCCACACTTACATGCCGCGGATCGCTGGGTATGATCAAAGGCATACAGCCTGACACATCGGCCACGGCATCAGAATTCATCTGCCCGCCCGTGTGCACCGGATATTGATCGTTCATCAGGTAGGCATTGCCAATAATACCAACAACGGGACGGCTCATAAATCACCACATATTACACAGTTCACTGGCAATATAGGGCGGGAAACGCCGCGCCTCAACCGCTGATCAGATCTCTCCGATCAGCCCAGCGGCATCGATCCCGGCCATGGCGGCAATCGCATCCTGTTCCGAGGTATCACCGGTCACGCCCACCGCGCCAATCACCGCGCCGCGTTTGTCGCGCAGCAACACACCGCCCGGCACCGGAATAACATTACCGCCATAAACCCCGTTCACCGCCGCCATGAAAAACGCCTGGTCTTCGGCACGTTTCATCTGTGCCGTGCCCGCCATGCCCAGCATCACCGCGCCATAGGCCTTGCCATGGGCAATCGCAAACCGCCCCACAGCCGCCCCGTCTTCGCGTTCAAAAGCCTGCACATGCCCCCCCGCATCCAGAACCACAACCGACAGCGGCTTCAGCTCCAGCGCGCGGCCTTTTTCCAGCGCCTTGCGGATGATGGTCCGCGCCTTGCGCAATGAAATCCCCATTCTCTTTTCCTTTTCTCTTCTTTTTGGCTGTAAATATTCCGGGGAGCGCGAGGGGCTGGCCCCTCGCATCCGCCCTTGCCCAATGCAGCCCTAGCTTGCGGCTTTCAATTGCAAACGCCGCGCATGCAACACCGGTTCGGTATATCCCGAGGGCTGCACACGGCCCTTCAACACCAGATCACAGGCCGCCTGAAACGCGATCCCGTCAAACGCCGGTGCCATTGGATGATACAACGGATCCCCCGCATTCTGGCGGTCCACCACTGCGGCCATCTTTTTCAATCCGGCCAGTGCCTGATCTTGCGAAATCACCCCGTGGTGCAGCCAGTTGGCCAGCGCCTGAGCAGAAATCCGGCAGGTGGCGCGGTCTTCCATCAGGGCGACATCATGGATGTCCGGCACTTTGGAACAGCCGACCCCCTGATCGACCCAACGCACCACATAGCCCAGAATCCCCTGCGCGTTGTTTTCAACTTCCTGGGTGATTTCCGCATCGCTCAGGTTGCGCCCGTCCAGAACCGGAAGCGTCAGCAGATCCGCCAGCGTGCCACGGGCACCACCCGCCTTGATCTCGTCCTGACGCGCCAGCACATCAACCTGATGATAATGCATCGCATGCAAGGTCGCCGCCGTTGGTGATGGCACCCAAGCGCAATTTGCACCGGCGTTCGGGTGGCCGATCTTGGCTTTCAACATATCGGCCATCAGGTCGGGCATTGCCCACATGCCTTTGCCGATCTGCGCCCGGCCCTGCAATCCGCAGGCCAGCCCGATATCCACATTGCGATCCTCATAGGATGCAATCCAGGCCGCATTTTTCATCTCGCCTTTCGGCACCATGGGCCCCGCTTCCATCGAGGTGTGAATTTCATCCCCCGTGCGGTCAAGGAAACCGGTGTTGATAAAGGCCACACGTTGTTTGGCGGCACGGATACATTCGGCCAGATTGACGCTGGTGCGGCGTTCTTCGTCCATAATGCCCAGTTTCACGGTGTTGGCAGGCAGGCCCAGCGCGGCTTCGACATGGCTGAAAATCTCATCGGCAAACGCCACTTCTTCAGGGCCGTGCATCTTGGGCTTCACCACATAGATGCTGCCCGTGACGGAATTGCCACCCGCGCGCGCCAGATCATGCATGGCGATCAGCGTGGTGATCATCGCATCCATCAGCCCTTCACCCGCTTCGTTTCCGTCCCGGTCCAGCACCGCCGGATTGGTCATCAAATGCCCGACATTGCGCACCAGCATCAAGGCGCGGCCTTTCAGGGTCAGCGCCGTGCCATCCGGGGCGGTATAGCTGCGGTCCGGGTGCATCACCCGCGTCATCTGCTGGCCCCCTTTTTCAAAGCTTTCGGCCAGATCGCCTTTCATCAGGCCCAGCCAGTTGGAATAGGCCACAACCTTGTCCTCGGCATCCACGGCCGCAACGCTGTCTTCGCAATCCATAATGGTCGACATCGCCGATTCCATCACAACATCAGACACATGCGCCGGATCGGTCTTGCCAATGGTATGGCCCGCGTCAATCTGGATTTCGATGTGCAGCCCGTTGTTTTTCAACAAGACCGCCTCGGGCGCATCCGCTTCGCCGCGATAGCCTGCGAATTGCGCGGGATCGCCCAGCGCCACGACACCGCCTGTTGTTGTCGCGCGCAGCTGCCCGTCCTGCACCTGATACGCCGTCACATCGGCATGGCTGCCCGCTGCCAGCGGGGCCACCTCATCCAGAAACGCTTTGGCCTTGGCCACAACCCGCGCACCACGTGCTGCGTCATATCCGCCTTTGGCGGGCAAATCGCCCAGCGCATCGGTGCCATAAAACGCATCATACAGGCTGCCCCAACGGGCATTGGCGGCGTTCAGCGCAAAACGGGCATTGGTGATCGGCACCACCAGTTGCGGGCCGGGCACACCTGCGATTTCAGGATCGACATTGGTTGTTTCAATTTCAAAAGCATCGCCCTGCGCCACCAGATAGCCGATGTCGCTCAGAAATGCGGTATAGGCCTCGGCATCGTGAACCTGGCCTTTGCGGGCTTTGTGCCAGTCATCAATCTGTTTCTGGATCGCCGCACGTTTGGCCAGCAGATCACGGTTTTTGGGGCCAAGATCATGCACCAGTGCCGAAAACCCTGACCAAAAATCACCTGCCGCGATACCGGTGCCGGGCAATGCTTTTGTTTCGATGAAATCTGCCAGCAGCGGGTCAACTTGCAACCCATGTTTATCGGCTCTGTTCGTCACGGCACTCTCCCTTTGGATATCAATCAGATTGTTAGGCTTTTGACGATTTATCGCCATTGGGCTGTTCTGACAAGCTACAGCGGTAAGATTACTTTACCAATCCCGCAATCCCGCCCCGCAATCGCTGCACGATGCCAGGCCCACAATTGCCAAGAACCCCCGTTGCGGGCCAGCGCCCCGAGGCATACCCTGCCGCAGCAAACACATTGATCCGAGGTACACCCATGCGCGATTCCGCCCCAGAAACCGTCTATCTGGCCAATTACACCCCCTTTGGCTTTGTCATAGATTCTGTCTCGCTGACCTTTGATCTGGATCCCCGCAAGACCCGCGTAAAAAGCCGCATCGCCTTTCGCCCCAATCCTGAGGCCACGGATCGCACGTTTTTTCTGCATGGGGAAAACCTTGCGCTGATCTCTGCCAGCGTCGACGGAAAAGCGGTTTCCCCCGGTCAAAGCGACAAAGGATTGACCTGTGAGGTGCCCGATGCGCCGTTCCTCTGGGAATGCGAGGTCGAGATTGACCCAACCGGCAATACCGCGCTTGAGGGGCTTTATATGTCCAATGGCATGTATTGCACCCAATGCGAGGCCGAAGGCTTTCGCAAGATCACCTATTACCCCGACCGCCCTGATGTGATGGCCACCTTCAATGTCACGATCAACGGCCCGCATCCGGTGCTGTTGTCCAATGGCAACCCGGTTGCAGCCGCAAATCACCATGCCGAATGGTATGATCCCTGGCCCAAACCCGCCTATCTGTTTGCGCTGGTCGCCGGTGATCTGATCGCCCACCCCGGCCAATTCACCACGATGAATGGCCGTGATGTGGCGTTGAACCTCTATGTGCGCCCCGGTGATGAGGGCAAATGCGCCTTTGGCATGCAGGCGTTGAAGGATTCGATGAAATGGGATGAAGAGGTCTATGGCCGCGCATACGACCTTGATCTGTTCAACATCGTTGCGGTCGATGATTTCAACATGGGCGCGATGGAAAACAAAGGCTTGAACATCTTTAATTCCTCCGCGGTGCTGGCCTCGCCGGAAACCTCGACGGATATGAACTTTGAACGCATCGAAGCGATCATCGCCCATGAATATTTCCACAACTGGACAGGCAACCGCATCACCTGTCGGGACTGGTTTCAACTGTGCCTCAAAGAGGGGCTGACCGTGTACCGGGACAGCCAGTTCACCTCTGACATGCGCTCGGCTGCGGTGAAACGTATTGGCGATGTGATTGATCTGCGTGGCCGCCAGTTTGCCGAAGACCAAGGGCCATTGGCGCATCCGGTGCGCCCCGAAAGCTTTCAGGAAATCAACAACTTTTATACCGCCACGGTCTATGAAAAAGGTGCCGAGGTCATTGGCATGCTCAAAACCCTTGTCGGGGATGCGGCCTATGCGGCGGCAGTCACCCTGTATTTTGACCGCCATGACGGGCAGGCGTGCACCATTGAGGACTGGCTCAAGGTGTTTGAAGACACCACAGGGCGTGATCTGGGCCAATTCAAACGCTGGTATTCCCAAGCCGGCACGCCACGCCTCACTGTCACAGAAAGTTTCGAGCTGGACACGCTGACCCTGACACTGACCCAGCACACACCGCCTTCGGTGGCGACACCGGACCCACAGCCCTATCATCTGCCGATTGCCATCGGGTTGATTGCGCCGGACGGCACCGAGGTGCTGGCGACCCAGATCCTTGAAATGACCAAAGCCACGCAAAGCTTCCGCTTTACCGGACTTGAGGCACAGCCCGTGGCGTCAATCCTGCGCGGGTTCTCGGCCCCTGTGGTGCTGACCCATGATCTGCCGGATGCCGACCTTGCACATTTGCTGGCGTTTGACAGTGACAGTTTTAACCGCTGGGAAGCAGGCCGGACATTGGCGCGCCAATCCTTGCTGGCGATGATCCGCGATGGCGCGGCCCCCGATCCGGCCTATCTGGATGGCATTCATGCGGTCGTGAGTGATGAAACCCTTGATCCGGCCTATCGCGCGTTGATGTTGGGCCTGCCCAGCCAATCCGATCTGGCCACGGCCCAGCATGACGCGGGCGACGTGCCGGACCCGGCCAGGATTTATGCCGCAAGCGAGGCCATGCGCGCCGCACTGGCAGATCGTTTTGCTGCTGCTGCACCTGCGCTTTATGCCGCCCATCAGATCCGCGCCGCCTATCAACCCGATGCCGCGCAATCCGGCCAGCGCAGCCTTGGCAATGCGATGTTGTCGCTGATCACCCGCCATGACGGGGGCGCACAGGCACAGCTGCAATATGATGCGGCTGACAATATGACCCAACAGCTGTGCGCCCTGGCCAATCTGATCCGCGCCGGACGCGGCGGTGATGCGGTGAAAGCCTTTGAAACCCAGTGGAAAGACGACCGTCTGGTGATGGACAAATGGTTTGGTCTGCAGGTGATGGAGGCCGATCCAGACCAGGCCGCCGCTGTCGCCCGGGCCCTGACCCAACATGGTGATTTCAAATGGAAAAACCCCAACCGTTTCCGCGCCGTGTTTGGCAGCCTTGCCCTGCATCACGCGGGTTTCCATCATGCGGACGGCGCGGCCTATGCCCTGCTGGCGGATTGGTTGATCAAACTGGATGCGGTGAATCCGCAGACCACTGCGCGCATGTGTTCGGTGTTCCAGACATGGCGGCGCTTTGACACTGCGCGTCAGGACAAGATCGCAGCGGCGCTGGACCGCATCCTTGCCACCAAGGATCTAAGCCCCGACACCACAGAGATGCTGACCCGCATCCGGGGCGTGTAAGATGCGCCCGGTTTGTTTGATCACCGGCGCATCGGCGGGCATTGGGGCCGCCTGTGCACGGCTGGCGGCGGCGCGCGGCTATGATTTGGCGCTGACCTATAATTCCGACCCCGAGGGGGCCAATGCCGTGGCCAAGGCCGCGCAGGCCCTTGGCGCACGGACCTTGGTTTTGCAGCTTGATGTGGCGGATTCTGTGGCGATTGATGCGGCCTATGCCGCGATTGACAAACATTTCGGGCGGCTGGATGCGCTGATCAACAATGCCGGTATTGTTGCGGCCACGGCGCGGGTCACGGACCTCAGCTTTGATCGCCTGCGCCTGATGTTTGATGTGAATGTCATCGGGGCCATGCTGGTGGCCAAAGGCGCTGTGTTGCGCATGCAAGCTGCGGGCGCGGGGGTGATTGTCAATATTTCCTCGGTCGCGGCGCGTCTGGGATCGGCCAATCAATATGTGGATTATGCCGCCAGCAAAGCCGCGATTGATACTTTTACCAAAGGTCTGGCCGATGAGGTCGGCCCCGATGGCATCCGTGTGATGGCGCTGGCACCGGGATTGATCGAAACCGATATCCACCTGAAGGGCGGTGAACCGGGGCGGGCGCAACGGCTGGGCGGCGGCACCCCCTTGGGCCGTGCGGGCACCCCGGAAGAAGTGGCAAATGGTGTGCTTTGGCTGATGTCGGATGAGGCCTCTTATGTCACCGGATCGGTGTTGAATGTCTCTGGCGGCCGATAGCGCCCTGGCCCCGCCGTTCCGGTTTCGCCGCCAGGCGCGCAACCTCTCTACGGCGGTAACCCTCGGCGTGATCTGGCTGGCGCTGGTGTTGGCCTGGCTGTTTTGGGATGCGGCATGGTGGATCATCGGGTTTTTAGCGGTGTTCACCCTGCCCGCCCTGGTCGATCTGATCCGCAATCCGGCAAGTGGTCTGGATTTGGACAGCGATACCTTGTCATGGTTCAGCGGACGCCGCCAAGCCAGCATCCCGCGCCGCGAGATTGATCATCTGCGTCTGGATACCCGTCTGGATTTTTCGGTGCGCGCCTCTGTGGTGCTGGAAACCGGGCGCAGAATACGTTTGCCGTTTGAATCCACCCCGCCCCATCAAGCCTTTGAAGATGCCCTGACCGCACAGGGGATCAAAGTGCGCCGGACCCATTTCCAGCTACGCCAGTAAATCAATTATTCAGGGCGCCCCTTGGGGCGGATCGCCCCAACACGGGTACAATATTTCTGTTTGCGCAACCAGGCAGACATGTCTCGCCGTTTGGATTCGGATCGCATCGGCCCCCAATCCGCCGCCACCCCGCGCCCGCCGCGGCCATAGATCACCCCGTCACGCGGCACTGTCACCGCCATGATGCGGATCGCGCAGCTTAGGTTGGCAGCCCCGTCTTTCAGCGCCTCGCCAGTGCCGACACGACAGTTATACCCCCGTGCCGTGGCCGGCAGGATTTGCAGCAGGCCAAACCAGCGCCCGCCGCCCCCGACCGCCCGGGGTTTGTAGGTGCTTTCGTATTTCGCCAGCGCCGACATAAACCCCACCCAGAAGGAGGCCCGCTGATCCGCGGTGGCCGTGGGATAGGCCGGACACCAATTGGCGATATCCGCAGGCACCAGATCAACCAGCGGCCTGCCATGACCTTTGAGCGCCGACAGCGCCGCCTGGGTCCATATGGCATGGCCCTGCATATGCTGCCAGCGGGTCTGCGGCAGGCGCACAGGACGCGGCGGCGGGCGCAGATCATCCGGCCCACCAATGATAACAGCTGTCGAATCAGAGGCTTGGGGCAAGATCAGCAGCGGATCACCGCCACTATCTGCGATGTTTTGCACAACAGGACGCGGGGCCCTCGGCACATCTGATTGTGCCGACCCCGATTCTGCGCTGCACCAAACTGCAAGCGCGCCCCCTAGCAACATCCGTTTCATCGGCAAATTATGCGGTCTCTTTTGACAGTCTGCCAAGTTTTCTAACGCCAGATCACGATTGTAGGCAACAAAAAGGCAACCCGGCTACAATTGTCCGCCCGATCGCAGCAATCAGGCCAATTTTACCCACCTCAGCGCCACAGACCGCAGTCCAGCCCCATTTCACCGCGAGAACTCCCTATATGGGTCACGGTTCCGCCCCAAATCATCGTCAGGTTGAACATCAACAGCCACTGACCGGAACAAGATCCCGATGAAATCTCTGAATGCCCTCCTTCAAAGACATGCCAGCCCGATTTTGGGATTGCTGGACAGATCGCGTGCGGATCAGTGGTGGCGAGGCCGAGAGGCAATGTCGGACGCCTGTGATCCGATTGTGCCGCTGGCCCCGCTGGTCAAACGCGATACCCTGCGGATTTCCTGCCCGGATCCCACCGCCGAAGACGCCCTGCGTGATATGCACATCCGTCAGGGGCAGGCGCTGGTGCGTCAGGAACGCTGGGAACTGCTGTCCCAAACCATCCGGGATGCCGACATGCGCCGTGAAATGACGCCAGGTGCCATGCCGGTGGCCGATCTGATGGCCTATGGCGCGCGTGCGGATGTGGTCTCTGCTGCCGAACATGTGCTGATGGATGGCAGGCCTGCCAAAGGCGCGCCGTTGCTTGCGGGGATCGAGGCGCTGGAACATGTGCTGGCGGATCACAAAGGCGATCATATCATCGCCTGTATCGTGGCACAGGCCCATATGGACATCGGATGGGCATGGCGCGGTGCCGGTTGGGAATGCGAAGCCCCGGCCCTGAACAGCGATGCCTTTACCGCGCATTTTGACCGCGCCCGTGATATCATTTCCGAATTCAACGTGCCCCCCCATCAATCCGCGCTGCTGGCGGGGACCGCCTGTGCGCTGTTGGGGGGCACCCCGCCGGGCAAACAGCCGGTGGCGGATCGCTATGAAAAACTGATTGATCTCAATCCTGCCAATTCACGGGTGATGCGCGCCATGGGCAATCACCTGTTGCCGCGCTGGTACGGATCTTATGACGCATTGGAACTGGAGGCCCGCCGCACCGCATCACGCACCCAGGACACCTGGGGCGCTGGCGGATACACTTGGGTCTATTTTGACGCGATTTTTAATGATGACGGGGCCTGTGCCAATCTGGACCTGTCGTTCTTTATCGAAGGGCTGCATGACATTCTGGAACGCCGCCCCGACCCTTACACCGCCAATCTGCTGGCCGCCTATTGCGCCAATGCGATGGGTCAGACGATGTCTGGCGATCATGAAGTGGATCACATCCGCACCCAGATCGCGGATTGTGCCCATTGGATTGTCCGCCGCCACCTGACCGAATTGCACCCGATGATCTGGGCCCATGCGGCACGCGGATTTGACAATAATCTGCGCATCCGGTCGGCCAGCCGTTTTGCCGCCGCAGGGCGCGAAGATGCCACCCGGATCATCACCCGCCTGTTCGACCGCGAAATTGCTGCCGGAAAACGCATCGTTTTCACCGATACAGGCCCGATTGCCCGCGCCGGATAACGCCACCCCCCTTGCAGCACCGCGCCCCCTGTCTTATGACCTTCGACGTTCGCCAACGCACGAGGGCCGCCATGCTTGATCTGACTTACGACACCCCGAAACCCCGCGTGATCGCGGGGGCCAAAGATGACTGGGAACTGGTTATCGGCATGGAAGTGCACGCACAGGTGCATTCCAACGCCAAGCTGTTCAGCGGCGCCTCTACCAAATTCGGTGCAGAACCCAACAGCAACGTGGCCTTTGTCGACGCGGCCATGCCCGGTATGTTGCCGGTGATCAACGAATTTTGCGTCGAACAGGCGGTGCGCACCGGTCTGGGCCTCAAGGCCGAGATCAACCTCAAATCCGCCTTTGACCGCAAAAACTATTTCTATCCCGATCTGCCGCAGGGATATCAGATTTCCCAGCTGTACCACCCCATTGTCGGCGAAGGTGAAGTGCTGGTTGAAATGGGCGATGGCAGCGCGCGTCTGGTGCGCATCGAACGCATCCACATGGAACAGGATGCGGGCAAATCCATTCACGACATGGACCCGAACATGTCTTTTGTTGACCTGAACCGCACCGGTGTCTGCCTGATGGAAATCGTCAGCCGCCCCGACATTCGCGGCCCCGAAGAAGCCGCGGCATTTCTGGCCAAACTGCGCCAGATTCTGCGCTATCTGGGGACGTGTAACGGAGACATGCAATCAGGCGCGATGCGCGCCGATGTGAACGTGTCGATCTGCCGCAAAGGCCAATACGAAAAGTATCAGGAAACTCAGGACTTCTCGCATCTTGGCACCCGTTGCGAGATCAAGAACATGAACTCCATGCGCTTTATCCAACAGGCCATCGAGGTCGAAGCCCGCCGCCAGATCGCGATTGTCGAAGCCGGGGGCGACGTGGTGCAGGAAACCCGTCTGTTTGACCCTGACAAACAGGAAACCCGCTCCATGCGGTCCAAGGAAGAAGCGCATGATTACCGCTATTTCCCGGATCCAGATCTACTGCCGTTGGAGATTGAACAGGCCTGGGTGGATGAAATCGCCGCCAACCTGCCCGAACTGCCCGACGCCAAGAAAGCCCGCTTTATCAAGGACTTTGGCCTCAGCGATTATGACGCATCGGTGCTGACCGCCGATCTGGATTCGGCTGGATACTTTGAGGCCGTGGCACAGGGCCGTGATGGCAAGATGGCCGCGAATTGGGTCATCAACGAATTGTTTGGTCGTTTGAAGAAAGACGACAAAGACATCACCGACAGCCCCGTGAACCCCGCGCAACTGGGTGAAATTGTTGATCTGATCGCCTCTGACGCGATTTCCGGCAAGATCGCCAAAGACGTGTTTGAAATCAGCTATACCACGGGCCGCGCCCCTGCCGAGATCGTCGAAACCGAAGGCATGAAACAGGTTACAGACACCGGCGCGATCGAGGCTGCGGTGGATGAGATCATCGCCGCCAACCCCGATCAGGTTGCCAAAGCCAGGGAAAACCCGAAACTTGCGGGCTGGTTTGTCGGTCAGGTGATGAAAGCCACCGGCGGCAAGGCCAATCCCAAAGTGGTGAACGATCTGGTCGCGGCCAAATTACAGGGCTGATGCGGGATCACCCTGCGTTTTTCTACAATGTTGATCTTCCCCCGCGCATTTAACGTGACGCGGGGGGGCCGTACCGGAGCCGCCCATGACCGCCCTTTTCCGTTCTTCCCCGATGCGCGTGCGCCCCGAATGGATTGATTTCAACGGTCATTTGAACATGGCCTATTACACCGTGATCTTTGATCAGGCGGTTGACGAGGCCTATGAAAAACTGGGTTTTGGACCAGAGTATCAAAAGACCGGGTGCACCACCTATGTTGCGGAATTCCACGTCTGTTATCTGCGTGAATTACACGAGGGCGACGAGGTGAGCGTCACCCTGCAACTGATTGATTACGATGAGAAACGTTTTCATTGTTATCAGGAAATGTGGCACAGCGACGGCTGGTGCGCTGCCACCGGCGAGGCCTTGACCCTGCATGTGGATCAATCCGGCCCCAAGGTCGCCCCGATGCCCGCCCATATCCAGGCCAATCTTGCCGGTTTCATGCAGGCCCAAGGCGATCTGCCACGGCCCGAACGGGTGGGCCGCCGCATCGGGATCAAACGTAAACCCGCCTGATCTCTAGCCCAAATCCGGCAAAGCCCCGAACCTGCCCTGTTGAACCAATAATCCAGAGCGCAATCCATCCCCGATACGGTGTGCCAGTGCCGACCAAGCACGCGCTGGCGCTGGCGCCAGTTCACGGTGCAGGATCCGGTCAAAAAGCGCCAACCATGACACAAAATGATCCGGCGCGACGTTTCCCGCCTGCAAATGGGCTTGCATCGGGTTGCCGGAATAACAACGGTCCCCCAAAATCGCATTGCGCCAAAAACGCGCAATCTTGGCTTCGTGATCCGGCCAATTGGTGACATGGGACGCGAAAACCGGGCCCAAAACCGGATCACGGCGCACCTCTCGGTAAAACGCCTGCACCACACGCATAATGTCTTCGGCATTTACATCAAAACGCGATGGCAGGCTCATACAGCAAACACCCAGACACAGATCAGCGCCCCTATTGTATAGACTAACGTGTTGATCATCCAGCGGATCAGCCCTGCATCAGCGGTCGGCTCGACGCCAATCAAACGACAAAATAGCGTTCCGGGCCAAAGTATAAAATCTGCCAATGTCATGTCGCACCTCATATTAGGCATTTCAAGTACGTATTTTATAGCGCTATTAAATACGCATTACAAATGCTAATTAAAGCCATGCAGCTTGATAAATTCTCTGACTACGCGTTACGCATCCTGATGGCCCTTGCGGTTCATGCGCCCGAAAAAATGTCTGTGGCGCGGATTGCCCGGATTTACGCCCTTTCGGAAAACCATCTCTCCAAGGTTGCATCGGCACTGGTTCACGGTGGTTTCCTGAACTCGGAACGCGGACGTTCCGGTGGGCTGGCCCTCGCCCGCCCTGCCGAAGATATTAGCATCGGTGCGGTGGTCAGGCATCTAAAGGCGGATGATCCAGTGGTGGAATGTTTCGGGCAAAACAGCAGCTGCCGCATTCTGCCTGCCTGTGGCCTGCGACAGCCCCTTGCCCAAGCTCAAGAAGCATTCTTTGCGGTGCTTGACCCCTATACCCTGGCTCATGTGGCACGGGCGCGCGGCGCATTGGCCGAATTGCTGGCCCCGTAACGGCATGAAAATTGCCCGGATGGGCAAGCCTGCATTTCCTTTGCAGGCGCCATACGCTAGAAAAGTGCAGATTTTATAGAGAATTTTCATGCCTTTTTACGAATACAAAGTTGTTCCGGCCCCGACAAAGGGGCTTAAGGCCAAAGGGTTAAAGACCCCCGAGGCGCAGTTTTCCAATGCGTTGCAGGCGCTTATGAACAGATTGGCCGGTGATGGCTGGTCGTATCAACGAGCTGAAACCCTACCCAGCATCGAACGCGCTGGCCTGACGTCTTCCAAAAAAGAATGGCGTCACGTTCTCGTGTTCCGCCGGTTGCGCGCAACCGCCACCGAGGCCCCTCAACCCGACCTGCTGCCCGCGCCAGAAAATGTCATCGCCCCCGCTGATGCGCCAGAAGAGCAGCGGGTGGAGCCCCCCGCCGAAACCAAGTTATCCACAAGCGAAAACCCGGCCGAATCCGCCCCAGACGCCCCGCCAAAGCCTGTGGATAACCTTGGGGGTAACTCTGTGGATAACGGCGTTGAAGACACCGATGATGTCTACGGGATCGGCGCGTCGCTGGAAATCCTTTCTAGGTCACGAAAAGCTGTTATTTCAAAGAGTTGAAAGCCACTCTTAAATGTCCAGATCCAGCGCCAATGCGTGAATGCGCCCGATCAGATCAGGGCCCAATGCGGCATGTACCGCACGGTGGCGTGCCAGCCGGTTTTTGCCCTGAAATTCCTGTGCTCTGATCCGCAGGTTGAAATGGCTTTCGCCCCCCTCCTGATACCCCGCATGGCCACGATGGCTTTCGCTGTCGTCCACCACGTCAATCTCTGCTTTCGGAAAGGCCGCCTGCAGCCTCGCTTCTATCTCTTGCGTTTTCGACATTTTTTTTCACAAGCCCCTTCAATATCGCAGCACAAAGTCTAAACTCTGCCGCCTGAGTCTAAAAGGTCTATCCCTATGCCCAAACCAGATCCCTTCGGATTTGACATGTCCGTGTCTACCTCGAAAAAGAAAAATCCCCGCGGCCGCCGTGGCATGTCCGGTGCCTCCGAGACATCGACGCGCCGCTGTGAACATGACGGTTGCGAAGAGCCGGCAAAATTCCGGGCGCCCAAAGCGCCGGATGTGCTGGATGATTACTTCTGGTTCTGCCAGCAGCACGTCCGCGAATACAATTTGAAATGGAATTTCTTTGACGGCACCACCGAAGCCGAATTGAATGCCCAGCAATCCGAAGACAAAGTCTGGGAACGCAAAACCAAACCGTTAGGGGATCCCGAAGCGCGGGCTTGGGCGCGTCTGGGCATTGAAGACCCGCATCAGGTTTTGGGCAAGAACGCCACACAAAACCCCGGTCGCGGGCCACAGGCAGGGCGGCGCCTGCCCCCCACCGAACGCCGCGCCATCGAGGTGCTTGAGGCCAAGGATACATGGACCAAGCCGGAGATCCGCAAGTCTTACAAGGCGCTGATCAAGGTCTTGCACCCTGATATGAACGGCGGCGACCGGTCCCAGGAGGAACAATTGCAACTGGTGGTCTGGGCATGGGACCAGATCAAATCCAGCCGCAATTTCAAGGACTAAAGCAGCCGCGCGCCCCGTCACTGGCCGAAAGATCAACGGGACCGCTGCGGCGGTCCTTTGGCTTTTCCGACAGCTTTGGTCTGGGCAAACCTTGCCCCTGTTGCCATGCTGGAACAAAGCACAGGAGCCGATGACGATGGATTACCCTTATGATCTGGGCCGGTTTTCCCGCCCCGTAACGCCGCAACATCCTGAGGCGCAGCTGTGGTTTGATCGCGGGTTAAACTGGATTTACGGGTTCAACCACAAAGAGGCGATTGCCTGTTTCACACGGGCAGTCACCAGTGCCCCCGCTTGCGCGATGGCACATTGGGGCCATGCCTATGCGGCGGGGCCGAATTACAACATGCCTTGGGTGTTATATGATTCTCAGGGCCGCGCCGAAGCACTGGCAGATGCCTATGATGCCACGCAGGCAGCGCTGGCCTTGGTTGATACTGTTGCCCCCGCCGAGGCGGCGCTGATCCGCGCGCTGGCGGCACGCTATCCCCAGCGCGACATCATCGCGGATATGAGCCCCTGGGATCATGATTTCGCCAAGGTGATGCGCGGCGTCTATGAAACATTTCCCGATGATCCCGACATTGCCACGGTTTTTGTTGATTCCCTGATGAACCTCACCCCCTGGAAAATGTGGAACCTGCACAGCGGCGCGGTGGGTTTTGATGCGGCCACCCTTGAGGCCCAAACCGTGCTTGAACGCCACATGGCCCGGCCCAACGGCATGAAACATCCGGGCCTGTTGCATCTGTATATTCATCTGATGGAAATGTCCCCGACCCCTGAAAAGGCGCTCAAGGCGGGGGATGTTTTACGAACCTTGGTGCCGGATGCAGGGCATCTGGTGCATATGCCCACCCATATTGACGTGCTCTGCGGGCATTACGAAAATGTGGTGCGCTGGAACCAAAAGGCGATTGTGGCCGATCTGAAATATTATGAGGCCGAGGGCGCGTTCAACATCTACACCGGTTACCGCCAGCACAATTATCACTTTGTGATCTGCGGGGCGCTGTTTCTGGGGCAATTTGAACCGGCAATGCAGGCGGTGCGCGAGATGGCCGCAACCACGCCGCCGGACCTGTTGTTGATCAAATCCCCGCCGATGGCCGATTATTTCGAGACGATACTGGGCATGGAACCGCATGTGTTGATCCGCTTTGGCATGTGGGAAGAGATTTTGAAGCTGCCCCTGCCCGATGACGTTGAAACCTATGCGATGACCACGGCCTTTATCGAATATGCCAAGGCACTGGCGCTATCGGCACTGGGCCGCGTGCCCCAAGCAGAGGCCCAGACCGGGGTTTTCCAAGCCGCCAAAGCCCGCGTGCCCGACAGCCGCCTGTTGCACAATGTGCGCGGCGTGGATTTGCTGGAGGTCGCAGAGGCGATGCTGGAAGGCGAGCTGACCTATCGCAAAGGCGCGTATGACACGGCCTTCGCGCATCTGCGCCGTGCTGTCGCGCTGGATGATGCATTGCCCTATGATGAACCTTGGGGCTGGGTGCAGCCGACGCGCCATGCCTTGGGGGCGTTGCTGTTTGAACAGGGCCATTACGGCGCGGCAGAACAGACCTTCCGCGAGGATCTGGGCCTGGTCAGCGGCCTGCCCCGCGCCTGTGTGCATCCTGACAATGTCTGGGCGCTGCGCGGCCTGTATGATTGCCTGAATGCCCAGAACAAAACCGAAGAGGCCGCGCATATCAAACTGCGCCTTGATCTGGCCAATGCGCGGGCGGACCGGCCTGTTTTGGCGGCATGCGGCTGTGCGCAGGCGGCAATGGCAACCTGCTGCGGCTCGAAATCCACATAAACCGCCCGCCCGACCCTTGCACCCTGTTGATGAATCGTGAACAACGGTCCGGCTTGAGCATCCCTTGCAGGGATCACCAGAAAAAGGACAGGACAGATGGCCGACGGCACGCTGGATATCGACACGAAACCAACCGAAGAAATCAGCGTCCGCGAGGTGTTCGGCATTGATTCTGACATGGTTGTAAAAGGTTTTGCCAACCGCACGAGCCGCGTGCCGGAACAGGACAGCACCTACAAGTTTGATCCCGACACCACATTGGCGATCCTTGCAGGCTTTAGCCACAACCGCCGCGTGATGATCCAAGGCTATCACGGCACCGGCAAATCCACCCATATTGAACAGGTCGCCAGCCGCCTGAACTGGCCTGCAGTGCGCGTCAACCTTGACAGCCATATCAGCCGGATCGACCTGATCGGTAAAGACGCGATCAAACTCAAAGACGGCAAGCAGGTCACCGATTTTCAGGAAGGCATCCTGCCATGGGCGCTGCGCAACCCGACTGCGATTGTATTTGATGAATATGACGCGGGCCGTGCCGATGTGATGTTCGTGATCCAGCGTGTGCTGGAAGTGGACGGCAAGCTGACATTGCTGGACCAGAACAAGGTGATCACACCGCATCCTTATTTCCGTATTTTCGCCACTGCCAACACCGTGGGTCTGGGCGATACCACGGGCCTGTACCACGGCACCCAGCAGATCAACCAGGGCCAGATGGACCGGTGGTCACTGGTGGCAACCCTGAACTATCTCAGCATTGATGCGGAAACCGCCATCGTGCTGTCCAAGAACCCGCATTACAACACCGAAGCAGGGCGCAAGAAGGTCAAACAGATGGTCACCGTGGCCGATCTGACCCGTACCGCGTTTATGAACGGTGAATTGTCCACGGTGATGTCACCGCGTACTGTCATTGCATGGGCCCAGAACGCCGAGATTTTCCGCAATGTCGGCTATGCGTTCCGGCTGTCTTTCCTCAACAAATGCGACGAATTGGAACGCCAGACCGTGGCAGAGTTCTATCAGCGTCTGTTTGACGAAGAACTGCCCGAAAGCGCCGCAAGCCTGAGCCTCGGGTGAGGCACGCCAGATGCATATCGGCTTGATCGGCGGCATCGGCGTTGCAGCCACACTTGTCTATTACCAGCGCCTGACGACTGCGGTTCAGGCGCTTGGTGGTCCGTTGGAACTGACGATATCGCATGGCGACATCCAGACCCTGATCCGCAACAACCTCGCGGATCAACGGATGGAACAGGCGCAGGTCTATGGCCGCGCCATAGATCAACTGGCCGCTGCGGGGGCTGATTGTGTCGCGATCACCTCGTTGGGCGGGCATTTTTGTTTTGAAGAAACCCAAGCGCTGTCAAAACTGCCGCTGGTGTCGGCACTGACGCCGCTGGATGGATATTTTCAGGCGCAGGGCATCCACACCATCGGGGTGCTGGGCACCCGCGTGGTGATGCGTACAGGGCTATACGGGCAGTTGCAGCACACCAAAGTGGTGGCGCTGGAGGACGAGATCGAAACCCTGGGCCAGTCCTATCAGGACATGGCCGTTGCCGGTGTCTGTCGTGACGCACAGCAAGCACTGTTTCTGGATGCCGGCGCGCGGCTGGTCCGCGATTGTGGTGCGGATGCCGTGGTGCTGGCAGGGACCGATCTGAACCTTGCCTTTGACGGGCAAGACACCGAGTATCGGGTGATTGACGCGCTTGATATTCATGTGGATGTGCTGGCCCGACTGGCCGTGGGACAGATAACTTTGGCAACTGCACTGGGGACAACCAATGTCTAAACCTTCCGATAACCCCGCAGATGCGTTCAAAAAGGCGCTGGCCGAAGCCTCCAAGGTCATGGCCAACGACCCGGACCTGACCGTCAGCTATTCGGTGGATCCCTCGGGCCTGTCGGGCGACACGATGCGCTTGCCACAGGTCAGCCGCCGTATGACCCGCGAAGAGGTGTTGCTGGCACGCGGCACGGCGGATGCGCTGGCGCTGAACCGGCGCTATCACAATGGCCAGACCCATGCCCGCTATGCGCCGCAAGGCGACATGGCGCGTGATCTCTATGAAGCGATGGAAACCGCCCGCTGCGAAGCAATGGGGGCCCGCGACATGCCCGGCACCGCCGGCAATATTGATGTCAAAATCAAACACGAGGCCCTGCGCAAAGGCTATGATCAGGCCAAACAGGCCAGTGACGTGCCACTGGCCACGGCCGCCGGATATCTGGTGCGCCATCTGGCCACCGGGCGCGAGTTACCTGCGGCAGCGGCAAACGCGATGGAACTCTGGCGCGGCTATATCGAGGATCAGGCGGGCGGCACGCTCGAAGATCTCGGGGATACGCTCGACAATCAATCGGCATTTGCCAAATTCGCCCGCAAGATCATCTCTGATCTGGGCTATGGTGATCAGCTGGGCGATGATCCTGACCAGCTTGATGAAGACATGGAAGACGAAGCCGAAGAAGGCGCCGAAGAAGAACAGGATCCCGACAGCACCGGTCAGGATGATCAGGACGACGACGAGGCCGAAGGCAGCGCCGAGCAATCCCAGGAAGACCAGCAAGATGCCTCAGAGGCGCAGGTTTCGATGGATGATATGGCCGATCAGGAACTGGGCGAAGAAGCCGAGATGCCCGATGGCGAGGCCCCGATGGAACCCCCTGCCCCGCAACCGGTTTCTGACGCCGACCCGAATTATCTGGTCTATATGGACACCCATGACGAAGTGATCGGAGCCGAGGATCTGGCCGATGCTGTCGAACTGGAACGCCTGCGCGCCTATCTGGATCAACAGCTAGAGCCCCTCAAAGGTGCGGTCAGCCGTCTGGCCAACAAATTGCAGCGCCGCCTGCAGGCCCAGCAGAACCGGTCATGGGAATTTGATCTTGAAGAAGGCACGCTGGATGCGGGCCGTTTGGCGCGGGTGGTGGCAAATCCGACCACGCCTTTGTCTTTCAAGGTGGAAAAAGACACCGAATTCCGCGACACCTGTGTGACGCTGCTGTTGGACAATTCCGGCTCGATGCGCGGGCGTCCGATTTCCATTGCCGCGATCTGTGCCGATGTTCTGGCGCGGACCCTGGAGCGTTGCAACGTCAAGGTTGAAATCCTTGGCTTTACCACCCGCGCGTGGAAAGGCGGACAGGCCCGCGAGGCATGGTTGAATGACGGACGCCCCGTCCAGCCCGGCCGTTTGAACGATCTGCGCCACATCATCTATAAGTCCGCCGATGCGCCTTGGCGGCGGACCCGGTCCAACCTTGGACTGATGATGAAAGAGGGATTGCTGAAAGAAAACATCGACGGTGAAGCGCTGGAATGGGCACACCGCCGGATGCTGGCACGCCATGAGGCCCGCAAGATTTTGATGGTGATTTCGGATGGCGCGCCAGTGGATGACAGCACCCTGTCGGTGAACCCTGCC
This sequence comes from Sulfitobacter sp., assembly GCA_047634585.1. Classification (GTDB taxonomy): domain Bacteria; phylum Pseudomonadota; class Alphaproteobacteria; order Rhodobacterales; family Rhodobacteraceae; genus Sulfitobacter. The sequence continues at coordinate 180,533 of JBLIAN010000002.1, read as the reverse complement.
AATTATCTGGAAAAACACCTGCGTGATGTGATCGCCATGGTCGAAAAACGCCGCGCGGTGGAATTGCTGGCCATCGGCATCGGCCATGACGTGACGCGCTATTACGACCGCGCCGTGACCATCACCGATGTCGAACAATTGGCGGGTGCGATGACCGAACAACTGGCGTCCTTGTTTGACAGTGATCCCCGCAAACGGGCGCGTGTCATGGGCATGCGTCACGCAGGATAATCCTGCAGGATTGAGTTAAATTTACCAACTGAAGGAGGGGTGATGTTCCAGAGTTTTGAGGTCACCGCGCGTCCCGAGCAGGGGCCACCCCGACTGGCCGCGCTGCGCGATGTGTTAAAAGCCGAAAGGCTGGATGGTTTTCTGGTGCCGCGCGCAGATGCGCATCAGGGCGAATATGTTGCCCCCCATGATGAACGGCTGGGCTGGCTGACGGGGTTCACCGGATCGGCGGGGTTTTGTGCGGCGTTGCGCGACACTGCGGGCGTGTTCATTGACGGGCGCTACCGCACGCAGGTCAAGGCGCAGGTCGCGGCGGATTTCACCCCCGTGCCCTGGCCCGAAGTGACCTTGGCGGATTGGTTAATTGAACAGCTGCCGCAGGGTGGCGTTATCGGCTTTGACCCTTGGCTGCACAGCGCCGGACAGCTGGAACAGGTGACCGAGGCCCTGGCGGGCAGTGGCATTGAAATGCGTCAATGCGCCAATCTGGTCGATCGGATCTGGCCCGATCAACCCGCCCCGCCGATGGCCGCTGCCAAGGTGCATCCGCTTGAATTCGCGGGCGAAAGCCATGCCGCGAAAATTGCGCGACTGGGCACAGCGCTTGAAAAAGCCGGACAGCAAGGCGCGGTGATCACCCTGCCTGACAGCCTGTGTTGGCTGCTCAACATCCGTGGTGCAGATATTGCGCGCAATCCGGTGGTGCATGGTTTTGCGGTCTTGCAGGCCAGCGGCGCGGTTGATCTGTTTGTAGACCCGTCAAAGCTTGGGGATGTGAAGGATCATCTGGGGGATGCAGTGACCCTGCATGATCCTGCGCAATTCCTGCCGTTTCTGGGGCAATTGTCCGGCCCGGTACGGATCGACAAACACAGCGTTCCGGTGATTGTCGCCGAGGCCTTGGGCGCTGTGGCCGTGTTCGGGGATGATCCCTGCGCCCTGCCGAAAGCCTGCAAAAACCCTGCGGAAATTGCCGGATCGGCCGCGGCGCATCTGCGCGATGGCGCGGCGCTTTGCGAGGTTCTGGCCTGGCTGGATACACAGCCTGTGGGCAGTCTGAAAGAAACCGATGTTGTCAGCCGCCTGGAAGCAGCACGGCGGCGCGACAATGCCTTGCAGGATATCAGTTTTGAAACCATCGCAGGCACCGGCCCCAATGGCGCGATCATGCATTACCGTGTCAGCGCAGACAGCGACAGCCCCTTGCAGGACGGGCATCTGCTGGTGCTGGATTCAGGTGGGCAATATCTGGATGGCACCACCGATATCACCCGCACCATCGCCATCGGCACCCCGCCCGAGGCCGCCAGTGCCGCCTTTACCCGGGTTCTGTCAGGGATGATCGCAATGAGCCGCCTGCGCTGGCCGACCGGCCTTGCCGGGCGCGACATCGAAGCCATCGGGCGCATGCCTTTGTGGCTGGCTGGACAGGATTTCGATCATGGTCTGGGGCATGGGGTTGGTGCCTATCTGAGCGTGCATGAGGGGCCACAGCGGCTGAGCAAGCTCAGTCATGTGCCGCTGCAGGCGGGGATGATCCTGTCCAATGAACCGGGCTATTACCGTGAGGGGGCCTTTGGCATCCGCATTGAAAACCTGCTGGTGGTGCAAGAGGCCGCTGATCTGGCCACAGGCGATGCACATCGCCGGATGCTGGATTGGCGCACGCTGAGTTTTGCACCGATTGACCGGCGCTTGATTGTGCCCGGCATGCTGGAGGCCGACGCGCGGCACTGGCTGAACCGCTATCATGCCGAAGTCGCAGAAAAGATCGGCCCGCGGGTATCGCCTGTCACAAAACTATGGTTGGATGATGCGACCGCCCCTATCTAGGGGAGCGCAGGATATTTGGGGGGAGCTCAATGGCAGATCATATCACAATCACCACATCCGATGCTGTCTGGACCGTGCGCGCAGGCGGCGCGGTTCTGGGCGAGACAACCAAAGCTCTGGTGTTGCAAGAAGGCGATTATGACCCCGTGGTCTATTTCCCCCGCGCCGACATCGCGATGGCGTTTCTGGATGCCACAGATAAAACCACCCATTGCCCGCACAAAGGCGATGCCAGCTATTTTTCCGTGGTGACCAAAAGCCGGACCCTGGAAAATGCGGTCTGGTCCTATGAGACCCCGCATGATGGCGTGGCCGCAATCAAGGGCCATCTGGCGTTTTATCCGATCGAAGAGATCACCGTCGAACAGATCTGATTGGTCTGCGCTGCGGGTCATCGGCCCCTTAGGAATGTTCCTCGGCGGCGGTGGCTGCCAGGGCACGGTTATAGACCTTCAGCGCATCGACATGAAACAGCGCCCCCAACAGATCGGGCGGCGCATCTGCGCTCAACGCCACAACCGGAATGAACCGCACGCCTGATTGTTCAAACACCGGCATGGCGGTTTCCAGGGTTGCGGTGCCATCAATATAGGTGCCTTCGTTGATCAGATCCCAACAGGCATCCGCATCGGCGGCATGGTCATCCTCCGGGCGGCGCATGATCCGCGCCACAGTGAACATCGACAGCAGATAGGCCTGCGGCCCCGCCGCAAGGTGCATCCCGCGCCGCTCGATCTGGGTGAGAAAGAAACTGCGGTCCACAATCCGCGACGCCAGCGCAGTGGACATGCTGACCGCAACCATCACCGCAAGGCCGGTTTGCCAGTCTCCGGTCAGTTCGAACACAATCAATGTGGTCGAGATCGGCGCGCCCAGCACCGCTGCGGCCACCGCCCCCATGCCCGCCAATGCATACATCGAAGACGACCCCGACACATCGGGAAACACCCCCGTGGCGATCAGGCCAAAGCCCAGGCCCGTCAGCGCCCCCAGCATCAGCGAAGGTGAAAACACCCCGCCACCCATGCGCCCGCCAAGGGTGATGGACACCGCGATCACCTTGAGCACCGCAAAGATGATCACCTCATGCAGCAACAATTGCCCGGTCAGCGCATGTGACGTTGTCTCGTATCCGACCCCGATGATATGCGGAAACCACAGGGCCATCACGCCAAGACAGGCCCCTGCCAGCGCCGGACGCAGCCAACGCGGCAATCCGGTGCGCTTTTCGATAACGTCACCCAGATCCTCGGCCCAGAAAACCCCGCGCATCAACACCACAGAAACCAGACCACAGGTCAGCCCCAGCAACAAGAAGGCGGGCAGTTCGACATAGAATTGCAAGTCACCATAGGTGGGCAGGACAAATTCGGTAACGCCGCCAAATTCCCAGCGGTTGATCACCGTACCCGCAACCGAGGCAATCACAATCGGCGCAAAGGCATGGACGGCGAAATGCCGCAAAACCACTTCAAGCGCGAATAATGCCCCCGCAATCGGCGCGTTAAAGCTGGCCGAGACCGCCGCCGCCACCGCACAGCCCAACAGGTCACGTCCGGTGATGCCATCGGCATTGATCCTGGTGCTGACCCAAGTGGAAATAACCCCGGCCAGATGCACCACCGGCCCTTCGCGCCCCGAAGATCCCCCGGTACTAAGCGTAATCAGAGAGGCCAGCGCCGAGGCCAGCCCCGCACGGATTTCAACCCGCCCGTCATGGATCGCCGCGCCAAGGATCACATCACTGACCGACCGCGAGCGCGCATCATGGGTAAAGAAATGCAGGATCAACCCCACACAAAGCCCGCCAACCATCGGGATCACGATGATCCATTGCCACGCCAGCCCCGTGAGAAAACTGTGCAGGTTCTGCACATCTTCGGTGCCATAAAGCGTGGCTTGTAACCAATTGATCCCCATGCGGAAAAACAACGCGGCAAATCCGGCGGCAATGCCGATCAGCAGGGCAATAAACCAGAACGTCACCTTGCCCGGGCCCCGGGTGCGCAGCACATTCAGGCCGTCTTTGCAGGCACAGACAGCCAGATCCAGCTGTTGGGCAAGAAAAGAGGGGTCAGGATCACGCATGATGACAGTGCCTTATTTGATCATGGCCACGGGGGCAAAGTGTTTTGCGCCCTGCCCTCACCACGCCCTATCCAGCCAACAAGGCCTCGGCGGCGGCGCGGGCCGCATCGGTGATCACATCCCCCGACAACATCCGCGCCACTTCATCCACCCGGTCCGCAGGTGCCAGCGGCACCACTGTCGAGGTGGTGATGCCCTTGGCCACAGCTTTGGCCACACGCCAGTGATGCGCGCCCAGGGCCGCAACCTGCGGGGAATGGGTGACAACCAGCACCTGACCGCCCTCGGCCAAAGCCGACAGCCGCCGGCCCACGGCATCCGCTGTCGCCCCGCCAACGCCACGGTCGATTTCATCAAAGATCAGGGTCAGGCCGGGTTGGCCTTGGGTCAGGCAGACCTTGAGCGCCAGCAAGAACCGGCTGAGTTCCCCGCCCGAGGCGATCTTGCCCAGCGGCCCCGCAGGCGCACCGGGGTTGGTGGCAACGGTAAAGGACACCCCGTCACGCCCGTCCGGACCGGCGTCTTCGGCGGTGATCTGGGTCTCAAAGACCGCGCGCTCCATCTTGAGCGGGGCCAGTTCACCCGACACCGCCTTGTCCAGCTTGCGGGCGGCCTTGTGGCGCGCGGTGCTGAGGCCGTCAGCGGCGGCATCATAGGCCGCTTCGCTATCGCGCAGGGCCTTTTGCAGCGCCGCTTGCGCCGCCTCTCCGGCATCCAGCGCCGCCAGCTTGCCCCGCAATGTATCGGCAAAACCGGCCAGTTCATCAGCGGCCACGTCATGTTTGCGCGCCAAAGCACGGATCGCAAAAAGCCGTTCTTCGGTTTCTTCCAGTTCAAGCGGATTGAACGACATCGCGTCAATGGCATCGGCCACACCGGACATCGCATCGTCCAGTTCCATCATGGCGCGGTTCAACGCGGCCATCGGCGCCTCCAGCGCGCCTTCGGCATTGGCTGCCGCACCATCAAGCCAACGCAACGCATCCCCCAAATGCCGTTCCGCGCCGTTCTGCCCCATGATTTCATAGGCATTGACCACATCACTGCGGATTTTTTCGGCGCTTTGCATCAGGCGGCGTTTGGTATCAAGGCTGGCTTCTTCGCCCTCTTGGGGGTCCAGCTTGTCCAATTCGGCCACCGCATGGCGCAGGAATTCTTCTTCGGCCTGGATGGCGGCGCGTTCCGCAACGGCGATTTTCACGGCTTTGCGTGCAGCGGCCAAAGCCGCCCATGCCTGACGCACCCTGGCTTGCGCGCCGGCATTTGCCGCGAAATCATCCAGAATGGCGCGATGGCCACGCGGGTTCAGCAGACCACGGTCATCATGCTGGCCGTGCAATTCCACCAGCGTTTCGGACAGCGCCCGCAGCACATCCCCCGAACACCGCCGATCATTGACCCAAGCGGTTTTGCGCCCGTCCCGCCCGTTGATCCGGCGCAGGATCAATTCGTCATTGGCAGGCAGACCCGCCTCTTCCAGCACCGCAAAGGCCGGATGGCCCTGCGGCAGATCAAACCATGCGGTGACTTCGCCCTGTTCCGCGCCCTGTCGCACCAGATCGGCGCGCCCCCTCCAGCCCAGCACAAAGCCCAGCGAATCCAGCAAAATGGATTTGCCCGCACCGGTTTCACCGGTCAACACGTTCAATCCCGGCTGAAACCCAAGTTCCAGCCGGTCAATGATCAACATGTCGGAAATATCAAGCCCGCGCAGCATCTGCTCAACCCGTAGGGTGGGGTTTCACCCCACGTGTTACAACCAGTTGCCCTTGATGGTCTGGCGATAGATTTTGGCCAACCAGTTGTCTTTAAAGAACTTCGGCTCAAGCCCCTGACCGTTCAGCAGTTTATAGCTGTCCTCATACCAATCCGATGACCGGTAGTTATGGCCCAGAATCGCCGCAGCGGTCTGGGCTTCACGGGTCAGCCCCAGTGACAGATAGGCCTCGACCAGACGGTGCAATGCCTCGGCGGTGTGGGTTGTGGTCTGGAAATCCTCAACCACCACCCGGAAGCGGTTGATCGCAGCGGTGTAATGGTCACGGCGCAGGTAATAGCGCCCGATTTCCATTTCCTTGCCCGCAAGGTGATCAAACGCCAGATCGAACTTCAGGATCGCGGATTTGGCATATTCGCTGTCAGGGTAGTTTTCGATCACATCCCGCAGCGATTGCAACGCCTGAAAGGTCAGCCCCTGATCACGGCCGACTTCGTCAATCTGGTCATAATAGCTGAGGGCCAGAAGATATTGCGCATAGGCGGCATCATCATCATCAGGATAGAAATCAATGAAACGCTGCGCGGCAGAGCGGCTGTTGGGGTAATCCTTGTCGCGGTGATAGGCAAAGGCCTGCATGATCAAGGCACGGCGCGCCCAATCCGAATAGGGATACAGGCGCTCGATCTCGGAAAAATAGAACGCGGCCTTTTCCGGGCGGCGGCGGTTCAGTTCAAATTCACCCCGTTCGAAAATCTGTTCGGCTGAATAGGTTTCCAGCGGAATTTCCTGAGGGTTGAAGAAATTTTTGGTGGTCCGTCCGGCATCCCGTGCGCCACAGGCCGACAAGGCCGCAACAACAAGCACCACACCGATCAACCGCTTGCGCGACACCGCCCCTGTCATGCCATACCCTTTTGTATTGTCAAACACATGGTCACCCGACCCTTCTTGCGCCCTTGCCTAGCACAATAATTTGCGTTGCAAAACGCTCATTGCACAGTTTGTCGGGCCAGGGTGCGAATTCCCGCAGGCCCGGCCCCGCTGCTTTGGCTATCGGTGAAGGATTACATGCAGTTGCGCCATGGTTCAATGGCCCGATTTGACAGCATGCCAGAGGAAAACCTCAGGCGACCTGCGGAATTTCATCCCAGACCAGACCGGCCCCCGGCAGGCGCGCAGCCGCATCTTGATCACAGGTGATCAGGCGCACCGCACCCGGCGTGGCAAAAAGCGCCCGCAGCAGGGTGTTGGTCAGCGAATGACCCGCCCGACAGCCGGTGTAATGGCCCAAAAGCGGTGCCCCCGCCAAGGCCAGATCGCCCAGAGCATCCAGCATCTTGTGACGCACAGGTTCATCCGCATGGCGCAGGCCACCGGGGCTGACCACACGGTCGCCGTCAAACACCACGGCGTTTTCGCCGGAATCGCCCCCCAGCGCCAGGCCATTGGCCTGCATCGCATCGACATCCGCCTGACGGCAGAAGGTGCGGCTGTCGGATAATTCACGGGCAAAGGATCCGTTGTTCATCACCAATGATTTTTTCTGATGGCCAATCGCGGCATCGGCAAAATCTATTTCAAAATCAATGCGCAGCGTATCGGCCGGTGCGATTGTTGCAGTGGCATCGCCATCTTGCACGGTGACGGTTTTCAAGACTTCAAACGCCATGACAGGGACATTCAGGCGGCGGATGCCACGCTGCATAAAGCCACGCACAAAGGGAATGGACGACCCGTCAAGGATCGGCACTTCGGGGCCGTCGATTTCAACCAAAGCGTTGTGGATGCCACATCCGGCCAATGCCGCCATCAGATGCTCAACGGTCGAAACCGCCAACCCCGAGGCATTCTCAAGCTTGGTACAAAGCGGCGACCGGTTCACGGCATCCCAGCGCGCAGGGATCAGACGGTCACCAACAAGAACATCGCTGCGGGAAAACCAGATGCCGTGATGCGCCCCTGCCGGACGTATTGTCACCGTGGCAGGCGCACCGGAGTGCAGGCCTTTGCCCGTAAAGCTGATGGGTGATTTAATCGTATTCTGCACACTTAGGCCTTATTCCGAATCCCGTCGCAACGGTTAGGAAGGGAGTAAGCGCCAGATCCTTTGGCCTCAACTCAATCTTTGTAACGGACTGAAACATCCCTGTAACGATTGGGCGCAAAGACGCGCATGTGAATTTAACACGTTGTCTTTAAACGAAAAAGGGCCACCCAAAGGCGGCCCTTGATCCGATAGATGTGAGGGAATTAATTCGCCTGACGGCGCAGGAATGCCGGAATTTCGATCCGTTCCTGATCAGGATCAGAGGCTTCTTGCGCCCTTGGTGCCGCCGCAGCATGGCCCTGATGCGTCTGCATTTGGGGTTGCTGACGAGCCGGACGCGGCGCCTGGGCTTCGCCCTCGCCATGCCCTGTCATGCGATTGATCAGCGAATTGATCCCAAAGCGCGGCTTTTCGGCAGCCGGTTGTGCCGCCGGCTGTGCCTGGGCTGCGCGGTGCTGTTCAGGAGCAGCTTTTTGCGCCGCGGCACGCAGACGCGCAAGGGCCTCGGGGGAAGGTGTGCCGGGCGCTGGTGCGCGGGGGGCCACAAATGTTTCGGGTTCGGCGTCCAGGCTGTTTTCCTGACGCGGCTCGAACTCGGCAACCTTTGGCTGATAGGCGGGCAGCGGCAGTTCATCCAGATCGTTGCTGTCATGGGCAAACAGGTGATCATCCTGAACGTCTTCTGCGCTATGCCGGGTATCCAGATTTTCGAACAGGGCCGCTTGATTGTCGCTTTCCTGCGCCATCACCGGGGCCTCTTCGGCAACGTCGATCGGCGCTTCTTCGGCAACATATTGCGGTGTCAATGGGGCGCTCATCGAACGGCGCGGGACAGGAATGTCGGTGTTCACTTCGACCGCATCAATGCCTGTGGCCACAACGCTGACGCGCATCATCCCACCCAATGTTTCGTCCAGTGTCGAGCCAACGATGATGTTGGCTTCTGGATCGACTTCTTCGCGGATGCGGTTGGCGGCTTCGTCCAGTTCGAACAAAGTCAGATCGTTGCCACCGGTGATGTTGATCAACACACCTTTTGCGCCCCGCAGGCTGATTTCGTCCAGCAGCGGATTGGCAATGGCTTTCTCTGCGGCCTGAACGGCGCGATCTTCGCCCTCGGCCTCGCCGGTGCCCATCATCGCCTTGCCCATTTCGTCCATTACGGCGCGTACATCGGCAAAATCGAGGTTGATCAGGCCGGGACGGACCATCAGATCGGTCACGCCTTTAACACCTTGATACAACACATCATCGGCCATCGAGAAAGCCTCGGTGAAGGTGGTTTTTTCATTGGCCAGACGGAAAAGATTCTGGTTTGGAATGATGATCAGCGTGTCCACGACCTTTTGCAGGGCTTCGACACCCTCTTCGGCCTGACGCATGCGCTTGGCCCCTTCGAACTGGAAGGGTTTGGTCACAACACCAACGGTCAGCACACCCAGTTCACGCGCCGCCTGCGCGATGATCGGGGCTGCACCGGTTCCGGTGCCGCCGCCCATGCCCGCGGTGATAAAGCACATATGCGCCCCCGCCAGATGATCGACGATCTGTTCAATGGATTCTTCGGCAGCGGCCGCACCAACAGAGGCCCGCGCGCCTGCGCCCAGACCTTCGGTAACCTTGATGCCCAGTTGCACGCGGGCCTCTGCCTTGGCTTGTTGCAGGGCCTGCGCATCCGTGTTTGCCACCACAAATTCAACACCATCGAGCGCCTTGTCGATCATGTTGTTTACGGCGTTGCCACCCGCCCCACCAACACCAAAAACGGTGATACGGGGTTTCAGGTCATCTTGCCCGGGCATTGAAAGGTTAAGTGTCATGTGCTGTCCGCCTGTTTTTGCCCGCGTTCGCAGGCTTATTTCGCCACCAATTACCAGCAATCTTAACGGCCTGCCGCCGTATCGTCACCTATAAATCGGTTAAAGCATGCTAAATATGGGCATTATTTCGCCTGTTTTGCGTGCATTTCGGCCTTCATACCGCATATTGCGGTCACCAATTGTCGCGGAACCATTTGACCGCCCGCTTGAGCGACCGCGCCGGATAACGATCCGCCGGTATGGCAAAGTCCCACCATTCGTCTTGCGGATGCGCCGCAAACAGCGACAGCCCCACCGCAGAGGCAAAGCCGGGGCCGGTTGCGGCCTGCGGCAATCCATGAACACGCAGCGGCCGCCCAAGGCGCACCTGCTGTCCCAAAATCTTGCTGGCCAGCCCGTCAAGACCCGGAATCTGGCTGCCGCCGCCGGTCAGAACGATCTGCTGGCTGGGCAGGTGATCAAAGCCCGCCGCATCCAGACGCACGCGGACCTCTTCCAGAATCTCCTCGACCCGGGGCCGCATGATGCCGATCAATTCGGCGCGGCTGGCGGTACGGCGGTCGTGTTCGTAATCGCCGGTATCGCCGCCGATCTCGATCATTTCGCGGTCGTCCATGCCGGTGGCATGCACCCCGCCATAGAATGTCTTGATGCGTTCAGCGTTGGCGGTTGGTACCTGCAGCCCCATGGAAATGTCGCTGGTGACGTGATCGCCGCCCATGCGCACGGAATCTGCAAAGATCATGTGTTTCTTGATAAAGATCGACACGCTGGTCGATCCGCCGCCCATGTCGATACAGGCCGCGCCCAGTTCCTGTTCATCTTCGACCAACGAAGAAATCCCCGACACATAGGCCGACGAGGCAATCCCAGCCAGTTCCAGATCACAGCGTTTGATACAATGCGCCAGATGTTGCACCGCCTGCGCATCCACCGTCAGCATATGCATATCCACTGACAGCCGGTCCCCCAATTGCCCGCGCGGATCGCTAAGGCCTGTGCGGTGATCCAGCGCAAAGTTCACCGGATGGGCATGCAGCACCTCACGGCCTTCGCCGTATTCGGGCACATCACAATTGGCCAAGACCTGTGCAACATCCTGTTCGGAAACGGTTTGGCCCTCCAGATCAATTTGTGCATCCAAACCATAGCTGCGCGGCTCGGCCCCTGAAAAACAGGCGATCACATGATCCACACGGATGCCTGCCATCTTTTGGGCGGCTTGCAGGGCGGTGCGGATGGCGCGTTCGGTTTCGCCCATCGCGCAGATTTCGCCAAACCGCACCCCGCGCGATCGCGTGGTTGCGGCCCCGATCACCCGAAAGCCGGCCTGCCCTGCCAGAGATCCGATTTCGCCTTCTTCGCCCCTCTGGCCCGCGCCATCAAAACGCAAGACGAGGCAGGCAATCTTGGAACTGCCCACATCCAGAATGGCCACCACGCCGCGCTGCATGGCCAGTTTGCGCATGTGTCGCATCGACCGCTGGCTGTCATAAAGATCCGTCATAATGTCTCTGCCTCATGTCGCAGGTCCAGCATCACTGGCCCGAAATCTGTTTTATGTGCCACCATTCCTTGGTGGCATCTTCGCTCATCCGCACGGTTGGTCGCTGGCCCAGACGCATGTCCACCGCCACCACATCCCGTGTCAGAACCTCTTGGGCGCGCTCCAGCGCAATCACCCGTTCCAGCGCCTGCACCGCACCGGTTTCGGGCAGCATGATCCGCTGGCCACGGTCCAGCACCACATCCCAGCGCCGCCCGCCGACCCGCACCAAGCCGCGCAGGCGATCACCGATCGGGGAACTGGCACGGATCAGGCGCAGGGCTTCGGGCACTTGGCCCGCGGCCCCTTGCCCGGCAATCAGCGGCAAATCGGCCCGCGCATTGCGGCTGTCCACCGGGCGCACCTTTGCACCCGCGTCATCCACCAAAGACAGACCACCGGCATGGCGCCAGACCATCACCGGCACCCGCGGGGTCACATCAATCTGCAAAATCCCGCCCGGTTTGATCCGCACCGAGGCGCTTTTGATGCCATCCAGCGCGGTGACTTTTTCGCGCAATTCGGTCACGTCCAGATCAAACGAGCTGAGCGGGAATTCCATTGGCACCAGAGCGCGTACCTCGGTGGCCAGAGGCCCTTCGACCCCGTCCACCGCCATCAGTTTGACCATGAATTCAGGGCGTTCTTCGATGCTGCGCCGCGCTTCTGCCACCGCTTGGGAAATCGCGGCGCGGCGTTCGGCGCTGGACAGATAGATTGTCGCGGCCAGCAAGGTCACACAGAACGGCACCCCCGCCCGCAACGCCAGCCGGAACCCCGGCGTCAGCATCAGGCGTTGCATGCGCCATGACCAACGCGACGGCGCGGGATCGACCTTGTTCAGCTTTTGTGCGCCGCGCGGGGTCAGCGGGAACATGTTGCGTCCTCCACCATCCATGCGCAGAGATCGGGAAACGCCATGCCCCCCGCCGCCGCCTGTTCAGGGGTCAGCGATGTGGCGGTCATGCCCGGCTGGGTGTTGGTTTCCAACAACACCAGCCCCGCCACGCCCCTGCTTTCATCCCAGCGGAAATCGGTGCGGCTGACCCCGCGACAGCCCAAGGCATTATGGGCGCGCAGCGCATATTCAAGGCAGAGGTTGAAAATCTCGGATGGCACATCGGCGGGCACCACATGGGTTGATCCGCCTTCTTTGTATTTGGCATCATAATCATACCAGCCCGTGGTCAGGATATCCGTCACCGTCAGGGCCTTTTGATCCATCACCGTGGTGGTCAATTCCCGCCCCGGAGCAAAGGCTTCGACCATCACAAATTCGGGCATTTCAGGGCCCAGCTGCGGCGGGCCGTTGTTGTCTTCGTTGATCAGATAAACCCCGACAGAAGAGCCTTCGTTATTGGGTTTCACCACATAGGGCGGCGCCATCACATGACCCGCGCGCACCGCGTCGGCGGGGGCAATAATGCTGTTGACCACCGGCAGCCCATGGGCGCGGTAGATGTCTTTGGTGCGCTGCTTGTCCATCGCCAAGGCAGAGGCCAACACGCCGGAATGGCTGTAGGGGATCTGCATCCACTCCAGCAGCCCCTGCACACAGCCATCCTCGCCCCAGCGCCCATGCAGGCAATTGAGAACAGCATCAGGTTTGATCTGTGTCAGAACAGCACAAAGATCGGGGCCGGCGTCGACCTCGATCACATTGAAGTTCCGTTCCCTTAGCGCGGCTGCGCAGGCGTGCCCACTGGACAGGGACACCTCGCGCTCTGCGGAAGGGCCACCCATCAATACCGCCACTGTCGGGGTTGTCCTGCTCGACGTACCCACCGGAGTGCCTTTTATCCCGGACCTTTGATGGCCCTTATTTTAAGTTTATTTTGCCGTTTTGTTTTGCCGTTGCCAGCTTATGCCTCAGGCACCGGATCACCCAAATATTCACCGATGCGCATGATTTCCCATTGTAGCCTTATCCCGCTGGTTGCGTAAACCTTTTTCCGCACCTCTTCACCCAATCTTTCCAAATCCTCGGCGCTGGCATTTTCGGCGTTGATCAAGAAATTGGAATGTTTCGGGCTCATCTGCGCACCGCCCAGCCGCGCGCCGCGCATGCCTGCGTCATCAATCACTTTCCAGGCTTTCAGATCATGTACATCATCGGCCTTGCCGGTGCTGGAAAACCCTGCCGGATTGCGGAAGGTGCTGCCGGCGCTGCGGTCTTTGCTCGGTTGGGTTGCATCGCGTTTGCGCAGTTGTTCACCCATACGGGCATGCAGCGCGTCCGGGTCGCCCTTTGGCGGTGCAAATGTCGCGCTGAGGATCACCGCACCCGCCACTAAGTCGCTTTGACGATAGCGAAAATTCAAATCATCCGCGGTCAGGGTGATCATCGCGCCGCTGCGGGTCACCGCCTGCGCCGAGATGAAATGATCCGCCGTATAGCTGCCATAGCAGCCCGCGTTCATCCGCACCGCCCCGCCGATAGATCCCGGAATGGTGCGCAGAAACGTCAGGTCCAGCCCCGCGTCCGCCGCCTTGCGCGCCACATGGGCATCCAGCGCCGCCGCCCCTGCCGTCACCTGATCGCCGTCAATTTCGATGCTGTTGAACCCGCGCCCCAGCCGGATCACCACTGCGCGCAGCCCGCCGTCACGCACGATCAGATTGCTGCCCACCCCCATCGGAAAAACCGGGACTGTGGCAGGCAGATCACGCAGAAAGCCGCATAGATCCTCAAGATCGGCGGGTTGAAACAGATAATCCGCAGGCCCGCCCACGCGCAGCCATGTCAATTCATGAAGCGGTCGCTGCGGCGTCAGGGTGCCGCGCACCGGAGGAGGGGTCAGATCATTCATGGTGCCGAGGTAATCACATTCGCCGCTTGCGTCAAATCCACAGGGTCATCAATCCGTTTGTTTCACGCGGCTTGCCGCCCAGGCCCGCGCAATACGCCCGACAAACCAACCCAGGCCAAATGCACACAGCGCATAGAGCGTCACAGACGCCTGCGCGATCAGCGCGTGAACCTCAAGGGGATGGGCATCCAGACCGCCCATCATCCAGACCATATTCAGCGCCAGCCCGATCACCAGAACCGCGACAAAGCGTTTAATCCTAATATGGTACCCTCAATAGGCACAGGCCAGCATCCACAGGGCCAAAACCCCGACCAGAAAAACCACCAGCCCCTTCATTCAGCGGTCCCGCCCTGACGCAGCACCACCCGCCGCAGCCAGCGCACCAGATAGATCACCGGCCAGCGCAGTACCGAACAGGCCGCCACCAACACCAGCAGACCCACCCAAACGCCATGTTGCGCGGCGACATACCCCAAAACCGGCACCCCCAAGGCAATCAGGATATAGGCGTTGCGCCAATGTTCATCCTTGCTGGGGGTCATGGCAACCAAATTGGCGACCACCGCCCAAAGACAGGCCAGTGTTAAAGACAGGCTCAATGTGGCACCTGCGGGTTCCGGCCGCGCGGTTTCGCGATCAAAAACCGCAGCGGATTGCGAAACATCGACACAAATGCCGCCAGCGCCAAAAGCGCAATTGCCCAGCCCACCTGCAACCCGATCATCACGATTAGAACCGGGGCTGCCAGCATCAGCGCCACGCCGGGAATATATTGACGCCGCATCGGCAACATCGCCACCGCAACAGCAGCAAAGACCCAGATGACCGAGGCCCAAAGCAACGTCACGCCGCCGCCCCTTTGATCGCTTTCAACAGATCGGGCAATTCATTGGCCCATGTGCTGATTGTGCCAGCCCCAAGGCAGACCACCATATCCCCCGGTTGGGTTTGTTCCGCCACCAGCCGGGCCAGATCATCGGCATTTTGCACCGCGCGGGCATGGCGATGGCCGTGGCGGATCAATCCGGCCACCAATCCATCGCGGTCCGCGCCTTCAATCGGGGCTTCGCCTGCGGCATAGACTTCGGCAATACCCACCACATCGGCATCATTGAAACAGGCGCAGAAATCGTCGAACAGATCATGCAGACGGCTGTAACGGTGCGGCTGATGCACGGCGATCACCCGCCCTTGGGTGGCTTGACGCGCCGCTTTCAACACCGCAGTGATTTCAACCGGATGGTGGCCGTAATCATCAATGATCGTCACCCCGTTAACCTCGCCGACTTTGGTGAAACGGCGGTTAACGCCGCCAAATTTAGCCAAGGCACCACGGATTTCTTCGGCTTTCATGCCCAGATGCCGTGCCACCGCCACCGCAGACAGCGCGTTTGAAACGTTGTGATCACCGGGCATCGGCAATTGGCAATCCTTGATCACAATGTCTTCGGCCTGAAGGTGGATGTCGAAATGCGCCACCCCCGCCTTGTAATGCAGGTTCTTGGCGCGGACATCGGCCTGCGCGTTGAAACCATAGGTCAGGACGCGGCGGTCGGTGATCTTGCCCACCAGCGCCTGCACTTCGGGGTGGTCAATGCAGCACACCGCCAGCCCGTAAAACGGAATATTGGAGACAAAATCAAGGAACCCCTGCCGCAGCGTGTCAAAATCACCCCAATGTTCCATATGCTCAGGATCAATATTGGTGACAATCGCAATGGTCGCTGGCAGACGGTTAAAGGTGCCATCGCTTTCGTCGGCCTCGACAACCATCCATTCGCCCTGCCCCATACGTGCGTTTGATCCATAGGCATGGATGATCCCGCCGTTGATCACCGTGGGGTCAATCCCCCCCGCCACCAGCAATTCAGCAACCAGTGTCGTGGTCGTGGTCTTGCCGTGGGTGCCCGCCACCGCGATGTTGGATTTCAGGCGCATCAGTTCAGCCAGCATTTCGGCGCGCCGTACAATCGGCAATCCGGCGGCGCGGGCGGCATCCAGTTCGGCATTGCCCGGTTTGATGGCGGACGAGATCACCACAACTTCGGCACCGTCGATATTGCCAGCCGCCTGCCCTTCAAAAATTCTGGCCCCCAGATCAGCCAGACGGTTGGTGATCTTGCTGGCCTTCAGATCAGACCCCTGCACACGATAGCCATGATTGAGCAACACCTCGGCGATGCCGGACATGCCAATGCCGCCAATGCCGACAAAATGGATCGGCCCGACGTCAGTCGGAAGTTTGGTGGCTGCTGCGTTCATCTGTCTTTTCCTTTTTGCGCCAGGTCTTCGACCATGGCGGCCAGCGTTTCGGCGGCTTCGGGTTTGCCCACGGACAGGGCGGCCAGCGCCATCTGCATGGCCCCGCCTGAATCGCCCAATACCATTTCGATCTGTTGGCCAAGACTGTCGGGGTTGGCCGCAGATTCCGGCACCATGATGGCCGCCCCGGCCTCAACCAGCCCGCGGGCATTGGCGCTCTGGTGATCGCCGGTGGCCGCCGCAAACGGGATCAGGATCGCAGGCCGCCCGATCACCGAAATATCCGCCACCGACGAGGCACCCGCACGGCTGATCACCAGCTGGGCCTCGCTCATCCGGCGCGGCACGTCCTGGAAAAACGGCTGCACATCGGCGGTAATGCCGTTTTCGGCGTAAAAGGTTGCAACGCGGTCACTGTCCTCATCGCGGGCCTGATGGCTGACGCGGATGTTGCGCAGCATCTGCATCGGCAGATTGGCAATCGCCGGAGGCACCACATCGCTGAGGATCCGCGCCCCCTGAGAGCCGCCCATCACCAGCAGTTCCATCGGATAATCACCGGGCGCGATATAGCCTGCGCCAGCCCGATCCAGCACCGCGCCGCGCACCGGATTTCCCACATGTACGCCGCTGATACCCTCGGGCAGTTTTGTCGGCCAGGTGCCACAGGCCACCGCATCCACATGTTTGGAAAACAGTTCATTGACGCGGCCCAGAACCCCGTTCTGTTCATGGATCATCCGCGGCAGGCGCAAGACCCATGCCGCCGCCAGTGCAGGTATCGACGGGTATCCGCCAAAGCCGACCACCGCCGCAGGGCGTTCACGCAGCATCCCCGCCAACGCCCCCAACACCCCCATGCCAATGCGCAGGGGCACCAGTGCCTTGGCCAGAACACCGCCGCGGGCAAAGGTCGCAGAGGAAACCTGCACAATCTCGACCGCATCAGGGAAACCACCGGTATAACGTGCGCCGCGCGCATCGGTGGTCAGGCGCACGCGCCAGCCACGGGTCAGCATGACTTCGGCCAGGGCCTGAGCGGGGAACATGTGCCCGCCGGTGCCTCCGGCGGCGATGATCAATAGCGGTGCCGTCATGGCTGTCTCCTTGCGCCGAACAGGCAGGCGGTTCAGCGCGCCCTGCTGCGGCCCAGTATATCAGATATTTCGCCCTGTGGCCGCGTGCGCGTAAAGGCCAACAACATGCCCACCGCGATACCAGAGGCGATGACCGAACTACCGCCATAGCTGACAAACGGCAAGGTCATGCCTTTGGCGGGCAACAGCCGCACCGCAACCCCCATGTTGATCATGGCCTGAACCCCGAACATGCAGGCCAGTCCGGTGCCCGCAAGGCGGATAAACGGATCGCGTTCCCGCACCAGCCGCAGCAGCGACCGCACAACCACACCCGTATAAAGCAGGATAATACACAAGACGAGGATCAGACCGTATTCTTCGGCGGCCACGGCAATGATGAAATCGGTATGGGCATCGGGCAGTGACCATTTCACCTGCCCCTCGCCGACGCCAACCCCGAACAACCCGCCCTCGCGGATCGCATCGGTGGCATAGCCCAATTGTGTTGTCGGATCGACATCGGCACTGAGAAACCCGTCAATGCGGCGGGCAAAATGTTCGGAATTGGAATAGGCCACGCTGCCCGCTACCACGACCAGCCCCGCCATGCCAACCAGCAGCGCAATCGGCGCACCGGCGACAAAATACATCACACCCCACCCAAACAGCACCAGACAGGCCTGCCCGAAATCCGGCTGCATCGCCAGCATCAGCACAATCGCGATGCACAGCGCAAAAGACCACAACCGCCCCGGCGGTCCGTTGATTTCCTGTGACGCAGCCATCATCCATGCCGCCGCCACCACAAATCCGGGTTTCAGGAATTCAGAGGGCTGCACCGAGGCAAAGCCAAGCGAATACCAGCGCACCGCGCCTTTGCCAAAATCCGTGCCCAGAAACGGCAGAAACGCCAAGGCAACAAAGGCGACAAGAAAGCCCAGCACCGCCAGACGCCGCACCAACACCGGCGACATCATCGAGGTCAGCACCATCGCGATCATCGCAACCCCGCCAAAAAACGCCTGCCGTTGCACATAATGGAACGGATCAAAGCCGTTTTTCGCCGCCAGCGGCGGTGAGGCCGCAAGCCCCAGCAACATGCCAACCAGAAACAGCACGAGGATGCATGACATCGCCCATCTGTCGATTGTACGCCACCATTTTGGAAGAATGGGTTCACCGTCCCGTACCGGAACCGCACCATAGACCATTTCTGTCATGGAACTCTGCCTTACACTGCCTCGTCACCTGTGCTTCGGCTTCTGCCTGACACATGCCCCTTACCGGGGTCTGGCTGTCAGTATAGCGGCAATTCGCCCTGTAATCCAGTATGTTTCCACCTCTGAGCACGGCGCTGGCGGATGTTCACCACCGCCCTGCCACCGCGACAGGGGCCGCGCACCGGATCTTTGGTTTCACAGGCAAATTTCATGGCCGTTGGCAATGCCGTAAAGTCGCTTAAGATGATCTTGACCCGCGCGTCCCAAACAGGCAAAGCCGCGCCATGCAGGTAGACACAGCAATCATCGGGGCGGGCGCGGCGGGCATGATGTGCGCGGCCCATGTCGGCGGTCAGGTGCTGATCGTGGATCACGCCAAGGCAGCTGGTGAAAAAATCCGCATTTCCGGCGGCGGGCGCTGTAATTTCACCAATATGCACTGTAGCCCCGACAGTTTCATCAGCGGCAACCCGCATTTTGTGAAATCCGCCCTTGCCCGTTACAGCCAGTGGGATTTCCTTGATCTGATCGACAGGCACCGCATCGCATGGCATGAAAAGACATTAGGCCAGTTGTTTTGTGACACGTCCGCCAAAGAAATTACCGCCATGCTGCGCGGCTTGATGCAACAGGCGGGCGTTGATCTGCGCCTCAACAGCAGCATTTCCAACATCGAAAAGACCGAGGACGGTTTTATTTTTTCGCTGCAGTCCGGCGCACAGGACACCAAGGTCCGCGCGCGCAATCTGATCATCGCCACCGGGGGTAAATCCATCCCCAAGATGGGCGCAACCGGCCTTGCCTATGACATTGCCGCGCACTTTGGTGTCACCGTGACCGACACCCGCGCCGGATTGGTGCCTTTCACCTTTGCCGACGGGCGCTTTGCCGATATTTCCGGTGTCGCCACCCCCGCAAGGATCAGCGCAGGCGGCACCAGCTTTGACGAGGCGCTGTTGTTCACCCATCGCGGGCTGTCCGGCCCTGTCGTGTTGCAAGCTTCGTCCTATTGGCATGACGGCGAAACCATCCGCGTCAATCTGAACCCAACGGCGGATTTGCTGGAAAAATTGCGCGATCAACGTCAGATTTCCGGCCGCCGCAACCTGACCACCGAACTGGCACATCATCTGCCCGCGCGTCTGGTGGAACATCTCGGCAAGGACATCGACATAACCGGCAACCTCGCCGATTGGTCCGATCCCCGGCTTCAGGCGCTCTGTGACACCTTGCAAAACTGGTCCCTGACGCCCTCGGGCACCGAAGGCTACCGCACCGCCGAAGTTACCCTCGGCGGCATTGATACCGATGAATTATCGTCGACCACCATGATGGTGAAAAACCTCGCGGGGCTTTATTTTATTGGCGAAGCGGTGGATGTTACGGGCTGGCTGGGCGGGTATAACTTTCAATGGGCGTGGTCATCCGCAATGGCGGCGGCGCGGGCGATCAAGGGCACATCCGCCTAAGGGCAATTTCCTAAAGAAATTTGCTGACCTGTGCGATGAAATCGTCACCGCGCCGCTCGAAACTGTCATATTGATCAAAGCTGGCGGCGGCAGGCGCCAAAAGCACCACATCACCGGTTTCGGCCTCTGCGATGGCCTGCGCCACGGCCTGCTCCATCGTGCCACAGACCTCGGCCTGCACGTTCAATTGCATGGCAAACCCCGCCGCCTCGCGCCCGATCACATAGGCTTTGCGCACCGATCCGGTGGCGGCCGCGAGTGCCCCAAGCCCGCCTTCCTTTTCCAACCCACCACAAATCCAGCGGATGTTCTGAAACGCTGCCAGGGCCTTGGCGGCGCTGTCCACATTGGTGGCCTTGCTGTCATTCACAAAGCGCACCCCGTCTTTTTCGCCGATGGTTTGCGAACGATGTGGCAGGCCGCCAAAGCTGTGGAATGCCGCTTCGATCACCTTGGGGGCCAAGCCCAAGGTGCGACAGGTCGCATAGGCCGCGCAGGCGTTTTGGTGGTTATGCGCGCCCGGCAATCCGGCGATACCGCGCAGATCAATCGAGGCCACCTGACGGTCTTTGCGGTATTCCGACAAAAACCCCTTGCGGGCAAAGACCTGCCAGCCCGGGCCGGTCAATTTCTGCGCCACCGAAATGCGGATCACCCGATCATCAAGCGGTCCCTCGCTCATTTGTCCGGCAAGGAACCGGCCTTCGGCTTCGTCCACACCGATCACCGCACGGTCCGGCCCGCCTTCGGCAAACAGCCGCCGCTTGGCCGCGAAATACCCGCCCAAGCCATGATGACGGTCCAGATGATCGGGGCTGAGATTGGTGAAAACCGCCACATCCGGCGTCAGGTTGCGCGCCAGATCGGTTTGGTAGCTCGACAGTTCCAACACCACCACTTCGCCGTCCACCGCCGGTTCCAGATCCAGCACCCCGCGCCCGATGTTGCCCGCCAACTGACAGGGCCGCCCGACATGTTCAAGGATGTGATGGATCAGGGCGGATGTGGTGGATTTTCCATTTGATCCGGTCACTGCCACCACCCGAGGTGCGACATCGAAATTGTCCCATTCCTGCGTGGCAAAGCTTTGAAAAAACAGCCCGATGTCATTGTCCACCGGCACCGCAGCTTCAAGCGCGGCGGCAACCACCGGATTGGGCGCAGGATAGAGATGCGGAATGCCGGGGCTGACAATCAGACGGGCAATGCCGTCAAAACCGGCCCGTTTGAGATCAACACAGGTAAATCCTTCGGCCTCGGCGGTTTCGCGTGCTGCCGGGTTGTCATCCCAGCAGAGTGGCACAGCCCCGCCTGCCGCCAAAGCGCGCGCTGCACTGAGCCCTGATCGGCCCAAACCCAGGACCGCAATCCGCTGTGCATCCAATCCCTGTACTGGAATCATCTGAAAACCCCTGTTACCCAAGCCCCAGAATGGGGCGATGTTGCACCAATCACAAGCCGGAGACCGCCGCCAATGTCCAGCCCGCGCCTGTCCGATCTGTCAATGATTTTGCCCCGCCTCGCCGCTGAGATGCGCGCGGGTGATGAATGGGGCGATGTTGCCGCTTATATCCCGCAGCTGGCCCATGTCGATCCGAAACAATTCGGCATTGCCGTGGTCGGTGCAGATGGCAGTTGCCATGTGGCCGGCGATTGTGATGTGCCGTTTTCCGTTCAATCCATCACCAAGGTGTTCACGCTGGCGATTGCGCTGGGGCGGTCGGGGGATCAACTGTGGCAACGGGTCGGGCGCGAACCCTCGGGACGGGCATTCAATTCGATTGTGCAGCTCGAACAGGAGCAAGGCCGCCCGCGCAATCCGTTTATCAATGCCGGGGCCATTGTTACCACAGACGAGGTCTTGGGCAGCCGCGCCCCGCGTGAGGCGCTTGCCGAGATCGTGCAATTTGTCCGCGCCGCAGCAGGCACCGATGACATCCATATCAACGAAGCGGTTGCCGCGTCTGAAACCGCCTTTGGCCACCGCAATTTTGCGCTGGCGCATTTCCTTGCGTCTTTTGGCAATCTCAAGAATGCACCCGAACTGACGCTTGGCACCTATTTTCACCATTGCGCGCTGGAAATGTCGGCGCGCCAACTGGCGATGGCGGGGCGTTTCCTTGTGGAAACCACCGGCCTGCCACGGCTGGTATCGCCGGGCCGGATCAGGCGGTTGAATGCCTTGATGCTGACCTGCGGCCATTATGACGGCTCCGGCGATTTTGCCTATCGCGTTGGCCTGCCCGGCAAATCAGGGGTGGGCGGCGGCATCCTTGCCATTGTGCCGGGGCGTGCCAGCATCGCGGTCTGGTCGCCGGGGTTGAACCGCTATGGCAATTCCCACAAAGGCACCGAAGCCCTTGCCGCCCTTGCCCGCCAGATGGATTGGTCGATCTTTTAACGCCTTTACCGGCGTTACCGGACCTTGAGCGTCGCCAGACCGATCATCGCCAGAATAAGCGAAATAATCCAGAACCGGATCACGATCTGTGGTTCGGCCCAGCCCTTTTTTTCATAATGGTGATGAATCGGGGCCATCAGGAACACCCGTTTGCCGGTGCGTTTGAAATACAGCACCTGAATGATCACGCTCAGCGCCTCGACCACAAACAGGCCGCCAACAATCGCCAGCACCAATTCGTGTTTGGTGGCCACCGCAATCGCGCCCAAGGCCCCGCCCAGCGCCAGAGATCCGGTATCGCCCATAAACACCGCCGCAGGTGGCGCATTATACCACAGAAAGCCCAACCCGCCGCCAAAGATACCGGCGGTAAAGATCAGGATTTCCCCGGTTCCGGGCACATAATGCACATCCAGATATTCGGTGAAATCGACACGGCCGACCGCATAGGCAATGATCCCCAACGCGCCGGCGGCAATCATCACCGGCATGATCGCCAGCCCGTCCAGACCATCGGTCAGGTTCACCGCATTGGCCGACCCGACAATCACGATCACCGCAAAGGGCACAAACAAATAGCCAAGGTTGATCAAGGTGTTTTTGAACACCGGCAGCGCCAGTTTATATTGCAACATCTCGGGGTGATACTGCGCCGCCCAATAGCCCGCGATGGCCGAAATCAACAACCCCAACGCCAGACGGATCTTGCTGGACACGCCTTTGGTGTTTTGTTTGCTGACCTTGGCATAATCATCGGCAAAACCGATGGCGGCAAAGCTCATGGTGACAAACAGCACCAGCCAGACAAACGGGTTGTCCAGCCGCGCCCAAAGCAAGGTCGAGGTCAGCAATGCGCCGACAATCAACAAACCGCCCATCGTCGGGGTGCCGGCCTTGACAAAATGGCCCTCGGGACCGTCATCGCGGATTGGCTGGCCCTTGCCTTGCCGGCGGCGCAACACCGCGATCAACGGCTTGCCGAACAGAAACCCAAACACCAATGCCGTCAGGAATGCCCCGCCTGCGCGAAAGGTGATGTAGCGAAACAGGTTAAAAAAGTCGCCACCGTCTGACAGCAAGGTCAACCAATAGAGCATGCAATGCGTCCTAACTCATGATCCTGAGGCGATGCCCCGTTCAAGTCTGGCCGTTCCGATGGCCCATTTTGCGGATGGCGTCAACAACCACAGCCAGTTTCATCGACAGCGATCCTTTGACCAAGACCACATCTCCGGCACGCATCCGCTCACGCAGGCCCGCCAAAAGCTCATCCGAGGTCTCAACCCAATCACCGCGCCGGTGTTCGGGCAGCAGCGCATACAGCGATTTCATCAACGGCCCGACACAATGGATCACATCGATCTGTGCGGTACTGTCCAGATGCGCCAGCCCTGCATGCAAGGCGATCTCGTCTGCACCCAGTTCTTTCATATCGCCCAGAATGGCGATCCGGCGTCCGGCGCGGTTATGCACCGCGTTCTGTCCCACATCCGATGCCGCCAGCACCTCAAGCGCCGCCGCCATCGAGGTGGGATTGGCGTTATAGCTGTCATCAATCAAATCCAGCGCCAGATGGGTTTCAACCGGATCAAGCGCGATGGTTTCACGCACCCCGCGCCCCTTATAGGGTTTCCAGCGCCCCAGAGATTGCGCCGCCAGCGCCAGATCGGCCCCCATCGCCTGTGTCACCGCCAAAGCGCCCAGACCGTTCATCGCAAAATGCCGCCCCGCTGTGGCGATCTTGAACAACAGCGGTTTGTCGTTGGCAAGGGCCTGCACAATCGTGGTGTCGCCCTGCACCTGCACATCCAGCAATTTGTAATGCATCCCGTGCGTGCCGAATTCCAGATCATAAAGCTGGCAATCCACCGCCTTGGCCATCAGGATCGCGGCATGTTCAATATCGGCATTGATCACGGCAACACCGCCGCGCACCACCCCTTCGAACACCGATGCTTTTTCAATGGCAATGCCCATGACATCGTCAAAAGCCGCCAGATGCGCGGCGGCCACCGTGGTGATCAGCGCCACATGCGGTTTGGTCAGCTTTGACAGCGGCGCGATTTCACCGGGGTGGTTCATGCCGATCTCGATGATCGCATATTCACTGTCTTGGGGCATCCGCGCCAATGTCAGGGGCACCCCCCAATGGTTGTTATAACTGTCCACCGAAGCATGGGTGCGGCCCTGATCGCCCAGAATGGCCAGCAACATTTCCTTGGTCGAGGTTTTGCCAACGCTGCCGGTGACCGCCACCACCCGTGCGGCACTGCGTGCCCGCCCCGCCGCGCCAAGGCGCTCAAGCCCTTTCAGCACGTCATCAACAAGCAACAGCGGCCCATCCGCTGCAACCCCGTCAGGCACATGGGACACCAGCGCCGCTGCGGCACCTTTTTCCAGTGCCTGTGCCACAAATTCATGGCCGTCGCGCAGATCTGTCAATGCGACAAACAAATCCCCCGGCTGAAGGCTGCGGGTGTCAATCGACACGCCTGTGCAGGCCCAATCGCCCTGCGCCTGACCGCCTGTGGCCTGCGCCGCCTCTGCGCTTGTCCAAAGTGTCATGCCAATCTCCCGTCCAGCGCGGCCACGGCAACACTGGCCTGTTCCACATCATCAAAAGGCAGAATATCATCCCCGACAACCTGTCCGGTTTCATGACCCTTGCCCGCAATCAACAGCGCATCCCCTGCGCCCAGCATATCGACGCCGCGCAGGATTGCTTCGGCGCGATCGCCCACTTCGCTGGCCCCGGGCGCACCCTGCAGCACCGCCGCGCGGATGCTGGCCGGGTCCTCGGAGCGCGGATTGTCATCGGTGACAATCACCAGATCGGCATTTGCCAGCGCCGCCGCGCCCATCAGCGGGCGTTTGGTGGCATCGCGATCCCCGCCTGCGCCAACAATCGCAATCAACCGTCCCATCACATGCGGGCGCATCGCAGACAGCGCCGTCGCCACGGCATCAGGGGTATGGGCATAATCCACAAACACCGCAGCGCCATTGTCGCGGGTCGCGGCCAATTGCATGCGGCCGCGCACGGTGGTCAAATGCGGGATCGTGTCAAACACATCTGCCGCGTCAGCGCCACAGGCAATGACCAGCCCTGCCGCCAGCAACACATTCTCTGCCTGAAATCCGCCAATCAGATTGAGGCGTTTCTGGTAACTCTTGCCGCGCCACTCAAACCGCAGATCCTGGCCCGTGGCATCAAACCGCTGCGCGCTCAGATGCAGATCACCGCCATCACGGCCCAGGGTGATCACATCATTGCCGCGTGCCTTGGCAATGGCCACCAGATCGACGCCTTTGGGGTCATCCATATTGATCACCGCGACGCCGTCTGCGGGCAAGACCCGCGAAAACAATCCCGCCTTGGCGTCGAAATAGGCCTCGAATGTCGCGTGATAATCCAGATGGTCCTGGGTGAAATTGGTAAATCCTGCCGCTTTGAGGATCACCCCGTCCAGCCGCCGCTGATCAAGCCCATGCGAGGAGGCCTCCATCGCGGCATGGGTAATGCCGTGGTGCGCGGCTTGCGCCAAGGTGGCGTGCAGCGTGATCGGTTCAGGCGTGGTATGGGCCAGGGGCGCGGCCCATGCCCCTTCGACACCTGTGGTGCCAAGGTTCACCGCCGCAAGGCCCATTTCGATCCAGATTTGCCGCACAAAGGTGGAAACCGAGGTTTTGCCATTGGTGCCGGTGACTGCGATCATGGTTGCGGGCTGTGCGCCAAACCACAAGGCAGAGGTCAGCGCCAAGGCCTCGCGCGGGGCGTCACTGATCACCACTGCCGCGCCCGCCTCGGCAATTTCTGCCGCCGCAATTTTGGCACCTTCAGCATCGGTCAACACCGCCACGGCGCCCATACGCAATGCGTATTTGATAAATGCGGCCCCATGCACCCGGCTGCCGGGCATGGCGGCGAACAAGAATCCGTCTTTGACCACACGGCTGTCCACGGCAATGCCGCAAACCACCGGATTGGCCCCGCTCCGTGCCGTTAATCCAAGCGAGGAAAGTGTCACGGATGCGCTGGTCATATCGGTGTCTTTTGTCAGTTGCTGCTGGTCAGCGTTAGCACAGCGTCCTTTGCAGGTTCAACACTTGGTCGCACCCCCAAAAGCGGTGCCACCCTGCGGATCATTTCTGCGGCCACAGGCACAGCCGTCCACCCTGCGGTGCGGCGCGGTTTGTCACCGGAACTTTCGACAGGTTCATCCAAGGTAACGATCAGAACATATTTGGGATCATGGGCGGGGAACATGCTGGCAAAGGTCGCGATTACCTTGTCTTCGTAATAGCCGCCCGTGGGTTTGGGTTTATCCGCAGTCCCGGTCTTGCCGCCAACAAAATATCCCGGCACTTCGCCAAAGCTGGCGGTGCCCTCGCTGACCACCTTGCGCAGCATCATCCGCGCCGCTTGCGCCGCATGGGACGACATCACCCGTTCCCCCATATGCGAGCGCGATTGTTTCAACAGCGTTGGCGTGACCTTGAAACCGCCATTGGCAATCGCGGCGTATCCTGCCGCAAGGTGCATCGGGCTGCTGGACAACCCGTGCCCATAAGAAATTGTCACGCTCGACAGATCGGTCCAGCGTTTGGGCAAGAGCGGTTTGCCGCCCGAAGCCTCGACGATCTCAAAGGAAGTGGCCTCAAAAAAGCCGAGACTTTTAAGAAAGGCCTGCTGGCGCTCGATCCCGATCTCCAAGGCCAGACGCCCCGTGCCACGGTTCGAGGAATTGACGATGATATCGGTGACAGACAATTTGCCGTAATTCTTGCCGTGGAATTCACCAATCCGGAACCCGCCAACCTTGAGCGGGCCTGAGGTGTCAATCACCGTATCCGGTGTCACCAGTCCCAGATCCACCGCCTGTGCGGCGGCAAAGATTTTGAAGGTGGAGCCAAGCTCATACACCCCCTGCACCGAACGGTTGAACAACGGGCTGTCCGAGGCATCGCCCTCAACAGCGGGGCGCGGGCGGTCATTGGGATCAAAAGTGGGCAAGGACACCACCGAGATCACCTCGCCGGTTTTCACATCCATCAACACCGATGTGGCGCCTTTGGCGTTCATCAGCTTCATCCCGCCCGACAGCACCCGTTCGGCCGCGGCCTGCACCGTCAGATCAAGCGACAGCTGCAAGGGTTTGTTGCCATTATCAGGATCACGCAAATAATCGTCGAAATATTTCTCGGCCCCTGCCACACCGATCACCTCGGCGGCATGAACGCCCTCTTTGCCATAGCTGGCCCCCCCCAGAACATGGGCGGCCAAGGTGCCGTTGGGATAAAGCCGCATGTCACGCGGGGCGAACAGCAGGCCGGGATCACCGATGTCATGCACCGCCTGCATCTGTTCGGGGCTGATTTTCTTTTTGATCCACAGAAACTTGCGGGTGCCGGAAAAATCCTTTTTCAACCGCGCCGGATCAAGATCGGGAAAGATTTTGACCAGACCTTCGGCGGCGGCCTGCGGATCAACCATATGCAGCGGCTGGGCATAAAGCGCATGGGTGTCAAAATTTGTCGCCAGCAAATTGCCGTTGCGGTCGACAATATCGGCACGGCTGGCGGAAATCACCGAACCGGGCGCATAGGTGCGCGGTTCAACCGCTTCGGAGGTCGCCAAAAGCCCCATCCGCCCCCCAACAACCGCAAAGGCACAAAAGAAACAGACCCCCATGATCAACAGACGCCCTTCGGCGCGCTGGCGGGAATGATCACGCATCTGTTCATGGCGGATACGTTTGTTTTCCCGTTCGATCGCATCGGGGTTTTCACCCTTTTGGCGGGCTTCCAGAATGCGGGCCAGCGGGCGCAGCGGGGTACGGATCATAGCGGATCAGCCTCAGAAGCAACGGCACCGTCTTCGGACGGGTCCGCATTCATGGTGGAAACATCAACAGGGTTGGTGATCGGCAACAGCGGCGCGGGCGGATAGCTGACCTGATCGACCTGCCCGAATTGATCGGGTTGCAGCGGCAAAAGCCCCAGACGGTCGAAATTGATCACCGCCAGATCACGCAACCGGTCAGGGCGGTTCTGATAGGCCCATTCGGCGCGCAACACCGCCAGCCGCGCATGGGCCTGACGGATGTTGCCATGCAGCTTGTCCGCCTCGCCCAGCGCCGCTTGGGTGGCATAGTTTTCGCGGTAAGCCCAGAAAGCCAAGGCGATGACCGCCAAGGATGTCAGAATATACAACACTGCCCGCATGTCAGAGCCCCTTGACCATCGGCATACCGAGGGATTTTGCATCAACCGCCCCCGAAGGCGCATCGGTTCTTACGGCAACCCGCAGCTTGGCCGAGCGGCTGCGCGGGTTTTCGTCCAATTCCTGCGCATCCGGCCCGATGGCCTTGCGGGATTTAACGGTGAATTGCGGCGCATCGCGCTGCATTTCGGGGGCAAAACGGTTGGCATTGCCCCCCGACCCCGAGCGCGCCGTGAGAAAGCGTTTGACCATCCGGTCCTCGACCGAATGAAAGGTCACCACCGCCAGTTTACCACCGGGTTTAAGCGCCCGCTCGGCGGCCATAAGCCCTTGAAACAATTCGCCGTACTCATCGTTAACCGCGATACGCAAAGCCTGAAAACTGCGGGTGGCGGGATGCGATTGACCGGGTTTGGCACGGGGCAGCACCGCTTCGACCAGCGACGCCAATTGCAGCGTGGTGGTGATCGGCGCCGCAACACGCGCACGGATAATGGATTTGGCGATGCGCCGGCTGGCACGTTCTTCGCCGTATTGAAACAGGATATTGGCCAGCAGTTCTTCTTCGGCCTCATTGACCAGATCAGCCGCAGAAGGGCCGTCCTGGGACATGCGCATGTCTAGCGGGCCGTCTTTCATAAAGGAAAAGCCGCGTTCGGCACGATCCAGCTGCATCGAGGACACGCCCAGATCAAGCACAACACCGTCCAGCC
Organism: Sulfitobacter sp.; assembly: GCA_047634585.1. GTDB lineage: Bacteria > Pseudomonadota > Alphaproteobacteria > Rhodobacterales > Rhodobacteraceae > Sulfitobacter. Next base: position 151,068 of record JBLIAN010000002.1, on the reverse strand, counting down.
CTTGGGCATAGTCATCCATTTTGGAAAACACGCCCTGCTGCAGGGTAATGCGATCCCCATATTCGGCGGTCCAATCCGCAGCCATTTCAAACGCCAGCGGATCACGGTCAACACCAATCACCCGTTCGGCACCGGCCTCAAGCAACCCGCGTGTATAGCCACCCGCGCCGAACGTACCGTCCAGCCAGACACCGTTGATCGGCGCAACAGCCGCCAGCAACGGGCGCAACAATACAGGGGTGTGAGGGGCAGAAGAGGGTGTGGTGGCCGCAGCAGCCATAGCGGTTATTCCTCCGGCTTTGTGTCGAGATAGACCAAGGGATCAAAATCGTCCGGCAGATCGTCGAGCCATGCTTCTTCTTTGGCGCGCTCTATGGTGTCATAGGTTTCGGGTTTCCAGACCTGAAAGGTGTCACCGGCGGCAATAAAGAACGCCTCGTTATCCAGTTCGATTTTCGACCGCAACTTGGCTGGCAGCACCAGACGGCCGGTTTCATCGACATTTGTTGGGAAAGATTGACCGTGGAACAGACGCTGAAGCATCTTGCGCTCCATTGATCCACGCGGCAGGGCGTCGATTTTGTCGTCTACTTCGTTGATCGCCTCAATGGTATAGCACTCAAGGTAGCTGCGGCGGTGATCGCCGTAAACAATAACCAGCTCAGGGTTTTCCCCCGATTTCCAGCTCGGATCACCGGCTTCCAGCACACGGCGAAAAGAGGCTGGGATAGACACCCGCCCCTTTGCATCAACCTTGTGTTGGCTTTCGCCTCTGAACCTGCGGCTCACTGTTCTGTCCTGCCTGCGCTTGTGCGCGTTTGAATTCTTGTCGCGCCCCCGCGAAATTCCCCCCGGTCTTTGAAAATGGAAACGGCGGGTTGATCTGCTGCCACTGATCAACCCGCCGCCCTCGTCCCGCTGTTGCGGGGAAGTCCGACTGCGCGCGCCACCTGGGGGGATGTCTGCTCGCTCGCGCGCCGGATCTCGTTGTCTGATGAAATCGAGGGCCTGTATGAAACCTGCGTGGTTTTTATTATTTGGGGTCGTTTGGTGCCCCGTGTCCCGTTCTCATCCGATGCATTAGGGATGCCACGGGAATTGATGGGCGTCTACAATTTTCTTCTCAAATATCCACAATATCTTGTTTTACACAGGCAGGTTTAACAAGATTTAGAGGATGAATATTGCTCAATATTAGCTCAATTAGTGATCTAAATTCAAATATCCACCAAATATAGCGCAAAATTCCTTGGTGGAAAAAATTCCCACGATTTCCCAGAAAATTTCACTCACAGAGTTATCCACAAGTTATGTTCACGACATGTTCTCAACCCTATCTCCAAATTTCACTGGATTTCAATGAAAAATCGCCAAAGTGATTCGGAATCGGCCATATTTGGCCCAGCCGAAATGCCGTCAAGCCGGTTTCAGCCCATCAATTCCCATATTTGATCCCATGATTTCCCGCGCCGGCCGCGTAAACCCATAAATTTTCACGAAACGGACATCTTGCCTGCCATCGCTTGCGTCCCCCTGCACAACCCGCCACAACACTTCTGTCCGAGCAAGGAGACGATGATGACCACCGCCTTGACGTTAATTGCCCATGCGATCCGTATGTTGGTGTTTGAAACCGGCACAACGCTGCGTGTGGTCATGCCTGCGCTGATCATGGTCTTGGGCAGCACCCTTGCGATGGCCCTGGTCACACCGGAGGTTCTGCTGGCGCTGAATGCCCCGCCCGAGGCAATTCACCTGCCGCCGGCTTCGGACATCACCTTGATGATGGTTTTTGCGCTGGTTGCATTGCTTGGCTATGTATTGTTGTCGGTGCTGTGGCATCGGCATGTGTTGATCAGCGATGACCAGCGCGACGGCCATGAAGCCCCTACTGCGGGTATTTTGCTGCGCTATATCGGCAAGGCGATCGTCGTGGCGCTGTTACAGATGTTGGCGACGATCCCGATCCTTTTGGCGACAGCGGCAATTGGCGCGGTGCTTGGCATCACCGCACAGGGCGGTGCCACGGCATTTTCGGGAATGATTGTTGGCCTGTTGGCGGGGCTGGCGTTTATCTGGCTGGCGCTGCGGATCAGCATTGTCCTGCCCGCCGCCGCCCTGGGCAACAACATGCGGGTCACCGAAAGCTGGCAACAGACCGCGCGTATTGCAACGCCGCTTTGGGGGGTTGCAGTGCTTTTGGCGGCGATCAACCTTGGCATCAGCAGCCTGACCGGCATCATAAGCCCGAACAATCTGGTGCTGGCGATGCTGGTTGGCACGACAATCTATCTGATTGAAGGGCTGATCTTTATTTCGGTGCTGACCACCCTGTACGGGCATCTGGTCGAAGGGCGCCCCCTGGGATAAAGGCCGCCCTTGCCTTTATAGACAGATGCGCCAAACCCGCGCGATCAGGCCATGCCGCCTTTGATCAACCCTTCGGCAATCCGCGCATAGGCCTGTGCCATCGGCCCATCGCCTGCGGCAACCGGTGTGCCCCCATCCCCCGCCAGTCGGGTTTCCAGATCAATCGGCAAGGTGCCCAACAGCGGCACGCCCATTTTCTCGGCCTCGGCCGCCACGCCGCCTGATCCGAAAATCTGATGCTCCGATCCGCAATCGGGACAGACAAACATCGACATGTTTTCAATCAACCCCAGTACCGGGGTTTTCAGGGTGGCAAACATGTCCAGCGCCTTGCGCGCATCAATCAATGCCACGTCCTGCGGGGTGCTGACCACAATCGCGCCGCTCAATTCGGATTTGGTGCACAGGGTCAGCTGCACATCGCCCGTTCCCGGTGGCAGATCGACCAACAGGATATCCAATTCGCCCCATTGCACCTGCCCCAACATCTGTTGCAGCGCCCCCATCAACATCGGGCCGCGCCAAACCACGGCTTTGCCTTCTTCCATCATAAATCCGATGGACATCAGGGTGACACCATGGGCGTGCAAGGGGATGATCGTCTTGCCATCCGGCGAGGCGGGGCGTTTGTTAACCCCCATCATCCGGGGCTGGCTTGGACCATAGATATCAGCATCCAGCAGGCCAACCTTGCGCCCTGCCCGCGCCAGCGCCACCGCAAGGTTGGAACTGACGGTGGATTTGCCGACGCCCCCCTTGCCAGACCCGATGGCAAGGATCCGCTTTACCCCCGAGGGTTTTGTCGGCCCGTCCTGCGGTTTGGGATGGCCACCAATCTTGAGCGAGGGCGGCGCAGCGGGTTTGGCCGCCGGACCATGGGCCGTCAGCGCCACACTGGCCTGCGTCACCCCCGGCAAGTCAGCAACCACCTTTTCTGCGGCATCGCGCAGCGGCGCCATCGAACGGGCGACATCCGCGTTCGGGGCTTCAATCACAAAACGCACCACAGTGCCTTCGATCGTCAAGGCCCGCACCAAATCATGATCCAGAATGTTTTTGCCATCCGGCAGCGATACCCGCGCCAGCGCCGCCTCTACCTCGGCCTTGGAAATGGTCATGGCACTCTCTCCTCTTGTTTGACCTTGAAATGGCAGGTTCTGCCCAAAGCACAAGAGGGGCGCGGCGATTTGACGGGCCCATAGCCCCGCATCGAAACAACCACCGGTATATATATGCGATTGCTGCATAGCAGCATTGCAAAATAAATCATTGTGCAATCGCAGCAATTGAGGCAAATTAATTACATCAGGACGCTTCGGCAGCCTGAGAAAGTTTCCAGACGGATCCACCTCCTCCCGGGTCTGTCTGTAATAGGCGGCGACACTTTTCCTCCTCCCTGGTGTCGTCGCCCTTTCTTTCCCTTCCCTCCCCAAAAACGATCATCAAACGCCGTGCCGATGGCCTGGGCGCCATTTCACATTTCTTCTGTTTCTTATTTCAAAACAATAAGTTGGGAAAAATCTTCCCATGCAAAAACTGCATATCGGCTTTGCTTTTACGGCTGTTGCAAGGTTTTTGAAAAGGCGTATGTAGCGGCCATCAGACGAGACGAAATGAAAAATTTATACGAGGTGCCCCGATGGCATACATCAATACAACATCCGCAGCCCGCACATCATTCTTTGCACAAATCGGTGCGTTTTTTGAAACAGCGGCCACACGTTACAAACAACACCGCCTGTACCGCGCAACCTTTGACGAACTCAGCGCCCTGAGCAACCGGGAACTGTCCGATCTGGGCATCCACCGCTCTGACCTGCGCCGCGTTTCGATGGAAGCATCCCGCGCCTGAGGCATTCAGATCGGGTGCAGCGCTCCTCCCAGTACTGCACCTGTAGCAAGGTTCGCATCACTTCCTCCTCCCTGATGCTGCGAACCTGCGCCAAAGACCCGAAGCCGACCCTCCCTCGACGCTTCGGGCCGACATAGAAACAGCGACACCTTCCTCCCAAGGTGTCGCTGTTTTTTAATGTTTGAGGTGATTGCAAATGTCCGGCCCGGCATGTGCACAACGGCCCCCCGGATGACGCCGGGTTCCGCTGTTAAGACGGCACGTCGTCACATCCGGTCAGAAACCGTGACACCACTTTTTTGGTGCCCGCCTTCTCAAAATCCACTTCCATTTTATCACCCTCAATGCCGATCACCGCACCATAGCCGAATTTGTCATGAAACACCCGTTCACCCATCACAAAGCTGGGCGCGGCTTTCATATCAATTGTGACATTGCGCGCGGGTTTACCCTGCCCCATGCCACGGTCCCCCGCCCGCGCCTGCAACCGCCGCCAGCCCGGTGAATTATACACATTCGCCTCAGCGGCCTGATCATGCAGGGTGCTGGCGGGCATCGCCGCGCCGAATCCCCCGCCATACAGACCGGGAGGCGTCAAAACCTCGACGTGATCCTCGGGCAATTCGTCAATAAACCGTGAAGGCATAGAGGATTGCCACTGCCCGAACACCCGCCGGTTGGCCGCAAACGATATGGTACAGATCGCTTCGGCCCGGGTGATGCCGACATAGGCCAGCCGCCGCTCTTCTTCCAGGCCCTTGAGACCGCTTTCATCCATCGAGCGCTGCGAGGGAAACAGCCCGTCCTCCCATCCGGGCAGGAACACCGCAGGAAATTCCAGCCCCTTGGCCGCATGCAGCGTCATAATGGACACTTTGGCCCCGCCATCATCGCTTTCATTGTCCATGATCAGGCTGACATGTTCCAAAAACCCTTGCAGGTTTTCAAATTGCTCCAGGGCTTTGACCAACTCCTTGAGGTTCTCCAACCGCCCCGGTGCTTCGGGGGTCTTGTCGTTTTGCCACATCCCCGTATAGCCGCTTTCATCCAGAATGATTCCGGCCAGTTCGATATGGCTGGTCGCGGGGGGGCCGTATTGAACCTGCAGCGGTACAAACCCGCCCTCATCCAGCACGCTGTCGTCCATCTGCATATCCAGCACCGGCCCGCGCAGCATCTCGCCCCAACGGGCGATCCCATCCACCAACAAGCGCAATTGCGCCGCACCTTTGCCGGTCAACCCGCCCTGCGCCAACAGGATTCGCGCCCCTTCAACAAGGTTGGTGCCATGTTCGCGCGCCGTCATCTGGATTTTCTGCTGCGCCTTGTCCCCCAAGCCGCGTTTGGGCGTGTTCACAATCCGCTCAAAGGCCAGATCATCATCCGGGCTGGTCACCACACGGAAATAGGCCATCGCATCTCGGATTTCCAACCGTTCATAGAATCGCGGCCCGCCGATCACCCGATAGGGCAGACCAATGGTCAGAAAACGATCCTCAAAGGCGCGCATCTGATGGCTGGCCCGCACCAGAATCGCCATGTGATCAAGGCTGATCGCGCCATGGCCACGGCTGCCACGCTGCATGGATTCGATCTCGTCCCCGATCCAGCGGGCCTCTTCCTCGCCGTCCCAATGGCCGATCAGGCGCAGTTTTTCACCCTCCTCGCGTTCCGTCCAAAGCGTCTTGCCCAAACGCCCCTCATTGCCGGCGATCACCCCGGATGCCGCAGCAAGGATATGCGGCGTCGACCGGTAGTTCTGCTCCAGCTTGACCACATGACTGCCGGGAAAATCGCTTTCAAAACGCAGGATATTACCCACTTCGGCACCGCGCCAGCCATAGATCGACTGGTCATCATCACCCACACAACAGATGTTGCGATGCCCCTGCGCCAACAGCCGCAACCACAGATATTGCGCAACATTGGTGTCTTGGTATTCATCCACAAGGATGTATTTGAACCAGCGTTGATATTGCTCCAACACATCCGGATGATTCTGAAAGATCGTCACCATATGCAACAACAGATCGCCAAAATCCGCCGCGTTCAATTGTTGCAGCCGCTGTTGGTATTGCGCGTAAATTTCGGCGCCGCGATGGTTATACTGGCCCGCATCCGCCACCGGCACTTTATGCGGCGTCAGGGCGCGGTTTTTCCAGCCATCGATGATCCCTGCCAGCATCCGCGCCGGCCAGCGTTTGTCATCAATGCCTTGCGCCACCACCAGTTGCTTGAGCAGACGCAGCTGGTCATCGGTGTCCAGAATGGTGAAATTGCTTTTCAATCCCACCAGTTCGGCGTGACGGCGCAACAGTTTCACACAGATCGCGTGAAAGGTGCCCAGCCAGGGCATGCCCTCCACCTGCTGGCCCAACATCCCACCCACACGATTTTTCATCTCGCGCGCAGCCTTGTTGGTAAAGGTCACCGCCAGAACCTCGTTGGGGCGCGCGCGTCCGGTCGTCATCAGATGCACAATCCGCGTGGTCAACGCCTTGGTTTTACCCGTCCCCGCCCCCGCCAACATCAACACCGGCCCGTCCATCTGTTCGACAGCGGCGCGTTGCGCAGGGTTCAACCCGTCAAGATAGGGCTGGGGCCGCGCAGCCATGGCACGGGCGGACAGGGAGGCACCGTCAAAGGCGTCCATTTCATCAAAACTGCTCATGGCCGATAACCTAGCCGCTTTCTGTGCTCAGGAAAACCCATGTTCGCGGGATGTTCCCCTGTCTTTTTGGCCTTAAATATTCCGGGGGTTTGGGGGCTGGCCCCCAATAGTGTCTTGTTTGGGGGCTGGCCCCCATTTGGTATCCTGTCTGGGGGCTGGCCCCCAATTGTTCTTTGGCTCAAGGGCTCACAGCCAAAGCCGCTAGACAAGCCCCGCCCCTTGCGCACAAATGCACAGATGGATTTACACAGCACCTACCCCGCCCTGTCAGACCTGCGCGCCCGCGCCCAGAAGCGCATGCCCAAATTTGTCTGGGAATACCTCGACAGTGGCACCGGCACCGAAGCCACCAAAGCCCGCAACCGCAGCGGGCTGGACCGGATCGGCATGATGCCTGCGGTGCTGGACGGGGAATTCACTCCTGATCTGCGCACAACACTCTTTGATCAAACCTTGCCGCTGCCGTTCGGGATTTCACCGATCGGCATGTCCGGCCTGATCTGGCCCGATGCCGAAGGCCATCTGGCCCGCGCCGCCGCCAGGGCCAATATCCCCTATGGCCTCTCCACCGTCGCCAGCCAAAGCCCGGAAGATGTTGCACCGCATCTGGGCGCACATGGCTGGTTCCAGATGTATCCGCCCCGTGATCCCGAGATCCGCAAAGACATGCTGGCCCGCGCCAGGGCCTCGGGGTTTACCACCTTGATCCTGACCGTCGATGTCCCCGTGGCCAGCCGCCGTGAACGGCAGGTGCGCTCTGGTCTGACCAACCCGCCACGGCTGACCCCGCGGCTGATGGCACAGGTCGCCCTGCGCCCGGCATGGGCGATGGGCATGGCAAAGCGCGGCATGCCGCATATGCGGATGCTGGACAAATACGCCAGTAATGCCACCGCCAATCTGTCGCCCACCGCCCATGTCGGCTATCTGCTGCGCACCGCACCGGATTGGGATTATGTGCAGTGGCTGCGCGCTCATTGGGACGGGCCTTTTGTCATCAAAGGTGTGTTGCGCCCCGACGATGCAACGCGGCTGGAATCCCTTGGGGTTGATGCGATCTGGGTGTCCAATCACGCGGGACGCCAGTTTGACGCAGCCCCGGCCAGCATTGATGTTCTGCCTGCAATCCGCGCCGCCACCGGCCTGCCGGTGATCTTTGACAGCGGTATAGAAACCGGCCTGGATATCTTGCGGGCCCTGGCCCTGGGGGCCGATTTTGTGATGCTGGGGCGGGCCTTTCACTTTGCCCTTGCCGCCCTTGGCCCAAAGGGGGTGGACCACCTGATTGATCTGCTGGCCAAGGATCTGACCGCCAATATGGGCCAATTGGGCGCGCGTGACCTGAAAAACCTGCCTGCGGTATTTGATCTGACCAAGGCGCCCTAAGGTCAAGCCCCGCAAGCGAAAACCGCAGATTGACCCGCGCCGGGGCCTGATCCGGCACTGTGAAACCTTTCGCAATTGTTACAAAACCGTCGCGAGGGGGATTGCGCTGCACCGCAGCATCCCTAAGGTGCGGTGAAATAACACCATCGAGGATCAGCCCCATGCCCGATTTTTCCAAAATTCTAATCGCCAACCGCGGCGAAATTGCCATCCGCATCATGCGGGCTGCCAGCGAAATGGGCAAAACCACGGTGGCGGTCTATGCCGAAGAGGACAAACTGGGCCTGCACCGTTTCAAGGCAGATGAAGCCTATCGCATCGGCGCCGGTCTGGGGCCGGTGGCGGCTTATCTGTCCATTGACGAGATGATCCGCGTCGCCAAGGCCTCGGGCGCGGATGCGATCCACCCCGGCTATGGCTTGTTGTCGGAAAATCCGGCCTTTGTGGATGCCTGTGAAAACAACGGCATCACCTTTATCGGCCCCAGGGCCGAAACCATGCGCGCCCTGGGCGACAAGGCCTCGGCGCGCCGTGTGGCCATGGCGGCAGGTGTACCTGTCATTCCCGCCACCGAGGTGCTGGGCGATGACATGGGTGCGATCCGCAAGGAAGCCGCCGCCGTCGGCTATCCTTTGATGCTCAAGGCGTCCTGGGGCGGCGGCGGGCGCGGCATGCGCCCGATCCATTCCGAGGCCGAACTGGAAGAAAAAGTGCTGGAGGGCCGCCGCGAAGCCGAGGCCGCCTTTGGCAATGGCGAAGGCTATCTGGAAAAGATGATCATCCGCGCCCGTCACGTCGAAGTGCAAATCCTGGGTGACAAACACGGCGAGATCTATCACCTGTTTGAACGCGATTGTTCGGTGCAGCGCCGCAATCAAAAGGTCGTGGAACGCGCCCCCGCGCCCTATCTGAGCGACGCACAGCGGGTCGAAATCTGCGAATTGGGCCGCAAGATCTGCGCCCATGTGAATTACGAATGCGCCGGCACTGTCGAATTCCTGATGGATATGGAAAGCGGCAAATTCTACTTTATCGAAGTCAACCCGCGGGTGCAGGTCGAACATACCGTGACCGAAGCGGTCACCGGCATTGACATCGTACAGGCGCAGATCCTGATCGCCGAAGGCAAAAGCATCGCCGAAGCCACTGGCAAATCCGCACAGGACGAGATCCACCTCAATGGTCACGCGCTGCAAACCCGTGTCACCACCGAAGACCCGCTGAACAACTTTATTCCCGATTATGGCCGGATCACCGCCTATCGTTCGGCCACCGGCATGGGCATCCGTCTGGATGGCGGCACCGCCTATGCGGGCGGCGTCATCACCCGCTATTACGACAGCCTGCTGACCAAAGTGACCGCCTGGGCACCGACCCCGGAAAAAGCGATTGCGCGGATGGACCGCGCCCTGCGCGAATTCCGGGTGCGCGGCGTCAGCACCAACATTGCCTTTGTGGAAAACCTGCTGAAACATCCGACATTTCTGAACAACGAATACACCACCAAATTCATCGACGAGACCCCCGATCTGTTCCAGTTCAAGAAACGCAAGGACCGTGGCACCAAGGTCTTGACCTATATTGCGGATATTACTGTCAACACGCATCCCGAAACCAAAGGCACGCCGCGCCCGCCCGCGCAATTGCGCGACCCCAAACCGCCCGCCACCAAGGCCGAACCGATGATGGGCACCCGCAATCTGCTGGAACAAAAAGGCCCGCAGGCCGTGGCCGACTGGATGGGCCAGCAGCGCCAGTTGCTGATCACCGACACCACGATGCGCGACGGCCATCAATCGCTGTTGGCGACACGGATGCGCAGCCATGACATGATCAAGGTCGCCCCCGCCTATGCCGCCAATCTGCCCCAGCTGTTCTCGGTGGAATGCTGGGGCGGTGCGACCTTTGATGTGGCCTATCGGTTCTTGCAGGAATGCCCGTGGCAGCGCCTGCGCGATCTGCGCGCCGCCCTGCCCAATGTGATGACACAAATGTTGCTGCGCGCCTCTAATGGTGTGGGCTATACCAATTACCCCGATAATGTGGTGCAGAAATTTGTCGCCACCGCCGCCGATACTGGCGTCGATGTCTTTCGCGTGTTTGACAGCCTGAACTGGGTGGAAAACATGCGCGTGGCGATGGACGCGGTGATTGCGGCAGATAAGGTCTGTGAAGGCACGATCTGTTACACAGGCGATATTTTTGACCCCGAGCGCGCCAAATACGACCTGAAATATTATGTCCAGATGGGCAAAGACCTCAAGGCGGCGGGCGCCCATGTGCTGGGCCTCAAAGATATGGCGGGACTGTTGAAACCCGCACAGGCGCGGGTGTTGATCAAGGCTTTGAAAACCGAAGTCGGCCTGCCGATCCATTTTCACACCCATGACACCGCCGGCATTGCCTGCGCCACCATCCTTGCCGCTTCCGAGGCCGGGGTGGATGCGGTGGATTGCGCGATGGACGCCCTGAGTGGCAATACCTCACAGGCCACATTGGGCTCGGTGGTTGAGGCGCTGAAACACAGCGACCGCGACACCGGATTGAACATGAATGCGGTCCGCGAAATATCGGATTACTGGGAACAGGTGCGCGGCCAGTATTCTGCCTTTGAAACCGGCATGCAGGCCCCGTCTTCCGAGGTCTATCTGCACGAAATGCCCGGCGGCCAGTTCACCAATCTCAAGGCGCAGGCCGCCGCGCTGGGGCTGGATGACCGCTGGCCCGAAGTGGCGCGGACCTATGCGGATGTGAACCAGATGTTTGGCGATATTGTCAAAGTCACCCCATCCTCCAAAGTGGTGGGCGACATGGCGCTGATGATGGTGTCACAGGGGCTAAGCCGCAGGGATGTGGAAAACCCCGACATGGATGTGGCTTTTCCTGATTCCGTCATCGACATGATGCGCGGCAATCTGGGCCAACCTCCGGGCGGCTTTCCTGCGGGCATCCTCACCAAGGTGCTGAAAGGCGAAAAACCCAATACCGAACGCCCCGGTAAACACCTGGACCCCGTCGATCTGGAAGCGGTGCGTGCCGAATTGTCTGCCGAACTGGAAGGCATCACCATAGATGACGAAGATCTCTGTGGCTATCTGATGTATCCCAAGGTGTTCCTTGATTACATGGGCCGCCACCGCAGCTACGGCCCTGTCCGTACCCTGCCGACCCAGACGTTTTTCTATGGCATGGAGCCGGGTGAAGAAATCTCGGCTGAAATCGATCCGGGCAAAACGCTGGAAATCCGCATGCAGGCCCTGAGCGAAACCGGCGAGGACGGCGAGGTCAAAGTGTTCTTTGAACTCAACGGTCAGCCCCGCGTGATCCGGGTGCCCAACCGTCTGGTCAAGGCAACCACCCAGCAACGGCCCAAAGCCGAGACCGGCAATGACAACCACATCGGTGCGCCGATGCCCGGTGTTGTGGCCTCGGTCGGGGCGATTGTCGGGCAAAAGGTCCATGCCGGTGATCTGTTGCTGACCATCGAAGCCATGAAAATGGAAACCGGCATCCATGCGGAACGCGATGCGGTGGTCAAAGCCGTCCATGTGCAGGCCGGTGGCCAGATCGACGCCAAGGATTTGCTGGTCGAACTGGAATAACGGACGCCCCCTGAACCAACGTGCATCGACACTGAAAATTAACGCTTTGCGGGAATGTTAGCCATTTGTTAGCATTCCCGCGGAGGGTGATCATGCGCGCATCTGCTGGGACAGACTTCAAAAAGCTGGGCGGTTTCGACAAAGGCGCAAAATTGATCCTGCTGCAAGACACAGGTGGCACAGATGGCTGGAGCAAGGTTTCCGGGCAAATAAGCGGCACCCCTGTCACGGGCTGGATGGCCTCGCGCTATGTTTCTTTAACGCCGCCGGCCGCCTCTGGTAAACCAACATCAAAGCCCAAACGCAGTGTCGCGGTGCCAACCTCCCGCGAGATCACCAGAGCCCGCAAAGACCTGATCCAGCAAAGTATCGCCAATTACAGCGGCAATTGCCCCTGCCCCTACAACCGGGATCGTGGCGGGAGAAAATGTGGGAAAAGAAGTGCATGGAGCAAACCAGGCGGGTATGCACCACTGTGTTATGACAGCGATGTGTCACGCAGCAGACTCACCGCTTATTTCTCTCGCCAAGGAAAGGTTTTCCCCTAATGCGTCTCTCTGCTCTTACCTTGATTGTCCCCGATTATGATGACGCCATTGCGTTTTACTGTGGCAAAATGGGCTTTACCCTGAGTGAAGACATCGACCAGGGGCATAAACGCTGGGTGCGGGTGACGCCCCAAGGCGGCGGGGCGGGGTTTATTCTGGCCCAAGCCGCGGACAAACGTCAAAAAGCCAGCATCGGGGAACAGGGCGCGGGGCGGGTCTGGCTGTTCCTGCAAAGCGATGATTTTGCCGCCGATCACGCCAGATTAAGCGCGGCGGGTGTGACCTTTGAAGAAGCGCCCCGTCATGAGGCCTATGGCACGGTGGCGGTATTCTGCGATGTCTTTGGCAACCGCTGGGATCTGATCGGCCCCTAACCCCGACCATCCTGTCGCATTGCCAAGGCAGATGTGATCTTTATCCTGGCATTGAGACAGATCACAAATGGCCCCCGATGCCCTATAGATGGACAACCCCCAGCGGCGCAGCCCGCCAGCAAATGCGGCTATGGCCGCATCAATCCCTGCCGGCGCGGGGGTTTGTCGGGTTTGTTCTGGTGACCTTTACCCTGATCCTGATCCCGACATTGCCGGTGCTGGGCACATCCCTGCTTTGGGCGTTGTTGCCGTTTATGTTGACTGCGGTGGCGGGCCTATATTTTGCCCTGAACCACAATCACAGATCCCGTCTGATCGAAGAGACCCTGACGCTTGATCCCGAAACCGCCCATCTGCGCCATGTCACCGCCAAGGGCGAGGTCAAGGATTGGCACTGTAACCGCTATTGGGCGACATTAACCAAATACGACACGGACGGGCCGGTGCCGCATTACGTCACCCTGCGCGGTCAGGGCCGCGAGGTTGAGATTGGCGCCTTCCTGTCCCAGGAAGAACGGATCGCCCTGTATGAGGATTTGCTGCGTCATCTGAAACCCTGATCAGCCCAGCATCGACGCCAGATAATCAAACACGATGCGCATGCGGCGGCTGGTGTTCAATTCACGGTGCGCCACCAGCCAGATCTCGATATCGAACGGCGCCATAAACGGTGCGGCGCGGATCACATGCGGGGTCACATCGGCCACTGCCTGGGTCATCACCCCGATGCCCAAACCCTGCTGAACCATCTGCCATTGTACCAGATGCGAGGCGCTGGTCAGGCCAAAGTGACCTGCACTTAATGACAGCCCCGCTGCGCTTAGTCCTTCAATCAACAGATCATTTTCCGCAAAGCCGATGAATGCCGCCTGCTTCAGCTGTTCAAGGGTATCAAACGGGCCATGAGCGGCGATGTAAGTCTCTGACGCATATAGATGAAAATGCCCGCCGCGCAGTTTCTTCGCGATCAATTGCGGATCCGCAGGGCGCACATTGCGCAGGGCAATATCGGCCTCGCGGCGGCGCAGATCACGCAGTTCATTACTGGCTACAATATCCACGCGAATGCCCGGATACTGGCGGCGCATCCGTGCCAGAACCGGAGGCAGCATATAGGCTGAAATTGCTTCGCCTGCGGTGATGCTGACCAATCCTTCGACACTCTGGGATTGCCCTGATGCCACCCGCGACAGCCCGCTGGCCGCCTGCCCCATGGCGCGCACATGATCCATCATCTCAAGGCCCGAGGGCGTTAATATCAACCCGCGCCCTGCCCGTTCAAACAAGGCCACGCCCAGTTCGGTCTCAAGGGCGGCGACCTGACGGCCCAAGGTCGGCTGGGTCATGCCCAATGCCCGTGCCGCCGCCGACAGCGATCCTTCCTCAGCCGTGACCAGGAACGCTCTTGCGCGGTTCCAATCAAAAGTAACAGTGCGCCAATCCATGCATAAATGCATATCAAATCAGCGAATATAGTCAATTTCGCAGAGAAGATTCATGGTATATCCAGCACCAACACTTCAAACCCGCAGGACAGCACATGACATCCCCCGCCACACCGCATCCAGAAAGCCGCTTTTGGGATAAAATGGCCAAAGGCTATGCCCGCAGCAAAATCTCTGACATCGAATCCTATGAAACCAAGGTGAAACAAACCGCCGCCTTGCTGCATCCTGATGCGCGGATGCTGGAAATTGGGTGTGGCACCGGCAGCACGGCCCTGCGCCATGCCCCCAATGTTGCCCATATCACCGCGACGGATCTGTCCTCGGGCATGTTGTCCATCGCCCGCGACAAGGCCCAAACAGCGGGTCTGGACAACATCACATTTGTGCAAACCGCCGCCGAAGCCGTCCCCGCGCCGGATCAACCCTATGACATGATCATGGCCCATAGCCTGCTGCATCTGGTCAAGGATCACCGCGGGTTGATTGCGCAAATATCCGCGATGCTCAAGCCCGGTGGCTATCTTGTCACCAGCACGATTTGCATGGCGGATGGCATGTCGGTTTTCAAACTGATCACCGTGCCGGGCAAGGCCCTGGGCCTGCTGCCCCGCGTCACCTATCTGCGGCGTTCCGATCTGGAAAACGCCATGACCGATGCGGGTCTGACCCTGCATACGAATTGGCGTCCGGCCCCGCGCAAGGCAGTGTTTTTGATCGGCCAAAAACCGTTGACCTAGGGGTTGGTCCTGTGGATAAAACCTTTGCGCATCACATCAATATGCCAGCCTAGCAAGCTGAAAACTATTGCGAAAATACGGTCTTGCAACCTGTGGAAAACTTAACCGAGGCGGTCTTTGACCTTGGGCCCGACAGCGCCAAAATCCATCTGGCCGGTGTATTTGGTTTTCAACAATCCAATCACCTTGCCCATGTCCCGAATGGTTTGGGCGCCAACCTCGGTGATGGCGGCCTGCACGGCGGCCTCCACCTCGGCCTCGTCCAGCTGACGCGGCAGGAATTCTTCGATCACGGTGATTTCTTCACGTTCCCGTTCGGCCAGATCAAGGCGCCCACCTTCTTCATAGGCGCGGGCGGATTCCATACGCTGCTTGGACATCTTGCCAAGGATCGCCAGCACGTCGGCTTCGCTGGCCCCGTCATCATTTCCGGTGGCGCGAATGTCGATGTCCTTGTCCTTGATCGCGGCATTGATCAGGCGCAGGGTCGAAAGCCGTTGCGCGGCCTTGTCTCTCATGGCTTGTTTTAAGGCGTCTGAGATACGAATGCGCAATGTCATGGGGCGTTCCTGTGGTGGTTTCGTCAACTAAGCTTTGGACCATAGCCGTTGACGGCACATCAGGCAATGGGATTGATATAGTCTAAGCCTTTGTTTTCAAATGAAAACTCAATTTTCATCAAGACTTGACCACAGCACCCAGCGGCATTAGGTTCGCGCAGATTTATCCAATGACATCCGCCCGGAGGCTGCCCAATGTCCGCGCCCGTATCCCCTCGCCCGACCGCCTGTCTTGTACTGGCGGACGGTTCAATCTTTTACGGCATGGGTTTTGGTGCCACTGGCCAGACCGTTGCAGAGCTGTGTTTCAACACCGCGATGACCGGCTATCAGGAAATCATGACGGACCCTTCTTATGCAGGGCAGATCGTTACCTTTACCTTCCCGCATATCGGCAATGTCGGCACCAACCCTGACGATGATGAAACCGGGGATCCGGTGGCCGAAGGCATGGTGGTAAAATGGATGCCCACCACGCCAAGCAGCTGGCGCAATGTGCAGCCGATTTCAGACTGGTTGGCCGCGCGCGGACGCATCGCCATCGGTGGCATCGACACGCGGCGCCTGACCCGCGCCATCCGTCACAGCGGCGCACCCCATGTCGCCCTGGCCCATGATCCTGATGGCAATTTCGACATTGAAGCTCTGGTCGCCGCCGCCCGCGCATTTGCCGGGCTGGAAGGCATGGATCTGGCCAAAGAAGTGACCTGTGCGCAATCGTACCACTGGAATGAATCCCGTTGGGCATGGCCTGACGGATTTGCCCCGACAACAGATGCAAAACACAAGGTCGTGGCGGTGGATTACGGGGCCAAACGCAATATCCTGCGCTGTCTTGCCTCGGCAGGCTGTGACGTGACGGTTTTGCCTGCCACCGCCAATTATGATGATATCATGGCGCATCAACCGGATGGCGTTTTCCTGTCAAACGGGCCGGGTGATCCGGCGGCAACCGGTGCCTATGCGGTGCCGATGATCCGCGATATTCTGGACAAGACCGATCTGCCGGTATTTGGGATTTGTCTGGGTCACCAGATGCTTGCGCTGGCGCTTGGGGCCAAAACCATCAAGATGAGCCACGGCCATCACGGCGCCAACCATCCGGTCAAAGACAATGACACCGGCAAGGTCGAGATCACCTCGATGAACCACGGTTTTGCGGTGGACGCCCAGACCCTGCCCAAAGGCGTGCTGGAAACCCATGTGTCGCTGTTTGACGGGTCAAACTGCGGCATTCGCATGGCCGATCGTCCGGTCTGGTCTGTGCAGCACCACCCCGAAGCCTCCCCCGGCCCGCAGGACAGTTTCTATCTGTTTGAACGCTTTGCCGAGGCAATGGCAGCGCGGGCCTAGGGGCAGGATGCCGTTAAATTCCATAGGAGCGCCACAGGGTTAAGGGATAATTAACCCTGTGGGCCCCATGCTGTTGTGAACATTTGCCAAGGTTCACAATATGCGCACCCTCCAGCTTGCTTTTGACCAGCCACCGATACCGGTTCAGCCACGGCAGCCTTTGGGGCGCCACCTGCGCCGGGCCGGGGTAATTTGCGAACGCGATCTGGATCATGCCTTGGCCTTGCAACAACATGTCGATGCGCCTTTGGGGGATGTGTTGATTGCCGAAGGATTGGCCGCCCGCGAGGATGTTCTGCGTGCGCTTTCGCGGCAATCGGGCCAACAACTCGTTGATCTGGATAAAGATCCTCCGGCGGTCACAATGGCGACGCATCTGCCGGCAGCCTTGTGTCTGCGGTTTCAGGTGGTGCCGTGGCGGGCACAAAACGGCAAGATCAGCATCGCCACCAGCAGACCCGATGGGTTTGAACACCTGCGCCTCTGCATGGGGCAAAAAGGCAGTAAATTCTCTGCTGTGGTTGCCTCGCCCGCGCAGATCCGCCACCAGATCAGCCGCCTGTATGGCCCCGAACTGGCCCAGAAAGCCGCCGCAAAAGTTCCCGCTGCAGAAAGCTGTCGCATGTGGGAAGTTGCCAGCGCAAGACGCCGCAACTGGGCGCTGGCACTGCTGGGGCTTTTGGCACTGGCACTGGCGTTCGAACCGATCCTGACCCTCAGCCTTGCCATGCTTTGGGCGGTTGCCACGCTATTGATGTCGACATTGTTAAAGGCCGCTGCGCTCTGGACTGAAGTATCGGCACGGTTTGTCAGGCCCGAAAAACCACCCACCGCTGCGCCGCCCCGGTTTCGATTGCCCAAAGTGTCGATCCTTGTGCCCTTGCTGAAGGAAACCGAAATCGCCGGGGCGTTGATCACCCGCCTGTCGCGGCTGACCTACCCGAAATCCTTGCTGGAAATTGTGCTGGTGCTTGAGGCCAATGATACCTTGACCCAAGCGACATTGGCCCGCACCGCCCTGCCCGATTGGATCAGTGTTATCGAGGTGCCCCAGGCCAACCAGTTGACCACCAAACCCCGTGCGCTGAATTATGCGTTGAACTTTTGTCAGGGCAGTATCATCGGGGTCTGGGATGCCGAAGACGCCCCCGAACCTGACCAGATTGAAAAGGTGGTGACGCGGTTTCAATCCGCCCCTGCCAATGTGGCCTGTTTGCAGGGGGTTCTGGATTATTACAACCCCGACGCCAACTGGCTATCCCGTTGTTTTACAATCGAATATGCCGCGTGGTGGCGGGTGTTATTGCCCGGCGTGGCGCGCTTGGGGCTGGTGATTCCGCTGGGCGGCACCACGTTATTTTTCCGCCGTGACCTTCTGGAAAAATTATGCGGATGGGATGCCCATAACGTCACCGAAGACGCTGATCTGGGGGTGAGGCTGGCGCGCCACGGCTATATCACCGAATTGCTGCCCACCACCACCTATGAAGAGGCGAATTGCCGTACCTGGCCTTGGGTGCGGCAACGCTCGCGCTGGCTCAAGGGGTTCTTGATCACCTGGTGCGTGCATATGCGCGATCCGGCGGCATTGCTGCGCGATCTGGGCTGGTGGCGGTTTCTGGGGGTGCAAACCATGCTGCTGGCGACGTTTTCACAATTTGCCTGTGCGCCGCTGTTGTGGTCTTTCTGGCTGGCGTTGATGGGGCTGCCGCATCCGGTGCCCATGACATTTGGCCCCCATGTGATGGCGGCCATGATCGGGGTTTTCATTCTTTCCGAAACCCTGAACCTGCTGATTGCGCTGATCGCGGTATCAGGGCCCCGCCACAGGCGGCTGATGGGATGGGTTTTCACCACGCCGCTGTATTTTGCTTTGGGGGCGTTGGCCGCCTATAAGGCGCTGCATGAATTTGTACTTAGCCCGTTTTACTGGGATAAAACCGAACACGGGGTCACGCCCGATCCAAATTTCCAACGCCCGACACCGCTGCCATAACCGGCCGCCTGCCGCCCTAACAGTTTTCTTCGCGCGCGGCGGCCTCTTGTTTCAGTCGGGTGACAAAGGCCAGAGAAATATGGCTGCGCAGGGCTTCATCCGCGCCATCCTCGTCGCGGGCTTCGATCATCGACACGATCTTGTCATGCTCTGCCTGCGCCAATGCCCCGCGCCCCTCGACCGCCAGCGATGTGGTCGCCATCAGCGCCATGGAACGGTACAAAAGGTCCAGCTGCTGCACCAGATAGCGGTTGTGCGAGGACAGGTGGATTTGTTTGTGAAACCGCCGGTTGCTGCGGGCCAGCGCGGCAGGATTATCCACCAGTTTGTTGTCCGCCTGCACCATTTCGCGCAGCACCCGTATTTCTTCGAGGGTGGCATGACGTGCCGCCAGCCGTGCCGCCAGCCCCTCCAATTCGCCGCGCACCACATAGAGTTCGGCCGTCTGGTTGTGATCCAGAGACGCAACAATCAGGCTGCGCCCGTCACGCGCCAGCAGGGATTGGGTTTCAAGACGCTGCAGGGCCTCGCGCACCGGGGTGCGCGACACGCCCAATCGTTCCGCCAGTTCGCTTTCCACCAGCCGGTCACCGGGGCGATAGGTGCCAACGTCGATGGCCTCAAGTATCATCGAATAGGCATCTGTGGATCCGGGTTTGGGCGCGGCCATGGCATTCTTCCTTAATTTGCGGCCACCTTACTGTCTGCGCCCCGTGGTGCAAGGCCACAGGCACTTGCAGCCCCCGCGCCAAGGCCCTAAGCCAAGGACATGCCACGCGATGCTTTCTCTCATGTTGATACTTGGGTCTTTGATCTGGACAACACGCTGTACCCGCCAGAGGCACGGCTGTTTGACCTGATCGAAGTGCGCATGACCCGCTGGGTGATGCAGGCCCTCAAGGTTGATCAACCCGAAGCCGACCGGTTGCGCCGGGTGTATTGGCAGGACCACGGCACCACGTTGGCCGGATTGATGCGCGAACATGACGTTGATCCCGCGCCCTATCTGACCGATGTACATGACGTCCCGATGGACAGCCTGACCCCAGATCCCGAATTGGCCGCTGCGATCCGCGATCTGCCCGGACGGCGGATTGTCTATACCAACGGCTGTGGCCCTTATGCCGAACGGGTGTTGGCAGCGCGGGGATTGTCGGGGCTGTTTGATGCGATCTATGGGGTTGAACATGCGGATTTCCTGCCCAAGCCCGACCGCGCCGCCTTTGATCTGATTTTTGCAAAAGACGGGCTCACCCCGTCCCGCGCCGCGATGTTCGAAGACGATCCACGCAATCTTGCCGCGCCGTTCGAGATGGGCATGCGCACGGTGCATGTGGCCCCGACGCGACAGCATGCCGCGCATATCGAGTACCATACCGACGACCTGCGGGGTTTTCTTGGGCTGGTAAAAGCATAGGTATCTGCCATGGGCTTTGACTGTGACATCCTGATTTCCGGTGGCGGCATCGCCGGGTTGACTGCAGCGGCGGCATTCGGCACCGCCGGATTTCAGGTAATCTGCGTTGACCCGACACCGCCAGTGGTGGATCGCGCCGCCCAAGGCGCCGACATGCGCAGCACCGCGTTTCTACAACCCGCCCGACAGATCCTTGAAAACGCGGGAATTTGGGCTGCGCTGGCCCCCTTTGCCGCGCCGTTGCAGATCATGCGGATTGTCGATGCAGGCGGTGCAGATGTTGCCCCGAAGGTGATGCGCGAATTTGATGCCCGTGATGTTTCCGATCAGCCGTTTGGCTGGAATTTCCCCAATTGGTTGCTGCGCCGCGTGCTGGTGAATCGTCTTGCAGCACTGTCCAACGTCGATTTTCGCCCCGGCACAGGCACCACATCGCTGTTCACCCGTATGGCCGAGGCCCGCGTCGCCCTGAGCGATGGCAGCCGCATCCGCTGTAAACTGGTGATCGCCGCAGACGGGCGCAACAGCCCGATGCGCGAGGCCGCAGGCATCAACGTCAGCACGCGGCGCTACGGACAAAAAGCGCTGGCCTTTGCCGTGACCCATCCGTTGCCCCATGAAAATGTCTCGACCGAGGTACACCGCAGTGGCGGGCCGTTCACATTGGTGCCGCTGCCCGATCACAACGGCCTGCCCTGTTCTGCGGTGGTCTGGATGGACGATGGCCCGCTGTGTCTGGCCCGCGCCGCCTTGGAAGACGTCACCTTTGAGGCAGAAATGTCTGAGCGATCCGGCCATCTGTTCGGGCCGCTGACCCTCGCCAGCCCGCGCAATGTCTGGCCGATCATCACTCAACATGCAGATCGCTTGAACGGGGAACGTCTGGCGCTGATTGCCGAAGCCGCGCATGTGGTGCCGCCGATCGGAGCGCAGGGGCTGAACATGTCGCTCAATGATCTGGCCAGCCTGCTGGATCTGGCACAGGCCACCCCCGAAACCTTGGGCGATGTGGCGATGCTGAACGCCTATCACAAGGCGCGCTATGGCGATATCCAACTGCGGGTGCGCGGCATTGACCTGCTCAACCGCGCCAGCCAGGCCCGCAGCCCGCTGGCCCGTGACGCCCGCGCCGCGGGTCTGAATGCGCTTTATGCACTGCCACAGGTGCGCAGGATGTTGATGCAGATGGGTCTGGGCCTACGCTGACCCCATAGGGTGGGGTTCACCCCACCAGCACCGGCACTCGATCAACGACCCGAACGGCCTGCCATCAGGGCCGATGGTGGGGGGCACCCCGCCATCCCCCTAACCATCCTCACCCCACACCAATAAAGCGCCCTACAGCACCTCGTCCAACACCGCGCCAAGCCGCGCCAATGTGGCATCCACATCATAAAGTTTATCCAAACCGAACAGCCCCAGCCGGAAGGTGCTAAAGCCATCGGGTTCGCCAACCTGCAAAGGCACCCCTGCCGCGATCTGCATGCCCTTGGCGGCAAAGGCCTTGCCGTTTTGCACCTGCGGATCACTGGTATAGCTGACCACCACCCCAGGTGCGCCAAACCCTGCGGCGGCAACCGATCGCACGCCCTTGTCTGACAACATCTTGCGCACCCCCTCGCCCAAGCGCCACTGCGCCTCTTTCAACCGCTCTAACCCGTATTCCCTGGTCTCAAGCACGGTATCGCGAAACGCCCGCAGCGCATCGGTGGGCAACGTGGCATGATAGGCATGTGCGCCATCTTCATAAGCCTTCATGATGCTGCGCCATTTGCCCAGATCAAGGGCAAAACTATCCGATTGGGTCTGTGCCAGGCGTGCTTCGGCCTGTGCCGACATCATCACGATGCCCGCCGAGGGGGACGCGCTCCAGCCTTTTTGCGGCGCGGAAATCAACACATCAACGCCCAATGCCCTCATATCCACCCAAGCACAGCCCGAGGCGATGCAATCCAGCACCATCAAGGCGCCAACCTCATGCGCTGCTGCGGCCATCGCGGCGATATAGGCATCCGGCAGGATCACCCCGGCACTGGTTTCCACATGCGGCGCGAACACCACCTGCGGCTTATGTTCATGGATCGCGGCGGTGACGTCTTCGATGGCGGCTGGGGCAAAGGGGCTTTGCGGTGCATTGCCGTCGGCGCGGGCTTTCATCACCGTGGCAGATCCGGTCAGATCACCATTTTCGATGATCTGGCTCCAGCGATAGGAAAACCAGCCATTGCGCACCACCAGCACCTCGGCCCCCCGGGCAAACTGGCGCGCCACGGATTCCATCGCATAGCTGCCCCCACCGGGGATCAGCGCCACGGCATCGGCCTGATAGACCTCTTTCATCAAGTCGGAAATGTCGCGCATCACCTGCTGGAACGTTCCAGACATGTGGTTCAGGGACCGATCTGTAAAGACCACCGAAAATTCATCCAACCCGGTTGGATCAACAGTATTAAGCAGTGCCATGGTTTTTTCCTTCTCAAGCAGGTTGCCCGCATACAGGCGAAGCAGCGCGGCAATGTCAAACGGGGTTTGGATCAAAGGCCGGATTTCACCGCGCCAAAGCCGTTTCAGGGAAAGGCTGCCGCGACCTCGTACATCACCGGTTCAAACCGCGTACAGAGTTTGGCAATCTCGCGGTTGCGGCGGCGCATTTCATCACTGCGCAGCATCGCCTTGAAATCATCCCGCGTTTGCCATTGCGAATAATTGGCGATCCGGGTTTCCGCATCATTGACGTGCAATCCCGCCCCGGTGAACCCGGGTTGTTGCGAGATGAATTCAGCATAGGCCAGCCGCAATAAATCCAGCAAATCCTGACAGGTGCCGGGGGAACATTCAAAAGTGGTGATCACGGTTTGCAGCGGGGTATTGGCTTTGATTTCGGGCATCATGGCTCCTCCTTGCGCTATCCTAACACGGATTTGCGCACAGGGCGGGCCTGTTATCCTAACCGTCCAAGGGCCCCGCCAGCCGTTCTTCGCTCAGCAGGACATTGGCCTCGACCTCGCCTGCGCCGGGCAATGTCATGATCCGCCGCCGCAGCACCCGTTCAAAATCGGGCAGATCCCGCGCCACCACCCGCAGGCGGTAATCATACATCCCCAAAACATGTTCCACAGTCTGCACTTCGGGGATCGCGGCCACAGCCCGTTCAAAATCATCCAGGCTGACACGGCCCTTGGTGGCCAGTTTGATGCCCAGAAACACCGTCACGCCAAAGCCCAAAGCCTCGGCATTCAGGCGCAAGCGCCGCCCGCGCAGCACATCCGCCTCTTCCAGCCGCCGGATGCGCCGCCATGTTGCGGGTTGGCTTAATCCGTAACGCCGCCCCAAGGCGCTGGCGCTTTGACTGGCATCGCGGGCCAGACTGCGGATCAATTTGCGGTCGATCTCGTCCAGTTCGATCATAGGGGCAACGTCTGTTCTGATTTGATCTGCGCCACCTGCATCAACGCCTCGATGTCGGCGATATGCGGCAGGGTCAGAATACGGCTGCGGTAAATCTGCTGATAATGGCCCATATCACGCGCGATGATCGACAGGCGCACATCGACCCGGCCCAGAAAGGTTTGCACTTCGATCACCTCGGGCACATTGCGCGCCTCGGACAAAAACGCATCAAAGGCGTTGCTTTGGGTCTTGTCCAATGTCACCCGCAAAGACACTTCAACCGCATAGCCAAGCCCGGCCCAGTTCACCACTGCGCTGACCCCCTGCACGATGCCGTCTTCTTCCATCTTGGCAATGCGCCGCGCCACCTTGCCGGTGGTCAACCCGCAGCGCTCTGCCAGCTCGGCAGGACCGAGACTCGGTTCTGCCTGCCAATAGCGCAACAATCGGCGATCCATGTCATCAAGCATGATTTTTCCATATTTTTACAATTTCACGCATTATCATCTTTATTTGGCAAAATAAACTCATAATCCACCAATGGCCCCTCGCGCCATAATGCCTATGGTGAACCCCAGATTATGACCTCGAAAGGACCGAGAAAATGCGCGTATATTATGACCGTGACTGTGACGTTAACCTGATCAAAGACAAAAAGGTCGCCATCCTCGGCTATGGCTCTCAGGGCCACGCCCATGCGCTGAACCTGCGCGATTCCGGCGCGAAAAACCTTGTTGTAGCGCTGCGCGAAGGCTCTGCTTCCATTGCCAAGGCCGAAGGCGAAGGCCTGACGGTAATGGGCATTGCCGAAGCCGCCGCCTGGGCCGATGTGATCATGTTCACCATGCCCGACGAATTGCAGGCCGAAACCTACAAGAAATACGTGCATGACAACATCCGTGAAGGCGCTGCCATCGCATTTGCCCACGGCCTGAACGTCCACTTCGGCCTGATCGAACCCAAAGCCGGCGTTGACGTGATCATGATGGCCCCCAAAGGCCCGGGTCACACGGTGCGCGGCGAATACACCAAAGGCGGCGGCGTGCCTTGCCTTGTTGCCGTTGACAAAGACGCCTCCGGCAAAGCGCTGGAAATCGGCCTGTCTTATTGCTCTGCCATCGGTGGCGGTCGCTCCGGCATCATCGAAACCAACTTCCGCGAAGAATGCGAAACCGATCTGTTTGGTGAACAGGCGGTTCTGTGTGGCGGTCTGGTTGAACTGATCCGCATGGGTTTTGAAACATTGGTCGAAGCAGGCTACGCCCCTGAAATGGCCTATTTCGAATGCCTGCACGAAGTGAAACTGATCGTTGACCTGATTTATGAAGGCGGCATCGCCAACATGAACTATTCGATCTCCAACACCGCGGAATATGGTGAATATGTTTCCGGCCCGCGCATTCTGCCTTACGACGAAACCAAGGCAAAAATGAAAGCGGTTCTGACCGACATTCAAAACGGCAAATTCGTGCGTGATTTCATGCTGGAAAATGCAGTGGGTCAGCCCTCGTTCAAAGCCACACGTCGCATCAATGACGAACACCAGATCGAAGCAACAGGCGAAAAACTGCGTGGCATGATGCCGTGGATTTCTGCCGGTAAAATGGTTGATAAAGCCAAGAACTAAACTCTGGATGCTTCGCTCCATAGCGAAGTGATTGCGATTGACCCCGACCCTGTGTCGGGGTCTTTTGCGTTCAGGCCCCAGATACCGCCCCAACCGAAAGCACCCGATCCCATGAACACCACCCCCCGCATCACCATCTACAGCTG
The DNA here is from genome assembly GCA_047634585.1 of Sulfitobacter sp. Classification (GTDB taxonomy): domain Bacteria; phylum Pseudomonadota; class Alphaproteobacteria; order Rhodobacterales; family Rhodobacteraceae; genus Sulfitobacter. Next base: position 125,591 of record JBLIAN010000002.1, on the reverse strand, counting down.
GCTGATGGTGGCCATCCTTGCCTTTGTCTGGGGCGGCACCTTTATGGTGACCGAAGTGGCCCTGCGCGGGATCACCCCGTTCTGGCTGGCGGCATCGCGGATCGGGTTTGCCACAGTGATCATGCTGGTGTTCTGGGGGCTGCGTGGCTTTCCGCTGTTCGAGGCCCCGCTCAACAACAGCCAACGCAGCGCATTGTTCACCATCGGCGCGGCCAGTTCCGCGGTGCCATTTTCGTTGCTGGCCTGGGGACAGCAATATGTGACCTCGGGCTTTGCGGGGGTTTCCATGGCCTCAACCGCGCTGATTGTGCTGCCCTTGGCGCATTTTCTGGTGCCGGGCGAACGGATGACCCCGCGCCGGTCTATCGGGTTTGCCATCGGGTTTTGCGGGGTGGTTGTGCTGATCGGCGGGCAGGCTTTTGAAAGCACCGGATCACCGCTTGAGGCATTCGGGCGGCTGGCCTGTTTCGGGGCCGCGTTTTGTTATTCGATCAGTTCGATCCTGATGCGACGTCTGCCTGCGGTTGATCCAATCGGCCTTGCCAGCATCCTGTTGATCATTGCCACGGGGATCACGGTGCCGATGGCGCTGGTCCTTGAGGGGGTGCCGCCCCTGCCTGACAGCCAAACCCTTGTGGTGCTGGCGTTTCTGGGGCTGATCCCCACCGCCGCTGCCAATCTGTTGCGGGTGTTGGTGGTGCGCAGTGCCGGACCGGTGTTTATGTCACTGGTCAATTATCAGGTGCCGCTGTGGTCGGTGCTTTTGGGCGCATTGATCCTGTCCGAACCGATGCCGCCCGCGTTGATCTATGCCATGCTGCTGATCCTCGGCGGTGTTGGCCTCAGCCAATACGGGGCGCTGCGCCGCCTGTTCGGGCGCAGGCCGCCGCCCACAACATAGGTCTGCTTAAACCTGCACAGCCCCCTCGACCGCCGCCACAACCGCATCTACACAGGTTTCCATCAGGGCTGAATCCTCGTGTTCGGCCATCACCCGCACCAAAGGTTCGGTGCCGGATTTACGGATCAACAACCGCCCGCCGCTGGCCAGATCGGCCTCGGCCTGTGCGATGGCAGCTGTGACCGATGCGGTTTCCAACGGGGTCTGCCCTGCCGCATAGCGCACGTTTTTCAACAATTGCGGCACCGGATCAAATTGATGCAGCAACTCAGAGGCCTTGCGGCCCCCGTTCACCAGTTCGGCCAGAAACTGCATACCTGCCATCAAGCCATCCCCGGTGGTGGCATAATCCGTCATCACGATATGGCCCGATTGTTCACCGCCAAGGTTGAACCCGCCCTGGCGCATCCGTTCCACCACATAGCGATCGCCAACAGCGGTACGTTCAAGCCGCAGACCACGGGCATCCAGAAACCGCTCTAGCCCCAGATTGCTCATCACGGTGGCGACCAAGGCATTGCCATTCAACCGGTCTTCCTCGGCCCAGCGTGCGGCCATCAGCGCCATAAACTGATCCCCGTCCCCGATCGTGCCTTTTTCGTCAATCAGGATCACCCGATCCGCATCGCCATCCAGACAAATCCCCACATCCGCGCCATGGGCGACCACGGTTTCAGCCGCCGATTGCGGGTGGGTTGATCCGCAGCCTTCGTTGATATTATGCCCGTTGGGCGCCACCCCTACGGGGATCACCGTCGCCCCCAGTTCCCATAGGGTCATCGGGGCAACATGGTGGGCCGCACCATTGGCGCAATCAATCACCACCTTCAGCCCGTCCAGACGCATCTGGCGCGGGAAGGATGATTTCACCCGTTCGATATAGCGAAAACGGCTGTCATCAATGCGTTTGGCGCGGCCGATTTCGGCGGCTGTGGTCGGCTCGACGCCCTCTTGGACCAGCGCTTCGATCTCGGCTTCGGCCTGATCGGACAGTTTGAACCCGTCCGGCCCAAAGAATTTGATGCCATTGTCATGGGCCGGATTGTGGCTGGCCGAAATCATCACCCCCAGATCGGCCCGCATCGACCGGGTCAGCAGACCCACTGCAGGGGTCGGCACCGGCCCCAGCAACAGCACATTCATACCCGTGCTGGTCAACCCCGCCGTCAGCGCGTTTTCAAACATATACCCCGACAGCCGTGTGTCCTTGCCGATCACCACGCGGTGGACGCCCTTGTTGTCACGGCGGAAATACTGCCCCACGGCGGCGCCAATGCGCAGCGCCATTTCAGCGGTCATCGGATAGGTATTGGCGGTGCCACGCACGCCGTCTGTGCCAAATAGTTTTGTCATCACTGTCTTCCTGTCATGGCCGCTTGCCACAATGCGATTGCCTGTAGGGTTTGGGCTACATCATGCACACGCACCATCTGAATACCATGGGCAAGCCCCGCCAGCGCCACCGCGATGGACCCCGGTGCGCGGTGATCTGCCTCTGGGGCATGGCCGATGGTGCCGATAAAACGCTTGCGCGATGCCCCCAGCAAAACCGGCACCCCCAGATCATGGAACAGGCCCAGCCGCGCCAGCAATGTCAGGTTATGTTCCAGCGTCTTGCCAAAGCCGATGCCAGGATCGGCAATGATCCGGCGGCGCGAGATGCCCTGTGTTTGCAATGTTCCGATTTGACCGGCCAAAAAGTCGAATACATCCAGCAGCACATCATCATAGCGCGGATCCTGTTGCATGGTCGCAGGATCACCCAGCGCATGCATGACACAAACGGGCAGGTTTTGCGCCGCGCAATAGGGGGCCAAAGCCGCATCATAGGTCAGGCCGGACACGTCATTCACCAAATCCGCCCCTGCCGCTGCGGCAGCGCGGGCCACATCGGCCTTGCGGGTATCAATCGAGATTGGGCAACGCACCCCTGCGGCACGCAGCCCCGCAATCACCGGCACGACGCGCCCGATCTCGTCTGCGCTTTCAACACTCCCGGCCCCCGGGCGGGTGGATTCACCGCCGATGTCCAGAATGTCCACCCCTGCACGCACCATCGCCTGCCCTGCGGCAATGGCATCCCGGGCCGCGGCGTGCAGACCGCCGTCAGAAAAGCTGTCTGGTGTGACGTTCAAAATCCCCATCACACTGGGACGATCCATGCCAAGCCCGGCCACATCCGGGCGCGGCGCACAGAGGCGCCGGCGGGCGTCATCGGGCAAATCAGCGACAGGGATGATCTGTGGCGCTGCGTCACGGCGCAGGATTTCGACTTCGCTGAACCAGCCCCAGCCCCCCGCAAGCGTCAGGGCGCTATCAGGGCGCGCAGGCCCGATCTGAACCAGCGGGCGGTGATAGGCCCGCGCGGTCATAGGGATGCCTGCCCCGGTTCAATAGCGCGCAACGGCACATCCGTATCCACAGGCATATCCGCCCCGATCACCATCAGTTCCCCGGCGCCATAGGTACTAGCAAACCATGCCGCCAAAGCCACCGGATTGCTGGCCTGCGCAGAAGGGCTATCAACGGAATCCAGCACGATTTTGGACGGTGCCCACACACAGGTCTGGCCGTTTTTCATCGCCCAATCCAATTCGGTGCGGGTCTCCACTACCACACATCGGTCGTCTTTTGACGCCAGAACCCAAGCATTCTGTTCGATTGCCAACAGATCAATCCGGCGCTGTGCCATTTTATGTGTCAACTGCGGTGCGGCAATATCACCTGCCCCCACACAAATGATCAAGGGACGCCCCTGTGCGATCCATTGATCCAGCCACCCCCCAAGATGCGGCGATGCAATCGCGTCATTGCCCAGAAACACCAATTGCGGCTGTGGCGCCGCTTCTTGCACCACCTCAGGAGCAGCAGCAGCGCGGGCGCGCATGATTTCAACGCCCAAGGCACCGGGACCACGGTCCAGCTTTTCGATGCGCACAAACACCCGCATCGCTTGGGGTTCCAGCAAAATCCGGTCTGCAACACGTTCTGCAAGGGTTTCCAGCAGCGCCAACCGTTCAACGGCCAATTCGGCGGCGATCGCCTCGGTGACGCGATCATAGCTGAGTATCCGGTCCACATCGTCATCAATCGGTCCGGTCAGCGGCTGGACTTCGACCACCACATTAAAACTGATCCGCTGGGTGACACCACGTTCGGCCTGAAACGCGCCGATTTCGACCTCGACGATGTGATCGCGCAGTGAAATACGATCCAGCGGCATGTCCCCCGCCATCGCTTTGGCACGTTCAGAGGGATGCGCAAAGGCAAGGCGGGCTTCTTTTGACATTGTTCTGGCCTGTATTTGTATCGCGGATCGGTGTCGCGTGTTCATATCACTCTGGGGCGGGCATAACGGATCACGGCTATTTTAAAAGCCATTTTTCCGGCAGACCAGCACCGGAACCCGCCATTTCAGCATCTATCAGTTAGAGGCAGTGCGCCATGTGTGACGGTAAAACAGATGCACGCCGATGCGGGCCGTGCGGGTATAGACCCGTGACCAGCGCGGATTGACCGATGTGGTGTGATAATGCGTGGCACCATCTGTCAGGACCGGGGCTTTGCCATCAAGGCTGGCGCGGGCCACCTTGGACACACGCGCAAAGGCACGCGGTTCGGCAATCACTTCTTTGTGGCCATCACAGGTGTAGGTGAACTGGCATTGGTATTTCTTGCCGGTGCCCTGATGGATCACCCCGCAGGGCGTGCTGGGATAGCGTTTGCTTTCCACACGGTTGAGGATCACTTCGGCCACCGCAAACTGACCTTTGACCGTTTCGCCACGGGCCTCGAAATACAAGGCTTCGGCCAGACAGCGCCATTGTTCGGAACCCGATGCCTTGGGCTGATCATCAATCCACTGTCGGGAAAATTCGACGGTTTTATTCGCCTTTTTCGGTGGGGTCACCATCGACTTCAATCGCATGTCACCGGTGCTCTTGAGACCCTTTGCCTCAACCTTTGCCAGTTCCTCTGCCTTGTCGGCGCTGGCCAGACCCACAACAGGTGTGATCAGGGTAGCCGCCAAAATTGCCGCGAAAAATGAAGTCTGAAACCAACGCATGCCGCGCCTCGTGTGCTGTTATCTCAGCGCAGCGCCTACCCAGAAATCGCGATTTGGTAAACCCACCCAATTTTCATGAGCCATTTCACGGTGTGAAATAGCCAATATTGTTGATCTGAACGGAAAAACTACCCGATCTGGTGGCCAATTGCGAGTTGCGCTGCGGCAAGCCGTGCAACAGGAACGCGGAAAGGCGAGCAGGAAACATAGTCAAAACCCGATTCCCGGCAGAATGCAATCGATTCGGGGTTGCCGCCGTGCTCTCCGCAGATCGACAATGTCAGCCCCGGCTGTGCAGCGCGGCCCCGTTCTGCGCCCAATTGCAGCAACTCACCCACGCCCTCAATATCCAGCACATGGAACGGATCTTCGGCAAAAACCCCCTGTCGCACGTAATCAGACATGAACCGCCCCGCATCATCGCGTGACAAACCATAGGTCATCTGCGTCAGATCGTTGGTGCCAAAGCTGAGAAAGGCACAATGCGGCGCGATTTCAGCCGCCCGCAACGCCGCACGCGGGGTTTCGACCATCACCCCCAACCGATAGGTGAACCGCGCATCACTTTCGGTGCGCACCGCCGCCGCCACCGCATCCACAGCGGTTTTGACCAGTTCAACCTCGCGTTTGGCGCTGACCAGCGGAATCATGATCTCTGGCACCACCGGATCGCCGTCTTTGCTGGCCGCGATGGTTGCCTCAAAAATAGCGCGGGCCTGCATTTCGTAGATTTCCGGCACCGTCACGCCCAGGCGCACCCCGCGCAGGCCCAGCATCGGATTATATTCGCTCATCGCTTCGATGCGCCGGGTGACATCCGACAGCGGCAGGTTCAGCGCCTCGGCCAATTCACGTTGCCCTGCTTTATCCGCAGGCAGGAATTCATGCAGCGGCGGGTCAAACAGACGGATACACACCGGCTGCCCCTGCATGATGCGGAACAATTGGGTGAAATCATCACGCTGCATCGGCAACAACCGTTCCAGCACCGCGCGGCGGTCCTCGCCGGTTTCGGCAAAGATCATCTCGCGCATCACCGTCAACCGCCCCGGTTCAAAGAACATATGTTCGGTGCGGCACAATCCGATGCCCTGGGCGTTGAAATTGCGCGCCGTCTGGGCATCCGCCGGGGTATCGGCATTGGCGCGAATGCCAATGTCGGCGGCCGCTTCGGCCCAGTCCATCAAGGTATTAAAGGTCTCGTCCTGCGCCGCTTCCTGCATCTCGACCGGACCAGCAAGGATTTCACCATGGGTGCCATCGACGGTGATTTCATCGCCGGCATTAAACACCCTGCCATCCGGCGCGGTGATTTGTTTTTTCTTTAGGTTCAATCGCATAGAAGACGCGCCTACCACACAGGGCAGGCCCAGGCCGCGCCCGATCACCGCCGCATGGCTGGTGATGCCGCCGCGTTCGGTCAGCACCGCCTTGGCCGCATGCATGCCGCGAATGTCCTCTGGGCTGGTTTCACGGCGGATCAGGATACAGGGTTCGCCGCGCGATGCGCTGGCCTGTGCGTCGGTGGCGGAAAACACGATCCGCCCCGTTGCCGCGCCGGGGCTGGCGGCAATGCCGCGCCCGATCACATCGCGTTTGGTTTTGGGATCCACCTGCCGGTGCAGCAATTCGGTCAGGGTGCGGGGTTCGACCCGCATCAGCGCCTCTTGGCGCGGGATGATCCCGTCTTCGGCCAGGCGCACGGCAATCCGCACCGAAGCCCGCGAAGACCGCGCCACGCGCACCCCGTCAAGAATATGCAAGGCCCCGTCCTGCACCACAAATTCAACCTGCATTTCCTCGCGCAAGCGGGCGCGCATCAGCCCTGCATGTTTGGTCAGATCGGCAAAGGCCTCTGGCACCAGTTCTTCAAAGGACATGCCGCGCGGGTCTTTGGTCAGATACAACGCTTCTGAATCCCCCTCCAGCGCATCGCGCCCCTGTGACTGGCTCAGATAGCGGCCTTTGATTTGTGGCAATCCGGTGCTGCTGTCCACCAGCTGCAACACCCCTGACCCGCATTGGCCGGTGCCAACACCAAAGGCCATTTCCTGAACCACCAGCCCCAGCCCCGCATCCGCAGGCGCCCCTTTGGCCTGCCGCAACAGCCGCGCCGACGTCCCCCCCCAGGCCCGCGCCATCGAGCGCAGCACCCCGGCAAGCTGTTTGGCCGGGTCCTGAGGAAAGCTTTCTTCGGTTTCCTGTTCATAAGCGGTCAACGATTGATGCAAGGCTGCGCGCCCGTCACCGGACACCCCGTCAAACATATCAGGATCAAGCCGCGCCACATTGATCGCATAGGCCTGCACAAAACGGGTATAAAGCGCCGCAGCCGGACCTTCGCCCATGCTGGTGCAAAAATCCTCAAAGCGGCTGTGATTGATGCCGATGTTCAGCACCGCCCCCGGCCCGCCCCAATCGGGATCTTCGCTGGAGGGCCGCACACAAAGCAATGCGCCTTCGGGAAATTCGGCCACCACCGCATCCACATCGGGCAGATAGCCCTGGGCAATCTTTTGCACGGCAGCAAAGGACAGGGCCACGGTGCGCGGCACCGGCAAATCAAGCCGCACCAGCCGCTGCAAACATTTCGCCCGCCCGCCATGGGTGTCATTGGCAATTGGCGCATCGGAGGTCACGAGGGTGGTATAGGGATTATTCTGCACTGCAGCACCTTTTCACATTCAGGTGCAGCATAGGCGCTTAGCGCCCGCTGGCAAGGGAAAGCGATGGGGAACCGCCTTCCCTGCCATTGGCATTTTGACGGTTTAGCCGTCCACCCGCGTCAGATCGGCAACCGAGGTACAGATGCTGCGGATGCGGCTGAGCAGGTTCAACCGGTTGCGCCGGATCGTGGCATTGTCGCTGTTGACCTGCACGGCGTCAAAGAACCCGTCAATCGGGCCGCGCAACGCGGCCATTGCGGACATCGCGGTGGTGAAATCCTGTGCGGCCATCGCTGGTGTGATTTTGGCCTCAGCGGCATCAAGGGCGGCAAACAGCGCCTTCTCGGCCTCGACCTCGGTGAATTTGATATCCGCCCCATAGGAATATTCAACGCCATCGGCGTCTTCGGCTTGGGTCAGGATGTTATTGGCGCGTTTGAAGCCCTGGATCAGGTTTTCCCCGTCATCGGTTTTCAGGGTGTCCGACAGGGCGCGGGCGCGTTTGACCAGCAGGGTCAGATCGTCATTGCCCTCCATGCCAATACAGGCGTCGATCACGTCATGGCGGATGCCTTGGTCCTTGAGATAAACTTTGAGGCGGTCGTGGAGGAAGGCGAGGAGGTTTAGACCAATATCCAAATTCGCATAATTTTCCTCATCGGTTTCGTCGCCAAAATCAACGCCATGTACCTTCAGAGCTTTATGGAAAACTGCGCCACATGAGATTGAAACATCATTCTCAACCAATATCCGGATCACCCCCAACGCAGCCCGACGCAGCGCAAAGGGATCCTTACTCCCCGTCGGCTTCTCGTCAATCGCCCAGAACCCGGTCAGCTTGTCGATCTTTTCGGCCAGTGACACGGCCACCGATACCGGCGCGGTCGGCACGTCATCAGAGGGGCCAAGCGGCGCGTAATGTTCTTTGGCGGCGGCGGCCACAGCATCTGTTTCGCCGGCGGCTTTGGCATAATAGCTGCCCATCAACCCCTGCAATTCAGGGAATTCATAGACCATTTCCGAAGACAGATCAGCCTTGGCCAGACGCGCGGCGCGTTCGGCCTGCTCTGCGTCGGCCCCGACCATCGGCGCCAGTTCCCGCGCCAGCACCGCCATGCGCTCAATCAATTCGGCCTGAGTGCCCAATTTGTTGTGAAAGGTGACGTTTTCCAGCGCGGTGACCCAAGTCTGCATGCCCGCATCCGATTTTGCCACGCGCAGATCGTTTTCCCAGAAAAATTTCGCATCCGACAAACGTGCCGACAGCACTTTTTCATTGCCCGCCAGAATGGTGGCACCCTGATCGGCGGTGCTGCGGTTGGCGACGGTGATAAAACGCTCAATGCGCCCGGTTTTTGGATTGCGCACCGAGAAAAATTTCTGGTGTTCGCGCATCGAGGTTTGCAGCACCTCGGCTGGCAGGCCCAGAAAATCATCGGCAATCGGCCCCATCAGGACCACGGGATATTCCACCAGTCCTGCGACTTCGGCCAAAAGCCCCGCGTCTTCCACCACCTCCAGCCCATTGGCAAAGGCCATGTTGGTGGCGTCATTCCAGATGGTTTCAGCGCGTTCATCCGCGGACAAGACCACAAAGGCGCGTTTTAGCTTGGCGGCGTAATCTTCAAATCCGCTGACGGTAATGGTGTCGGGCGCAAGGAAACGGTGACCGCGGGTTTCAGTGCCTGCCTTGATCCCGTCCACATCCAGCGCCACCACCTCGGCGCCGTCTTCGGCGGAGATCAGGCAGAGGATCGAATGCAGCGGGCGCACCCATTTCAGGCTGCCCGCGCCCCAGCGCATGGATTTGGGCCAAGGAAAGGTACGGATCGCGTTTTCCAGCACTTCGGCCACGATTTCCGCCGCCGGACGGCCGGGTTTTTCGATCCTGGCAAACAGGATTTTGCCTTTGGGGGTCTCGCGTTCCTCAAGCTGGTCACGGGTCAGCCCCGCCCCGCGCAGGAACCCGTCAATGGCTTTTTCGGGCGCATCGGCCTTGGGGCCTTTGCGTTCCTCAACCTGACGCGGGCTGGCAGCCAACATGTCTTCAACCGCCAGCGTCAAACGGCGCGGGGTCGAAAAGGCAGCCGCAGAAGCATAGGTCAATCCGGCCTCGACCAGACCATTTGTCACCAGTTTTTGCAGATCTTGCGCAGCCCGTTTTTGCATGCGGGCGGGAATTTCTTCGGAGAACAGTTCAATCAGCAGGTCTGGCACGGGTCATCCTCATTTGCAGCTTTGCTGCGGGTTCGGGGTGTGGATAGCGGTCGGGGCGCGAACGGTCCAGCCCTCGGTTAAGGGCTGGGTCGCTCAGGGCAGGTTTCACCGATCACGGTGCCGTCATAGGCTTTTTCGCCGCAATTGTTGAATTCATGCCAGACATAGCCGTGCCCGTCATCGGTGATCGCCACAATCCGGTCCACGCCATAGTGAATGTTTTTCTGGCCCAGAAACGTCAGGGCGCGGCCGTTTTCAAGGACTTCGGTCAATTTGCCCGCATCAAAGCAATCAAACCAGTTGGGGGCATTGCGCGGTTCCACACCGTCAACCATCACATAGGTTTCGCTTAACATGGCGAGGCTCAGATCGGTGGTGAAACAGGCACGAAACCGGATTGGAGAGCTGTCCGCGTCAATGGCTTGTAGCGCATCGGCCGCGATCACCTCGGGTTCGGCGCTGCTCAGGGACACAAGTGTTACGTCAACCTGCGCCACCTCACGGTAATAGCCGTAGACCTGCAGGTAATACAAAAAGATACCTGCGGCTGCTGCGGATACCATAATCGCGATCCCTATGATTTTGCCGTTCATGTCCTGTTCATCCTGTTCAGGGGCCGCTTACGCCGCGTCTTCGCTCCAGCCGCCTGCGCGGGTCTGCACAAAGGCATCGGCACAGATTTTGGCCAAGCTGCGCACCCGCCCGATATAGGCCTGGCGTTCCGTCACCGAAATCACCCCGCGCGCATCCAGCAGGTTGAACATATGGCTGGCCTTGATGCATTGGTCATAGGCCGGATGCACCATGACGATGCGTTTGCCGGTTTTCGGATCGACGGGGGGCTGTTCGAGGATCATCTTGCAATGGGCTTCGGCTTCTTCGAACTGGCGCAGCAGCACATCGGTATTGGCGGTGTCAAAGTTCCAGCGCGCGTATTCTTCTTCGGTTTGTTTGAACACATCGGCATAGGTCAGCGGGATCAGCGCATCAGGATCATTGAAGGGCATGTCCATCACATGATCGACGCCCAGCACATACATCGCCAGCCGTTCCAGTCCATAGGTCAATTCGCCCGAAACCGGCGCGCAATCATGGCCGCCAACCTGTTGGAAATAGGTGAACTGGCTGACTTCCATTCCGTCACACCAGACTTCCCAGCCCAGACCCCATGCCCCCAGTGTCGGGCTTTCCCAATCATCCTCGACAAAGCGGATATCGTGCAGATCCATGTTGATGCCGATGGCCTCAAGCGATCCGAGATACAGCTCTTGCAGATTCGGCGGGCTGGGTTTGATCAGCACCTGATATTGGTAATAATGCTGCAGGCGGTTGGGGTTTTCCCCATAGCGCCCGTCAGTGGGGCGGCGCGAGGGCTGCACATAGGCGGCGGCCCAAGGCTGGCTGCCAAGGCTGCGCAATGTGGTGGCGGGGTGAAAGGTGCCTGCGCCCACTTCCATGTCATAGGGTTGCAGAATCGCACAGCCCTGACGGGCCCAGTATTCTTGCAACGCCAGGATGATCGCTTGAAACGATCGGGGTGTTTGCGGCTTTTCGGACATGGTGATCCCCTTTGAACTTGCGCGTCTTACCTACGAGGGCGCAACAACATGGTCAATTGCAGCTTTGACACATTTTCACCCTGCTTTCCCATAGCATTTGCGGCAATTTCCTGCTTATCTGCCTTGGATTTTGGTGAACGAGAGCCCCTGTAACGATGAAGCGTATTCTAACTCGATTTTTGACCGCCTTTCTGGCCTGTTTTCTGGCCACTGCCGCCCTAGCCCAATCCCAGACCGAGGACGAAGTGGTCTGGGTCCAGATCGAAGCCCAGCCCAGCCTTGCTGCGGCCACGGATCGGGCGCGCGATTATGCGGCCTTGTTTGAGGATGTGAACGGGTTTGCACTGGGCGGGGGATGGTATGGCATCGCCGTTGGTCCCTATCGCCGGGCCGACGCGGAATTGGTGCGCAGCACCTATGTGCGTCAGGGTTTGGTGCCGCGTGACAGTTTCGTGCAGCTTTCCAGCCGGTTCCGTCAGCAATTCTGGCCCATCGGGGCCAATGTGCTGAACCGGGGTGTGATTGAACCGCCGGCCAGCGTCGGATCCGCCGCGCCCGTCATCAGCGAAACGCCCCTGGACGAAATCGTGAACAGCGATCCGCTGCCCCAAATCACCCCCGACGTGCCGGATGAAACCGTCAGCGAAGCCCGCAACAGTGAACGCGCCCTGGATGCACAGGGCCGCAAGGATTTGCAAATCGCACTGCAATGGGCTGGTTTTTACAATGCGGCAATCGACGGGGCATTTGGCCGTGGCACCCGTAATTCCATGGCCGCCTGGCAGGAATCAAACGGCTATGAGGTCACGGGCGTGTTGACCACCCGTCAACGCACCGCCCTGACGGGGCAGTATAATGCAGTGCTGGATGGTCTGGGCCTGCAACTGGTTCGTGATGATGCGGCAGGCATTGAAATCATGATGCCCACCGCCGAAGTTGCCTTTGATCATTACGAACCGCCCTTTGCCCATTATGACAGCAGCGGCAACATCGGTGCACGGGTTTTGCTGATTTCGCAGGCGGGTGATCAGGACACGTTGTTTGGTCTTTATGACATCATGCAGACGCTGGAAATTGTGCCGCTGGAGGGCCCGCGCGCGCGCCAGAATACTTCTTTTGAACTGATCGGCGAAAACGGCAGCATCATCAGCCAGACACAGGTATCCTTGCTGGATGGCCAGATCAAAGGCTTTACCCTGATCTGGCCTGCGGGCGATGAGGACCGCCGCCGCCGTGTGGTGGCTGAAATGTCCAAAAGCCTGATCCGTCTGGACGCGGTGCTGGACCCCGCCGCCGGAATCGAAGCCGAACAGACGATTGATCTGGTGTCGGGCCTGCGCATTCGCCAGCCCAAAATCTCGCGCTCGGGGTTCTTTATCGACGGGCAAGGCGCGGTTGCCACCACATCAGAAGCCGTGGCCGCCTGTACCCGTGTCACACTGGATGGCGACACCGAGGCCGATGTGATTGCAGATGACGCCAGCGCAGGGATTGCCCTGCTCAGGCCACGTGCGGCCTTGGCACCGATGGCCGTGGCCCGTTTTGGCAATAGCCCGCCCCGGCTGCAATCCGAAGTATCCGTGGCCGGGTATTCCTATGAGGGCGTCCTGAGTGCCGCCACTCTGACCTTTGGCACCCTTGCTGATCTGCGCGGCCTGCACGGTGAAGAAAAGCTGAACCGCCTGACCCTTACCGCCCAAGCGGGCGATGCGGGCGGGCCGGTGTTTGATGCCAGCGGCAATGTCATGGGCATGTTGCTGCCCGCGGCTGCGGGGGATCAACAATTGCCCAAGGATGTCAGCTTTGCCTTGCAGGGGGCGGCGATTGCCGAACTGGCCAGCAAGAATGGTTTGCGCCTGACCCAAAGTGATGCCACCGATGCCGTGGCGCCACGGGATCTGCGCATTGCCGCACAGGGCATGACCGTGCTGGTCAGCTGCTGGGAGTAAGACGAAACCCCGCTGACCGGCACAGGCGGACAGCGGGGGTGTCGAATGCGATCAGGCGCTGACCGCCGGCGTCAGATAGATCAGCGTCGGACCCTCGGCGTCAAAGGCATCACTGAGCGCCTTTTGCAGCTCTGACAGGGTGGCAGGCGCACAGGCATTTGCCCCAAAGGCCTGTGCCAGTTTCACAAAATCAGGGTTCTGCGCGATCACCGCATTGGGGGCGATCTGGGCGCGCACCATGCTGTCTTCGATCTCTTTCAGCTTGCCATTGTCCCACAGGATGATCGGCAGGCTAAGGCCCAGTTCTACCGCCACGCCCAGTTCCTGCATGGTATAATGAAAGCCGTAATCGCCAATGATCGCCATGGTCGGCTTGCCCCGCCGTGCCACTGCCCCGCCAATCGCCGCAGGGGTCGCATACCCCAAGGTGCCAAAGCCATAGGGGTGATGCCAATGGCCGGCTTGGGGCATATCCCAGACCTCTTTGGCGACATAGGCAAATTGCGTCATGTCCGAATAGATCATGGTATCCGCAGGCACCACAGCGCGCAGCGCATCACAGATCGGCACAATGCCGGGGCGTTCGGCATCGGTTTCCGCCCGCCAGCGCGCACGGGTCGCCGCCACCTGATCGCGGGACCAACCGCTGTGTGCTGTCGCCTCGGGCAGGGCATCGGCCAAAGCGGTCAAAAACGCCTTGGCATCAGACAATACCGGATACTCCGCACCTTGGGGGTCACAGAGAACCTCTGGGTCCAGATCAACACGGATCATCGGGGCGACATGGCCCAGATGCGGGCGCCACAGATCAACCTCGACCAATTCGGTGCCCACCGCCAGGACCAGATCGGCCTCGGCCATCACCACCGCACTGTCGGGCCGTGCCAGACAGGATCCGAAATGCAGCGCCGTATCCGGGGCGACCACGCCGCGCCCGGCATAGGTGGTGACACTGGCCGCGCCGGTCTTGCGCAAAATTTCTCGCGCCGCCTCTGCGGCGTGTTTAGCACCGCCGCCAAACACCAGCATCGGCTTTTTCGCCTGCTGCAACAGGGTCACGGCCTGCGCGATATCCGCTGCGCGGGGCGCCGGACCAGTATGAATGATCGGCTTGGGCTGCGCGGCGGGGGCGGCCTGTGCCTCCAGCTGGGCAATCGGCACCTGAATATGTTTTGAACGCGGGCGTTTGGTATCAAACTCAACCAAAGCACGGTCAATCAGCGCATAGGCGGCCTCGGCGCTATGGGCGGTTTGTGACCAGTCACAGACCGTGCCAGCGGCGATTTCCTGATCTTTCATCTGGTGCAATTGCCCGCGCCGCGCCGCGGTTTCATCCAGACAAGAGGAAATCACCAAGACCGGCACCGAATCCGAATAGGCCTGCCCCATCGGGGTCATGGTGTTGCACAGACCGGGGCCGGTGATGACATAGGCCACACCGGGCTTGCCCGTCGCACGGGCATAGCCATCGGCCATAAACCCGGCCCCCTGTTCGTGACGCGCCAGCACATGGGTGATGCCGGCCTCTTCGATGCCACGGTACATTTCCTGATTATGCACACCGGGAATGCCAAAGATCACATCGACCCCGCGTTGCTTGAGCATATGGGAAATTTGCGCGCCCAACGGGCGGGTTTGGTCAGCCATCAGGCCCTCCAGAATTTAACGGTAAAAATGACGTAGACGGCCATCAGTTCAAGGCGGCCACACAACATCGCGGCAGTAAGTATCCATTTGGCAGTATCATTCAGGCTGCTGAAATTACCAGCAGGTCCAATGGTATCGCCCAATCCGGGCCCGACATTGGCCAATGCGGCCCCGGCGCCGGACACCGATGTGATGAAATCCAGCCCTGTCATGCTCAGCGCGACAGCCACCAGACCAAAGGTCACCACAAAAAACATAAAAAACGACATCACCGATGCCAGAACATCCGGCCCCACGGGCCTGCCGTCATAGCGCGGCTTGAAAATACCATGCGGCGACCGGATGCGGCGCAGCTGCGCACGAATGGAGGCAAACAACAGCTGATAGCGGAAAATCTTGATCGAACAGGCAGTAGAGCCCGCACAGCCGCCGATCAGCCCGATGAAAAAGAACATGCCGACGGCAAATGGCCCCCATTGCATATAGTCAACCGAGGCAAATCCGGTGCCCGAAATGATCGAGGTGATGTTGAACAGCGCCTCCCGCAGGCTTTGTTCCCAATGTTTGGGAAACACATGTTGCAACACCACAAACAACACCAGAACCAGCACCGCAATGGTGGTGATAAAGCCGCGCACCTGCGGGTCGCGGTGCAGCGCCAGCGGGTTGCCATTGACCAGTTGCACATAGCGCACAAAGGGCATGGCTGCGAGGATCATAAACACCGAGGCCACATATTCGGCAGGCCCTGCAAAGGTGCCAAAAGACGCATCATAATTTGCAAACCCCCCCGTCGAAATCGTGGTCAGCGCATGTACCGTTGCATCAAATGTGTTCAACCCGACGGTCAGGTAACTGAGAATACAGGCCACCGTCAGCCACAGATATATTACCGCGATCTGGGTCGCGATCTGCCCGGCACGTGGCAGGATTTTACCAAAGGTATCAAACGCTTCGGACCGGAAAATCTGCATCCCGCCGACCTTGAGTTCGGGCAGGAAAACCATTGCCACAACAATGATACCGATGCCGCCCAGCCATTGCAGGATACCGCGCCACAACAACAGCCCCTTGGGCATGGTATCCAGCCCCGACAATACCGTCGATCCGGTCGTGGTCATGCCCGACATCGCCTCGAACACCGCGTCGGTGATGCTGGATTGGGTTTCCCCCAGAATGAACGGCAGCGCCCCGAATACCGGCAACATCAGCCAGACACCCGTGGTCAACAAAAACGTCTGCTGGATGGTCAGGCCTTCGCGCACGCCGTTGGAACAGGCCAGCGCAATCAACCCGCCGGAAATTGTGGTGATCAAAAACGCTTCGACAAAAACAAAGGCATGGCCGCGTCCTTCGGCCAGATCCACCAGCATCGGCAAAAGCATAAACACGCCCAGCACTGCCACAAGCAGGCCGACAACATATCCAACTGGGCGCAGATCCATCATGGCGCAGCGTTGGCGCGGGCGCGCGCCCGTGTCAAGCAATCAGCCCTGCACAAACAAAAAGGCCCGGCGCTGACGACAGATACCTGTGCAGGGCCGGGCCATTTAATGCACGCAGCGGCGTGATTCAGACGTAATACAGGTCTTTGAACACATGATGCACGATGTCTTCACGTTTCAGGTTCATTGTTGCCAGTTCCGCATCCGATTTCGCCTGCAGACGCTGCACGCGGTTGACGCGCTGTTGACCGGCAGAATTGGTCATCAAGGCATGGCCCAAAGCAGAGAAAAAGCCGGAAATCCGGTCAAAAACCGCCCGTGTCAGGGCCAGTTCGCGGTTCAGAACCTGTGCAGGTTCAGTGATGTCGTGGTATGCCATTGTTTTCTTTCAGCAAAATATGTGACTCCTCTTGAGGGTCATATAGGCAAGGAAAACAGCGGGGAGTAGCGACAATACTGCATAGCCGATCAGCGGCTGACGCAGGTCACGGATCATACATCAGGGGGCGACTCACCCGGCGGGGGCCGCTTTGTTGCGCGCCACACGGGCCAGCGCATTGCGCACCACCAGAATGTGAAACGGCAAAATGCAGCGCAGGTACAATTTGCCACCAAAATGATGCGGATGCACCCATGTCGCCAATGACACCTGCCCTTGATGGGACAGCACCGAAATCCGGAAATTCAGATGGCTGTCATCAAAGCCTGCAATCAATTCGCCATTGGCATCGCTTTCCACCGGAAACATGCCCAATTTGTCCGGTGCCTCCGGCCCGTTATTGGACAATCCGAAAGGCGCAGTGATCAGGCCTCTGAGATACAGCAGCCCCCGCACCCATGGCGGAAAATGCGTCGCGACCTCTGCGGCGGTGCGGGCGGGCAGATCAGAGCGGACAACATAACAATCCAGAAAATCCCCCTGCCCGATCCGGGACCAAAGCATACTTTGGGTGGGCAGGTTGATCTTGCGCGGATGGGACATTGCTGTGCTCCGGGTTGCCTTGATCCAGCTTGGGCAATTCCCGGTGATGCTGCACTGCGGCAAAGTGGCGCAGTGCAGGTGCAGCACGATTATCCGACGTGAAACAGGGTATTGAACAGCTTGGGGTCGATGCTGGCCATTTCGAATGTCGGCCCTTCGGTCAGCACCGAAATCGCATCATGGCTGTGCAGGCTTTCTTGGTGGCTGGCAACGATCCGAAAATCCCCGACACGGGGGTCTTGCTGTAATTGTTCACAAAACAGCCGTGCTGCGTCTTCGACAAAGATCGGATTGGCGGCGTTCAATTCGGCAAAAGCCTGTTCATCCTCGCGTTTCACCATCACCTGGGTTTCAGTGGGCACGGCAAGGCGGCAGGATTCGATCAGGTCTTCGAACCACAAACAGCTGTTGTCGCCTTCCAAAACCGCCGAAATCCGCGCCACAGAACGCTGCGAATGCGGTGTCGCCAATTGCCCGCGGGTGTTGCGGGCATGTTCGCTCAGTTCCAGTGAACAGGGGCAGGTGCTGGAATAGACGTAATCCAGATGGATGATTTTCTGGCGGATGCCGTTCTTTTCGACCAGTTCCAGCGCGATGTCATAATATTGATAGCCCGACAGACCCGAGCGCAGGCTTTCGATCTTCATCGGAAAGGAAAACCGCATCTGGATGCGCGCATCAAAGCTTTCCAGATCGGATTTATAATCATCCAGGGCCGCTTCGATCACATGGAAACTAAAGGTGCGCTCGGCGTGTTTGTAGAAACTGCGCATGATGCGGGACATGTTGATGCCCTTTTTATCCGCCTCAAGGCTGACCGATCCGGTGATCGAGGTTTCCAGCGTCAGATCATGATCATTGCGGGTGTGAAAGCGGATCGGCAGGCGGAAATTGGAAATGCCCACATGCTGAATCTGCTGTTTCGCGCCCCGGATCAGGCTGGCAGGGCCATTTTGCAAATCCGGCAGGCTGGCCTTATAGGCCGCATCCACTTTGAAATCTTCAGGGTATTCACGGCGCAGCGCCGGATAGGCACCGCCATCAACCAGCAATTGCAGCATCTGGGGATCAAGGGCAGCGATATCATCTGTGCTGGCACCGGAAACCCATGCGGTCAGCGTGGCAAGTGCGGCCTCGGCCTCGGCGCGATCCGGGCTTTTTTCAACGGATGTGATGGCATTCATGGTACGATCCCCCTTCTTGGCCCCGGTTGAAGCCTGCCACATACTTATGCTGACAGACCCAAATTACCAATTATCATAACACATACGGCGAAAACGCGGGCATGGATCATGCCATTTGCGGCCTTTGAGGCGACAAAACCAACATTTCCACCCTGTTGAAACAGGGCCATGACAGGTTTGCGCGCCACAGCCCTGTAATCACATCACAAATTGGCGAGCGCCTGACGGAAATCCGCAAGCAGATCATCGGCGTCTTCCAGCCCGATTGAGATCCGCACCAACCCCGGTGTGATGCCCAGCAGGTCTTTTTGATCGTCGGGCAGGCGCTGGTGGGTGGTCGTGGCCGGATGGGTCAGAATGGTTTTGGCATCGCCCAGATTGTTGGAAATCACCCCGACGCGGATCGCATTCAGGAACTTGAACGCCGCCGCTTTGCCGCCCTTGAGGTCCAGCGAAACAACCGTGCCGCCCGCACCCATTTGACGGCTGACCAATGCGGCCTGCGGATGATCGGCCAAACCGGGATAAATCACCGCGCCCAAGGCTGTATGCCCTTGCAGGGCTTGGGCGATGGTCAATGCGCTGGTGGCCTGCGCGCGCACCCGCAAGCTCATGGTTTCCAACCCCTTGAGCATGATCCAGGCGGTGAACGGGCTCATCGAGCCGCCGGTGTGTTTCATATAGGGTTCAACGGTGCCGCGGATGAAATCCTTGCTGCCAAGGATCACCCCCCCCAAGGCACGCCCCTGCCCGTCAATATGTTTGGTCGCCGAATAGATCACCACATCCGCGCCTTGTTCGATGGCCCGCGAGAACACCGGCGTGGCAAACACATTGTCCACCAGAACCAAAGCGCCCTGCGCATGGGCCAATTTTGAAACCGCTTCGATATCAACCACCTGAAGCGTGGGATTGGCAACAGATTCAAAAAATACTGCTTTGGTGTCGGGGCGGATCGCCGCCTGCCATGCCGCCAGATCGGTGCCATCCACCAAGGTCACTTCGACCCCGTACCGCGCCAGCACATTTTCAAGCACATAAAGACAAGAGCCAAACAAGGCCCGCGCCGACACCACATGATCCCCGGCCTTGAGCATCGAAATCAACGCCCCGCTGACCGCCGCCATGCCGCTGGCGGTGGCAAAGGCATCTTCGGCCCCTTCCAGGGCGGCAATGCGGTCTTCGAACATCGCCACGGTCGGGTTGCCATAACGCGCATAGATAAATTCATCCGGTCCGGTTTCCAGAAACCGTGCCTCGGCCTGTTCGGCGCTGTCATAGACAAAGCCCTGGGTCAGGTAGATGGCTTCGCTCACTTCGCCATATTGGCTGCGGCGGGTGCCTGTGTGGACAGCTTTGGTGCGGGAATGCCAGTCGTTGCTCATCATCTCTTCCTTTCGGCCTGCACGCGCAGGCATAAAACCACCCGGCAGCGCAGAGACAAAAATACCCCCAACGCGGTCAAGCGAAAGAGGGCTTTCATCCTGACCTTTTAGCAGATTGTTTAACGTGGCCCGCAATCCGGTAACAAATCACCACAGGGCTGCAGTACGCCTTGGGGCGATGCGCGTCAATGGTTTGGAACGCGGCCCCGTCACCGCCGGCATTTGCAAACTGCTTGGCAATTGCGCCCCAAACCGCCAGATTGGCGAAAACCAGTGCAGGAGCATCCGATGCAACCCCCCATCGACCTTTATTATTGGCCCACGCCGAACGGCTGGAAAATATCCATCGCACTGGAAGAAATGGCGCTGCCTTACACCACCCATCTGATCGACATCGGGGCGGGTGAACAATTTGCGCCTGATTTTCTGAAAATCGCCCCGAACAACCGGATGCCGGCAATTGTTGATCCTGACGGGCCGGACAATGCGCCGGTCTCGATCTTTGAAAGCGGTGCTATCTTGCAATATCTGGCCCGTAAAACCGGCCAGTTTTACGGCAATACCCAGCGTGATCAGATCGCCGTGGATCAATGGCTGATGTGGCAGATGGGCGGGCTTGGCCCGATGGCGGGACAGGCGCATCATTTCCTGAAATATGCGCCCAACATGGATCCGCCCAATGATCTGCCTTATGCCAAAGACCGCTATCGCAATGAAACTGCGCGGCTTTACGGGGTGTTGGACCGCCAGTTGGCGCAGCATGAATTTGTCGCGGGGGCGTTTATTTCAATCGCGGATTTTTCAATCTGGGGCTGGGCGTCCCTGTGGGAAGGCCAGCAACAAACGCTTGAGGACAAGCCCCATTTGGCGCGTTGGCTGGATGTGATGGGCGCGCGATCCGGGGTTCAGGCAGGCCGCGCCCTATATGCGGACCGGCGCGGTGATATTTCCAAAGACAAAGGCGCCCAAAGCCAATTGTTCAAACGCTGACAGGCGGCAAAGCCCGCGTTGACCAACAGCGCGGGCGCGGTCAGCTTTTGTCTTTTTCCACGCCATAGGTCTGGAACAACCGTCCCTGCGTCATGAAAAACACAAAAATCGCCGCCGTCAGACCAAAGGTTTTGAAATAGACCCAAGTTTCGGTGCTAAACAGCCGCCAGATGGCTTCGTTTGCCACCGCCATGGTGAAAAAGAACAGCATCAACCGTTTGGTCAGGGCCATCCATCCGGCATCCTGCAGCGGCATCATTTCTTCCATCACATATTTGAGATAGGATTTGCCGCGCAGCAGTCCAAAACCCAGAACGCCGCCAAACAGCACATAGATCATCGTCGGCTTCATCTTGAAAAACCGATCATCATTCAGCCAGACCGACAACCCGCCAAACACCACCACCAGAACCACAGTGGCGATCTGCATCTTGTTAATTTTTCCGGTCAGCGCCCAGAGCGCGGCGGTGCTGGCAACCAGCAGCGGAATAAAGGCTGCGGTAACCACGATAAAGCCTTCGTAGTCGGTGCCGCCAATTGTGAACACCTGATCCTTCAGGCGCAGATAGGCAATGAAAAACAGGATGATAGGCCCGTATTCCACGGCCGCTTTAACAATCGGATTAACCTGACGTTGCTGTGCCATCTTTGTTCCTATCCGCCCATTTCAACAATCACCGCACCTGCCGCGATCAGCGCCATCAGCGCCACACGGCGCGGGCCAACGGTTTCTTTCAAAAACACCACCCCGATCAGGGCGGCAAACACGGTCGAGGTTTCGCGCAGCACCGCCGCTTCGCCAACCTTGTCCAGACGGGTCGCCATCATGATCGACCCGAAGCTGAGGAAAGCCACAAAACCGCCAATCACACCACGCCCCATCAACGGGCCAAGCGCAGGGGGATTTTCCATCTTCCACCAGCGCCGCGCTGCGATAAACGGCATCACCAGTCCGTCAATCATGAAAAACCACGCCAAAAACGTAAAGGGGTTCTGTGTCGCGCGAATGCCATAGGCATCATAGGTGGTGTAAAACGCCACAAACAGCCCCGTCAGCAGCGCAATCGCCAGCGCCGCATTCAAAGTGTCGCGCTCCGCAGTCAGGAATATCATATTATAGATCGCAAGGCCGAAAATACCCGCCAGCAACACCCCAACACCAAACCATTGGGTGCCGGTAAAACTTTCGTTGAAGATCAGATAGGCCCCGATCACCGCAAACAATGGCCCCGTGCCCCGCACCACCGGATAGACCACCGTATAGGCGCCCTTGGTATAGGCCCAAGCCTGTAACATCTTGTAAACAATGTGAATCAGGAACGCGCCGAGAAAAATCACCCACATGTGCGGTTCCGGCCATGGCACCACAAACAGCGCAAACGGCGCCGCCATCACACAATAGGCCAGATCAATCGCGCCCCGTGTCAGCCAGGGATCATGGCGGCCCTTTTGCAAGGCCCCGAACACCGCATGCAGGATCGCCGCCGAAAGCGCCAGCCAAAGCGCCAGCGTATGCCCTGTGGCGGTGCCTTCGATCGAAGACAGCCAAGCGGTCATTGACGATCAGGGGTCTTTGCCCCGCCAAGCGCCGCTTTAACAAACATTGACATCATCAGCGTTCAAACCCAACCAGCGCATCGGCAAATTCCTGTGGATCAAACGGCGACAGGTCATCAATCTGTTCGCCCACCCCGATGGCATGGATAGGCAGGCCGAACTGATCCGCCAGCGCCACCAGAACCCCGCCTTTGGCGGTGCCATCCAGTTTGGTCATCACAAGGCCGGAAACGTCTGAAATCTCTTGGAAAACCCTGACCTGATTGACCGCGTTCTGCCCTGTGGTGGCATCCAGAACCAGCAATGTATTATGCGGCGCGCTCGGGTCTTTCTTGCGGATCACCCGCACGATTTTGGCCAGTTCCTCCATCAGGTCGCCCCGGTTCTGCAACCGCCCTGCGGTGTCGATCAACAACAGGTCCGCGCCGTCTTGCTCGGCCTTGACCATCGCGTCAAAGGCAAGGCTGGCAGGGTCCGACCCTTGGGCGGCGGTCAGCACCGGCACACCAGCACGATCCCCCCAAACCTGCAATTGTTCAACTGCAGCAGCGCGGAACGTATCCCCCGCCGCGATCACCACTTTCTTGCCGGCTGCTTTGAACTGGCTGGCGAGTTTACCGATGGTTGTGGTCTTGCCCGATCCGTTGACGCCGACCACCAGCACCACTTGCGGGGTCTTGGCATACAGCGGCAAGGGCCGCGCAACCGGTTCCAGGATCCGGGCCACCTCATCCGCCATCAAGCGTTTGATTTCAATAACAGAAAGCTTCTTACCGAACCGCCCTTCGGCCATATTTGCAGTCACACGCAGGGCCGTTTCCACGCCCATATCCGCAGTGATCAACAGTTCTTCGAGCTGCTCCAGCATCTCATCGTCAAGGGTCCGGCGCACCACCGATGCGGGGGACGAACGGCCCATCAATCGGCCCAGCAACCCCGGTTTTGCGCTGGCTTGCGGCAATGCTTGGGCCAGATCGGGGGCAACGGGCGTCAATGTGGTGCGCAGGGGTTCGGGGGCCGGCTCTGGCGCGATTTCCGGTTCGGGCGCGACCTCGGGTTCGGGTTCCACCTCGGGTTCCAGCGCGACTTCGGGTTCAGGCTCTGCTTCGCCCTCGGGTTCGGGCTCGGGCTCGGGCGCGGGGGCGGCTTGGGGCAGTGGCTCTTCCACCTCAGCCTGCTCGACAGCCGTCGCTTTGACAATATCCGCGTCAGGCGCAGGCGTATCCACATTGGGCACATCTTCAACCGCCGCCGCAGGGGTTTCCTGCATCACCGCGTCAACAGCAATGGTGTCTTCGGCGCCCCCGTCACTGACGATGGCCTCTAGTCCTTCGTCAATTTTGGACGATGATTTGAACAGACGGTCTTTTAGCTTTTTGAAAAATGCCAAGGCAGGTCTCCGCGCGGGTTTCCCTTGATCTATAGGCTTGGCCGCGCAGATGGAAGGGCGCCAGTGCAATTCGCCTGCCCGCCTGATCAACAAGGATCAAAGCGGCAGTGTGCCCAGCGTCAAAAACACAATTGCCACCCAATAAAGCGGCCAAATCAATAGATTGGCTATGCGTTCGCGCCGCGTGACTTTGACCAGAACGAAATGCTGCAGGCCCAAAAACGTATCCGACGCTGCAAAAAGCACAGCCCCCGCGATCGCCAGTCCTGATGGCGTTGCCAAGGCGGTGATCCCCATCGCAATGATGATACCAATATAGGCTGTGACGGGCATCCTGAGCGGCCCTGCACGGGGCAGCAAAACCCGGACCATCACAATGGCCAGTGCCGCGAAACCGGCGATCAAAACCAAGGAATGCGGCGCCAACAGCAGCGACGGATCAATGCCGATTGACCAGATGAAAACCGCGATCCACGCCAGATGTCCCAAGGCAAAGGCGATCAACCCGCCAAGAAATGCCCCCGCCGCAGGGCGTGACAGGATCACATCACCGATGCTGCACAGGGCCAAGGCCAGCACCACCAGTGGCGCACCCTGCACGCCGGCATAAACCGCAAGAGGTAAGACCGATAAGCCTTTGACCAGGCTTTTGAAAACACTCTTTTTATCCGACAGGGACAGCGCCCAGTAAAGTGCCGCTGACGCCCCAGTCAGCGCCCAGATCAACGCTTAAATCTCATCCGCGAAATGTTTCATCACCATACGGATCGGATTGGGGGCCGCCTGCCCCAAACCACAGATCGAGGCATCAACCATGGCAGAACTCAATTCTTCCAACAGCCCCTGATCCCATGTTTCCGCCTGCATCAATTTCACTGCTTTTTCACAGCCCACCCGGCAGGGCGTACATTGACCACAGCTTTCATCCTCAAAAAAGCGCAGCATGTTCAACGCCGCTGCCCTGGCTGAATCCTGATCCGACAGAACCACCACAGCGGCAGAGCCGATAAAGGTGCCATGCGGCTGCAACGTGTCGAAATCCAACGGAATGTCATGCATGGACGCGGGCAACAGCCCCGAAGACGGCCCCCCCGGTTGATAGGCTTTGAACCCGTGCCCCGCAGCCATGCCGCCCGCCGCCGCGATCACATCCGTGATCGTTGATCCCGCAGGCAGCAGATACATGCCCGGCTTGGCCACGCGCCCCGACACCGAATAGCTGCGCAGCCCTTTGCGGCCATTCTTTTCGGTGGAGGACAATACCTCTGGCCCCTCACGGCAAATCCGCGCGACCCAATGCAGGGTTTCGATGTTATGCACCAAGGTCGGGCGCCCAAAAATCCCGACCTGCGCCACAAAAGGCGGGCGGTGGCGTGGCATGCCGCGCTTGCCTTCGATGCTTTCGATCATCGCGCTTTCTTCACCACAGATATAGGCTCCGGCGCCGCGGCGCAGATCGACAAACCCTGCAGGGACAAGACCGGCATCTTCCAAGGCTTTGATTTCTCGTGCCAAAATTTCCAGCACGGCGGGATATTCATCGCGCATATACAGGAACACTTTTTCTGCCTCGACCGCCCAAGCGGCAATCAACATGCCCTCAAGAAACAGATGCGGCGTGCGTTCGAGATACCAGCGGTCTTTGAACGTGCCCGGTTCGCCCTCATCGCCGTTAACGGCCATGTATCGCGGCCCCGTATTGGCCCGCACAAAGCCCCATTTCTTGCCCGACGGGAACCCCGCACCGCCCAGGCCGCGCAGACCAGAGGCAAGGATTTTGTCCTGAACCGCCGCCCAATCGCCGTTTTCGCGCAGGTCTTTCAGCGTGGCATAGCCCCCCGCCGCGGCATAGGTGTCATAGGTGTCATAGGCGGGCACATGGGCGTGGGTATCCCCCGCCGCAATCGCCGCCTGCACCTTTTCAGGTGTTGCGTGATCAATATGGTTATGGCCGATTTCCAGCACCGGCGCAGTGTCACACCGCCCCATACAAGGCGCACGCAGCACCCGCACCTGCGTGGCATCCAGACCATCCTCAAGCGCCGCTTTTAATTGCTGCGCCCCGGCCAGTTCGCAAGACAGGGAATCACAGACACGGATCGTCAAGGCGGGGGGCGGTGTTTCGCCCTCTTTGACCACATCAAAATGCGCGTAAAAGGTTGCGACCTCGTAAACTTCGGCCATGCTCAGGCGCATTTCTTCGGCCAAGGCACGCAGGTGCGCGGCAGACAATTGCCCGAATTTATCTTGAATTAGGTGTAGATGTTCAATCAACAGGTCACGATTCCGCGACAAACCGTCCAGCAGCGCGCGTACCTCGTCCCATGGCTGATCCTCAAGCTGACGGCCCTTGGTATGGCGCCGCCCCTTGCCCTTGCCGGACTTCCAAACGCCTTTTTCCGGCTCGTTGCCCGCGTTTTTGGTGTTTTCATCCAGCGCCATGATCTGCCCTTTCCTGTCTTGGTTGGCGTCTGTGTACCAAATCCAGCCGCGCCCCTACGATAGAAAAGCGACAATTCCACCGCAGTTTGCGCGGCACGGGGCACAGAATGTGCCTAGAGGTGACAGATTTCGCCGATACGAAATAAATGTGCCGCAGTCGCAGGGCGGTTTTCACCCGCCGCTCAGGCAAATTACCGCCCCGCGCATCCTTGGGGCTGGTCCGGTTCAACGGTTTCTGGCAGTCTTGATAGATGAGAGTTTTCGCATTGATCCTGCTGGCCCTATCGGCCCTGCCCGCCACCGCCCAAGACCTGATGTCAGCGGCGGAGTTTGACAGCTATACCAAGGGCAAAACCCTGTTTTACGGGCGTGAAGGCGCGGCTTATGGCGCTGAAACCTATCTGGAGAACCGCCGCGTGCGCTGGTCGTTTCTGGATGGCGAATGCAAAGAGGGTGAATGGTACGAGGACGCGGGATTGATCTGTTTTGTCTATGAAAACAACTCCGATCCGCAGTGCTGGTCATTCAGCGAAGGCACCCGAGGGCTGATTGCGCGTTTTGAAAACAATCCGCTGACCACTGAATTATACGAAGCACAGGATGTCGGGGAACAAATGGTCTGCCTCGGGCCAAAAGTCGGCGTGTGATCTAAAGCAGTGACCCCTGTTCGGGCGGCGGCGTGTCGCTGGCCTTGCGTTTTGGCGCGGGCTTTTCGCCAACCGCAAGGCGCCCGTCGCCAAATTCGATTTCCAGCAGGGTCGCTTTTTGGGCCTGCGCCGTGCCGGTCACAATCTGCCCGTCGCCCCGCACCACCGCATAGCCGCGCGCCAAGGTGGATTTATAACTAAGGGTTTCGCGCAGGCGCTCCAATGCTTCGATCTTTTGACGCCAGCTGCGGGTCTGGCGCTGGCCCGCATCGGACAGACGCGCCACCAGTCTGGCAAATTCCTGTTGCTTGCGCTGGCGATCCTGTGCCAGGGCCGCAGGGCGAAACCCCCGCGCGCGGCTGTCAAAGCGATCCCGCTTGGCGCTGACATAGCGCGCCAAGGCAGGCTGTAAACGTGCCGCAGTTTCGGCCAGACGCCGGCGGTCGTTTTCCAACATCCTTTTCAAGGTCGCAGGGCGTAAGGATCCTGAAACATCGGCCAGATGCACCCGCCGCCGCTGCACCCCTGAAATCAGCGCCGGTTCCAGCTTTTCTGCCGCCCGATCAAGGCGTTGTCGCGGCCCGTCCAGCAAGGTTTCCGGGCGCGGCAAAGCCCGTGACATGTCACGCAGACGTTGGTTCCGACGGCTGAGCCCCTGACTGAGCAATTGCCCCATGCGGGCCTCTTGGCTGTCCAGCCATGCCGCCAGTTCATGGCGCACCGGCACGGCCAGTTCCGCCGCCGCTGTGGGGGTCGGTGCACGTTTATCGGAAACAAAATCAATCAATGTGGTATCGGTTTCGTGGCCCACCGCCGAAATCAGCGGGATTTGCGAGGCCGCCGCCGCCCGCGCCACGATTTCTTCGTTAAAGCCCCAGAGGTCTTCGACCGAACCGCCCCCGCGCGCGACAATCAACAGATCCGGTCGCGGCAGCGCCCCGCCGGGTGTCAGGGCATTAAAACCCGCGATGGCGCGGGCCACTTCGGGGGCGCATTTTGCGCCCTGCACCGCCACCGGCCAGATCAACACCTTGCGCGGAAACCGATCCCGCAGACGGTGTAGAATATCGCGGATCACCGCCCCGGAAGGCGAGGTCACAACCCCGATCACATCGGGCAGATAGGGCAAGGGCCGTTTGCGCGCCGGATCAAACAATCCTTCGGCGGCCAGCATGGTTTTGCGTTTTTCCAGCAAGGCCATCAAGGCGCCCATGCCTGCGGGTTTGATGTCTTCGATCACGATCTGGTATTTTGATTGCCCGCCAAAGGTGGTGATCCGCCCCGTGGCGATGACTTCCATGCCTTCTTCGGGTTGGGTTTCCAGCTTGGCGCTGACGCCTTTCCAGATCACCCCTGAAATCACCGATTTATCGTCTTTGAGGTCAAGATAGATATGCCCTGATCGCGGGCGGCTGACACGGCCGACTTCGCCGCGAATCCGCACATGGCTGAATTCGCCCTCGATCACCCGCTTGATCGCGCCGGACAGTTCTGTCACCGAAAATTCGGGGCTGTTCTGTCCGTCTTGGGGATCGTCAAGCAAGTCCATGGGAATCTGTCCTTTGTCGGTTTGCCTGCCTTGTCTCTGAGGCTTGCCCAGCTTAGAACGCCAGCACGCAGAGGCCAAGGGAGCAAAGCGCGATGAACATCCTAATTCTGGGCAGCGGCGGACGCGAACATTCTTTGGCATGGGCCGTGATGCAAAACCCCAAATGCGACCGTTTGATCGTGGCCCCGGGCAATGCAGGGATCGCCGCGATTGCCGAATGTGCAACCCTCGACATCATGCAAGGCGCCGAGGTGGTCGGGTTCTGCGAAGCCAATAACATTGATTTTGTGATCATCGGCCCCGAAGCCCCCCTGGCCGCTGGTGTGGCCGACGATCTGCGCCGCGCCGGGATCACGGTGTTTGGCCCCTCTGCCGCCGCCGCCGCTTTGGAAGCCTCCAAAGCCTTTACCAAGGAAATCTGCGCCGCCAGCAAGGCCCCCACTGCCGCCTATGGCCATTTCACCGATGCCGAGGCCGCCCGCGCCTATGTCAGACAACAAGGCGCACCGATTGTGATCAAGGCCGATGGACTGGCGGCGGGCAAAGGCGTGATCATCGCCATGACAGATGCCGAAGCCCTGGCCGCTGTGGACGTGATGTTTGACGGCACCTTTGGCGATGCCGGCGCCGAAGTGGTGATCGAAGAATTTATGGACGGCGAGGAAGCCTCGTTTTTTGTGCTATGTGATGGTGAAGAGGTGCTGCCGATCGGTACCGCGCAGGATCACAAACGGGTCGGGGATGGCGATACCGGCCCCAATACCGGCGGCATGGGGGCCTATTCCCCCGCGCCCGTGCTGTCGGATGAAATTGCCGAAAAAGCCCTGAATGAAATCATCCGCCCGACGATGGCCGAAATGGCCAGGCGCGGGATGCCCTATCAAGGGGTGCTTTATGCCGGCCTGATGATCAAAGACGGCCAGCCGCGTCTGGTGGAATATAACGCGCGGTTTGGCGATCCTGAATGCCAGGTTTTGATGATGCGTCTGGGCGCACAGGCCTTTGATCTGATCCAGGCCGCCGCCGAGGGCCGCCTGTCAGAAATGCGGGTGAATTGGGCCGAGGATCACGCGATCACGGTGGTGATGGCGGCCAATGGCTATCCTGATGCCTATGAAAAAGGGTCTGAGATCAGAGGGCTAGATCAGATGCCCGAAGATTCATCCAATATGGTTTTCCACGCGGGCACCCTGTTGAAAGACGCGGTGGTGACGGCGAATGGCGGGCGGGTGTTGAACGTGACTGCCCGCGGCGCGTCCTTGGCCGAAGCGCGGGAACGGGCCTATGCGATGGTGGACGGGATCGACTGGCCAGAAGGCTTTTGTCGCCGTGACATTGGCTGGCGCGCATTGGGATAGCTCAAACGGGGGGCCAGCCCCCCGACCCCCGGAATATTTAAGGCCAAAAAGAGATTAAGAACAGAGAAGCGCGGCGGCAAAGCTGCTGCGATCTTTATG
Source organism: Sulfitobacter sp. (assembly GCA_047634585.1). GTDB lineage: Bacteria > Pseudomonadota > Alphaproteobacteria > Rhodobacterales > Rhodobacteraceae > Sulfitobacter. Next base: position 95,558 of record JBLIAN010000002.1, on the reverse strand, counting down.
CGGGCCGAGGTCGCGTTTTTGCAGCTGCCCCTGATCCAGCCTCACCGCAATCAGCCGCGTCCAATCGGCGCTGGCGAGGATCATTTCGGATTGTCCCTTGCAGGTGCGGATGCCGCCCGCGATGTCGTTTTCACCGATGCGGTGGTTGGTCAGGCCTTTCAGCTGGGCCACTGCGCTGAGCGTACCATCCTTGTAGCGCCAGATTTTCAGGATCCTGGCCAGATGCGGGCGGTCGATATAGGCCAGTTCGACAAGACCGTCGCGGTCCAGATCAGCCGCGCCCACAGGGGCCAGCCAGCGGTTGCGGCGCCCGATAAACGGTGTCGCGGTGACCAGGCCGGTTTCATCATAGACCGCCAGCCGCGCCCCTCGATTGAGGTCACTTTCCACCACCACGACTTTGGGCGGACCTGCGTCCAGCGCCAGCAGCCGTGGGGCGACGTCTTCGAAGACGCGGAAATCTGGAAGCCGGATCAGCACGCGCCCGTGCCCGCCTGCGGGACAGGTTGCGCAGTTTTTCACCCTCAGAGAAAGCGCCGCCCATTCCACCGCATCACCAAGGATGCCATGGTCATAGCGCGTTGTCGGTTCGGTATATTCCGCCGCGACAATGATAGGGGTGGCGATCGGGGTGGCGATCGGGGCAGGATCGGCCAAAGCCCCCTGCCCCGAAATCAGCAACAGCGCGCCAAGCGCCTGTTGCCACAGAGCCATCAGATTTGTTTTTCGGGCATCTGCACACGCAGACCATCGAGCGCGTCGGTGACCTTGATCTGGCAGGTCAGGCGCGAACGGGCGGCATCGGGTTCATAGGCAAAATCGAGCATGTCTTCTTCCATGTCGTCCTTGGCTGGCAGTTTTTCCGTCCACGCCGGATCCACATAGACATGGCAGGTTGAACAGGCACAGGCACCGCCGCAGTCGGCTTCGATGCCGGGAATATTGTTGTCCCGCGCGCCTTCCATGACGGTCAGGCCATTTGCAACCTCAACCACATGTTCGGTTCCGCCGTGTTCTACATAGGTGATTTTCGCCATCGGAGCGCCCTCTATCTATCTGTATTCCTGAATTACTGGCTCTTACTTAGACGGGCAAGCCGCCCTCTGCCAGCCCTTTTGCGCCTTGTTTGCCCAGCTTGGCCCTGCGTTGCGGATATACAAGGCCGGACCCTAGGCAGGACGCAGCAAAAGCTTTAGTCTGGCCCGCAACAGCAGACCCAAAGGCATTGGGCCATGAGACAGGCAAAACCAAGGCAGATGATCCGGCACAGCGCGCTTTGGCTTGGCGTTGCGGTATGCATTGCCGGTTGTGATCCCCTTGCCACCGGGGCGGATCGGGGTGCGCCTGCCGAACCCGGCGTGATCCGCGCCACCCGTCACGGGCCCGCCGATGCACCAGAGGGCAGTTGCTGGGGGCGCACGGTTTCTCCGGCGGTCATTGAAACCGTGACCGAACAGGTGCAGATCGCCCCTGCCAGAACCGCCCCGGACGGCAGCGTCATCAAACCGCCGGTCTATCGGTCCGAAAAGCGCCAACAGATTGTCACGCCGCGCGTGGACACCTGGTTCGAGACCCCCTGTGTCGAAAAGGTGGGCGTTGATTTCATTGCATCGCTACAGCGGGCGCTGGCGGTGCGGCGCTATTACGAGGGGCCGATCACCGGCGTGACAGACCCGGAAACGGCGGCGGCGATCCAGCGGTTCCAGCGCAGCACTGGCGGCCCGGACAGCCCGGTGTTGTCGTTGCAATCCGCCCGCACCCTCGGCCTGATCGCGGTGGATCGCAGCACCTTGCAATAGATCCGCAAGCCAAAAGGGCGCCCCGACGGGACGCCCTTTATTTGATCTGTTGTTAGGTGTTATTCTGCCAGTGACAGGGCCACAAACCGCGGATCACCTGCACGGCGCACCAGCAAGAGCAGCGATTTACGCCCTGCATCCTTGGCCGCATCCACCCGCGCCTCGAATTCGGCGATGGTGGTGACTTTTTGCTGGCCTGCTTCGGTGATAATGTCCCCCGCGCGCAGCCCTTTTTCAAAGGCTTCGGTGGCTTCATCAACGCCGGTCACGGCAAGGCCGGCGGCATCGCCTTCAAGGCCCAGTTCACCGCGCATATCATCGCTCAGGGGGGCCAGGGTCAGACCCAGCATGGATTTGCTTTCCGGTGTGGTTTCCTGGTCTTCGGCAGGCGCGGATGTCGCGGCGGTATCCGCATCTTCGCGGCGGCCCAGCACCACTTTGATGGTCTGGCTTTTGCCTTCGCGCAGGACTGTGACCCGCACAGTGGCGCCCACGGGGCTGTTGCCCACCTGACGCACCAGCCCACGGGTATCGGCAACGCCGACACCGTCAAAGGACAAGATCACATCGCCGGTCTGCAATCCGGCGTCTTTGGCAGGGCCATCCGGCACATCGGTGATCAGCGCCCCTGTGGCCTTATCCAGCCCCATCGCATCGGCCACATCTGCGGTCACGTCCTGAATGCGCACACCAAGCCAGCCGCGGCGGGTTTCGCCGAATTCCTTTAACTGGTCCACCACCCGTGCCACCACATTGGAGGCCATGGAAAACCCGATCCCGATCGAGCCGCCATTGGGCGACAGGATCGCGGTGTTCACGCCGATCACCTGACCGTCCATGTTGAACAAAGGTCCGCCGGAATTGCCGCGGTTGATCGCGGCATCGGTCTGGATATAATCGTCATAGGTGCCCGACAGCGCCCGGTTGCGCGCCGAAACAATACCCGCAGAAACCGAGAACCCCTGACCCAACGGGTTGCCCATGGCAATCACCCAATCGCCCACGCGCGCGGCATCACTATCGCCAAAGGACACAAAAGGCAGCGGGTTGGTGGCCTCGACCTTGAGCAAGGCAATATCGGTGTTCGGGTCGGTGCCAATCACCGTGGCTTTCAATTCCTGACCCGAGAAAAATTCGATGGTGATTTCATCGGCCCCGTCGATGACATGGTTGTTGGTGACAACATAGCCGTCTTCAGAGATCACAAAACCAGACCCCAGCGCCGAGGACCGGCGCGGGCGGTTGCCTTCGCCGTTGTTGTTACGGTCCTGAAATTCGCGGAAAAAATCCTCAAAAGGCGATCCTTCGGGGACGATTCCCTGTGGGCCGGTGCGGCCCTCGATCACTGTGGACGTGGTGATATTGACCACCGAGGGGCTGATCTTTTCGGCCAGCGGGGCCAGGCTTTCGGGTTTGGCAAAGGCCATCACCGCCTGAACGCCTAGAAAAGCCACGGTCAATAGGGTGAGGAAAAAGGCCTTGAAAACCAATGTGTCCTGAACCGGACTGGTTTGCGCTTTTACCTGTGACTGCATGGTGTTCTCCCGCTGTGCCATATGGGGTGGTGACCCCGAACATTTCCTGAGCAGCAGACTGCATCCTGCCAGCCGCCGCTGCAATATCAAAGATGTGCCTGATCACCGGCATTTCAAGCAATAGCAGGCAGGGGTGTAAGAAACATCACCATGCCGTTACCAGCAGGTTAATAGCGGCATGGCCGATGATCCGCCCCTGTCGGTGAAAACGACGGGCTGGGGGCAGCAGTGTCAAGAGGGGCAGATTCCGATCTGGAGGGCAATCCGATCCGGCACCACAGCGCCCGCAACACCCAATGCATCAATCCGGCGCAGCGCGTCACGGGGCAGCGCGTCACGAGGCGGCGCGTCACGAGGCGGCGCCTCCGCTCAAACGCAGAAGGGGCCGGATGCAGATCCAGCCCCTCCAGAAGCATCACTAGCCCGAAGGCCGGCAAAACCGGATTTACTTGCGTTCGCCTTCGTCAGAGCGGCTGCCCTGATCCGAACGCAGGTAGTTAAAGAATTCGCTGTCAGGCGACATTACCATGGTGGAATTGGTGCCTTTCAGTGCTTCTTCATATGCGGTCAATGAACGGTAGAATTCAAAAAATTCCTGATCCTTGCCATAGGCCTGGGCAAAAATGCGGTTGCGTTCTGCATCTGCCTCACCTTCGGTGATGCGGGCATCGCGGCGCGCTTCGGAGAGGATTTCCTCGTAGGTACGATCGGCAAGTGCGATGACCCGCTGCGCGGCTTCTTGACCACGGGCGCGTTCGTCGGTTGCTTCACGATCCCGTTCCGCAATCATCCGCTGCAGGGTCGCATCAAAGTTCTGTTCCGGCAGGTTGGTCTGGCGCAGACGCACATCCACCACCTTGAGGCCCAGCGCACCGGCGCGGGCATCGGCCCGTTCGCGGATCTGGTCCATCAAAGCCGAACGTTCGGGCGACAGGATGGTGTTCGAGGTGACCCCGCGCGAACCAAGCACAGCACGGATTTGCGATTCCAGAATACCGCTCAGATCGCTGCTGGCCTGACGTTCACCGCCTGCACCAATCGCCTGACGGTACTGCACGATGTCGTCAATCCGGTACAGCACAAAGGCGTCGATTTCCAAGCGGCGGTCATCGGCGGGCGTGACTTCGATCAGTTCGGTTTCAAGGGTCAGAATCCGGTCATCGAAACGGACGATTTCATCCAGCATCGGCACTTTGAACCCGATACCCGGCTCGACGCGCACCTGTTTGATCTGGCCAAACCGCAGCACCAGAACCTTTTCGCGTTCATCCACAACAAAGATCGAGGACAAAACCCCGACAATGGCAATCACCACAATGGGGATCAGAAAACCTGTCTTACGCATCAGTTTGATCCTCCGTTGCGACGCAATTCATTCAGCGGCAGATAGGGCACAACGCCCTGCCCGCCAGCACCGGTGTTGTTTTCAAGAATGATCTTGTCCACGTCCCCCAGTACCTTTTGCATGGTTTCGATATACAGACGTTTGCGCGTCACCTCGGGGGCGGCCTGATATTCGGTCAGAACCGCCTCGAAACGGCTGGCCTCACCCACGGCGTCATTGACCACGCGGGCGCGATAGCCTTCGGCGGCTTCCAGCAATTTGGCGCTTTCACCGCGTGCCTCGGCGGTGCGGCGGTTGGCATAGGCATCGGCCTGGCGTTCCACACGGTCGCGTTCCTGTTCAGCGGCCTGAACATCACGGAACGCATCCACAACAGATTCCGTGCTGACAGAGCCATCGGCATTGGTCACCCGCACCGCTTGGCTGGGCGGGTCCACCTTGTTCACGTTCACCCGCAGCACATTGATGCCGGTCTCGCGGTTGTCCAACGTCAACTGGATCAATTCTTTCACACGGTCCGCCACGGCGCCACGATCCCGGTTCAGGATCGGTGCCAGTTCGGATTGCGCAATCACTTCGCGCATCGCGGATTCGGAAATTGCCCGCACGGCAGCATCCGGATCACGCAGCGAGAATTTGAAATTCTTGGCGTTTTTGATGTTCCAGACCACCTGAAAGTCGATATCGACGATATTTTCATCGGTGGTCAGCATCAGACCGTCATTGTCGCTGGCACCACGCCCGACACCGATTTCTTCGGTGCGGTTGGTGGTCACGTCAAACACTTCGGCAGTCACGACCGGCCAAGGGGCAAAGTTCAGACCCTCGGTGCCGATCTGGGAAAATTCGCCCAGAAACAATTCAATAGACTGCTGTTCAGGGCGCACGGTGTAAAAACTTGCAAAGCCCCAAAGCGCCACAGCCGCCAGAACACCAATGCCAACTGTGCCGCGGGTCAGACCGGGCCCATTGCCACCGCTGCCCCCGCCATTACCGCCACGGTCACGCCCGCCACCGCCGCCCATCAGGACACGCAGCTGTTCTTGGCCTTTTCTCACCAGATCATCGATCTCGGGGATTTGCGGTTTGTCACCCTCGGGGCGACGATTGCCACCTTGGTTGCCACGGTTATCGCCCGGAGGTGTCTCGCGATCACCGCCGCCAGTATTGCGACCACCGTTGTTTCCGCCCCCACCCCAGGGACCGCCTGTGTTGCCAGCCATTAATTCTCTTCCCCTTATGTGCCGCCTATTGCGGCCAATGTCTCAGATTTGTGTGCAAACGCCTGAAATTCAAGCCGTCCGCGTCGGATTGCGCATGGTCACCAGTTCTTCGGACATGGTTGGATGGACCGCGCAAGTCGCATCGAATTGTTCTTTGGTCAGTTTCGCCTTTACCGCTATTCCGGCCAGTTGGATCATCTCGCCCGCATTGGGGGCAACAATATGACACCCTAGCACAATGCGGGTCTGCTTTGACACCACCAGCTTCATCAACACGCGATCCGGCTTGTCGGCAAAGGCGGTCTGCATGGGTTTAAAGGCGGTGCTATACACCTCGATTTCCTCTTGGTCGCGGGCGTCTTCTTCGCTGAGCCCCACAGTGCCCATTTCGGGCTGGGTGAAAATCGCGCTGGGGATCAGATCATGATCCACGGGTGTCGGATGGGCGGCAAACACCGTCTGCACAAAGGCCATGCCTTCACGGATCGCCACGGGTGTCAGATTTACACGGTCGGTCACATCGCCAATCGCATAGATCGACGGCACTGCTGTCTGGCTGTATTCATCCACTTCAATCTGGCCGCGCCGGCCCAGTTTAACGCCCAGTTCCTCAAGCCCCATGTCGGTGCTGGCCGGATCGCGACCCGTGGCAAACAGCACCATATCAAAGACATTTTCACGCCCCGTGGTCGATTTGACCAAGATCGGCCCCGCCTGCCCCGGTTTGGCGGTTTTGGTTTGCGCATTTTCGGACACCAGCGACATTTCCTGAATATTGGTGCCGACATGCAGCTCAATGCCGCTTTCGCACATCGCATCCGCCACCAGCCCACGGGCCTCGTCATCAAAGCCGCGCAGGATTTGTGCGCCGCGATAATATTGTGTCACCTTGACCCCCAAACCATTCAGGATGCAGGCAAATTCACTGGCGATATAGCCACCCCCGATGATCAGGATGGATTTCGGCAAGGCCTCAAGATGGAAAATATCATCCGACACAATGCCCAGATCGGCATTCGGCAGATCAGGGCGCACCGGACGCCCGCCTGTTGCCACCAGAATATGTTTGGCGGTTTTGGTGCTGCCATCGGACAATGCGACCGTATGGGCGTCTTTCAAACGGGCGCGCAGATCGAATGTATCAACACCGGACCCCGCCAACAGCTTGCGATAGACCGCTTCCAGCCGGTCCAGTTCGGTGTTCAACCGGCCCTGAAACGCGGACCAGTCGAAAGGGCCCTCTTTCAGAGTCCAGCCATAAGATTTCGCTTCGGCCACCACATCACCATAACCCGAGGCAAAAACCATCAGCTTTTTGGGCACACAGCCCCGGATCACACAGGTGCCGCCATAGCGGTCATCCTCGGCCAAGGCGACCTTGGCCCCGTGTTCGCCCGCCGCCACACGCGCCGCACGCACCCCGCCAGAGCCACCACCGATGACAAAAAGATCATAATCAAATTCAGTATGGGCAAATTCAGTATGGGCCATGTCGTGCGTCCTATTCACTCAGGTCAGAAAACAAATTGTCGGTTTCAACAAAATCAAGCCGTTCGGTTGCCACCGTGCCTTCATTTATGTCGTGCACCTCGACCTTGCCATCCCCATAGCCGATCACAACTGTGTCACAAATATCAATAAACAGACCGTTTTCCACCACGCCGGGCATCTGGTTCAGCACCAGTGCCAATTGCCGCGCATTGCCGATCCGGTTCAGGTGCAAATCAAGGATATGATTGCCCTCATCGGTGATGAACGGCACCGCGCCGTTCATCCGCAGGGTCGAGGTGCGGCCCAGCACATCCATGCTGATCAGGGTTTCTTCGACCAGCGCCTGTGTGGTCTGCCAGCCAAAAGGGATCACCTCGACCGGCAACGGGAATGCACCCAGCGTTTCGACCTGTTTGCCAATATCCGCGATCACGATCATCCGGTCACTGGCGGTTGCGACGATCTTTTCCATCAACAAGGCACCGCCGCCGCCCTTGATCAGGTTCAGATCGCCGTCAAATTCATCGGCCCCGTCAATGGTCAGGTCCAGCCATTTGGCTTCGTCCAGTGAGATCACCTCGATTCCCACATCCCGCGCCAGTTCAGCGGTGCGCGTCGAGGTTGGCACACCTTTGATCCTGAGCCCGTCCTCACGCACCATTTCGCCCAGACAGCGCACCAGCCAAGCCGCCGTTGATCCGGTGCCAAGCCCGACACGCATCCCGTCTTCGACGTAGTGCGCGGCACGTTTGGCCGAAACAAACTTGGCCTTGTCGATGGGGGATAATTCGCCAGACATGGGGCAGCTCCATTCACGGGTTGGTTGCGCGGTTATAGGCGAAACCCCCCGCAGGCGCGAGGGGCAGAGGGCATTTTTTGCGCCCCGCCTGCCCGCCACAGCCCCCAAGCCCCATTCGGGCATCAAGGGGTCGTTTTCATACCTGTGTTTTGCGCAATATCCCCTATGAACATGCCATGACCTATGTGCTTCATTATGCCCCTGACAATGCCTCGCTGATCATCCGCTTGGCGCTGGAACATCGCGCCCTGCCCTATCGCTGCCGGTTGATCGACCGTGCGCGCCGCGAACAGACCTCGGCCCGCTATCGTGCGCTTAATCCCAACGGCTTGATCCCGACGCTTGAAACCCCGCAGGGCGCGATATTTGAAACCGGCGCGATCCTGTTGTGGCTGGCTGATACCCACGGCGGCCTGGGGCCGGATACCGCCGCCCCTGAACGCGGTGATTTCCTGAAATGGCTGTTCTATCTGTCCAACACCCTGCACCCCGGTTTGCGGATGTTGTTCTATCCGGAAAAATACATCGCCACGGGCCATGAAGCGGCCCTGCGCCTTGGCCTGGAGGCCCAGTTGAAAACCGGATTTGCCACGCTTGACGCACAGGCGGCACGTGGCGCGCCATGGTTTGGCGGCAATCAGCCCACGGTGCTGGATTTCTATGCCGCAGCCCTGCTGCGCTGGCCAGCACTTTACCCCGATGCCACCGACCGCAGCTGGTTTTCGATCCATGATTACCCTGCCCTGCACCGGCTTTGCGCCGATCTGGAAACCCTGCCCGCCACAGCCGCCTTGCAAAACGCCGAAGGTCTGGGCGATACCCCTTTCACCGCGCCACAGCGCCCCCTCCCGCCAGAAGGCTCTGCCACCTGATGTTCCTTTCCGTATTTGATATGTTCAAAGTGGGCATTGGCCCGTCTTCTTCTCACACCATGGGGCCGATGGTGGCCGCTGCACGGTTTTTAGACCTGATGCGCGCCTCGCCGTTCCAGTTTGCCGGGTTGCGGGCCTCGCTGCACGGATCGCTGGCCTTTACCGGTGTTGGCCATGCCACCGACCGCGCCACAATCCTTGGGCTGGCAGGATTTACCCCTGCCGATTATGATGCCGAGCGCGCCGAAGCGGTACTGAAAGACATTCAGACACAACACCAAATCACCGTGGAAGGATTGCCGCCACTACATTTTGATCCCAAGGCAGACATGATCTTTGATTACGATCACAAGCTGGACGGCCATGCCAATGGCATGATGCTGATGGCCACCGATGCACAGGGTGACGTGACCCTGCGCGAGACCTATTATTCCATCGGCGGTGGCTTTGTGATGACCGAAGCGGAACTGGCGGCAGGCAAGGACACCGACGAAGGCGCCCCGGTGCCGTTCCCGTTCAAATCCGCCGCTGAAATGCTGGAAATGGCCAAGGCATCGGGCAAGGGCATTGCCCAGATGAAGCGCGCCAATGAAGTGTCCCGCAATGGCGAAGTCCACCTGCGTGCTGGCACCAAACGGCTTTGGCAGGTGATGAACGATTGCATCAACCGGGGGCTGGAAACCGATGGTATCCTGCCCGGTGGATTATCGGTAAAACGCCGCGCAAAAGGCATTCATGACGCGCTGCTGGCCGAACGCGGGCAAAACCAGTCTCCGCCGCATACGATCAACGACTGGATGAGCGTCTATGCCATGGCCGTGAACGAAGAAAACGCCGCGGGGGGTCAGGTGGTCACCGCCCCGACCAATGGCGCGGCAGGGGTGATGCCCGCGACATTACGCTATTATCTGGATCATGTGCCCGGCGCGTCGGAAGCCCATATCGAAGACTTCCTGCTGACCGCTGCCGCGATTGGGGGATTGGTGAAATTCAACGCCTCGATTTCCGGGGCCGAAGCGGGCTGTCAGGCCGAGGTCGGCTCGGCCGCTGCCATGTCGGCAGCAGGGCTCTGCGCCGTGCTGGGCGGCACCCCGGAACAGATTGAAAACGCGGCGGAAATTGCGCTGGAACATCACCTTGGCATGACCTGCGACCCGGTCAAAGGCTTGGTGCAGGTGCCCTGTATCGAACGCAACGGCCTGGGCGCGATCAAAGCGGTTTCGGCGGCCTCGCTGGCGCTGCGCGGTGATGGCACCCATCTGGTGCCTCTGGATGCCTGTATCGAAACCATGCGCCAGACCGGCGCCGATATGTCGGAAAAATACAAAGAAACCTCCCTGGGCGGGTTGGCAGTGAACGTCCCCAACTGCTGACGCCGAAACCGGTGATTCTGCGCGGGGTCAAGGATGCCGCAGGCACCAATCTCTGATTGGCTTGTCCTTTACGCCGTAATGAATCGCCCCCACCCTTGCGCAGGTGACTTGAGGATCAAACAGATCCCTCAAGCACCTCTCAGCAAACAGGGCAAATCCTGCACCAAACGCCACGCCACGTCCTGCGAGAACCCCGGCCCACACACCAGAAAGGTCACCGCGCGCCAGCGCGCCCTTTGGATCAACCGCGCCCGCGCACCGGAACCTCATACCCGCGTTCTTCGGGTTCATCATCCACCAATTCGGTTGGAAACCCCTCTGCCGTGATGCTCAAACCCGTGGCCTCTTCCAGACGTTCGATCATCCGGTCCGACTGCGCCTTTGCGCCGTACCGCGCCTGCCCGTCCGTCATCATGTCGATCATCACCGGTGACAGTTCCAGCGGCACCCCGTGATCATCCGCGAGTTTCTGAAACAGCCCGATGTCCTTTTGCACCAGATCCATGGTGAAATTCACATCCCGCGCCCCTGACAGGATCAGCTGGCTTTCGGTTTCATGCACAAAGGAATTGCCCGAGGACATCGCAATCGCCTCATAGGTCATGCCCAGGTCCATGCCCGATGCCTTCATCACGGTCAGGGCCTCGCACAGCGACAAAAGGTTGATCGTTGCCAGATAGTTGGTCATCACCTTCAAGGTGCTTGCGCTGCCCACATCGCCGACATGCAAAATCCGCCGCCCCATATGGGTCAGGACCGGCAATACCTTCTCAAAGGTATCGCGGGTGCAGCCCGCATAGATCGAAATATTGCCGGTGTCCGCCCGGTGACAGCCGCCAGACACCGGACAATCCACCGCCTCGCCGCCTGCGGCGATCACCGCATGGGCATGGGCCTTGATCTGCTCGGCATCGGTTGTCGACATCTCCATCCAGATTTTACCCGCCCCGACATGCGGCAGCATATCCCCCAGCACCGCCGCGCAGGCCGTCGGGCTGGGCAGACAGGTGATCACCGCATCACAGGTCTGCATCAACTGCGCTGCCGAGTGCCCCGCGCCCGCGCCCCTGCTGACAAAACCCGCTACAAATTCGGGGTTGAGATCAAAAACCGACAGATCCACCCCGTTGCGTAACAATGACCCCGCCAGCTTGCCGCCGACATTGCCCAGACCGATAAACCCGATTTTCATATGTTGCCCTTTCAAACCTGTTTCAGCCATCAGCAAGGACCAAGGCCGACCTGTCGCGCCTGAATGCGACGGGATCGGGGAAGCCTTGCACCGCGCCGCTTGCGCCGATTGACAAATTATCATGCACACGATCACCTGCGCAGCATGCGCTATCCCGCCAATCACCCGTCAAACCACCCCGATGATGCCGCTGCGGGCATTGAAACCACCGATGGTTTTGAACGTTTCACCCAGCGCAACGATATTTTCAGCCGTGCCTTTTGGGATGACCGGATCCGCAGCCCCAGAACCGATGCGTTTTTTGCCTCTTACCGGATGGAAGCCACCCCAAGGCGCGGTGACGGGTTTACCCAGCGCGATTTTGCCCTGCGCAACGCCTCCTGGCTGATCAGTGACCTGATCTCGGACCGGGGCGGGGATACGGGGCGGCGCGAGGGGTTTCAATCTTCCATCGCCAATGACACCCCTGTGGCCCCGATGCAGCACGAGGTGGATGATCGCGGCAAAATGTCCGGTGAAATCAAACGCATCGCGAAATTCTTTGGGGCAGATCTATGCGGCATCACCGATATGGATGAGCGGTGGCTTTATGCCAGCCGCGTCGATACCCGCGACATGTCGGAGGCCGCCAATGACCTGCCCGAAGGCATGACATCGGTGATCGTGTTGGGTCATCACATGGCACCCGATCTGGTTGCCACCTATCCTTCGGCGCTTGCCGGTGCCGCGACGGGGCGCGCATACAGCCACGAGGCCGCAGTGGTGATGCAACTCGCCGCCTATATTCGCAATCTGGGCTATGAGGCGCGCGCCAGCATGAATGACACAGGTCTGGTGATCCCCTATGCGATCAAGGCAGGGCTGGGCGAATATGCCCGCAATCAAATGGTGATCACCCCCGAATTCGGCCCGCGCCTGCGGTTTTCCAAGATATTCACCAATCTGCCACTGGCCCATGACAGGCCCGAACCCAAAGGCGTGCGGGCGTTTTGTGACATCTGCAGCAAATGCGCCGATGCCTGTCCGGTCAATGCTTTGCCGTTTGGCCCGCCCGAGATCAGCGGCCGCAGTGTTTCGGCCATCAAGGGCGTGCGCAAATGGACCTCGGATGCGGAAAAATGTTTCGGGTTCTGGGCCAAACTATCCTCTGATTGTGCGATCTGTATGCGGGTCTGTCCGTTCAACCGCGACTTTGACAAATGGCCCCATCGCCTGTGGCTGAAACTGGCCCTGTCACCGCTGCGCAAACTCGCCCTGTGGCTGGACCGCAAGCGTGGCAAACGCAGCAAGCCCTCTGAGTGGTGGCGCAAAGCCGGATAACCCTTCCTCTGTGCGATCACGCACAGTCAGGGTGGATTTCTGGGTGATTGGCGCGCCGCCCCCGCCACCCTATATTCATGCCAACGCTGATAAAGGAGCCTACAATGTCTCTCAGACCCACTTTGGAAACCCGCGCCGCCACACCGACACTGGAAGGTGCCGGCGTTAAACTGCACCGCGCTTTCGGGTTTCAAGATCCGTCAGAGCTGGATCCCTTCCTGTTGTTTGACGATTTTCGCAACGAACGCCCGCAGGATTTCGAAAAGGGCTTTCCCTGGCATCCCCACCGCGGCATCGAAACCATCACCTATGTGCTGGAAGGCACCGTGGAACATGGCGATTCACTGGGCAATACCGGCACTTTGGGTGCAGGTGACGTGCAATGGATGACCGCCGGATCAGGGATCATGCATCAGGAAATGCCGCATGGAAACATCCGTGGCCAGATGCACGGCTTTCAACTGTGGGGCAACCTGCCCTCGGCGCAGAAAATGTGCGCGCCGCGCTATCAGGATGTCACCTCGGCCGATATTCCGGTGGTCACCGATGATGACGGCACGCGGGTCAAGGTCATTACCGGGGAATTCTGGGGCAAACGCGGCCCCGTGGACGGCATTGCCGCTGATCCGCAATATCTGGATGTCTTTGTGCCTGCCGGCGTCAGAAAGACCTTCAAGATCGACACCTACCGCCGCGCTTTTGCCTATGTCTTTGACGGTGCCGGGGCTTTTGCCGATGCCTCTGCGCCCTCCGGTGTTTTGCTGGAAAAAGAGGTCGCAGGTCAGGAACTCAACATCCGCGACCTTTCAGGGGATCGCACGCTGATCCGCTTTGGCACCGGGGATGAGGTCACAGTGCAGGCGGGCCCCAAAGGCATCCGGTTCCTGCTGATTTCCGGCGCACCGATCGAAGAACCCGTAGCATGGCACGGCCCCATCGTGATGAACACCCGCGCCGAATTGATGCAGGCTTTGCAGGATTTGCAAAACGGCACCTTCATCAAACCGGCGCATTAAAACCAAACAAAACAGGGCGGCACATCGCGCCGCCCTGTCATCCCAAGGCCCCCGCGGGACATCGCGCACATCCCGCTGGTTCATTTGGCCCGCTGGTTCATTTGGCCAATTAAACTCAAATGCAATTCAGGCCACAGGCACCACAGCAACAGCGCCCCTAGGCCGCGCCAACCGCCCTGCGCACCATATCCCAATACTGCGCGGCCACTTCGGCCAGCGTCAGACGCCCGCCTTCGCGGAACCATGTGTTCACCCCGGTCAACATCGCAATCAGTGCAAGCGTGACGATCTTGCTGTCGCTGACCACAAACACCCCTCGCGCCGCCCCCGCCTGCAAGATCACTTCAAGGCGGTCCTCGTAGCGGCGCCGCAGGGCTTCGATGCGGCTGAAGTTTTCCGGTGTCAGGTTGCGCAGCTCCATATAGGCGATGAACACCTCGTCGGGGCGATCCGCATGGAAGCGGATGTGGAATTCAACAAATTCCCGCAGCGCCACCAGTGGATCATCAGGCCGGTCCTGCGGCAGCTGGTCCAACAGATCGCTCAGATGCGCCTGCATCAGATCAAACAGCAGTGTCTGTTTGTCCGGCGTGTAATTATACAGCGCCCCCGCCTGCACACCGACCTCGCCTGCAATCGCACGCATGGACACCGCCGCATAGCCGCCACGGGCAAACAGCCGTAGCGCCGCCGCACGCACCCTCGGGCCGGTGATATCGGAATGTGAACCTGTGGTACGTGCCATTGCGTCAATTTAATGAACAATCGTTCAAAAGCAAAGCCCGCTTGCGCGCGCCCTGCCGGTGATGCAAAAACAGAGACATGATGCGCATCTGTCCTTCTTTGCTTTTGGCGATTGCCCTGGCTGCTTTGGCGGGCTGCACCCGGTTTCCGGCCCTCGAAGACACAGTTCTGCCAGAGCTGCAAAATGCCGATTATGCCAGGCTGGTCCCGCTTGGCACCCTTGAGACCAGCACCGATTCCCTTTCGGTTGACCCGGTGCAGACACAGGCGCAATTGAATGCCCGTTTGGCCGGCCTGCGCGCCCGCGCGGGCCGGCTGCGCGGATCGGTCTTGACAGGGGTCGAAAAACAACGCCTGCAACAAGGGCTGCAATAGCCACGGCAAGAGGGTTTGCCGCGTTGCATGCGCAGCGCGAACGGGCTACATCGCCAATGAAACCTACTGCCTCTGGCAGTAAGCCCCGTTTTGAATTGCCGCAAAGGAAACACCTATGTCTGACCCGCTTCGCCTTGGTATCGCTGGATTGGGCACGGTTGGTGTCGGTGTGCTGCGGATCATCCGCCAGCAAACCGCAGTGCTGGCGGCGCGCACCGGACGCGAGATCACAATTTCCGCCGTATCGGCCCGCAGCAAGGGCCGTGATCGCGGGGTGTCCCTGTCCGGCTATGCATGGGAAGACGATCCCGTGGCATTGGCCACCCGGGCGGATGTGGATGTCTTTGTCGAATTGATGGGCGGCGAAGACGGCCCCGCCAGGGACGCCACCGAAGCGGCACTCAAGGCGGGCAAACATGTGGTGACCGCAAATAAGGCAATGCTGGCCATCCACGGTCAAAGCCTTGCCGAACTGGCCGAATCCAAATCCCTTGCCCTGCGCTATGAAGCGGCGGTTGCGGGCGGCATTCCGGTGATCAAAACCCTGACCGAAGGTCTGGCGGGCAATGAAATCACCCGCGTCATGGGGGTGATGAACGGATCGTGTAACTACATCCTGACCCGCATGGAGAATTCCGGCAAAACCTATCAGGAAATTTTCGCCGAGGCCGATGGCCTTGGCTATCTCGAAGCGGACCCGCAACTGGATGTAGGTGGCATTGATGCCGCGCATAAACTGGCGATCCTCAGTGCGATTGCCTTTGGCACCAAGGTCAACTTTGACGGCATCCAGATTGACGGCATCGAACGGGTCAGCATCGAAGACATCAATGCCGCTGCGGATATGGGTTATAAGATCAAACTGCTGGGGGTGGCGCAGAAAACCGGACGGGGCCTGGAACAGCGCATGCAGCCCTGCCTTGTGCCCGATACATCGCCCCTGGGCCAGTTGGACGGCGGCACCAATATGGTGGTGATCCAAGGCGATGCCGTGGGTCAGGTGGTCTTGCGCGGGGCCGGTGCGGGCGAAGGCCCGACCGCCAGCGCGGTTCTGGCCGATATCTGTGACATTGCCCGTGGCTGGACCGGACCGGTCTTTGGTCAGCCTGCCGCGACGCTAGAAGACGCCAAACCCGCACGATCACAAACCCCGGCGCCCTATTACCTGCGCATGGCGCTGGTTGACAAACCCGGTGCATTGGCAAAAATCGCCACAGTCCTGGGCGCAGCGGGCGTCAGCATCTACCGGATGCGTCAATATGAACACGACGACACCTCTGCACCGGTTTTGATCGTGACCCACAAGACCACCCATGCCGCGCTTGAGGCCGCTTTGGCCGATATGCAGGGCACCGGGGTTCTGGCGGGTGAACCTGTGGCGCTGCGCATCGAAGAGGTCTGAACACGGGGGATCACGGGGCAATCCCTGCTGCCGCCCTGTCACAGCACGCTTGTGCCAAAGCAGATCGGCGGGTAGAGGATGGGCTGACTTTTTGACCACCAAGGACAAGCCATGACCGTGATCGCCGAATTCCAAGACCGCATGTTGTCGCTGGGCCTTGCCCGCGTTTCCGAAGCCGCAGCCCTTGCCTCGGCCCGATTGATTGGCAAAGGCGACGAAAAAGCCGCCGACCAGGCCGCGGTCAACGCCATGCGCGAACAATTGAACTTGCTCGATATTGCCGGTGTTGTGGTGATCGGCGAAGGCGAACGCGACGAAGCGCCGATGTTGTTCATCGGAGAAGAAGTGGGCACCGGCAATGGCCCGGGGGTGGATATCGCGCTGGACCCGCTGGAAGGCACCACGCTGACTGCCAAAGACATGCCCAACGCCTTGACTGTGATTGCTATGGGCCCGCGCGGGTCGATGCTGCACGCCCCGGATGTCTATATGGACAAACTTGCCATTGGTCCGGGCTATGAGGCGGATGTTGTGACCCTCGACATGAGCGCCGGTGAACGTGTTGACGCCTTGGCCAGGGCCAAAGGCTGTGATGTGGCCGATATCACCGTCTGTATCCTTGAACGCCCGCGCCATGCGGCGATGATTGCCGAGGTCCGCGCCAAAGGTGCTGCGATCCGTCTGATCACCGATGGTGATGTGGCAGGGGTGATGCATTGCGCGGATCCCGACACCGGTATCGACATGTATATGGGCGAAGGTGGCGCCCCCGAGGGTGTGCTGGCTGCGGCCGCATTGAAATGTATGGGCGGGCAGATGTATGGCCGCCTGTTGTTTCGCAATGATGATGAACGGGGCCGCGCCAGCAAAGCCGGAATCACCGATTTCGACCGGATTTACACCCGTGATGAAATGGTCACCGAAGACGTGATCTTTGCCGCCACCGGTGTTACCGGCGGCACGTTGCTGCCCGGTGTGAAACGCGAACCCGGTTGGCTGACCACCGAGACCCTGATCATGCGTTCCAAGACCGGATCGGTGCGGCGCATCAATTACCGCACCCCCGTCGACAGCCATTGATTGACCCCAGCGCCCGCAGCACTTGCGGGGCGCTTCGCGGGGAGGTTTAAAGGCCAAATGAAAAAGAAAGAGGAGGCCGGCGCGTGAACTTTCTGGGCGTAGAGGCTTCTTTGACCGGCAGACGCTGGGTTGGTCCTGGCGTCGAAGTGGAACGCGCAGCCGAGCTGATCTTGCAGCGCAGCACCTTGCCCATGGCAGTCTGTCAGATTCTGGCGCGGCGCGGTGTGCCTGCGCAAGCGGCAGAGGCGTTTCTGGCCCCTGCCCTGCGCGATCTGATGCCGGATCCGCGCTCTCTCAAAGACATGGAAAAAGCCGCCACGCGGTTTCTGAGCGCCCTGCGCAACCGAGAAAAAATCGCGGTCTTTGCCGATTACGATGTGGATGGAGGCAGTTCGGCGGCGCTTTTGCTGATCTGGCTGCGCGACATGGGCCATCAGGCGACGCTGTATGTGCCCGACCGTATCGACGAGGGCTATGGCCCCAATGACGCGGCAATGGCGGCGCTGGCGGCGGCGCATGACCTGATCATCTGTGTCGATTGTGGCACCCTGTCACATGGTCCGATTGCGGCGGCACAGGCGGCGGATGTGATTGTGCTGGATCACCATTTGGGTGGCGAGACCTTGCCGGATGCCCTGGCGGTGGTGAACCCCAACCGACAGGACGAAGACGGCGCCTCTGCGCATCTTTGTGCGGCGGCGGTGGTGTTTTTGATGTTGGTCGAAGCGGGGCGGCAATTGCGCGAGGCGCAGGTCAAAGGGCCTGATCTGATGGCGCTGCTGGATCTGGTCGGTCTGGCCACCGTGGCCGATGTGGCGCCGTTGATCGGGGTCAACCGCGCCTTTGTGCGTCAGGGGTTGCGGGTGATGGCACGGCGGGACCGTCCCGGACTGGCGGCCCTGGCCGATGTGGCGCGGATGGACACCGCCCCCACCGCCTATCATCTCGGATTTCTTTTGGGGCCACGCATCAATGCAGGCGGGCGCATCGGGCAGGCCGATCTGGGCGCGCGCCTGTTGGCCTCGGATGACCCGCATGAAACCGCGGCCCTGGCCGAACGGCTGGACATATTTAACACCGAACGCCGCGATGTCGAAGCAGCGGTGCGGGCTGCCGCGATGGATCAGGCCGAAACACGCGGCTATGATGCGCCGCTGGTCTGGGCCTCTGGTCCGGGCTGGCACCCCGGTGTGGTGGGCATTGTCGCCTCGCGGCTCAAAGAAGCCTCGAATCGCCCGTCGATTGTGATTGGTGTCGAAGACGGCATTGGCAAAGGATCGGGGCGTTCGGTCAGCGGCATTGATCTGGGGGCGCCGATTCAACGCCTTGCCGCCGAGGGATTGTTGATCAAGGGCGGCGGGCACAAGATGGCTGCCGGGCTGACTGTGGCCGAGGACAAAATCGAACCCGCGATGGCGCGTCTGGCGGAATTGCTGGCCAAACAGGGCGCACATCTGGCCGGACCTGCGGATTTAGCCGTCACCGGCCTGTTGATGCCGCAGGCCGCCACGGTGGAACTGGCCGACATGATCGAAACGGCCGGCCCTTTTGGCGCGGCCGCCCCTGCCCCGCGCTATGTGTTTGCCGAAATGAAAATCTTTTTTGCCAAACGGGTGGGTGAAAGCCACCTCAAGATCAGTTTCGGCGATGGATTGGGCCCAAAAATGGACGCAATCGCCTTTGGTGCCTTTGACGGGCCGCTGGGACCGGCCCTTGAGAATCACGGCGGCGCGCGTTTTCACCTTGCCGGGCGTCTGGATATCAACACATGGCGCGGCCGGCAGAGCGTTCAACTGCGCCTCGAGGATGCCGCACCGGCCTGAGCAACGTTTTTTGCACTTTGTTTGAAATTTATGCTTGCGCCCCTGCGCGGCATTCCTTAATGAACCGCTCACAGACAGTGGCCCGTTCGTCTATCGGTTAGGACGTCAGGTTTTCAACCTGAAAAGAGGGGTTCGACTCCCCTACGGGCTGCCACTTATCCCCATAAGTTTAAAAGACATTTTCCCTTCGGGGCAAAACCGTTTTGCACGTTTCGGAAACAGTTTGTTTCGCAGAATTCGCATCAAATGTGACTTAAAGATGTTATAGATCGTTCAAGAATTCTGCGCCATTTATCTGACCTTTCGCAAATGCGGCAACAAGATGCCGTGATCGGGGCGAAAAGACAGAAGCCGGTGCCTGCGCAAATTGGTGATGGCTGCTGCCGCAAGATCACCGCAGCGCCGCAGGCCCGATTTGGACAGGATTGACAGGCCGGATGCGCCGCTCTGTCACGAAACGAACTGCGATTGACCCTGGGGGGTTGGCATGAAGAAATTTAACGTGGACGGGCCGAACTTTGGACTGTTTGACATGACAGCGCCGCAGCGCAATCCAGCGCAGCGTGCCGCCCCTGTGGCGCCGCACAGCTATGTCTGGGATGCCGCCATCGCCCGCAAATCCGCGCCGTTCTATATGTACCGTGATTTTGGCAAGCGGTTGGTCGATCTGCTGTTTGTGCTGCTGACCTTGCCGTTTTCGCTGCCGCTGATCGGGATCTGTGCCCTGGCCTTGTGGGTCGAAGGTGGATCGCCCTTTTATACGCAGGACCGTCTGGGCCGCAAAGGCGCTGGTTTCTCGATCTTGAAACTGCGCACCATGGTGCGCAACGCCGATGCGGTGCTGGAAACCTATCTGGCAAGCGATCCTGAGATGCGCCGTGAATGGGATGAATTGCAAAAACTGCGCAATGATCCGCGTGTCACCCGCGTAGGCCGGTTTTTGCGGGCGACATCGCTGGACGAATTGCCACAGCTTTTCAATGTTTTGCAAGGCGATATGAGCATCGTTGGCCCGCGCCCGATGCTGCCCGGACAATTGGCGATGTATGGCAACGCCAAAGCCTATGAGGCCCTGCGCCCCGGCATCACCGGATTGTGGCAGATTTCACTGCGCAACAATAACGGCTTTAGCTACCGCAACCAAATCGACGCCACCTATGAACGCGACCTGACCCTGAAACTGGACCTTGCGGTTCTGTTCAAAACAATCGGTGTGGTGCTGCGCGGCACCGGCTGCTGATCCCGCACCCCTCGACACAGTTTAATTCGACACGGCACCTGACCAAGCAACCCAGAGGCACCACAATGAAAGATACGTATTTTTCTGACGATATGACCGGCAACCAATTGGATGCCGCGATCGCGATTTCTGCCGCTGGTCTGGGCCATAGCATCCGCCCGCGTCGTGATCTGGGCGAACAGGCCAAGCGCCGATTGCTGGATGATGCCTATGCGGCCCCGGTTTCCCAAGCGGACCGGCCCCATATGCCCCCTGCGACCACAGCGGTGCCGGCGCGCAAAACCACACCAGAGCGCGCTGTGGCGCCAACAGGGTGGGACGATCTGCCCATGGCCCGCGACGACCTGCGTCAGGCGCTGACCTCGACGGATGCGGCAGTGGGCGCAGAGGGCCATGAGGCCTCTGAGCGTGCCTTTGATCTGCTGCGCACCCGTCTGCGCCAAACCACACAAGAAAACGGCTGGGTGCACATCGGTATCACCGCACCTACGTCGGGCTGCGGGACCACCTATACCGCCGCGCATCTGGCCAAAAGCCTGTCACGCGTGGCGGGGTCCCGCAGTGTTTTGATGGATTTCAACCTGCGCAACCCCGGCATTGCCAAAGCCTTTGGTCTGGCCCCGACCGGCACAATGGAAGCCTATCTTGACGGTGGCATGGCCGATCAGGATCATCTGCTGCGGATCAACGACACGCTGGCCTTGGGGGTGAACAGCACCGTATCCCGCAGCGCCGCCGAAGTGTTGCAAGCCCCGAAAACCCAATCGACATTGGCCCGCATGACAGGTTCTCTGCGTCCCGATCTGGTGATTTATGACCTGCCACCGATGTTGGAATGTGATGATGTGTCGGCCTTCATGCCACAGCTGGATGCGGTTCTGGTGGTGTCTGACGGCACCCAGACCCTAAGCCGCGAATTGCTGGAATGTGAACGGATGCTGGACAGTCAGGTGCCACTTTTGGGGGTTGTCCTGAACAATGCACGCGCCTCCAGTATCCGCAGGTTTCGCTGAAAGCCTCCAACCTTCTGCACGAAGCTGCCCTATTCTGGCCTGATTTTTTTGATTACTACACACCATCCGGAATCAGAAAAAACTGATCACGATGAGGTTATTAGGATAGAGCACGCATGGGTCCGATCCACACACTGGACGATTTGATAGATTTCCTGCGCCGCCGCGCGGGCATGATTGCTGCGATTTTTCTGCTTGGCTGTGCGGGGTCGGTCTTGTTTGCCCTGGCCCAGTCGCATGTCTATAGCGCCGCCGAAGTGATCCAGATCGAACAGCCCAAGATCAAGGACGACCTTGCCCCTTCCACGGTGGACGGGTCGGCGGCGCGGCGTTTGCAATTGATCGAACAACAGGTCATGGCCCGCAGCAGCCTGTTGGAAGTGATCGATAAATTCGGCCTTTACAGTGACATGCCCGGATTGATGCAGATCGAAAAAATCGGGCTTTTGCGCGAATCCATCTCCATTTCCGGGATGGCCGCAGTGCGCGAGGGCTTTGCTGATGATGGTGCCATTTCTGTACTGACAATCACCGCCAATATGGCCAGCCCCGAAAACGCCCAAGCCATCGCCCATGAAATTGCCAGCCGCACCCGTGCGCTTGCGATGGCGCAACGCGAAGAAACTTCGCGCGAGACTTTGGACTTTTTTGAACAGCAAGAGGCAAAATTGCTGCGCGATATGGAGGCGCTGGAAACCGAGCTTTCGGCCTTTCGTGCCGCGAATGATCTGTCCATCGAAGGCAGCTTGGAATTTCGCCGCGACGAGATCGCCAGCCTCAATCAATCGCTTTTGTCACTGGACCGCGAGATCATTGCCGCCCAACTGGCCCGCGCCCGTATTGACCGCAATATGCGTGAAGAAACCGTGCAAAAGCAGGAAAAAGAAATCGACGGCCAGTTGAATTCACTGACCACCCAACGGCGGCTGTTGGATACGCGGCGTACAAACCTGAGTGCCAGCCTCGAAACCACCCCCGAGGTCGAACGCGCCCTCGCCGAATACAGTCGCAGACGGGCCCGCATTCAGGGTCAATTGGATGTCATCACCACCCGGCGCAGCGAGGCCGAGGTCGGATTTTCCCTTGAGGCCGGTGCGCGCAGTGAGCGTATGATCACCCTCGAAGAGGCACAAATTCCGCAAACCGCCATCAGCCGCAGCCGCAAAACCATTGCGCTCATGGGGGCAATGGTTTCGGCGGCCCTTGCCCTTGCTGCCGCCTTTGGGCTGGACGTGTTGAACCCCGTTGTGCGTTCTGCACGGCAGATGGAACGCGAAACCGGTCTGCGCCCTGTGGTGTCTATTCCGGCGGTAAAAACCGGTAAATCCGGCGGCGGCCTGTCGCAGTTCTGGCACAAACGTCGCGCCGCAGGCCAACGCGGCCGCGCGGCCCGGCAGGCCCGCAAACTGCATCAAGGTTAACCCGACGCGACAAGTACAAGCGTCAAAAACCGCCCGCCCCGACAGCAAAGACCTGCCCCCTCTGCCCCCCGCGCCAAGATTTGACGCCAAAGCACCTCTCGAAATCACTGTTTCGGGGGATGTTACTTAATGCGTTGAAATCTTTGATATCAGACAGCGTTAAGTGATTCAGGTTTTTGCAAAACTGCGCTAAGGTCGCAGTGCATTGCCAAAGGACATATTGTGAAGATCGCCTATATTCTGAACACCTATCCGCAGCCCTCGCATAGCTTTATCCGCCGCGAGATCAACGCCTTAGAAGCACAAGGTCATGATATTTTCCGGTTTGCCATGCGTCCGACAACCGAAACCCTTGTTGATCCTGCCGATAAGGCCGAAGCCGCAAAAACCGAATTTGTGCTGGCACAGGGGGCCGCACAATTGATCCGGGCGGTGTGGGATGTGCTGCGCGTTGATCCAACGGCCTTCAAAACGGCGTTCAAGGCGGCATGGGATTTAGGCGGCGTGTCGGAAAACGGCCGGATGCGGCATCTGATCTATCTTGGTGAAGCCTGCTATGTTCTACAGCGGTGCCAAGCCGAAGGCGTGACCCATATGCACGCCCATTTTGGCACCAATGCCGCCGCGGTGGCGATGCTGGTACATCTTTTGGGCGGGCCGGAATATTCCTTCACCGTACATGGCCCCGAAGAATTTGACGCCCCGCGCGCCCTGTCCCTGACACAAAAGATGACACATGCCGCCTTTACTGTCGCCATCAGCCAGTTTGGCCGCAGCCAATTGTGCCGCTGGGCCGATGCAGATGACTGGGACAGGATCAAGGTGGTGCATTGCGGCATTGAACCCGAACATTTTGCCGATCCCGCCCCGCTGCCCAAAGGCCCGCGCCGGATTGTCGCCATTGGCCGCTTTGTTGAACAAAAGGGCCAGCTGTCCCTGATCGACGCATTGGCACAGGTGACAAGCCCCGATCTGCATCTGACCCTGCTGGGCGATGGTGACATGCGCGAACTTATCGAAGCAAGAATCAAGAAACACGGGTTGCAAGATCGGGTTTCCCTGCCCGGTTGGGTCGATGAAGCGCGGGTACGTTCCGAACTGGCCAAGGCCCATGCGATTATCATGCCCAGCTTTGCCGAAGGGTTGCCGATGGTGATTATGGAAGCGATGGCCTCGGCGCGTCCGGTGATTGCCACCTATATTGGAGGCACCCCTGAACTGGTGGTGAACGGCGAAACCGGATGGCTGGTGCCTGCCGGCGATCCAACGGCCTTAGCGGCTGCAATGGATACCCTTGCCAAAGCCGCGCTGCCAAGACTGGCCAAGATGGGTCAGGCAGGGCGCCTGCGGGTCTTGGAACGCCATGACATTGATACAGAGGCCGCAAAACTGGCCAGCCATATGCGCTAGAGTACGCCCGCAGCCGGATCACCTAGCAGACCGCGGGCCTACCTGCCCCGCGCCCAGCGGTCTGGAGAGGTGAACAGCGGCAGTTTGATGGCAATTCGCACCGCTGCAAAGGCGACAAATGCCAGCGGATCGCGCAATGCCCGACGCCAGATCGGAACAACGTGATCCTTGGGGTCATCATTGGCGATCAATTCGGGATAACATTCTTCGATTTCGGCCACGCCAATGTCTTGGCGGCGGCGCACTTTGACCAGGGATGCAAAGCCTTCGATCATCGGCCATTCATAGCGCGCAGGCACTGACAGCCGTTCATGGGGGCGGAAGTTCAGCCGCGCAAAAGTGTCATCCGAGATGATATCAGGCCATTTGCCCCAACGCGCCCGTCCGGCGCGGTTCATGGCGAACACCCCGAACCCTGGCACGCCGTGGGTCATAAACGGTGTGGTCAGCCAAAACCGCGTGTAATGGCGGGTCAATCTGTCGTGGTGCACCATCACATCGGGCCGGCCGCTGGCATAGCGCGGCGCACCGACCTGTAAAGCATCGCTGATCTGCCGGATCAAAGGCGGTGATACCACCACATCGGCATCCAGATAGATCAGCACATCCCCTGTCGCTGCGGCCTCGCCTGCATTGAGCGCGCCCAGTTTGCCACCCTCGGCAAGATCCAGCACCCTGAGCTGCCAACCCTTTTGATGTGCCTGATCTGAATATTCCCTGGCCAATGATGCGGTCTCATCGCTGCACCCATTGGCGATCACCACCACCTCAACCGCGCCGCGCACCGCATCAGAGGCCAGCAGCGCCACAAGGCAGGCGGGCAGATAGGCCGCTTCATTATGGGCGGGGATCAGGATCGAGGTTGTGCTCATTGCAGGCCTATCAATGCATCCCAGCGGGGGTTTTGATCATCAAGATGGCGCAATCCGCCCCACGACCCCCATTTTGTCGGGTTATACACGTCAGAGTAGCCCATGAACAGTTTTCCATCCAGGCTTTGCCACCCTGCCAACAGTGATTGATATAACATCCCCATTTCCGGGGAATAGTTGAACTGCTTGAAAAATGCCGTCAATTCCGCATCTTCGACCTGCCCGCCGATGCCCACAACATGGCTACCGCCCTCGTAGATCAACAAATCCAGCCCGTGTTTCTGCGCAACCTGGGCGTGATAAGGCCAGACCCGCCCGATCAGATCATCAAGGGTATCATCCACAATGTTGCTAAGCGACCCGTCAAACAATTCCCGCCCCGCCATCGCATTGGCCAGATCATAGCGATGCGCGGCGATATAGGCACTGGCCCCCTGCCCCGACAGATCAGCATCAAGTGCTTCGGTCTGGGCCTGCAACAGGCTATCCGCCAGCCATGTCTTGACCATCGCCTCGCGGTCCTCAAGGCCCAGAACACCGCCGAAATAGCCGGTAATGGCATAGGCATCAAAGGCTTCCACAGGGGCCGCAGCGCCCTTGGCCTGTCCCATCGGCGCGTTCATCGCCTCGGTTTCAAGGCCCAGCCATCCGGTCTGGCTGCTGATCACATTGACCAAACGGTGATCTGCACTGCCGTCAAACACCCGCGTCCAGATCTGTGCCACCTCTGCGGCCCTGACACCGTAATATTGCATCCATTTGTCGTTGTGCCCCCAGCGGACCAGCGCCTGTTCATCGGCCCAACGGGCCTGTGCAAATTGCCAGTTCCAGACTTCGTTGGAATATTCGACATAGGCGGTCAGGTCAGGATCAAGGTCATCGCGCACCATCTGCGCAAAGGCACGCACAAAATCATCATCCCCCTGATGCGGCAGGTTGAACCACGGATTTATCTGCAATTGATTGGCAAGCGCGATCATCACCTCGACCGGCACGCCCTGCGCATAGCTTACATCGCTGACCAAAGGCCGGTCTGCCCAATGCGCCAAATCCGAGTTGTTGGTCTCGGCCCAATCCATAAACCGCAGGGATTTGAAATGCGCCAACCGTGCGGTCCAATCGGGGTTGAACAGCGCACCTGCATCAAACAGATCAAGATGATCCTCGCGCACAAGGGTGATATTGCGCAGCGGCGCGGCACGGTTGATCCGCTGGATGCGGATTTCAACAGGCCCCGGCCCCGGCGTGTAATCAAACCGTACCTCGCCTGCCCCATAGCGGATGTTGCGCGCCCGTCCCGATACTTCGATCACGCCCTGACCGTCAAAGCGCAGCACATACCGCCCCGCCAGTGAAACCGCGGTGTCGGGCATATCCGTCAGCACCAGCGTGCCGATGCTGCTCAGGCTGCGGGGCATGGCAACGGGCCAGCCCTGATCATCCAGAAAACCGCCCTCGGCCAGTTCCCGGTATTCCATGCCCCCCCAGCGTTTGGGCTTGTGTCCGATCCACTGGCGGGCGGTTTTCATCACATCCAGAAACGGCTGTTGGCTGGACCAATCGCGAACAGCGGCCAGACCAATGCCAATCTGGGGGCCATTTTCGGTTTTACCGGCAACGGATACCAGATCGGGCAATGGCTGGGTTTGGGTCAGGGTCGGGTGCGGGCCCAGACCGGCAATCTGGAGTTGACCGATCATCAACAAGGAAAAGACAGTGCTGATCATGCTCATGCCGCAACCCCCGTTTCAGGATGGCGCCGGATCACCGCCCAAACCGTTTCCTGCATCAATTGTGCCACCGCATCTGAGGGGGCAATGGCCGCCGTGCCATCCGCGCGGTTCAACCGGTGTGGCACGCCAAAGGGCTTGCGGTGATACAGCACCGCAAAATGCGTCAATGCCACCAGATAGGCCCCCAGATCATTGAAATGGATCGTATCGGCGGTGCCGTCTGCATGTTTGGTAAACAGATCATCAATGCCGGTTATCTCGCCCACGCCGCCCCGTGCCTGCGCGGCACGGATAAAGGCGGCCATCACCTGCCCGGCCGGGATCAGATGGATCGGCGCATCGCCGCTGGCAAGGGCGGGATATTTCACACGGCCCTGCCAGAACTTGCGCAGATCACGGTCTATCCGCCACAGCCAGCCATTGCCGTCATCGGTGTGATGCCATGTTTCATACAGATAAATACGGGTCTTCGGGTTGGCATCCCAGGCCAGCCCCGCCCAGCGCGCCAGATAGCGCGCACTGTCATGATAGCGGATCGCATCGCGGATCTCGACCATCTCGGTCAGGACCACCGCATCATATTCCCCCGATCCAACCGCCGCATGGGCCGGACGAAACCGCGCATGATCGTTTTCCTGTGCAAAGCCGTTGATCGCCAGATCGGGTTCCCAATGTTGTTTCAGGGATGTGCCCCAGCCCAGCTGGCTTGCATAGTGGTGATCCGTGCCTGCAAGCTGTGCCAGCATCGCGGGCATATCGCGCCCGACCAAGGAATGCCCAAGGTGAAAAACCCGCAATCCGCCCGCAGGTCCGGGCAAGGGCGTGGCATAGAGCGCCTGCGCTTTGGCCTGTCCTTTCGGGGTATGCTGTGCCCAATAGAGGCCGCCACCCGCAGCAAGGGCAAGACCGGAAAGCGCGACACGTCGGGTCAATCTGGGCATCGGAATACTTTCTTTACGGGGTCCGGTGGTCAAACGTCGCCGTGGTGACAATATGATTCCCGATCAAGGCAAAGTGCCCGTCAATCTGATCGCCGGCGCAAAATTGCCCTGCTGGTTTTTCAAACCGCGCGGTAAATGCACCGCCGACCCAATCCAGCGACACCGCCAGATGATCAAACCCGAACAAAACCCCTGTCAGCGGATATTGCACCTTATAGGCCGCCTCCTTGGCGCTAAAGACGATCTTGGCCAACAGCAATTGATCCGGCCCGGCAATCGCGGCAATTTCAGAGGGTGAACAGATGCTTGTCAGCAAATCCTGATCCAGCGGCACCGCTTCTTCCAGATCGACACCAAGGCAAAGCGGGGCCTGTGTCACCACCGCGACACAGAACTGATCACTATGTGAAATACTGCCGTGCCAGCCTTGGGGCCAGATCGGGGCACGGTCATCGCCCGCGGGGATCGCCAGATCATTCCGTCGCATCGCCAGACGTGCCGCCGCCCTGCCCGCTGCAAATTCCTGCTGGCGCTTGGCAACAGCCCCGGCCACATGTGCGGCTTCGGCGGGCAAAAGACCGGGCTGGGGCGCCCGCGGATCAACGACTGCCACCTCAACCCCTGCGGGAAACATCCCGGCCACCGCCCCGTACATCTGTACGCACCGATCAAGTGAATCCATCGGGATCATGCGCCCGCCTTGCTGCGGCCTGCGCGCATCATCCGGCGTTTTGACATGGTTTCGGATTTCACCGGATCGGGCGTGGCATCAACGGGGCTGTCGGATGCAACGGGGGCCGCACCTGAGGCCTTGTCCAGATGCGCGGCCAAACCGTCCAGCGTCGGAAAGCGGAAGATATCGGTGATCGAAAGCTGCGTGGCCCCCAGCGCCGCCTTGATGTCGCGATGCGCCTGCACCGCCAGCAAGGAATGACCGCCCAGCGCAAAGAAATTGTCTTCGCCCCGGATGTTCTGCACAGCCAGAATCTGGCTCCAGACGGCTGCGATCGCGGCCTGTGTCGCACTGGCTGGCACCGCCGCCGTGCTGCTGGGCCGTGCAACCTTGCGCCGTTCGGGGCGGGGCAGCGCCTTGCGGTCGATCTTTTTGTTCGGGGTCAGCGGCATCCTGTCGATCTGCATGACATGGCTGGGCACCATGATTGCGGGCAGATCACGGGCAAGCATTGCCTTGGCGCTGTCCTCGGAAATTTCTGAACTTGCGGTGACATAGGCCACCAATTGCGCCCCGCCTGCTGCGTCTTGGGCCACGACGATGGCTTGGGTCACGTCGGGAAGCGCCGCAAGGCGGGCTTCGATTTCGCCCAATTCGATGCGATGCCCCCGGATTTTCACCTGCGCATCGGCGCGCCCCATAAAGGCCAATGTGCCGCCCGCATGCCATGCCGCCAGATCACCCGTGCGGTACAGCTTGCCTGTGCCAAATGGCGTTTCGACAAAACGTTCGGCGCTCATTTCTGGACGCTGCCAATAGCCCAGCGTCACGCCATCGCCACCGATCCACAATTCGCCCGCCACCCCAACTGGGCACGGATGCATCTGATCATCCAGAACATAGACCTGAGTATTGGCAATCGGCGTGCCGATGGCGGCCGTGGCGGCGCTGGCATCCTCGATCCTCTGGGTGGTGGACCAGATCGTGGTTTCGGTGGGCCCGTACATGTTTTGCAAATGTGCCGCTGTGCAGCCTTTGATCGCCGCCACCAATGTTCCGGGCAAAGCTTCGCCGCCGACCATCAAATGTTTGACACGGCCCAGCGCGGTTTGGGCCTCGCGGTTGGTGACCATCATCTGCGCCATGGACGGCGTGCATTGCAGATGGGTGACGGAGTGGCGCACAATCTGGGTGGCCAGCGCATAATCATCATCACGCAGAACGGCGGCGGTATTGGCCTGTGCCAGCACCTTTGCCAGCGGTTTCAGCCCCGCCATGACGGTGTCGGTGGCGATGCCATAATCAATCAGGCAGGCAATTTCATCCACGCCAATCCGCTTAAGCTGCTCTGCGCGTTCCAGACCATCTGCCACAGTGCCGAACATACCGCTGTCATTGAAATAACGCTGGAAGGCGAATTCCAGAATGCCTTCCATTTCCTCCTCGGACAGGTCTTCGAGATTGACCTCAAAAGGGTTGGTCACACCCTTGGGTTTCTTGAAGGCCGGAAAGGCCCAGGCATATTGTTTGATCAATCCCGCTGCAGAGCGCAGGTAGTCTTTCATCGGTTCACGCGCCACGGCTTCGGCCTCGGTGCGGCTGTTGGCCAGATAGGTGTGCAGCATCACGGTGACTTTGAAATCCGCCGGATCATGGCCCGCTGTACGCAGGGCATCATGGTAAATCCCGATCTTTTCGGCAACCTCGTCAATGGATTGCCCCAACAGGTGGGTCAGCACATTTGCGCCGATCTCACCTGCTTCACGCCATGTGGCGGGGTTGCCCGCTGTGGTGACCCAGATCGGCAATTCCTTGGACACCGGACGCGGCTGTGTGACCACGGCAAAAGGCGTGCCGTCTTTGGTCGGGAATTCAACGGCATCACCGCGCCACAATCTGCGCAGCTGGTCGATGGTTTCATACATTGCGGGTTTGTTCTGTGGTGGTGTGTTTTCAGGGCGCAGGACAAAATCATCCGGCTGCCAGCCACTGGCAATCGCCAGACCCACCCGGCCATTGGTCAGGTTGTCAATCACCGCCCATTCTTCGGCGATCCGTGCCGGATGGTGCAATGGTGCCACGCAAGACCCCGCGCGAATGTCCAGATTTTTGGTCACAGCCGCCGCCGCCGCTCCGGTGACAGAGGGGTTGGGATACGGCCCGCCAAAAGCATGGAAGTGGCGTTCGGGCGTCCAGATCGCGTTAAACCCATGGGCATCGGCGAATTTCGCGCCTTCCAGCAACAGCTCGTATTTCTTGGGGCCGACACCATCGTCATTGCCCCAGTAAAACAGGTTGAAATCAATCTTGCGATCCGACAGCCCGATCGGGCCATCCGACACCAGCGTCCGGCTTTCATCCCCCGCCAGTACCAGCTTGAAGCCCCGTGACAGGGTCCAGAACAATTCCAGCACCGAAATGTCAAACGACAGGCTGGTCACCGCCAGCCAGACCGCACCGTTTTCATGCGCGATCCGGTCATCCATGCCTGCACAGAAATTCGCGACATTGCCGTGGCTGACCATCACCCCTTTGGGCGTGCCTGTCGAACCGGAGGTATAGATCAGATAGGCCAGATCATCCGCGCCGGAACTGGCAACCGGATTGTCGGTTTTTGCGAGGGCAAGGCGTGGGTCAGTGTCAATCTGCACAACCTGCGCCTGATGCGCGGGCAATTGCCCCGCCAGCGTGGATTGCGTCAAAATGATCGGCGCGGCGCTGTCGGAAATGTAATGCGCGATACGGTCCGTCGGATAGGCCGGATCAAGCGGCACATAGGCCCCGCCCGCCTTGAGAATCCCCAGCGCCCCCACCATCAAATCAACACCGCGCGCAGCATAAAGCCCGATCGGCATGCCCGCAGCCGCGCCCATGTCGCGCAGCACATGCGCCAGTTTGTTGGCACGGGCATTCAGGTCGCGATAGCTGAGTGTTTGATCTTCGAACACCAGTGCAACCGCATCCGGGGTCCGGGCCACCTGCGCCGCAAAGGCCGCGTGAATGGTGATTGGGTCATACGCGCGCTGGGTGGCATTCCAGCCCAGCAGCAATTGATCGCGCTCCGTTTCGGGCAAAGTGCACAGGTCACGACAGGTCTGCGCCGTATCAAGCTGCGCCAAACCCGCCTCAAACCGCGCGGCCAGCAGCGCCACCGCCGCATCCTCCAGGCAAGCCGCATCATAGATCAGCGACAGCCCCGCATCGGTAACAGCCAGGGTCATGATACAGCCCGCAACCGGTGCTGTGTCAAAGCTGATCGCGATGGCAGGCGGGGTAGCGCCATCAATCGCCGGATCGCGCAGCATCAGATCACGGGCAAAGCCATCGCTGGCCAGACCGCGCGTCAGTTGTTTGGTGATATCTGCAAGCGCGGCTGGCAATTCCGCCGCGGCATCTGCCGTGACTGAAAGGGGTACAAACCCCGCCCCCAGCGGATGTGACGCAGCAAGGCCCAGCGCCACGATTCCTGCCGCCTGCCCCGCAGAATTCAACGCAACCAATGCCAGCGCCGCCGCCTGCCTGTGCGGGTCCTGGCCTGTCGGGCTGGCCAAAGCGCGGGTTTTCATCTCGACAGCGCCTGTTGATGCTGTGGCCAACGGACAGGTGATCATTTCCGCGCCGCCCAAGACACCGCGCCAATGGGATTCGTCTTTTAGGGTCAAAGGCGCAATCTTGGCCGGGGCAATCACATCGCCCTTGGCCATCACTGTGGTCAAATCCACGCCGGTCCCGTCCAATGTCGTGACATTGCGCAATGTCACCAGATTGCTGGCAGTACCGATGCTGACCTGATCGGCGGTCACGGTGGTCACTTCCCCTGCCGGGGCCTGACCCGCGTCCACACTCAAGGCACCGACGACCAGCACCTGATCACCGATCACCAGTTTCGCCGTGGTCAGCGGATTCCAATATGCGCCAAAATCCAGTCCCCGCACCAAAGCGGACAGCGCGGCAGCCGCTTTGGTGAAATCCAAAACGCCGCTATTTTCTGGGCGATCATCACGGGCGAAATAGCTGCGTTGGCCCAGGTCTTGCGGTATGCGCTGCACCAGCCCACTTTCCAATTGCGCCAAGACCGCGCCAAAGCTTTCCATGCCCGCCGCATAACATTTGGAATTGAGACTAAAGGCGGTTTCATCTGCGGCAATATCCACCATGCGCTGCGCCAGAAGATCGCCTTCATCCACGCCGCCCTCAATCATGTGCCAGCTGACGCCGTGGGTTTCCTCGCCCTTGATAATGGCCCATGCCGGGGTGTTCAGCCCCGCATAACGCGGCAACGGCCCGTCATGGAAATTCACCGCGCCTTTGGCAGGCAGGGCCAGAACATCGGCAGGGATCATCCGCAGGTTGGCAATGCTCAACAACCAATCGGCACTGACATCCGCGCCCAACAGATCACGCGGGGCGGCACAGACGGTTAACCCTTTGGTTTCGGCCCAGGCCCGCACCGCATCATCGCGTGTCACCACCGCCGACAGGCGATGCCCCCCCGTCAGCATCATGTCGCCACAGGCAATGGTCAGGGATTCATCCCCGATCAGAATGGCGCTGAAACCGGCTGGAATAAAGGCTGCTGTCATGGTCTGTCCTCCGTTGCGGGGTGACGTGGCGTGGCGCGCGCAAGCCGGGGCAAAAGCCCCAGACCGTGGCGGGCAAGGTCACGCAGAAAATGCGATGGATCTTGTACATTGCGCCCTGAGACGGCGCAGCGCAGATGATGGATGGCCCCGCCGGCCAACCGCGCCAACAGGGCTGCGGCGGCATAGGGGCGGGAATGGTTTTTCAAGAAATAATACTGGCGGGACTGAAACCAATAGGCCGGCATGCGCTGCCAGTTCTTCATGCCCGTGGACACCGACCCGATATGCACCACGCGGCTGTCGGGCACATACCAACAGTCCCAACCGGCGCGGCTGGCCCGTTTGCACAGATCGGTCTCTTCAAAATACAGAAAGAAATTTTCGTCAAAGACACCGATTTCACGCAGCATCCGGGCGCGGATCAACACCGATGCCCCCGCCACCCAATCCACTTTGGCGCTGGTCTGCGGCAATGCCGGGGCCACAACCGACCCGGCCAAAAGCCGCGTCATCACGCCAAGGCGTGCCGCGCCTTCAAATTCACCGGCAATGGAGGGAAACCGGAAGGCTGTGCAATGATCCAGATCATCCTCGCCGCGCACATGGCTGCCGGCAAATCCGGCCTTGGGGTGGTTTTGTAAATGCGCGATCAGGCTGGACAGACAGCCCGGATCGGGAAAGGCATCCGAATTCAGCACATAGAAATAATCCGGCGCGCTGCCATCGCTCATGGCACAGGCCAGACCCAGGTTATTGCCAGCGCCAAACCCGCCATTCACCGCTGACAGGATCAGACGCACACGGCCTTGGGCATCCCAGCCTTTGGCGGTGATGGCATTTTGCAAGATCACACCGGATCCATCACCCGATGCATTGTCCACGAGGATCAGCTCAGCGCCTTGCGGCATATCCGCCAACGCCGCCGCTGCCGCCCGCAGGGTCATCTCTGCGGTGCGGTAATTCAACACGATCACCAGCACACGAGGGGCGTTCATATCCATCATTCCGCCGCCGTGACCTGTGACCAGCCGCTGGCGGGATCAGGGTCCAATGCAGCAGTGATCACCTCGCGCAATTCCTGCGCCAGCACGGTGACATTCGGGGCCAGCACCATCGACACATGATCACCGGGCACTTCGATCACCTCGATCTGCGGCGCGTATCTGCGCCAGTCGTTGTCTTCAAACACATATTCGCGTTCGCCGCTGACAACGCGGCCTTTGGTGACATGCCAACGCGGGTCAAGCGGCGGGCGGAACAGGGTCAAAGGGCCGTCCCATACCGGGGTGTCGTATGCCCCCACTGCGGCAAGGAAAGCCTGCTGGATTTTAATATTGTTGAATTCCAGCCCGCTGTTATCCGGTGCCACATCGCCGCCCTGCGCACGGCGGGTTTTTTCCCATGCCCAACGGTTCCTGGCCCATTCCAGCAGGTATTGCGGGCCTTTGGCACGCAATTCAGCAATTTTGATCAAGGCCTTATCGGCGCGCTCCAAGGCGGGGCGCACCGGCAATGGCGTGTCCAGCATCGCCAGAACCGCAACCTCTTCGCCACCGTCGCGCAACATCTGTGCCATTTCATAGGCGGTGATGCCCCCCCCGGAATACCCCGCCAACAGATAGGGGCCTTGGGGCTGGATGCTGCGGATTTCGGCCAGATAATCTTGGGCGGCTTCGGCCACGCTATTGTGCGGGGCCATGTCGCCAATCAGACCGCGGGCCTGCACCCCGATCACGCGGCGTTCTTTGCTGAACGGCAGGGCCAGATGGCGCAGGTTCAAAACATTACCAAACATCCCCGCCACCACAAACAGCGGTGCTGCATCTTTTTGCTCGCTTTGGTTCAGTGGCACCAGATAGTCAAATTTCTGCACAGCGGGTGCGGGCGGGCCATCGCCGGCATCAGCCATATCCGTGCCTGCACCGGTTTGCGCGACAATCAAAGCGGCACATTTTTCGATTGTCGGGGCTTCGAACAGGACAGAAATCGGGAATTCCACCTGAAATTCGCGTTTGACGCTGGCAAACAGACGCACCGCAATCAAGGAATGCCCGCCCAGATCAAAGAAACTGTCTTCAATGCCCACGGGGCTTACCCCCAGAAGGTTCTGCCAGATTTCGGCAAGACGCTGTTCAATCCCGGTGCGCGGCGCAACATAAGACCCGTCCAGATCAGGGCGCTCAAAGCTTTGGCCTGCGGTTTTTTGGTCCTGCGGCGGCTGGTCGGCTTGGGCGATCAAATCCAACAGCGGCAACGAGGACACCATGACCTGTGCGCGGCCCAGCGCCAGCGCCCGACGCAGGGCTTGGGGGCCTTCAGCGGCGGTGATGCCTTGGGACACCAGATAGGCAAGGCGTTCCTCGGCGGGGCTGCGGGCGGAATCATCCTGTGCTGTGGCGTCAAAACGCACCTCACGCGGATCCAGTGGCGCAGCGGCAAAACCGCCCTCGAGGCGTTTCATCGCAAAATCGCGCACCTCGACCAGCACATTCCCGTCCGGATCACAGAGGGTCACATCAAAGCTGGCAAACCCTGCGCCCGCAGTGGATTTTGACAGGCGCACCCAGGACCGGATCTCAGCGGGCAGCGGCGCAAACACGCGGATCAACCCATAAGACACCGGCACCCACAGATGGGCGCTGTCATAGCTGTCCACCAGATCAATCGCCCAGCCTGTCGCAAGGTCCATCATCCCCGCATGCAGCAGATGACCGTTCTGCAGATCGCTGTGCAGGGCCTGTGGCAACGCCAGGGCGGCGATGCCTTCGCCCGCGCCAAAACGGGTTTCGCGCAGCACATGCCAGCGCGGTCCGAAATTCAGATGGGCCTCTTGGGGCGACACCAGACGCCCGCCCTCAGGGGCCTGTTCCAGCCTGGCGCACCGCGCTTGGATGCCTGAAATATCAAGGGGGTGCGGTATTGGCATGCTCAGAGGTTCAACCGTCGCCTGTGCGTGCAATTGCCAGCCGCTCTGGCCGTTCAAAACGCAATCACTGCGCAGTTCAGCCGCGAAACCCGCGCCCTCCGCCCGCAGATTGATCTGCATCTGGCGCGGCTTGTCTACTTCAATCGGCAGGGCGCGCAAGAAATAGAGATCCCGGATGTCAAAGCCATGGGTCATGCCTTTGACGCGCGCGGTTTCCGCCAGCAATTCGATATATCCAGTGCCCGGCATGATCGCCTGATTGTCCTTGGTGCGGTGCTGATCCAGCAGCCAATCGTGACTGTTGAAGGCTGCAAGCAGCACCGGATCACCCGAGGCATCAGCGCCGGAGGTTTCCAAAAGCGCCGCATTGACCGGGCGGGCGGGCAGAACATCGCTGGCCCCGCCGCTCAGGCTGTTGGCGGCCATGCCGACATCGGCCCAGACCCCCCAGTTGATCGCCGTTACGCGGGTCTGGCCCGCGCGGCGCGCGGCGGCAAAGGCATTCAACCATGCGTTCGCCGCGACATAATCCACCTGCCCTGCCGCACGGGTTGCGGTGCTGGTCGAGGAAAACAGGATCAGGCATTCAAGGCTGCCATCGGGCAACAAGTGATCGATCACCCGCAGGCCCTGCACCTTGGGCGACAGAACCGCGTCAATCTGGGCATCGGATTTGGCCAGCATCGGCCCGTCATCCAGAGCACCCGCCGCATGGATCACCCCGGTGATCGCCCCGTGACGGTCCTGCACATCCTCTACAACCCGGCGCATCTGGGCCAGATTGGCCACATCGCCCCCCACCACGTCGATCCGTCCCCCACGGGTCGCAGCAAGGGTTTCAAGATCAAGCAGATTGCGCATCCGCCGCGCGGTGCGATCAGACATGCCATGATGGCTTAGGTATGCGTCCCATGTCTTGCGCTCTGGCAGGGGATCACGGCCAAGCAACACCACAGTGGCGCGATGGCGGTTCAGGATATCCGCGGCCAGTGTTTGACCGATCCCGCCAAAACCACCGGTGATCAGATAGACCCCGCCCTCGCGGAAACTGTCCGTGGCCGTGGGTTCCAGCGCCGCCGCCTTATAGCCCATTTCAAAGCGTTTCACCCCACGATAAGCGGCCAAGGTATTGGCAGGGCGCGCCATCATGTCTTCGATCAAACGCCCGGTCAGATCGTCCGCTTCAGCGCTGTCTTGCACGGTATCACGGGCAAACCAGCCTGATTTCTTCGGGTTGGGCGGCTGTGGCGGCTCAATGTCGATCAAGGCACAGGTGACATCGGGCATTTCACGCGGAAACACCCCAACAGGGCCGTGGATCAACGCCTTTTCGGGATGGGTCAACGTCTCATCGCGCACCTGCGCCGCACCAGTGGTGAACACGCTCAGGTGCAGCGGCGCGTCAATGCCCGCTTCGGTCAGGGATTGCGCCAGCCAAGTCAGGCTCCAGAACCCCTGTTCGATATTGCGGTCAAAAGTGCTGCTGCCGGGGCGGGGCATCACCTGATCATCGGTCAGCCAGAAATGCGCGATCCGGTCGGGCATCAGCCCGCGTTCACCCAGATCTGCAATCAGTTGGTCATAGCCCGCCCGCCCCTGTTCGGCGGCAATGCGGTAGGTCACATCATCAACGCGGGCAAAGGAATCGCCTGCCTGCACGCTGATCACCGCGTGACCGGCATCGCGCAGACGGATTTCAACAGCGCCAGCCACCCCCGCCGCATCGGCAAAGACCAACCATGTCAGCGGGGTTGCCGCCAGATCGGTGATCACATCCACATCCGCATTGGCAAACTGCGGCCGCCAATAGGGCACGGCCCCCCATTTGGACATGTCGTCCTGGCGCGCCAAGGCAGGGGCCGGGGCCGTGATCGCCGCCTTGCCCGGTGCAATGAAATAGCGGCTGCGCTGGAATGCATAGGTTGGCAGGACCACGCGGTTGCGCGATGCCTCGCCCCAGATTTGCGCCCAGTCCGCCTCGACACCGCAGGCCCACAGACGGCCAATTACCGACATGAAATACATGTCATCGGCAATGTCCTGATCGGGGTGGCGCAGCGAAGACATAACCTGTGCGGGGCTGATGTCCGCGCTCATCTGCGCCAGCGCGCTAAGCGCTTTGCCCGGTCCGACCTCAAGAAACACCCGTGCGCGCGGGGCGCTCAGTGTGGTGATACAATCGGCAAAATGCACCGTATTGCGCAGCTGGCCCACCCAGTAATCGGGATCAGTGGCCTGTTCTGGGGTGATTTCAACACCGCTGCGGTTGGACAGGAACGGCATCTGTGGCACTTGCAGATCAAGCCCGGCAAGGCAATCGCGATACCGCCCTAAAATCGGTTCCAGCATGCGGCTATGCGCGGCGATGTCGATGGCGATGCGTTGAAATTCGATCCCGGCCTGTTTCAGGCGGTCCTGCATCGCCTCAAGCGCGGCCTGCGGGCCGGACACGGCGATCAGTTCGGGTGCATTCACCGAAGCAATATCCAGATCATCCCCCAGCAGCGGCTCGATGTCCCCCAGCGGTGCCGAGATGCTGAGCATCCCGCCGGCAGGCACTTCGTCAAACAATTGACCACGCAAAAGCACCAGATCAATCAGGTCTTCAAAACGCATCACCCCCGCAAGGCAGGCGGCAACATTTTCGCCCATCGAATGACCGACCATCGCCGCAGGCCGCACGCCCCAGCTGATCCAAAGCTGCGCCAGCGCATATTCGGTGATCGCAATCAGCGGCAGTTGCACTGAGGGCTGTTTCAGGCGCTCAGCCGCTGCGGCCTGTTGATCTGCCTCGGGCAACCACAACGCGCGAATGTCATACTCCAGCTGCGGCTGCAGATGTGCAAGCCCGCGGTCCATCCATTCCACAAACACCGGTTCGGTTTCATAGAGATCCCGCGCCATGCCTGCATATTGCGCCCCGCCACCGGGGAACATGAACACCACGTCGGGATTGTCCCCCAACAGATCATGGCTGAACACACGGCGGCTATCGCGCTGTTCCAGCAATGCGGCAGCTTCTTCATGGGTTTGCGCCACCAGGACGCGGCGTTTCTCAAACCCGCGGCGGCCGTTTTTCAAGGTAAAGGCCACATCGGCCAGGGGTTGTTCGGGGTGCGCGCGCAGATGCGCGGCCAGCGCGGCGCTGTTGGCCTCAAGTGCGGCTTTGTTGCGGCCCGAAATACACAATGCGTGAAACGGCCAGTCGCTTTCCTCTGAATCCGCCCGAAGGGGGGCTTCTTCGATGATCGCATGGGCATTGGTGCCCCCCACGCCCAGCGCATTGATCGCGGCGCGGCGCGGCGCATGGCCGGCGGGCCAGTCACGCAATGTGTCATTCACCGCAAAGGGGCTGCCTGCAAAAGGAATCGCCGGATTCGGCGCCTCATAGCCCAGCGAGGGCGGCATTTGTTTGTGGTGCAGCGCCAAGGTGGATTTGACAAAACCCGCCACCCCCGCCGCTGTGTCGAGATGGCCAATGTTGGTTTTCACCGATCCGATGCGGCAGAAATCAGTCTCGGTGGTGGATTTGCGATAGGCTTCGGTCAGGGCGGCGACCTCGATCGGATCCCCCAGATAGGTGCCGGTGCCGTGGCATTCCACATAGCCGATGCTCTGCGCATCCACCCCCGCATCCGCCATTGCCTTGAGAATGGCGTCAGTCTGGCCGTCCACAGAGGGGGCCAGATAGCCCGCTTTGGCCGCACCGTCATTGTTGACCGCCGATCCTTTGATCACCCCCCAGATGTGATCACCATCCGCAAGGGCATCGGACAGGCGCCGCAGGGCCACCGCCCCCGCACCAGAGCCAAAAACCGTGCCCTGCGCACGGTGATCAAAGGCATGGCAATGGCCATCCGGCGACAGGATTTCGTTTTCCTTGAATTCATAGCCGCGCCCCTGCGGCAGGTCGATGGTCACCCCGCCCGCCAGCGCCATATCGACCTCACCAGCGCGCAGGGCCTGACAGGCATAATGGATCGCCACCAAAGAGGTGGAACAGGCGGTCTGCATGTTGATCGACGGCCCCTTGAGATCAAAAACATGGCTGACGCGGGTGGACAGGAAATCTTTGTCATTGCCGGTGTGGCGCAGCAGGAACATGCCCACATCATCGACCAGATCGGGGTTAGAACAGATGTTGAAATAGAAATAGCTGCCCATGCCACAGCCGGCATAGACGCCAATCGGGCCGTTCAGGGATTCTGGCGGATGGCCTGCCTGTTCCATGGATTGCCACGCGACCTCAAGAAACTTGCGGTGTTGTGGATCAAGGATGGCCGCATCCTTGGGCGAGAACCCGAAAAATTCGGCATCAAAAGTATCATAGCCATCCAGAACAGCCGCCGCAGGCACATAATTCTTGCGGGCAATGTTTTCGGGGCTTTCGCCCGCCTCCAGCAAATCCTGTTCGCTTAAGTGGCGGATCGATTCCACCCCGTCGCGCAGGTTTGCCCAATAGGCATCCACACCTTCGGCACCCGGTACATTCACCGCCATACCAACAATTGCGATATCTTCGCCCGAATACGCGCCGTTTTTCGTGGTAACCATATTCCTACAAAAATCCCTTTGATGTCCAAGGCCGCTTGCGCCTTCTTGGGTAATGAGATGGAATATGCCTGCGGAACTGGGAGAAATTGGGAAAATTTCAGGGCGTTTCGCCTTGATTTGCCGCTTTTACGCGAATTTTCCATTTTCTTGTGGCCAACCGGCGTTCACCCACAAAATAGCGGCGAAAAATCCGATTTCCGTGAGTTTTGGCGCAACAATCCGGCCTGATTTCACCACAAACAAAGACCAATTAAGGCGAATTTCCTCACAAAACGGTGCGTTTGCCTTGGTTTTGCCTTGATTTGTTAAGGATTGGTTGCCGCATCGCGAACGGCGGCCTGTGGGTGACGTCTTTCAATATTTTTTCCGCATGGCCCATGATCGCCCCCGCCGTCAGCCATGTGACCGGGGTCAGCGTCGCATTGAGCAGCATGTCGATCAAGGTGATGCCAAGGATCAGGCAAAGCGGCGCAACATAAGGCGACATATCCTGATCCCCACGGCGGTGGACATAGAGCCCCATCAGCAGCAAGGGCAGCGCCAAAAGCCCGAATTCGCAGATATAACCAAGCCAGCCAAAAGTGCCGAACACAATGATCCAGCGCCCGTCAGGAATGGACAGAATCTCGCCGGATTCATCATCACGCACCAGCGAACGTCCCCAGCCCCCCCAGCCAAACAGCGGTTTTTCTGCCGCACGCACCAAAAGTTGGTCTTCGTTGTCAAACCGGTAGCCCAGGGATTGCGCACGTTCTGCGCTGATCTCTTCGGCCTGCGCCAAAATCGCATGGGTGGGCACCACGTCGAAATTGCGCAGCATCGGATACCCCACCGCCACCACCGCAAACACCACCGCCAGCCGGATTTGCCAGCGCCCCGGCACCAACAGCGCAATCGGCGTCAACACCAGACCATAGGCCAGTGAAGCAAGGCTTTTGCACAGCACCAGCAACACCCCAAGATAGCCGACAATCAACAGCGCCTTGAGCCGCCCCTCGGGTGGGGTGGTGCGCACCAAGGCAGCGGCGGCAATCAGGCTACTGACGACAAACAGCGCCAGCCACAAGCCATGCGGCAGGAACACAATCGGTCGGAACCCGCCCTCGCGCATCATCTGTTCAAAGGAATGCTGAAAGAACCCGTAAATCCAGACGTTCATCTGCGGGCTGAGGCGGATTTCGATCAGCGAGGGAATCGAATAAATCAAACCGCCAATCATCAGCGCCAACAGGATTTCATGCAGGCCTTTTTCATCCGCCAGAAATTGCCGCGCCAACAGGAACGGCACCAAAGTCAGCACCTGCGCAATCAACACCGATCCCACATCGCGGATCGACTGTCCGGGCAGTTGATCAACAATAAACACAATCGGATCTGCATTGCGCAGCACTTCGAACAGGATCGGATCACCATTGGTCATCACCGTAGGGATCGCAGACAGAACCAGCCCCGCCACCAACAGCCGCCCGATCCATGTTTGCGGCCAGATATTCAGCTTTTCCTTAAGCGAAAACAACAGGATCAGCAAAACACTCAGGTTCGGGATCGACACTTTGTCCATCGCAGGCACCAGCGGCAGGTTGAATTCGGTCAGCGGCGGCAATGCCAGATACCCCCCCAGAACCGACCAGATCAGCGCCCGTTGCAGCGGCAATTTTCGAAACAGCGCCAGACAGACCAAAGGCCAGATCAGCAGCATCAGATATGCAATACCGTTTGGCATGTCGGTCCTTGGGTCAGATGGCGTTGCGGGAAATTACCATCTGGCCTGCGCGCTGTCATCCCGATAGATTCTGCCCAATGCGCCAATGGGCGGCCCTAATTTTCAGACAAGACAATGATAATGAACACTTTAATTAACATCCCGCCGGTCCTGCCAATCCTTGCCCACCTTGGGCCAAGGGGCAGAACGCCATGAAATTTGGCAAAGACCCCCACCAGATTGCGATCAATGTGCCCGGCCGCGCCGCATTGTTTCAGCGCATCACCAAGCATCTAAAAGAAAAAACCGGATTCGCATTGGCGACATTGAACCTTGATCACCTGACAAAATTGCCGGTTGATCCGGCGTTTCTGGCCGCTTACCGCGCCCATGATCTGGTGGTGGCAGATGGCCGTCCAGTGGTCTGGATGTCAAAACTGGCCCGCCAACCCGTTGAATTGATGCCCGGCTCTGATCTGATCCTGCCGCTTTGTGGGCTTTGTGTTGAAAATGACCGTGCCATCGCCCTGATCGGCAGCAGTGACGCGGCCCTGCAAGGCGCCGCAGATGACCTACGTGCCAAAGTGCCGGGGTTAAAGGTGGCCTTTATTCATGCGCCGCCTTTCGGGTTTGACCCCACAGGGGCGCAGGCCGATGCCATCCTGCGTGATCTTGCCAACAGCGGCGCGGGCCTGTGTTTCATCGCCCTCGGTGCCCCCAAACAAGAGATATTCGCCGCCCGTGGCCGTAGCATCGCACCGGATGTCGGCTTTGCCGCCATCGGGGCGGGGCTGGATTTTCTGTCCGGGCATCAGGTCCGCGCGCCCGGAGTGATGCGGATGTTCGCGCTTGAATGGTTCTGGCGGGTGCTGCAAAGCCCGCGCCGGATGATCCCGCGCTATGCGAAAT
Source organism: Sulfitobacter sp. (assembly GCA_047634585.1). Classification (GTDB taxonomy): domain Bacteria; phylum Pseudomonadota; class Alphaproteobacteria; order Rhodobacterales; family Rhodobacteraceae; genus Sulfitobacter. The sequence continues at coordinate 52,192 of JBLIAN010000002.1, read as the reverse complement.
GTTTTGCGATATTGCCGGGGTTGATGATCGGGGCGCTGCGCCAGCGCTAAAATCTATTTGTATTCGATGATCTTTGAGTTCCGGCCCGCGATCCGGCGCAGGAAATATTGCAGGGCGCCCAAAGCTTCGGGGAATTTGGCCAGGGTGGTAAAGCAGGCCCAAGCCCTGCCGCCACGCCGCGCCAGACGCAAAACCTGTAACGGATAGACCAGCACCAACAGCAAGGCCCAAGGCGACAGCACCACCGCCAGCACCAGCACCGCCACAGGCAGGACCGCCCCCCAGATCAGCGCCCGCCGGGTTTCCCCCACCCAATGGCGTTCAGGCCCGGCACCATGCAGCGCGGCCCCTTCCGCAAAGGCATGCCCTGCGCGTTGGCTGCGTTTCCACCATTGGCCGATGCGCATGATTTCGGCGTCATGCCAGCTCATTTCCGCATCCAGCCGCCAGATGTGCCAGCCCTGCTGACGCAATCGCAGACATAATTCCGGTTCTTCCCCCGCAATCAGACCCTCTCGATAGCCCCCAGCCGCACGCAGTGGCGCGACCCGCATCAAAGCATCGCCGCCACAGGCCAAGGTCTGTCCAATCGGCGTGTCCCATTCACGGTCGATCAATGCATTGTAAACCGACGCCTCGGGAAACCGTTCACGCCGCCGTCCGCAGACCACAGCAACCTGCGGATGCCGGGCCAGAAACCCCGCCGCCGTCGCAATCCACCCCTCGCGCAGCGCGCAATCCCCATCCAGAAACTGCACCAGATCCACATCATCCGATAGCGCCGCCACCCCCGCATTGCGCGCCCGCGCTGCGCTAAAGGGCTGTGACATATCCAGCGCGATCACCTTGGCCCCGACAGAATGTGCCGCCGCAACCGACCCGTCGGTTGATCCGCTGTCCACATAAATGATCTGGTCCAACTGCCCCTGCAGCGCCGCCAGACAGGCAATCAAACGTGGCCCCTCGTTGCGGCCAATGACAACGGCGGCGATGTTCATGGCTTGTACTTCGTGATGAAATCGCTGAACCGCTTTGAGCCCACCAGAAACCCGGCGCGGATCAACAGTTCAACCCGGTTCCAAGGCCGCGCCTCGAGCGAAAACAGGGTTACGTCGGGCACATCGCGCATCACCGCTGCGCGGCGTGCGTCTTCGCCGTGGGCCACCGCCAACACCCCCAAGGTCAGCGCATCACGCCCCCCCGGATCATTGGCAAATTTGTAATGTTTGATCACACCGGAAATATCGGCACAGATGATCCCTTGAGACAAATGCGGATGCGTCATCAAGACAACATCCGGCCCGTTGAACACCAGCGGATGTTTGGTCAGACAACAGGTTTCGCCAAACACTTTGCCACGCACCCCGCCAAAGCAGAATTTGATCGCATCATTGGTGATCCTATTGCCAGGCAGCAGGGCCGCGAAAGAAATCTCGGGGCTGTGATAATCGTATTTCTCGACCGCACTGATGTCGAAATAGCTAAATTCATCAAGCACTTGACCATAGGGCATCTGCGCGGCTTCGCGCAGTGGCACCTTTGGAAACATCTCTAGCATCTGGGCCACCATCGCGGTGGCCCCCTGCCCTTGCAGATAGGAAATCAAACCGGAAATGCCCAGTTTCTCGCGGCCTTCAAAATCGAATATTTCGTCCATATCAACGTAAAGACACCAGCGGTCCTGCCCATAGGCCTGTGCCGGATACTGGCGGATCAGATCCTCGTACAGCGCCAGCGGCAGCGGGCTTTGATCTATCACAGTGCCCGGTTCAGCGGCGATGCGGGCCAGTGTTTCATCCGTCGATCCATTGTCGAAAAACACAAAATGCGTGACCCCGAGGGCGCGATAATAGTCAAAAAACGCATCCAGGTAATAGCTGCCGTTGCGCACCAGCGCGATCAAGACCACTTCGTTTTCACCAACCTGCAGCTGTTTTGGCCCATGCAGATGGCGCACAGATCGGGCAAAGCGTTTGCGGCGGCGCGCCTGTGCTGATCTATGCAGCACCCGGCGCAAAAGATGGAGCGGGCTTTTCATAGCGCCCTGATACGACAGCCAATGCGGCGGGTCTACTATTCTGCGCCTGCGCGGTGTTCTTTCCAGCGCAGATAGGCATTTGCGCCCCATGTCGCAAAAGGCTGTGGCGGCAAGGGCTTGGGCGCGGCTTGGGCGGTGAAATGGCGGCTGATGGATGATCCCTGCCCCAGCGCCAGTTCCGCCGCCGCGATGCCCGTCAAGGTGCCGCGCGCCGTGCCAAGACCATTCTGCGCACAGGCGCTGAACACCCCTTGATCAACCTCGCCCACCACCGACACACCGTTCAACGTCAGGCACAGATGCCCCGCCCATGTATATTGCATCGCAAATCCGGCCAATTGCGGAAAGCGGCTGTCAAATTTTTCGCGGTGGACCTTGGCGGCGCGGCGCAGGTCCCCTGGCCCTGCCTGCATGTCAGGGCGCAGCGTGGCGCAGGTGCGGGTGATGATCCGGTTGCCGCCCTGTGCGCTGTCAATCCGGCGCATCGTGGTGCCCATCGGATCAGACGGGGTGATCCCCCAACGCCCCGCCCCGCCCAGCCGCGCCACAGCATCACCATCCAGTTCCCCACTCATGGATGCATAGAGAAACAGCTGCATCAACCGCCCCTTGGCCATGCCGAAACTTTCCAGATGGCCATTGTTTGCCAAGAGAATGCGCGGGGTTGTGATTTGGCCTTTTTCGGTTTGCACCTGCCAGTCGACGCCTTGGCGCAAAAACCCCAAGACAGGCGAATTTTCATATATTTCAACACGATCACGGCGCAATCCCGTGGCAAGCCCGCGCATATACCCGGCAGGTTGCAACATCACTGTGCCGGGCGTGAACAGCCCGGATCGGTAATGGCCACTGCCTGTCAGTTCGCACATCTGCTGCGCATCCAACAATTCTGACGTTTCGCCCAATGCCGCCAGATGGGCGCGGTAGCTGCGGTTATGGGCATCCCCTGCGGCACTTGCCGCGCCGTTGACCTTGCCGGCCGGATCAACAAACGCGGGGTCGATTTCATAGGCCGCCACCGCCGAGCTGGCGAAATCAATCGCCTGACGGTTCAGCGCAATCAGCGCCTTGTCATCACCGCTGCCTGCATAATCATCCGAAGCCAGATCATGCGGCAGATCAATCATAAACCCCGAATTGCGCCCTGCCGTGCCTTCGGCAATCCGCAGGGCATCCAAGACCACGATCCGCAAGGTGCCATCCAATTGCTGCAGCCGCCGTGCGGCGGACAATCCGGCAAACCCCGCCCCGATGATCACCATATCCGCGTTTTGTTGGCCTTCAAACACCTGCGCGGCGGGATATGCCCCCAGAATTTCCGCCCAAGCCGCAGGCGTATCAAAGCGCGGCGTGCGTTTGGCCTGATACATCTACAGCCCCAAACGCGGCTTCAACGCCGCAAGACCCGCAACCAATGCCGCAGGCGCACCTGCATCCTGCATATGAGATTTCAGACTGGCGTTCAGCCCGCCTTCGGTGGCCAAAGCCTGCAACAACCCGTCAAAATCAGCGCCTTCTTGTGCCATTTGGCGTAAAAAACCGGCAAAGACCCCCGCAACATACCGCTCTGCTGCCGCCGGATCGCCGGTTTCATCCCCCAACCACTGCGCCCCCGTTTGCATCAAGGCAATCAAAGGGGCCGACAAGGCCGATCCGGCAAAATGCGCGTTCAACGCCCGTTCATCCGACACTGCAAACACCTGATCAGACGTGCCAAACAGCGCCTCAAGCGCCGGTGACGCCGGATATACCGGCATCATTGACCCGCCCGTAGCCACCGCAGACAGCGGGATCGTCAGGGCAATATCGCTGGCGGGGGCGCAGAAATGCTGTAGATCGGCCAAAGGAAAATCCGCCATCACCGAAATCACCGATTGTCCGGCGCGAAATCGCAGATCCGGCAACAGCTGACGCGCCACATCGGCCATCAGACACAGGAACACCACATCCGATTCTGCCACAACCTCGGCGTTTCCGGCGATGGTGACTTCGGGAAACTGATCCGCCAGTTGCTTTGCCATCTGTGCATTGCGCCTGGACAACATGATGTGATGCCCGCGCCCGGCAAGGCCACGCACCATCGCAGCGGCAATTTCGCCCGTGCCGATAAACCCGACCCGCATCAGGAAACCTCCTGATCCGCGTCATACCCCAGATCAATCCAGATGGTTTTCAACTGGGTGTATTGATCATGGGCATGAACGGAATTGTCGCGCCCGCCAAAACCCGATTGTTTAAAGCCGCCAAAGGGGGTGGAAATGTCGCCCTCGCCATAGCTGTTCACCGTCACCGTCCCCGCCCGCAACATCCGCGCCCCCCGGATCGCGCGTTTGCCATTGGCGGTAAAGATCGAGGCACAAAGGCCATAATCGGTGTCATTGGCCACAGCGATGGCCTGTTCAAAACTGGCCACTTCGATCACGCTCAGAACCGGGCCGAATATTTCATCGCGTGCCAGGGTATGGCCGTTGTCAGGCAGTTCCAGCACCGTGGCCTCGACAAAGGCGCCGTCATGGGTGCCCCCGCCGATCACTGCTTTAGGTGCATCCTTCAAATAGCCGGAAACTTTGTCAAAATGCGCCTTTGACACCATCGCACCAAGCCGCGTTTCAGGGTCCAGCGGATCACCCAAAGGCCATTCCCGCGCATGGGCATTGATCCGGTCCAGCAGCGCGGCTTTGACATCGCGATGCACAATCAAACGGCTGATCGCAGAGCAGTTTTCACCCATGTTCCAGAACGCGCCATTGACCACATGCGCCGCCACCGCATCAAGGTTTTCGGCATCCTCCAGCACCACACAGGGGTCCTTGCCGCCCATCTCCAGCACCACTTCTTTGGCGTTGCTTTCGGCGGCATAGGAAAGAAACTTTTTGCCCGTCACCGTCGAGCCCGTAAAGCTGATCATATCCACATCCATGTGACGCCCCAAGGGCGCGCCGACCTCGGCCCCGCCGCCCGCCAGCACATTCAAAACACCGCGTGGCACGCCCGCCTCACATGCCAGTTCCGCCACCCGCAGCGCCGTAAACGAGGTTTCCTCGGCGGGTTTCACCACCACAGAACATCCCGCCGCCAGCGCCGGGCCGATCTTCCAAGCCAACATCAGCAAAGGAAAGTTCCACGGCAGCACCAGCCCCACCACGCCAATGGGTTCACGCAGCACCATCGCAATGTGATCCTCAGAGGCAGGAGCGACCTGATCATACATCTTATCAATGGCTTCGGCGTGCCACTTGATGCAATTTATGGTCTCGGGCAAGTCCACGGTTTCGCAATCATAAATGGTTTTGCCACTGTCGATGCTTTCCATCACCGCCAGATCACGGGCGTTGCGGGTTAACAATTTGGCAAAGCGGATCAGGATATCCTTGCGTTCAGACGGGTGCAGATGCGACCAGCGGCCATCGTCAAAAGCTTCACGTGCCTTGGACACTGCGACATCCACATCCTCGGCCTCGCAGGCCGCAATATGCCCCAGTATTTCGCCAGTGGCAGGGTTCGTAGAGGCAAAGGTTTTCCCTGATATCGCCGGACGGTAGCCCCCATCGACAAAGGCGTTGCAGGGTAGGTCAAGACCCGATGCGATGGCGCGGTATTCTTCTTTGGTCAGCAATCCCATGAACTTAGCCCTTTTGAATATCAGCAATGGTGGTTTTCAACACGCGCACGACTTGATCCAATGCGCGCTTGTCGTCTTTGTTCAGGGGGTTGAGCGGCGCCATCACCCCGCCGGTATTGACCCCTGCCATCGTGGTGCCGTGTTTGACGCATTGCACAAATTTGCCGCCCTGTTCGAGCACCCGCATCAACGGCAGCATCGCCGACATGATGCGCCGACCCTTGTCAAAATTGCCCTCGACCGCGCAGGCCTGATACAGCGCCACATGTTCCTCGGGCAGGAAATTCGACCCCGCACAGACCCATGACCGCGCGCCCCATGCAAAGAATTCCAGCGCCTGATCGTCCATGCCGCAGGACATCTGGATATGCGGATAATCCCGCGCCAGAAGATGCACCCTGTTGATATCACCGGAACTTTCCTTGATGGCGCAGATATTGCGCGACCGCCCGACCCGATCCAGAAATTCTGCGCCCATGTTCACGCCCATCCGGCCGGGATAATTATACAGCATCACCGGCAGGTCCGCCGCCCGGTCAATCGTAAGGGCATTCAGCGCATTTTCCTGTTCGGTCGGCACAGAATAGGGCGGTGTGGCAAGCAAAATTGCATCCGCGCCGATCTCGCGCGCGCCACTGGCCAGCGCCACGGAATCCGGCGTGCGCATCGTGCCAGTGCCGACAATCAACGGCACACGCCCCTTGATCCGTTCCTTGGTAAAACGCGCCAGCGCCAGGCGTTCCTGCACGGTCTGGGCATAGTTTTCGCCCGTGGATCCGCCGGAAATGATGCCATGCACCCCCGCACCGATCAGATGTTCGATCTGGTCGGCCAGCCCGTCAAAATTGAAACTGCCTTCCACAGACAGCGGCGTGACGATGGGCGTATAAATGCCCTCAAATTTAAAGATCGGTGTCATTGGTCCTCATGCCGGCGCGGCGCCGGTTCCCAGTTGCAGATCAAGCCCCGCAGGCATGACAAATTGTTCGATACGATCGCGTGACAGGTTCCAATGGGCGATGGCCAGACCGGCGGCGGCATCTTCATCCCCCGCCTCGATCGCGGCGATAATCGCATCATGCTGGTCGCTGGCAGCACTCAGGTTTTCCACCATCTGCGCATCTTGCGGGCGGAAAAATGTCATCGAAATACGGGCGTGATCAATCAACAGCCTCTGAAAGCTGGGCAGCAGATAGATATTGCCCGCCATCTGTCCGGTGACATCGTGAAAATGATTGTTGGCAAGCGCCCGCGTGGCAATGTCCCCCCCGCGCAGCGCGGTTTTGAAGGCGACCTGCGCCTCTTTTAGGGCGGCGATTTGCAGGGGCCGCGCGTTCTGGGCTGCCAACCTGAGGATCGCACCATAAATCATTGGAGCAGCAAGGAAAAAATCACGCAGGGTGCGGTGGCTCATTTCTGCAACGCGGGCACCACGGTTGGCGCGGATGTCAACAAACCCCTCACCGGCAAGCTGGCGCAGAACCTCGCGCAGCGGGGTGCGCGACAGCTGCCATTCCTCTGACAGCCGCGCCTCGTCCAAATCGGCACCGGGTTGTAATTTCTGGGTCAGGATCGCATGCCGCAGGTGGTGCAGCACATCGTCTTTTGTCGGTTTTTTTCCCTGTACCATGTCGCCCCCAGTTGCCCCCACCAACGGGTGAGTCGGGAAAGACATAGCATTGCATACAATTTGTGTACAATAAAATATTCAGAGGCTATCGCGCCGGATTGTGCCGCCTGTCGCTGTCCAGCGTACGGCTCACCGCCCTGCGCAATTCTGGGGTATAGACCGTTTGGCAGGACCGCCCCGCGTTTTTGGAAGCGTAAAGCGCCAGATCGGCATTCGACAACACGTCCGTCATCGAGGTCTGGTCCTCTTCGCCGATCCAGACGGTGCCGATGCTGGCGGAAATCCGGCAATCATTCCCGTTGAAAACAATCGGTTCTTCGAGGCGGTCAATGATCCGCCGCCCCACCCTGCGCATCAGGGTGGCATTGCGCACCGCGGGCAGAATAATGGTAAATTCATCGCCGCCAACACGGGCAACCATATCGGTTTTGCGGGTTTCGCTGACCATGATCTGTGCCACCGTTTGCAAGACGTGATCCCCTGCGGGATGACCGAGGGTGTCATTCACCGCTTTGAAAAAATCCAGATCAATATTCATCACCCCAAAGCAGGCCGACCCCAGCACCAGACGTTTCAGAACTGTATCCAGGGCGCGGCGGTTTTTGAGGCCGGTCAATGTGTCGGTAAATGCCTGTTCTTCAGCGGCGATTTTCGCGCCTTGCAAACGCAGGTTCAAGCGGCGTGAGGCCTCCATCGCGGCGGTTTTTGCTTCCACCAGATAGAGCATCTCAATCGCCAGATCCGTGGCGGCAAAATCCGCATTGGACAGGGAATAATCCCGCACCCCATCGACAATCGAGATGCCAAAACTCAGGTTCACCACGCTATGTTGATCCGTATCCTCCATTGGCACCAAAATGCCTTTGAGGGCCGTGCGCGGTGGATCGCGCAGTTCAAGATGCAGCTTTAGATCGCGCGCCCGGTGCAGATCGGCCATCGAGGAAATCGCGCGCGGGCGTTTGATGTCGAACACTTCAAGAAACCGCTGCCCGATCAAGATCTGCCCGCGCCTCAATTTGCGCGCCGTCGGACCCGCATGAATGATATGCCCCGTGGCATTCAACATCAGGTGCATCGGGCACAGCACATCAAGGACTGGCGCAGACAGCATCATCCTGCCCTTGAGCCAAGCTCAAAAGCCCGCCCTTCGGCATAATCCGATTGCACAAGAGTGATGGAAACGGTTTCGATGCCCTGCCCGCCGCCGGTATGTTCCAGCAGGGCCAAGGCCCCGTAATCATCGGCCATGACCCGCAAAACCCCCATCATCACATAGCCATAACCCGCCACTGGCGCCTCGCAAATCAGGCTGTACTGGCCCTTTGCATGGTCACGTAATTCCACACGCGGCAAATGCAGATCGGACAGGGCCAGCCGTGCGCGATCTGCCAGATCATCCAGTGAATGCAGGAAATCAGCAAAATTCACCCCGCCAAAGCGCAGCAATCTGCGGGTGCCTTCGAAACGCGGATGCGAGACCAGATAGGTGCCGATGTCTTCCATGACATCACTGCGCGGGCGGTCCACCTTTTGTGCCACCGCATCCAAGACGGCGGGGGTGATTGCATCGTCATATTCCAGCATTGCCTCGAAATCGATGAAATCAAGGTTCACCGATCTGATGCTGGCCTCCCAAATGTCCGTGCCATAGCTGTCGCAGGTAAAATCCTGAATGCTGCGGTTGAATAGCCCGTGCATGGTGGCCTCGTTCCCAATAATCCCAGAGGAAACCTGCGGCAAACCTCTTAAGATAAGGCCAACATTCGCAATTTTAGGGATTTTGCAAAGGCACCTGCGGGGGGTGTCGGCCAGACAGGCCGTCCCAAGTGATCTCAGGCGCAGTGTTTGCTATGCTTGCCCGCGCATTGCCGTTTGGCGCAATGGCGGGCAAGAGCGCCGGATCAGAAATCCGTCGGTGCGCCGCCTTCGGATTTTCGGCGGGCAACAAAATCAGCCAGTTCATCGCGGATGGCGATGTCCATCTCGGGGGGTTCAAAACTGGTGATGATTTCCTTGAACATGTGATGGGCGCGTTCTGCGGTCCAGATGCCGCCTGCGGCCTCCCAGCCTTCGTAGTTTTTCCAATCGCTCAGGAATGGCTGGTAAAACGCGGTGGTATAGCGGTCCTGGGTGTGCTGGATGCCAAAGAAATGCCCCGAATTGCCCACGGATTTGATCGCATCAAGGGCAATTTCGTCCGGGCCGGTGGCGCAGATTTCCGGCTGCATATAGCGCTGGATCTGTTGCAGTACTTCGCAATCCATAATGAACTTTTCCGGGCTGGCGATCAGCCCGCCTTCGAGCCAACCCGCAGCGTGATAAACCATATTGGTCCCGGATTGCACCGCAGCCCAGAGGCTGTTCGAGGTTTCCCACATCGCCTGACCATCCGGCACATTGGCCGCGCAAACCCCCGAAGACCGCAGCGGCAATCCGTAAAACCGCGCCAGTTGTCCGGTCATCTGCGTGGCGCGCATGTATTCAGGGGTGCCAAATGCCGGTGCGCCGGATTTCATATCGACGTTCGAGGTAAAGGTACCGATGGCCACCGGACAGCCCGGCTTGATGATCTGGGCCAGCACCACCGCGCAGAGCGATTCAGCCAGTGATTGCGCCACAGCGCCCGACATCGTCACAGGGGCCATCGCGCCCGCGAGGGTAAAGGGTGTCACCACCAAGCCCTGCCCGCGCCGCGCCAGCCGCATCCAGCCATCCATCATCGGAAAGTCGTGTTTCAGCGGCGAGGTCGAATTGATATTGGTGTACATGCGGGGTGTGGCGTCGAATTCATCATGGGTCAACCCGCCCGCGATGCGCACCATTTCCATCACATCCTCGACGCGCTCGGCGCCCAGTGAATAGGCATGCATGACCTTGTCGGTCAGGGTCAGCTTGTCAAACAGCACATCAAGGTGACGCACCGAAGCATGGACATCGCAAGGTTCGACCGGATAACCGCCGGCAAAGTGGATACAGTTGAAATACTGCGTCAGTTTCAGCAGGTCTTTGCACATCTCGCGCGTGCCGGGCACCTTTTTGCCAATCGACATGTCCCAATAGTTCGGCGGCGATGACACGTTGCCAAACAACAGGTTATTGCCGCCCACTGTGATCTTGCGATCAAGGTTGCGCGGAGTCAGGGTGAATTCTGACGGGGCTTTGCCAATCCATTCCATGACAAAATCCCGGCCCATGCGGACGTTTTCGCCATTGATGGTGCAGCCTGCCTTGCGCAGGATCTCCAGCGCCTCGGGATTCAGGAATTCGATCCCGATCTCTTCGAGGATACGCATCGCCCCGTCATGGATCGCTTGAACCCCTTCGGGATCAAGCGGTTCGGTCGGGCGGTCGATGTTGACGGGCGGGCTCCAGGGCATCTGCTCGATCACCGAAGTGCCGCGCCGGTCTTTTGCCCCTGCCCTGCCGCCGCCACGGGTTCTGCGTTTGGGTGCCTGTTCCATATGTCTTCTCCTGAGTTGCGCTCAGAAGGCACCATTGCGAAACCGCCATCCTTTCCATTCACGACGGGATGTGTCGTTTTTCATCCAAGGCTTGTGATTGGCGATCTATCCGCGCTGTTGATCCAGCCATGCGGGCAGATGGCCGATATCGGGCAAAACCACATCGGCACGAGGGGCCAGCGTCGCGTGATCGGCCAGCCCTGTCAGCACCCCGATACACATCATTCCCGCCGCACGCCCCGCGTCCAGATCATGGGTGCTGTCCCCGACCATCGCCACCTGACCGGCGGAAAATCCGGTCTGGGCCAGAAAGGCATTCATCTGGCCCGGTGCAGGTTTGCCGCCATAGCCGCTGTCATATCCAGCGACAAAGTCGAACAGATCAAGGATACCCGCCCCCGCCAGATGTGCCCGCGCCGGACGTTCGGCATCATTGGTTGCCAGTCCCAGCGCCAGCCCGCGATTGCGCAACTCTGTCAACAGCGGCACCAGCGGCACCGCCTGTTGTTGCGGGGTATTTGCCGCCTCGTCGTTCAACATGTCCGAGAGGGTTTGATAGGACAGGCGCGGGAAATAGGGCATCAAGGCTTCGGTCACTTCGCCCGAGGTGCTGGCAATGACCAGACTGTCAGGGGCAAAGCGCCCTGTCTGCAGATCAAACCCGATACCCGCCCCGACAACCGCCGCGCGCGCGCGATCGCCCTCGCAGGCGCTTATCAAAAACGCATGTGCCCATGCGGCCCAGGTGGCGGCGAAATCAAACAAGGTGCCGTCCTTGTCAAACAACAGACCTTTGAGTGTGCTCATGTCCAATTCACCTGTTCCCCGCCCGGCAGCGCCATCCGCGCCTGCATCACCCGCTCATAGGGGCAAGACACAGAATCGCAAAACCCGATAACCCAGGCATCATCCATCATCAAAAAATCCAGAACCGCGCCCAGAAAAGCCGGATCCGCCGCCCGTGCCCGCAGATCGCCCTCAGAGGCCCCGGTACTACCTAGAAACGTCGGCAGCAGATCATCATTTGCGGCCAGCCAAGCCAAGGCCTGAAGCGCCAGCGTTTCGGCTGCATCGTTGGAAATGGTCATGATATCTTTCGGTTTTCTGGATCTTGGCAACGGTTTCTTAACCAATAGGGCCAATTACAATGACATGGAAACGCTAATCAGTGCGGAAAGGATGCCGCGTGCAGGGTAATATCCTTATCGTGGATTCGGTGGCAACCAATCGGATCATGCTGAAGGTCAAATTGACCTCGGCCTGTTATACTGTGGTGCAGGCCAATTCGGTGGCCTCCGCAGTGTTGATGGCCGAAATTCACGCGCCGGAACTGGTGATTTCTGCGATGTCGCTTGATGACGGGGGGGCCGCGGACCTGTGCAATATATTGCGCGGCAATCCCTTGACCGAACAGGCGGCCATTCTGGTGTTGGACAGTGGCGGGCATCCGGGGCAACGGATCGCCGCCTTGCAATCGGGGGCGCAGGATGTGTTGCAAAAACCGGTGGATGATATGTTGTTGCTGGGGCGGGTGCGCAGCCTGTTGCGGGCGCATAATGCCGATGCCGAATGGCAAATGCGCGATGACACCAGCCGCGCGCTTGGCTTTGCCGAACCCGAGGCAGGGTTTGGCGAACAGGGGCATGCGGTTTTTGTGACCGAAACCAAAGGTGCGGCGCATGGTTGGGCCGTGCAACTGCGTGCCAGCCTGCCGCAAAAGATCACCCAGACCACCGCTGACGCCTTAATGCCTGCGGTTCAGGCAGGGCCTGCCCCGGATACCATCGTGCTGATTCTGCCTGCCAAGACGCTGGCGGCGCGGGCAATGCTGCGCCTGATTGCCACCCTGCGCGCCCATACAGACACACGCCATGCGGGTATTTTGGTCTTGCAAACCAAAGCGGATTCCGATGTCGCGGCCAATGCGCTTGATCTTGGGGCCGATGATCTGATGTCTGCCGGCTTTGACGCCGCTGAACTGGCCTTGCGGTTAAAAGCCTTGCTCAGGCGTAAACGCATTGGTGAACAATTGCGCGCCACCGTGCGCAGCGGCTTGCGCGCCGCCGTCAATGATCCGCTGACCGGCCTCTATAACCGCCGCTATGCGATGCCCTATCTTGCCCGAATGGCCGAACGCGCCTGCGAGGGCGGCAGTGTTTTTGCGGTGATGATTGCCGATCTGGATCACTTCAAACGCATCAATGATCACTTTGGCCATGCCTCTGGGGATGCGGTTCTGGTCGAGGTGGCGGATCGCCTGCGCCAGTGTCTGCGCACCAGCGATATGATTGCCCGCATCGGCGGTGAGGAATTTTTGATCGTCACCCCCAGCACCACCCTTGTCGAGGCGCAAACCGCCGCTTTGCGGGTTTGCAATGCGGTATCCGACAGCCCGATCCCCCTGCCCGCACCGCACCACAGCACCAAAGTGACCATCAGTATCGGCATGGCCCTGGGCGATTTCAAAGCGGGCGATCCGCTTGATCCTGATACCATTGCACAAGAATTGCTGCATCGGGCCGACAAGGCGCTTTATGCCGCCAAAGGCCGCGGGCGCAATCAGGTGAAACTGGGCCGCCCCGCCGCCTGAGGTACGGGCAAGGTGACACTTCTTAACACACATATTAACACACAGCTTTGCAACTATAACGATTGCACCGGAGGGAACCCGCCCGTAGTTTCCATTCATGACCCAAGACAAGCCCCTTATCGGCATCACCTTGATGCTCGGATTCTGCGCCCTCGCCCCGTTTGGCGATGCGGTTGCCAAAATGCTGGGCACCAGCGTGCCTTTGGCGCAGGTGGTTCTGATCCGCTTTGCCGTGCAGACGCTGATCCTTTTGCCGTTGGTCTGGGGCCACAAACGCATGTGGCGGATGCGCGGACGGGTATTGGGGCTGACGTTTTTCCGCACGATCCTGCACATCACCGGAATCGCGGCAATGTTCACCGCCTTGAAATACCTGCCGTTGGCCGATGCGGTGGCCATCGCATTTGTGATGCCGTTCTTCATGCTGATTCTCGGCAAACTTGTCCTCAAGGAAGAAGTCGGCAGCCGCCGCCTGATCGCCTGTAGCGTTGGCTTTGCCGGCACTTTGATGGTGGTTCAGCCCAGTTTTGTCACCGTCGGTTGGCCCGCGCTGCTGCCGGTCTTTGTGGCGGCGAATTTTTCGGTGTTCATGTTGGTCACCCGCCAGATCGCCAAAGAAACGGACCCGATTGGCCTGCAAGCGGTGAGCGGCGCGATGGCCTTGGCGGTGATCACGCCGGTGATCTGGCTTGGATCAATTGCCGGCATCGGCTTTTTCAAAGTGATCACCCCGGACAGCCAGCAATGGACGCTGCTGTTTGCCATCGGGGTGCTGGGCACCGGCGCGCATCTGCTGATGTCCTGGTCGTTGCGCTATGCGCCCTCGGCAACGCTGGCGCCGATGCAATATCTGGAAATTCCGGTGGCCACCTTGCTGGGCTTCATCTTTTTTGAGGATTTGCCGAATATGCTGGCCTCGGTCGGCATCGCCATCACCATCGCCTCGGGGCTTTATATTATTTTTCGCGAACAGGCCAACGCGCGCAAGCTGGATCAACTAATGCGCGCACAACCGCAGATATAAACGTGCGCGGTAAAATCAGCAGCATTCCTGCGTGATCCATTGATAGTGTGACCGGGCCTGTGGCGGCATTGGAGGTGCCAATCCGGCCTTGCGGTGAAAATTCAAGGCCCTCAATCGGCCAACGCAACCCCTGGCTGTGTCCTTGCACGTCACACAACGGGACCAATGAAACAACATCCCCCGCCCGTGCCGGCAAGGACAGTTGCGGCGGGGCCAGCAGGATGATTTCGGTTTCCGCCACCAGCACACAGGGCTGATGGGCAAATCCCAGCAGGGCATGGAACGCCGCCAGTTGGTGATCTACCCGCCCGCCACAAAACCCGACACCGATGATCACCGGCGCCGCGATCCGCGCCAGCGACTTTTCAAAATCTGTAGTATCCTGTTCGTCGATCCGATGCAGATGCGCTGCCGGAAGGGCTGCCAGGGTCTGATCCGAGAGGGAATCAAAATCCCCAATCACTGCTTCCGGAATCACCCCCGCCGCCAATGCCAAAGCCGCACCACCATCCGCCGCCACACAGCGCGGTGCCAATGCCTGCGCCTCTTTTAGGTCGGCCTGATCCGCCGCACCGCCACCAACCAGCGTGATTGGGGCAAAACTGTGGACAATGGGGTCAATCAAGGCAGTTTTTGCAGGTTTTTTGAAAGTGGTCACAATCTCGCCTTGAAATGATACGGTCGTTGGCACAGATTCGGGCCGCTTTGGTCTTGGATATCGTGGTAAACGGTAACCTGCAAAACCGCAGAGGACGAGCATCCGATGATGAGTAATAACAAAATTCTTACGGTTTCCTACGGCACTTTTTCGTGCACGCTGGAAGGCTTTGAAGATTCATTCGGCACCATGAAGGCCATCGCGGAGTATTTCCGCGATCTGGCTTCTGATGACCGCTACTTTGGCGCCGAACCGCCGCAACCGGATGCTGAAATGCTGGCCCGGATCGCACAGAGGGATGTATCGCGCCGGGTTCAGGCCCGCGAACAGGACGGCAAGATCGTTCTGAGCGCCCTTGAAAGCGACGGCCAAACGGCCGCCCCAGCGCATGACGTTGCCGTACCGTCTGCCGCTATTGCCGCGCCCGTTGAAACAGCGGTCATGCCCGAAATACCCGTCGAAAACATCGTCATCACAACGGCCGCGACCGAACCCGTAGATGTAGAGATGCCCGACATGGTGCCCGGCCAACCGGACGCCGAGGTCAAAGCATTCTTTGCCGAACCCGCGGGTGGGCAAGACACAGCTGAGCACCAACAGACACCTCCCTCCTCTGCCCCTGTGGCGGCTACTGCTCGGGTCGCCACAGAAGAGGCAGAGGTTCATGCGGCGGCAGTGCACCCCACTGAGGTGCTGCCCGAAGCCACCCTCACGCCTGCGGCTGCGGCCCCCGAAGCGGACAGTATCGCGGCAAAATTGCAGCGTATCCGTGCGGTTGTGGCCCAGAATGAAGAAGCCGAGGCAGACGAAGATTTCCTTGAAGACGAATACGCCGGGGGTGCCGCCACCGAAGGCGAAACCGCCGCAACGGAAAATCACGATGATCACGTTGACAGTATTCTGAACACGTTGAACACCGAAAGCACCGCGCAAGAGGTTTATGACGACGAAGACGCGGAGGGGGATCTGACCCAGGCAAGCGCCGCCGAAGCGAGCCTCAGCAACCTGTTTGACGAAGAAACAGCAAAAGAACGCGGGCTTGATGCGCTCGCCAGCCTTGATGAAACGGACAAAGCGGCCCCCAAACCCGCACAGGCGCGGGTGATCAAGGTCAAACGCGCCGATCTTGAGGCCGCAATTGCCGAGGGCGATCTCGAAGAGGACCACATTCAAGAACCCGTTGCGGATGCCAAAGACCCAATGGAGACGCCCGCTGAAGTTTCCTCTTTGTCGGCCGAGGACGAGATGGATCTGGCCAATGAACTGGCCGCACTGGATGAGGATATGGCCCAAACGCCTGCCCCTCCCCCTACCGCCGCACGCCGCGTTCTACCGTCGATTGATGATGAAAAAGCATCCGACATGAACCGTCTGATGGCGGAAACCGATCAACAGATGGGTGAACCCGAAAGCGCCACACGCCGCGATGCCTTTGCGCATCTGCGCGCTGCGGTTGCCGCCAAAAAAGCCGATGTGGCCATGGGTGAAACCGACAACAGCGACGAAAATGACGATGCCTATCGGTCTGATCTGGCCGAAGTCGTGCGCCCGCGCCGCCCTGCACAGAGCGATGCCCGCACCAAACGCCCCGGCGATAACCGCCCTGCGCCGCTAAAACTGGTTGCAGAACAACGCATTGACCTGCGCCCCAGCAATGAAGGCCCCGTGCGCCCGCGCCGTGTATCAGCGGCAATGGCCGAAACCCCGGCACAATCGCAAGACGGGGACAGTTTTGCCGATTATGCCGCCGAAATGGGCGCGACAAAACTGCCTGAACTTCTGGAAGCGGCTGCAAGCTATATGTCTTTTGTCGAAGGCCGCGATCAGTTTTCCCGCCCGCAGCTGATGACAAAAGTGCGCCAAGTCAGCAGCGATGACGGCTTTAGCCGCGAAGATGGCCTGCGGTCCTTTGGTCAGTTGCTGCGCTCTGGCAAGATCGAAAAAATCAAAGGCGGACGCTTTACAGTCTCCGACGATATCGGCTTTCGCCCCGGTGCCCGCGCCGCAGGCTAAAACCGATGAATGGCTAAAACGTTAAAGGCGGCCTTCGGGGCCGCCTTTTTTATTTTCATCCAGCATTTGACCCGTTCGGAAACATCATTCCTGATCGGGATCTGCCTGCCCGATGCCGCGAAACACAAATTTGAACGGCAAGGCCCAGATCACGCCAAGCGCCACATAGATGAACAATTCCAACAGGATAGACGGGCGGTCGAACCTGTTCACAAGCCAGACCGCACAGGCAATATAGACCGGAAGCCCGACCAGCAGGATCACCAGCGACCACCGTCTGCGGGCCTTGTAACTTAGTGCCATCTGCCTGCCCTTTCCATGTCGGGATCAATCCGCAAAGGGATCGGTGACCAGAATTGTGTCGTCACGCTCTGGTGATGTGGACAACAGCGCGACGGGGCAATTGATCAATTCCTCGACGCGGCGCACATATTTGATCGCCTCGGCGGGCAGGTCAGCCCAAGACCGCGCCCCTTCGGTGGAGTCCGACCAACCCGGCATTTCTTCATAAACCGGGGTGCAACGGGCCTGCTGATCTGCCGCTGTCGGCAAATATTCAAGCTGCTTGCCGTCCAGTTCGTAACCGACACAGATTTTCAAGGTCTCGAAACCGTCCAGCACGTCCAGCTTGGTCAGGGCGATGCCGTTGACGCCGCTGGTTGCACAGGTCTGGCGCACCAGTACCGCATCAAACCAGCCACAGCGCCGCTGGCGGCCCGTCACGGTGCCAAATTCATGGCCGCGCTCGCCCAGCCGCTGACCATCGGCATCTTTCAATTCCGCAGGAAACGGGCCTTCGCCCACGCGGGTGGTATAGGCTTTGACGATGCCCAGCACAAAATCAATTGAGCCCGGACCGATGCCCGTGCCGGTGGCGGCTTGGCCTGCAATCACATTGGAGGAGGTCACAAATGGATAGGTGCCGAAATCAATATCAAGCAAGGCCCCCTGCGCACCTTCAAACAGGATTCGTTTTCCGGCTTTGCGCTTTTCGTTCAACACTTTCCAAACCGGCGCAGCATATTCCAGAACCACCGGCGCCACGGCGCGCAGATCCGCCAGCAAGGCATCACGGTCCACGGGTTCAAGGCCCAGACCACGGCGCAGCGCATCATGGTGAACCAAGGCCCGATCAACCCGCAGTTCCAGTGTCGCAGGATCGGCCAGATCGGCCACCCGCACAGAGCGACGGCCGACTTTGTCTTCATAGGCGGGGCCGATGCCACGCCCTGTGGTCCCGATTTTCGCCACTGTGGTCTGTTCTTCGCGGGCGCGGTCCAATTCGCCGTGAATCGGCAGGATCAGCGGTGTGTTTTCCGCAATCATCAGGGTTTCAGGGGTGATCGTCACCCCCTGCGCGCGCAACTGCCCGATCTCTTTGATCAGGTGCCAAGGGTCCAGCACCACGCCATTGCCGATCACCGACAATTTGCCGCCACGCACAATCCCCGACGGCAGCAGGCTGAGCTTGAACACTTCGCCGTCGATCACCAAAGTATGGCCCGCGTTATGCCCGCCCTGAAAGCGTGCGATCACATCCGCACGTTCAGAAAGCCAATCGACAATCTTGCCTTTCCCTTCGTCACCCCATTGGGCTCCGACAACTACTACGTTGGCCATGATGATCTTCCTTTTAGACAACCCGCGCCCGTATAGCGCCCGCAGACCGGCGGCGAAACTGGAAAATCGTTCTGCACCCGAATGGACGCAAACAATCGCCTTTGCGTCCCCCTAGACTTTGCCACAAACCCGGCGCTACCCTGCACAAAACACAAAGGGCATCACGATGGGGTTTCTTCTGCGCTGGATTTGCGCCTTTGGATTGCTGGCGGCGACGTTTAATCCCACCGTCTATAATTACACCACCTGGGTGCGCGCATATGGCGGCAGCAACCTGTCGGTGGCGGTGCTGTTGGGGCTGTTGCTGATGATCGGCTATATCATCTATCTGCGCGCCACCCTGCGGTCGATTGGCGGGTTCGGCATGATGCTGATCCTGGCGGTGGTCGCGGCGGCGCTGTGGGTGCTGTATGATTTTGGCGTGCTGCGCCTGAACGATCCCAGCGCCAATGTCTGGCTGGCGCTGATTGCGCTTTCTTTGGTGCTGGGCATCGGCCTGAGCTGGAGCCATGTGCGGCGCAGCCTGTCAGGGCAATCCGATATGGACGATGTGGACGAATAAACCCGCTGCCTAGTCGCTCAGATGCACGGGCGCGCCATGTGGTGTGCCGAGATAGGCCCGTTCCCATTGCTGGCGCAGCGCGTTCACATCCTTTGGGGCGGCCATGCCGATCTCGGCCAGAAATTCCTCAAGGGTTTCAAGCCAAGCGGCAAAGTAATCCTCGCCGCCGTCAAGATCACGGTCCACGCCATGACGCGCCAATGTCGCAGCAAAACGGCTGGCCCAATCGGACCATGCAAAATGGCCCGCCTCGTTCAAATGCACCGTCAATGCAAAGACCTGCGCATGCCACGGTGCCTCGAATACCGGTTCAGGGGCTTTGGTCATGCTGCGGGGGCCAGATAGCTTTGCCACAAGTCCAGCACCACCTCATCCTTGGGATGTTCGGGAAAGGCCCAAAGTTCAGAAGCCGGAAACGCCACCGCATAAAGCGGCTCTGCGGCGTCGCCCAAACGATGGCCGGAGCTGTCGGGCAGTACATGGCTGCCGTGCAGGCGCAAAATCCGCCCCCGCGCGCCCGCCGCGTATTGTGGCAATCGGGTATGACCGCCCTCAACCAATGTGTTTTCTGCACTGCGCCGTGTCACCACCGCATCCCCGATGCCAAACAGCGGCGCGATGGCGCTGGGGCGGTCCGCCGGGCCCCCTTTGGCCAGCACATCCGCCACCTGATCACGCCTCAATACCTTGTCCGCCAGCGGGCTGGGGGCCGGAACCACCGAGCCTGCCAGTTCTTCGCGGCTGATCACATCACTGTCCACCAGCAGGTTGGCCAGTGCCGATATCCATTTTTCATAATAAGAGAATCGCGCGTAATCTTTGGGTGCCAGTTTTTCGCGGGCATGGCGTGAAACGTCGATATTCCACTTGCCCAGGCTGCCGGTGGCCAGGGTAACGGCCAAAGCCCGCCGATGCCATTCGGCATGAAACAACAGGCCTTCGGCCTCGGGTTCGACAGCCCCGTCCCCAAAGCGCCCGCCCATATCATGGGGGCGCGTCATGGCGTTTTCCCCGCCAGCCCCGTCCCGATCATCGAATCGCGGCTGACCAGATCCATCAACGCCGCTTCGTCCAGGCCATCACTGCCTGCCGGGCGCTGCGGGATCACCAGATAACGGACCTCTGCGGTGGAATCCCAAACCCTGACAGCAGTGTCATCAGGCAGGGTTACACCAAAGTCCGCCAGCACCTTGCGTGGCTCACGCACCACACGGGCGCGGTAGGCATCCGATTTATACCATGTCGGCGGAATGCCCAGCAAAGGCCAAGGATAACAACTGCATAAGGTGCATACGACGATGTTGTGAACCGCATCGGTGTTTTCCACCGCAACCATATGTTCACCCTGTCGGCCATAAAAACCCAGATCCGAAACCACCGCTGTGGCGTCTTCCAACAGGGCCTTGCGAAACGCCGGATTGGACCACGCCCGCGCCACCACCCGTGCACCGTTGCGTGGGCCGATACGGTTCTCATAGGTGTCGATGATTTCATCCAGCGCCGCGGGGTCAATCACCCCTTTGCGGGTCAATAATGTCTCAAGCGCCTTGACCCGCAAAGCAGGGTCCGAGGGCAAAAGGGCGTGCGGGTCATTGTCGGCGTGATCATGAGGCATGGCAAATCTTTGCACCAGTGTCCCCCCCTTGTCCATGCCAGCAACAGCGGAATTACAATCTTAACAATTCGACAGGCGAAGCGGATGAAAAAATATGTTATGGTGTAAGGACGAAGCGAGTCTGATCCACCTCAATTCCAGGATAACCCTTCTAACAAGGCGTGGTAGAGCACCGCTTCAACAGACCGCCGCCCCCATGCGGCGGTCTTTGCCATGCTTGACCCCTTTATTTACACCATAAGAAACGCGAAGATTGGCGCATCCGCCCAATCCCGACTTGCCCCGCGCGTCAAAGACGCCTAGATACCCGCAAACGAAATTCGAAAGCGCCCGCCTACATGGAAAATGTCGTTCTGATCGTCCACCTGCTTTTGGCCTTTGGCCTGATTGCTGTCGTCTTGCTGCAACGCTCTGAAGGGGGCGGTCTGGGCATGGGTGGCGGTGGCGGTGGCGCCGTATCGGGCCGCGCGGCCGCGACCGCCCTGGGCAAACTTACCTGGATTTTGGGTGCCGGGTTCATCGTCACCTCAATCACGCTGACGGTGCTTGTCGCGCAGAAATCCTCGGGTGCTTCGGTTCTGGACCGGTTGAGCAAAACGCCGCCCGCCGCAACACAGACCGAAACGGGCCTGCCCGCCGGTGACAGCCTGCTGCCACCCAGTGCAGATGATAACGCACCGCTGGTGCCTGCTGCGGATTAACCAATACACACTAAACATTGAGGCGCGGCCATTTTTCGCAACATCATGTTGCGGCCCGGCCTTGCCTTGCACAACCGAATCCTGCTAGGCTTAAATCCCGTGGTGTTGCGTGAATTCGCAACGCTTCTGCGTGTTTTTCGCAAGCACAAATATGAACTCACGGGGGTCTCAGGACAATGGCGCGTTATATCTTCATCACCGGCGGTGTGGTTTCCAGCCTTGGCAAAGGTCTGGCATCGGCGGCTTTGGGGGCGCTGTTGCAGGCGCGGGGATTTTCGGTCCGGCTGCGCAAACTTGATCCCTACCTGAACGTCGATCCCGGCACCATGTCACCCTTTGAACATGGCGAGGTCTTTGTCACCGACGATGGCGCCGAGACCGATCTTGATCTGGGCCATTACGAACGTTTCACCGGCGTGCCGGCGCGTAAAACTGATTCCGTTTCCTCAGGGCGCATCTATTCCAACGTGTTGGAAAAGGAACGCCGTGGTGATTATCTGGGCAAAACCATTCAGGTGGTCCCTCATGTCACCAATGAAATCAAAGACTTCCTTGCCATTGGCGATGACGAGGTCGATTTTATGCTCTGCGAGATCGGCGGCACGGTTGGCGATATCGAAGGCCTGCCGTTCTTTGAGGCGATCCGCCAGTTTTCCCATGACAAACCCCGCGGCCAGTGCATTTTCATGCATCTGACCTTGCTGCCCTATCTGGCGGCCAGCGGCGAACTCAAGACCAAACCCACCCAGCACAGCGTCAAGGAATTGCAAAGCATCGGCATTGCGCCCGATATTCTGGTGTGCCGTTCCGAACAGCCGATCCCGCAGAAAGAACGCGAGAAAATCGCGCTGTTTTGTAATGTGCGCAAAGAATCCGTTGTCGCGGCCTATGATCTGAAGTCGATTTATGAGGCCCCGCTGGCCTATCACGCGCAGGGTCTGGATCAGGCGGTGCTGGACGCCTTTGAAATTTCCCCTGCCCCGCGTCCCGATCTGGCGGTTTGGCATGATGTCTATGACCGCATTCACAATCCCGAAGGCGATGTGCGCGTGGCGATTGTCGGCAAATATACCCAGCTGGAAGACGCCTATAAATCCATCGCCGAAGCCTTGACCCACGGTGGCATGGCCAACCGTGTCAAAGTGAAAATCGAATGGGTCGATGCCGAGATTTTCGACAAAGCCGAAGATCTGGCCCCGCATCTGGAAGGTTTCCATGCGATCCTTGTGCCCGGCGGTTTTGGCGAACGTGGCACCGAAGGCAAGATCAAAGCGGCGCAATATGCCCGCGAACACAAGGTGCCTTATCTGGGGATTTGTCTGGGGATGCAGATGGCGGTGATCGAGGCAGCGCGCAATGTGGCGGGCCTCAGCACAGCCGGCTCCGAAGAATTTGACCATGAGGCGGGCAAGAAACGCTTTGAACCCGTGGTCTATCACCTGAAAGAATGGGTGCAGGGCAATCACAAGGTTGAACGCAAAGTCGGGGATGACAAAGGCGGCACCATGCGTCTGGGCGCCTATGACGCGACGCTGGTTGAAGGGTCCAAAGTGGCGCAGGCCTATGGCACTACCACAATTGATGAACGCCACCGCCACCGCTATGAAGTTGATATCGCGTATAAAGACAAGCTGGAAGAAGCGGGCCTGAAGTTCTCGGGCATGTCACCAGATGGCAAATTGCCGGAAATTGTCGAATGGCAGGATCATCCGTGGTTCATCGGTGTGCAGTTCCATCCCGAATTGAAATCCAAACCGTTCAATCCGCATCCTTTGTTCAAGGATTTCATCCGCGCCGCCAAAGAAATGTCGCGGTTGGTGTGATCCAAAGCGGGCCTCGCAGAGGTTTAACCAAAACGAAAAGACCGCGGCCTACATCCCTTATATGTTGCATCTTTTCACCCTGCTGTTGCCCGGCTTGATTCCGTCTTGGGAATTTTTCAAAGCGATTGAACCATCGCCAAGGGTGCAATGGCGGCTGCGGGCATCGCATGCACAGGACAATGACCCGTGGCAGGAATTCCGCCCGCGTCCCGCCCATCTGCCGTGGTGGGTGATGCTGCGGCGCTTGTTCTGGAACCCGCGCTGGAACGATACCCTCTATCTGGTCAGCCTGTCAGAGCGGTTGATGCTGAGCCCCACAGCGCATAGCGAAGATGAAATCTTTGCCTGTCTTGCCAAGAACGCGATGGCGATGGCGCATCCCCCGGCCCCCCAGATCAAGTTGCAATTCAGGTTGATCTTTGTACACCGCGAGGGTGAGAAAATCCGCGAAAGGATTACCTTTCAATCCGAACCGCGCCCCTTGTCGGGTCTTGTGCCATGAGTCTGGACAGCGCCCTGCGCGCCACGGAGATCCTGCTGGCGCTGGCGTTTATACAGCAAAGCGCCGAATTCATGCGGCGCGGCGGGCGCGAAAGCGCGATCTTTGCCTTGCGTCTTATGGCCTGTGTGGCCCTGTTATCCGGTGTTCTGACCGGCGCGGTCCTGATCGTGCTCGTCGCAATCAGCCTCTGGATGTTGCAGCGGTTTCAAGGCCCCTATAACGGCGGCAGTGACCGGATGAGCCTGCTGATCCTGTTCTGTCTGACGCTGGCCCATTTCATGCCAAACCTGTTCTGGCAGGAAGTGATCTTTGGCTATCTCGCCTTTCAATTGACCCTGTCCTATTTCATTTCCGGCCGGGTCAAGATCGTGAACCCCGAATGGCGCTCTGGCCGGGCCCTGCGCGATGTCTTTGCCTTTTCCGCCTATCCGGTCAGTGAAGAATTACGTGGATTGGCCAAATATCCGCAGGTGTTGTGGCTGTCCTCATGGGCGGTGATCCTGTTTGAACTGTTCTTTCCACTGGCGCTGCTGAATCATTGGGCCTTGATCGGGGCGCTCTGTGTCGGGGCGGGGTTTCACCTGTCCAATGCGCTGTTTTTCGGGCTGAACCGGTTTTTGTGGATCTGGATCGCGGCCTATCCGTCTTTGTTGTGGTTTCAGGCGCGGATTTTTGAGGGCGGTTTTTGATCTGGCCCCGCTTGGCCATTGCGCCGCCGCGCCAAACCGCTACACCGGAGTCATGCTCAGTTATCAACATATTTATCACGCCGGAAACCTTGCGGATGTTCATAAACACGCGCTTTTGGCCTGGATGCTGGACTATCTGACCCGCAAGGACAAACCCCTGACCTATCTGGAAACCCATGCAGGCAGGGCGCTGTATGATCTGTCGGATAATGCGGCGGTAAAAACCGGCGAAGCCGCGCAAGGCATTCAAAAGACAGGACATTGGTTTGGCGCGGATCATCCTTACCGCAAGGTTCTGGATCAGGTCAGCGCCGGGCACGGGGATAATGCCTATCCCGGATCGCCGATGATCGCAGCCAATCTGTTGCGCCCGCAAGACCGGATCCATCTGGCCGAATTGCACCCGCAGGAACACAGCGCCCTTGATTTGGCGATGTCGCCCTATCCGGTGAAATGTTACCTGCAAGACGGGTTTGACATGGCCTTTGCCCTGTCCCCGCCCACCCCGCGCCGTGGCATGTTGTTGATCGACCCCAGCTTTGAGATCAAAACCGATTACACCGATATTCCGCGTCACATTGGCAAGCTGGCCCGCGCATGGAGCGTCGGAATCATCGCCCTGTGGTATCCGATCCTGACCAGCAAGGCGCATCTGGGCATGTTGAACCAATTGGCAGATGCCCATCCGGATGCCCTGCGTCATGAGGTGCGCTTTGCCCCTGCCCGCCCCGGTCACGGGATGGTGGGATCGGGGATGTTTGTCCTCAACCCACCCTATGGCATGGCCGAAGAGGCCAAACGTCTGGCCAAGAAATTCGCCGCCCTGTAAACGCCACTGACAATTCCCGGTCCTTCTGCCAATTCCTGATACCGCTGCACAATTCTGTGCTAAGCTGGGCCATGACCCGCTTTGGCATTTTCATATTGGGTTTGATACCCGCCTTCATGCCCATCGCAGCACTGGCCTGCGGTGCGCCGGTCTGTCTTGTTGATCCGGCGACATTGACCCTGCCCCAGATCATCACCTTTGACGACATTCAAAGCGGCGGCGGGCCGGGGTTTAAGGTTGACGATATTCTGCCGCTCGCCGGGGCCACCTTTGGGGAACGCTTTGCCGGACAAGACGTGCAGGACAACAATACCCATGACGCCATCATCGGCAGTGCCCTTGGCCCCCTGACCATGATGGCCGGTGGCAAGGGGCAAAACCTGTCGGTGGTACATTTTGGCGGTACCACGGTGCTGAACGGCTATGGCGCCGCCGGATATCCCAAACGCGAGGCCCAGGGCGAAGGCGCGATTGCAGTGCTGTTTGATCAAGACCAATCCGCCTTTTCGTTTGAACTGCGCGGCGGCGAGGCAGGCGTGGCACTGGTACAGTTTCACCGCCGCGACGGCACCCTGATTGGCAGCGTTGCGATTGATCCTACCGGCGAATTTGCTGTGGGGTTTATGCGCAACCGTGGCCTGGATGACATAGCGGGCTTTGTTGTGACAAATACTGACCCGCAGGGGCTGGCAATTGACACATTACGCTTTGGAAAACCGCCGCATCTCAGTTAATATCGGATCATGTTTGAACGTCTGTTTTCGCGCCGCGCGCCCGCCCGTAAAACCCTGCCCCAACCCAATGCGCAGCTTGCCCTTGGGGCTTTGCTGGTGCGGGTGGCTTTTGCCGATAAAGAATACAAAGTTTCCGAAATCAGCCAGATTGACCGGATACTGGCCCAGACCTTTGGCCTGAACCCGATCGAGGCCGCGAAACTGCGTGCCACCTGCGAAGACCTGGAACGTCATGCCCCCGGCACGCCCGAATTTGCCGCGATCCTGCGCGAGGAGGTGGATTATGCCCACCGCAAATCCTTGGGCGATGCCATGTGGGCGGTGGCGCTGGCCGACGGGGACCGCGATGAAGCCGAAGAAACCCAACTGGCCGAGATCGAAACTGCCCTGGGCCTGACAGAAATCGACATTCAGGCCGCCCGCGACAACGCGCTGCGCATACTCTGACTTGGACTCGCGCGAATCCCGTCCTATATCAACGCTATGTTTGCAGAGTTTATCAAACGGCTGACCCAGCCTGATCCCGCCCCGCTTGCCGATGCTGATGCCCGCCTTGCGCTGACAGCGCTTTTGGTGCGAATCGCCCGCTCCGATAATGAGTATGCCCTCAGCGAATCGCGCCTGATCGACCAGATCGTGATGCAGCGGTATCAACTGGATGCAGCCCAAGCCGCCGAACTGCGCGCCGAGGCCGAAACGCTGGAAACCCAAGCCCCCGACACTGTGCGCTTTACCCGCGCCATCAAAGACGCGGTGGCCTATGAAAACCGATTGGCCGTGATTGAGGCGCTTTGGCAGGTCGTTTTGGCCGATGGCAGCCGCTCTGACGAAGAAAACGCCCTGCTGCGCCTTGTGGCCAGTCTGCTGGGGGTGACAGACACCGACAGCGCCATGGCCCGCAAACGTGTTGAAACAGCTAAGTTTTAGGCGGTTACCCAAGGTCAAGACCGACAAATCCGCAGCGCCCAAAGCGATGCGTTGCATTTATCTTGGTTTTGGCTCTTTATAACCTACCGAAACGCTGAAAAGAGACATGCCCCCTGTGAGCACACAAACGCCGGTCATCCAGATCAACAACCTGCACAAAGCCTATGGCGCCCTCGAAGTTCTACAAGGGGTGAGCATCACCGCCCAACGCGGCCATGTGATTTCGCTGATTGGATCGTCCGGGTCTGGAAAATCGACGTTGCTGCGGTGCTGTAACCTTCTGGAAGACAGCCAAAAAGGCGAAGTGATCTTTAAAGGTGAACCTGTGACCTGGAAAGGCAGCGGCCATCATCGCCGTCCCTCGGATGCCAAACAGGTGCTGCGCATCCGCACCAACCTGTCGATGGTGTTTCAGCAATTCAACCTCTGGGCGCATATGTCGATCCTGCAAAACGTCATGGAAGCGCCCTTGACCGTGTTGGGCCGCGACCGCGCCGAAGTTGAAAAAGCCGCACGCGGTTATCTGGAAAAGGTCGGCATCGGTGACAAATGCGATGCCTATCCCGCCCAGCTGTCCGGTGGCCAGCAACAACGCGCCGCGATTGCGCGCGCCCTGTGCATGGAACCGGAGGCGCTGTTGTTTGATGAACCCACATCAGCACTGGATCCGGAACTGGAACAAGAAGTGGTCAGAGTGATCAAGGATCTGGCCGCCGAAGGGCGCACCATGATGATCGTGACCCATGATATGAAACTGGCCGCTGATGTGTCGGACACCGTTGTGTTCCTGCATCAAGGCCTGATCGAAGAACAAGGGGCACCAGAACAATTGTTTGGCGCACCCAAATCGGAACGACTGCGCGGGTTCCTCTCTGCAACCCAGCCTTCGTAATAAAAACCAAAACGGGAGACTACTGATGAAAAAGATTCTGCTTGCCACGGCCGCACTGGCCCTTACTGGCACATTTGCATTTGCGGATGGCCATGCAAAAACCATCCGCATGGGCACCGAGGGCGCCTACCCTCCCTACAACTTCCTGAATGACAACGGCGAAGTAGACGGGTTTGAGCGCGAATTGGGCGATGAGCTGTGCAAACGCGCCGAACTGACCTGCGAATGGGTCACGAATGATTGGGACAGCATCATTCCCAACCTTGTTTCCAGCAACTATGACACGATCATGGCAGGGATGAGCATCACCGACGAACGTGATGAAGTCATTGATTTCACGCAAA
This sequence comes from Sulfitobacter sp., assembly GCA_047634585.1. GTDB lineage: Bacteria > Pseudomonadota > Alphaproteobacteria > Rhodobacterales > Rhodobacteraceae > Sulfitobacter. Next base: position 23,918 of record JBLIAN010000002.1, on the reverse strand, counting down.
ACTATTTCCCACCCACGGCTTCTGCCTTTGTTGCGGCCTCTGAGGGTGCGGATCTGAAAACCGGCGTGATTGCGGCCCAGACATCCACCATTCAGGCCGGCCATATCGCATCCAGCGACGCAACGCTGGTTGAATTCGCAACCCCCGAAGAAACCGTTGCCGCCGTGCGCAAAGGTGAAGCGGACGCCGTGTTTGCCGACAAGGATTACCTTGCGCCGCTGGTTGAAGCCTCCGGTGGCGAGTTGATGTTTGTAGGCGATGACGTGCCTCTGGGCGGCGGCATCGGCATGGGTCTGCGTGAAAGCGACACCGAGTTGAAAACCAAATTCGACGCCATCATCACCGAGATGAAGGCCGATGGATCGCTCAACACGATGCTGAAAAAGTGGTTCGGCGAAGATACCGCCACCTACTAAAACCAACCGAAGGGGAAGGCCCGCGCCTTCCCCTTCGCGCTTTTGAGCTGACCCAGTAACTACACCATTCACAGGTGCCGCCATTTTCGAATATTGTGCAGACCCAAGCCAACTGGAAGGCTTTCGCTGGCTGAGTTGTTATATGACAACGGGCAAACATATGGCGCTGTATGGATCGGTGTTCACCGTTCTGGCCCTGCTTGCCGTGACCGCCCCTGTGGCGCTGGCCTTTGGGTTTATGGGCGCCTCTGCGGCGCGGTCGGGTTTTGCGCCGCTGCGCTGGTTTGGCAAACTCTATATTGCGCTGGTGCGGGGGGTGCCCGACATCGCCTTTTTCCTGTTCTTTGTGATCGCGCTGGATCAGGCCATTGAATATCTGCGCCACAAGATGTTTTGCCCCGATTGGGCCGAACCGATCCGTCAGGGCAATGATTTTGTGGTCTGTCAGGCCGCAAAAATGCCGCTCGGCAGTTCCCCGCAATGGATGCATGAGGTCTATGGGTTTTCCATTGCGGTTGTGACCTTTGCCATCGTCTTTGGTGCCTTTGCCGCCAATGTGCTGTTTGGTGCGATGCGGGCGGTGCCCCATGCCCAACTCGAAACTGCCGCAGCCTATGGCATGTCCCAACGCCAGACCTTCTGGCGGGTGCTGGTGCCGCAGATGTGGGTCTATGCGTTGCCCGGTCTGAGCAACCTCTGGATGGTTTTGATCAAAGCCACGCCTTTGCTGTTTCTGCTCGGGGTCGAAGACATTGTTTATTGGGCGCGAGAACTTGGCGGATCCAAGACACCGCGCTTTACCGATTATCCCCACGGCGACTGGCGCATGTGGTATTTCCTCGCGTTGTTGGTGTTTTACCTTTTGTTCACGCGGTTTTCCGAAATCGTGCTGGACCGGCTGATGGCGCGGCTGACCCGCGGGCAGGCAACCATGGGCGGCGAAGCACAAAGGAAAGCAGCATGAGTTGCTGGCAGACAATTCAGGATTACGGGCTGCGCTCGCTGGGCATCGGTGAGCGGCTGTTACCACGCGAGAATTTCACCCTCTGCGATCAGTTCACCCTGATCGGATCAGGGATGATCTGGAACATCTATTTCGGGATATTTGCGCTGGTCAGCGGCTTTTGCCTTGCCACGCTGGTGGCGCTTGGCAAAGCCAGCCCAAACCCGTGGCTGCGCAAACCCTCTGAATGGTTCATCTTTGTCTTTCGCGGCTCACCGCTGTTTATCCAGTTCTTTTTCGGGTATTTTTTCTTTCTCAGCCTGAAAAGCGAATTTGCGTTTTTCAGCCCCTTCACCGCCGCATGGCTCGGGGCGTTGATTGTGCTGTTCCTCAATACTGCTGCCTATTCCGGTGAAATCTTTTATGGCGCGTTGCAATCCATCCCCAAGGGGGATGTCGAGGCCGCAGATGCCTATGGGCTGTCAGGGTGGGCGCGGTTCCGCAGGGTCATCTGGCCGACGATGCTGCGCCTTGCATGGCCTGCCTATACCAATGAGGCGATCTTTTTGTTCCACGCCACGACATTGGTGTTTTTCAGCGGCTTTCCCGCCTGGCAACAGCGCGGTGACGCGCTGTATTATGCCAGCTATTTCGCCGATAAAACCTTTAACCCCTTTGTGCCCTACCCGATCCTTGCGGGCTATTTCATCTTGCTGACAATCATTGTGATTTCGATCTTTGGTCTGGTGAATGCGCGGCTGAACCGGCACCTTCCCCAGACCGCGCGGCGTAAAATTCGCTTGCGTCCCAATCTGATCCGGTAGTATCCAAGATTTGATCAAATTATCCGGCGCGTGGGCGACGGATGCCTTTTGGACCGTGATTTGAATACCATCACGACCGAACAGCGCGGCGCTTGCCCACCGCCCTTTTCAGGTGTGTTATGAACAATTGGCTCCGCAAACATCCTCAGGTCCGCACGATCCGTGTCGCCGCCGCTGACCTGAACGGCCAGCCGCGCGGCAAACGTATTCCCACGCGATATGCCGACAAGGTGACAACCGAAGGCACGCGGTTCCCGTTTTCGGTGCTCAGCCTTGATATCTGGGGCGAAGACATCGACGACAGCCCGCTGGTGTTTGAAAGCGGCGACCGGGACGGGGTACTGAAACCCACCGAACGTGGCTTTATGCCGATGCCCTGGCTGGATGCGCCTTCGGCCTTGTTGCCGATCTGGATGTTCCACGAGGATGGCCGCCCTTACGGTGGCGATCCGCGTCATGCCCTGCGCGCTGTGCTGGCGCGGTTCAAGGCGCGTGGCCTGACCCCGGTCTGTGCCGTCGAACTGGAATTTTTCCTGATTGATGATTCCGGTCGCAACCTGCAAATCCCTATTTCCCCCCGCACCGGCAAGCGCCGCAAAGCCGCCGAAACCCTGTCGATCCGTGCGCTTGATCAGTTTGATGCCTTCTTTACCGATCTTTATGACGCCTGCGAAGAAATGGACATTCCCGCCGATACCGCGATCAGCGAGGCCGGTCTGGGCCAGTTTGAAATCAACCTGATGCATTGTGATGACGCCCTGCGCGCCGCCGATGATGCATGGCTTTTCAAGATGCTGGTCAAGGGGCTGGCGCGGCGGCACGGGTTTGCGGCCTCGTTCATGGCAAAACCCTATGAGGATTATCCCGGTTCCGGCCTGCACACCCATTTCTCGGTGCTGGATCAGGACGGCGAAAACGTCTTTGACAACGGCGGCGAGGAAGGCACCGATGTGATGCGCCATGCCGTTGCGGGCTGCCTGCAGGCGATGCCCGGCTCGGCGCTGGTTTTTGCCCCGCATTCCAACAGCTTTGACCGGATGGTCCCCGGCAGTCATGCCCCTACCGGGGTCAGCTGGGCCTATGAAAACCGCACATCCTCCATCCGCATTCCGTCAGGCAGCCACAAGGCACGCCGTATCGAACACCGCGTATCAGGGGGCGATGTGAACCCCTATCTGATGCTGGCCGCGGTTCTGGGGGCCGCGATCAACGGCATCGAGGACGGGATCGAACCACCCGCCCCGATCACCGGAAACGCCTATGCCGCCGATCTGCCGCAAATCCCCGCCGATTGGAGCAGTGCCATTGACGCCTTTCAAAATGATCCTGCGGTGGCACGGATTTTTGCCCCTGAACTGGTCCGCAATTTTGTCATGACCAAACGGCAGGAACTGCATTACATGCAGGAACTGACGGCCCAAGAGCAGGTCGAAATTTACCTTGATACCGTGTAAGGCAAGAACATCATGAAGATTGGCATTCTGCAAACCGGGCATTCCCCGGACGAACTCAGGGACGATCTGGGCGATTACGGCCAGATGTTTCCCCGCCTTTTGGGCGGACAGGGCTTTGACTTTGAAACATGGTCCGTGGTTGACGGTGTCTTTCCCAAAGACATTTATCAGGCCGATGGCTGGCTGATCACCGGGTCAAAACATGGCGCCTATGAAGACCATGACTGGATTGCACCGCTTGAGGATTTCATCCGCGAAACCTATGCCGATGGCCGCCCGATGGTTGGCGTGTGTTTTGGCCATCAGGTGATTGCACAGGCGCTTGGCGGCAAGGTTGAAAAATTCGCTGGGGGCTGGTCTGTGGGTTTGACGGAATATGATTTCCAAGGCCGCAAACTGGCGCTGAATGCCTGGCATCAGGATCAGGTCACGGAAATCCCGCATGGTGCCAAAGTGATCGGGTCTTCGGATTTCTGCCGCAATGCCGCGCTGGTCTATGACGACCGGATCTGGAGCATCCAGCCGCACCCCGAATTCGGCCATGATTTTATCGACGGCCTGCTGCGCACACGCGGCAAAGGCGTGGTGCCCGAGCCCCAGCTCAAGGCGGCGGCGGACACCCTTGATGCGCCCCATAACAACCAAGACATTGCCAATGAGATCGCAACATTCTTTAAGAACAAGCAGAAAGAGAGGGCCTGATGGCCGACTGGATCGAAAGCCTGCCCGACGCCGCGCGTGCGTATCTGAACGACCGGCGCCTGGACGAAGTGGAATGTGTGATCCCGGACCTGCCCGGCATTGCCCGCGGCAAGGCTGTGCCAGCCAGCAAATTTTCGCGTCAGGATTATTTCCACCTGCCCGACAGCATCTTTTACCAAACAATTACAGGCAATTGGGGCGAGGCCGCCGGCGATGAAGGCTTCATCGAACGTGACATGATCCTCAAGCCCGACCTGTCCACCGCCACGGCTGCCCCTTGGACCGGCGATTGGACGCTGCAAGTGATCCATGACGCCTATGACCGCGATCATAAACCGGTGCCGTTTTCACCGCGCAATGTGCTGAAACGGGTTGTGCAGATGTACCGCGACAAAGGCTGGGAACCCGTTGTCGCGCCGGAAATGGAGTTTTTCCTGGTGGCGCGCAACCTTGATCCCGCCCATGAGATCAAGCCGATGATCGGCCGCTCGGGCCGCCCCGCAGCGGCACGACAGGCCTATTCAATGACCGCCGTGGATGAATTCGGCCCGGTGATCGACGACATCTATGACTTTGCCGAGGCGCAGGGCTTTGAGATCGACGGCATCACCCAGGAAGGCGGCGCAGGCCAGTTGGAAATCAATCTGCTGCACGGTGATCCGGTCAAATTGGCCGATGAAGTATTCTATTTCAAACGCCTGATCCGCGAGGCCGCCTTGCGCCATGATTGCTATGCCACCTTTATGGCCAAACCGATTGCCGATGAACCCGGATCGGCGATGCATATCCACCATTCGGTGCTCGATACAAAAACCGGCAAAAACATCTTTTCCAGCGCGGATGGCGGTGAAACCGATGAATTTTATACATTTATCGCAGGGTTGCAAAACCACATGCCCGATGCGCTGGCGGTGATTGCCCCCTATGTGAACAGCTACCGGCGCTACGTCAAAGACCATGCCGCGCCGATCAACCTAGAGTGGGGCCGCGACAACCGCACCACAGGCATCCGCGTGCCACTGTCCGGCCCCTCTGCGCGGCGGGTTGAAAACCGCCTGGCGGGCATGGATTGCAACCCCTATCTTGGCATCGCGGCCTCTTTGGCCTGCGGGTATCTGGGGCTGACCGAAGGGAAAAAGCCAAAGCCGGAATTCAAAGGCGACGCTTATGAAGGCGATGGTGATATTCCTCAGGTACTGGGTTCTGCGCTGGATCTGTTTGAAGAAGCAACCGCCCTGCATGACGTTCTCGGGCCGGAATTTGCGCGGGTCTATTCAATTGTCAAACGCTCGGAATACGAGGAATTCCTACAGGTGATTTCACCCTGGGAACGCGAACATCTGCTGATGAACGTCTGATCTGGCCCCTGCCACCCCATAGATATTGCAAAGGTAATCCGGTGAACCTGCTTTATGCCAATGACCGTCGCGGCCAATATCCAGCCAGCTGGTATGCCGCCACGGCCACCCCGAGCGAACGCTTTCCAACCCTGAAAGGCGCGCAAAAGGCGGATGTCTGCGTGATCGGCGGCGGCTATACCGGCCTGTCCGCCGCCTTGCATCTGGCACAGGCAGGGCGTGATGTGATCTTGATTGATGCCCAGCGCGTCGGCTTTGGCGCCTCGGGACGCAACGGCGGGCAATTGGGCAGTGGTCAGCGCGTTGAACAGGATGGCTTGGAAAAAATGCTGGGCGCCGCCCCTGCATCAACCCTGTGGCAAATGGGCGAAGAGGCCAAAAATCTGGTCAAATCCCTGATCCGCGATCATGGCATCAATTGCCACCTGAAACCCGGTGTGGCCTGGACGGCCTCTGACACCAGCGACCTGAGACATCTGCATGAATATGCGGCACATCTGCAGACCCGCTATGGCTATGACCAGATCGAAACGCTGGATCATGCCGCCCTGCAGGGGGTCTGCCCCTCGCCGGATTATGTTGGCGGTATCCTGGATCGGGGGGCGGCGCATCTGCATCCGCTGAATTATGCGCTTGGCCTTGCCCGTGCGGCGGTTGCGGCGGGGGTGCGGATATTCGAAACCAGCCCGGCCCATCACATCACTGAGGGTGCAAAAACCCTTGTTCAGACCGATGCAGGCCAGATCGAGGCCGGTCATGTGGTTCTGGCCTGCAACGGCTATCTGGGTGGGTTAAACCGCAAGGTCGCGGCGCGGGTGATGCCGATCAACAATTTCATCGCCGCCACCGAACCCTTGGGCGCGGGCATCAAAGACGTGTTGCCCCGCGATGTAGCCGTGGCTGACAGCCGTTTTGTGGTCAATTATTTTCGCCTGTCCCATGACGGCAGGCTGCTGTTTGGGGGGGGCGAAAGCTATGGCTACAAATTCCCCAAAGACATCGCCGCCAAGGTGCGCAAACCGATGTCGGTGATTTTCCCGCATCTTGCCGATGTAAAAATCGACTATGCCTGGGGGGGCACCCTTGGCATCACCATGAAACGCCTGCCCTATGTGGCGCGGGTGGGTAAAAATATCTTGTCCGCCTCAGGGTATTCTGGCCACGGGGTTGGCACCGCCACCCACGCAGGGGCGCTGATGGCCCGCGCAATCCAAGGCGACGGGGACGGGTTTGACACAATGGCCAGCATCCCCACGCATCCTTTCCCCGGTGGTGCCGCCTTGCGCAACCCGCTGTTGGTCTTGGCAATGAGTTGGTATTCCCTGCGCGATCGTCTGGGCATTTAACCGCCAGTTCAACGCGTTACATAAATTTCACACGGGAAATTGGCTGAAACCCTTGGTCCGCACCGGAAATTGATTTATATATTTGAAAACTAATATTTGGATATATGAAATATGACATTGCCAAATCTGCATCAGGCCGAACCGATCCCCGCCGCTGCGCGCCCTGCATTGGATGATATCCTGCAAAACGGCGATCTGTTTCGCTATACCGCTGCCAACGATGCCCCCGTGACCCTTCTGGAACAGGAATTCGCCGCGATGATGGGCAGCCGCTTTGCCCTTGCGGTGTCTTCTTGTTCGGCGGCATTGTTTCTGTCGCTACTGGCGCTGGACCTGCCCAAAGACGCCCGTGTGCTGATCCCCGGCTTTACCTTCGCGGCTGTGCCCTCGGCTGTGATCCATGCGGGATGCCATCCGGTGCTCTGCGAAGTGGGCACGAATTACCGCATCAATATCAATGACTTTGCCGAAAAACTATCCAATGTGGATGCGGTGATCATCAGCCATATGCGCGGCCATACCTCGGATATGGATGCAATTTCCCGGCTTTGCGATGCTGCCGGTATTCCCGTGATCGAAGATGCGGCACATTCGCTTGGCACGCTCTGGCACGATCGGAAAATCGGCACCATCGGCAAGATCGGCTGTTTCTCGTTCCAGTCCTACAAAATGATCAACGCCGGCGAAGGCGGCATGTTGATCACAAATGATGCTGATCTGGTCGCCCGCGCGATCATCATGTCCGGCGCCTATGAACACAATTGGCAGAAACATGACGCGCTGCAGACGTCTTTCGCACGCTGGCAGAACCAGTTGCCGCTGTATAATCTGCGCATGTCCAATCTCGCCGCCGCGATCATCCGCCCGCAACTGCCCGAACTGCCACGCCGTGTCGCGGACGGGCTGCGCAATCACGATCACGTTGCTGCACGGCTTGGCACGGCCCCCCAGATCAATGTGCCCGCGCCCCTGCCCGCCGAGATCCGCGCCCCCGATTCAATCCAGTTCAACCTTGTGAATATGAACGACCAACAGGTCCGTGATTTTGCCGCCAACAGCGCCGCCGCCGGGGTCAAGATCCAGATATTCGGCCATTCCGCCGACAATGCCCGCGCCTTCTGGAACTGGCAATTCATCCCCGATCTGCCGGAACTGCCGGAAACCCGCGCCATGCTGATGCGGGCCTGCGATCTGCGCCTGCCCGTGCAATTGACAGCCGATCAACTGGATGCAGTTTGTGACGTGGTGTTGAACGCCCTTGGCATGGCCACAACAGAAGCAGCGGCCTAACCGCTTTTGTCTCAATTGGCCAAATAAACTCAAAAGCGCCAGCGCCGCGGGAAATGCCAGCCGCGTTCTTGGGGTCCGGCCCTCAAATACCACCAGAAAAACGTCGCGCGGCAGTCATGCCGCGCGTCCGCTGGGTTATTTCAGCTTTGACAATTTATCCTGAAGCTCGGCAAGCTGCTTTTTAATCGCATCCAGATCCTCGCCCTGCCCTGCCGCTTCGGCTTTCGGCGCTTCGGTCTTTTCGGGCCCCGTTGCGCCCGGCCAGCCGCCGGTCATGGCTTTCATAAAGGCCTGTTGCTGCGCCTGCATTGCGTCGAGACCCGGCATTTTGGACATCGGGCTGAGCGTTGCCATGTTTTCCACCACGCGTGCCTGACCGTCGCGCAGCATGTCAAAAGAGGCTTTCAGGAACTGGGGCACCACCGAAACATCGCCGGACATATAGCTGCGCACCAGATCATTCAGCACCTCAACAGGCAAAACGGATTCGCCCCTGCTTTCATGTTCTGCAATGATTTGAAGCAGATATTGCCGCGTCAGGTCATCGCCGGATTTAAGATCCACAATCTGGACCTCGCGACCGTCACGGATGAATCCCGCGATGTCTTCCAGCGTCACGTAGTCACTGGTTTCAGTGTTATAAAGCCGCCGAGACGCATAGCGTTTGATAAGCAATGGCTTGGGTTTATCCGCCACGGTGTGTCCTCCCCGAGATATGTGCTGCATTGCAGCTTATGGGAGTGCTGCACAAAAAGAAAGGGCGGCCTCAATGAGACCGCCCTGCCCTCACACCCTAAGGGGAGGAAGTGATGTGAGGCATGTCGCGACTTACTTTGCAGTCGCTTTTTTCGCTGCGGCCTGAACGTCGCTCGTGGCTTTTTTCACCGCAGCAGAGGCTTCTTGCTGTGCGTCTTTTCCAGCGGCCATCATCAGTTCGACAGTGTCCATCTGGACTTTTTTGGCGATCTCGGCAAAGGCGGCCATATGCTCGGAAGCGGTTTCAGCAGAAGCAGAAGCGAAATCGCTCATGGCTTTTGCGTAATCGGCGGGCTCAGCTTTGGCTTTCGACATTTCGGCGATTTTCGCCAATGTATCTTTTGTCCATTTGCTGGAGATTTCAGAAGATTTTTCGGCAGCGTTCAGCGCCACACCGGAAAGTTTTTCATTCAAGGTCGCGGTGGATTTGAATGCGTCTTCCATTGCGCCTGTATCAACAGGGAAAGAACCCATTACGTCTTTGAACATTGCGGCCATGTCTGGTGTCTTAGTCATATCAAGTATCCTTTAAGCTCTGGTTTGTGCTTGGCGGATGCCCCGCCTTCTGCGTCTTCCAAGGATATACATGCTGCAGTGCGGCATTTCAAGGGTTTTTTCTGCACTGCAGCAAAATCTTCATAAAGCTTAAAAAAGTGGCAAATATCAAAGCTTTGCTTTCCTGGCGACATATTCACCTGGGGCATCGCTGATAATTATTTGACCATTGTCACCCGGGAATCGGGCCTGAACCTGCTTGCCGGACAGCTTTTTCAGCCATTTTTCCCAGCGTGGCCACCACGACCCGTCGTGGAACTTTGCCCCGTTCAGCCAATCCACATGATTCAAATCCAGATCATCATTGGTGTAATGGCCGTATTTCTTTTTGCTGGGCGGGTTCACGATCCCTGCGATATGGCCTGATTGGGTCATGATAAAGGTCTTCTTGTCGGACCCCATCTTCTGCACCCCCCGATAGCTGTCTTTCCAGGGTGCGATGTGATCGGTCTCGCAGGCAACCGCACACAGCGGCACGTCGATGTCCCCCAGTTCAAGATGATGACCCAGCAGATCATAGCCGCCTTCGGCCAGTTCGTTGCGCTGACACAGCCCGCGCAGGTATTGCATCGCCATCTTGCCCGGCAGATTGGCCCCGTCACCATTCCAGTACAACAAATCAAAGGCAGGCGGGGTTTCCCCCATCATATAGCTTTTCACGGCAGGCCCGTAGACCAGATCATTGGAGCGCAGGAACGAAAAGGTCCGCGCCATGATGATCGAAGGCAACACACCTTTGTCCGCGGTTTCGGCCTCGATCCCGTCGATGAAATCATCGGTGAGGAAGGGCTGGAATTCGCCCTGATCGGAAAAATCGGTCAGCGCAGTAAAGAATGTCGCGGATTTGATCGAGGTGTCACCACGTTGTTTCAGCAAAGACAGGGTCAAGGACAACGTGGTGCCTGCGATGCAATAGCCCACCGCATTGACCTGTTTTTGGCCGGAAATCTTTTTGGCTTCGTGGATCGCGGCCAGATATCCCTCTTCGACATAATCTTCCATGCCCACGTCGCGATAGGTGGGATCAGGGTTCACCCAAGACACCATAAACAGGGTATAGCCCTGATCGACGACCCATTTCACAAATGAATTCTGTGCCTTGAGGTCAAGAATGTAGAATTTGTTGATCCACGGCGGGAACACCACCAGCGGCGTTGCATGGACCATTTCGGTGCTGGGCGTATATTGGATCAGTTCGAACATCCGGTTGCGGAACACCACTTTGCCCGGAGAGGTGGCAATGTTGCGGCCCAGCTCAAAGGCCTTTTCATCGGCCAGCCGCACAATCAATTCGCCATTGTTGGCTTCCAGATCGGAAATCAGGTTTTCCAAACCTTTGATCAGGCTTTCGCCTTCGGTTTCTACTGCCCGTTCCAAAGCATCCGGATTGGTGGCCAGAAAATTTGTCGGGCTCATCATGTCAACGATCTGGCGGCTGAAATAGGTCAGCCGCTGTTTCTCGCGCGGGTCCATATCGGTGATTTCATCCACCGCCTGCGACAAGGCATTCGAATTGATCATGTATTGCTGTTTGACGAAATTAAAATAGGGGTGGCTCTGCCATAGCGGGTTTGAAAACCGCCGGTCGGCGTCTGTCTTGTCTTCAGGGGCGGTGAAGGATCCCTTGGCCAGCGCCTGTTGTGCTTGCATGAAATGCGTCACGGTTTTTGCCCAATAGCCCATCTGATGTTCCATCAGTTTCGCAGGGTTCTGAACCGCCTCGGCCATATAGGATTTTGCTGCCTTTGCAAAAAGCTCTTGATTCGGGCCGTCCAGGGTTTGCTGGTGGGTCTGGCGGTGCGTCATGACATCTCTCAGCCGCTCTGCCAAGGCTTCGACTTTCTTGAGATTTTCGGCCATCCGCGACAACGATGCCTCGCTCGGATTGCCCGTATCCGTGGTTTCAGTTGTCATCTTAACCTTTTGCTCCTATCTTCGCACCTGCAGCATAACATCACGTCCCTCCCCTTCGGGTGTGACAAAACAACCTGCATCGGGCTTACAACAAGGAAACCCTTTCATGCGCAACATGGCAACCTACGACTTGATGGAAACATTCCGAAACACAAATCAGTGGCTCGGCGCTTCTGCGCTTGCCATGGCATCCTACCCTGCTTTCTCCATGTTTCCAAATCCCGCGATCGGGTGGATGGCCGCTTGGGGTGAAGTGACCGAACGTACGTTTTCGCGCATGGTGATGAAACCTGATTGGAACATCCCGCCATGTGTGGGTGACAAAGGACAGGATTGTCTGGTCACAACCGAAACCGTTGTTGAGGGCGATTTTGGCGATCTGCTGCATTTCCGTGTTCAGGGCCGCAAAGAGAAAAAGCGCCGTGTGCTGCTGGTTGCGCCGATGTCGGGTCACTATGCGACGCTGCTGCGCTCTACTGTGATTTCACTACTGCCCGATTGTGAACTCTACATTACAGATTGGCACAATGCGCGGGACATTCCGGTCAGCGCCGGCAAATTCGATATTGAGGATTACACCCTCTATCTGGTGAATTATCTGCGCGAACTTGGCCCTGACACCCATGTCATCGCCGTCTGCCAGCCTGCCCCGCTTGCCTTGGCCGCGACCGCTTATCTGGCCGAAGAAGACCCCGCCGCGCAGCCGCGTTCATTGACCCTGATTGGCGGCCCGATTGATCCAAATGCCGCCGCGACCGAAGTGACGGATTTTGGCCACCGCGTGACCATGGGCCAGCTCGAAGAAACCATGATCCAGCGCGTTGGCTTTAAACACAAAGGTGTCGGTCGCAAAGTCTATCCCGGTTTGTTGCAACTGGCCTCGTTCATTTCGATGAACGGCGAAACCCACGCCGAAGCCTTCAAAGCACAGATTACGCGTGTGGCGCAGGGCGAAGCCCATGAGCACGACAAACACAACAAATTCTATGATGAATATCTTGCGGTGATGGACATGACGGCAGAATTCTATCTGACCACCGTGGACCGGATTTTCAAAGAAGGCGAAATCGCCAGCAATACCTTTACCGTTGCAGGCAAGAAAGTAGACATCGGCAAGATCACCACCGTTGCAGTCAAAACCGTCGAAGGATCAAACGACGATATCTCGGCCCCCGGCCAATGTATTGCCGCGCTTGATCTGTTGACAGGCCTGCCTGCGGACAAAAAGGCCAGCCACCTTGAAGAAGGTGCAGGCCATTACGGTATTTTTGCCGGCAAAAGCTGGCGTGACAACATCCGCCCGCTGGTGTTGAACTTTATCGACGCCAATGATGGCACATCCGCGCCCGCGCCCAATAAAACAACAAAAGCCGCCTGAACAAGGCACAGCGATCATCCGCTGGATAGGCGGGTGATCGGGCCGTTGCCTGCCCCGACGGGCAGGAAAATTACCTCGGCGGCTACCGTATTGTCACCACAAAATAGCCGTGCGGTTGTAACCCGTGACGCGGGAATATCTTCTAAACCGGCAGGGAAATGCCCCTGAAAGGCGGGAAATCCGCATAGGCCTTGCGGCGGGTGGCGGCGGTAACATCAGGTGTGGCACCGGCGCGCAGCAACATGCCGCGCGGTGCCATATAGCTTGATATGGTGCGCTGCGGGATGCGCCGCCAGACCAGATTAAATGCTGCCAGCTTCGGGAAAAACCACATGTCCGAATAGGGCAGATGATCGTGGATCCACCATGCCAGATCGCGCCAGTCGCGGCCCTGATCATATTGATCGGCAAACCACGGGATCACAATCGACGCCCCCGCAATCGCCTGATCCCCTGATGCACGGTCCCAGATGTGGCATTCAAGCGGATGATCATTGCGCGCACAATTCAACCGGTTTTCATTGCCATAGCGGTTCAAATCCGGCGCACGGTATCCCGATCGCACCGCCACCCGGCCAAAGGTTTCCTCAAGCGGGTCCAACAGGGCGGCGCAAAAGGCGCGGCCATTTTCCAACACCAGATCCGGATTTTGGGGGATGTTGGGACGCCCGTGAAAGCCGGAAATCTCTGAGTACATAAAATCACGCATGAAAAAATGCTTTGAAAGCCGCTGACGGCCAAAGGTTTCGAGGCTCCACATGCTGGCGGGTTTACGCATCCGCCATAGCCGTTCCAGCGTCAGGCCCAACCTGGAAAATATCGAACGCCAGCTTCAAAATATGCCCCTATTCAACCAGTTGCCGCCAGAACCTCATGCACAGCCGCGAGGATCAACCCCAAACAGGGACCATCGGAAAACCGGTGATCGGCGTCTTTGACCAGTTTCAACTGCATGTCCGGCCCGTTGGCATGTTCCACCAACCGCACCGCCGTTGCCACGCTGACAGCACTGTCCGCCGTGCCTTGCAAAAACCGCACCGGAAACGGCAGCACCAGGGCATCGCGCAACACCAGGTTTCTGCGCCCGTCCTCGATCATCCGCTGGGTGACGATATAGGGCTCCATGTAATCAGACGGCAAAGCCACCTGCCCGGTCTCGGCAAGCTGGCGTTTCTGGGCCTCGGTAAAATTTGCCCAATAGCCGTCTTCGGTGAAATCCGGTGCGGCTGCTATTGTCACCACTCCGGCAATCCGCTCGGGTTGGCGCCGTGCCAACAATAACGCCTGCCAGCCGCCCATTGACGACCCCACAGGAAGGATCGGACCTTGGGTCAATGCAGCAACGGCAGCGGCGGTATCTTCGGCCCAATCGCCGATACACCCGTCGGTAAATTCCTCTGAGGAATCCCCGTGCCCCGAATAATCGAACCGCAAAAACGCGCGGCCCTCGGCCTTGGCCCACTCTTCCAGAAACACCGCTTTGGTGCCCTGCATGTCGGATTTCAGCCCGCCCAGAAACACCACACAGGGGCCGCGCCCCTCGGTCTTGTGATAGGCCAGTTTGCGGCCGGTTTCAGTGGTCAGAAATGAAGTATCGCCCATCGGGTTCCCCAGTGTTTTGCACAAGCATGCGCCGCACCGGCAAGAAGGGCAACCGGATCATTGCCAGCACCGCTGGCGATCACCCGCCGATATAGGTCGCGGCTTTGGGGCGGAAAAACACCTTTTGATCATGCATCCGGCCCAGCAATTCCTCGCCAGCGCGCTGGTCTGATTCAATCACACGGATCGATTCCATATCCGCCGGGTCTTGCTGGCCCAGAGCAAGCCGCATTTTGCTCAACTCGCGGCCGCGTGCCCGCAGCGCCTCTTCGATCAATTCCACATCGCTGATCGACAAATCAAATGTCCGGTTATAACGCGCCATGCTGCGGTCCCCCAAGGATAGCTGCAGGCCCGCATTGCACAGGCCTATAAGTCGTAAATAAACACTGATGCGTCGCAGTCAACGCTTATAACGGATATCCGGGGTCAGATTGGCGCGGCGGGCCGTATTTTGCCGCCCCGCCGCATGGTTTTGTTAACTGCCTGCGCGAAACGGCACCCCGCCCGCCCCGTCGCCGCGCAGATCATCCGGTGCGGCCCATGTTTCAGGGTCCATAATCAACGCGGCCAAGGCCCCGGCACTGACCTCAATCAGCTGTTCACCCTTTTGCGCCGAAGACCGCGCCGGATTGCCCGCCACACCATTGCCCGTCATATGCGTAAAGGGCCGCCAGCGATAAGACGCCCGCCCCGCCCGCAGGAAACTTGGCCCATCGGCGGCTTGGCTGGCCAGGGACGCCAGATCGCTGCTGTCCACCAGATCGCCTTCAAGTGCCATCATCATCGAGGTCTCTGCCTCGCAGGCGTGTTGCATCGCCTCCTGATCTTCGAGGATCGCCTGAACCTCGGCGCTGGCCTCGGCGGGATAGGTGGTTGCGACCAGTGTTGCCGGTATTTCTACAGACAATTCATCGCAAATCTGCTGCATCGCGATGATATTGCCGCCATGCGAATTGGAAATCAGAATGTCGCGAAACCCGTGGCGGGTGATTGACAGGATCAAATCCCGCAACAGGGCGCGAAAGGTGGCATGGCTGATTGTCAATGTCCCGCCAAAGGGCATGTGATGTTCAGACAGCCCCGACCAGACCACAGGTGTGACGACAACCGGCCTGCTGGCGCTGGCCTTTTGCGCTGCCCGCACCGCCACCGCATGGCCCAGCCGCGTGTCTGTCATCGTCGGCAAATGCGGCCCGTGCTGTTCAATGGAGGCAATCGGCAGGATCACCACCGCATTTTCCTGCGCCAATTGCCGCAAATCCTGCGCCTTGAGGCGCTGCCATTCTACTTCTTTCATCGGATTTTCCCTCAATTATCCCGAAGCCAACCTTCCATTCCTGACCCGCATTGACAAGGCTGGCCCATCGGGCCAAAAACCCCGCACACATAACCCGCAACCGGGCGTCTCGTGGGCGCCAAACTGACGAGGAGCGCCCAAAGATGGCTCAAATCTCTCTCACCCTTCCCGATGGCAACGTAAGACACTACGACGCAGGTATCACTCCGGGCGCGGTCGCTGCCGATATTTCCAAATCCTTGGGCAAAAAAGCCATCAGCGCCACCGTGAACGGTGCGCATTTCGATCTGGCATGGCCGATTGAAACAGATGCCGACATCGCGATTCACACCATGGCCGATGAAGATCAGGCCAATGAACTGGTGCGCCATGATCTGGCTCATATCATGGCGCGCGCCGTGCAAGAGATCTGGCCCGACACCAAAGTGACCATTGGTCCGGTGATCAAGGACGGCTGGTATTACGATTTTGACCGCAAAGAATCGTTCACTCCAGAAGACCTTGGTCTGATTGAAAAAAAGATGAAGGACATCATCAACAAACGCGATCCTGTCCGCACCGAAGTCTGGGACCGCGCCCGCGCCGTCAAACATTACCAGGACAGCGGCGAACCTTATAAAGTCGAATTGATCGATGCGATCCCCGGCGATGAACCGCTGCGCATGTATTGGCATGGCGATTGGCAGGATCTGTGCCGGGGACCGCATTTGCAACACACCGGGCAAGTGCCGGGGGATGCGTTTAAACTGATGTCGATTGCGGGGGCCTATTGGCGCGGTGACAGCGACCGTGAGATGTTGCAGCGGATCTATGGCGTCGCTTTCACCGGCAAGGAAAAGCTGCGCGCCCATCTGAACATGCTCGAAGAGGCCGCCAAACGCGACCACCGCAAACTGGGCCGCGAGATGGACCTGTTTCACATGCAGGAAGAAGCCCCCGGTCAGGTGTTCTGGCATCCGAACGGCTGGCGTGTTTACACCACTTTGCAAGATTACATGCGCCGCAAACAATATACGGACGGTTATGTCGAGGTGAACACACCGCAGGTTGTGAACCGCAAATTATGGGAAGCTTCCGGTCACTGGGAAAGCTATCAAGAGCATATGTTCATCGTCGAAGTGGACGAAGAACACGCCCGCGAAAAGACCATCAATGCGCTAAAACCAATGAACTGCCCCTGCCACGTGCAGATTTTCAACCAAGGTTTGAAATCCTACCGCGATCTGCCCTTGCGGATGGCCGAATTTGGATCTTGTAACCGCTATGAGCCTTCCGGGGCATTGCATGGCATCATGCGGGTACGGGGGTTCACCCAGGATGACGGTCATATTTTCTGCACCGAAGACCAGATCGAAGCCGAAACCAAAAAATTCATCGAATTTCTCTCGCAAATCTATGCAGAGCTAGGCTTTAGCGACTGGCGCATCAAGCTCTCGACCCGACCGGAAAAGCGCGTGGGCAGTGATGAAAGCTGGGACATCGTCGAGGCGGCCCTGGGCAATGCCTGCGCCGCAGCAGGTTATGAATACGAATTGAACCCCGGTGAAGGCGCCTTTTATGGCCCTAAACTGGAATTCGTGCTGACCGACGCCATTGGGCGCGACTGGCAATGCGGTACCTTGCAGGTTGATCCAAACATCCCCGAACGCCTGAACGCAACCTATGTCGGGCAGGATGGCGCAAAACACACGCCCTATATGTTGCACCGTGCGACTTTGGGATCATTTGAACGTTTCCTTGGCATTTTGATCGAAGAACACGCGGGCAAGTTGCCGTTCTGGCTGGCCCCGCGTCAGGTTGTTGTCGCCTCCATTACCTCCGTTGCCGATGAATACGTGATGAAAGTTGTGGAAACGTTAAAGGCCGCAGGCGTGCGCGCTGAAGCCGACATTCGCAATGAAAAAATCAACTATAAGGTCCGCGAACATTCGGTTGGCAAGGTGCCGGTGATTTTGGCGGTCGGCGCCCGCGAGGTTGAAGAAAACACCGTATCTGTCCGTCGTTTGGGCGAAAAACAGACGTCGGTGCAGGCCCTCAGTGATCTAACAGAGGCCCTGAGCGCCGAGGCAACGCCACCCGATCTGCGCTGACCGGCACTGTAACAATTCTCACGCGGGGCCGGTTTGACGGCCCTGCGCTGCGGCTGAATGTAACAAATTCACCGCCCCAAAGCCCCGAAACGCAACAATTCAGGCGAATTTTCCCGCGAATCCTGACAGGATCGTGACACACTCCCTCGTGAATGGTGTTAGGGTGGTACGAATGGTTAACCTATCTCATCACCTGATGATTTAACCAATAAAGGAAGGTTTCAAATGTCCACCACGCTCAAGTCAGTTGCACTTGCTGGCGCCGTTGCCTCGGCGCTGGCCGCCCATTCAACAACCGCCAATGCCGCATCCAAAGAAAAGTGCTATGGTGTTGCTCTTGCTGGGGAAAATGACTGCGCTGCAGGCCCCGGCACCACCTGCGCAGGCACATCTGTGACCGATTACCAAGGCAATGCCTGGACGCTGGTGGACGCAGGCACCTGTGACACCATTGAATTGCCCGCGATGGCCGACGGCAGCGCGCGCATGGGCTCTCTCGAGGCGCTAAAGCGCGATTTACCCGCATAAACGACGGGACGGCGGGCCGTGTCACCACCGCCCGCACCCACCCCATATTGATCCGGAGAGCACCCCATGCTCGACACATCACATCCGTGTCCCGACCTGCCAAATGCCGCGGGTGTGGGATACAAACCCCAACACTTTCAACAGCTTCAGGATGATCCCGGTCCGGTGCGCTGGCTTGAAATACACGCCGAAAACTACATGGGGGATGGCGGACGCCCCTTGGCGCAACTCAAGGCGCTTTCTGAAAAATTCGCGATTTCAGTACATGGTGTTGGTCTGTCCATTGGCGGCGAAGACCCTCTGGATCAAGATCACCTCGCCCGCCTGAAACGGCTTTGCGATTGGATCAATCCCGCCAGCTTTTCCGAACATCTGGCCTGGTCCACCCATGATGCCACATTCATGAACGATCTTTTGCCCCTGCCCTACACGCCTGAAACACTGGCCCGCGTCGCAGGCCATATCAATCAGGTCCAAGATCACCTGGGCCGGCAGATGTTGCTTGAAAACCCTTCCAGCTATCTGGTTTTCGCTGAATCGATACTGTCTGAAACGGACTTTTTATCTGAACTTACCCACAGAACCTCCTGCGGATTATTGCTGGATGTGAACAATGTTTTCATTTCATCCACAAATCTAAAACTCAGCCCGCGTGCCTATATTGACGCCTATCCAACCGACAAAGTTGGCGAGATTCATGTCGGCGGCCATGACGAAGATCAGGATGAACATGGCGCGCCCCTATTGATTGACAGCCACGGCAAACCCGTTGTTGATCCGGTTTGGGCGCTGCTAGAATATGCCATCGCGCAGACCGGCCCTAAACCCGTGCTGGTGGAATGGGACAATGATGTGCCGGACTGGCCCGTGCTGCGCGATGAGGCCAGGCGCGCCGCTCGGGCGCTGGTGGTATGACAGGCGCTGGCCGTTTTTCTGCGGGGCTGCTTGATCCGGCTTGCCCTGTACCCGACGGGGTGCTGGACGGTGAAAACAACCCTGCAGGGCGGCGCTATGACGTTTATCGCAACAATGTCACCACCTCATTATGCGATGCATTGGCAAGCGCATTTCCACTGGTTCGAAAGCTGATCGGCGGGGGAAATTTTGCCACTCTTGCGCCGCTTTATATACGCAGCCATCCCCCGACCTCCCCGGTGTTGATGCTTTATGGTGCTGAATTTCCATCCTTTATTTCCAATTTCGCGCCACTTTCCCACATTGGCTACTTGTCCGATGCGGCAAGGCTGGATCTTGTGATCCGGCGCTCGTATCATGCGGGTGATGCTCCTAAATTCAATCCTGAGGCGCTGCACACCTTGCCCCCAGAAGCACTGCTGAACATGCAGTTCCGACTGGCCCCTGCGAGCATGATTGTCCGGTCGCCCTGGCCGCTTTTTGATATCTGGCGGTTCAACAACGACCAGAATGCGCCCAAGCCGCAAGCGATTGCGCAGGACATTTTGGTAACCCGCCCCGAGTTCGATCCAAGGCCCCATGCCCTGCCCATTGGCGCGGCAACCTGGCTTGAGCTCATTACTCAAGGCGCCACGTTGGGCGCGGCATTCGACCAAACCTGTCGTGAACACCCAGATTTTGATCTCGCAGGGGCACTTGCCATAGCACTGGGCGCTGATGCCTTCACTCAATTGCCGTAAGGATTTGATATGAAACCGCTTATCTCGCTGCACGCCGCTGTATTCACCCAAATCGAACGCGCCGGTTGGGTGCTGCCGACCTTGGCGCGCTTGCTTTTTGCGGCGGTTCTTCTGGTCTATTTCCTGAATTCCGGCCTGACCAAGCTGGGGGATGGTTTTTCCGGTATCTGGACCCCATCAACCGGGGCCTATGCCCAGATATTCCCCCGTGTTTTTGAACAGGCAGGATATGATACTGATGCGCTTGGCCTGTTTCATAGGGCCGTCGTCGTTGCAGGCACATGGGCAGAATTTTTCCTGCCAATTCTGATAGTTATAGGATTGCTAACCCGATTGGCAGCACTGGGTATGATCGGATTTGTGGTCATTCAATCCCTGACCGACGTCATTGGTCATGGCCAGACCAGCGCACTTGGTGCGTGGTTTGACCGGTTTCCAGATGGGTTGATTCTGGATCAACGGGGGCTCTGGGTGCTGCTGTTGCTGATCCTCGTGATCAAAGGCGCAGGACCATTGTCATTTGATCGCGCCCTCAAGTCGAACACTGGCTAAATCAAACTTGAGAGGCCGATTTAATATCGCCCTCTATCGCATTGTTCCAACCTAGAAAAATATGATTATCCACAACAATCAATGGCCGCTTCATCACCGCGGGATGGGCCTTGATCAGGTCCAATGGCGCCTCTTGCCGTTCCGCTTCTGACAGGCCGCGCCATGTGGTGGACCGCGTGTTCAGCAACGCCGCGCCAAACTTTTCGAATGCCGCCGCCAACAGGGTATCCGGCACCCCTTGTGCGCGCGCATCAATCAACTCCGCGTCAGGCAGGGCTTTCAGCGCCTTTCGGCAGGTGTCACAGTTTTTCAGACCATAGATCAGCATATTTTTCCCTCAATTTTCATTGCCTGCCGCGCATATGAACAATTTTTTACCTGAATACCTTGATTTTTTTCAGGAATGCGCAATCATTTTAGAAGTAGGGCGCGTCAGAATGGTTTGGCAGAGACCCTATCCTGTTTTGACAGGCCTATGAAAGACTAAAGGAGGCGCGGAAATTATGCCGAATGGCACCGTGAAATGGTTCAACACCACCAAAGGATACGGATTTATCGCGCCGGAAGACGGCGGTAATGACGTTTTTGTACACATCTCGGCCGTAGAACGCTCTGGATTGACCGGACTTGCAGACGACCAAAAGGTTAGTTTTGAACTTTCCGAAGGCCGTGATGGCCGCCAGATGGCATCGGATATTTCCTTACTCTGATATTTTGAAGCTCGGGAACAACCCGAAAAAGGCATGCGTCAGGGTGGCCCCGGCGCGGGAATTGCCCGGATCGCAGTCAGAACAGCACGCAAGGCAGGTGCTGATAGCCGTGAAAACGGATGCGCCCGCCCCCGGTTCGCCGCGGCGAGATCTGATATGCTGGATAACGGCTGAGAAAGCGTTCAATGGCGATGCGCCCCTCCATGCGGGCAAGGGTCAGGCCAACGCAGACATGCGGCCCACCGGCAAAGGCGAGGTGCCGGTTTCGCTGCCGTGATATATCAAAATATGTTGGATTTTCAAACACCTCCGGATCGCGGTTCGCCGCGCCTATACACAGGTGAAGGTTGCTGCCCGCCGGAATATCAACACCACGGAACGTGACATCCTTGGTGGTCTCGCGGTTGCCAAACTGGTTCGGGGACTGCAGGCGCAGCACCTCTTCAACTGCGGTATTGATCAACAAGGGGTCTTTGATCAGCTGCGCTTTTTGATCGGGATGGTCGTGCAACAGGGCAAGGCCACTGCCGATCAGGTTGGTGGTGGTTTCATGCCCCGCGTTCAGAATAAAGATGCAATTCTGGATCAGTTCGATTTGCGTCAATTGCCCGCTGTCATCGCCGTTGATCAGACGGGTAAGCACATCGGTTTCCGGATCACCCGGGCGCACGCGGCGGCGCGCGATCAGATCGGCGAGGTAAGCCTTGAAATCGCGTACCGCATCATGACCGCGTTGCAGCTGTTGCGGGCTTAATACAGGTTCCAACGCGCCCAGAATCGCCAGCGACCAGTCGCGCAACGGGCCGCGTTCGTCCACGGGCACATCCAACAGATTGCCGATGATCTGGATCGGGATCGAAGACGCAAAATCCTCGATCAAATCGGCCTTTTGCGGCATCTGATCCAGCAAATGATCAACGGTGTCGATCAATCCCGGCTCCATCCGCGCCAGGGCCTTGGGGGTCAATGCCGAGGTCATGATGCGGCGCACACGGGTGTGCAGCGGCGGGTCGTTAAAAACCAGAGATGTGGTGTGATGTTCGAATAATGGTGTATTCAGCCCGAACTTGGGGGTAAAGGCCGTCTTTTTGTCCGAAATGTAGGTTTCGGTATCGCGGTAGATCGCGTTCAGATCGGCATGTTTACAGATCAGCACCGAACCGTCCGGCTGTGGCAACACCGGCGTTTCGGCCAACAGCCGATCATAATGCGGAAACGGGTTTTCGATAAAACCGGCGGGGGGTTGGGCAAGATTGAACATCGCCTCACTCTGGCCGTTCCACCGGCGATGTCAAATGTAAATGCCTGACCGCTGCGCATACATTCAAGGCAGCGGGAGACCGCAGGATCGGCAGAAAGCCGTGCAGCGTCAATCACTTCGCCGCAATCGTCGCAAAACCTGTACGCCCCCTCGACGAGGCGTTTGAGGGCGGCAAGACGGGCGTGCAAGGCGGTTTTGGGATCCATCCCACAGCGTAGCAGATGGCAAAGGTTCGGCAATCAATGCGCTGTGTAGGGCGGGCTTCTGCCTGCCTCCCGCTCACCCGCCCCCAATCAGCCGGGGTCGTTCAAAACCCCTTCAAATTCGCGCCATTCGCCTTTGCTCATGCCGGACGTTTCCTGTGTCACAGCCTCGCCTTTCAGCATCCGGCGCACACACTCCAGCGCGGAACCCGACAGGGTCGCACCGCCCAGACGGTAATCCTCAAAGGCACCATAGGCCGCAGGCACCCAATCCGCCACAACCTTGCAAATCGCATCGGCATAGACGCGGATTTCATATTGCGCATGAGCGTCGCCGCGTAAGCGCAGGAAATGGAACAGATTATGCAAATCCACCTTCCAATACCACTGGGTATAGACATTCGCAGGCAGGTTCATCCGCGCCAGTTCACGTGCCAGACCATCCTGCCCGTCCTGGGAAATCATCGCCTCGTAATTGTCATAGCTGCGGTTGCTGTCCGCCTTGAGAATTTCCAGCACCCGCGCGGCTTCTTCGCCCTGCAACACGCCACCACGGCCCTGATTGTTCACCACGGATTGCGCATTGATATGTTCCGGGGCGGGGATGTAAAATTCCCGGTCAAGGATCGAATAACGCGCCGAATATTCATTCACATTGGCGGTACGGTGCCGGATCCACTGGCGCGCCACAAACACCGGCAGTTTGACGTGCAGCTTGATTTCGCACATCTCGAAAGGGGTCGAATGCCAGTGCCGCATCAGATAGCGGATCAGCCCCGCATCATTCTGCACCGATTTGGTGCCGCGCCCGTAAGACACCCGCGCCGCCTGACAGATCGCCGCATCATCGCCCATATAATCAATCACCCGGATAAACCCGTGGTCCAGCACCTCATGGGCATGATACAGATGCGCTTCCATCCCCGGGACGGTGGCGCGCAGGGTCGGCTGGGGCTGGCTGCGCAGCTCGTCTATTTCGGCTTGTTGTTCGGGGGACAGGGGCATGTCAGGCGGTCCTCATTGGGGGCTTTCGGCGCGTTGGATTCGCAGATCACTATATCTACGCAAATCCACCTGCGGA
>JBLIAN010000001.1:0-593197 GCA_047634585.1 Sulfitobacter sp. | reverse complement strand
CCTGGCGCAGCCACAGGCCTTCGTCGCTGATCGACAGGGCAGAGGCCCCGCCCGCGCGATAGCTTTCGGACAATTGCAGATAGCGGTTTGCGGTCGCGGCAACGATGGGGTTCAACATGCTGACCGCTACAATGCCGATAAAAAACGCCACAATCACCGGGGAAACCAGCGATTGCAGGGCTGACCGTCCCGCCGCCCGTGTGACCACCATTTCCGAAGACCGCGCCAGCGCGAGAAACAATGCCACGGTGGCCAGTATCATGATCAACGGCAGGATCAGATTGATGGTCTGGGGCGCATTCAACAGTGTCAGCCCCAAGATTTTCTGCCATCCGATGCCAAGGCTGGCAAATTTGCGCGCCTGATCCACCCCGTCCACCAGCATCACCAGGGCAAACAGCACCGCGGTGATCAACAGAAAGGTAACAGCAAAGCGGCGCGCGAAATACAGGTGCAAAATCATGTGCTTGCCCCTTTGTTGCGCAGGCGGTGTTGCCATCCGGGATGGGCGCATTGCCACAGCATGCCCAGCACCAGCAGCGCGCCAATCGCCGAGGGCAGATAGAGCAAAGGCCAGTTTTGCGCATTCGAACGCACCAGATCCACCAAAACCCCGCGCAGCCCGTCAATTGCGATCAACAGACCAAAGGCAATCGCCACTTCGCGCCAGATGCCAAAACGCGAATAGCCCCCCAATAGCAACGTGGAAAAGCCCACCATCGCCGCGACGATACAAAACAACGGTTGGGCGAAACGGGCGTGTAATTCTTCGGCGATGGCGCCTCTGAACTGGCCGGTCTTGCGCATGATCGCATCCCAATTGCCAAATAAGGCGGGGGTGACCAAATTGCCGACAGGTTGAATTTCGGTGGGCGCTTTGGTCATCAAGCCCGAGATATCAAAGGAAAAATCCCTGAATTTCGCTGTCGAAAGTCGTTTGTCGCCGGTGTTCAGGCGCTGTGCCAACCCATCCACCATGATCAATGTGGTGGCTTCGCCATTGCGCACCAGATAGGATTCAGCGGCGGTATAGATCACGCCCTGTTTTGGATCTCGGCGATCGGAAACAAACACATCGCGCAGCACGCCGTCTTCATCAATCAGGCGGGTGTAAAAGGTGACTTTGGCGGTGGGATGCAAAAAGGTGCCTTCGGTCAACAGCCGTGCCGTGATATTCTGGGAAATCTCGTTTTCGCGCTGGTTGAGCTGCGCCTGCGCCATCGGTTCAAGGAAATGGCTTAGAATGCTCATCATCACCGCCACACACAGCCCATAAACAAAAACCGGACGCGCCAGCCGCCAGGGGCTGGTGCCGGTGGATTGCAGCACCGTCAATTCGGATTCACCGCTCATCCGGTTGGTGACATAGACCGCGCCGGCAAAGGCGGCGATGGGCAATACCGTGGTGATCAATTTGGGCAGGCTGAGCGAGGTGAATTCAAGAAAAACAAGGGCGGATTGTCCATCCCCGATCAGCCGGTCAAACAAGATGACCGCGCGGTTGATCCAGAACAGGGCCACCAGAACCAGCGCAAAAAAGCCGAACATCACAAGAAGTTGGGACAGCATATAGCGGTCGAATTTGGCCACTGCGACCCCCCACAAATTGCTCTAACGGCGCGTTGCAGCGATTATAGTGCATAATTCTGCCTACGAAAACTGCTATCTGGTCATGTCGGCCGCTGCGCGCTAGGTCTTGGGGCGAAACCTAACAAAGGCCGTTCAGATGACCCAGCTCACCCCAATCACATTCGAAGAAACCCAGATTGATCAGATCGCGGGCCATGCGGGCCGGATCGCGGTTTTTGTGGATCCCGACGGCCGTCTGGATGCGGGGGCGCGGCGGGTGAACAAATTGATGCGCGGGGCCCTGTTGCGGATGGTCCAAGGGGCCGGGTTTGCTAAAACACGCGTCGGTGATGTGACGGTAATGGCCTTTCCGACAGGATTGGCCGCGGATGCCGTGGATGTTGTGCATTTGCCGCGCCGTGCCACCGTTGCCGAGGCGCGCCGCGCCGGTGCGGCCCTTGCCAAACAGCGCGGAACCGCCGATGTGCTGGCGCTTGCGGGCGGCATGCGCCGCGCGGCGGAAATGGCCTTTGGGCTGGTGATGCGCGACTATGCGTTTACCGATCATAAATCCGATCCCAAACCCCGCGGCGGTGCGGTGACAGTGATGTGTGGCAAACCCGAGGCCGCCGCCGCCGCCGCTGCGCCCTTGCTGGCGATTGCCGAAGGCGCATTTATGACCCGCGATCTGACCAATGCGCCGGCCAATATTCTGACCACCAGCAGCTTTGCCGATCAATTGGCCGAGATGGAAAATCTGGAACTTTCAGTTGAAGTGTTGGATGAAGAAGAACTTGCAAGCCTTGGAATGAGAACGCTTTTGTGTGTGGGCCAGGGCTCTGATAGCCCGTCCAAAGTGGTGGTGATGCGTTGGGATGGTGGCAGCAAAGATGCAGCCCCATTGGCGCTGGTTGGCAAAGGTGTGGTGTTTGATACGGGCGGAATCAGCCTGAAACCCGGTGTCGGCATGGAAGACATGACCATGGATATGGGCGGCGCGGGCGTGGTTGCGGGGGTGATGCGCAGCATCGCGTTGCGGGGGGCCAAAGCCAATGTTGTGGGGCTGGTCGGGCTGGTGGAAAACATGCCGTCAGGCAATGCCGTGCGCCCCGGTGATGTGATCAAATCCATGAAAGGTGACACTGTCGAAGTGATCAACACCGATGCCGAGGGCCGTTTGGTGCTTTGCGATGTGATGTGGTACGCGCAGGAACGCTTTGAACCGGCGGCGATGATTGACCTGGCCACGCTTACCGGCGCGATCATTGTCGGGCTGGGCCATGAAAACGCCGGTGTGTTTTCCAACGATGACGCCTTCTGCGGTGATTTTCTCAAGGCGGCCGCCACCGAAGGCGAAGGCGCTTGGCGGATGCCCTTGGGGCAGGCCTATGATGATCTGCTCAAAAGCCGGATTGCCGATATGAAAAACATTGGCGGCCGTCCTGCGGGATCGGTTACTGCGGCACAATTCCTGCAGCGGTTTGTGAAAAAAGGCACGCCTTGGATCCATCTGGATATCGCTGGTGTGGCCTCTGTCAAAGGTGAAACGGCGCTGGCGCCTGCGGGGGCAACGGGCTGGGGTGTGGCGGCATTGAACCGGTTGATTTCTGACCGTTTCGAGACCGAGTAACCTTAAATGGGCGCGGCGTTCTTTTATCATCTGACCCGGCACTCACTGGCGGAAACGCTGGTGATGTTGCTGGGTAAATCCCTGGATAACCAGTGGAAAGTCGCTGTGCGCGGGGTTGATCAGGGTGGGCTTGCGGCGCTGGATCAGGCGTTGTGGCGCGGGCCTGCGGACAGCTTTCTACCGCATGGGCTGGCAGGGGGCGCGCATGACGCGGATCAACCGGTCTTGCTGACGACGCAGGCCGCTGCGGTCAATGCGCCCAATTGTGTGATGTCGGTGCATGGGGCCTTGGTCACCGCCGAGGAGGTCGCGGCGCTGGATCGGGTGTGTATTCTGTTTGACGGCGAGGACGAAGCGGCGGTGGCCCATGCGCGGACCCAGTGGAAAACCCTCAAGGGTGCGGGGGCATCGGCGCAATATTGGTCAGAAGATTCAGGGCGTTGGGAAAAAAAGGCCGAGATTTGATCGACGGAACCCTGATATGATCCGGGCCAAGCTGCGCCGTGATCAAGGGGGACAGCGCTGCCGCGCGACAATGGCGGCGCACAGGTGGGCAATTGCAATCTAAAGTGTATTCATGTTGTGATTTTCTTGCTATGATTGCCTTGCTCGGGCCGTTGCGGCAATGAGACAACAATCACCGGCACGTGGATCTCGGGAGGGACGCGAATGGGAAAAGAACAATTACTGATCACCAATTGGTTTGATCCCCAGCATCCGCTTGCAACCCAACGGTCCACCTTGAACTCTGATCCGCCCGCAGGATATCTGCGAAAATCCACCGTTGTTACCTCAAATGGCCGGGGCGAATTCACCGCCAAGGCGCAAGGGATTGTCGGAGATGTCGGCAATCTGAGCCTTTATGAAGACCATGAGGGGGGGAACTGGATCAACAATATTTCGGTCATGGCGACGGCACGGACCTGTGGTGTCGCGACAAAGATGTATCTTGCGGCCAAAAAGGAATTTGGCGAGGTTTACGCCTCAACCCAAATTGCCGAAAATGACACGGAAGGCGACACGCGGCATCTTACCAATGCGGGGCGTGCTTTGGTGACTGCTTTGATCCGGAACGGCCATATGAAACCCGAGTGGTTCAAAAATCCGGTCAACTGAAGGCCCGCAGCGGCGGTTTTCGACTGCCTTACCGCGTCAGGATCAGCTTGCCACCGGCAATTTCGATACGGCCCCAGCGTTGCAAATAACCCATGCCCATCAATGATTGGTCCATCTGCCCCTGATTGACCACCGCCGATACATTGCGGTCGGTCACCGCGCCCAGCGTCACCTGATCCAGCCGCACAAAGGCGGTGCGCACTTCGCCATTGGCGGTATTGGCGCGGCCGAGATAATTCAGATCATCAATGTTCAATCCGGCGCGGGCGGCATCTGCTTGGGTCAGCACCATATCCGTGGCGCCGGTATCCACGACAAATCGCAGGTCCGCACCGTTGATTTCAGCGGTCAGGTAATAATGCCCGTCACGGGCGCGGGGCACGATGATCTGGCCGGTTTCGCTGAGGCTGATCTGGGCGTTGGGGCTGCTGTTGGAAATATCCTGCCACAGCCCCACAGCCGCGGCACCACCAATAAAGATCATGCCCCAGACCGCGGCATATTGCAGGGTTTTGTTCAGCCCGTCGCGGGATTGCATGAAAAACCAGCCTGCCACCATCACCAGCAGCACGATCAAATAGATCAACCGCCCCGTGTCAAAATCTGCCATCCGTTATTCCCCTGTCCTGCAAGGTATATAGGTACGCCGGATCCGGATTTCAGCCCGCACCGGGGCCAAATCCAAAGGCGGCCAGCCCGTCCAGCACAAATTGCACCGAAAGCGCCGCCAGCAACATGCCCAACAGGCGGGTGATCACATTGATGCCCGTGGTGCCGATCTTTTCAAGATAGCCGCTGGCCTGCAGCGTCAGCGCCATCACCGCCAAGGTAAAAGCCGTGACCACCAGAACCGTTGCCAGCCCTTCGATCCCCGGTTTTTCACCGGTCAGCAGGATGATTGACGCAATCGCCCCCGGTCCGGCGATCAGCGGGATCGCAATGGGAAACACCGAAGGATCATCATGTTCGTCCTCATCGGCGCGGTCCTGGCGGCGCTGGGTGCGCCGGTCGAACAACATGTCAATCGCGGTCAGGAACAATAAAATACCCCCCGCCACCCGAAAGGCAGGCATCGAAATGCCGATAAAGGTCAATACTGCCTCGCCGGCGAGGGCAAACAGCGCCAGCACCAGACCCGCGACAATCACCGCGCGCCATGCGATGCGGCGGCGTTGGGCGCGGCTCATGCCCGGTGTCAGGGCCAGAAACATCGGTGCAATCGCAATCGGATCAATCACCACAAACATGGTCACAAGCGTGGTGATCGTATAGGCGGTGTCGAGCGTCATCCTCGGTCTCCGGTTCGGCAGATTGGCGTTTCGGGGCGCTGAAATCAGGCGTTGGCTTTTTCCAGTTTGCTTTCGGCAGCAACCCAGAGACTTTCGGCACGTTCCAGGGCGCCCATCACTTCGGCGTATTTCTTGTTCCAGACCTCAAGTTCGCCGACTTTGCCGTCTTCGTAAAGCGCGGGGTCTGACAGTTTCTTGGCCAGTTTGTCGCGCATTCCGTTGATTTTTTCAACACGCGCCTCGGCTTTGCGCACTTCAGAGCGCAGCGCGAGTATCTCATCACGGCTGGCGCGTTTGGCTTTGGGGGCTTCTTTGGGTTTGGCGTTTTTGCTGATTGGTTTGCTGGGGGTCAGCAGCATCTTGCGATAGGATTCCAGATCATCCTCATAGGGTTTCACGGTGCCATCCGACACCAGCCACAACCGGTCTGCCACCATGCTGAGCAGGTGCATGTCGTGGCTGACAAGGATCACCGCGCCGGAATATTGTGTCAGCGCCTCGACCAAAGCCTCGCGGCTTTCGATATCAAGGTGGTTTGTCGGCTCATCGAGAATCAGCAGATGCGGCGCATCCAAAGTGGCCAGCAGCAGCGACAGACGCGCCTTTTGCCCCCCGGACAGACGGCCGACTTGGGTTTCGGCCTGTTCCGCGCCAAGGCCAAATCCGGCCAGTTGGGCGCGCAGTTTTGAATGCAACACACCGGGGCGTGCGGCGATCATATGCTGCAAGGGGGTTTCGTTGATCTGCAACTCGTCCACCTGGTGCTGGGCAAAGAAGCCGATGCGCAGCTTGTTGGCAGTGATCGCCCTGCCGTCCATCAAGACCAAACGATCCGACAGCAGTTTTGACAGGGTCGATTTGCCCTGACCGTTCTTGCCCAAC
The DNA here is from genome assembly GCA_047634585.1 of Sulfitobacter sp. GTDB lineage: Bacteria > Pseudomonadota > Alphaproteobacteria > Rhodobacterales > Rhodobacteraceae > Sulfitobacter. The sequence continues at coordinate 586,711 of JBLIAN010000001.1, read as the reverse complement.
AGCGCGATACGGTCGTCTTGGTCGATGCGCAGGTTCAGGCGCGACAACACCGGATTGCCTTCGGAATACCCCACAGAGCCGCCTTCGATCGAAATGATCGGCGGTGAAAGTTCGTCGGGCTGCGGGAAGGAAAAGACCCGTTTGGCCGCCTGTTCGGGCGTCGAGATCATGTCCATCTTTTCGATCATCTTGAGACGCGACTGGGCCTGTTTGGCCTTGGAGGCCTTGGCTTTGAAGCGGTCCACAAAGGATTGCATGTGATCACGGCGCAGCTGTTGTTTCTTGGCCATTGCCGCCTGGACGGCGCGCTGTTCGGCGCGTTGACGGGCAAATTGGTCATAGGGGCCTTGGTAAAACGTCAATTTGCGGTCTTCGAGGTGCAAAATACCGTTCACCGCACGGTTCAGCAAACCCCGGTCGTGGCTGATGATAATCACGGTATGGGGGTATTTGGCCAGATAGGCCTCAAGCCAAAGCGCGCCTTCCAGATCAAGATAGTTTGTCGGTTCATCAAGCAACAGCAAATCAGGCTGGGCAAACAGCACCCCCGCCAATGCCACGCGCATGCGCCAGCCGCCGGAAAAATCCGAACAGGGCATCTGTTGCTCGGCATCATCAAAGCCAAGCCCCTTGAGGATCGACGCGGCGCGGCCTTCGGCGGACCAGGCGTCAATATCGGCAAGGCGCGACTGGATGTCGGCAATGCGGGCCGGATCGGATGCGGTTTCGGATTCCAGCATCAGCGCGGCGCGTTCGGTATCTGCGGCCAGCACCGTATCAATCAGCGATACCTCCGAAGAGGGCACCTCTTGGGCGACGCCGCCGATCTTGGCGCGCGAGGGCAGGGTGATGGCCCCGGCATCAAGGCCCAATTCGCCCCTGATGATCTTGAACAGCGTGGTTTTACCCGCACCGTTGCGGCCCACCAGACCCACTTTGTGACCTTCGGGAATGACGGCGCTGGCCTCTTCAAAGAGAGGGCGGCCTTCGACGGAATAATTGATTTCTGAGATGCGTAACATGGGCGGGGTTTGAACCAAGTCCGCGCCGCCGTCAATCGCGGCTTTTCAACAGCCGGACCTCATGGTAGGGAGCGGCCAAATTCACACCCCAAAGGAGCAAGCCACATGGCCCTCGAGCGTACATTCTCCATCATCAAACCAGACGCAACACGCCGCAACCTGACCGGCGCCATCGTCAAGAAATTCGAAGACGCGGGTCTGCGCGTTGTCGCGTCCAAGCGCATCCATCTGACAATGGCGCAGGCGGGTGAATTTTATAAAGTGCACGCCGAACGTCCATTCTATGGCGAATTGTGCGAATTCATGGCTTCTGCGCCCATCGTTGCACAGGTTCTGGAAGGCGAAAACGCCATCGCGAAAAACCGCGAAGTCATGGGCGCCACAAACCCGGCAGATGCCGCTGCGGGCACCATCCGCGCTGAATTTGCCGAAAGCGTTGGCGAGAACTCTGTTCACGGCTCGGACGCCCCGGAAACAGCGGCCATCGAGATCGCTTATTTCTTCTCCGGTCTGGAACTGGTGGGGTAAACCCAATCGTTTCTAATCCGATGCAAAGGGCCGCAGCGATGCGGCCCTTTTTGTTTTCCGCGCCAGATTTCAGGGCTGGGCTGCGGCGCGGCGCGCCTGCAAACGCCGGATCAGCGCCAGTGCCTCGGGGGGTGGGGCCTTTTCGAGGCGCAGATAATCCGATCCGTCGCTGTTGCGGCTCAACAGTCCCATACCCACCAGACTGCGCCGCAGAATTGCTGCATCGCCAAACCGATGCGCTGCGTTCAGCGCGGCATTGATTTGTTTTTCATGTTGGTGGATCTGGGCGGGCAGGGTGGACCACAACGCCCATAGACAAAGTTCCTGCACGGCGCGGCGCGCGGGCCATTGCTGCAACCGCCCGATATCATCAAAGTGATGCAGGCAGCGTTCCACCAGCCGGAAATCCGCCACTTCGGGCCTGTCCGCTTGCACCCTGTTCTGGGCGCTATGGGCGGCCCTGAAATGTTGGAAGTTCCCGAAACCTGCCGCACGGGCCAGCATGTTCATCAAGGTCAGATGCGAGGGCGGGTCGTTATCGGCCTCTGACCTATGGGATTGTAATTGTTGGGCAAGATGTCGGGCAAAGCCGGAAATATCCGCCACATTCAGCGGAATCGGGGGTTTAGACATGTCATATCCTCATGGCACCGCAAGGAAATGTCGTTGGTCGCTGACTTGACGACGGGCACCGGACAGAGTGTCAAATGCAGTCTGGGATGCGGCAGCTTTAGCTTTCCCAGAGGGAACAGCGACGCCTTGGTGACTGCCAACCAAGCTAAATGCTAGGCCAAGGCGGGGGGCATCACAAGGGTGATTTTACCAAGGCGCGCACGCCGATCAGGTTCATCATCCGCTCGAATTCAGAGATTTGCGGATCAAAATGCGTGGATTTGATCGCGTCAAAGCGCAGGCGCAGCGCGTGTTTTTCGGGGCCTTTGCAATCGTTCCAAGGTCGGCCCTGCAGGGCCATGACCAGAACATAATACCCGATAAAATGCGGGCGCATACCTGCGGCCAGTATTTTGGCATAGGCTGCATCTGCACCAAGACTGCGCAGATCTTCGGCGCTGTGAATGCCTGCCTGGGTGCAACTGGCCTCGAATGCCGGACCCAGATTGCGCAGTGATGATACCGGCGTGCCCGTTGCGCAAGGATATCCGCAACGGCGGGCGCTGTCACGCTTACAGGCTGGCGTAATCGGTGATGATCGGTGCGGGCTGGTTGTTGTCTTGCGGTGCGGCGCTGGCTTGGGCCGGCGTCGGGGCAGGCTGTTGCGATGTCGGCGTCTGGGCCTGGGTCTGGGGGACTGGACGGTTCATGGGCTGCTCCTGTGGCTCGTGACCCAAGCGGGAGTCGCCGGATCGCCTCATAGGGTGGCCGACAGGAATGCCGATGCAGGGGCGGGAAAGAGGCCGGATCGGGGCCATTTCTGGCCGGTATGCCTCATTTAAAGCAGGTTTCAACATAGCTGACCCGAGGTGAGTGGGGGGGGCAAAGGTGCCTCAGGCCTATTCAGACATACCAGATACCGTCATCAATGATCGGGCTCAGGGTGGTTTTGAGTTCCTGACTTTCGGAAAAACAAACCAGCATCTGGGCGCGGGAAACCCCGTTGTCCTGTTGGGCGCTCCAGAAATCATATCCGGCCTGATCGGGGCTGCGGTCCAGAACATTGGCATAGAGCAAATCCAGAAAGCGGGTATCGCTCAGGCCTGCGTTTTCGCCATAGGCGGTGCCGAATTCCTGAGATGTGATGAAATACCCGGCTGTTTCCAGCAAGTTGACCACGCCGCTGTCCAGCGTTTTGATCCAGAACCCTAGCCCCTCTACGTCGGGAACACGGTCAAAGCTGGCCTGATACAGCCGATAGGCTTGACCGGCGAGGCCCTCTGAATCATAGGCCAGAGTACCATCTTCAAAATCAACCCGTTCGATATTGGCAAGGGTGATGGTATCGCCGCCCTCGGGCCCGTTGAAATGCAAGCTGCCATCGTCCTGCTTCATGATGCAACCTGCCTCATGAAGGGTTTCGATCTGCAATCGGTCAAACCCATTGCCGCCGTCGACATGGCCCCAGTTCTGGTCAAAGGCGATCAAATCATCACCGTCGCTGGCCATGAAGCTTTGCGACTGCGGCTTCACCACCGGGGTTTCGATGGTCAATTCGACAATCTCAAACGGCTTGAGATCAAAATGGATGTCATCCGTGGCCGAGAAGCTGAAATCAGTCAGGGTCACATTCACATCATGTTCGTTGTAGAAATACGGCGTGCCTTCAATCAGCACGCTGTCAGCGTCTTCGCCATTTTCCCACTGAAGGCCATTGGCGCTTGTTGGATCCAGGGCGATTTTCACTGCAGTGATGGCCGTGTGGGCCGCGATCACCTTTGAAAGATCAAGCGACAGATCCATGCGTTCAAGGCTGCGGGACGAAATGTAGAATACAGTTTCGCTGGCCGAGGCATAGGCCGTCACCTCAACCGCCGGATTGCTCTGCGCGAATGTGGCCTGCACCAGTTCCTTGCCAATCAGGGAATCCGACATAAGATCAAAGACCGCGCCCTGAACGGAATTGATCAGCCGCCCCTGTTCATCCAGCATGGCACCTTGATCGGTATCCAGCGTCAGTGCGGTTCTGGAATGGTAATCCAGCGCCCAGATATGCGCCGCATCGACGCCCATTTCGATCATGTTTTCGAATTGTTTGATCAGGGTAGACCCGGCCACCATCCCCTGTTGGCTGGTGGTGGTGGTGCGGATATTCCATTCGGTGATATGAAATTGCAGGTCTTTGTCAAAAGCATCTTCCCAGACCGCATAGTCACGGTTGATGAAATTTACCTCATTGTCGCGGGCGCCGAAGGTATAGTCGGATTTGTTGTAATAATAATGTTCGGTCACGCCATCAATCGCCGCGCGGGCGGTGTCGCTTAGCTGATCAATGATCTGTTGATTGGCGGCGACAAGGCGGGCCGTGAAATCCTGGACACCGGGGGTGGCGGGAAATTCCGAACCCGAGTTGCCCGGTGTCGCCATCTGAACAAGGATTTGTGGCTGATCCGCCTCGGCGATGCCTGCCGCATCCAGGCCCGCCAGGATCGCTTCGGCCGCGATGGAGGCTTTCTCGCCATAGGCGGTCTCGCCAATTTCCCAATATTCATTGCCAATCTGGAAACCGTCGATCAAATCGCCGTATTGCGACGCGACCCTGTGCACAAATTCGGTGATTTCGCTGGCAAAATCCCAGTAATGCGAGATGTCCATCAGCTTGGTCGGGATCACCAACAGCACTTTGTAGCTGCCGTCCTGCTGCGCGTGATCCAGAAAGGTCATAAGTTCGGAATGCAGTTTACCATCGACCATTTCAACAATGTTGATCCAATCGGTGCCGCCTTTCCATGAATTGCCTTGTGAATCCGCCTTGGAGGGGTCCGGATCGCTTTGGCCGCCACCGAAGCGAATTGTCGTCACACCAAGCGCATCAGCGGCTGTTTGATAATTTTCTGACAATGCGCCTGCATCTGTACGTTCGTAAACTGCGTTTGCGCCAAACATCTTTGCCGATACAAATGCTCCGGATTTTTCAAGATCCGTAAGTGCCAATTCCGGCATGTGTTTCTATCCCCTTCATCCGATCGGAGCATCTGCTGCGCATCGAAAACCTGTCTTCAATGGCAAGAAAGGTGCCGCAGTTGGTGTCAACTGCTCAAGCGAATCCGGCTTTTCAACCCAATTAGGGCGAATTCACAAGAAATGGAGGTCTTTTGACGTAACAATCTGAGGTGGTGCGCCGCTTTGTTTCAAACCATAGAACAATTGGTTCGCAAAAGCCGTGAAAATTGCGAATCTACCGGCATTGTTCGCTGGCGGGGGCTCAATCCCCGAGATCCGGGGATGCGGGATCATTTGAAACCGGCGGCTGGATAGAATGACACCTTGTTTGCACGATCGCACCCCTGGCAGCAAAAGAGGCACCGGTTTGGCGCCTCTTTGCGTTTTCGGGCCATCCCGATCACATGATCAATTCGTCCATGTCATCGGTGATCTCGTCGCTGTTTTCTTCGGCGCCTGCCCCTGTCATCAGGGACATCACGTCTTCGAGCACGATTTCACTGTCGGCTTCGCCATCGCCCGCCATAAAGTCAGGGTGATCGCTGTCTGACACGCCCAGAACCTCACCATCGGTCCCATCCGAATCAACGATCAGCCGCATGCCGTTCAGGTCAATGTCTTCAAAGGTCACCGGGCCATCGTCAGACCACAGGGTAAAGGTGGTGGCGGGGATTTCGCCGTCGGAACTGTCTGGCGTGGTGCCGAATTGCAGACCCACGTCAAAGTTTTCCCCAACACCCGCGCCACTGGGCAGGGCGTTGACGCCATCGTCTTCGGCCTGAATATCGGTGATGTCCGCCGCATTTTCATCCGGATAGAAATTCAGTGAATTCAGGCTGCTGGTTTCAGACATATTAAAGAAAATGCCGTCGATATCTGATGGTTGATCGGCAAAGTCGGTTTGGTTCATTTCAAAGAACAACTGGCCTTCGGGGGTTTGCGTCACCGCGATCTTGATTTCTGCGGGATCACCCATGGTGAAATTCAGGGTTTCTTTGACGTCAGACCCGGTGTCTGGATCGCTTGGATCGCTGCCTTTTGTACCACCGGAACCCTTGGTGCCGCCGTGGCCATTGGTACCACCGGAACCCTTGGTACCACCGGAACCCTTGGTACCACCGGAGCCTTTGGTGCCGCCGCTGCCTTTTGTACCACCGGAACCCTTGGTGCCGCCGTGGCCTTTTGTACCACCGGAACCCTTGGTGCCGCCGTGGCCTTTGGTACCACCGGAGCCTTTGGTGCCGCCGTGGCCTTTTGTACCGCCGGAACCCTTGGTGCCACCGTGGCCTTTTGTACCGCCGGAACCCTTGGTGCCGCCGTGGCCTTTTGTACCGCCGGAACCCTTGGTGCCGCCGCTGCCTTTTGTACCACCGGAACCCTTGGTGCCGCCGTGGCCTTTGGTACCACCGGAGCCGTCTGAATCTTTGTCATGATCGTCAAAATAGGACGCGAGATTGTTCTCGTACCACTTGGCAAAGTTCGATCCTTCGACACCGCCATTGTGATAGGATTTGGTGCCCCCGGCCTCATGGCCGCCAGTACCTTTACTGTCGTGAGATTGCCAATTTCGAAATCTATAACCCATTTTCTTACACTCCTGTCCAATCGTTGTCGCCCAAGGCCAGCGCAGATCTGGCCAAACCACCGTCGCTGAATGGACACAAGAATTAGGGGAGGGAGCATTATCTGTGCAAATTTTCTCCATTTTTTTGCCTAATTTGACAAATTGAGGCGGGTTTCCGGAGACAATCTTTTGCAAGAAAGGTCATTGTCTGTGATTTTGGCTACAATTCAATCTTCTTAATCGGCGAATCACCGCGGCAGGGGCCATCGTTAACTTTGTTTTGCCCCTTCGACGCCACAGTGACGTCGATTTGTTTGTGTCTAACGGTGCCGCAGACAGCAGGATTGGGATAGATATGGTTGATCACAAACAACAGAACCCGCAGGAATTTGTGGCCCAGGTGGCGCGTGAACATTTCGGTCAGGACGTGACAGAAATCAGCGCGCCGGGCGGTGAGGGACGATCCAGTTTCCGTCTGTTTCTGAAAGACCAAAGCGTGATTGCCACGCTGCGCCCGAATTTTCGTCGCACCCATCTGGAAGCCTTTGTACTGGATCAGTTGAATGCGCATTGTGATGATCTGCCGCAATGTCTCGGGGTGGTTGGCGAGGTGATGTTTCAATCGGATGTGGGCGAACGACGCCTGAACGTCGAGATTGCCGAAGTGCCTGCCGAACAGCGCCTTGATCTGGCCCATGAGGCGGTTGCAACCATTTTCCGTATTCAATCGGCCGCCCGCAAAACCACCCTGCATGAAATGATGCCACATCTGGGCACCAACCAGGAATGGGTGACCAGTTTTGTCGATTCCGTTGATTTCCTGCGCGATCTGGGCGGTATTTCAGATACATTCGACCGCGACGCCGCCTATGAAGCGATTGATGTGGCGCCCCGTCAATTTGTGAAATGGGATTGCCGGTCCGGCAATGCGGCGCTTGATGATGCCGGTAAAATGCGCTGGTTCGATTTTGAATATGCGGGATTGCGCCACGGGGCCGAAGACATTGCTTGGCTGATCGGTGACGAGGCATGGCCGATCCGCCCGCAGGATATGGTGGATGTGGTGATCAACGCCTTTGACCCCGACTGTGGCCATGATCTGGCGGCATATCTGGAATATCTATCGGTCTATCTGACCTTTCATGCGGTGCAGCGGTTGAAACTGATCAGCAAGGAAAGCCGTAAACGCGGCTGGCAAAGCAAGGACAAAATCCGCAAGTTTGACGATGCGGGGGTGCATCCCGAATTTGCCGCGCAGATTTGCCGTGTCGGGGCGTATTTTTCGGCGCAATCTCCGATCACCGCGCCGCTGTCGCGCAATTTCATGAGCGCGCTGAACGGGTTTATCCAGATCAATGTTCAGAATTCCCAACGCCATCTGCGCCGTGCGTGACACCCGCTTTTGGAGGCTGACAGATCTGGGGTGCGCATAAAATAAAAAGCGCCCCGCGGGGCGCTTTGTCGGCAGGCAGGAACAGGACGGATCAGCCGCCCCAGCTGCGCACCACGCCGCAATCCATATGCACAAAGTTGGATCCGGAATAGCGGCCAACGCCACCACCGTGACAGGCCAGCGCCGCACGCGCCATCTGGTTTACCGAACGGCTGCTCAGGCGCAGATCGGCGGCCTGACCCCGCATGTGCAGCGAATTTTTAGCAACCCCGCGCGAGCGCGAGCGCAACATTGCATTGGTTTTCGGGCTGCGATAGCCGGACAACAACATATAGGGTTCATGCACATCCAGCAGATTATGCGAGGCGGCCATGATATCAATGGTGCGGGGATCAATGTTTTTGATGCCATCCGTGCGCCAGTCACGCATAAAATAGTTCACTTCCTTGATCGCATCCGTGATGTACTGGCCTTCGATCCAATAGATCATGTCGATACGTTCACCGGTGCGCCCTGAATACATGCGGATGCGGCGGATGTCGCCCGCGCCCCGCAAAAACCCTGCTGCGTTGGCGAAAGTCGGTGCTGCGGTCAACGCGGTCGCCGCGAATGCGCCAAGAACGGCGCGCCGGGTCATGCCCGAAGTGCTGGTACCTGCCATGTGTCTTTTGTCCCGTTCGTCTGCCTGTGGCCATGATGTTACATAGGCCGTTTATCTGTCCCCCAGATGCTTCAAATATATGGCATAGCCGGAATCTTGAACCAAGACCTGAATCAGTTTGGTTCCATGCATTTGCAAATTTAGGCGAATTTCTGCCATATTTATGTGCTTTCGGGAACCGAAGCCCAAGGAAACAAGGGCTTTTTAGCATCACTTGAGGCCTAGATTGCCGGTCCCGCGGGATTGTGAATGGACAGTGTGACCGGCATTTCAGACAAGAATGAAACAGTGGTTTTTGGCTTTCGGGGATATTTATGACAGGCGATTCCTTTTTGAAACGCGGTTTGATGGCGGTTGTGGTGACGCTTGGCCTTGGGGTTGGGCTGATGGCGCCGGCCCCTGTGGTGGCCCAGGTGACCGCATTCAAACAGGCCGTGGCCGAAACTGCCGCCCGTGATGAAGATATCGCCGCATTTTACCGCAACACTGGCTATACCCCGATCTGGACAGGCGCGGGCGAGGCCGATCGCGCGCGCCGCGCCGCATTGTTGTTTGCCCTTGAAAATGCCGGTGCGCATGGTTTGCCGGTGGCGCGGTATGACCCGGAAGGCGTGATGGCGCTGCTGAAATCGGTGCAGACATCGCGTGATCGCGGGATTGCCGAGGTCGAACTTAGTAAAATTTTTCTGAAATATGCCCGCGACATCCAGACCGGCATGTTGATCCCGAGCCGCATCGACAGCCGCATCGTGCGTGATATCCCCTATCGCAACCGCACCGCCTATCTGACCGGATTGGCCGCCGCAAAACCCGCCGCCTTTTTCCGCGCCCTGCCACCGCGCAGCATGGAATATAATGCGCTGCTCAAGGAAAAGGTGACAATGGAACGCCTGTTGTTGCAGGGCGGTTGGGGGGCTGTGGTTCCGGCCAAGGTTCTGAAACCCGGTGCTTCAGGTAACGCTGTAATTGCGCTTCGCAACCGCTTGGTAAAAATGGATTACCTGACGCGGTCCAACACGATTACCTATGACGATACGCTTCAGGCTGCGGTGCAGCAGTTTCAAGAAGATCACGGATTGAATGGCGATGGCGTTGCGGGTGCGGCGACCATGGACCAGATCAATGTCGGTGTCGAAAAGCGCCTGCAATCGGTGATGGTCGCGCTTGAGCGTGAACGCTGGTTCAACACCGAACGCGGCAAACGCCATATTCTGGTGAACATCCCCGATTTTTCGGCCAAGATCATTGATGATGGCAAAGTAACGTTTCGCACCCGTTCGGTTGTGGGGGCACGTACCAGTGACCGTCCGACACCGGAATTTTCCGATGTGATGGAACATATGATCGTCAATCCAAGCTGGTATGTGCCGCGCTCGATTGTGACCAAAGAATATCTGCCCGCGCTCAAACGTAACCCGAATGCAGTGCGCCATATCGAAATCACCGACAGCAGGGGCCGGGTCGTCAACCGTGGTTCGGTGGATTTCACCACCTTTACCGAACGTACATTCCCCTATGCCATGCGCCAGCCACCAAGCCGCAGCAATGCCTTGGGCCTGGTCAAATTCATGTTCCCCAACAAATATAACATCTATCTGCATGATACCCCGTCCAAAAGCCTGTTTGCCCGTGATGTACGGGCCTTCAGCCACGGCTGTGTGCGCTTGGCCGATCCGTTTGATTTCGCCTATGCCCTGCTGGCCCGCCAGACCGATGACCCCCAAGGCACCTTCAAAGCGGCGCTGAATTCCGGTAAGGAAACCAAGATTGTGCTGGATCAACCGGTGCCCGTGCATCTGATCTATCGCACCGCCGTGACCAACGCCCGTGGGCACACAGAATACCGCGCCGATGTCTATGGCCGCGATGCGCGGATTTGGGAGGCCCTGTCAAAGGCGGGGGTGGTCTTGGGCGGCGTTCAGGGGTAGGTCTGCCTGCACCATATGCAGGGGGTGCCCATGGCGTTCACGGTCAAAGAAATTGCAGCTGCCATCGGGGCGCAGGCGGTTGGTGACACATCACTGGCCATCACCCGCGCCGCAGAACCCGCCGATGCGGGGCCGGGTGATCTGGCGCTGGCGATGCGTCCCAAATTTGCCGAAGGTTTGACGCAAGGCGCTGCCAGGGCCGCGATGTTATGGCCCGATGCCGATTGGCAAGCCCTGGGTTTGACCGCGGCAATCCTGCCCGAACGCCCGCGTTTCGCGATGGCGGGCATGACGCGTATGCTGGATCAAGGGCAGGGGTTTGGCCCTGGCATTCACCCCAGTGCGGTGATTGACCCCACTGCCGAGATCGGCGCAAACGTCAGCATCGGCCCGCTGGCCATCATCTCGGCCCGGGCGCGGATCGGGGCCGGATCAATGATTGGCCCGCATTGTTTTGTCGGCATGGATGTGGTGATCGGTGAAAATGGTTTTTTACGCGAACAGGTCAGCATCGGCGCGCGCGTGCGCATTGGCGCGCGGTTCATTGCCCAGCCCGGCGCGCGCATTGGCGGCGACGGTTTTTCCTTTGTGACGGCCGAACCCAGCAGTGTCGAAGCGGCACGTAAATCCCTGGGCGATCAGGGTGAAACCCAGGCACAGCCGTGGATCCGCATTCATTCGCTGGGCTCTGTCAGCATTGGTGATGACGTTGAAATCGGCATGGGCGCGACGATCGATTGTGGCACCATCCGTGACACGGTGATCGGCAAGAACACCAAGCTCGATAATCAGGTCCATATGGGCCATAATGTGGTGATTGGTGAAAACTGTCTGATTTGCGGGCAGGTCGGAATTGCCGGATCCGCGGTGATCGGGGATAATGTTGTTCTGGGCGGGCAATGTGGGGTCAGCGACAATATCTTTGTCGGCAACGGCGTGATTGCGGGGGGCGGCACCAAATTGATGTCCAATGTTCCGGCGGGGCGCACGATGTTGGGCTATCCCGCGACCCAGATGGACAAACAGGTGGAAAGCTATAAAGCGCTGCGCCGGTTGCCGCGGTTGATGCGTGACATTGCGGCGTTACAAAAGTCTGTTTTACAATCGCGCAAAGGTGACTAAATCACCTGGAACGGGTTTAGAGGCGATGCATATGCAGATCAAAGATCAGGTTATCGAAATCATTGCAGAACAAGCGGTGCTTGACCCCGAAGACGTGACCCTGGACAGCACTTTGGAAAGCCTTGGCATTGACAGCCTTGGATTGGTCGAAAGCATCTTTGCCATCGAAGAAGCCTTTGATATCTCGATCCCTTTCAATGCCAACAATCCCACAGAATCCGATTTCGACATTTCGAATGTGGCCAGCATTATCGCGGGTATTGAACGGCTCAAAGCTGCACAGGTGTGACCCGATGAAACGGGTTGTGATCACGGGCGCAGGCACCATCAATGCGCTGGGGCAGAATGTGGCGGACACCCTTGCCGCAATGCGCGAGGGCGTCTGTGGCATTGACGCGCTGTCGTTTCGCGATGTCGAACGCCTGTCGATCCAGATCGGCGGACAGGTGCGCGGATTTGAGGCCGAGGGCCGTTTCAACCGCCAGCAAATGGCGCTTTATGATCGGTTCACCCAATTCACCTTGGCGGCCGCAAAAGAAGCGATCTGCCAATCCGGCCTCGAATTTCACGGCGAATTGTCGGCCAGATCCGGTGTGGTGCTGGGCACCGCGGGGGGCGGTGTATCGACATGGGATGACAATTACCGCGCGGTCTACGAAGAGGGCAAAAACCGCGTGCATCCCTTTGTGGTGCCAAAGTTGATGAACAATGCTGCCGCCAGCCATGTCAGCATGGAATTCAACCTCAAGGGGCCGTCATTCACGGTTTCTACCGCCTGTGCGTCATCCAATCACGCGATGGCGCAGGCCTTTGCGATGGTGCGTTCCGGCATGGCGCCCGCGATGGTGACCGGTGGATCCGAAAGCATGTTGTGTTTTGGCGGCGTCAAAGCATGGGAAGGGCTGCGCGTGATGAGCCGCGATGCCTGCCGCCCGTTTTCGGCCAATCGCAACGGCATGGTCCAGGGCGAAGGCGCGGGGGTTTTTGTCTTTGAAGACTACGATCATGCGCGGGCACGCGGCGCGGAGATCCTGTGCGAAGTCATCGGGTTCGCCATGACATCGGATGCCAGCGACATTGTAATGCCCTCCAAGGCCGGCGCGGCGCGGGCGATGCGAGGCGCGTTGCATGACGCAGGGCTGAACGCCGATGAGGTTGGCTATATCAATGCGCATGGCACCGGCACGGCGGCAAATGACAAAACCGAATGCGCCGCGGTGGCCGATGTATTTGGCCCCCATGCGGATCGTTTGATGATTTCCTCGACCAAATCCATGCATGGGCATTTGATCGGCGGCACGGGGGCGGTTGAAATGCTGGCCTGTATCATGGCGCTGCGCGACGGGGTGATTGCCCCGACCATCGGCTATGAAGAACCCGATCCCGAATGTGCGCTGGATGTGGTGCCAAACGTGGCCCGCGATGCCAAGGTGGACGTGGTGCTGAGCAATGCTTTTGCCTTTGGCGGCTTGAACGCGGTGATTGCCCTGCGCCGTATCTGACCCGGTTTTGCCTGTTTTGCGCCCCCCCCAAGGTGGTGCAGAGCATCTGACGCGTGGACATCCTTGATTTCGGGCCAGGGCCAGAAATTTCGGAATGGCCCAAAGCAAAAACGAAAAAGACCGCCAGAAAGGCGGCCTTTTCTAACAGATCATATTGTATTTACTGTTCGATAACAGAGGCTTGATTATAGCTGGCGGTGAAGCCATCAAGCGACACTTTCAATTCGACCTTTTGATCAGGGGCCAGCGCCGGCACAATGGTGACCACCGCTTCTTTACCCTTTTTAAAGGCGGCAATGTCAGCATCGGTCAGACCCATGCGCACGTAACATCCAACCGGATTACAAAAGGCATAGGGGTAACGGCGGGCTTTGCCACCATCAACCGACAGGGTCATCTGTTGGGGCAGGGCGGTTTCCAGCGGCACAACAATGGTTGCGCCCGCTTCTGCCTTGCCGGTGCCGGGCAGGCGGAACAGCGATACTTCGGCAACCGGTGCGCCCTGACCGTCATCCAAAAGTTGATACATCTGGCACGGGTCGGTGTCTTCTTCAGTCTTGATGCAGCGGATTTCCCAGGCGCCGATGACTTCCTTGGTGTAGGGTTTTCCCAATTCCGGTGCGCCGCTGGCATCCTCACCCAGGCTCAACTGGCTTTCGACCTGATCGGCGGTTGCTGTGGTCTCGCTGGAGGTTTCGGTTTGCGCGCTGGTCTGTGCGAAACCGCCTGTCGGGGCGATCAACGCCAATGCTGCACAGAGCGGCAGGGCCATTAAATATTTGTTCATGATCATTCCGTTCTTGTTAACTTGCCGCCATTTACCATGCTCTTGCGGTAATGTCAGTGGCGATTGGAGCGGCCAAGAGGAATATTCCAGCGAAATCCCGCTGATATATTTCAGGGTCGGAAAATGAAAAAGAGGATGCATAACATCCTCTTTTTACATTGGTTCTCCCCGTCGGACTGGGCCGACTTATTGCCGTGACGTTACGAAAGCGGGGTCTGCGGGTCAACAGCTATTATTGAGATTTTTATCATCCCGGATTGATCACTACCATAGCGAGAAAAAAAGGCCGCACCCGAAGGCGCGGCCAGTCTGACAGGGAGGATGTCCCGGCGCAAAAGGACTTCGGCACCGGAACAATTAGACAGTGGCGCAAAAAGGTTAAGTAAGTATGCTCATGTGAAACGGGCGCCCCAAGGGCAATGCGGAAAGGCATCATGTGACGCAGGACATCTTTATCGGCGGGGGCGGCGAAGATTATGCCACCAAACAATATCTCAACATCGGATATGCCAACCGCCACGGTTTGATCGCCGGGGCGACGGGAACGGGGAAAACCGTCACTTTGCAAATATTGGCCGAAGGCTTTGCAAATCAAGGGGTGCCGGTGTTCCTGTCGGACGTCAAAGGTGATCTTTCGGGGCTCGCCAAATCGGGCAGTGCCGATCACAAGTTGCATGATGCCTTTATCGGCCGTGCCCAGACCATCGGATTTGATGACTACCGCTATGAGGCCTTTCCCGTCACCTTTTGGGATCTTTACGGCAAACAGGGCCATCCGGTGCGCACCACCGTGTCTGAAATGGGGCCGCTGTTACTGGCGCAATTGCTGGGCCTCAGCGAAGCCCAGGAAGGCATTCTGAACATCGCTTTCCGGGTCGCGGATCAAGACGGGCTGGCGCTGCTTGATCTCAAGGATTTGCAGGCGCTGCTGGTCTGGATCGGTGAAAACGCCAAAGATCTGGCACTGCGCTATGGCAATGTGTCGGCGGCCTCGGTCGGGGCGATCCAGCGCCGTCTTTTGGTTCTGGAAAACCAAGGTGCGGCGGATCTGTTTGGCGAACCGGCGCTGGCGCTGGCCGATTTGATGCGCGTTGAGCGGGACGGGAACGGGAACGGGCGCGGGGTGATCAACATTCTGGCCGCTGATCAACTGATGGGCGCGCCAAAGCTGTATGCGACTTTCCTGTTGTGGCTGTTGTCGGAATTGTTCGAAGAACTGCCCGAAGTCGGTGATCCGGAGAAACCCAAGCTGGTGTTCTTTTTTGACGAGGCCCATCTGTTGTTTGATGATGCGCCTAAGGCCTTGGTAGATAAGGTAGAACAGGTGGCGCGGCTGATCCGCTCCAAAGGGGTTGGTGTGTATTTCATCACCCAGAATCCCGCTGATGTGCCCGATGGTATTCTGGGCCAGCTGGGCAATCGTGTGCAACATGCCCTGCGCGCCTTTACCGCCAGAGACCGCAAGGAATTGCGCATGGCGGCGGAAACCTATCGCGAGAACCCGCGCTTTGACACCGAAGCTGCGATCCGCGAGGTTGGCGTGGGCGAGGCGGTGACGTCGTTCCTGCAAAAGAAAGGCGTGCCGGGGATTGTCGAACGCACGCTTGTGCGTCCGCCGTCCTCGCAGCTTGGCCCGATTGAGGACAGCGAACGCGCCGCTTTGATGGCACGCTCCCCGATGGCCGGAAAATATGATCACCGGCTGGACCGTGAATCCGCTTTTGAAATCCTGCGCGCACGGGCGGACAAGGCGGCAAAGGACGCGGCCAAAGCGGAAGAACAGGCCGAAGCAACCGACAGCCCGGCCCAGCGGGAATTCAACAGCGCGCGGCGTTATGCCGGCAAAGGCGTGACACGATCAACATCGCGCGCACCACGGCGCAGATCCGAAACCGGGTTCGGGGCGGCGGTGGCGCAGGTTGTGATCAAGGAATTGAAAGGCACCACCGGGCGCCGCATCGTGCGCGGCATTCTGGGCGGGTTGTTCAAGGGGCGATAGCCTTGCCCCCGAACGTCGACACCGGCTACTAAAAAAGGCCCCTTCAATCGAAGGGGCCTTGGTTTTTACTTTTCTGGAATGAGCCCCCTCGGCGAGAACCTGAGCACCAGGATCAGGACCAAACCCATGGTCAGCAATCGCATATGCGCGGCACTTCCCAACAGGTGTTCCTTGAGCGGGGATCCATCGGCCATGCCCGAGGTGACCAGGTTCATCAACCACAGGCCCATCGGTTCGACCTGCACCCATAGGAACCAGATCAGGAAACCGCCCAACACGGCGCCAAGGTTGTTGCCCGAGCCGCCAACAATCACCATCACCCAGATCAGGAAGGTAAAGCGCAGCGGTTGATAGGTGCCCGGCGTCAACTGACCATCCATGGTGGTCATCATTGCACCGGCAATGCCACAGATCGCAGAACCAAGGATAAACACCTGCAAATGCCGCGCGGTCACGTCCTTGCCCATTGCTTCGGCGGCGACTTCATTGTCACGGATCGCCCGCAACATCCGCCCCCAAGGCGAATGCAGCGCCCGTTGGCTGAGCCACATCAGGATCACCAGAACCGCAGCAAACAGCAGGATATACAAGACCTTGACCCACAGTGTAGAGGCTTCGACCGGATCAAAACCAAGCCCCGCTGCACGTTCGACAAAGCTGGCGCTGTTTTGCAGATCAATCTCATAGGGCACGGGGCGCGGCACGCCGATCACGTTTTTCACCCCGCGGGTCAGCCAGTCTTCGTTTTTCAGGATCGCGATGATGATTTCAGCAATGCCAAGCGTTGCAATCGCCAGATAATCCGAGCGCAGCCCCAGCGCCGTTTTACCGATCACCCAAGCCGCAGCCGCAGCAAACAAGCCCCCGACAGGCCAAGCCAGCAGCACCGGCAGGCCCAAACCGCCAAGATATCCCGTGGCCGCCGGATTGATTTCCTCGATCAGTTCCACCGCCGGATCAAGCAGCCCCCGGAACACAAAGAAACCAACCACCAGAATGGCAAGAACGGCCAAGTTGCGCATCCAGCCTTTGGCCAGGGTCTTGCTCAGGATCACGGCGGCAAACACCGTCCCCGCACCAAGCAACAATGCGCCAAAGACCTTCCAGCCCCCTGCGCTCATTGCGCCTTCGGTGGCGGGCATGCCGATTACAACCGCCGCCAGACCCCCAAGGGCGACAAAGCCCATGATGCCGACGTTAAACAGCCCCGCAAAGCCCCATTGCAGGTTCACCCCCAGCGCCATGATGGATGAAATCAGCCCCATCGCCACAATCAACAGTGCCGAGTTCCAGCTTTGTGCAAATCCCACATAGAGAATAAGCACCGCGATGATGCCAAACAGCATCGTATTTTTGAGCGTCTCGTTCATACGGATTGCCCCTTGAATAGACCGGTGGGTTTAATGAGCAGAACAATCAGCAAGATGACAAAGCTGACCGCGAATTTGTAATCCGTGCTCATCAGCTGGACGAGGCCGCTTGGCTCGAGGCTGTCAGGCATCAGATAGACCAAAATCTTTTTCCACGCATAGGTGATCGTCACTTCGGAAAAGGCGATGACAAACCCCCCGGCAATCGCCCCCAAAGGATTGCCCAACCCGCCGACAATGGCAGAGGCAAAAATTGGCAGCAGCAGTTGGAAGTAGGTGAAGGGTTTAAAGGATTTATCCAACCCATAGAGAACCCCCGCGATGGTCGCGAGCGCCGCAACAATCATCCATGTGATCATCACCACCCGTTCCGGGTTGATCCCCGACAGCAGCGCCAGATCCTCGTTATCGGAATAGGCGCGCATGGATTTGCCTGCCCGCGTGCGGTTCAGAAACCAGAACAGCAGGGCCACAACAATGACCGCTGTGACAATGGTGATGCCCTGTGTGGTTTTGAACGACAGGCCTTCGGCCAGCCCGGTCATTTTTTTGAATTCCCGTGCCGAGATGATAAAGCGTTCCCCGTCAAAGAAATTCTGGTCATCCGCGCCGATGATGAAACGTGTCACACCGTTGTAGATAAAGGTAATGCCAAGGCTGACGATCACCAAAATAACCGGTTTTGCTTTTTTCTCGCGGTAGAATTTATAGACTGTGCGATCCGTGAACAGCAGCAGCAGGATCGAAAAAGCGATGCCAAAGGGCAGGGCCAGCAGGGCGGTTGGCAACGGGCCAAGACTGATACCCCAGGATTGGAACAGCCATGTCATCAACACCGTGGCCATCGCCCCCAGCGCCATCGTGTCGCCATGGGCAAAGTTCGAGAACCGCAGGATGCCGTAAACCATCGTCACCCCCAGCGCGCCAAGCGCCAGTTGCGATCCATAGGCAATGCCCGGCACCAGAACATAATTCGCCAATGCGACGATTGCGTTAAGAAAATCCATGGCTCAGCCCCCCAAGAACGATTTGCGGACTTCCGGATCAGCCAGAAGTTCTTTGCCGGTGCCGGTATAGGCATTTGCGCCCTGTACCAGAACATAGCCTTTATCAGCGATTTCAAGCGCTTGCCTTGCGTTTTGTTCCACCATCAGGATCGGAATGCCGGTGCGGGCCACTTCGATGATACGGTCAAACAATTCATCCATCACAATCGGGGATACCCCCGCCGTGGGTTCATCCAGCATCAGAACCTTGGGTTGCGTCATCAACGCGCGCCCCACGGCGACCTGCTGGCGTTGACCACCGGACAATTCGCCCGCGGCCTGAAACCGCTTTTCCTTGAGGATCGGAAACAGATCATAGACCTGCGCCATCGTATCCCTGAAATCATCGCGCCGGATAAAGGCACCCATTTCAAGGTTTTCCTCGACCGTCATCGAGGTAAAGATATTCGAGGTCTGCGGCACAAACCCCATGCCTTTGGCAACGCGGTCTTGCGGGCTGAGGTCGGTGATGTCTTCGCCGTCCAGTCGCACATGGCCCGAGCGCACGTCCAACATGCCAAACACCGCTTTCATCGCAGTGGATTTGCCGGCCCCGTTCGGCCCGACAATCACGGCGATTTCGCCCTGATCGACGGCAATGGTGCATTCATGCAGGATGTCCGGCCCTTTGCCGTAACCGCCTGTCATCGCCTCGCCAATCAGAAACGGCCCCCCGGGGGAGGCAAAGCTTTTGCCGCCCGCCTTGGGCATTTCGCTGCCCATGCCTTTGAGATTGGCTATCGACACATCTTTGTTGCCGCGGTCGCTGTAAGGATCACTGCTCATGTGTTTTTACCCTTTTGAAAATGCCACTGGGAACGGGGCAAAACCCCGACGTTTCAATGCATGCGGTACGGGCCGCAGCCATGTCCAGCAGTCTCACGCGCCCACCTGCGCCTTGTTTTTCAGGCCGGTGCCCAGATAGGCCTCGATGACCTGTTCATTCGCCTTGATCTCGGCCAGCGTACCTTGGGCCAGCACATGACCCTCGGCCATACAGATCACCGGATCGCAGAGGCGGCCAATGAAATCCATGTCATGTTCGATCACCACAAAGGTATAGCCGCGCTCTTGGTTCAGGCGGATAATCGCATCGCCAATCGTATTGAGCAGGGTGCGGTTCACGCCTGCGCCAACCTCGTCAAGAAACACGATCTTGGCATCCACCATCATCGTGCGCCCGAGTTCCAGCAGCTTTTTCTGGCCGCCTGAAATCTGACCCGCCTTGTGGTCTGCCAGATGTTCGATGGTCAGGAATTCAAGTACCTCGTCGGCCTTGGCCCTGAGCGCGCGTTCCTCATCGGCAATGCGTTTGGTCCCGAACCAGGTGTTCCACAGGGTTTCGCCCGATTGTCCGCCCGGCACCATCATCAGGTTCTCGCGACAGGACATCGAGGCAAATTCATGGGCAATCTGAAACGTCCGCAGCAGGCCTTTGTGAAAAAGCGTGTGCGGGGGCATACCGGTGATGTCTTCGCCATCCATCATGACACGGCCCGATGTTGGCTTGAGAACGCCTGCGATGACATTGAAAAGAGTGGTTTTTCCGGCGCCGTTTGGCCCGATCAATCCGGTGATGGACCCTTGTTCGATGGACAGGCTGGCCCCGTCCACGGCGTGAAACCCGCCGAAGTGTTTGTGTAGGTCGTCTACGACGATCATATGTTTGTCCCCGTGCCGGCCTTGCTGGCCGGTCCCTATATAAAGATGCAGCCCGGATACCCCGGGCTGCATCTCGTGTTTTACATGCGTCCCGTCAGCGGCTTATTTGTAACCAATGGTTACGTTTTTACCGTCCTGGATTTCGATCATACGGTATGTGCCCGCAGATTCACCGGGGCCGATCAGTTCAACCGCAGATGCACCAACATAATCAACGTCAGTGCCGGCTTTGATCAGCTCAAGCGCTTTGGCCAGTTCACCAGGATAGATCTTTTCACCGGGCGCGTTGGCCACTTCGAGGATCTTGCCTTTGTAATCCGCCGGATCGGTGGATCCTGCGGCCTGCATCGCCAGCAGGAACAATGCTGCGGCGTCATAGGCTTCGGGTGTGTAAGGCGAGGTGCCGTCAAAACCTTCGGCTTCGGCCATTTTGGTAAAGGTTTCGATCCCGTTACCCTGTGAACCCGCGATCTGGCCGTAAGATCCGTTCAGATCAGGGCCGATGGTGGTGGGCAGGTTTTCACCGATCATGCCGCCTGGCAGACCGAATGTATCCCATGCGCCCGCGTCCAGCGCGGATTTGATGATGCCTGCGCCGCCTTGGTCAAGATAGCCTGCAACAACCAGCAGATCACCACCAGCAGACGCCAGGGCGCCGACTTCGGCAGAATAATCGGCTTTGCCGTCTTCATGCGCGGCAACGATGGTCACTTCACCGCCCACAGCTTTGAACGAGGATTCAATCGCATCCGCCAGACCCTTGCCATAGTCGTTGTTGGTATAGGTCAGGGCGATGGATTTGATGCCACGCTCTTGCAGGATTTCTGCCATGACTTCACCTTCACGCGCATCCGATGGGGATGTCCGGAAGAACAGGCCGTTGTCTTCCATGGTGGTCAAACCAGGGGATGTGGCGGAGGGGGAAATCATCACCATGCCGTTTGGAATGGCGACGTTTTGCAAAAGCGCACCTGTCACACCGGAACAATCCGCGCCGATGATGCCGCTGACACCTTCCGCAATCAGGCGTTCGCCCGATGCCACGGCCAGACCGTTGTCAATACAGCCGGAATCCGCACGCACGGATGTGACTTTCATACCGTCCAGCAGCATGCCGCTGTCGGTGACTTCTTTCATGGCCAATTCGGCGCCCGCAGACATCGGGCCGGTCAGTGATTCAATCGGGCCGGTGAAACCGAATTCAACGCCCAGTTTCACTTCTTTTGCGTGGCCGTCGGCCAGTGCCGTTGTTGCCACAAGAGCCGCGGCCGTTGTGGCCAAAAGCATCTTCTTCATTAGGTATCTCCCTTGTTGGAACGTAACGTTCGGCGCTGAGGTTAGGGAATGACCCGAAAAAAGAAAAGCGGTTTTTAACGGTGTCCGGGGCGGCTTCAGGCCTATTGGCAGGGTGATTTGCGGGAAATTATTGCATGAAGGGGTGGTTTTGAGGGACAGTCTTTCATGAATGAGGAGCGATGATGCGAAATTTGAAGATTCTTTTCATCCGTTGGGCTGCGGTGCTTTGGCTGATTGCGGCGCTCACCCCCGCGCAGGCGCAGGGAAATCTGCGTATCGAACCGATGATTACGGGGCTGGATGCGCCCTGGGGGCTGGCCCCGATGCCAGATGGCGGGGTTCTGGTGACGCTGCGGGGCGGCAAATTGATTCACCAGCGTGGCGCAACCCGGATCATTGTGCGCGGCACACCAAAGGTTGCCACCGAGGGGCAGGGCGGGTTGTTGGACATCACCCTTGCCACTGATTTTGCCCAAAGCCGTATGCTGTTTTTGACCTATGCGAAACGGCAGGGCCCGCGCGGCAGCGGCACCGCCTTGGCGCGGGCCAGATTATCCGATGACGGGCAGCAATTGGAAGGATTGCAACAACTGTTCGAGATGAAGCGCGGCAGCAGCGGCGGGCGGCATTTCGGATCGCGGGTGGTGCAGGCCCGTGACGGCACTGTGTTTATGAGCATCGGTGATCGCGGCGAGGGCATGGCCGCGCAGGATGTCACCCGCCACAATGGATCAATTCTGCGCATCGCGCCGGACGGGGCAATCCCGCCAGACAATCCGTTTGCGCAAAGCGCCACTGCCTTGCCGGAAATATGGTCTTACGGGCACCGCAACCCGCAGGGGGCGGCGCTGGACTTGCAGGGCAACCTTTGGGTGGCCGAACATGGTGCGAAAGGCGGTGACGAGGTCAATAGAATCCGGCGCGGCGGAAACTTCGGCTGGCCGGTGATTTCATACGGGCGGCATTATTCCGGTGCCAAGATCGGCGAAGGCACAGCCAAAGACGGGATGGAACAGCCGGCGTTTTACTGGGATCCTTCGATCGCGCCTTCCGGGTTGCTGATCTATTCAGGGGCGATGTTCCCCGAATGGCGCGGGCATTTCTTGGTCGGGTCATTGAAATTCGATTATATTGCCGTGCTGGCCGGAAATCCGCTGCGCGAAGTGGCGCAGATCAAGTCACAGGCAACCCAACGGGTGCGCGATGTTGTGCAGGGGCCGGAGGGCGCGATCTGGTTTATCTCGGAAGGGCGGGGCAGCGTGTACCGCATCACCCCCGCGTCCTGACACCAACATCGCCAAAACCGCCGGGCGCAAGCGACCAATCGAGGGTTGCTTTCGCGCCCGGCTGTTTTTGTTTCGGATCAGCGGTTAAAACGACAGCCGCGCCGCATGGCTGCCGCGTTCGCGGTACGGTGTGGTGTCGTAATGCGCGCGGTAACATTTTGAAAAATGCGACGGTGAGGCAAAACCACAGGCCAGCGCCACGTTGATCACGCTCATATTGGTTTGCATCAACAGGTTACGCGCCTTTTGCAGACGCAATTCCATGTAATAGCGTTTGGGTGAACGGTTGAGATAGC
Source organism: Sulfitobacter sp. (assembly GCA_047634585.1). Lineage (GTDB taxonomy): Bacteria > Pseudomonadota > Alphaproteobacteria > Rhodobacterales > Rhodobacteraceae > Sulfitobacter. Next base: position 563,634 of record JBLIAN010000001.1, on the reverse strand, counting down.
GCCGGAACAGGCGTTCCAGCTGACGGGTCGACATGCCGACTTCTTTGGCAAGGATCGAAGGGCTGATCGGTTCTTCGATGTTGCTTTCCATCATCTGGATCACATTGCTGAGCTTGGGATGGCGCACCCCGATGCGCGTGGGCACGGACAGGCGCTGGGTGTCCTGATCGGTGCGGATCGAAGAATAGATCAACTGGTCGGCCACGGCATTGGCCAAATCTTCGCCCTGATCATCGGCGATCAGTTTCAGCATCAGATCAATCGAAGACGTCCCCCCCGCCGTGGTCAGACGGTTCCCGTCCACCACAAATACCGATTTTGTCAGTTCAACATCGTGAAATTCTTCGGAAAAACTATCCTGGTTCTCCCAGTGGATCGTTGCGCGTTTGCCATCCAGCAACCCGGCTTTGGCCAAAGTATAGGCCCCGGTGCACAGACCGCCCACAACCAGACCCTTGCGGGCCTCGCGGCGCAGCCAACCCAAGACCCGTTTGCTGGTGGCATCCTGTACATCAATGCCGGTGCATACCATCAATGTGTCATCGCGGTTCAGATCGCCCAGATCATCATCAAGCTGAAAAACAGTGCCGCCCGAACAGGTTGCCTGTTCGCCGCCATCGCCCACAACAATCCATGAATACAAGGTGGTGCCCGCCATTCTATTGGCGATACGGAGGCTTTCCAAAGCTGTGGCAAAACACAGCAGACTAAATTGGTCCAGCAGAACAAAGACATAGCGCTTGGGCTTGTCTTGATTAAGCGGGATACGGGTGGCCGAGCGCGGATCAGGCATCGCGGCGTCCTTTAATGAAGTGTTCCTACAAGGCTTCAAACGGCTAATCGCGACAAAACCTGACGTAATCTTTGCTCATGCGCCGTGAACTTCGTCAAGAGGGCGAATTTGGGTTCTGGTCACTCAGGCCCAGCTTTTGTATAGAAAGGGTTCTTGATCGCGCTAACACGGGCGCAAATGACCGGAGTAGAGAGAATGACCAATTGGAGCAAATCAAGCTGGCGCAGTAAACCGCGGATCCAGATGCCTGATTATCCTGATCAGGCCGCATTGAATGCGGTTGAGGCACAATTGGCACGCTATCCGGTCTTGGTTTTTGCGGGCGAAGCGCGGCGTCTAAAGGCCCATTTGGGTGCGGCGGGACGCGGAGAGGCGTTTTTGTTGCAGGGCGGTGATTGCGCCGAAAGCTTTGAACAATTCAGCTCTGATGCGATCCGCGACACTTTCAAAGTGATGTTGCAGATGGCCATTGTGCTGACCCATGGTGCCAAGGTGCCGGTGATCAAACTGGGCCGGATGGCCGGACAATTCGCCAAGCCCCGTTCGGCCCCGACCGAAGTGATTGATGGCCTGGAATTGCCAAGCTACCGTGGCGATATCATCAATGATCTGGATTTTACCGCTGAATCCCGCATTCCAAACCCCGAAAAGATGCTGCGCGCCTATACACAGGCGGCTGCAACGCTGAACCTGATCCGCGCCTTTTCGACGGGGGGCTATGCCGATGTACATCAGGTGCATGGCTGGACTTTGGGCTTTACCGACAATGAAAAATCCGAAAAATACCGCGAGATTGCCAACCGCATTTCCGATACTTTGGATTTCATGGCCGCTGCGGGGGTGACCGCAGAAACCGCACATACATTGCAATCGGTTGAATTTTACACCAGCCATGAATCGCTGTTGCTGGAATACGAAGAGGCGCTGTGCCGTCAGGAAAGCCAGACCGGCAAATGGCTGGCGGGGTCCGGTCACATGATCTGGATCGGGGATCGCACCCGTCAACCAGACGGGGCCCATGTGGAATTCGCCAAAGGTGTGCAGAACCCGATCGGGTTGAAATGCGGGCCAAGCATGACCAGCGAAGACCTCAAGAAACTGATGGCCACCCTGAACCCGGAAAACGAAGCGGGACGGTTGACCCTGATCGCGCGTTTCGGGGCCGGATCGGTGGGCGAACACCTGCCACGGTTGATCAAAACCGTACAGGAAGAGGGCGCCAATGTGGTCTGGACCTGTGATGCGATGCACGGCAACACGATCAAATCCTCGACGGGGTATAAAACCCGTCCGTTTGATTCCGTGCTGCGAGAAGTGCGCGAATTCTTTGGGGTGCATGCCGCCGAAGGCACTGTGCCGGGGGGCGTGCATTTTGAAATGACCGGTCAGGACGTGACCGAATGCACCGGTGGCGTGCGTGCGGTGTCTGACGAAGACCTGTCAGATCGCTATCACACCGCCTGTGATCCACGCCTGAACGCCAGCCAATCGCTTGAACTGGCCTTCCTTGTCGCCGAAGAACTGTCGGCACGACGCGACAAAAAAGCGGCCAGCGCCACGGCCTGAGGGCCAGCGTCCTAATGTTAAAGTCAGGCCCGTTCGCAATGGCGCGAGGGGGCCTTTCTTTTGTCCGCATATCGGTCAACCCTCTGAAAAGGAACATTGTGTGAGACAGGGCGCCTTGGCAATTCTGCCGCTTGCTGCGGGGGCGGCGGTCTATGGGTTTGCCTTTGGATTGCTGGCCGCACAGGTCGGATTTCCGTGGTGGGGTGTCGCGCTGATGAGCGGGCTGGTCCATGCCGGATCCTCACAGATCGTTGCGGTGGAACAATTTGCCGATCATGCGGCGGTTCTGGGGGCGGCATTGGCGGGCGCGGCGTTGAACCTGCGCTATATCGGGATCATTGCCTCGCTTTCTGATGTTTTAAAAGGTCTGCCGCTGCGGCTGCGGCTGCTGGTGATCCATATCACGGGCGATGAAAACTGGGCGCTGACCATGGCACAGCGGGCCAAAGACCCCGACACCGGCGCCGGGTTTTTGATCGGGTCGGGGCTGGTGATGATCACGGTCTGGACGGTCTCGACATCCCTCGGGGCGCTGGTCGGGGCGTCTTTGCCTGATTTGGAAAAATTCGGCCTTGGGTTTGCCTTTACGGCGGCCTTTATCGCGATGGCGCGGGGGCTGTGGCGCGGGCGGCCGCAGGCGATTCCCTGGATCACCAGTTTTGCGGTGACCGGGGCAGTGGTTTTGCTGGGCGCGCCCAAGGCCTATGCAATTGTCGCAGGGGCGGTATTGGGTGTGGTGGCATCACATCTGATCCGCACCGCAGGGGGGCGGAGATCATGAACGGATCATTCTGGCTGTTGATTGGTATTCTTGCGGTTGCCGCCTTTGGCATCCGGTTGCTGGGGCTGTGTGCCGGTGACGCGATCCGCGGCTCGCGGTTTGCTTGGGTTCTGGATGAATTGCCGGGTCTGATTGTGGTGGCGCTGGTGGCGGCGTCCCTGGCCGGTCAGCCGCTTGTGACATGGCTGGCGGCAGCGGCGGCGCTGCTGGCCGCCTATGTCACCAACCATGTGATCGCGACCATGTGTATCGGTTTTGCCGCCTATGCGGGCTTGGGGCTTTTGGGTCTTTGATTTAGGCTTTTTGCCTTTGATCCCGGAACACCGGAGCACCGGAGCGATCAGTCTTCCGAACTCACAAGCCGCAGATAAGGCCGTTTGGTGCCGCCAGTGGGGGTCGCTGCGGGGGCGTTCGGGCGGTTGCGCGGGGCCGGGGTGTGTGCAATCGGCGGCGATAAGGGCGTCAACATTGCCCCCGACAACAAAGGCCGCAACTGATGGGTGATGACATCGAAACGGCGCGGGGCAAGCCCCAGATCGCCCTGTGACACCCAGCAGCCCAGGACACGGCTGACATCGCCCAGATCACTTTGTAAGGGCAGCAGGGATATCCGCGCCTCAAGCGGCGGGCGCGCGGCAGAGCCAGCAGCAGAGAGATGCAGATTGCAGGCCGCTGGCATGCGGCAGACATCTTCGATCTGATCGGCCAGCAGCATCCGCGACTCTGCGTTCAACAGCGCGGTCAAGGGCATGCCTTTGACCTCCATACCCATCAAATCGCGCAGGTGACTGCCGGCAATCCGTATCCGTGCCACCCCATTGGTGATCCGTTCCAGGATAAAGGCGTGTTCCAACGCATGCTCCAGGCCGCGCGGATCAATTTCACAGCGTTTGGGCAACAGCCGCCCCGCCCGCAGCCCTTCCCAATAGGCTTCGACGCGGGCAATCGGCGCATAGTTCAGCTCGGGCAGGCGCTTTGTGAGGGATATGATTTTTGGGCTATCTTGGTTTGTCGTTTTATCATCGGGGGGAGTTCCCATGATCTTTTACCTTGTATAACGCGACATCAGCGCACTGCCGTACCGCGCGGCGTGGTGCCGTCTTTACTGATGCGTCGCCCCCCCGCGCCGCAATTATTACCAAATCATGAATAGTGCATTTTTAATCCATTTGGTGAAGAATCCTTAGGACTGGTTAATGCACGACCCTGGCCGGGGCTTGCCCCTACCCGTGGATTCGCCCTATGCCAAGCGGAAAGTTTCGCGGTGAAGGAAAGTACAATGATCAGATCCATGACAGGTTTTGCCTCTGCCTCCGGTGCGGACGCGCCCTTTGGCTGGAGCTGGGATTTGCGCAGCGTCAATGGCAAGGGGCTGGATTTGCGCCTGCGGGTGCCCGATTGGGTTGATGGACTTGAGGCGGGTCTGCGCAAGAAACTGGGTGGCGCGACGGCACGCGGCAATATCACCTGCAACCTGCGCCTGACCCGAGAAGAGGGCGGAACCACCCTTGAAGTCAATCAAGCCCAATTGGATGTCTTGCTGAACGCCCTGCACCAGATCGAAGCCCGCGCAATGGACGTCAATGTGTCGCTGGCCCCGTCAAAAGCCAGCGATATCGTGACCATGCGCGGCATTCTGGAACAGGGCAGCACCCCGGATGATGGCGCTGCCTTGTGCAAGGTATTGTTGGCGGATTTCGACAATGTTCTGAATGATTTCAACGCAATGCGTGGCAATGAGGGTGGCGCGTTGGCGCAGGTGCTTGCCGCGCAACTGGATGAAGTTTCCCGTCTGATCAAGGCGGCCGCCGCAATTGCCGAGGACCGCAAGGATGATATGGCGCACAGTCTGCGGCGCAATCTGGCCAAGGTCATGGAAAACACCGAGGGCATGGATGAATCCCGCGTGGCGCAGGAACTGGCCCTGATTGCAGTGAAATCCGACATCACCGAAGAAATCGACCGTCTGGGTGCCCATGTCACCGCGGCGCGGGACCTGCTGGGCGATGGCGGGCCCGTGGGGCGCAAGCTGGATTTCCTGATGCAGGAATTCAACCGCGAGGCCAATACATTGTGTTCCAAGGCCCAGCATACCGGATTGACCGGGGTTGGTCTGGCGCTCAAGGCGGTGATCGACCAGATGCGCGAACAAGTACAAAATGTGGAGTAAGCAATGAAATCCCCAACATCGGATCGCCGTGGTCTGTTAATCATTCTGAGCTCGCCTTCGGGTGCGGGTAAATCCACGCTCGCGACACGGCTGCGCAGCTGGGACAATGATCTGAGCTTTTCTGTCTCGGCCACCACGCGACCGATGCGGGTGGGCGAACGGGACGGGGTGGATTACCATTTCATGACCGAGAAAAACTTTAAGGAACAGGTTTCGGATGACCAGATGCTTGAACATGCCCATGTGTTCGGCAATTTCTATGGCTCGCCGCGCGCGCCGGTGGAAACCGCGATCAATGCCGGACGTGATGTGTTGTTTGACATCGACTGGCAAGGCGCCCAGCAGATCACCAATTCCGCGCTTGGGGCGCATACTTTGTCGATCTTTCTGTTGCCGCCCTCGATTGGCGAATTGCGCGCACGGCTGGAGAAACGCAATCTCGACAGTCCCGATGTGATCAGCCGCCGGATGGAAAAAAGCTGGGACGAGATCAGCCATTGGGGCGGCTATGATTATGTGCTGGTCAATGATGATCTGGACAAAACCGAAGCGCAATTGAAAACCATCGTCGAGGCCACCCGCCTGCGCCGCTTGCAGCAACCCTGGCTGAATGATCATGTGCGGGTGCTGCAATCTGAATTTGAGGAAACATCATGACAACATATGCCTTGGGCGATCTGCGCCCTGACGTAAACGCCGGTGCCTGGGTCGCACCGGATGCCAATGTGATCGGCAATGTGGTGCTTGAGGCCGGATCATCGGTCTGGTTCGGATCAACCCTGCGCGGTGACAACGAGGTGATCCATGTGGGCACGGGCAGCAATGTGCAGGAAAACTGTGTGTTCCATACTGATATGGGGTTTCCTTTGGTGATCGGCGAAAATTGCACCATTGGTCACAAGGTCATGCTGCATGGCTGTCGCATTGGCGATAACAGCCTGATCGGCATGGGCGCGACCATTCTGAATGGCGCGAGGATCGGCAAGAATTGCCTGATCGGGGCAGGGGCGTTGATCACGGAAAACAAGGAAATTCCCGACGGATCACTGGTGATGGGGGTGCCGGGCAAAGTGGTGCGGCAACTGGATGATGCAGCGATTGCGGGGCTGCGGGCCAGCGCCCTGCATTACAGCGAAAATGCCGCGCGGTTCCGCCGCGATCTGAAGGCCGTTTAGGGCCATGACCGAGGCGTTGCTTTTGCCGGATCTGATCGGGGCGCTGCCGCTGCCGACGCTGGCGATTGACCGCGCCGAACGCATTGTTGCATTGAATGGCGCGGCACAAACCCTGTTGGGCAATGGCTTGCAGGGGCGGCATTTTGTGACCGGCCTGCGCCAGCCTGCCTTGGTCGATGCCGTAGAACAAAGCCTGAATGATGCCAGACCACGGATGGCGCAATATATGGGGGGCGAGGCGGGGCAATACACGACATTTGATGTGTCCCTGCGCCCGATGGAAAGCCATGGTTTTCTGATCCTGAGCTTTCAGGATGTCACCCAGATGACCCAAGCCGGCCAGATGCGCCGCGATTTTGTCGCCAATGTCAGCCATGAGTTGCGCACGCCCTTGACTGCGCTGATGGGGTTTATCGAAACCCTGAGCGGCCCCGCCCGCGATGACGCCAAGGCCCGCGACAGGTTTCTGGGCATCATGGCAGGTGAAGCGGGGCGGATGAACCGTCTGGTCGGGGATCTGCTGTCACTCAGCCGTGTCGAGGCCGATGAGAGGGTGCGCCCGACCACGCAGGTGAACCTGAGCGAAGTGCTGCACTCTACGCTGCGCAATCTCAATCCTGTGGCGGTGGACAATGACGTTACACTGCTGCCTGATTTCGGGGCAAATCCGCTGCCGATCCTCGGGGATGGGGATCAATTGGTGCAGGTCTTTACCAATCTTGTGGAAAACGCGATCAAATATGGCGGCAAAGGCAAGAACGTCACCATTCACGGCGAAACCAACCTGCGCGATCCGGCGATGCGTGGCCCTGCGGTGCGGATTGTCGTGTCTGATCAGGGGCCGGGCATTGATCCACAGCATTTGCCGCGCCTTACCGAACGGTTTTACCGCGCCGACAGCCACCGCAGCCGTGCGCTTGGCGGCACGGGGTTGGGGCTGGCGATTGTGAAACATATTCTCAATCGCCACCGTGGACGGCTGAGAATCACCTCTGAATTGGGCAATGGCGCGCAATTTGCGGTGATCCTGCCGCTGGATTCACCGGCAGATCAGGGAAAATCCGGCTGATTTCACCCCCCCGCGCAGGCTGTCATAAAACTGTAATGCAACTGTCACAAAAGCACAGCACCGGTTCCTTAGACGGGCGCTGAGATCACCATTGGGGTGGTCGCCGAAATAGAACTGACAGGAGACATCATGTCGCTGACAAAACTCACCACATCCGCACTGGCCATTGCCGCTGTTTCTGCCACTGCCGCTGTTGCCCGCGATCAGGTACAGGTTGCCGGATCTTCCACTGTGCTGCCTTATGCCTCAATCGTCGCCGAAGCCTTTGGCGAAAACTTTGATTTCCCGACACCTGTTGTTGAATCCGGCGGCTCTTCTGCGGGTCTCAAGCGGTTCTGCGAAGGTGTGGGCGAAAACACCATCGACGTGGCCAATGCCTCGCGCAAGATCAAAGAAAAAGAGATCAAAGTCTGCGCTGAAAACGGTGTGAGCGACATCATCGAAGTGCGCATCGGCTATGACGGCATCGTGTTTGCATCAGACATCGCAGGCAACACTTTTGAATTCACGCCAACCGATTGGTACAAGGCCCTGTCCGATAAAGTGGTTGTGGATGGCGCGATTGTGGCCAATCCGTTCACCATGTGGAATGACGTAAACCCGGCCTTCCCCGCACAGCCCATTCAGGCCTATGTTCCGGGCACCAAGCATGGCACACGCGAAGTGTTCGAAGAAAAGGTGATCCTTGCCGGTTGTGAAGCCACAGGTGATTTCGAAGCGTTCAAAGCCGCCAATGGCGATGACAAGAAAGCCGCTGAAAAGGCCTGTATCGCGCTGCGTACCGATGGCAAATCCGTGGACATCGACGGTGATTACACCGAAACACTGGCCCGCATCGAAAGCAACAAAGACGGCATTGGCGTGTTTGGTCTGGCATTTTATGAAAACAACACCGACAAGCTGCAGGTTGCAACAATGTCCGGTATCGTGCCGTCCACCGAAAGCATCGCAACAGGCGAATATCCTGTGTCGCGTCCGTTGTTCTTTTACGTCAAAAAAGCCCATATCGGCGTGATCCCGGGCCTGAAAGAATATGCTGAATTCTTTGTGGCGGATGAAATCGCCGGTCCAGACGGCCCCCTGGCCGAATACGGTCTGGTGTCTGACCCTGAACTGGCCAAAACACAGGACGTCGTGTCCGGTGAAGCGGTTATGGGCGGCGGCTCTTAAGTCTTAACCTTTATGAACAGAACCGGAGGCTGCACCGATGTGGCCTCCGGTTTTTGCTATGATGATGCATAAACTGAATAAATAGCGGAACCAACATGATGACGGCCACTCTTGCCACCTCCATTCTGGGCGTCCCGCTGGCGCTGGTGCTTTTCCTCGCGGTTCTGGCCCTTGCGGTGCTGGGGTATGTCATGGCGCGCAGCCGCGTTATGGCGCGTGCAGGCGGCGATTCCCGCAAGCTGCATTCGCTTCCGAATTATTACGGCATGACGGCGGCAATGTTTGCCGCTGTGCCTGCTTTGGGGATTTTGGTGATCTGGCTTCTGGCGCAGCCCGCCGTGATCCAGAATGCGGTTTTGCCGCTGATCCCTGCTGAAAAAATCGACAGTATCGGCACCCAAAGCCTGATCCTGTCTGACGTGCGCCGTGTGGCGGATGGTCTGGATATTGCGGTTGCGCAGGGCGCATTGAACAAGGCCGACATTGCCGCAATGGCAGATGATCCATCGCAATTGCGCGGCAAACTGGGCGCGGTTGGCGTGGCCTTGGGATCAGAGGTTGAACCCTATGTGCTTAAGGCTGCGCAGAAATCGCGCGCCTTGAACGGGCAGGGACGGTTCTGGATGACCGCGGTGATCTTGTTGGTTGCGCTTGGAGGGCTGGCGCTGGCGGTGCGTGCCGCCGATCCGGCCTTTCGCGCCCGCAACATCGTCGAGCGCGGCATTATGGTGCTGCTGGTTCTGGCGGCCTCTCTGGCGGTCCTGACAACCGTCGGCATTGTTTTTTCGATGCTGTTTGAATCGATCAATTTCTTTAGCCTGCATGATTGGAAAGACTTTTTCCTCGGATCATCCTGGGCCCCGAATTTCCGTGGGGACAGCGATCTTTCGATCCTGCCGCTGCTCTGGGGCACCCTGTATATTTCGATTATCGCACTGTTGGTTGCGGTGCCGATCGGGTTGTTCGCGGCGATTTACCTGAGCGAATATGCCGGCCCGAAACTGCGCGGTTTTGCCAAACCCTTGCTGGAAATCCTCGCCGGTATTCCGACCATCGTTTACGGTCTTTTTGCCCTGTTGACGGTAGGTCCGGCACTGGTGCGCCTGTTTGGACGGGGCGAAGACGGCATTCTGGGCCTTGAATGGATGAGCGGTGCCACCTCGGTGCTGACCGCGGGATTGGTCATGGGCATCATGTTGATCCCCTTTGTGTCCTCGCTGTCGGATGACATTATCAATGCGGTGCCCCAAAGCCTGCGTGACGGGTCTTTCGGGCTGGGCGCGACCCATTCGGAAACCGTGCGTCAGGTGATCCTGCCCGCCGCCTTGCCCGGCATTGTCGGGGCGATCCTGCTGGCGGCCAGCCGTGCCATTGGGGAAACCATGATTGTGGTTTTGGGGGCCGGGGCGATTGCCCGCATTTCCGCCAACCCGCTTGAGGCGATGACAACCATCACCACCCGCATCGTCAGCCAGTTGACGGGGGATACCGATTTTGCCTCGCCAGAGACCCTTGTGGCCTTTGCGCTGGGGCTGACCTTGTTTGTTCTGACGCTGGGGCTGAATGTTCTGGCGCTTTATATTGTCCGCAAATACCGGGAGCAGTACGAATGACCGATATGACCCAATCGGGCACGTCCTTGCTTGTGCAGGACAGCCATACCAAAAAACGCAACCGCGCCGAGGCCCGCTTCAAGATCTACGGTCTGGCCGCCATCGCCATTGGCTTGTTGATGCTGGTGATCTTGCTGGTGACCATCGTGTCGCGCGGCACGGGGGCCTTTCAACAGACCTATGTCAGCCTGCCTGTGCCTTTGCTTGAGGCCAAGCTGGACAAGAACGGCACCCGCGATCTGGACGAAATCAAAAAGGTTTCAACCTTTGGGTATGCGCCGTTGATGAAAGCCGCCTTTGAGGACAAAATCACCGCATCCGGCATCGAAACCCCGCTGAAATCCAAAGAAATGGCGGCGCTTTTGTCCAAGGATGCGGCGGCGACCCTGCGCAATTACGTGTTGGAAAATCCTGACATGATTGGCAAAACCGTTGATTTTGAATTCCTGACCAACAGCCGTGTCGATGGCTATTTGAAAGGGCGCGTGACCCGCGTCAGCATCGCCAATGACAAGAGCATCAATGCCACACAACTGGATCTGGTGGATGCGTTGATCGCGGATGGCAGCCTTCGCAAACGTTTTAACCTTGATTTCATCACCGGATCGGACGCCTCTGATCAACGCCCCGAAGCTGCAGGCATGGGCGTGGCAATGATCGGGTCGTTCTTTATGATGCTGGTGGTGCTGGCGCTTGCCCTGCCGATTGGCGTTGCGGCCTCGATTTACCTTGAGGAATTTGCCCCGAAAAACTGGATCACTGACATCATTGAGGTGAATATTTCCAACCTCGCGGCGGTGCCGTCGATTGTGTTTGGTATTCTGGGGCTGGCGGTGTTTATCAACTACATGCACCTGCCCAATTCCGCACCGCTGGTTGGCGGGCTGGTGTTGACCTTGATGACCTTGCCAACCATCATCATTTCCACCCGTGCCTCGCTGAAATCCGTGCCACCCTCGATCCGTGACGCGGCGCTGGGGGTCGGGGCTTCGAAAATGCAATCGGTGTTCCATCATGTATTGCCGCTGGCCGCGCCGGGTATTCTGACCGGGACCATCATCGGTCTGGCACAGGCGCTGGGGGAAACCGCACCGCTGCTGTTGATCGGCATGGTCGGCTTTATCGCCTCGAACCCGCCTGATGGCATCGCCTCTGGCCTGATGGATCCGAATTCGGCGATGCCGGCCCAGATTTACGAATGGGCCAAACGCGCCGATCCGGCATTCTACGAACGCGCCTGGGGTGGTATCATCATCCTGCTGGTGTTCCTGATCACAATGAACGCCATCGCGGTGCTGTTGCGCCGACGCTTTGAGCGGCGCTGGTAAACAAGGGGCCGATTCCATGAAAGACAACGTAACTTCGGAGAGAGATGTGACGCAGAACCAACTCGGGGATCCTGTCAAAATCGCGGCCCGCAACGTGCAGGTGTATTATGGGGACACCCATGCGCTTAAGGATGTGAACGTGGACATCCAGGCCAACAATGTGACGGCGTTTATCGGGCCTTCCGGCTGTGGGAAATCGACCTTTCTGCGCTGTATCAACCGGATGAACGACACCATTGATATCTGCCGCGTCCAGGGCGACATCCGCATCGACGGCGAAGACATCTATGACCGCGCAGTCGATCCGGTACAGCTGCGCGCCAAGGTCGGCATGGTGTTTCAAAAGCCGAACCCGTTCCCGAAATCCATATATGACAACGTGGCCTACGGCCCGCGCATTCACGGACTGGCCCGCACCAAAACCGATCTGGATGAAATTGTCGAAACGGCGCTGAAACGCGGCGCGATCTGGAACGAGGTCAAGGACCGTCTGCATGCGCCCGGCACCGGCCTGTCTGGGGGGCAACAACAGCGCCTGTGTATTGCCCGTGCGGTGGCCACAGAACCCGAAGTGTTGTTGATGGATGAACCCTGTTCGGCGCTTGATCCGATTGCCACGGCACAGGTTGAGGAATTGATTGACGAATTGCGCCAGAATTATTCGGTGGTGATCGTGACCCACTCGATGCAGCAGGCCGCACGGGTGAGCCAGAAAACCGCCTTTTTTCACCTTGGCAACCTTGTTGAATTTGGCGACACCGACAAGATTTTCACTGCGCCCGAAGACCCGCGCACCGAAAGCTATATCACCGGACGGATTGGATAAAATCATGCAAGACCAACACATTGCATCCGCATTTGACCGCGATCTTGAATCGATTCAGGCCCAGATCATGAAAATGGGTGGCCTTGTCGAAGACGCCATTCGGCTGGGCGCGCAATCGCTGGAAGCCCGCGATGAAGAACTGGCCGAAAAAGTACGGGCAGGGGACAAGGCCATTGATGGCCTCGAAGAGATCATCAATGATCAGGCCGCGCGGCTGATTGCCCTGCGGGCCCCCGCGGCGATTGATCTGCGGCTGGTGCTGAGCGTGATCAAGATCAGCGCCAACCTTGAGCGCATCGGTGATTACGCAAAAAACATGGCCAAACGCACGGGGGTTCTGTCACAGATGCCGCCGGTCAATGACAGCGCCGGTTCGATCCGCCGCATGGCCCGCACCGTTGAGGCCATGCTCAAAGACGCGCTTGATGCCTATATCCAGCGCGATGCCGATCTGGCGCTGGATGTGATCGCGCGCGACGAAGAACTGGACCAGATGTATAATGCATTGTTCCGCGAATTCCTGACTTTCATGATGGAAGACCCGCGCAATATCACCGCCTGTATGCACCTGCATTTTATCGCCAAGAACGCCGAACGCATGGGGGATCACGTGACCTCTATTGCCGAACAGGTGGTCTATCTGGTGACAGGTGTGGCCCCGTCTGAATCGCGCCCCAAGGCGGATCAGACTTCTGTGGTGCCGGAAGGGTAAGACCATGACAGTGACCCAACCCCAGATTCTGCTGGTCGAGGATGAACCGGCACAGCGCGAGGTGCTGGCCTATAATCTTGAGGCAGAAGGCTTTGCTGTGACGCGCGCCGAAAACGGCGAAGAAGCGATGATGCTGGTCAACGAGGCCACACCTGATCTGGTGATCCTTGACTGGATGATGCCGCTGATGAGCGGGATCGAAGTCTGCCGTCAGTTAAAAACCCGTGAAGACACGCGCCATATTCCGGTGATTATGTTGTCTGCCCGATCCGAGGAGGTGGACACCGTGCGCGGGCTGGAAACCGGCGCGGATGATTACATGATCAAACCCTATTCGATGCGTGAATTGATGGCACGGGCGCGCAACCAGCTGCGCCGGTCGCGGCCTTCGTCGGCAGGGGCGGCCCTGTCATTTGAAGACATTTCGCTGGATCCCGAAAGCCACCGTGTCAGCCGCGCAGAAAATCCGCTCAAGCTGGGGCCAACCGAATATCGCCTGCTGGTGACATTGCTGGAAAAACCCGGACGGGTGTTCAGCCGTGACCAATTGCTGGATCACGTCTGGGGCCGCGATATTTATGTGGATACCCGCACCGTTGACGTGCATATCGCGCGGCTGCGCAAGGCGCTGACCCAGAATGGCGGCAGTGATCCGATCCGCACGGTACGCGGTGCCGGATATGCCTTGGGCTAGGGGGCAATACCCCCCAAGCCTTTGTTATATTGATGTTACCCTGTCACAACCAGATCACGGCTGAGGTTCGAAAGCACCTCGGCCCCGTCTGCGCGCAGGATCACAATATCCTCCAGGCGCACACCGAACCGCCCTTCTAGGTAGATCCCGGGTTCAATGGAAAACACGTTTCCTTCCTGCAAGATCACATCGGATGATCCGGTGATATAGGGCGGTTCGTGCACATCAATGCCCAGACCATGCCCCAACCGGTGCAGGAATTGCGGCCCGTATCCGGCCTGTGTGATGTGATCACGCGCGGCCTTGTCCACTTCTGCGGCTTTGACACCGGGTTTGGCCGCGGCAATCGCCGCTTGCACCGCGCCTTCGACAATCTCGGCAACTTTGAGAAACCCGGCGTCAGCGTCGCCAAACCAGCCACAGCGGGTCATATCCGATGGATAGCCACGATAGCGACAGCCCGTATCAATCAGGACCGCCATGTTGTTTTCCAGCTTGGTCTGGCCGGTGTGGTGATGGGGAAATGCACCATTTGCCCCAAAACCGATGATGGTAAATTCAGGCACCGCGCCATGTTGCTTGTAATAATCGCGGATGATGGTTTGCAGCTCCAGTTCGGTCATGCCTTCGCGCAGGGCTGCAAACCCGTGCTGGGCCGCCGCATCATTCAGCAGCGCACATTCCTTTAGCGCCGCATATTCTTCGGCGTCTTTCAGGCTGCGCAGATGGCCTACGGTGTCATGCAGGAAGCCGCGTTTCGGGGCGTTCATCGCATCGAGCAACAGCAAGGAAAAATCCGTACGCATGGTTTCATCCAATGCGACCATCAAACCCGATTGCCGCGCGCCGCAGGCATCCAGCAAGGTTCCAAGCGCCTCTGAGGGGCCCTGGGCATCTTCCCAGCAATAAAACGGCAGATCGCTGACCTGACGCGCCGATGCGGCATTCAGCGAAGGCATCAACACGCCGATATGATCCATGCTGACCAGCAACATCACAGGGCGTTCATCCCCGTGCGGGTTCAACCCTGACAGCCACATCATATGGCTGCTGGGCCCGATCGCCACCAGATCGGTGCCGGTTGCCGCCATGCGATCGCGTAAATGTTTCAGCCGCGTTTGATAAAGTTCTGCCATTCTGCCCTCGAATATTAAGAAGTGGGTGTCTGCGCATAGTGCTATGGCCTGTGATCAAAGAAGGCAAACCGGTTGGGCAAAGCCCCCCAAATCTCACCGCGATGCTGTGACACTCCGGGCCACGACAGGTGTTGGCCCGGCCTGGGGGCAGAACGGCCGCAGCCGCCAGTCCCTAATTATTTCCTAAATCAAAGCCCGTTCGGCATGGAAATATTCAGGATTTTTACCGGATGCTTTGCAGAAGTTAATGCAGATGCGCTTTTGCACTGCTTTGCAAAAAGGAAATACAATGAACCCCTTTGCCCATCGCGCCCGATCCTTGTCCGGCCCTGCAACCGACGCGCTTCCGGTCACACCCGATGATGCGCTTGACCTCGCGCAGGTGGCCATTGGTCTTTATGTCGAAACCGGCGGGACGCTTGTGGTGGATACAGTGGCAGGCCCGACCCGCACGATTGGCGTGGCCGATTTTGCCATGCTGCCGCTGGGAACCCGCCGCGTGCGCGCTTCGGGAACAACAGCGACCGGCATTCATGCCCTGGTTCTGGGGTAAGAAATGACCTGCGCGGGACGGAAATAGAGACCGGTTACATTGAAGCAAGCGGGCATATGAGGGCCGGCCAGAGGGAAAATCGGTACGTCCGGCTTTTTGGTGGCTGAAGACATGCGCGCCTTGCTATCCAAGCTAGAAATCCTCAACATAATCTGGTGGTTTGCTGTCGAAATGAGCGTGGCAGCACAGCCAGCACAGCAATGAGGAATGAGCAATGTTAGGCAAGCCTATCTTCACTGATAAAGAGCGAACGCAAATGCGGCATGACCTTGCCGTGAGGGCACATGATCGAAACGATGTCATGTTGGCAGAACGCCAGAAAGTAGCAATTGAGTCGGCAAACGTCGCAATCCGGGCAATGTTGCTGATCAATGGCGGCGCGGTAGTTGCTTTGCTGGCATTTCTTGGAACGCTAGAGAGCGGGAATGCAGAGGCAGTCAGCCTTAATAAATTTGTGTCGGCTTTACGCTATTTTGCTTATGGCGTGGGGTTTTCTGCCATAACTGCTGCCTTGGCTTATGTCGTGAACCTGCTGAATGCGGACATTCAACGGTCGATGGACTACAGCTATGACGAATGGCCATTCGTGCGGGAAAAGAAACGTAGCAAGCAGCTGTCTTGGATTAGAGGCTTGCTCCATGTGCTGGCAATCGTTCTGGCGGCCGGCTCACTCTGGGTGTTTTTTCAGGGGGTCAATCAGATTGCCAATGCTGTCTCAACCTCGGGCGTGTGACATTTCGACTGGTTTGAAGTCGTTTGATCACCGACGAAAAAACGTGCTTTCACTGTGCTTACACCGTCAATTTCCGCAAAATTAAAGGGCCTAACATTTTCATGCTAAGCCCTTGAATAAAATGGCTCCGACGGTAGGGATCGAACCTACGACCAATTGATTAACAGTCAACTGCTCTACCGCTGAGCTACGTCGGAACGGTCTGCACCGTATAGCGGCGGGATTCTGGGGCGTCCAGAGGGTTTTGGAACATTTTTTCAGTTTTTTTCCGCGCCGCCCTCGACCCATGTAAATTGCGCCTCCGCGTGCAGATCACCAATGGGTGAAACCTTGGATTTTCCCATAAGATCAATCAGATGCGCCAGAACATTGCGGGTTGCCGCACCCAGCAATGCCGGGGGGGTATCCTGGTAAATCCGCGCGGCAAGGCTGGCGGCATCGGCGGGGGCGGTCTGGAGATGCGCGAGGATGGAAGACTCGCGCGAATGGCGGTGGCTGATCAACCAATCCAGCCGGTCCCGGGGGGCTGAAACCGCTGCGCCATGGCCGGGATAAAACACCCGCCAGTCCCGTTCGGCAAGGCGCGCGCAGGAGGCCATGAAATCAGTCAGATCACCATCTGGCGGCGACACCAGCGAGGACGCCCAACCCATCACATGATCCGCGGTAAAACAGGCGTCACCCCAGGCCAGCGACAAGTGGTTGCCGATATGTCCGGGGGTGTGCAGGGCCTCAAGCGTCCAGCCGTCGCCATTGATTTCTGCGCCATCTTGCAAGCAAATATCGGGGGTGAAACCGCTGTCGATGCCTTCACCGCCGCCCATCATGCCCGTGGCTGCGAGTTTTTGCATGATCGCGGAACGACCGGCCCGCGCCCCGCCAAAAGCCAGCACGGGGGCGCCACAGGCCTGCGCCAGGGGGCGTGCAAGCGGTGAATGGTCCAGATGGCTGTGGGTGACGATGATATGGCTGATGTGCTGATCCGGCGCCACCGCATCTAGAATCGCCTGCAAATGGCTGTCATCCGCCGGACCGGGATCAATCACCGCGAGGGCCGTGCTGCCCAGGACATAGGTATTGGTGCCACGATAGGTCATGGGGGACGGATTGGGGGCGAGGATCCGGCGCAGGCCCGGTTCAAGCGTTTCAGCCTTGCCGATGGGGGGATCAAATGTGTCGGGTGGCTGCATTGTTTGCGCTTTCGCTGGGGCGGGGGGCTGGCTAAGGTCTAGTCATGTTTTTTGTCTGGCTCAAACGATATCTGCCGCGTGGCATTTACGGACGTGCGGCGCTCATTTTGATGCTGCCGGTGGTGTTTGTGCAATTGGTGGTCACGGTGGTTTTTGCACAGCGCCATTTCGAAGGGGTGACGCTGCAGATGACCACCACAGTGCTGCGCGAACTGGCCTTGGTGCGCCGTGCAGTGGATGACGCCGAAGACCGCTATGCCGTGCGCGCCAGCGTGTTTGAACAGGTCGGGCCGCTGGACATGTCGGTCAATCCGATTGCCTCCGCAATCCTGCCGACACAGAGCAAAATGGTCTGGTATGATTATTCCGGTCGGGTGCTGGACAACAGCCTGCATGCGCGACTGCCCGGGTATGTGGCGGTGGATCTGACCAAGGGCGGCGAAGTCTATCTCTATGTGGACAGCAGCAAAGGCCCGCTGGAAATCGGTTTTGACCGCCGCCGTGTTTCCGCATCAAACCCGCATCAGCTTTTTGTTTATACGATGTTTTTCGGGGTGTTGATGACCTTTATTGCCTCGGTGTACCTGCGCAACCAGCTGCGTCCGATCCGGCGCTTGGCGCGTGCGTCCGAAGCCTTTGGCCGTGGGCGGCATCTGCCCTATACGCCTGCGGGCGCCGTCGAGGTGCGCAGCGCCGGCAATGCGTTTATTGACATGCGGGCACGGATCGAACGCCAGATCGAACAACGCACGTTGATGCTGTCAGGGGTCAGCCATGATCTGCGCACGCCCTTGACGCGGATGCGGCTGGAACTGTCGATGCTGGAGGATGACCTTGCCGCGCCTTTGTTGCAGGATGTCGATGACATGCAGCGGATGCTGGATGAATTCCTGAACTTTGCCAAAGGATCCAGCGAAGGTGTGCCAAAATTGGTTGATCCTCATGATCTGGTGGCAACGCTGGTGAAAGAGGCCGAAAGGGCCGGCCAAAACGTAACGCTTTTGCCATCCGAAGGCACCGGAAAGGGCAGGGTGATGTTGCGTGAAGTCGCGATGCGGCGGGCGGTGGACAATCTGATTTCGAATGCGGTGCGCTATGGCGCGCGGGCCGAAGTTTCAGTGATGCTGAGCGACAAAACCCTGCGCATCCGGGTTGACGATGATGGTCCGGGCATCCCCGAGGACCGCCGGCAGGAGGCGACGCGGCCCTTTACCCGCCTTGACCCTGCGCGCAATCAGGACAAAGGCAGCGGTGTCGGGCTGGGCCTGGCGATTGCCACGGATATTGCCCGCGCCCATGGCGGGGTGCTGCGGCTGGGCGAGGCCACCAGACTGGGGGGGCTGCGCGCCGATATTGTCATTGCACGGTAGATCCGGCACGGACCCTGTTGCCGGATCGCCGTTGTGCGGGTCGGCCAACAAGACGGACCCTGCCGCGCCCTATACCCGTGAGGATTGGTGCTTTGCGGTCAATCTGTCGGCCTTGCTGGGCTGGTTGTTGGTGGCGGCCCCGGCAATCCTATCGCACTTCAACCCGTTGCTATGGTTGTTCGCGGCGGTGACCGGACTGCCGCTTGCCTTTGTTTTCTGCTGGATATGTGTTGCGCCGCTGCTGCGCAGGATCATGCGCCATCCGGTGTCATGGGCCCGTGCGGCGGCTTGGGGGGCGGTTGTTGCCTTGGCGATTGTCGGGGGCGCGGTGGCCCTCGGGCATCTCTTGGGGCTGGAGCATGCCGGTGCATCGCGGTTTCTGCTATGGATCCTTGGCGAAGGCAGCGTTATGCGCGCCAAAGATGGCAGTCTGACACCCTATGGCTGGCGGGTGGTTTTGCTTTCTCGCGGCCTGTTTGTCATCGGCGGCGTCGGCATCGCGCTGGTCCTGCGCGCGTGCATCGGTTCGGGACGGGGGGCGATGGCATAGCGTCGGGGCAAATCTCGGCGCCTATCCGGTACCGGGGCTTTCGGCATTTTTTGCCGCCAGTTGGGCGCGTACTTCAAGGCGTTGCGCATCGGATTGTCCCGCAGGCCCGTCGCCGTTCCCCATGCCTGCCTGTACCCGCCCCTGTTTTTGCTGCACCACATGCCAGGCCTCATGGGCAAGATGTTTTTCCTGCCCCGGTGCAAGGTGGATATCTGTGCCTTGGGTAAAGGCCTTGGCGCCGATTCTGGCCGGGGCATGGGAATTGCGGTGTACCTGCACATCAGACAGATCAGCCCCCGACAGCGCCTCGATTCCGGATCTGATCGCATCGGGCAAGCCCGACGCATTATGTGCAACCTTATGGGCGTCCTTATCATTATCATTCCGCGCCATCAGTGACCTCCTTGGATACAATGGACAGGCCCACAACATCAGCAGCATCTGGGGTGGGCAAAGGGAATTATCCCAATCCTGCTTGATATCGCCGGAAAAAGGAAGGCTTTGAAGGATACTATGGGCAGGGGGCAACGATGGTGATCCGAGGCAAAAGGCCGATCTGCCCGCGCTGTGTGTTGTGAAATGCTTGGAGAAATTGCAGATGGTTTGTCTTTTTAGGCCCTGTCGCCGTGGCGGCAAGATATTTTATACAGGCGGTATTTTGAATTCAAAACGCCAACTTTTCGGCATGATCGGGTGGGAAATTGAGAGGCGCAATTCCGGCTAGTAATTGCAAGTATATGACATTTTCAATTCCTTTAATGCTAAAGCAATTCCGGCAATCATTCAAAATTTTCGCCTGAAATACGACACGAATCATTTTTATCCTAACGAGTGTAATGGCAATTGATCCGCCGTTTCAATTGGATCCCTTGCCAGTTTGTAACCATTGAAAGGGTAGAAAAATGAAACTTTTGAAACAATTCACAGCATCGACAATTATGAGTTTTGGTCTGGTGTCCGGGGCGGCGGCATTGGATGTTGGGCTTGGCGCGGGTGTCGGGGTCGGGGATGTCGGCGTTGGCGTCGGTCTGGGCCTCGGCGGGGACAGCGGTTCTGGCAGCGGTGCCGGTGGGGCCTCGGGGCAGGGCGCAGGGTCTGGATCAGGCAGCGGCACCGGCAATGTCGGCAGTGGCGGCCTGGGGGCTTCGGTTGGGGGGCTGGGCGCGGGGCTGGGTGTCGGTGTCGGCATCGGCGGCTCTGGTCCGGGTGACACAGGCGGCAGCTCAGGCGGGTCCGGTTCTGGCTCAGCTGGGTCCGGTTCAGGTGATTCTGGCACTGGTGGATCCGGCACGGGTGGCACTGCTGGCGGAAACGGCACGGGGACAAATACGGGCACAAATACGGGGACAAATACGGGGACTGGCGCAAACGGTTCTGGGATGGCCACGGCCTCGGGGGCGGGAAATAACGCCACCGGCAGTGTTACCCTTCTCACTGTCCAGCAGGCGGTCGGGGCTACGGTCTGGTCCTCGGATCGGGTGTTTCTGGGCCAGGTCATCGCGGCGAAATCCGCACCGGGGGGCCGCGTTGATGCCCGCCTGCGTCTGAGTGCAGATCTGGCACAGGACGGCACCGCGCTTATTCGGCTAAACCCGGATTGGATTCGCAATGGTAAATTCAGGATGCAAATGTCGAGCGGCAGTTTCCTTTCCCAAATCAGCAATTGAAATGAATTGGGCCACTGCTGCCATCACGGATAATCCTGAAATAGGGCCGCCCGCGGGGCGGCCCTGAAATACGCCAGGTTCCGTAATCCTGATTGTCTATTTGCCAAAATGAAACGGCTTGTCCGGTGGTTTTCCATTGCCTTGATTTGGCTCACGGCCTCGCGCGGCATATAGGCATTCGGGTCTCTTGTCGCGGCATCACAGGGCCAATCGCGAACCGCGGCGTTCATTCAGGCCACATAATCATTCAGGCCACACAATGCGGCAAATTCCTGGCGGCAAATTCTTGAAAAGGCGGCGGATATGGTAGGCCCGGCAGGACTTGAACCCGCAACCAAAGCGTTATGAGCGCTCTGCTCTAACCAATTGAGCTACAGGCCCGCCACGGCGTTTGCGTATGCGGGCGCGGCGGTTTCGTCAAGGCTTACCGTTGCACCACGTGCAGGGATGCACTAACCCCACGGCATCGCAACATCTCACTGCCAGGGGACCAGAGCATGTCAGCACCGAAAAACGGAATTACCTATGCCGATGCAGGCGTCGATATTGATGCGGGCAATGCGTTGGTGGAGCGGATCAAACCTGCGGCCAAACGCACCTCACGCCCCGGTGTGATGTCGGGCCTTGGCGGCTTTGGGGCGCTGTTTGATCTTAAGGGGGCAGGGTTCAGTGATCCGGTTCTGGTCGCGGCCACCGATGGGGTTGGCACCAAATTACGCATCGCGATTGATACCGGAAATGTCGATGGTATCGGCATTGATCTGGTGGCGATGTGCGTGAACGATCTGGTGTGCCAGGGGGCTGAGCCGCTGTTTTTCCTTGATTATTTCGCCACTGGCAAGCTGGATCTGGATCAGGCGACCCGCATCATCGAAGGTATCGCAAAGGGCTGTGCCCTGTCTGGCTGTGCGCTGATTGGTGGCGAAACCGCCGAGATGCCGGGCATGTATCATGCGGGTGATTTTGATCTGGCGGGTTTTTCAGTCGGCGCGATGGAACGCGGCACTGAATTGCCCCGCGCCGTGTCCGAGGGCGATGTGTTGTTGGGCCTGCCCAGCGATGGTGTGCATTCCAACGGCTACAGCCTTGTGCGCAAGATTGTCGAGCTGAGCGGCTTGTCTTGGGATGATTCCTGCCCTTGGGGTGCGGGGACATTGGGCGCGGCCCTGCTGACCCCGACAAAGCTTTATGTCAAAGGTGCGGTTGCGGCGCTGCGCGGCGATTGTGTGAATGCTTTGGCGCATATCACCGGTGGCGGTTTGACCGAAAACCTGCCCCGTGTTCTGCCCGAAGGGTTGGGCGCAGAGATTGATCTGAAATCATGGGCATTGCCCCCGGTGTTCAAATGGCTGGCAGCCCAGGGTGGCATGGCCGAGGCTGAATTGTTGAAAACCTTTAACGCAGGCCTTGGGATGGTTGCCGTGGTGCCTGCCGGTCAGATTGCCGAGGCCAAAGCCGCCTTTGCCACAGATGGACATGACGCCGTTGAAATCGGCCGGATCACCGCAGGCACGGGCGTGGCCTATACGGGCAACCTGCTTTGAGCAAACGGGTTGCGATTTTTGTCTCTGGCGGCGGCTCCAACATGCGGGCGCTGGTCGAGGATATGACCGGTGATCATGCTGCACGGCCCTGTGTCGTGGTGTCTAACAACGCAGATGCCGGCGGGATCGCTTGGGCCAAGGCGCGCGGGATTGCCACATTGGTGGTGGACCACCGCCCCTTTGACGGGGACCGCAGCGCATTTGAAGCGGCGCTAACGGCCGCGCTGGCCCCCCATCATCCCGACATGATTTGTCTGGCGGGTTTCATGCGCAAGCTGACCGGTGATTTCACCGATGCCTGGGCGGGGCGGATGATCAATATCCACCCGTCTTTATTGCCGAAATACAAAGGCTTGCACACCCATGCCCGCGCTCTTGAGGCCGGGGATAATTTACACGGCTGTAGCGTGCACGAAGTCACCGCCGCCTTGGATGACGGGCCTGTTCTGGGGCAGGCCAGCATCACGATCCTGCCCGATGACACCGCGCAGACCCTGGCGGCGCGGGTGCTGGTGCAGGAACATCGGCTCTATCCTGCGGTGCTGCGGCGCTTTGCAGCGGGGGAACGCGATCCACTGTTCTTGCAGGGCTGATCTGGTCAAGCGTGGGGACTTCCTGTACCGATGGTGAAACCGAGCCCCGCAGCCCGCTATTTTTCGAAGTGAATCCATGAAAACAATCACCACGACCGCCGATCTGGCCTTGTTCTGCAGCGAAGCTGCCCAACATGATTATGTCACTGTTGATACGGAGTTCCTGCGCGAGCGCACCTATTATTCAAAGCTCTGTCTGGTGCAGCTGGCGATGCCGGGCACCGATGATTCAAAGGCCGTGCTGCTGGATCCGCTGGCCAAGGATATTTCGCTTGAACCGCTGTATGAATTGTTTCGCGATACTTCCGTGGTCAAAGTGTTCCATGCCGCGCGGCAGGATCTTGAGATTTTCTTTGTGGATGCGGGGGTTTTTCCCGAACCGTTGTTCGACACTCAGGTTGCCGCGATGGTCTGTGGCTTTGGCGAACAGGTGGGCTATGAAACCCTTGTGCGCAAGATCACCCAAGCCGGGGTTGATAAGACCTCGCGCTTTACCGATTGGTCGCGCCGGCCGCTGTCTGATGCGCAAAAAACCTATGCGTTGGCCGATGTGACCCATCTGCGCCAGATTTATGAATTCCTGTCGCAAAAGCTGGAAGAAAGCGGCCGTGGTCATTGGGTGCAGGAAGAATTGTCAATCCTGACCAATCCCGCCACCTATATTACCGCGCCGCAGGATGCATGGAAACGGGTCAAGACCCGCACCAATTCGTCAAAGTTTCTGGGGATTGTGCGTGAACTGGCCGCCTTCCGCGAGGATTACGCCCAAAAACGCAATATCCCGCGCAACCGCGTGTATAAAGATGACGCTTTGGTCGAACTGGCCAGCCTGAAACCGGCCAACGGCGAAGAATTGAACCGCGCGCGCCTGTTGCTGCGCGAGGGCCGGAAAGGCGAGATCGCCGACGGGATTCTCAAGGCTATTTCCGATGGCGTTGCTTGCAAAGTTGCTGATCTGCCCAAACCTGACCGCAGCCGTGAAAAGCTGCAGGTGAATCCGGCCTTGGCGGATTTGCTGCGGGTGTTGCTGAAGGCAAAAACCGAACAGGCCGGTGTCGCGGCCAAACTGATTGCCCCTGCCGCCGATCTGGACGGAATTGCCGGAGGTCTGCGCGATCTGCCTGCATTGAGCGGCTGGCGGCGCGAAGTTTTTGGCGATGATGCGCTGCGGCTGTGCAAGGGCGAAATCGCCCTGACAGCGGTGGGCAATGACGTTAAAGTTGTCGAAATCTAACAGGTTTTCGCCAATCATTTCAACGAGGAGAGCAATATGTCCCAGATTCAACGACATCACACAAACGCACGCATGAGCCAGATCGTGCAACATAATGGCACCATCTATCTGGCCGGGCAGGTGGGCACGGCAGGGGCCAGTGTTGCCCAGCAAACCCAAGATTGCCTTGATGCAATTGATAGCCTGCTGGCCGAGGTCGGATCCGACAAAACCCGCATCCTGCAGGCGGTGATCTGGTTGGCAGATATGGCGGATTTTGCCGAAATGAACGGGGTTTGGGATGGCTGGGTTGCACAGGGTCACGCCCCGGCACGCGCCTGCGGCGAGGCAAAACTGGCCGCCCCTGAATATACTGTTGAAATCATTGTCACGGCTGCCGCGTAAACCAATAGGTTTTGCGCAGAACCTGTCTCACTTAACGCTGTCTGAAATCCATGATTTCAAGGCGTTAAGTGAACAGTGTCACGTTTCTATCTTTCAAAAACCTGTCAGCGGCGGACCACACGGGCGTTTTCCCGGCCTTCAACACGGATGCTGCGCACCCCGCGCAGCATCTGATCCGTCAAACGCCGACCCGCAGTCACTTCACGGGTCGGCACCGCGCCAACCGGGGTTGCCCGCGCCGGGCGCACCCCTTCAAGGCGATAGGTCAATACCCCGTCAACGGGCGCTTCGGCGTCGTTTGCAGGGGTCAGTCGCACCGAATAGATGCCTTGCCGTGCCGCCAGCCCGGTGGCCTGGATGATCGCCCCCCCCGGAACCCGTAGGATTTTCAGATCGGTGATCTGTTCAAACGGCAGACCCGCATAAGTCGCGGTCTTTTCGCGGTCACGGGCAAACAGCCCGCCGGTTTTTGGGATCAGCGGATTGGTGTTTTCCGCCTGTTCGAGTGGTACCGAACGGGATTTGCCGAACCAGTTGAACGGATTGATCCGGCTGTCACGGACCGTGCCGCAGGCGGCCAAAGTCAGAGAAGCGGCGAGAAGCAGTGAAAGGGTCTTGCGCATCAGATGGCCTTTGGAAATTTGTCTGCCTTTTGACTAGCGCATCCTCAAGGGCTTGGGAAGGGGGTGGACCTTTGCGAGCGCTGCTCCTACCTCTGGGCGGCACAGCACCAGAGGATCACAACATGGCCAATGCCGCATTTGAAGACCTTGTCGAAGATTTCGAGTTTCTTGACGATTGGGAAGACCGTTATCGGCATGTGATTGATCAGGGCAAGGCAATGGTGCCTTTGGCCGAGGCGTTGCGGGTGCCTGCCACCAAGGTGGACGGCTGTGCGTCGCAGGTTTGGTTGCATGCCCAGTTTGACGATGGGAAACTGCATTTTGATGGCGCCAGTGACGCGATGATTGTCTCGGGGTTGATTGCTATTTTGCGCATTCTTTACAATGGATTGACCGGCGCAGAGGTGCTGGAAATCGATGCGCGGGCCGAAATGGGGCGGCTGGGGTTGAATGATCATCTGTCTGCGCAGCGCTCAAACGGGTTGCGGGCGATGATCGAGCGGATTCGTGAAACGGCGGCGCAGACGCTGTGAGGGGCGCGGGGCAGGGGGCCAGCCCCCATCGGCCAAAACGGCCGATTCCCCCGAAATATTTAACAGCCAAAAAGAAAACAGATCAGAGCTTTTTCAGGGCGGTTGCCAGATCGCCGTAGCCGGTGAAACGGTGTTCAAAGGCAAGGCCAAGGCGATCGGCGCAGATCCGGGCTTTTTCCACCAGTGCGGGATCATCGGTCTGGGCCTGATAGACCAGCTTTTCGTAATTGCCGAAATACATGTCGCGCAATTGCGGGTGGCGGTCCAGCCCCATCGGTTTGATGATAAAGGCGTCAAACTGGCGGACCAGAAAATCGGTGAGATAAAAGCTGGTGAATTCATCATCGGCCTTTTTGGCAAAGGCGTCATTGCCTTCAAAAAAGCTGTAACAATGCGGGCCTGCAATCATCTGGACGCCCAGTTCGGCGCAGGCGGCCTGTAATCCGCCGCCGGTGCCGCAATCGGCATAGACCACAAAGAAATCATCATAGGTGTCTTGGTGTTTGGCCAGGGTTTCGCGCACCGCATCGGTGATTTTTTCAGGATAGAGGTGATATTTTGCGGGCAGGCAGGTCAGATCAAGGTGGGTCCAGCCGTTGAGGGCCTTGAGATCAAGGATTTCACGGGCCAGGGCCCCGCAGGCGATCAGCAGGATTTTTCCGCGTGGGCTTTGCACGGGCAGGCCGGTTTCGGTGAGATCCGCATCAGAGGGGATCATGACCGCAATTTCCGCAGCAAAAGTGACAGGATCAGCAGCGCCGGCATCACCGGGGCGACAGCCACAGGCGGCAGCAGTGTCAAACTCCAGAGGGTCACAGCAGCACAGAGCATCACCGAGCAGATCAACAGGATAAAGCGGGACAAGGGCATGGGCGTTCCTTCCTGTGGCCAAGATAATCCCTGACATGCGCATAAAAAAGGCCCCGGAGGGGCCTTTTTCGCGGGAGGGAGAACAAGATTTAGGCGGATGCGGCGCTGTTGTGTTTGCGCGTCATCCATTCCTTGGCGGTTTCCACGGCCACGGCGGCATCCCGGCAATAGGCATCTGCGCCGATGGCCTTGCCGAATTCTTCGTTCAGGGGCGCACCGCCAACCAGCACGATGTAATCATCGCGGATGCCCTGTTCGATCATCGTGTCGATCACGACTTTCATATAGGGCATTGTGGTGGTCAAAAGCGCGGACATGCCAAGGATATCAGGGCCTTCGGTTTCCATCGCCTGCAGGTAGTTTTCTACAGGGTTGTTGATGCCCAGATCGACGACCTCGAAACCGGCACCTTCCATCATCATCCCGACAAGATTTTTGCCGATGTCATGGATGTCGCCTTTGACGGTGCCGATCACCATTTTGCCAACCCGGGGCGCGCCGGTTTCGGCCAGCAATGGTTTCAGGATAAACATCCCGCCTTTCATGGCATTTGCCGCCAGCAGCACCTCTGGCACAAACAGGATGCCATCGCGGAAATCCGCGCCGACAATTGTCATGCCGCCAACCAGGGCTTTGGTCAGGATGTCATAGGGTTCCCACTTGCGTTCCAGCAAGATGTTCACGCCTTCTTCGATCTCTTCTTTGAGGCCGTCATAGAGATCGTCGAACATCTGTTGAACAAGTTCTTCGTCGTCGAGGTCGGACAGGATGATTTCGTCTTCGTCGGACATGTTATTTCCTTCTGCTGGCTTTGCAGGTGCGTGGCTCTTGCGCCTTTTTGTCACGGAACGTCGCCAATTGGTGCGCAATTTGCGACATAGGCGGCGTTTTGCGCGACGTGTTTGCGTGTCAGTTTAGCGTTTTTTCCCCTAGCCGGACAAGGGATTAGCGGGCGTCCCTTGCGTGTGTTCCTATTTTGTTCTAAATTTTACAGATGGATCAGGAACATCAACGCTTTCGGGTGATAGGACGTGCGGCTGGCAGCAATCATGCGGGGCGGTTTGAACGTCATCAGCGCAGGGCGGTTGATGACGGGTGGACGCCGGAAAGTGATCTGCCGATCTTGCGCACGCAGGTCGATATCGAGGTGCCGCGCCGTGTGATTTCCTACAATCGTTCGCCGGATCTGCCGTTTGATCGCTCGATCAATCCTTATCGCGGCTGCGAACACGGTTGTGTTTATTGTTTTGCGCGGCCCAGCCATGCCTACCTTGGCCTTTCGCCGGGGTTGGATTTTGAAACCCGGCTGATTGCGCGACCCGAGGCACCCCGGGTGCTGGAGCGGGAACTGGCGGCGCGCAGATACAAGGTTGCGCCGATTGCGATTGGCACCAACACCGATCCCTATCAACCCATCGAGCAAAAGCACCGGATCATGCGTGCCTGTCTTGAGGTGTTGTCAAAGGCCAGTCATCCGGTGGCGATTGTCACCAAGGGCAGTCTGATTGAACGCGACATTGATATTCTGGGTGATATGGCGCGGCGCGGCCTCGTGCGGGTCGGGATTTCGGTGACCACGCTGGATGTCAAATTGTCGCGGCTGATGGAGCCGCGTGCCCCCGCGCCGCCCCGTCGTCTGGTGATGATCCGGCGTCTGGCCGAGGCGGGCATTCCGGTTCGTATCATGGTGTCACCGGTGATTCCGGCGCTTAGCGACCCCGAGCTGGAGGCGATTTTGACCGCCGGGCGGGATGCGGGGGCGCGACATGCCAGTTGGATCATGTTGCGTTTGCCGCGCGAGGTGTCGCCTTTGGTGCAGGAATGGCTGGCGCAACATTACCCGGATCGCGCCGCGCGGATCATGAATCGCCTGCGCGACATGCATGGGGGCAAGGAATATGAAGCGCAGTGGCACCGCCGGATGCGCGGTGACGGGCCTTACGCCGAGATCATCGCACAACGTTTTACGCTGGCGGTGAAACGGTTGGGGCTGGGCCGGGAGGCGCGGGCGTTGCGCTGTGATCTGTTCTGCCCGCCGGTGCTGCAGGGGGCGCAGATGTCACTGTTGTAGGTCGGACAGCTTGCCCGACCTATGTAACTGTCGGACAATATCGTCCGACAGATGCCTTAGCTGCGGCGGCGGCCCCCACGGCGGGGTTCGCGTTTTGGGGTCTGATCATCGCCGGTGCCATCCCCCGCAGATGAGAACGGTCCGAGGGCGGCAGTGATTTCTTCAAGGTCGGGGGCGCTGCCCTTGGGGATTGTGTCCAGGGCCTCGCGCATTTTTTCCAGATGTGCGGGCATGGTGCCACAGCAGCCGCCAATCACCGAGGCCCCGCAATTGCGTGCCATCACCGCATATTGCGCCATCAATTCGGGGGTGCCGTCATAATGGATGTGGCCATCGACATATTTGGGGATGCCGGCGTTGCCTTTGGCGATGATTGGCAGATCATATTCTTTTGCGGCAAAGCCCAGCACGGTGCGCAGCAAATCAGACGCGCCGGTGCCACAATTGGCCCCGTAACCGCGCGGTTTGTTGTCGAGCGCATGCACCATTTCAACCATGCCTTCCGAGGTCAGCCCCATCATGGTGCGTCCTGCGGTGTCAAAGCTCATGGTGCCGCACCATTCCAACCCGGCCAGCGCAAATCCTTCGGCGGCGGCGCGGTATTCCTCGGGGGCGCTGATGGTTTCAAGCCAGCCGATGTCGGCCCCACCCGCCTTGAGCCCATCTGCGGTTTCGTGAAACATTTCCACGGCCAGCGCATGGGTCAGGCTGCCAACGGGTTCCATGATTTCGCCGGTCGGCCCGACCGATCCTGCGACCACAACCTTGCGTCCGGCGGTATCGGCAACCTCGCGCGCGATTTCGGCCGAGACACGGCTTAATTCATGGGCGCGTTTGGCGGCGTCATGCAATTTCAGGCGCGATGCATTGGCGCCGAAACTGTTGGTCAAAAAGATGTCACTGCCCGCATTCACCGCCCCTTTATAAAGGGTGACGATTTTCTTGGGCTGGTCGGTGTTCCAGAATTCCGGCGCGTCGCCAGACATCAGCCCCATGTTAAACAGGTTGGTCCCCGTGGCACCATCGGCCAGCAGGACACCTTTTTCGGCAAGTAATTCGGTAAAAGCATTGGTCATTGGGCAAACTCCGCGCGCGCGTGATCGGGGTCTCATTTCATGACACCCATCGAAGAGCAATCTCAAATTCCTCATCATCATCATGCAGTATGCGACAACTGGGCAGGGCTGGCGGGTGATGCACGGCGGCGGTGATGTCAGCCAGCGCAATGGCCAGGGCCACAGGGCCGGGCGCGGCGGCATAGAGCGGTTGCCATTGCGGGGCAAAGCTGGCTTTGAACTGGCGCAATCCGGCGCGGCTGCCTTGGCGGATCAGGCGCGGCCAGATCAGGCCTTTGGCGGCAAAAGACGGCACCGCCGCAAGGCTGAGACGCGGAATATCAAAGCGCGCGGCCTGTTGCAGGGCGGCATGCACCAAGGCCTGCATGGTGCCGTCGGGGGCATCACTGCCCGAACGCATCAGATCAAGGCAGAATTCATGATCACTGTGGTGAAAACTGGCGAACCCGACAAGGCGGCCGTTGTGATGGGCCAGAAACACCTGTTGATCCTGTACGTATTCGGGGCAGAACCGCCCCATCGTGCCGCCCAATGCGCGGCCTTGGCGCCTCTGCCAATCGGCATCCAGCAGCGCCATCTGGCGCAGCGGCAATTCGGCAGGGGCCGAGGTGTGAACATCCTGGCGCACCGCTGCGCGCAATTTGCGGCGCAGGCCGCGGCGGCTGGGCTGGCTGAGGTCGAAATCGCGCGGATCAAGGCAGGCTTCCTGGGCAATGCGCAGCACCTGCCAGCCTTGCGCGCGGGCGTGGGCGGCCAGACGTGGCCCGCATTTATAGATGCAGGGCAGGCGGTTGGCCCGTTTTGCGGCCTGCACAACGGCGGGCAGTGCCATCGCCGGGTGGCCCGCAACCGGATCAAACAGGGCGGCCAGGCTTTGCGGGGTCTGCCAGAGTGCCAGGGTGCTTTGGGGGGCAATGTTGATCCAGCCGCCATTCTGGCGGATCAGGCCAACTTCGGCGCGGGTGACGGATCTGGGTGGCACCTTTCCCGGGGGGGTGATCCGCCGCTGTGGTCGCAGGGGGCGCAGCAGGCATAGTGCGGCAATCACCGCAGGCAGGGCGTAATAGAGGGCGCGAAATGCAATAACTCCCGCCAAAAGCTGGGCCGGGGGCAGCTGCGGCAACAGCCCCAGACAGATCAGTTCAAACGGCCCGATCCCACCGGGGGCACCGGAAAGCAACCCCGCCCCAAAAGCCAGCAAAAACACCGGCAAAAACGCGGCAAAGCCAAGCGGGATGTCGGGCAGCAGCAGATAGAGCATCAATGCCGCCGCCAGCAGATCAATCGCGGTCCAGCCGGCGATGGCGCGCAGGCTGCACAGGCTTGGCAGCTGGACCCTGCTGTGACGATGCGGCAGGATCAGCACCAGATACAGCCCCGCTGGCAGCGCGACCAGCACCGCAAATGCCGGGGCCGCTGTCCATGCCGGGGCAGGCAGCACCAGAACTGCCGCCGCTGTCAGCGCCGCCCATGCCCCTAAAAACGTCACCGCAACAAAGGTCGACAGGCGCAGACCGTCCAGCGGGGCCAGCGCGGGCAGCATCCGCCAGCGCACGGCGGCCCCAGTGAGTATGCCAAAACCAAGCGTTTGCGCCAAAGCGATGGCGATGGTGCCGCTGGCCCGCGCCTGCGGTCCCGAAATCCCGGTGACAAAATGGCGATGCGCCACCGCATCATAACGCCCGATGGCCCAAAAGCTGAGCAAACAACACAGCAGGGCCCCAGCCAAACGTCCCATCGGCAGATCGCGCAGCAGATCCGGCACCGCCAGTACCGATGCCGGATCAAGCGCGGCCCGCAACAGCCACAGGCAGGCTGCCGTGATCCCCAGCGGTGCCAAAATGCGCAGCAGCCCCGCCAAACGGCGCAGGTGCCAGCGTTCAAAATGACGGAATTTAAGCAGTGTCTTTCCCTTCCCCGATCAACCTCGGGAGAGGGTAAAAGCCAGATCAGATCAAATGATTAAGGCCCGCGCCACGCCAAAAAAAATGCGCCTTTCATTTGATTGAAAGACACATCATTTTGTTCAGGACGGGTGCAGAGGCGTTACTTTACCTCGGTCAGGATCTGGCTTTTGGCCTCGATCAGCAGGCTGGCCATTTTGGCGCGGATGGTGGCCTCGTCGGCCAAATCGCCCAAATCACCGGACAGTTTGCGGTACACATCTTCATGGCCCGCTTCTTCGAAATCGGATTTGACAACTTCTTTGGCATAGTCATCCGCCGCCGCGCCGGTTTTGCCCATCAATTCGGCAGCCCAGAGACCCAGTAGTTTATTGCGCCGTGCATCTGCCCTGAATTGCATTTCTGCGTCATGGGCAAACTTGTTCTCAAAAGCGTTTTCGCGGTCATCGAAAGTTGTCATCATGCTCTCCTGTCATTGCATGGCCATTCTATAGATATGGGCGCGCCCTGCATAGCCGGCAAGACCATGCAGGATGTGAAAGGGCATGCTGCGCTTGCAGCGCGACGGGCCTTAGACTAAGAGAAGGCCAAACTGTCTGGGATGTTCCCAGCCTCTGCGGAAAGGACGCCCATGGCCCGGCGCAAAAAGATTTACGAAGGCAAAGCAAAAATCCTGTATGAAGGCCCCGAGCCCGGGACGATTGTGCAGTATTTCAAAGACGACGCCACGGCATTCAATGCCGAAAAGAAGGCCGTGATCGAGGGCAAAGGGGTTTTGAACAACCGCTTGTCTGAATATTTCATGACCGGATTGAACCAGATCGGCGTGCCGACGCATTTTATCAAACGTCTGAACATGCGCGAACAACTGGTCCGCCAATGCGAAATCATCCCGCTGGAAATCATTGTGCGCAATTATGCGGCGGGCAGCATGTCCAAACGTCTGGGCATCGAAGAAGGCACGCAATTGCCGCGTCCCATTGTCGAATATTGCTACAAGGACGATGCGCTGGGGGATCCTCTGGTGACCGAAGAACATATCGCCGCCTTTGGCTGGGCCACCCAGCAAGACATGGAAGACATCCTGAGCCTTGCCTTGCGGGTCAATGATTTTATGTCCGGTCTGATGCTGGCGGTCGGAATCCGGCTGGTGGATTTCAAGATCGAGATCGGCCGCGTTTATGATGGTGATTTCCAGCGGCTGATCATTGCCGATGAAATCAGCCCGGACAGCTGCCGTTTGTGGGACATCGAATCCGGTCAGAAACTGGACAAGGACGTGTTCCGCCGCGATCTGGGGTCGCTGACCGATGCCTATACCGAAGTGGCCAAGCGGCTGGGTGTGATGCCCAAGACCTCAACGCCGATTTCCAAACCGACCTTGATCAACTAGGCGCCTGTTGCGCAAAGTTTAATTGGCCAAATGAAGCTGGGGGATGTGCGATGAAAGCACGGGTTCATGTGATGTTGAAGAATGGGGTGCTTGACCCGCAGGGCGAGGCCGTGCGTCACGCCTTGGGCGCGCTGGGGTTTGAGGGGGTCAATGGCGTGCGTCAGGGCAAGGTGATCGAACTTGATCTTGCCGAGGGCGCCACAGAGGCCGATGTCACCCGCATGTGCGAAAAGCTGTTGGCGAACACGGTGATTGAATCCTATTCGGTGGAGCTGGTCTGATGCATGCTGCTGTCATTGTGTTTCCCGGGTCAAATTGCGACCGTGACCTTGCCGTGGCCTTTGAGGCCGCAGGTGCCAAAGTGTCGATGGTTTGGCACAAGGACAGCGAACTGCCTCAGGGTGTTGATATTGTCGGTATTCCCGGCGGGTTTTCCTATGGAGATTATCTGCGCTGCGGGGCGATTGCCGCCAATTCACCGATCTGTGGGTCGGTGAAAACCCATGCGGATCGCGGCGGCTATGTCATGGGGGTTTGCAACGGCTTTCAGGTCCTGACCGAAACCGGATTGCTGCCCGGTGCCTTGCTGCGCAATGCGGGGCTGAAATACATCTGCAAGACCGTTGGCCTGAAGGTTGAAACCTCGGCCAGCGATTTTACCAATGCCTATTCTGCCGGCGATGTGATCGACATTCCGATTGCCCATCATGATGGCAATTACTTTACCGATGCCGACACCCTT
This sequence comes from Sulfitobacter sp., assembly GCA_047634585.1. Taxonomy (GTDB): domain Bacteria; phylum Pseudomonadota; class Alphaproteobacteria; order Rhodobacterales; family Rhodobacteraceae; genus Sulfitobacter. The sequence continues at coordinate 529,571 of JBLIAN010000001.1, read as the reverse complement.
GCGCGGCTTGAGGGCGAAGATCGCGTGGCGTTTCGCTATGCCGACAACCCCAACGGGGCCTTGGCCGATATCGCGGGTATCCTGTCGCAGAACCGGCGGGTGCTGGGGATGATGCCGCACCCTGAACGGGCGGCGGATGCGGGGCATGGCGGCACTGACGGGGCGGCGCTATTTCGCGCATTGAGCGCCGCGTTGCAAACCGCGTGACTTGAGGTGTGCCCGCTGGCCGCGTAGATTGCGCGGATGAGCGACCCATCCAGTAAACAACAGCGTTTGACCGTGTCTTGGCGGGTGCGGCTGGCCATTGGCCTGTTGATGGCGCTGGCTGTGGTGACAATTTCGATCACCAACAAATTGCTGACCAACCGTTTTACCGAAACCACCCGCAGCCGCGCCGAGCTGCGGATCGCGCTATATAGTGGCAATCTGTTGGCCGAACTGCGCCAGAACGCCATTGTGCCGCAGTTGTTGGCGCGGGATCCAACGTTGATCGGGGCCTTGCAATCTGCGGATTATTCACTTTCGACGCAGCGCCTGATTTCTTTTGTCGAGGAAATCGGGGCCGCGTCTTTGATGCTCTATGATATTGACGGGCGCACCGTTGCGGCAACAGATCGCAACCGCCTGGGTTCGATGCATCGCTCCGAGGCGTATTTTGTTGATGCGATCCGGTCCAATACGACGATTTTCAGCGTGATCAGGCTGGATGGTGGCGGTTTCAAATTCATGTATTCGCGGCGGATTCAGGATGGCGGCACCACGCAGGGGGTGATCGCGGTCGAAGTTGATCTGCAAAAATTCGAACGCGCTTGGGCGGGAATTTCGGATGCGGTGATTGTCACCGACAGCCAAGGCCAGATCATTCTGGCCACCGCGCCGCGCTGGCGCGGGATGACGGAACCCGAGGCGCTGGCCTCTCATACGCCGCAAAACGCCATTGAGCGTGCCATCAAAGCCACCGCAGATTGGACAGCGCTGCCCCCTGATGCCTATTTGCAAGGCGAGGCGGTGATGCGTCTGGAAACGAAAATCCCGTTTCGCGGCTGGCGCATGGCCAGTTTCACCACCTATGCATCGGTGCGCGAACGGGTGAACGGGGTTCTGGCGCTTGAGGTGATGGGATTTGCGATTCTGCTGGCGCTGGCATTCTATTTCCTAAGCCGGCGCACCGCGGGGCGGCTGGCGATCTTTCAGCGGGAATCGGCCAAACTTCGCGCATTGAACCTTGCCTTACAGCGGGAAATTGCCGAACGCAAACGGGTGCAAGAGACCCTCGCCGTGGCGGAACAGACCCTTGAACAATCAAGCAAACTTGCGGCTTTGGGCGAAATGTCAGCCGCCGTCAGCCATGAATTGAACCAGCCTTTGGCGGCGATGAAAACCTATCTGGCGGGCGCGCGGTTGTTGTTACGGCGCAACCGGCCTGATGAGGCGCTGTCGTCCTTCGGGCGCATTGATGATCTGATTGAACGGATGGGGGCGATCACCCGTCAGCTCAAATCCTATGCCCGCAAAGGCCAAGAGGCGTTTTCCCCTGTAGATATGGGGGCGGCGCTGGCTTCAAGCCTGTCGATGATGGAACCGCAACTGCGCCAGCGGCAGGTCCAGATCAGCCGGATTGTGCCCGATACCCCGGTGATGGTGATGGGCGACCGGATGCGCATCGAGCAGGTTCTGGTCAACCTCTTGCGCAATGCGCTTGATGCCACCAAATCAGAACGGAACCCGCAGGTGAACATCATTCTGTCGGCGGGCGAGACGGCAACGATGACGGTGCGCGACAATGGACCGGGGATTGAGAACCTCGATGCGTTGTTCGAACCGTTTTACACCACCAAGCTGCCCGGTGACGGGGTGGGGCTGGGGCTTGCCATTTCGTCGGGGATCGTCAACGACCTTGGGGGGCGGCTGACCGCGCGCAACGGACAAGCGGGCGGTGCAGTATTTGAAATGCAATTGCCCATTCTGGGCAGTGACAAAAACATAGAAGCGGCGGAGTAGAGCGATATGGCACAGGCAATGAAGATTGCGATTGTCGATGACGAACAGGACATGCGCCAATCCATCAGCCAATGGCTGGCCCTGTCCGGGTATGACACCGAAACCTTTGGCAGCGCCGAGGATGCGCTCAAGGTTCTGGGGCCGGAATATCCGGGTATTGTGATTTCCGACATCAAGATGCCGGGCATGGACGGGATGCAATTCCTGAAAAAACTGATGGGCAATGACAGCGCCCTGCCGGTGATCATGATCACCGGTCATGGTGATGTGCCGATGGCAGTTGAGGCGATGCGCGTCGGGGCCTTTGATTTTCTGGAAAAACCCTTCAACCCTGATCGCATGTCTGAACTGGCCAAAAAGGCCACCAATGCGCGGCGGCTGGTGATGGATAACCGCGCCCTGCGCCGTGAATTGTCTGATGGCGGGCAGTTGATGAAAAAACTGATCGGCCAATCCCCCGCGATGGACCGGTTGCGCGAGGATATTCTTGATCTGGGGCAGGCCGATGGGCATGTGTTGATTGATGGCGAAACCGGCACCGGCAAAACCCTGGTCGCCCATGCGCTGCATGCGGTGGGATCACGGGCCGGCAAGAAATTTGTGCTGGTGTCCTGCGGGGCCTTTGAAGAAGACGCGATGGGCAAACGTCTGTTCGGGCCGATGTTGCCCGAAGACGCGCAATTGCCCGCCATCGAAGAGGCGCGCGGCGGCACGTTGGTGCTTGAAGACATCGAAGCGCTGTCAGAAACCCTGCAAGCGCGCTTGTTGAGTGTGATCAACGAACAGGGCACCCCAGCGGAAACCCGCATTGTGGCGATTTCAAACCTGCAAGAGGCGGGGCGCACGTCGGAAGATGCGTTGCGCTCGGATCTGTTTTACCGCCTTGCGGCGCTGCGCATCACGGTGCCACCGCTGCGCACCCGCGGTGAGGACATTTTGACATTGTTCACCCGTCTGAGCGAACAATTTGCCGATGAATATGGCTGCGAAGCCCCCGAAGTCTCGGCCCAGGAGGCCGCACAATTGTTGCAGGCCCCTTGGCCGGGCAATGTGCGCCAGTTGATCAATGTGGCCGAACGCGCCGTGCTGCAATCGCGGCGCGGCTCGGGGACCATCGCATCGCTGTTGATGTCTGATCATGATGAAATGCAACCGGTAATGACCACCGAAGGCAAGCCGCTCAAGGAATATGTCGAAGCCTTTGAACGCATGTTGATCGACAACACCATGCGCCGCCACAAAGGATCAATTGCCAGCGTGATGGACGAATTATGCCTGCCGCGCCGGACTTTGAATGAAAAAATGGCGAAATACGGATTGCAGCGGTCAGATTATCTCTGAGCGCCGCGACACGCGATCTGGTTGGCGGATTGCGGGCGCCTTAGCGGGGGATGTTTTCGATCAACTGCTGGGCGCGGCCGTTGTCATCGGTGAAACAGGTCCATGAATTGGCCTTTGGCACGTCGATCACATATTGGTTGATCTCGACAATCGGCAGGGTGGTGTTCAGCGTTGCACCGCCGCCGACCTGTTTGTTCACCGCCGCCACGCAGGTTCGGGCGGCGCGGACTTCGGCCAGGGCAACGGGATCATTGGCCACGGCCAGTTCATCACAGGCGGAAATTGCGAGGAGGGGCAGGCAAAGGGCGCTGCGCAGGAGGTAATGCATCACGTCGGTTCCTTCTGGTTCGTCAAAGCTGGCGGCATTCGGGGCGCGGGGCACCCCACGTATTGGGGCCGCATGTTCCCATACAACCATGGCTTGTCAAGCAAACCTGCGGGATTTACATAATTGATGGCGTCAGGACGCGATTGACCATTGTCATTTGCCCCCCAAAGCCCTTAATTGGAAAGATGGGACAAGAGCGTTTCGGCGTCTCGATACATTTCCCTAAGAGTTTCGCTGCACCAGCAGACCCCCTCGGGGCGCGGTGCAGACCGATTGGGCCGGAAACGGCCAGAGAACCGCTGATGTTTTGACCGGTTAAAACCCGGATGAAACCAGTTAACAATGGATATGACGGGCCTTGCCTTTCATGTCGGAGAAGAACCGCGATGACGCGCGCACACGCTATGAGCAGACGATCAGAGGCCGTTTCCGGCCCCGTCGCGCCCGCGTTCCCCATCGCCCTGACAAGTCACGCATCGCAGCCTGAGGCGCCCCCAGGGACCGCAGCCGCGCGAATGTCGTGCATAGTGGATTTATGCCTAAGAAAATGCTTATCGATGCCACCCACTCCGAGGAAACTCGGGTTGTGGTGGTTGATGGAAACAAAGTTGAAGAATTTGATTTTGAATCCGAGAACAAACGCCAGCTTGCTGGCAACATCTATCTCGCCAAGGTAACACGGGTCGAACCGTCCCTGCAGGCGGCTTTTGTCGATTACGGCGGCAACCGGCACGGTTTCCTCGCCTTTTCGGAAATCCATCCTGATTATTACCAGATTCCGGTGGCCGACCGTAAGGCGCTTTTGGAAGAAGAACGCGCCTATGCCGAAGCGCAGGCCGCCAAGGACGATGACGAATCCAAGCCCAAACGCCGCTCGCGTTCGCGCAGCCGGTCAAAATCCAAAGCCGAAGATGTCACCAGCGCTGATGCCAGGACCTCAACCGAGATCGAGGGCATGGAAACGGTTGACCTCGGCGATGAGGACGACATCGACGTCACGGTCAGCGAAGACGAAGCCTCCTCGCCGATGGAGCGGGTATCAGAAACACCGGTAGAAACGCCCAGCGACGCCGATGCCAACGATCACGACGATGACAGCGATGAAACCGATGCGGCCTCCAAGGACGACAGCATCGAATCTGTTGCGGATGAGGATGACAGCGAAGACATCCGCCCGGTGCGCAAACCCCGCCCGCGCCGGTACAAGATCCAAGAAGTCATCAAGGTGCGCCAGATCCTTTTGGTGCAGGTTGTCAAAGAAGAACGCGGCAACAAAGGCGCGGCGCTGACCACCTATCTCAGCCTTGCAGGGCGCTATTGCGTCTTGATGCCCAATACCGCACGCGGCGGCGGTATCAGCCGCAAGATCACCAATGCTGCCGACCGTAAAAAGCTGAAAGAGATCGCAACCGAAATTCAGGTGCCAACTGGCGCTGGCCTGATTGTGCGCACCGCCGGGGCCAAACGCACCCGCGCGGAAATCAAACGCGATTACGAATATCTGCAACGGCTTTGGGAACAGATCCGCGAGCTGACGTTGAAATCCATCGCGCCCGCGAAAATCTACGAAGAAGGCGACCTGATCAAACGCTCGATCCGCGATCTGTATAACCGCGACATCGACGAAGTGTTTGTCGAAGGCGAACGCGGCTATCGCATCGCCAAGGACTTCATGAAAATGATCATGCCGTCCCACGCCAAAAACGTAAAACGCTACGAAGAAGGCCTGCCGCTGTTTGCCCGCTATCAGGTGGAAAGCTATCTGTCGGGCATGTTCAATCCCACGGTGCAACTGCCTTCGGGCGGCTATATCGTGATCGGTGTGACCGAAGCACTGGTGGCGATCGACGTCAACTCGGGCCGTGCCACCAAAGAAGGCTCCATCGAACAGACCGCAACCAAGACCAACCTTGAGGCCGCCGCCGAAGTGGCGCGCCAATTGCGCCTGCGCGATCTGGCCGGTTTGATTGTCATTGATTTCATCGACATGGACGAGCGCAAGAACAACGCCGCCGTTGAAAAGATGATGAAAGACAAGCTCAAGACCGACCGCGCCCGTATTCAGGTGGGCCGGATTTCCGGCTTTGGTCTGATGGAAATGTCACGCCAGCGCCTGCGCCCCGGTATGATCGAGGCCACAACTCAGCCTTGCCATGCCTGCCACGGCACCGGTTTGATCCGTTCGGATGACAACCTTGCCCTGTCGATCATCCGCCAGATCGAAGAAGAAGGCACCCGCCGTCGTTCGCGCGAAGTATTGGTGCGCTGCCCGGTGGGCATTGCCAACTTCTTGATGAACCAGAAACGCGAACATATTGCCCAGATCGAAGCGCGCTATGGCTTGTCGGTGCGCATCGAAGGTGATCCGGCCTTGGTCAGCCCCGAATTCACGTTGGAGAAATTCAAAACCGCGACCCGTGTTGTGGCCCCGGTGATGGATCATATCGTGTCGGTGGATACCTCTTTGATGGACCAGATCGATGAGGATGACGCGCAGAACGCCGAAGACGAGGACGACGAGGACACAGCCGAAACCCCCGAAGCGGCGGTGTCGGAAAATGCCGGGTCTTCCGAGCAGCAGAACCTTGATGGTGACGGCAAGCCGAAACGCCGTCGGCGGCGGCGGCGCAGCCGGGGTGGCCGTGGCAAATCCTCTAGCGGGGATCAGCAACACAGCGATCAGCAGGCAGAATCCGACACACAGGAAACCACTGCTGAGGCGGCTGAAAACGCTGCTGAAGCAACGCCTGCCGTGGCTGAAACATCGGTAGAAACACCCGTTGCCGATGCCGCAGCGGCAACAGCAGAACCCGCGGCAGACCCCGCCGCCGAGGCTGTGGTTGAAGAAAAGCCCAAGCCAAAGCCGCGCAGCCGTTCGCGCAGCACCAAAGCCAAAGCCGAGGCCGAAGCCGCCGCAACCGAGGCGGATGCAAAGACCGCCGGTGCCGCGCCTGAAACTGTCGAAGCTGGCGACGCTGACGCACCAAAGGCAAAACCAAAGCCCAAGCCGCGCAGCCGCGCCAAAAAACCCGTGGTGAAAAAGGACGATTCCGACGCAACACCCGCAGCGGACGCGCCCGAAGGTGAGGCCACAGCGGCCGAAAAGCCCAAGCCCAAGCCGCGCAGCCGTGCCAAGCCAAAGCCGAAGACGAAGACGCCAGCCGCAGCGCCCGTTGAAGAGGCCGCTGAACCTGTGGCCGCTGAACCGGTTGTCGAAGCCGCAGCACCTGCACCTGCGCCAGAACCAACGCCAGCGCCCGCAGCCGAGCCCGCAGCGGAACCTGTTACTGCAGCGCCGGAACCCGAGGTGGCAGAGACAGCGGAGCCGGCCCCGAAAAAGCCGAAAAAACGCGGCTGGTGGTCATTGGGTAAGTAACCCTTTGTTTATAAATACAAAAAGGCAGGCCTGCGGGCCTGCCTTTTGCGTTTTAAGGGACGGTCAATTTAAGGGACGCTCAAGGGGTCTTCTTTGCCGATACACCGCCAAGGCCCGCGTCAGCCGCCTTTGCGCACCAGATAGACCTGAACCGGGCCTTCCTCTGTGGTCTCGATCAGGGCATGTCCGGCCTCGGCGCAGAAATGCGGCACGTCGATCACTGCGGCGGGATCATCGGCGCGCAGACGCAGACAGTCCCCCAACCCCAAAGGCCCCAACCGCTTGCGCAGTTTCAGGACCGGCAGAGGGCACAACAGGCCCGTGGCATCCAGTTCTTCAATCTTCATACCAGCGGGATAAATCACTTGTTACATGGCGTCCACAGGGTTGTGATCCAAAGGGGCGTGACGGGGCCGGAATAGGGGGATAAGGGTAGGGCATGTTTGGAATTGACCTGATTGATGCGGGGGTGTTGCCCGCGATGACCATTGCGCTGATTGCCGGCGTGGTAAGCTTTCTCAGCCCCTGTGTTTTGCCAATTGTGCCGCCCTATCTGGCCTATATGAGCGGCGTGTCGCTCGGGGATATGTCCGGCGGTGGCAGGGCGCGCAAACGGGCGGTGATCGCGGCCTTGTTCTTTGTGATGGGTCTGAGCACGGTGTTTTTGATCCTTGGCTTTACCGCATCGGTCTTCGGGGCGTTTTTCCTGCAAAATCAATTGGCTTTCGGGCGGATTGCCGGTGTTGTCATCATGGTGTTCGGGTTGCATTTCCTCGGGGTGTTTCGCATTCCGTTTCTGGATCAAGAGGCGCGCCTTGATGCGGGGGACAAAGGCGGCTCCAGCTTTGGCGCCTATGTGCTGGGGCTGGCCTTTGCCTTTGGCTGGACGCCTTGCATCGGCCCGCAGTTGGGCGCGATCCTGTCGATTGCCGCCTCCGAAGCCTCGGTGGCGCGGGGTACATTGTTGCTGGGCATCTATGCGGCTGGTCTGGGCCTGCCCTTTCTGCTGGCGGCGATGTTTATCACCCGCGCTATGGGGCTGATGAACCGGATCAAGCCCCATATGAAACTGGTCGAGCGGATCATGGGCGGGTTGTTGTTGCTGGTCGGCTTGGCGATGCTGACCGGTGCCTTCAGCAGTTTTTCATTCTGGTTGCTTGAGACATTTCCCGCGCTTGCCACCTTGGGTTGATAATTCCTGCCACTGAACCCGCAAAACCGCTACCTCTGTTTGGCGATCAGCGTTAGACTGATCCAATGACGCGGCAAGGATCACAAAAGGTAACCAGACGGCGGGTGTTTTACATCCCCGGCTATGATCCGATCCCGCCCCGTCGTTACCGTGAACTCTATCGCAAGGAATCCGCAGATCAGGCGAAAATTTCCGGCTATTCCCTAGAGTTAACCCCAAAATCAGCGGGCCGGAATTATGGCTGGCAGGTTGACGCGTTGATCGACGGGGCGGCCGTGCATGCGGATTTTGAGGTGTTGATCTGGTCTGACATTGTGCGCGACAGTATGGGCGGGTCGATCCCCGCGACCTATCTGTATTTGCTGCGCACCGCATGGGTCTATGTGCACAGGGGGGCGTTGTGGCGCTTGATGCAGCTGCGCAAAGGGCCTGTGTTGGCGGCGCTCTATCCGGTGGGGATGTTGCTGCTGCAATTGTTGGTGGCGCTGTTGCTGGGGCTTGGCGCGGGGAAAATCACGACATCTGTTGTTGCATATTTGGGCGCAAAGGCTGCGATTGGTTATCTGGGGGCCGCGCTGGTCTTTGCCCTGACCACTGGCGCGGTACTGCGCTGGTTCAAATCCAAAGATTCACGGCTGTTTGCCTATTATCTGATGCATGATTACGCCTATGCGGCCGGATCAAACGGTGCAAATCCACCCGCACTTGAGGCCCGCATGACCCGTTTTAGACAAGACATCGCCGCCGCCCTAAACGAAGATGTGGACGAGGTCTTGCTGGTCGGTCATTCATCGGGGGCGCATTTGGGGGTGTCGGTTCTGGCCGATCTGATCCGCGCGGGCAGCATCCTTGAAAACGGCCCGGCAGTGGCGTTCCTGTCACTGGGGCAGGTGGTGCCGATGGTGGCGTTTTTGCCGGATGCCCGGCGGTTGCGCGGCGACTTGCGGTTTTTATCCGCCAATAGCGCGCTCACTTGGGTCGATGTTACCGCGCCCGGGGATGGCTGTTGTTTTGCGCTCTGTGATCCGGTGGCGGTATCCGGTGTCGCCCCCGTGGAAAAGAAATGGCCGCTGGTGTTTTCTGCCGCCTTTACCCAAAGCCTAAGCCCGGCGCGTTGGAAAACCCTGCGTTGGCGGTTTTTTCGTCTGCATTTTCAATATCTTTGTGCCTTTGATCAACCAAAGGACTACGATTACTTTCAGATCACGGCGGGCCCGTTAACCCTTGCGCAGCGCTATCAAGACCGGCCTGCCTCGAAATCCCGCATCGAAAAACCGGTGAATAAATTCACCTCGATCCAGCCATGACACTGCCCCCTAAACCCGCCAGCCGCGCTGAAAAAGTGTCGCTCTGGCAGTATGCGCGGCTGTTTCGCCGCGACATTCTATCGGCGCAACCCGCCAAATTGTACCGCGCCTGGATGGCCGAATTCCGCACGCCGTTTTTCCGCAGTTTTCTGATCAATCAACCTGATCTTCTGGATCAGGTGCTGAAAAACCGCCCCGAAGATTTCCCGAAATCAGACCGGATTGGCGAAGGCCTGCGCCCGTTGTTGGGCAATTCGGTGTTTTTGAGCAATGGCGCGACATGGCAACGCCAGCGCCGCATCATTGATCCCGCGTTTGAAGGCGGGCGGTTGCGCGAAAGTTTTCCGGCGATCTGGGCGGCAGGTGAGGCCGCAGCAGCGCGGCTTGACACCTGCGCAGGCAAGGTGATCGAAGTCGAAGCCATCACCAGCCATCTGGCCGCCGATGTGATTTTTCGCAGCCTGTTTTCGATTCCGATTGATCACCATCTGGCACAGCAGGTGTTTGACGCTTTCAAAACCTATCAGCGCAGCCAGCCGATTTTGAACCTTGCCGCCTTTGTGCCCTTGCCGCGCTGGATGCCACGTCTGTTTCGCCGTGGCACCCGCCAAAGTGCTGCAAAAATCCGAAGGTTGATCACTGAATTGACCCATGCGCGCCGCGATGAGATCGCCGCAGGCAGCGCGCCCGATGATCTGGCGACCAAGATCATGACAACGGCGGATCCGCAGACTGGAAATTGCTTTAGCGCCGATGAAATGGTCGATCAGGTGGCGATATTTTTCCTTGCCGGGCATGAAACCAGCGCCTCTGCCCTGGCATGGGCGTTGTATTTGTTGGCCCTGTATCCCGATTGGCAAGACAGCATCGCACAAGAGGCCAAGGTATTGGACCATTGCGATTTTTCGGTGATGTCTAAGCTGCGGATCAGCCGCGATGTGTTTCGCGAGACCCTGCGCCTTTATCCGCCGGTTCCGATGATGGTGCGCGAAGCCGCATGCCCGGTGCAGTTTCGTGACCGTGCCCTGCCCAAAGGCGCCCAAGTGGTGATCAGCCCGTGGCATTTGCACCGCCATGCGCGGCTGTGGGACAATCCTGATGGGTTTGATCCGGCGCGCTGGCAATCCGAAAACGGCAGGAAATGCCAACGCGAAGCCTATTTGCCGTTTTCGGCGGGGGCGCGGGTCTGTCCGGGGGCGGGGTTTGCGATGATCGAAGGGCCGCTGATTCTGTCGCTGATTCTGCGCGATTTCAAGGTGACGGCCTTGCCCGATCGGGTGCCGGTGCCGGTGGCGCATTTGACGGTGCGGGCCAGGAACGGCATCCACCTGCGGCTTGAACGGCGGTAGGTTCTATCATCACGCGCCGCTTTGACTTAAAAGCCAAGCAAGACGGAATCATTTCAAAACGGGGAACACAGCATGCCAATCGACAACGTACAAAAGGCGCAAATGCAAAGCGGCAAAGGCTTTATTGCGGCCCTGGATCAATCCGGCGGCTCCACCCCCAAGGCATTGGCGCTTTATGGTGTTGAACCCGCTGATTACAACGGTGAAGCCGAGATGTTTCAAGCCATGCACGACATGCGCGCGCGGATCATTCTGGCCGATGATTTCACTGCGGCCAAGGTGATTGGCGCCATCCTGTTTGAACGCACGATGGATGCAACGATCAAGGGCAAACCGGTGGCGCAATTGCTGTGGGAAGACCGTGGCGTGGTGCCGTTTCTGAAGATCGACAAAGGCCTCGCAGATCAGGAAAATGACGTGCAGCTGCTTAAGGATATGCCGGATCTTGAGGGCTTGCTGGCCCGCGCCAAAGTGGCGGGGATTTTTGGTACCAAAGAACGTTCTGTTATTCACGGGGCCAATGCGGCGGGCATTGATGCGGTTGTGGCCCAGCAGATCGCGGTGGCCAAACAGGTATGCGCTGCGGGGCTGGTGCCGATCATTGAACCCGAAGTGAACATCCATTCCGATACCAAAGCCGGGGCCGAAGACCTGCTGGCGGCGGCGCTGTTGCGGCATCTGGACGGGTTGCAAGCCGAAGAACTGGTGATGCTAAAGCTGACAATTCCCGAAAAATCAGGCATTTATGATGTTTTGGCCGACCATGCAAATGTGCTGCGGGTTGTGGCCCTGTCGGGGGGGTATTCCACCGATGTGGCCTGTGCACGGCTGAGTGCAAATTCAAAAATGATCGCCAGCTTTTCGCGTGCCTTGACCGAAGGATTGGATGTCAGCATGGATGATGCGGCCTTTAATACGGCCCTCGGCGGCAATATCGACAAGATTTACCAAGCATCCGTCGCGTAAGAAGACGGAATTTCCGAAAATTCCAAACCGGTTTTTCGAAAAACCGGCTATAATATCCGCCGGACAGGTTCTTGATTACAAAAGATAATCATCTGTCCGGCAGTTTCGAGCGCATGATAGCCTCTGGGGTGTACTGCGCTGACAAAAGCCTCTTTGCCGACATATTTCTCAATATCCCGGATCTTTCGACGGATCACGCCCCCTTGGCAGGCTGATTTTGCGCTGAAAACAGGGAGCACCCAAGCATCGGGTGAAAGAGCAGCGGGAAGAGACATCGCCATCGGTTAGCCTGCCTATGGTAAACGATCCTTTAACATCCGCAGCACAAACAACCGGATTGCCGAGGCAAGACCCAGATCCAAGCCCCGTTCGGCATCAATCTGGGCCACCAATGCATTGATTGGCATGTCTTTTTGCGCAGCAATGGCGCGGAACTCTGACCAGAATTCATCTTCCAATGAAATTGATGTCCGATGCCCCTTGAGCGTCACGGAATGTTTGACAGGCCGTCTGCTCATGTCTCGCGTTTATGTGCCTCAAGAGTGCGGGCAATCTGTTCGGCACGGGCCTTGAGCGCGGCTTTCTGGGTTTTGCTTTGGCCAAAGGCCAGCGCGTTTTCATCCGCCCGCGCCTTGCGTGAGGCGCGGTTGCGTTCTTTTTTAACCTTGTTCAGGTTGACGGGGGTGTTCATTAAAACGTCCTATTTGGGGCCGATCATCTGCTCTGGCCGCACCACGCGATCAAAGGTTTCGCTGTCCACAAACCCCAATGCAATGGCTTCTTCCTTGAGGGTTGTGCCATTCTTATGCGCGGTCTTGGCGACCTTGGTGGCATTGTCATACCCAATGGTCGGGGCCAATGCCGTGACCAACATCAGGCTTTCTTTCATCAGTTTTTCAATGCGCGCTTCATTGGCCAATGTGCCGACAACCATATTGTCGGTGAAACTGCCGGCGGCATCGCCCAGCAATTGCATCGACTGGATGACATTATAGCTCATCATCGGGTTATAGACGTTCAATTCGAAATGACCTTGGGATCCGGCAAAACCGACAGCGGCGTCATTGCCCATCACATGGGCGCAGACCATGGTCAGCGCCTCGGCCTGTGTCGGGTTCACCTTGCCGGGCATGATCGACGATCCCGGTTCGTTTTCCGGCAGGATCAATTCGCCCAGGCCCGAACGCGGACCAGATCCCAACAGGCGCATGTCATTGGCGATCTTGAACATCGACGCGGCAATTGTTTTCAAGGCACCTGAAAACATCACCATGGCGTCATGGGCGGCCAGTGCTTCGAATTTATTCGGTGCGGTGACAAAGGGCAGGCCGGTGATCGCCGCGATTTCTGCGGCAACCTTTTCAGCAAACCCCTTGCGGGTGTTCAATCCGGTCCCGACAGCGGTGCCGCCCTGCGCCAATTCGTAAATGTCGGGCAGGCAGGCCTCAACGCGGGCAATGCCCTTGGCCATCTGATGCGCATATCCGCCAAATTCCTGACCAAGGGTCAGCGGCGTTGCATCCTGCGTATGGGTGCGGCCGATTTTGATGATGTCTTTGAATTCTTCGGATTTTGCCGCCAACGCCGCGTGTAATTTGCGCAGACCGGGCAGCAATGTATCGCGTGCCACCATGCCGATGGCCACATGCATGGCGGTCGGGAAGGTATCATTGGACGATTGGCCCATATTGCAATGGTCATTGGGATGAACCGGGGATTTTGATCCCATCACACCACCCAGAATTTCAATGGCGCGGTTCGAGATCACCTCGTTGGAATTCATGTTGGATTGGGTGCCAGACCCTGTCTGCCAAACCACCAGCGGGAAATTGTCGTCAAACTTGCCGTCGATGACTTCCTGCGCGGCCTGCTGGATCGCGGGGGCCAAGGCAGCATCGAGATCACCAAACCCAAGGTTCACTTCGGCGCAGGCTTTTTTGATCACACCCAGAGCCCGCACAATCGCCACCGGCTGACGTTCCCAGCCAATCGGGAAATTGATGATCGACCGCTGGGTCTGTGCGCCCCAATATTTATCGGAGGGGACCTCCAGAGGTCCAAAGCTGTCGGTCTCTGTGCGTGTGTCGGCCATGTTTCGGCTCCTGCGTTGCTAGGCATTCGCAGGCGGTGTAACGCTCCGCGTGGGCCAGCGCAATAAACGATGGCGCTAACGGGATCTGAGAGGTCGCAGGTGCCGCAGGTTCAGATCACTTGCGAAAGGAATCAAGCGAGACAATTTCGGCATCTTTGGGGGAATCTTCGTCCACTTCCAATTCGTCCTCATGTTCTTGCAACAGCGCGGGCGGGGCCGTGTCTTCGCTGTCTTCGTCACTTTCCTGCTGTTCAAAACGCAGACCGAATTCCACCGAAGGGTCCACAAAGGTGCGGATCGCATCATAAGGAATATACAGCGGTTCAGGGGCATCGCCAAAGTTAAGGGTGATGGAAAACCCTTCTTCGGTGACCTCAAGGTTGTCATACCAATGCTGCATCACCACGGTCATTTCACCGGGATAGCGATCCGACAGCCAATCGGCCAGTTCGGCATCGGGATGGGCCGTGTCAAAGGTGATGAAAAAGTGGTGATTGCCGGGCAACCCCCGATCCGCCACATCCAGCAACACTTTGCGGATCAAGCCGCGCATGGCGTCATGCATCAGGTTACCGTAGTCGATCTCGCGGCTCATCCTCATCTCCGGTTTGGGCGCTTGGATAGCGGTAGCATACGCCATTTGCCGCTAAGGGAAAGAGCCTACCTGATCGCAGTTTCGAAAAACCCTGAATCGCCTCATGCTGTCTGCAATCAAAGATTTCAATGGGTTAAGCGATAGATCATCGCTGAGGTCTGTCGAGATGCACATTAAAGAACAGCAAAAACCAGCGCCACCGCCGCCAGGACCGCCATCGTGGTGATAAAACCGCGCTTGAAACCCAGCATCAACAATGCGGCGCAGAGGCTGTATATCATTGCCAAGCTGTTGAAACTGCTCCAGTCGGGCAGGGGCATGGCCAGCCAGCCACGGCTCAGGACCCGATCAAACAGCACATGCAGGGCAAACCAGACCGACAGATTGGCAATCACCCCGACCACCGCTGCCGTGATCGCGCGCAAGGCACCGGACAGCCGTGGTTGGGCGCTGATATGTTCCAGATAGGGACCAGCCAGAAAAATCCACAAGAAACAGGGGGTGAACGTCACCCAAAGCGCCACAGCGCCGGCAACCAATGCGCCGGTGACGCCCGATTGGGCAAACCCGGCCAAGAGTGCCACAAATTCGGTCACCAGAATAAGCGGCCCCGGCGTGGTTTCGGCCAGACCCAGTGCATCAATCATCTGATCGGTGCTGATCCAGCCGTAATCCTGCACGACGCTCTGGGCCATATAGGCCAGCACCGCATAGGCGCCGCCAAAGGTCACCACCGCGAGCTTTGAGAAAAACAGCCCCAAATCCAGCAGAAACTGTTGATCCAGCGCCCAAAGCAACAGCAGCGGCGCGGCCCAGATCATTCCCCAGAGGGCAAGGGTTTGCAAGCTGTTGCGCGGGCGTGCGGTGCTTTGTGGCAAGGGGGCGTTGTCCTGCGCGTCGGCAAAAACCATGCCAAACAGCCCCGCCCCCAGAATGATCAACGGAAACGGCAGGCCCAGCACAAACAGCCCCAGAAACGACACCCCCGCCAAACCCCAGCCCGCGCGCCCGTGCAAGGCTTTTGCCGCCACTTTGCGCAGCGCCTGAAACACCACAATCACCACCGCCGCCTTGATGCCCAGAAACGCGGCCTGCACCAGTGGCACTTGCCCGAAATAGGCATAGCCCAGCGCCAAAGCCGCAATCACCATTGCCCCCGGCACCACAAACAACAGCCCCGCCAGCAATCCCCCCGTCACCCCGCGCATCCGCCAGCCCGCATAGGTTGCCAGTTGCATCGCCTCGGGGCCGGGCAACAACATGCACAAAGGCAAGGCCCGCAGATAGCTGGCCTCATCCAGCCAGCGGCGTTCTTCGACCAAGGCGCGGTGCATCAGCGCAATCTGCGCCGCCGGTCCGCCAAAAGAAAACACGCCGATCTGGCCAAAAACCCGCCACATCTCGGCCCAGCTTGGCGGGCTCATGGGCGGGGGGGCCGTCGATCACGACATCCAGCCCAAGAATAGCAGCGGGACATTTCTAGCCTTTTGGTTCTTCAGGCATAATTAATCACTAACTTGTCGGCACCACAGGCTGAACAGTTGTCTTTGCGGCGTTCAAAGCCCTTCATGACAGATAATTCACGAGTCTTATGGTTTGCATGTTGCCTGACGGACAATCTTAACTTGTCTGCGATACAATCGTCGCAAATTGTGGCTGGAGCGATGTGTTTTATTAAGTCGCTAACGTCTTCTAAAACGGTCATGTCTAACCTCATAGGCTTGGATTTAAGAATATCATAACGCAGGCCGCATTAAATTCAAATTTCAATCTGAAACGCAACTAGGCTCCTATGTGAGCAAATCGCGGGCAATAGCATCAAATATCGCCGCGCCAATCGGAATCAGATCATCGGGAAAATCGTAATCGGGGTTGTGCAACGCCGGAAAATCCACCCCCGGCCCAAGGCAGAGCATCGCAGATTTCGCGCCCCAGCCAAAGACCCCGAAATCTTCGGAGGCGCGCATCGGCAGGCCTGAGGAATCCTGTGTCACGCCAATACGATCCATCGCCCTGATCGCCACCTCGGCGGCCTCGGGATGATTGATCGACGCGGCGAAATGATCAAACAATTCAAATTCTACTCTCAGCCCTGCGGATTGGGCAGTGGCAAGCGCCAGGGCGCGGGCGCGGGTCTGCAGATCCTCCAAAGCCGCATCCGCGGCACTGCGCAGGGTGACATGGATCACGGCTTCTCCCGGGGCAATGCCAAAGGTCGGTTCACCCAGACAGGCATGGGTCAGGGTCACCAGTTGGAAATTCTCATCCAGGGCACCGCCTATTGCCATGCTGCTGAGGGCGGGGATCAGTTCTGCCATTGCCAAAGCGGGGGAGAGCCCCGCCTCGGGTTCGGCGGCATGGGCGGTTTTGCCGCTCAAGCGGATTTGCAAGCCGACAGAGGCACAATTGATCAGCCCGGCACGGGTTGCGACATGGCCAAAGGGCCGCCCCGGATCATTATGGATTGCAAAAGCCCAATCCGGTTGGATGCCCTGATAGGCAGGATCGGCCACCACCGCGCGCGCGCCGCTGCCGTCTTCTTCGGCGGGCTGAAACATCAACACGATCCGCCCTTTGGCGACAGGCCTGCGCGCCAGCAAATGACCAAAAGCCAGCAGCATCGTCATATGGCCGTCATGGCCGCAGAGATGGCCTGTGCCGTCATTCTGCGACACCCAAAGCGCGTCAGAGTGTTCGGTGATCGGCAGCGCATCCAGTTCGGCGCGAAACAACAGGGTGGGGCCGTTGATCCCGCTGTCAAACACCGCTGCAACGCCATGTCCGCCCAATCCGGTCAGGATCTGGCTGGGCTTCAAATCGGCAACTGCCGCGGTGACACGGCGCGCGGTTTCGGCCTCTTGGCCGGATATTTCAGGGTGACGGTGCAGGTCGCGGCGCAAGTCGGTCAAGGCGACCAGATCGGAATTCGTCAGCACTATGTCCCCCTTTGCATCTGCTTTTATTGCCGCAGAATGAAACAGTTTTCACAGGGGGACAATGACATAGACCGGATGCTTCACAGAAAGGGGGAACCAAAACGGGGCGGCAGCGAAAGATAAGACGCCAAGCGCCGGTGCGCTTTGTCTATTCATTGGAAAAATGGAAAGTGCAGGTTTCTGTTGCCAGGTACCTGCGAACCCCGCCTAACACTGCAAAGCACTAGGACTTAGATTTCAACAGTTCCGGTCGCTTACGCGGCCATCGCCATTGGAGCACGATTGTCATTTGCAATTGTACAAGTTTCGCCGATAACGGTGGCAGACAGCCGAAACAAAGCTAACCCCTTTAGACGTTCGTCGATCCTGTTTCGACCCCATGATCCCCAAATGAAGGATTTTGGTGGAGTCGCCGGGTACCGCCCCCGGGTCCGATCCGCGTATTACGAGCGCGTTTATGTTCATAGTCCCGAAGGACAGGCTTAATATAGGGGGCAGGGCTGCGGTTTGCAATCAGATCTGTGGCGATTTGTGGCATCGCGGGTGAATATTCAGCATAGATGATGGCGGCTGGGATAGGTAAATGCCGGGTGAACCGCTTGGGGTCTGTCCGCTTACGAAGCCAGCCCTTACGAAGCCAGCCCTTACGAAGCCAGCCCCTTGCGAATCCCGGTGCAAATGAAGTCTGCCCCCTATGACGTCTGGTCCCTTGCGAATCCTGCAGCTTTCAAAACTTGCGCTTTAAGAAGCTCGCGCGTGATGCGTTGCTTGCCAATCCGCGCCCGCATCGGTTCCGGTTTCCTCCCATTCTCCCCCTGCCGTGTCGTCGATCCTGAACTTGGACCCGGCCAACACCAGATCATCGGCCGCGGATTTCAACGCACGCCCGATACTTGTGGTTTCGGACAGCAATTGGGCATTGTGGCGGGTGACCTTGTCCAATTCCCGCACGGCTTTGTCGATTTGGGACAGATTCAGGCTTTGATCTGCAGACGATTTGGCGATTTCGGCCACATGGGTTGCGATATCGCTGACCTTGCCCAGAATTTCTTCCAATGATTTTCCGGCGCGCGACACCAATCCTGCCCCCTGCGAGATTTGTTTGGTGGTCTGGGCAATCACATTGTTGATGTCATGGGCGGCATCCGAGCTGCGCCGCGACAGGGCGCGGACTTCGGTGGCGACCACGGCAAAACCGCGCCCTGCCTCGCCGGCGCGGGCCGCTTCGACACCGGCGTTGAGCGCCAAAAGATTGGTTTGAAAGGCGATTTCCTCGATCAGTTTGGTGATGTTTGAAATCGCCTCGGATGATTTTTCGATATCATCCATCGCCAGCACCGCATCGCCCATGATGGTGCTTGATCGGGTTGCCCCCTCGCGGGTTTCAGAAACCATGACGCTGATGGATTGCGAACGCTCCGCGGTTTCAGCCAGGGATTGGGTGGTGCTGCTGATGTCACGGGCGGTGCCGGCAAGGGTCTCTGATTGCAGATTCGTCCGCTGCAAAAGGTCATCGCCGGACAGGGTGATTTCTTCGGCATTGCCCTCGATGGTATGTGATTTTGTCACCAGACCTTTCATGGTCTGGCACAGGCTTTCTACGGCACTGTTGAAATCGCGGCGCAACTGGTCGTAATCGCCGGAAAACGGCGTGTGGATGTCCACCGTCAAATCACCTTCGGCAAGGCGGCTGAGCGCGGCACCAAGCGCGGCAACAATGGCCCGTTGATCGCGTGCGGTTTTTTCCTGTTCTTGCTGCACCGTTTCCATCGCGCGGCGTGCTTCGGAGACGTCATTCCCGATCATCACGATGGACAGTGGCAGATCATGATCGTCGCGCACCACGGTCAACCCGCCATCCAGCCAGACCGCCCGCCCGGCATCGCCGCGCAATTCGAACTGCCCCCATACCGCCCCATCTTCCAGCAAGCCAGCCAGGAACCCCTCAGGATGTGCCACTTTACCCGGATCAAGCGCAATCATGTCGGAAACATCGCGGCCGGTGTAATCGGCGGCGGCCCCGCCGAGCAGGGCCACCAGTTTTGCGTTGATCTCGGTGACCTGACCCGCACCGGAAAATTCAACAAAACACTGCTGATGCTCAATCGATGTCAGCAGGGCGGTTTTACGGAATTCTTCGGTACGATCGATCCATTCAACCACGGCACCGCGGGCGATTTCACCGTCAAAAAGCGTGCGTAATACCAAGGTCAGGCGCATTTCCCCCAAAGACAGATCCAGCGAGGTTGGCCCAAGCGCTCCTGTGGCAATCTGTTTTACGGTCTGGCAGGCCGCCCCAAGATAACGTTCAATCTGAGGTGTTTGATCGGTTTGCACAGCGGTTGTCGCTGTCGCGGGGGCACTGTCGGGTGCTTGGCGCGACAGATCACGCAATAATTCCTCGGCCGCCTCATTGGCGTGCAGCATCTTTAGATCACCATCGACAATCATCACCTTGGCGCTGGCCACCTTCAATGCCGCGCTTAATATTTCGGCGCGCTCTTCGGTGGCTTTCGCATCTTGTAGGGATTGGCGGAACCGATCCAGCGTTGCGGCGATATCACCGATTTCATCACCGCGCAGCGTTGCCGGAACCGCGCTGTCCAAATCGCCTTCGGCAACATTTATCATCGCGGCGCGGACCCTGTTCAGCGGGCGTGTCAGGCTGCGCGATAAAAACACCGCTGCGATTGCCGACACCAGCAACAACAGGGCACCGCGTTCCAAAATGGTGCGTTCCAAGGCAATGGCATCGGCGAAAAGTTCTCCGGTGTTTTCGCGCGCGACCAATGCCCAGGGGATTTTGGAAAAAACGATATCCTCATAGGCAGAAAGCCCGGCATCCCCATTATGGGAAAGTCCGGCCATCACCCCGGATTCGCCCAGTAAGGCCCGCGCAGCCGGGTCTTCATCGCCGCCGATGGCATAGGTGAATTCTGGCGCCTGCCCTTGACCGGCCCAGAGGCGGATACGTCCGTCCTGCCCGACAATAAAGGCGATACCGGTTTTTCCCAATGCTTCGGCGTTGCCCAGCGCACCCAGCAGGGAATCGGCCGTGAGTCTGACGGCAAAGACGCCAATGATCGCGCCGTTGGACGCAAGGATCGGGGTCGCCATAAAGCCTGAATAGCTTTGGTCTTTCAGCGGGTAATCCGAAAAATCCTCAAAGGCAAAGTCCGGCGGGGTCTCGGGCGTTTCCATGATATGATGAAACACCCGTGCAAGCCCGTGTTGCGCCCAGGCCGGATCTGTCAAATCTACTGCAAAATCGGCATTTTTCATGACGGAATACAGCACAAATCCGGTTTCATCGATCAGATAGAAATCTGCGAAATGATTGTTCTCGGCCAAGGTGCGGAAATAGGGGTGGGCCTTGCGGTGGGCACGGTTATAGGCGTCACGCCCATCAACATAATCGGTCAGTTGCCGTTGCCCGTAGGGGTGTTCGTTCTCGGTGATAAACCGGGTTTGCAGATGCGCGGTCTGATCGCCGGGAATAGCCTCTGCTGCGCCAATCAGCTGGGTCATTGTGCTGCGAAACACCGGTGAGATTGATTGCGAGACAACGCTGGTGCGCATTGCCTCAAGGCTGGCCTGCACCGATGCCGCCTGTGATTGCGCGATGCTGGACAGCCGCGCACGGCCCTCTTTTTCAAGCATGCGATGGGCGGCGCTGACCGCGAGATAGCCCATTGCCCCTGCGGTCAGGCAACAAAGCGCAACAACGATCAGCGGCAGTTTAAGTGAAATCCGAATTTTTCTGGCCACTGGGCTTTCCATCTATCACTGCGCTGGCAGCCGCCAAAGTGCCTCCGACAGCGCATGTCCGATCAGAGCCCTAGTGCCTGTTGATTAAGAAACCTTTGAAAGCAGCAACAGAAAAGCCAGAAAAACACCCCGCCCAACAGATGCAGGACCTAGCGGTGGTGTCCGGCGCGGGCGGCAAATACGTTACGGCCCAATTTCAGGGTCTCTGTTTGCAACGCGATCAATCCGGCACAGGCTGCGGTTCCATCCTGCCCTGCAATCGCGCTGAGGATCTGTTCATGCAGGGTGACAATCACCTCACGCGACCGGGCGGTAAATGTGATCATATTCATCAAGGGCTGCATCGCCTCGACCGCGCCTGCCAGATGATAAGACAGCACCGGGTTCGCCGCGCCATCGACCAAGGCACGGTGAAAGGTCACGTCCGAGGCGCAGAAATCCTCGTCTGACAGATCGGGCTGACGCTGGCGTTTGATCTCGGCGTGCAGGGTCTCCAGATGGGTGCGGGTCCGGCGTAGGGCTGCCATCGGGGCGCAGGCCCGCTCAAGCGCAAAGCGTGCCTCGCAGGCGGTTTCAAAGCTGACCTCGTTCATTGAAATCAGCAACGTCGATGTGGTGATTTGTTGATCCTGGGCCTGTTCAAAACTGATCCGGTTTACAAATGCCCCCCCGGTTGCGCCGCGTTGGGTGCGGATCAAGGATTGCGCGGCAAGCCGTTTTAAGGCCTCGCGTACGGTGGGGCGGGACACGCCGAATTGCACCGCAAGTTCCGCCTCGGTGGGCAGGCGCTGATCGACAAGCAATTGCCCCTGGATGATGGAATCGCGGATTGCGCCGGCGATCTGAACAGGCAGGTCATTGGTATCGGAGGGGTCAATTTTCATATGTCTTACAATTAAGGTTTGCCCGATTTCTAATTGTCTGACATTAAAGGTGTTGTCCCGTCTTGGGAAGCCCACAGGGTGGATTTTGCAGATTTTTCAAGCAAAGCAACCTGTTATAGAGATGTGTTAAGGGAAGGTTTGACAGGGGGTGCCGGGATGTAATCGCGGAAATATCCAAGGTTTGACCTGAAAAAGCAAGGGGAGGAATGATGGTAACGCCTGAATATGTGCAAGTTATGTCAATGTATAATAAATGGCAAAACAATCAGTTATATGACATAATTAATGTAATGAGTGAAGATGTCTTGACCCTGGACCGCGGTGCGTTCTTTGGGTCGATCCATGCCACCCTTGCTCATTTACTCTGGGGGGATTTGCTTTGGATGCAAAGATTCGACCCTAACAGGTCGGAAAACGCGGGTTCTTTCCCTGAAAGCCATGCTCACTGGTCCACAATATCGCATTGGGCGGCAGACAGAATGTGCTGTGATGGTGAAATCTGTCTCTGGGCTGCGCAGTTAAGCCAAGATGATATAAACGGTGATTTATCATTTTATTCCAGCTCACTAAGTAAAATTGTGAACGTATCACTTTCACTTTCTATCGTGCAGTTCTTTAACCACCAGACCCACCACCGGGGTCAAGTCCATGCGATGCTCACCGCTGCGGGGGAAAATGCCCCGGTGAGCGATCTTATCTATATGCCGGAGGTTTTGTGATGGCTTTGATTTCTCTTTCGCGCCGGTTGCGGCGCACCCCGTTTTCCGCAGGTGTCGAGGCGGCAGGTGTAAAGGCCTATACGGTCTATAACCGGATGCTGTTGCCGACCGTGTTTGAAAGCGTGCAGGCCGATTATCATCATCTGAAAAATGCGGTGCAGGTCTGGGATGTGTCCTGTGAGCGGCAGGTGGAATTGCGCGGGCCGGATGCGGCGCGGTTGATGCAGATGCTGACCCCGCGTGATCTGCGCAACATGAAAACCGGACAGTGTTTTTATGTGCCGATTGTCGATGAAACCGGGGGCATGTTGAATGATCCGGTGGCGGTGAAGCTGGAGGAAGACCGGTGGTGGATTTCCATTGCCGACAGTGATCTGTTGCTTTGGGTCAAGGGCATTGCCAATGGCTATCGTCTGGATGTGCTGGTTGATGAACCGGATGTCAGCCCCTTGGCAATTCAGGGGCCGCGTGCCGATGATTTGATGGCGCGGGTGTTTGGCGATGCGGTGCGCGACATAAGGTTTTTCCGTTACAAACGGTTGGATTTTCAGGGCCGCGCATTGGTGGTGGCACGGTCGGGTTATTCCAAACAGGGTGGTTTTGAAATCTATGTGGAGGGCGCGGACCTGGGGATGCCGCTGTGGCAGGCCTTGATGGAGGCGGGCAGGGATCTGGATGTGCGCGCCGGTTGTCCCAATCTGATTGAACGGATCGAAGGCGGATTGCTGAGTTATGGCAATGACATGACCGATGACAACACGCCCCATGAATGTGGTTTGGGACGGTTTTGTGACACCCATGATGCGATTGGCTGTATTGGCCGTGATGCGTTGTTGCGGGTGGCCAAGGAAGGCCCCGTGCAACAGATCAGGGCGGTTGAAATCGCCGGGGATGCGGTGCCGGCCTGTGACCGGCCTTGGCCGCTGTTTGCGGGTGCCAAGAAGGTCGGGCATCTGACGTCGGCGGTATGGTCGCCGGATTTTGCAACCAATGTGGCGATGGGTATGGTGCGCATGACCCATTGGGATGCGGGGTGCACTTTGGAGGTCGAGACCCCGCAGGGAAAACGCGAGGCGATTGTGAAAGAGAGTTTCTGGTTGTGACGCCGTTGTCGGCGCAGCGGGGGCCAGCCCCCGCACCCCCGGAATATTTAGAGCCAAAAAGAGAATGGGGGCAGGCCCCCGGAATGGAGAGAAGAATGTTTAAGGCACTTGTGGTGAACAAGGATGACGCAGGCGTGACCTCGGCGGGCATTGAGGAGATGTCGCTGGATCAACTGCCGCAGGCGGAGGTCACCGTGGCGGTGGAATATTCCACCGTGAATTACAAAGATGGGCTGTGCCTTGGGCCGGGAGGCGGATTGGTGCGCAATTATCCGCATGTGCCGGGGATTGATTTTGCCGGTACTGTCGAGGCCTCGGATGATCCGCGGTATACGGCGGGTGACAAGGTGGTCTTGACCGGCTGGCGTGTGGGGGAGGCGCATTGGGGCGGCTATGCCCAGAAGGCGCGGGTCAAGGCCGATTGGCTGGTGCCTTTGCCTGCCGGATTGGACAGCCGTCAGGCGATGGCGGTGGGCACTGCCGGATTGACCGCGATGTTGTCGGTGATGGCGCTTGAGGATCATGGCATCAAAGCCGGGCCGGTGCTGGTGACCGGTGCGGCGGGCGGTGTCGGCTCTGTGGCCACGGCGATACTGGCGCATCTGGGGTATCAGGTTGCGGCGGTGACGGGGCGCCCTGAAACGGCGCAATACCTGACCGCGCTGGGGGCAACACAGATCGTGGCCCGCGAAGAATTGAACGAGACCGTGAAACGCCCGCTGGAAGGCGAGACATGGGGTGGTTGTGTGGATGCGGTGGGTGGCGCAATGCTGGCGCGGGTCCTGGGGCAGATGGAATACGGGGCCTCGGTGGCGGCTGTGGGGCTTGCGGGGGGCGCGGGCCTGCCTGCCACGGTGATCCCGTTCCTGTTGCGCGGTGTGAACCTGTTGGGGATCGACAGTGTGATGCAGCCCTATGACAACCGTTTGCGCGCCTGGGAACGCATCGCCAAAGACCTGCCGATGGACAAGCTGGAAGCGATGATACAGCCCGCGACATTGTCCGATCTGCCGCACTTGGGCAGAGACATTCTGAATGGTCAGGTCAAAGGCCGTGTGGTGGTGGATGTGAACGCCTGAAGGTATCGTGCCTTTGCAAAATCCTGCGCCCTTGACGCTGTCTGAAATCAAAGGTTTCAACGCGTTAAGGGGCAATTCCGTATCCGGTGTTTTGAAACCTGCGAGATTGCCGGTTGATCAGCGCCTCTGAACGGGGGGGGGGATTGGCGGTGTTGGCCGGACGCGATGATCGGGCAGAGGTCTCTCGACGGCATCGGTGCTTCGTTCTAGAAAGGGCAAGCAGTTCAGGAGAAAGCCATGCCCGCCGATACAACCGCCTATGAGAGCGACAATATTTTTGCCAAAATCCTGCGGGGCGAGATCCCCAGTTTCAAGGTCTATGAAGATGCGCAGACCTATTGTTTCATGGATATCATGCCGCGCAGTGACGGGCATTGTCTGGTGATCCCCAAGACGCCCTGCCGCAATATGCTGGATGCCACGCCGGCGCAGCTGGCGGCCTGTATGGCGACGGTGAACAAGGTATCCAATGCGGCAATGATTGCCTTTGACGCGGATGGCATCACCTTGCAGCAGTTTAACGAAGCCGCAGGCGGGCAGGAGGTGTTTCACCTGCATTTCCATATTCTGCCGCGCCATGCCGGGCTGTCGATGCGGCCAGCGGGCACAATGGGCGATATGGATTTGATCCAGCAGCACGCCGCGGCGATCATGGCGGCATTGGCCTGATATCCGGCACCGAAACGCAAGCGGCGCCCGAAGACCGGACGCCGCTTTTTGTTTGTGGGTTTTTTGGTTTATAGGGTTGTGTGGTTATTCGGCGGGTTGGCCGATCGCCGCGCCGCCTTCGATGCGGTCACGACGGCCATCGTTGTACAAGGCCTTGATCAGGGCCAGCACCATGCCCACCATCACAATGGTAAAGGGCAACGCGCCGATGATCATGGCGTTTTGCAGCGCCGACAGGCCACCGCCGCCCGCCAACAGCAATGTCCCGATCACCAGTGTCAGGATCACCCCCCAGATGATCCGGTGTTTGACACCGGTTTCTTCGGCACCGCCGGACATGATGGTGTTCATCACCAGAATGCCGGAATCCGCCGAGGTCACGAGGAAGGTCATGATCAAGACAACACACATCACCACCAGCCCCTGAAGCACAGCCCCTGACAGCATATATTCCAGTGTCACAAACAGTTTCGCGGAATTGGAGGCGGCAATGATGGCACCATTGGCAGTGCCTGACAGTTCCAGATCAATGGCCGTGCCGCCCAGGATGGTCATCCAGGCAAAACAGACCAATGACGGGGCAATCACCGCGCCCAGTACAAATTCACGCACCGAACGGCCTTTGGAAATCCGGGCAAGGAACAGACCCACAAAAGGCGAGAACGCAATCCACCACGCCCAATAGAAGGTGGTCCAGGCCGCCTGCCAGTTGAACAGACGCCCGTCGGTGCCTGCAGTATAGGCCGCGGCCAGATCTGCCTCGGACAGGGTGATGCCCGCATCCGTCATGTTGCTGGCAAAGCCGCCCATGCTGCCCCATGCGTTTGTCGCACCCCCATAGACAGTTGCGATCTGATCAGCGGGCAACGCCTGTACGGCGGCGGGTGCGGCTGCGGCAAAGGCATCAGCCGAGACCGGGCCATAGGCCGAAAAGCTGAGCGAGAAGAAGCTCAGGATGTAATCGACCAAAGCAGTGGCATAGGTGGTCATCGCAAAGATGAACGAGCCAAAGACCACAAAGGTCAGCAGCAGGATAAACGACAGCACCAGATTGATGTTGGACAGCCATTTCACCCCGCGCCCGACACCGGACACCGCAGACAGGATCGACAGCGCCATGATCATCACCAAGGCCACGATCAGGCCGGTTTTGGTGGCGGTAGGCGTGTCACCTGCCGTGTCCATCATCCAGCTTGCGCCGGTGATCGCATAGGCACCGTCCACCAATTGGCTGACGCCAAAGCCGATGGTCACAGAGACCCCGAGGATCGTCGCAACCACGCCCAGAATATCAATGATATGGCCAAAAATCCCGTTGGCGAACCGCCCGATCAGCGGGGTCAGTGCCGAACGGATCGTCAAAGGCATGTCGCGGGTATAGGCGTAATAGGCAAGGCTGAGCCCGGTCACTACATAGATCGCCCAGGCATGAAAGCCGTAATGCGCGAAAGTATAGCGGTAGCCCGATTGCAGCGATTCAGCCGAATTGGGGGCGATGTCGCTGGACAACAGGACCGGGTTTGATCCCCAGAGGCCCATTGGCTCTGCTGTGGCAAAGGTCATCAGACCGACGCCCAGACCGGCCCCGAACATCATCGAAAACCACGAGAAATTGCTGAACTCGGGTTTTTGGCCCGGTGTGCCCAGAACACGTTTGCCCGTTGAGGGCAGGATCGCAATGATGAACAGAAAGAAGGCAAACATGCCGACGGCCAGAATGTAAAAAGTGTTAAAGCTTTGCAGCAAGGATGAATTGATGCTCGACAGCATATTGCCCGCGTTCAGCGGCCAGATAAGCGCCCAAAGCACCAGCAATACCATGCTGATCTTGGATATCAGGGCAATGGGAAGGCTGTAACCTTCGTAAAACCCGCCATCCTGTGTCTGGATCTCTAGATCCGTAAAAGGAGGTTTGACTGACATAAAATGTGTCCCTGTTTATCGGCCGATAGTGACGGCCTGTTTTGCGGTGCAATGGCGCTGTGCATGATTTGACACAGGGGCAAAGCCCGCTTTGAAGGGCGCGGTTAGGTCTGAATGGGCCCGCACCTTGGCCTGAATTTGTTACAAATTTGAAACTTGCACATTTGCTGTGCTGCGACAGTATGCCGCCAATTGCGACAAATTGGCAGGTAATTCTGTCGGTGCCATATCCGGTGCTGTCGCGGATGGGGCAGGGCATGCCGCTGCATTTTTGCATTTGACGGCGGCGCGGCGCTGTAGAAATGTGCAGCCATGACAATAGACAGCGCATGGGTCCGGGCCCAATTTCCCGCCTTCGCCGAGCCATCCCTGCAAGGGCAGGCTTTTTTTGAAAATGCGGGCGGGTCGTATACCTGCAAGCCGGTGATTGACCGCCTGTTCCGGTTCTATACCCAACGCAAGGTACAGCCCTATGCGCCCTATGAGGCCAGCACATTGGGCGGTCAGGAAATGGATGAGGCGCGCCAACGCATGGCGGCGATCCTTGGGGTGGACACCGACGAAGTCAGCTTTGGCCCCTCGACCACCCAGAACACCTATGTGCTGGCCCAGGCCTTTGGGCAGATGTTGAAAGAGGGCGAAGCGATCATTGTCACCAATCAGGATCACGAGGCCAATACCGGCCCGTGGCGCAGGCTGGCCGAGCGCGGTATTGAAATCCGCGAATGGCAGATTGACCCCGACACCGGCGCGCTGGAGACGGATGCGTTGGAAAACCTGCTGGATGACAAGGTGCGACTGGTGTGTTTCCCGCATTGTTCCAACGTGGTGGGGCAGGTGAACCCGGTGACGGAAATCACTGCTTTGGCCCATGCGGCAGGGGCTTTTGTCTGTGTGGACGGGGTGTCATATGCGCCGCATGGTTTTGCCGATGTGGGCAACCTTGGGCCTGATATCTATCTGTTTTCGGCCTACAAGACATTCGGCCCGCATCAGGGGATCATGGTCATGCGCCGCGCATTGGGCAAACTGCTGCCCAATCAGGGGCATTACTTTAACGGGGATACGCTTTATAAACGCTTTACCCCTGCGGGACCGGATCACGCCCAGATCGCCGCCAGTGCCGGGATGGCAGATTATGTGGATGGGTTTTATGCCCATCACATCGGGGGCAGCGCAGATGCCGCGGGGCGCGGTGCCGCTGTACATGACCTGATGCGCAGCCATGAAACCACATTGATGCAGCCGCTGCTGGATGCGGTGAAATCACGCAATTCCGTGCGCCTGCTGGGCCCAGATCAGGCCGAAGGGCGCGCGCCCACCGTGGCGCTGGCGCTCAACCGGTCCGGGCTTGAGGCAGCAACGCAGCTGGCCGGATACGGGATCATGGCGGGGGGCGGCGATTTCTATGCCACGCGTGCCTTGACGGCGATGGGCGTTGATCCGGTGCAAGGGGTGCTGCGGCTCAGTTTCACCCATTACACCACCACAGCGGAAATCGACCAGTTGCTGAATGCTTTGGATGATATTTTGTAGTCGGGCATGATTTTATCGTCGGGCCGCTTGACCCTGCGCTGTGCGGCCTAACTTAACGCCAAACAGCGCAGAAGGGGCCGAGCATGCAAGACAGATCACCGATATTGCTTTGGTTTCGCCGTGACTTGCGGCTGGGCGATCATGCGGCGCTGACAGCGGCCTGTGCCAGCGGGCGTGCGGTGATCCCCGTGTTCATCCATGACGATCTGTCCGAGGCGCTTGGCGCTGCGCCGAAATGGCGTCTGGGGCTGGGCCTTGCGGCGCTGGGCGCGCAATTGCAAGACAAGGCAAGCCGCCTGATCCTGCGCCGCACCCCGAAGGCGCTGGAGGCCCTGCAAGACCTGATCCGCGAGACCGGTGCCGGGGCGGTCTATTGGTCGCGGCTTTATGATCCACAGGCGGTGGCACGCGACAGTGACATCAAATCCGCGCTCAAAGATCAGGGGATCGAGGCGCGGTCCTTTGGCGGGCATCTGTTGTTTGAACCCTGGAACGTCGCCACCCAGACCGGGGGCTATTACAAGGTGTATTCACCGTTCTGGAAAACGGTCAAATCGCGCGATGTTGCGGCCCCGCGCCCCGCACCGGATGATCTTTGCCCGCCCCGCGACTGGCCGCAAAGCGATGTTTTGGCCGATTGGCAAATGGGGCGCGCGATGCACCGGGGTGCCGCCGTGGTGCGGCCGTTTGTGCAACTGGGAGAAGCGGCGGCGCAGCATCGGTTGGGGCATTTCATCGACGATATTGTGCAGGGCTATCGTGAAAGCCGCGATGTTCCGGCGGCGGATGGCACTTCGCTTTTGGCGGAAAACCTGTCTTTGGGGGAAATCAGCCCGCATCATTGCTGGCATGCGGGGCTGCGGGCCTTGCAGGAGGGCAAGCAGGGGGCCGAGACCTTTTTGAAAGAACTGGTCTGGCGCGAATTTGCCTATCACCTGATGCACCATACCCCGCATATCCTGGATCGGAACTGGCGCCAAGAATGGCATGGCTTTCCCTGGCAGAGCGCCGCTGATGCGCCCGAGGTGCTGGCGTGGAAACAGGGGCGCACCGGCATCCGATTTGTCGATGCGGCGATGCGCGAGCTGTATGTCACGGGGCGCATGCACAACCGCGCAAGGATGATTGTGGCCAGCTATCTGACCAAACATCTGATGACCGATTGGCGCATCGGGATGCAGTGGTTTGCCGATTGCCTGATTGACTGGGATCCGGCCAGCAATGCGATGGGGTGGCAATGGACCGCAGGATGTGGCCCGGATGCAGCCCCGTATTTTCGGGTGTTCAATCCCGATACCCAAGCCAGGAAATTTGACCCGAAAGGCATTTATCTGAACCGTTGGATTGCCGAAGGCGCGGCGGATCCCCATGCCGATGCGCTGGCGTTTTTCGAGGCCTGCCCACGGCGCTGGGCATTGGATGCAGCGGCACGGTATCCAATGCCGGTTGTGGCGCTGGATCAGGGGCGAAACCGGGCCCTGGCAGCCTATAAGGGGTATAAAGATTAACATTTTGTTAATTTGAAAGACCGGAGTAAGCTCGTTCCGCCTGAGATATTAGGAGGAGTTTGCCATGACTTTGATCTCGACCGAGGGGCAAGAAGACCTGCCGCGTTATTTTGTGCGGGTGTTTGCCATGGCCAGCCGGATGCAGCACGGGCGTCTTGATTTCGTGCTGCCGGACGGGCGGCGGTTTCGCGCAGAGGGCCGCAAACCCGGCCCCGTGGCCGCATTGCATATCCATCATGAGGACCTGTTTGCGCGGCTGATCCGCGAAGGCGATCTGGGGTTTTGTGATGCCTATCTGGATGAATGGTGGTCCTCGCCGGACCTGCAGGCCTTTATGGATCTGGTGCATGCGGGCAATGACGAACTTTATGACGGGTTTCCCGGATTGGGCATGGTGCGGTGGTTTGAAAAAATCCGGTTCTGGCTGCAGCGCAATTCCAAAGCGCAGGCCCGCAAGAACATCAGCTATCATTATGATCTGGGAAATGATTTTTACAGTCTCTGGCTGGATGGCACGATGACCTATTCCTCGGCGCTGTTTGACACAAATGCGCAAGTGTCGCTGGAGGCCGCCCAGACCCGGAAATACAAATCCCTGGTGGATCAGATGGGCGTGCAGGCCGGCGATCACGTGCTGGAAATCGGCTGTGGCTGGGGCGGATTTGCCGAATATGCCGCCAAGGAACGCGGGCTCAGGGTGACAGGGCTTACGATCAGTCAAGAGCAGTTTAACTATGCCAAAAAACGTATTGAAAATGCAGGTTTGTCTAGTTTGGTTAATGTAAAGCTTCAAGATTATCGTGATGAGCGCGGCCATTACGACGGAATTGCCAGCATAGAGATGTTCGAGGCGGTGGGCGAAAAGTACTGGCCGATATATTTCAATGCCTTAAAGAATTGTCTTAAACCGGGTCGCGCGGCGACATTACAGATTATCACGGTCAATCACCGCCGTTGGCAGGTCTATAAACGCGGGGTCGATTTCATTCAGAAATACATCTTTCCCGGTGGCATGCTGCCCAGCCCGATTGTCCTGCGTGAACAGGTTGAAAAGGCCGGTTTGATTGTCGATAAATCCGTGGAATTTGGCAAAAGCTATGACATCACGCTGCGGCGCTGGCATCAAAGCTTTAACGGCAAATGGGATCAGATCACCGCGCTTGGCTTTGATGAACGGTTCCGGCGCATGTGGAATTTTTACCTCACTTCCTGCGCTGCGACATTTGACAGTGGAAATTGTGACGTCACGCAGATTACGGTACGGCGACCGGGGTAATGTAACAGGAGCCTGCGATGCCCACTGCTGCACGTTTGATGGCGGCCGTCTGTTTGGCGGTGGTGGCCTATGTGGTGTCCCTGATGGTGATGCCCCTGATGCCCGAAAGCACGGATTTCGGGAATTTTATCCCGATCAACATCGGTCTGGGCCTTTGTGTCGGTTGGCTTGTGATGGGCCGCCGTGCGGGGCGGGGCAGGACCGCCGCGATCAACAACGGGTTGACCGGTGTCTTTGTGCTGATGTTCTGGGGCATCGGGGTGCAGGCCGCCAATGAAATGATGCGGCTTGCCATGCGGCATCGCTATGACGGCCCGTTTGAATCCATCGTCGCAGTGTTCCAGATCGGGGCCGAATATGCCTTGATCGTCGCCACGGTGCCGATTGGCGTGGTCTTGGTTGTCGCGGCTGTGGTGTCCGGTATGCTGACTGAATATGCCCATACCCACGGACGCTAATCCCATGCGCAATTTGTTTTTCTACGGCACCCTGCGGGATCTGCCGTTGCTTGAGATTGTGATGGGGCGGGGCGGTGATGATCTGGATGTCACCGCGGCCGTTTTACGCGATTACAAAGTATCCTCTGTGGCCCAGGGGCCGTTTCCGATGATTGAACACACCCCGGGGGCCGAGGCAATTGGCGTGTTGGTGCGCGGGTTGATGCCGGAAGATATTGCACGGCTGGATTTCTACGAAGGCAGCTTTGCCTATGATCTGGTGGCGGTTACCCTTGCGGATGGGCAAGCCGCAGAAGTCTATCTGCCGCAAGCCGGTTTGTGGAGACCGCAGGGGGATTGGTCGCTCTCGCAATGGCAGGCGGAGTGGGGCGACCTCAGCCGCTTTGCCGCGCGTGAGGTGATGGGATACATGGGCCAGCGCAGCCGCGATGAAGTGGCGGCATTGTTCGGGCGAATCCGCGCCCGCGCCGCCGCAATGGTACAGGCACAGGCCTCACAACACGGCGCGGGAACATTCCACGGTGCGGTCAAGGTGTTTGATCATAAACGGGTCTATTCAAAGTTCTATGCGCTGGACGAAATGCGCCTGCAGTTCGAGAAATTCGATGGCAGCCTGTCTGCCCCGGTGGAACGGGCGGTTTTTGTCGGGACGGATGCGGCGATTGTACTGCCTTATGATCCGGTCAGGGACCGGGTGTTGTTGATCGAACAAATCCGCATGGGGCCGTTGGTGCGGGGCGATAAATCGCTATGGCAGCTGGAACCTATTGCAGGGGGCATTGATCCGGGCGAAAGCCCTGAAACCGCCGCACGCCGCGAGGCAATGGAAGAGGCGGGGCTGGCGCTTGGGGCGCTCGTGCCGATTGCGCAGGTCTATGCCTCCCCCGGCAATGCGAGCGAATTTTATTATATATTTTTGGGGCTTGCCGATCTGCCTGATGATATTACCGGCACCGGCGGGCTGGAGGGGGAAGCCGAAGACATCCGCAGCCATGTCATGGGATTTGCGGACCTGATGGCGCTGGTGGACGGGATCCATGCCGCCAATGCGCCGCTGGTCTTGTCGGCCTATTGGCTGGCGCGGCATCGCGATGGCTTGAGATTGGCGAATGCGGGGGATACACCGGACAAAAGGTAACTTTGGGGGCTTTCATGCACGTCGCATCAGATCTGGCGCAAGCCATTGGCAACACACCACTTATCCGGCTGCGCAAAGCCAGCGAAGAAACCGGCTGCGAGATTTACGGCAAGGCCGAATTCATGAACCCCGGTCAATCGGTCAAAGACCGCGCCGCGCTGTATATTATCCGCGATGCAATTGCCAAAGGCACGCTCAAGCCCGGCGGCACGATTGTCGAAGGCACCGCAGGCAACACGGGCATCGGATTGGCGCTGGTCGGGGCCTCGATGGGGTTCAAGACCGTGATCGTGATTCCAGAGACCCAGTCGCAGGAAAAGAAAGACATGCTGCGCCTTGCGGGGGCGGAACTGGTGCAGGTGCCTGCCGCGCCCTATCGTAATCCCAACAATTTTATCCGCTATTCAGAACGGCTGGCCAATGAACTGGCGCGGACCACAAACGAAGGGGTGATCTGGGCCAACCAGTTTGACAATGTCGCCAACCGCCAGTCGCATATTGAAACCACCGGCCCGGAAATCTGGCAACAGACCGGCGGCAATGTGGATGGTTTCTGCTGCGCTGTTGGTTCGGGGGGGACGTTGGCAGGCATCGGCATGGCGCTACAGCCCAAGGGCGTGAAAATCGCATTGGCCGATCCCGATGGCGCGGCCTTGCACAGCTATTACACCACCGGTGAACTGACCGCTGAGGGTGGATCTATCGCCGAAGGCATCGGTCAGGTGCGGATCACCAAGAACCTCGAAGGGTTTACCCCTGATTTCAGCTATAATGTGTCGGACGCCGAGGCCCTGCCGGTGGTGTTTGATCTGTTGGAACATGAGGGGCTGTGCCTTGGCGCATCCTCGGGTGTTAATGTGGCAGGGGCGGTGCGGCTGGCGCGGGACATGGGGCCGGGGCATACCATCGTGACGATCCTGTGTGATTTTGGCACGCGCTATCAGTCGAAATTGTTCAACCCCGATTTCCTGCGCGAAAAAGGCCTGCCCACCCCGGCGTGGCTGGACCGTGCGCCTGCCTCCATTCCCGGCGTTTTTGAAGATCAGTGATGGCGATGCTCAAGCGGTTGATCGCATTTCTGGCGCTTGGTCTGTGGCTGGGCCTGAGCGCGGCCTTTGCACAGGACATTTCGACCGAAGATTTCCAGCGCTGGGAAACCCTGGCCTCCGGTGCTGAAGACACCATTGATGCACAAAGCGGGTCGAACCAGAATTTCGAGGCACTGCGCACCAAGATTGCGGAATACCGCGTGCAATTTGATAAGGCACGGGATCAAAATGCATCGCGGATTGCCACATTGCGTGAACAGCTTGCCGCGCTAGGCCCGGCGCCCGACGGGGCCAATGCCGCGCCGGAAACCAGCGATGTGGCGTCTAATCGTGCGGATTTGAACAAACAGCTGAATACGTTGTTGGTGCCGGTACAGCGCGCAGAGACGGCTTTTGTCAGGGCGGATAATCTGGTCGGGGAAATTGACCGCATTCTGCGCGACCGTCAGGCGCGGGAATTGCTGCGGGTGTCACCTTCGCCCTTGAACCCGGCGCATTGGCGTCCGGCGCTTGCGGATCTGGGCCGCGCGCTTGAGGGGCTGTGGACCGAAAACCCCAGAGCCGGACAAGACCGGACGTGGGATGAATTGCGCGCCACTTTGCCGGTGGCGTTTTTGCTGTTTGTACTGGGGGCGATCCTGATTCTGCGCGGGCGGCGCTGGTCACGCATCATCGTTGATAAAATGCGCCGTCTGGGCGCACGCGGCCTTGGCATCTGGGGTTTTGTTGTCTCGCTGTTGCAGGTGGTCTTGCCATTTGCGGGCATGTTTCTTTTGGCTCTGGCCGCAATTTCGACCCAGTATTTTGGCAATTCCGGGCATGAAATCCTGATCAGTGCCGCTGTGCTGGGCGGGATTATGCTGGGCGTGCGCTGGGTGTCGGATCGGGTGTTTTCGTCCAATGACGAGGATGCGCTGATTGCCTTGCCGCGCGAAAAGCGGGCCGAGCTGCGGTTCCATGTGGCGGTGATCACAGTGATGATCGCGCTGGGTGAAATCACGCTGCTGGTGCTGGATACCGGCAGTTACGCCGATGCCTCCAAGGGGGTGCTGACCTTCATCCCGATGCTGGTGTCGGCGATTGCATTGTATCGTATTGGCGTGATTTTGCGCGGGTACGAGGTGGTTTTGAACGAGGGTGAAACCACCGCCGAGCCGCGCAGTTCGACCTTTAGCCGCGTTGTGCGCTGGCTGGGCAGGGGGGCGGTTCTGGTGGGGGTTGTTTCGCCCTTGCTGCTGGCTGCGGGATATTTCATGGCGGCGGATGCGATATTGCCGCCCTATATCCTGACGCTGATCCTGCTGGGGTTGGTGATGTCGCTGCAACGCTTTGCCTCGGATGTCTATGCGGGCGTGACGGGGCAGGGGATCAAGGGGCGCGAGGCGCTTTGGCCGGTGTTGTTCGGGTTGATCCTGTTGATCTTGGTGGCGCCGGTGCTGGCGCTGGTCTGGGGCGCGCGGCTGACCGATCTGACCGAACTTTGGTCAGCGATCGGGCGCGGCTTTTCGATTGGCAATAACCGGATTTCGCCCACGGATTTCATGGTCTTTGCGGTGATTTTTGTGATCGGTTACGGGCTGACACGCCTGGTTCAATCGGCGCTGCGCAACAATGTCCTGCCAAAAACCAAGATCGACGTGGGCGGGCAGAATGCGATTGTCTCGGGGCTGGGCTATGTCGGGATTTTCCTTGCTGCATTGGCTGCGGTCACCGGGGCGGGGCTTGATCTATCTTCCCTGGCGATTGTTGCGGGGGCGCTTTCTGTTGGCATCGGTTTTGGTTTGCAAACCGTGGTCAGCAATTTTGTTTCGGGCATTATCCTGTTGATTGAACGCCCGATTTCCGAAGGCGACTGGATCGAAGTGGGCGGGCATATGGGCTATGTGCGTGATATCTCGGTGCGCTCCACGCGGATTGAAACCTTTGACCGGACCGATGTGATTGTGCCCAATGCCGATCTGGTCAGTGGCACGGTCACCAATTACACCCGTGGCAATACTGTGGGGCGCTTGATCGTGTCGGTGGGCGTGGCCTATGGCAGCGATACCCGCCATGTGGAACAGGTGCTGCGCGACATCGCCGAAGCGCAGCCGATGGTGCTGACAACGCCACCGCCGAATGTATTGCTGGTGAATTTTGGTGCGGATTCACTGGAATTCGAAATCCGCTGCTATTTACGGGATGTGAACTGGATGATGTCGATCAAAAGCGACATCAATCATGCCATCGCGGCTCGGTTTGCCAAGGAAGGCTTTGAAATTCCCTTTGCCCAGCGCGATCTGTGGCTGCGCAATCCCGAGGCCCTGCGCAGCAGCAGCACCGCCGCTGAGGCCCCCCCGACCACGACCAAGCCCCAAGAGGACCCTTCTTCATGACCCAGATGTTGTTTCGCGCAGATGCCTATCAACGCGAGGCCCCCGCCATGGTCCGTGCCATCACCCCCGAAGGTGGCGTGGTGCTGGATGCGACGATTTTTTATCCCACAAGCGGCGGGCAACCGGGGGATTCAGGCTGGTTAAGCTGGGATGGCAATCGCCTGCCCATCGCAACCTCGGTCAAGGGTGAGGGCGATGACATTGTCCTGGTGCCTTCCGAGGCTTTGGCGCTGCCGCCCTTGGGGGCGCATGTGGTGCAGGAATTGGATTGGGACCGCCGCCACCGGTTGATGCGGGTACATACGGCGCTGCATCTGTTGTCGGTGGTGGTGCCATTTGGCGTGACCGGCGGACAGATTTCGGCGACCCACGGGCGGCTTGATTTCGACATGCCCGAGGCCCCCGAAGACCGCCAAGGCATCGAAGAAGACCTGAACGAATACATCGGCATGGATGCGCGGGTCAGTGATGGCTGGATTTCCTCACAGGAACTGGCCGATGCGCCGCATCTGATCAAGACAATGGCGGTAAAGCCGCCGATGGGGGCCAATGACATCCGTCTGGTTCGCATCGGTGAAGAGGACGACTGGATTGATTTGCAGCCCTGCGGCGGCACCCATGTGGCGCGCACCGGCGAAATCGGCGCTTTGCGGCTGGGCAAGATCGAAAAGAAGGGCCGCCAGAACCGTCGGGTTTATGTCCATCTGGAAAGTTAATTGCACAGCGGTGCAAAAGGCGGCGATTTCCCCTTGCAACTCATGGCAGGGTAACGGTAAACCGCCCCAACGGAGCGGTGGCCGAGTGGTCGAAGGCGCACGCCTGGAAAGTGTGTAGGCGGGAGACCGTCTCCAGGGTTCGAATCCCTGTCGCTCCGCCATTTTTCTTTGAAATCTGTTTTTAAAAATCGAGCTGCGGCTGGGGTTCCCTGTTAAATTAGAGGGCTACACAGCGTGGGCAAAACACCACCCATGCCGTGAATGGCGAGACTCCGTCCTGTCCTCCTGAGCAGGGGCGGTCGATTTGCATCAAACCGGTGCGGTGTTCAGCGGATCGTATCAAGCAGTGCTGTGATCCGTTCGATCACTTCGTCCTGCTGCGCATCGGTCATGTCACTGCCCGAGGGCAGGCAGAGGCCTTGGGCGAAAAGGCGTTTATCGATCCCGTTCCCGTGATAGGGCGCACCGGCATAGAGCGGCTGCAGGTGCATCGGTTTCCAAAGCGGGCGGGATTCAATCTGGTGTTCGAGCAGCATCAGGCGGATATCTTCGCGGCTGACGCCGGTCTGTTGCGGGTCGATGGTCAGCGCTGAGAGCCATCGGGTCGAGTGCAGCCCCTCGGGTTCGGGCATGAAGGCGATGCCGGGGCGGGAGAGGGCGGATTTGTAGCGCGTGAAGATCGCGCGGCGGCGCGTGACGCGGGCATCCAGCACCTCCATCTGGCCCAGTCCGATGGCGGCGCAGATGTTGGAGAGGCGATAGTTGTAGCCGTAGGTGGAGTGTTCATAGTGGGGTGCCGGGTCGCGTGCCTGGGTGGCCAGGAAACGCGCCGCGTCGGCCCATTCCTTGTGGCGGGTGACCAACATGCCGCCGCCCGAGGTGGTGATGATCTTGTTGCCGTTGAAGGAGAGGATCGCGGCATCGCCGCCGGTGCCCGCCTTGCGGTCATTCCTGCCGGTCGCGCCAAGGCTTTCGGCGCTGTCGACGATCAGGCGTACGCCATATTGCGCGGCGAGTGTTTCGAGCGGGGCGAGATCGGCGGATTGACCGTAAAGATCGGTGGGCACGATGGCCTTTGGCAGACGATTTTCTGCAGCGGCCCTGGCGAGTTCTTTGGCAAGGCGTATCGTGTCGATCGTCCAGCTGGCCGGGTCGAGATCGAAAAACCGCGGCGTGGCACCAAGGTAATTCACCGGAAAGATTCCGCCCGCGAAGGTCATGGAGGAAATCCAGACCTCGTCGCCGGGGCCGACGCCGGCGATGCGCAGGGCCAAGTGCAGGGCCGCAGAACCGGACGACAGGGCGACGCAATGGACATCCGCACCAAGATAATCTTGCACGGCGGCTTCAAAGGCGTCGAGTTGCGGGCCAAGGGGGGCCACGAAGTTGGAGGCAAACGCTTCGGCCACGCGCTGCGCCTCGCGGCCGGACATATGGGGGCGGGAGAGGTAGATGCGCATGGGTCAGCCCTTGTTCATGGGTTTGGCCGGATTGCCGATGACAGTAACGCCCGGTGGTACATCACGGGTCACGACAGCGCCCATGCCGATTATGGCGCCCGCGCCTATTATCAGCGGCTTGCCGGGTTTGCCCTGACGCAGCACGGCACCCGCACCGATATAGGCATGGTCCTCGATACGGACATTTCCATTACACATCACGCCTGGCGCGAAGGTCACGAAATCACCGATCACGCAGTCATGGGCGACGTAGGAGTAGATGTTACAATGGAAGTGGCGGCCGATTGTGGCATTGGACGTGATCGTTGCAAAGCCACATAAGATCAGCCCTTCCGCAAGGGTTGTCTCGTCGAGAACCATACTGTTTTCCGCCCGCACGCCGATGAACTTTAGGCCTGCAACCGCGCATTTCGCTGCCAGTTTGCCGCGGATTTGACTGTCGCCAATGGCAAGGGTGACCGCCCGGGTTTTCGCTGGATGGCCAAGGAATTGTTCGAATGTCATGCACTTGTGGCCATTTACGGTATCGACTGGGCCGGAATCATCCACAAAGACGCATTCGGCCTCTGGATCGTTGGCTACCTGTGCGCGCAGCAGGGGCATGATTTCCCGTCCAAAGCCGCTGGCGCCATAAACCCCGTATAAATTCATCTCTGCTCTCCTTTGAACTTGGGCATCGTGGCCTCGCCCGCAGCGGAAATGCCCTCGCGTTTGATCACTTTGCGAAGGGTCAGCCAGATGATCCTGAGATCCAGCCAAAGAGTGCGATTATCAACATACCAGACATCCAGCGCGAATTTCTCGTTCCAAGAGATCGCATTGCGCCCGTTCACTTGCGCCCAACCGGTAACGCCGGGGCGCACCGCGTGGCGGCGCGATTGCTCGGGCGAATAAAGCGGCAGGTATTCCATCAACAACGGGCGCGGGCCGACAAGGCTCATGTCGCCCTTCAGCACGTTCCACAGTTCGGGCAGTTCGTCGAGGGAACTGGAGCGCAGGAAACGGCCCAATTTGGTAAGCCGTTCCGCGTCGCAAAGCACATGACCCTGCGCGTCAACTGTATCGCGCATCGTGCGGAACTTGATCATCTGAAACGGCTTGCCGTTCAGACCGGGCCGCGTCTGGCGAAAAAGCACGGGGGATCCCATCTGATGGCGAACCTTCAGGGACACAAGGAACAGCATCGGGGAAAGCAGCACGAGGCCAATCGCGGCTGTCGAAATGTCCAATACTCGCTTGATCAATTAACGAACTCCTAACGCCCCAAACGGTCTATCAACCCGAGCGAAGCCTTATTGCGTGATCTTTCGGTGAACTTCAATCGCGGGAACGCAAATGCTCCCCTCAGCGAAAAGGCTCCAGCATGAATCCTTTTGTCCATCGTGCCCGTTCCATACATGGCCCTGCAACCGACGCACTTCCGGTGACGCCGGATGATACGACCGACCTGCCCGTGGTTGCCATCGCGATTTATGTCGAGACTGGTGGCACTGTTGTTGTCGACACCGTTGCGGGTGAAACCCGCACCATTGCCGTGGCAGATTTTTCGATCCTGCCATTAGGCACCAGCCGGGTCAGGGCAACCGGAACCACTGCTGCGGGCATCCATGCGCTGGTGCTTGTATGAAGGTGATCAGCGATATTTCGATGACCACTGCGCCTTGGAAGGCGCGCCCCTGGACACCTGCGGCACTGTTCGCGGGCGGTGCCAATGGCGGCTGGTATGATCTTTCGGACCTTGGAACATTGTTTCAGGATGCGGCCGGCACCATGTCCGTCGCTGGTTACGGCGACCCGATCGGGCTCATTCTCGACAAAAGCGGAAACGACAACCACGCCTCTCAGGCCACGGTTGCCGCGAAGCCAATCTTTGCGCGGGTGCCCGCAGGCGGGCGGCGCACCCTCCTGACGTATTCGGAAGCCTTCGATCATGCGGATTGGGCCAAATTCCGTGTCGGCGTATTGTTGGCGGCCGGACAAGGACCGGAGAGCATGGATGCCTTTGCCATCGTGCCGCAAACCGGCTTTACTACGGCATTTTATAACATCGACTACAATATGATCACCAACACCGGGCAAACCTATTCGCAATATGCCGATCTCAAGGCGAACGGATACAATTATGCGGTAGTGCGCTCCGGCTCCAGCCTGGGCTTGGGGGTCATCTTCGACCTTGCGACTGGCACCGTTGTCGGGAATGCGCCGGGCGGGTCCGGTGCGGCCACAGCGCGCGTCGTGGCGCTTGGCGATGGCTGGTTTCGATGTATCATTGATGACATCACAGCGATCGCGGATTCTGCGATCTATTCGATCCGTATCGGTGTATTGGACAACGCCACAGGCGCAGGTTTCGCTGCGAATGGCGTATCCGGTATTCTGATTGCGCGCGCGCAACAGGAGCTTGGCAACGTCGCAACCGGATATCAGATGGTGATGTCGCAATACGAC
The DNA here is from genome assembly GCA_047634585.1 of Sulfitobacter sp. Classification (GTDB taxonomy): domain Bacteria; phylum Pseudomonadota; class Alphaproteobacteria; order Rhodobacterales; family Rhodobacteraceae; genus Sulfitobacter. The sequence continues at coordinate 487,979 of JBLIAN010000001.1, read as the reverse complement.
GTAACCGAACTGGGTGTTGCCAGCATTCAAACCCTCCGTTTCGACGGTTTGGACGATTACCTGACAACCCCCGCGATTGATATCACGGGTGATCCTGGCCTTGCTCTTTTCGCAGGGGTTGGTGCAGCGGCAGACTCGGGTCTCCAGAGCATTCTGGGTCAGAACTCGACCACGCCGGATGGAATCGGGCTTGAATTTTCTGATAGCGAACGCCGCTTTCGGTGTGGCGACGGCTTGACCAGCCATGTGGCAGCCCTCTCGGGGGGGGGCGCAGGCGCATCTTGTGTCCTGACAGGGATTGCCGATTTCGCGCTTCCGGCGCGGAGTGTTCATTCGAACCAGGTTTCGACGACCGACACCGCGGGTGTTGCAGGGGTTCCGGCAGGCGCGACATCAAAATGGTTCATTGGTGCTGCTGGCACGACAGGTGTTGCGTCGGAAAATTTCATGATGGGGGATGTTGCACAGCTTTGCCTTGTGCACGGTCGGACGCTTTCGCTTGCGCATATCGAGGCGATGGAAAAATACGTCGCCGACAAAACGGGAGTGTCACTATGAGAATTCCGATCGTGTGCCCCGAGGCCCTGGTTGCAGCCGCCAATCATCTCGCCATGGCTTTGGTATGTTCCGAGGCGGATGGGGTGCCCCTTGCGCGAAAACAGCCGTTCGGCTGCGCATAAGGCATTGGTGCAGCAGGGGTTCATTTTTCAATGATTGTCCAAACCCAAGGCCATGATTTATCTAAACCGGATGCCCTGAGGTCAGCTGCGCCGGACACGCTTGAAGACTTCTGCGAATTTCTGCATCCCTTTCTGCATCGACAGTTCGCGTTCGTAATAGTCCCGCCCGTTTTGCCCCAGCTGTTCGCGTTCCGATGGCGGCATCTCTGCCAGGGCAATGGCCCCGGCTGCGATACTGTCAGGGTTTTCAGGGGTGACAGTGATGCCGGCAGCCGCGCGTTTGACCAGGCGCGCAGCTTCACCGCGCACGCCCATCAACAGCGGTTTTGCGGCATACATGTAGGCTTGGGTTTTTGACGGCAGCGTGATTTCGAACAAAGGCGTGTCACGCAAATGTACCAACAGACAATCGGCCGCATCTAGAAACGCCCGGACCTCGTTGCCCGGAACCCTGGCAAGGAAGGCGACATTGGAGAGCCCCAGCGCGGTGGCCTGCGTCTTGAGGGCCTCCAGGCTGACACCGCCACCGAGGAAACAGAAGGTAATCTTGTCGCCCATCCCTTGCCGTTCAAGTATATGGGCGGCTTTCAGGACCGCGTCCAGGGATTGTGCCGGCCCGATGTTGCCGGCGTAGAGTATTTTCAGGCCTTTCAAATCTCGCATGGCTTCTGGAAAGGGACGCGCGGGCGCGCTTTCCTGATCCTCTTTTGTCCAGCCAAGAACGGTCGTCATCTTTGCGGCGGGAACCTGGCGATCAAGCAGCGTCTCGCGGAACCCCTCGGTGTGAAGCATGATATGCTGAACGTGGCGGTACATCCAGGCCGCGGCATGGTCCAACAGCCTGAGCGCGCGGGGGTTCGAAATCATACCGGTGGCCGGGAGCGTATCTGGCCACAAGTCATGAATGTCGACCACGACCGGGAAACGGCGGAATATCCGCGCCGCTGTGGCCGCTAGTCCAACCGTCAGCGGCGGATTGTAAACGTGAACGAGGGCCGGTTGTCTGGCGAGAAAGACCAGGTAGAGGAAGGCGCTGAGGAAAAAGCTGAGATAGTTCAAGACACGCCCGATCCTGCCCGTGTCGTGGCTTGGGTAAAGGGCCAGACGCGTGATTTTTATGCCGTCCTCTTCACTGCGCTGGATCGGTTTGATGCGATAGCCGTCATACAGTTTTCCGCCGGGATAATTTGGAAACCCGGTTACAACTTCGACGTCATATCCGAGATCGCGCACGGCCTTGGCAAAGGCATGCCCTTTGTAGGCCGGTTCTGGGTCGTAGAACTGGGTCAGGAAAATGATCCGGGGGCGTGGGGTATTCATCCCGTCAGTCCCGGTCAAGTCCAGCCGGGCGCGTTCTCGCGAATGCCATCCCAGGCGTTCGAGAGCTTTGCCGTACCCAGGATGAGCGAAACAACCCTCTCTGATGTGTTGGTGATACAATAGTCGGCCGGGACAGGCTGCGGGATGGCCCGTTGTTCTCTCTGTGCAAACAGCTTTGTTACGGCATTGATCCCGTTCAGAATGGTATCGATGTTCAATCCGGTCATCATGATGCAGCCTGCATCAAGGGCTTCCGGGCGTTCAATCGCGTCGCGCGGGGAAATGGCTGGAAAGCCAAGGATTGAGCTTTCCTCGGCAATGGTGCCGCTGTCGGAGATGGCGCAGAAGGCTTTGGTCTGAAGCTTGTTGTAGTCGTGAAAACCGAACGGCTTGAGCCACTGCACATGCGCGTGCAAAGTCATCCCCTGCAACGCATCGAGGCGCTTGCGCGTCCGGGGATGAGTCGAGATGATGATTGGCATGTCATAGGTTTCGGCAATCCGGTTTAACGCATCGACCAGTGCCAAGAGCCGCGCCGGGCTGTCAACGTTTTCTTCACGGTGCAGGGAAACGATGAAGTAGCCCCGTTCCTCCAATCCCAGCCGCGAGAGGACTGTCGATGCTTGGATGCGGTCGCGGTAGTGTTCCAGCACTTCGCGCATCGGCGAGCCGGTCAGGTAAATACGACGATGATGGCAGCCTTCGGACAGCAGATGGCGCCGCGCGTGTTCGGTATAGACCAGATTGAAATCCGAGATGTGGTCAACCAGTTTGCGGTTTGTTTCTTCGGGCACGTTACGGTCGAACGAACGGTTGCCGGCTTCCATATGATAGACGGGGATCTTCATCCGTCGCGCCATGATTGCCGAGATCGCGGAATTGGTATCCCCCAGAACGATCACTGCGTCCGGGCGCTCTTGTGCCAAGACCTTTTCGCTTTCCGACAGGATCTTGCCGAGAGTCTCGCCAAGGCTGCCACCGCCGGTCCCCAGAAAATGGTCAGGCCTGCGCACATCAAGGTCTTCGAAGAAGACTTCATTCAGTTCGTAATCCCAGTTTTGCCCCGTATGCACGATGACATGGTCACAAAAGTCATCAAGCCGCGCCATGACGCGCGACAGGCGGATGATCTCGGGGCGTGTTCCGAGAATGGTCATTATTTTCAAAGGTTTCATCGAAGGACCTTGTCTGCGTAAGTGTCTGGATTTGCGGGGTCGAACACATCATGCGTCCAAAACAGGGTCAGCAGAGGCGCGTTGCCCACGTTTTCGATCGAATGGGTGTGCAGGGTAGGCATGTCAACCGGGGCAGGCGCATTGCCCGACACGCGGTATTCCCAGATCTCGTTCGACAGGACTTTGCGAACGCGTATGATGGCCTCGCCCTGCACAACAAGAAACCGCTCTACCTTGGTCAGGTGAAAGTGATCGCCACGGGTCACGCCGGTTTTGGTTGTCGATAGAAACACCTGCCCGCCGCCGCCGCCCTTGACCGCCTCGAACAGCGCCCCCCGCGCGTCGGACATCAGTTTGAGCGGGCGCGGGAAACCGTCGGGGTAAAGCGCGGCGCGGTAACTGTTGAACAGGGCAAGCGTGAAGTCATCGCCAAGGTTCGGGAAAATGTTGGCTTTATAATTGGCATGAAACCGCGCCAGAACCGTGTAGAGCTCTGCGACGGACATATCGCGCGCCTTTGGGCGCAGCGCGCCGGTTTTACGATAGGTCACGGCGTCCAGTGCAGCCTGGGCCGCCGCACCGGCATGAAGGAGTGACACCTGGCCTTCTTGATTGATGTTCGGCTTTTCGTCTTTGATAACCGCGTCAATAAAGGTGGCAGTCACGTTGTTGTAGTGCGGGCGGGCGAATTCCCCGAAAATATGGGGCAGGATCAAATCCGTGTACCGGTCGGCTGCGCCCTTGATGCGTTCCCCTGCGCGGCGCTTGGAGCGGCCATAGGGCGTATCGGTGTCGGCATGTATGGTATTGGCATAGACGATATGCGGTCGGGAACGGGCGCCTGCGCAGGCTTGCATGAGGCGTTCGGCAATCGCCGGGTTCGCGGCTTCGACGATATCCTCATGAGCCCGGTTCACGCCTGCAAAATGCAGTACCGCATCTGCACCGGTTACTGCATCGTGAAGGGTTTGATCTTGATCAAAGCCGGCGTGATCCAGCAAGACCAGCTCCCATGGCGGTTCCTCGCCCTTGAAACGAGCTGCGCAATTGGCAGCATGGACACGACTGGCGGCGTGCAAGCCGATCAGACCACCTGCGCCTGTGATCACGATTTTCATCTGTGGTCTTGCCAGGCTTCAATTTCGGCACGCACTTCCGGCAGAGAAAGCAAAAGCGCCTTTACCCCTTCGACATCTAGCCGCCGGGTGTTGTGTGAGTGATAATCCTCGTGCTGCACGGTCTTCTGTTCCCCTTCGCTGAAATAAGCCTGGTAGTTCAGATCCCGGCCGTCCATCCGAATTCGGAAGTAGTCTCCCATATCCTCGGAGTGACCAAGCTCCTGAGCCGTGGCAAGCGTTTCGTAGAGTTTTTCCGCATGTCGCCAACCGATTGCCTCGATCGGGTGCTGGGGCACGCCGAACAATTCGACAAGGGCGGTTGCAAGGTCGGCAATGGTCGACGCCGCCGCCTTGCGGATGAACAGATCCCCTTGGCGCGCATTTTCAAAGGCGTGATGGACAAGTGCGACCGAATCCCGCAATGGCATCAGAAACCGCGTCATCTTTGGTTCGGTAATGGTGATCGGCTTTCCCGCTTTGATCTGCTGGATGAACAGCGGGATAACGGACCCGCGCGAATACATCACGTTGCCATAGCGCACCATCGAGATCGTTGTCGCGGAATCCGGCCCGAGCGAGCGGGCCAGCGCCTGCGAGATCTTTTCCATCATCGCCTTTGTCATCCCCATCGCGTTGACAGGCAGCACGGCCTTGTCCGTTGACAGGCACACAACCGAGCGCACGTTGTGGGCCGTGGCCGAGCGGAACACGTTCTCAGAGCCCAGGATATTTGTGCGCACGGCCTCGATCGGAAAGAACTCGCAGGACGGCACCTGTTTGAGCGCCGCTGCGTGAAACACGCAATCCACGCCGGCCATCGCCCGATCTACGCTCTCGCGGTCGCGAATGTCGCCAATGAAGTAGCGCACATTCGGACTGTTCAAGGTGTTGCGCAGCATGTCTTGTTTTTCTTCATCCCGGCTGAGAATGCGCACCTCCGGAATTCCCTTCTCGATTAGATCTTTAAGCATGGTCTTGCCAAAAGACCCTGTGCCCCCGGTGATCAGAACGCGGTTTGTCGTCATATCATGAGCCTCGATTTTGGTTTCTGCGCAGATGTGCCGGCCCGCCCAGTGCGGAACGAAAGAGAATTCGGTTGGCCTCGACGTCGGCGTCGCGGCGCTGTTGGTCACGCGCATATGCGGCGACATGCCTGCGTTGCTTTGCCGCTTCTTCTGGGCCTTGATGCCAGGCGGTGATCAGGGCGGCGCGAAATTGGTCGGGGTCGGCCAAGGGAATATCATTGCCCAGGTCAAGTCCGTTGAGCCCGCGCCACGGTGTCGTGTCAGACAACAGAACCGGGGTGCCTGCCCCGAGGGCCTCGGCGATGACGTGGCCGAAATTCTCGCCCCGCGTGGGAAGAAAGAACAGATCATGTTCCGCCATGGTTTGGGGGATGGCGGCCGGTGGCACGCCGCCACCCCAGTGAATTTGAATGTGCTTGGGCAAACGGCCTGCAATCGTTCGGCAATGCTTGGTGTAGGCGATGTCTTCTTCGGGACCGATAATGGACAAAACCACGGGCACTGTGATGCCGGAAAGAATATCCAATGCGTAATCCAGATTTTTTTTCGGCGTAATGCGCGATAGAAACAGCACACGCAGGGGGGCACCGGGGGCGCGGGGGCAATGCGTCGCGGGCCGCTCAGCGCGCGGCGCAGCGAGGTCCGAGGCAATCAAGATACGCTGTTCCGGAGCGCCCAAGGCGCGTTGAATATCCGCCGCCTCATGTGCGGTACTCGCATGCCAATGCAGATCGCGAAACAGTCCAAATGCGGCGCCAAGTTTCAAATACGCACGCTTTTTCGCTTGTTTCAGGGCAAGGGCACCGGCCGAGAATTCGCCCCTAGGCGCCAGTAGAACGGGGGCCTTGGACACATGCCCCAGCCGTCGGGAAAACAGCGGTAAGATCGAGAAGCGCGGTTCGAAAAAACTATTGAGATAAAGCATATCATGGGGCACTTCCCGAATTGTGGCCGCCAGCGCGTTGCGAGAGAGCCTTGCAGGTGAACAATACCGGATTGTTGCACCATAGGCGCTAATCCATTCATCCGCAGGAATGTCAGGGTAGGGTGCCGTGTCTCCGAGATCGCGATCAGCGGTCAAGATGCTGAATTCGAACTCGTCGCCCAGACGCGCCACCAGGTTGACGATGCTTGGCACGGGGCCACCCGACTTATAGCCAGGTAAGAAGCCGCCAATGGTAATCAAAATTTTAGGTTTTTGGTTCATTTACATGCTTTTGTGGTGGCGAGGTTTTTGGACAGCTTTACCCTGTTCCGGAGTGTCGCCACGTGGTCCAATCGGGAATGGGGGTCAATACAGAATAGGCCCCAATTCAGAATGATTTTCGGGTGTTTGACATTGGCATCCTGGCGAAAATTTCATTCGTTCTTATCTGATGTTCTCGACAAACCTCAGAAAACGTTCAGCCATGGAAGTGGTATTGTACATCTGGTCTGCTCTCTCTTGGGCGTTTTTGGACATTTCACTGCGCCTGTCGGGAGCCTTTAGAAGTGCCGACACACTCCGGGCGAGCGATCGTGAATCGGACTTGGCAAATGTTAGCCCTGTCACATCTTTTTCAAAGGCTGCGATCTCTGGCATGTGCGTTAATGGATGATCATGGACAACCGTCGGCAATCCGTAAGCCATGGCATGGATCAAGCTAAGACCGACCGCACCTGGATAGCAAAAAACCGCTGCGCCATTGGCGACCAGTGAAATTTGTGTTTCCTTGACCGTAGGGGGATGCCAAATCACCCGACCGTCCAGATTGCTTGATTTGGCCCGGTCCTTAAGTTGTGCAGCTTCAGGGCCATCGCCGATGACATGCAAGGTCGCCTCAAGGAGTTCTGGCTCGGTCATGGCGCGTAACAAAAGGCCAAGTTCGGCTTTCTCAGTGAGCCGCCCGATGAAAAGGATGTTCTGATCGCGCTCATCGGGTTCGTACCGGCGGCGCAGGGGTTTGATCGGTTCGACATCAATGCCATTGTTCAGGGCGCCCAAAGGACGTCGGTCTCGCCGTCCCCAGCGAGATGCGCGGTATGTTGCAATTTCGGCGTCGGTATAAAACAGAACGCTGTGCGCCAGGCGCATTATCAAGAGCCGCAGCAAGAAACGGTGCTTGCGCGTGGTCGCGCTCCAGAGTTGCCCCCACCAAATGGTTTTGATCCCTTTCGCGCGGGCCCGAAGCAAGAGTAATATATTTGAAATGCAACGGGGATTCCCTGATACGACGAGAATGTCACAACGCGAAAGTGGCACGGACATAGCCCCGTGCTGCCACTCAGCACCAGGAAACAGGGATGTGATTTTGCCCAAGGTCCGCAACCACGCCGGTTTTGGTCTCTCTTCAGTCAGCACGCCAAGTGAAGTTTCCGATGCATATACGATAAAATTTCCCTCTGTTCTGGCGGCAATAGATGAAAAGAAACCAAGCCGGTAACTAGGCAGAGCAGGTTGTATTGCCACAATTCGTGGGTGGGATTTGGATTTTTCCATCGTGTGTATTTCTTGCGAGGGTGCCATCTACTTTTTATACGCTCGGGGTGGCGCCGAATTTCTGAAGGCTTCCAGAACCCCGACCGCCACAAAAAGTGGGGTAAAAAAAGCGTAAAAGAAAAATACGCCTGCAAACATAGAATAGATATAGAAAATCAGCACCGATGAAATAGCAAAAGCCATGTGTTCACGGTGATTTCGCGAGACAAACACGGCGAGATAGGCCAGGCGGCCAAGCAGCGCGATATAAATCAAAACGCCCGCCAGGCCAAAGCTGATCCAGAAATCAACGAGATCGCTGTGCAGGGACTCAACAGCAAACCCGTATCGATGCCCGTTGTCATCAAACCAGCCAAATCCGTGTCCGAAAATGTTTCCGAGAATCCCGGAGTCTTCCATGATCCTGGAGCTATCCGCCCAAATTGCCGTCCGGCCTGACCCTCCGTCTACTCTGGCATTTTCGATTCTTATGAATGCGCGATCAAAATAGTAGTTCATCCTTTCGTCGCGAAGCGCCATGAATACCGCCGCCATACTCCCAATCAAGCCAACCAAAGCCACGATGGCATTTCGAACGGTGAAACGCGTTCGTTTGAGCATGCCGTCCCAGTTTGCGAGAAGGAGCGAAAAAACAAGAACCGCAGCGGACAGGAAAGCCGTGCGTTTCAGTGAGACGACAAGTGTCAAGACGACAACCAGAAGCAAGGCATTTCGGACTATTCTGTTGCGAACGAAAAAAATGAAGGGACTGGCAGCGGCAAGTGCATTTCCCCAATTGGTTTGCAGGGAGTCACTGAGGAGCGAGACCAAGATATCGGAGATTGTATGGACTTTATAGACAGCGAAAACGGCGACCACCAAGAAAAACACCGTAAATATGCGCAGATTTTCGCGCGATCTGAGTATCAAAACGGTGGAAAACGGAACCAATAGGATCGGGAAGCTAAATCGGGCCCAATTCTCAAAGGGGGTTTTTACTTCGCCCGAGAGATAATTCATATTGCTGATGAAACCGACAGCGAGCAATGCCAACAGAATACGACTTGCCGAGTATTGTCTCACCCGCGTGTGCGGCTTGAGGGCAACAAGCGATAAACCCGCAAGAACCACCATTGCGATGGTCGGGTAAAGGCTCATTTCCTGACGCTGGTTCAGCAGGATGGTCAGGCTGGCGAGCGCGGCCGCGATCACAGTCACAAGGCTGGAGGCCTTAAGCGTGGTGCTGGTCCTGAACGTCAACATTATCGCGGCATATCTTTTGATCGCGCACACAGCAGGTGCAGGAATTCGGCCTGGAACCGTGCTTGCGAAAAATGCGCGATTGTATGGTTTCTGCCAAGGCGGCCCATCGCTTTCCAGCGGGGCCGGTCGGATGCCACCCGTTTCAGGCCGGCCGCGATGGCGGCCGTGTCGCTTGTCGCGATAAGCCAGCCAGTCTGCCCGTCAAGGACCGTTTCGCCCGGTCCGCCGGCGCCATGCGCAAAGGCGGGCTTTTCACAGGCCATAGCCTCTACAAGGGTCAACCCGAAGCCCTCGACGCCATCATAGAGGCTCGCGATCACATCACAGGCGGCGTAATAGGGGCGAAGATCGGATTGTGGGCCGGCAATATGCACCCGGTTTTCAATGTTCAGCGCCGAAACCCTGTGCCTGAGGGCCGCGACATAGGGGCCGTCTTTCGGTCCGCCGCAAAAAAGAATATGGAAATTCGTTCTGCTATCGGCAAGCGCCTCGATCAGGCGAAGTTGCCCCTTGCTTGGATGCATCCGTGCGAACAATCCAATGAGCGGCGCGTCGTCGGGGATCGCGAATTGGCTTCGCACCGGGGCCGGATCAAATCCGGGTTTGTAATGGTCGGTATCAATGCCGAGATGCACGACATGGCGCTCGAATCTCCCCGGCCCAAATGTCGAATCCGTGTGGCGCGAGTTGGAAAGCGGGATCACATGCGCGTGGCGAAACAGCGCGCGATAGATCCTTCGGTTCAGGTCAAAGGGTTTGGTTGTGTCTATGGCGTTGGGGACGAACCAATAGGCTTTCAGGCCGCTGAGACGGGCGATCAACCCCGCCAATGCACTTTCAAGCGGTCCCTGGAACAGAATGCAGTCGGCGTCGCTGCTTTTGACGACCCGCCAAAGCCAAGCGGCCAGTCCGAGCTGCGTGAAGCCCCGCCGCAACATCGACAAATAACGGCCAAATGTGCCGGCGGCGGATCCTCCGAGCAGGACCGGTTTTTCTGCGGCAGCGACCGTGGCGCCGGGGAATGCGTCCTTCCAGGCCTGCGCATGCCCGCGTTCAAGCACGGCGATGGTCACAACCCAACCATGTTCGAGAAGGCCGGCGATCAATGTCGACCAGATCCGCCGGACGCCATAGCCCTCTGGTCCGGCGACAATGCATAATGCGCTCCGGCTCATCCTGCACGCCTCTTTGCAATTGTACGCACAAATCCCGAAATGGACATGAACGTCGCGTAGTTTAAGGCCGCGGTCAGCAAGAGGAACAGGCCAAGAGCCAGAAGGGTGTGTAGGGATGACGCGCCCAGAGATGCGCTGGCAACATCCAGCCCAAAACGTGCCGAATCCAGAGCAAACAGCAAGGCGACGGATAGGATGAACGGTGTGTAGAGCCGCAGGAAAAAGACAGCAAGCCTTGCAAGGCCCAGTTTACCGGTGCGCGCCAGTACCAAATACCCGATCACGCCGCTGATCGCGCGTTGAAGGGCGGCACAGAGTGCGGCGCCCGGCAGACCGAGAATGGATGCGCCAAGGATCGCGCCAAAAAACAGCAAGAGCGTGTCCAGGCTAAGCAGGGCGATTCTGGTGCCCCATTTACCATAGGATTCCAGCCCCGCCGCGGCAATTGTCGAAAGAAAGCGAAACGGCATGGCGGTGGCCACAGCCGCGATCACGACAACGGCGGGATCCCATTTGCCAGCCCATATCAGGTGTATCAGGGGGGCGGAAAGACCGACCAGTACCAGAGTGAGGGCCGCGCCAAGAACAACGACACAGGCACTATAGCGCGGAATTTCCCGGTGCAATTGTTCCTGATTTGCCTGAAGCCGCGAAAACACCGGGAGGAAGACCTGATTGATGCCGGCGGACAAAGGAATGGTGATACTCGTCACCAACATGAACCCGAAGGTGTAGTAGCCAAGGTCCTCGATGCTTATCAACCCGGAGAGCGCAAGAAAGTCGGCACGCATGGCCAGTGAAAGCAAAAAGGCGGTCAGGATGACCAGACGCAGTTCCCAGGCGATCTTGATGAATTGTTGCCCGGACAGCTTGACGTTCATGCGCGTGTCGGGTGTTTGCGATTTCAGCAGGAAAAAATGCGCAAGGGTCCCCGCGACCAAGGCGATGGCCATGGTAAAGTATGCCGCGCCGGCCAGCGCGGCACCAATAAGAACCACATAGTAGATAAAAGACCGTTTGATCTCGACCAGGTTTATTTCGCGAAATTTGTAGCGGATGCCAAGCGCGGCCATCTGGATCGCATTCACCGGAATTATGAAAACTGTCAAACTGGTGATGGAAATCACCCAAGCCAGGTTCTCGATATGATAGATTCTCTCGAAGGCAAATCCGATCACGACAAGCGTGGCGGTGCCCAAAATGCCAAAATATAAGGCAAACGCAGAAAAATCCGGCAGCAATTCCGCGAAATGCCTGTGTCTCTGGATGAGAACCCTGGATACGCCCGAATTCTGAAAACCTCCGACAAGGGCCGCTGCCGTCGCCACGATGCCGAAGACAGCATAGGATTCAACCGCGAGAATGTAACCCAGAAGGATCTGGCACAGAAACGACATAAGCTTTGATACAATCACCGCGGCAGAAGCCCAGACCATGCCGGTTGCGGCGGTCTGGGCGCTTGATCCGGGGGGCGCCGTTGGCGTGTCGCCTTCGGGGCGGGGGACAGGTGCCACGGTATTAGTCCTTGAAAACATGACTTTGCCCAAGCCTTGTCCAGATTGGCGACGCGTCAAGGAACCCTTGGGTATCAATCATGACGGGGGCTCTGTGTTCTGCGCACCAGGTTTCATGGGCCGTGATCAGGCCAAGAATGTCATCCAGCTCCACGGCATCGGCCGATTTCGTGCTCAGGCTCGTTGCCATAAGGGCAAATGGGGACGCGTTGACCAGCCATTCCACCATTGCAGAGGCTTTTGCGCTGTAGCCAAGGTAGAAAGTGGGGCGGCCCAAAGTGGTGGCATTCAGACAGGCATGCATGCGGGCCCCAACAAATAAATCCACCTCTGCGATTGCGTCGGCAACACCGCGCAGGGACAGCGATCCGTCAAACAATGCGACGCGTTCCAGAATTTCTGGCGCCAGGGCGTCGGCCAGTGCTTTTAGGGTCATGCGATCGTCCAGCCCCGGATTTCCGTCGCTGGCATACACATGCGGTATCAGCAGCACCCGGTAGCCTTCCTTGACCAGACCTTCGGTTATTTTCGCAAATCGCGTGACGATGTCTGGCCCGAAATCGCGTGACAGGATGGGGGAAATGTTCAGTCCGATCGTTTTGACCTTTTGCAGGCACACTTCGGTGCGCGGGCGCAAAGCGAAAACGGGATCGGAAAAGACGACCGCGTTCTGTGCGGCGCCATAGCTTTCCAGAAGCTCCAGCGTTTTTGCGTCGCGCACCGCAATGAGACAGAACCGTTTCAGATGATCCAGCAATCTGGTCCGGTCTGTCGCGTTCAGGATTTCAAAGCGTTCCATGTTGGCCCCGAACATGATCGAGGGAATGCCATGCCGGGTGGCAAATTGCTCGTATCCGAGCCAGTCTTCGGGAAGCCTGTTGCCGAACATGGTGTAGATGTCGCCGCCGACGGATACAAAGAGATCGGCCCGGCGGAAATGACGCGAGGCAAAGCGCGGCGACCAGAAGCGCCGATTCAGTCTGGTTTTAGCAAGGAAACCGCGCAGATAGCGTTTCCAGGGCACCATTGGCAGTATGTCGATATTTTCCAGATCACTGAAAAGCTTGCGATCCCGCGCAACATCGTAGCTGGGGATCAGGAATTTCAGGTCATGATCGGGAAACGCGCGGGTGAGGAAGGCAATGGTTCCACGCAGAATGATTTCGCATCCGATATTGGTGAGCAGAAGATAGGAGAGAAGAATTGTTTTTTGAGGTTTCATCGCTAAACCATTTTCCTTCAAGGGTTATCCAAAGGAGGCCTGGCACCCTTTTTCGCCCAGGCACCCTTTTTCCCAATGACCTCCAGTAGGCGAAAGCAGGCGTGCCAAAACGTCATTTCCAGTCGGTAGGGAAGTACAGTGTGCAGTCGCTTGCAAAGCCTCAGGTTTTTCCTGCTTCGGTGCCGAACAATTCGTCGCAGCCGGTAGTTCAACTTTCGCAAAAAACGAATGTCGGCGGAGCGCGCCTGGACGCGTTTGCCCGGGCGCCATTGGTCTGTGCGATCGTCGAGAAAAAGCCGGTATGACAAGCCCTCGCGCCGATCGCGTAGCCCGCCAGCCTGTGATGCCACGGCGCGCTCTGGCGCGAGATCCACGAGCGAGAGCGCCTCTCGCTGCCTTCCCCGTTCAATCAGCTGCAATGCCAGTTCGGACCTGACCACCAGGATATTGGTGCCCAGCGGATCTTTGGAAAACTCCGGCAACCACGCATCGCCAAATGATATGTCTGCGGTTTCGCCAAAGACATCGTCGCAATAGTCACATGCCTTGAGGCGGTGGTATCCGCCATCCCAGCGCCTGCCGGCAAGGTTTGCCATTGGGACGACAATCATGGTTTCACTGCCGCGCGAGCGTGCCCCAAAACCGTATTGCGACGCGGCTTTTTCTTGCTGCTTGACGCGAAAATCAGCCGCCACCAGTTGGTCGGGCGGCACACCCGCCTGCCATGCAAGGCTCTGTGCAAAACCAGCCGATTTCATGTGGCCGCAAACCAGCGAAACAGCCAGAACCATCTGTTCGTTCAAACGCTTGTCAGCCATAGCAAGATTGCGCGCAGCTTTGATGAAGCAGGGCACCCCGACAAGAGCAAAGCGCTCGCCGGAGTCTCTGACTTCTGCAAGGGCGTCTGCAAAATGGACCGAGTAATAACGTGTCTTCGCGCCGGATTGGACCTGTTGGACAGAGCGCGACACGCGGTATCTGAACAATTCCCCGTACGCGCTGCTTGGATGAACGTGCACAACGGCATCGATCAGGCCCTCGGCAAGGGCCTGCGCGAGGAACCAGGACGTCAACCCGCCGGAACTGCCGTTGTCGCGCCAGCCTGCCTCGCTGCAATATCCCGCGAAGGTCGCGCGAAAACGCCCAAGGGCACCATCATGGTGGGGGGCATCGCCGAACAGGTGCGCACCATGGGCATCCTCGTCCGGTGCGCCGTCCGAAAACGGGCAGATCGCAGCGCCGTCAACGACCGCATCGCCATCGGTGTTCACCTTGGCCACGCATGCGCCATCGGCTGTTCTTGTCATCGAGATCTGACCATTGCTCAACACCGCACAAGCCCCGCAGCCCACGCAAATATCGTTGGCGATCACGGGCTTGATCGAGGTCTGACGTGGGGGTGTCCGTGACGTGTTCAATTTATCCCTCTTGCGCTGGGGCACTTGTGGGTGGTCTCGCTGTTGCTGGCCCAAATTGTTGCACGACGTCTTTGGCAAGAGCTCCGGCAGCGATCATGCTCAGGTGATGGTGGCCGAACAAGGCAGGTTCCCACCCGGTAACCTGTCTCAAGTCGCGGTTCCGCCTTTGGGTACGCGTCCTCGAAGAAAGCAGACAGATGGCGGGCATGCCTTAATCATTTCCGAAAAGGTCTCGCGTGAATACCTTAGAGGCCACATCAGAAATCTCGTCGACCATCCGGTTGGCAAGGATGACATCTGCCTTGGACTTGAAAGCATCAAGATCCCGAATGACGCGGGAATGGAAGAAATGCCCGTCCCCAAGGGTCGGCTCGTAGACGATGACTTCGATTCCCTTCGCCTTGATCCGCTTCATGATGCCCTGAACGGCAGATTGGCGGTAATTGTCGGATCCCGATTTCATGACCAGCCGATAGATTCCGACCACCTTGGGGGCCAGGGAAAGGATGTTGTCGGCCAGAAAATCCTTGCGTGTTCTGTTGGCATCGACGACCGCCCGGATAAGGTTTTGCGGAATTTCCGAGAAGTTCGCCAACAATTGTTTCGTATCCTTGGGCAGGCAATAGCCGCCGTAGCCGAAAGACGGGTTGTTGTAATGGGCACCAATGCGCGGATCCAGGCAGACGCCGTCGATGATCTGCCGGCTGTCCATCCCGCCTGCCATGGCATAGCTGTCGAGCTCGTTGAAAAACGCAACGCGCATCGCAAGGTAGGTATTCGAGAACAGCTTGATCGATTCCGCTTCCTCAAGATCCGTATAAATGACCGGGACGTTTTGCGCTTCGGCACCATCCGCCAAGAGCTTAGCGAATGCCTGTGCGCGTGCGCTTTTTTCGCCGATAATGATGCGGCTCGGGTGCAGGTTGTCAAAAAGTGCACGCCCCTCGCGCAGGAACTCCGGGCTGAAAATAATTCTGTCGCTGCTGAACCGGTTTCGAAGTTTGCGCACATGGCCAACTGGAATGGTCGACTTGATCACAACGACCGCGTCTTTGTCGGTTTCGAGTATTGTTTTGATGACGGAATCGACGGACGATGTGTCAAAGAAGTTTGAAACAGGGTCGTAGTCTGTTGGCGTGGCGATCACGATGTAGCGCGCGCCTTTGACCGCTGCAGCCAGATCGGTCGTCGCGGTTAGGTCCAACGGTTCTTTCGATAAATAGTCCTGGAGTTCCGGATCAAGGATCGGGCTTTTTCGCGCGTTGACCATCGCCACCCGGTCAGATGAAACATCCACCGCGACAACGCTGTTCGAGCGCGCCAGAATTACCGCATTAGACAGGCCGACATAGCCAAGACCAACAATTGCTACCTTCATGCTAAAGAAAACCCTACGTTAACGCGGTTCATAAATGTGGTTGCGCGGTCGGTTTCCTTAAGACAATGGCGCAAAAGAAGGCCGCATATACCGGGTGCACGAGGGCAACGTCGAAAACCGTTTCCAGATAACCCATTTTGGATCCGCAATCGTGCCGCTGAGTGGCCAGCGGCACGGCCCGCACCTTGCCCCGGGCCGCGCAGGGCGTTTTCGAGCTCGGGATTGGCGGCGAAATGGTCTTGGATGGCACGCTTGGTCGGGCCGGTGACAAAGACCGGTTCGGTGATCCCGGCCGCGACGGCTTCTTTGACGGTATACTGGATGACCGGCTTGTCTATGATCGACAGCTCCGCCTTGGGCAGTGCCTTGATCGCCGGCAGAAACCTTGTCCCCAATCCGGCCACTGGGAATACCGCTTTTCTGATTTTTTGCATATTTTTCTAAAGCCGTGTTTTCAGCATTGTGTGGATTTCGGGGTATGCTCGGGCACTTCAGCCTTGAGCGCCTCGATCTCTTTCTTGAGTGCCTCGTATTCTTCCATCTTTCGCACCAGAAACGCACGGGTCAGCGCCGCCTTGCGCGCGATGCCTTTGGGCGTCAGAACATAAGCATATCGCCGCTTGTCTTTAGCGGCGGTGAAATTCCCCAGTTTGACAAGCCCCTTGTCGATCAGGGCGTTCAGCACGTAATGTATACCCCCGACACTGACCCCGACTGCCTCTGCCAGCATGCGTTGGGACATCTCGGGGTTCTCTTGCAATAGGCGAAGCACGCGGAAATGCGTGTCTTCCTGCAGCTTGGTGCGTTTACTGGTCATGTCTGGGTTTTCTCAGGCTACCGCACAAGGCCTGCCCGCAGGGCGCCTTGTTGGATGCAACGGTAATGTCGAGAGCAATCTCCACATTGTTCAGTCCCGAGCGATAGCAAAAGCGACCTGCACGAACAAGGGAAAATGCTGGGTTTTGATGAATTCGTGTCACTTCTGGCGCTGCCACCGCCGTCGATCTGGCTTCACGCGGCCTGTTTGACCCGTGCCGGATTTGTCGCGGACATTCAACATAAGCAAGGATAGAGGCGCCAAAACCAAAAGGGCACAGCCTGTCCGGCGGCCATCTAACGGCGCGTTACGATTTGAAAGCTGCCGTCGTCATTGCGGATCACACAGGATTTTGCATCCAGCGCCGGCAGTGTTGCCGTGGCGCGCCGGGGCACCGCTTTGGCCAGGGCATCGGGGCAGGGTGGAATGCTGACCGGGGCAAAGCCTTTGTCGGCCATACATTGCACTTCAACCCGTTTGCGCAGCCCGTCATTGGGATCAAAGCTGATGGTCTCGCCGGGGATGAAATACCCAGGCACGATCCGGCAATTGCCGGCCCCGTCACAGCTGCGGTGGGCGGGAACAAATTCCGGCGCAATCCGGCGGATCTGCACCGAGGCAGGGACATCACGCAACGCGCGCACCTCGCAGGCGGTGGTTTCGCGGCTCAGCTGCGCCACATTGGCCCCGGCACGATAATAGGTGTTCAGCGGTGCGCAGGCGCTGAACAGCGTGAGCATCAACAGGACAGGGGTGAAACGAAAGACCATGACAGTAGTCTGGACCAGCCGCGCCAAAATGACAATCGCTTGACCCTTGCCTTGGGCGATGTCATGCCCTCTAAACGACAAGACAGCGCCGCCGCTTTGGCGCGTGGCGCAAGACAGCGTGAGGACGCCATCATGAAAGTAATCATTTGTGGTGCCGGACAGGTCGGCTGGCAGATTGCCCGACACCTGAGCGGCGAACGCAATGATGTGACCGTGGTTGACAGCAACGCCGATCTGGTGCGCCGGGCCACGGACACGCTGGATGTGCAGGGGATCGCGGGCTTTGCCAGCTATCCCGATGTGTTGGACCGTGCCGGGGCGCGGGATGCCGAAATGATCATTGCCGCCACCCATTCCGACGAGGTCAATATGGTGACCTGTCAGGTGGCGCATTCGGTTTTTGGCATCAACCGCAAGATCGCCCGTCTGCGCAGCCAGTCCTATCTGGATGCGATCTATTCCGATCTTTACCGCCGCGATCACATGCCGATCGACGTGGTGATCAGCCCCGAAAAAGAAGTTGCCAATGCGGCCTTGCTGCGGCTGTCGGCCCCGGCGGCCTTTGACACCGAAGTGTTCATGGATGGCCGGGCGCATCTGTTGGGTATCACTCTGGACAATGAATGTCCGGTGGTGAACACGCCGCTGCGCCAGTTGACCGATCTGTTTTCGACCCTGCGGGCCGTGGTGGTCGGGGTGCGCCGTGATGGCACCCTGTTTGCCCCTGAATCCAAAGACCAATTGTTTGTCGGGGATGATTGTTACCTGTTTTGCCACAAGGACGACATTCCACGCACAATGGAGATTTTTGGCAAAAAGGCGTCCAAGCAGGAACGGGTTGTGCTTGTGGGGGGCGGCAATGTCGGGCTGACCGTCGCCCAGCACCTTGAAGCGGACGCGCGCCGCATCCGCACCAAAATGATCGAAAAAAACCGCCGATGCGCCGAACGCGCCGCCGAAGCGCTGGAACGCACCATTGTTCTAAACGGGGACGGGTTGGATGCGGCGCTGTTGGCGGAAGCCGGAATTGCCCGCGCTGACGCGATGCTGGCGGTGACGGATGACGACAAAACCAACATGCTGGCCTGTGTGCGCGCCAAGGCCGAAGGCTGTGATTATGTGATCGCGCTGATCAATGATCCGACACTGGTGCCTTTGATGACCCCGCTGGGGATCGACGCCTATATCAACCCGCGGGCC
The DNA here is from genome assembly GCA_047634585.1 of Sulfitobacter sp. GTDB lineage: Bacteria > Pseudomonadota > Alphaproteobacteria > Rhodobacterales > Rhodobacteraceae > Sulfitobacter. The sequence continues at coordinate 469,446 of JBLIAN010000001.1, read as the reverse complement.
ACCACCGTCAGTTCGATCCTGCGCCACATTCGCCACGGGCGGGTGCGGGCGGTCTATTCGATTGGCGATGCCGAGGCCGAGGTGATCGAAGCCGAAGTGCTGTCCACCTCGCCGATGGCGGGCAAACGGGTCAGTGACATTGATTTTCCCGAAGGTGTGTTGATGGGGATGGTGCGCAAAGGCGACAAGGTGATCCGTCCGCTGGGCAGCACCCGTATCGAAGAGGGCGATGTTGTGGTGCTGTTTGCGCTGGCCAAGGATGTGCCAAAGGTCGAACAGCTGATGCAAGTTTCCATCGACTTTTTCTAGGTCACAAAAGGACGTATCCGCGTGCGCCGAGAAAGTATTATCCGTGCTGAACTGGCCAAGCTGCCGCTGTTTTTGCTGCTGTTCGGGGTGACAAGTGCGGCGATGATCGTACCCTCGGTGCATGGGCTTGTGGTGCGCAATCATGATGCTTCGCGGGCGTTTTTCTATGCCGCTTTGCTGGGCATTGTAACCTTTGTGCTGATCGCAGTTGCCTTGGCGGGGCGGCGGCGTCATCACTCCGCACTTGGTCCGCTGGTGTCACTGTTTTCGGCCTTTGTTTTCTTGCCGGTGATCATGGCGATCCCCTTTGTCGAAGCCTTGCCGACAACGCGGTTTATCCATGCCTATTTCGAAATGGTCAGCGCCTTGACCACCACGGGCGCCACGATGTTCGAAGACCCGGCCCGCCTGAGTGCCACTTTGCATCTGTGGCGCGCCCAGGTTGGCTGGATGGGGGGATTGCTGATGTGGGTGGCGGCTTCGGCCATATTGGCACCGCTGCATCTGGGCGGGTTTGAAGTGACGGCGCAGGCCGAACCGGGGCGCCGGGATCCCGAAACCACGGGGCGCATGGCCCCGCTTGATCCGCACCGCCGGCTGATCCGTGTCACCACAACATTGTTTCCGATTTACGCGGGGCTGACCCTGCTGTTGTGGTTGCTGCTGATTGCGGCGGGGGAAACCCCGCTGACCGGGCTGTGTCATGCGATGTCGGTGCTGGCGACCTCGGGGATTTCCCCGATTGGGGGTGTCGAAGCCTCGGGTATCGGGATCATGGGCGAGGCGGTGATGATGGTTTTCATGCTGTTTGCGCTGTCGCGGCTGACTTTTTCCAAAGACACGATCACCGCGACCCAGGGTGGGCTGTTGACCGATCCCGAATTCCGCATTGGCATTTTTCTGGTGGTTGCGGTGCCTGTGGCACTGTTTGCGCGACATTTTCTGGGGGCTTTTGACGTGGCCTCGACCGCGAACTTCACGCAAGCGGCCTATGCGCTTTGGGGGGCGGTTTTTACGGTGATGTCGTTTCTGACCACCACCGGTTTTGTCTCGGAACATTGGAACGAAGCCCAAAGCTGGTCCGGTCTGGCCACGCCGGGTTTGATCCTGATGGGGCTGGCCTTGATCGGGGGCGGGGTGGCGACCACGGCGGGAGGCGTGAAGCTTTTGCGGGTGTTTGCGCTGTATAAAAACGGCAGCCGCGAGATCGAACGCCTTGTGCATCCTTCATCGGTCAGCGGCGCAGGGTTGACCGGGCGGCGTTTGCAAAGCAACGGGGCCTTTATCGCGTGGATTTTCTTTATGTTGTTCGCGTTGTCGCTGGCCGCGATCACCATGTTGCTGACGCTGGCAGGCACCAGATTTGATGCGGCTTTGGTGCTGTCGGTGGCCAGCCTCGCCACCACCGGACCTTTGGTCGAATTTGCCACGGGCACCCCGATCCGCCTGATTGAACTAAGCCTGACCGCCAAAGCGATCCTATGTGGTGCCATGGTGCTGGGCCGGTTGGAAACCTTGGCGATTATTGCGCTGTTGACACCGGATCTTTGGCGGACATGACCGGCAATCTGTGGCGCGGGTGACACGGCCGCGCAGAGGATTGCCGAAAATCGCAGATATTGGGCTGGAAACTCGGCATTGGGCGCTTCATACTGCTGCGTTGGGGGGGTCCGGTACGCGGACGCCAGCAAGAAAAAAAGCGAGAAAAACCATGGCGTCAGACAGACAGAACCTTCAGGATGCCTTCCTGAACCACGTTCGCAAAACCAAAGTACCCGTAACAATTTTCCTGATCAACGGTGTAAAACTGCAGGGTGTGATCACTTGGTTTGACAATTTCTGTGTGCTGCTGCGCCGCGATGGGCAGTCCCAGCTTGTCTATAAACATGCCATTTCCACGATCATGCCAAGCCAGCCGATCAGCCTGTATGAGGGCGAAGACGCTTCTTGAGCCGCGTTCAATTTCAAATCGACGATACGGATGGCCCGCGCGTAACCCGCGCATGGGTGCTGCATCCTGACATCCGCTCGAATCCCGATCGCCGCGATCCCAAACCCGCCTTAGCAGAGGCGGTATCGCTGGCGCATGCCTTGCCGCAGCTTGAGGTCATGGGCGCCGATGTGGTGCCCCTGCGCAGTGTCAGCGCGGGCATGTTGTTTGGCAAAGGCAAGATCAAGGAACTCCATGACAAGCTGGAAGACGCGGGGGTGGAGCTGGTGCTGGTGGACGGGCCGGTCAGCCCGGTGCAGCAGCGCAATCTTGAAAAGGCATGGGGCGTCAAATTGCTGGACCGCACCGGTCTGATCCTGGAGATTTTCAGCGATCGTGCGGCCACCCGTGAAGGTGTGTTGCAGGTTGAAATGGCGGCGTTGAATTATCAGCGCACCCGTCTGGTGCGGGCCTGGACCCATCTTGAACGCCAGCGTGGCGGTCTGGGCTTTGTCGGGGGGCCCGGGGAAACCCAGATCGAGGCTGACCGGCGTGCCATTGACGAACAATTGGTACGCCTGCGCCGCCAGTTGGAAAAAGTGGTGAAAACCCGCGCGCTGCACCGTGCGGCGCGGGCCAAGGTGCCCTATCCGATTGTTGCGCTTGTTGGCTATACCAACGCCGGAAAATCGACCCTGTTCAACCGGTTGACCGGGGCTGATGTGATGGCCAAGGACATGTTGTTTGCGACGCTGGACCCGACCATGCGGTCGCTGGTCCTGCCAGACGGGCCGGAGATCATTCTGAGTGATACGGTGGGGTTCATCAGCGATCTGCCCACCGAATTGGTCGCGGCGTTCCGTGCCACGCTGGAAGAGGTGCTGGCGGCAGATATTATTTGCCATGTGCGCGATATTTCCCATGCCGAAACCGAAGAACAGGCCCGTGATGTCCGGGATATCCTGACCTCGCTCGGGGTGCCGGATGATACCCGCAGTTTCGAGATCTGGAACAAGATTGATCTGCTCGGGGCGGAGGCCGGGGAAGCGATGCGCCAGCGCGCCGCGCGTGATCCTGATGTTTTGGCGATTTCCGCGATCACCGGAGAGGGCCTTGACCGGGTGCAGCAGGTGGTTGCCGAAGCCCTGCAAGGCGCGGTCCGTGAGGCCGATCTGACGCTGGGTTTTGCCGAGGGCAAGAAACGCGCGTGGTTGTTTGCTCAGGATGTGGTGCAGCGCGAACGCCAGACTGAAGACGGCTTTGAAATAACCGTGCGGTGGTCGGCCCAGCAAGAAGCGCAGTTCCAGCGGTTGTAGGTGCAGAATTTTTGTAAATTCTGCGACGGAAAATTTTAAATTTTCCGGTCGGTCTGTGCCGTTTTTGCGGCGTTTCTTGGATAGAGCGGGGAGGGGGCCAGCCCCCGTCCTGCGGACTCCCCCGGAATATTTTCGGCCAGAAAGAAAGCGGTCAGGCGCCTGTCTCGGAGGCCCATCGCCAGGTGCCAGGGCGCAGGTCATTCAGGGTCCAATCCCCGATCCGGCTGCGGATCAGGCGCAGTGTCGGCAGGCCCACATGGGCAGTCATGCGCCGCACCTGGCGGTTGCGCCCTTCGCGGATGGTGATGCGCAGCCAGGCATCCGGCACGGTTTTGCGAAATCTTACGGGCGGATCACGGTCCCATAGGGCGGCGGGGGGATCAATCTGGGAAATCTCGGCCGGGGCGGTTTTGCCGTCTTTGAGGATCACCCCTTTGCGCAACGCCTCAAGCATTGTTTCATCGGGTTGGCCTTCGACCTGAACCAGATAGGTTTTGGGACGTTTGTATTTGGGATGGGCAATGCGTGCCTGCAAGGCGCCGTTGTCGGTCAGCACCAACAGGCCTTCGCTGTCGCGATCCAGGCGTCCTGCCGGATAAAACCCCGGTTCGTCGATATACTGGGACAGGGTCGGGCGGGTGCTGCCGGCGCTGCCTTTGTCGGTGAATTGTGACAGGACGCCAAAGGGTTTGTTCAAGAGGATGACGCGGTTCATGGTGCGTTTGGTGTCAGCACGGTCACCCCCACTGCGGCGGCACGGGCCAGATCTGCATCCAGTGACATCGGGATATATTCGCCCCTGCGCCACAGCTGTGCCAGATCGTCATAGTGGCGGGACAGGAAATGCCCTGATTGCCCGGTCGAGGTGACAAAGACCGAACTGTCGGGATCGGCGAAATCATAGACCCCGCGATAGCCCGCGCCATGTACGTTTTCAAACGGGTTAGCGCCGCTGCCTTTGGTGCGGCCGCGCATCAGGGTGTTGTCGCCGCCCGAGGTGGATTGGCGGATGTTTACAAAATAGCGCAGCACCGGCACATTGCCCAGCACCTGATGGTCATGGGTTGCTTGGTGGGCATCCCCCCAGCGCAGGGATTCAAGTGTGCCGCCCCATGTTTCATTGATCCACAGCAGGGCATCATCCAGGGCCAGTCGCGCCATTTCCGGGCAGGTTTCCTTTTGTGCCGATTGCAGCACGTCACACCATGCCGATGCCCCGTCCACATCGCGAAACACCCGTTCGATGAACAGGGGTTCGACGTGGTCAAATTCGGCGGCCAGCGGGCCGAGTTCATCCTGGATCAGGCGATCCTGCAAGGCCCGCAGCCATGCCGCGTAGATCAGCGGTTCGGGCAGATGTTCGTTCATTTCACCGGACCATCCTGCCAGCAGGATCAGCGCCCGCTGGCGTTGTCGTTCCGCTGTGCCCTCAGCCGCAGCCTCGCCGGTGAACCAGAGTTCGGAGCCGATCAGCGGCAAAAGCGATCGCGCGGTAAAGCTGACGGTGTCCAGTTGCGCCTCAATGAAACTGTCGCGGGTATGCACCTGACGCCCCTGCATCAGCCGCTGCCAGCGTTGCACGCGCTGGGTATCCCCCCAGAGGAACGACACATGGTTGGGGAACGGGCGATCGACGGTTTTGTTGTTGGTATTGCCCAATATCCCGCCCGCGGGGGCGATAAATTCGGGATTGGCGGTATAGGGCAGCATCCCTTGCCAGCGGTTGGCTGCGATCCATCCGGGGCTGGGCATCCGGCCTTGGCTTTGATGGGCGGCATCACGGCGCGGCATCGCGCCGATGGTTTTCATCGCGATCTTACTGTGGTCCACCAGTGTCAGGTTCTGGGCCGGAGCAATATAGGATTGACCCGCGGCAATCGCGGCTTCAACGGTTTTGGCTTCCATGATCTGCAATGCGGCATCAAGGGTGGTATCGCGCCCGCTGAGCACGGTCCAATTCACCGAGGCCACATGGCCGGGCGGGGTGATCGCGGCGAGGTTATAGTGGCTGCCGGGCAGGACGGGGCCATTGTCGGTCCAGCGCAGGGTGACGGTAACGGGATCGGCGTCTTTGATCGTGATGATCGACCCACGGGTGCGGAATTTCTTGTAGCCGTCCGGGGTGCGGTATTCTTCGGGGTTTTGCGGGTTCAATTCTTCGATATAGGCGTCTTGATCATCGACATAGGCGCTGGTTACGCCCCAGCCCAGATCGGCGCTGCGTCCGGTCAGCACCGCGGGAATGCCCGGAATCGTGCCGCCGATCACCCCGCCAGAGGCCAGCTCAAGCCGCGCCAGATACCAGATTGCAGGGGCGGTAAAGCCCAGATGCGGATCATTGGCCAGCAATGTCCCCCCCGACGCCGAGCGCGACGGCGCCGCGGCCCAGGCATTCGAGGCCCCTGCAAAGGCCAGATGTTTGAAGGGTGACAGCGGGTTTGGATCCAGCGGGATATTGGCGGCAAACCGCGCCACACCGGGCGCCAAGGCGGCATATTCGGGCAGGGCGGCAATGCCACTGCCGGGCACATCGGGCAGGATGTCGGACAGGCGTTTTTCGTCAGGCAGTGCCAGCGAGGTGCGCGCGCGGATCACCTCGGCCTCCAGATGACCGGACAGCTGCAATCCCATGAGCTTGGAAATCGCCACCGAATCCGCAGGGCGCCAGGGTGCCATCGGGGCGTTGAACAGCAACATCTCGGGTGCGCCACGGCCCAGGGCCTCGGTGTTGATCTGGTTGATGCGGGCATTTACCCCCGCTGAATAGGCCTCAAGTGCCGCGCGGGTTTCAGGGGTCAGCGCGTCGACCGATTGCACCGCCAATGTATAGATATCAAAGCGGCGCAACAGCTTATCAATGTTCAATGTGGTGGTGCCATAGACTTCGCTGAGGCGGCCCTGTGCGGTGCGGCGCAGATTGATCATCTGCCACATGCGGTCTTGGGCATGGGCAAAGCCAAGGCCGAAAAACACATCGGCATCTGTATCGGCAAAAATATGCGGCACATTGGCATTGTCGCGCACAATCTCGATCTTGCCGGTGATGCCGCTGACCGCAACAGTATCGTCATAATCGGGCAGGGACCGCGCGGCGATCCAATAGATCAGGCCCACGCTTAGCACGCTCAGCACAACCAGAGACACAGCAAGCCGGACCAACCAGCGAAAGATGAGGGCCATTAAACGCTCCGAAGTGGCGGCACCGATTGACCAAGGCGCACGAGGTGGTAGGTAAGTATCTGCAATAGCGCAACTGATGGACAAGGAAAAGCAGATGGCAAAGCTCGCATTTTTGGGACTTGGGGTAATGGGCGGACCAATGGCAGGGCATCTGCAAAACGCCGGTCATGAGGTAACAGTCTATAACCGCACCGCAGCCAAAGCCGAAGATTGGGCCGCGCAATATGGTGGTGCGGCGGCACCAACGCCCAAGGCCGCAGCAACAGGTGCGGATTTTGTCATGGCCTGTGTTGGCAATGACGATGATCTGCGCTCTGTCTGTCTGGGCGCGGACGGGGCGTTTGCCGGAATGACCGCCGGGTCGATCTTTGTGGATCATACAACGGTATCGGCGGCGGTGACGCGCGAATTGTATCAGGCGGCAAATACGGCGCAGATTTCCTTTGTCGATGCGCCGATTTCAGGCGGGCAGGCCGGCGCGGAAAACGCCCAGCTGTCGATCATGTGTGGCGGTGATGAGGGGGCTTTCAGCCGCGCGTTGCCGATGATGGAGATCTATTCCAAGATATGCCGCCGGATTGGCGACAGCGGTGCCGGACAGATGACCAAGATGTGCAACCAGATTGCCATTGCAGGTCTGGTGCAGGGCCTGTCCGAAGCGCTGCATTTTGCCGAAAAAGCCGGCCTGGACGGGCGCGCGGTGGTTGAGGTGATCTCTCAGGGGGCCGCGGGATCATGGCAGATGGCCAACCGGTATGAAACCATGCTGGATGATCAATTCGAACACGGGTTTGCGGTGGATTGGATGCGCAAGGATCTGGGGATCTGTCTGGATACGGCGGATGAAACCGGTGCCAGCCTGCCGGTCACAGCCTTGGTGGATCAGTTCTATAAGGATGTTCAAAAACAAGGCGGTGGGCGCTGGGATACCTCCAGTCTGATCAAACGCCTGCGCGCCATGGGGTAAGATTACCGGGGGCTGCGTCCAAGCTTAATCATTTGGTCAGGAATCTCTGGCATCAGGGGGCAGTCAAAAGGGATTTTCGATGTCTGCCCCCCCAGCCCCCGCCCCTCGCGAAACCGCCAGTGTTGAAAGCCGCAATTTTGCGCTGGAGGAAATATTTTATTCACGCACCGACGGGCGCGGGGTTATTCAGGCCGCCAATGCGGTGTTTCAGCGGGTTTCCGTCTATCCCTGGGAGGCCTTGATCGGCGCGCCCCACAAGGTGGTGCGCCACCCCGATATGCCTTCGGGGGTGTTTCACCTGATGTGGTCGATGCTCAAGGCCGGATCGCCGTTTGGTGGTTTTGTTAAAAATCTGGCAGAAGATGGCAGCCATTACTGGGTCATGGCGGTGGTCTGCCCGCTGGAAGGCGGCTTTGTCTCGGTGCGGATCAAACCTACGGGCATATTGTTTCAGCAGATCCAGCAGATTTACAGCGATTTGCGCCACAGCGAACAACAGGATGGCATTGCAGCCGAGGCCAGTGCCGCGGCATTGCTGTCGCGGCTTTCGGATCTGGGGTTTGACAGCTATGAAAGATTTATGGCGCAGGCCCTGTCCCAAGAGGCCCAAAGCCGCGATGCGGCCTTGGGGCGGGCACAGGATTGGCGGCTGCGGGCGATTCTGACGATCAAAGACGGGGTTGGGAAGATTGACCAACAGGCCGGAAAAGTCGTGCAAATATTCAAACAAACCAACCAGATTCCCTATAATATGCGGCTTCAGGCCGGGCGGCTGGAAGGCACCGACGGGCCAATCAGTGTCATTTCCAACAACCACCGCCAGATGACCCAATCACTGGCCAATGCTGTGGCGCATTTCAGTGAGATGTCGCATCTCGGCAATGATTTTCTGGTGGATGCGGAATTCCTGCACGGGGTGTCCATGGTGCAGCGGGAATTGCTGAAACAATTCGCGCTGGAGCCTGAAATTGACGGTGAAGACCGCATTCAGGAATTGGCGGTATTACGACGCCAGCAAGAGGATTTTGCGATCCAGGCCCAGAAAGCGGTGTTGGAAGTTGTGGACCGGGTCAGTGCGTTTTCCCGCATTTGCAACGATGTGCGGCGGCTGAAAGCAGGGTTGGAAATGACCCGTGTGATGTGCAAGATCGAACGCTCGCGGATTGCCGAACGTGTTGATGGATTGGATGAAATTGTGCAGCAACTGGGCAATGCCCAGAAAGATCTGGATCTGCTTTTGGGGCAAATGGACAGCGCAGTGCGCCAGATCCATGACGCCGCTGAAAACCTGATGCATCCCCAGCAGAAGGCGGCATAGCGCCCTCTGCCGGAGCAAGGCCATCAAGGAATGATGCGCGAATATTTGGTGCCTTCCAATGTCGCACCGATCCGCAGACCTGCACGGCCAAAAACGACCGCCAGAACCGGGGCCAATACCGTGGTGGTATCCGCGGCCACACTGTCGCCCTTGTCTGAGATCACATATTCCAGATCGGCCCCTGCGGCCCACCCCGGAGAGCGGCGAAACTGCGTCAATGCTTCTTCGGTCATGAAAAACAACACATGCGCATATTGCTGTGCGCCAATCTGCAACCCGCCGGAGGCTTTGGTCACGGAATAATAATCAACGGTCACGTCATTCACGCGCAGGGCACCGCGCCCGTAAGCACCGCCCAACCCAAGACCGGCCTCTGTCACCAGCGGCATGACCAACATGCCGTTGGATTTGGCCGCCAGTTGTTCGGTATTCGGATAGCTGCGGTACATTTCGTTTAACGTTGCATCAACGCGGGCGTCGATGGTCTGTGGCCCGCGCGTGCCAATGCCGTTGCCGCAGGCCGCTGTGACCCCGACAGATGCCAAAGTGCCCAGGGTAAAAACCCGCCGCGAAAAATTCGGATTGCTCATGTGATTTGCCTGTGTGTTGCCTATTGCCGGTTTGCCCGACTTGCGTGCAATGATAGGCGGTTTTTCGCTCCGTGTCATGTGCTTAACGAGGGTGCGCGGATTGGTGCCGTGACGGGGCTGGATGCGGGTTATAAAATCGACCGCGCCAACAGGATCAAAGCCGCAAGTGTTGCCAAGCCCAGCGCCCAAGGGCGGATTGACCCGCGTTCAAACCGCCGCATCAACGGGCGTACAATATACAGGCTGATGGGCACCAAGGGCAGCAATGACAGCGCAAAGGCGATTTGGGGCAAGCGGATCAAGCCGGCAAGCGCCAGTGCAAGTATCGACACCACCATGCCAAAGCCGAAAAAGGCATTCTGCGACGCGGCGGAACGGCGTGTCTCCACCGAAGAATACAGGATCGCCATCGGTGGCGCGCCAATGCCCGTCAATGTGCCCATCACCCCCGCGATACTGCCTGCACTGAACAGCGATACTTTGGTGATCGGGATTTTCAGCCCCGCAAGGTTCAATGCGACGGAAAACAGCACGATACAGGCCACGATGACCGGCAAAGCCGCCGACCCGACCACCAGCGTCGCGATGGAGGCTGCCACCGCCGCCCCCAGCATCCGCCCCAGAAATCCGGGCGGCAGATCCGCCATGACAACCGCATCCTCTGCGCCCAACACGGATCCCAAGCCCACCGCAAAACCCAGCAACAAAATTGTGCCCGGCACATAGGATTCCGCAACCAGCGTCATCACCGGGGCCGCGATCATGCCAAAGCCCGCACCGGAAAGACGTTGCAACATCGTGCCTGCCACCACCGCAACCGCACAGACAAGCCAAGCGCCGAAATCAGGCAGAAGCCCTATAACATCAATCATCTAAATCATTTCCAAACAGACCGGGCACAAGCCGACCTGCGGTTTTTCATGTTCTGGTACCGTTTAGAATGCGTGCCGCTGCGGGGGCAAAATAGGTCAACACCCCGTCACAGCCCGCCCGTTTGAACGCCATCAGGCTTTCCAGCATCACCCGTTCTTCGTCAATCCAGCCGTTTTGTGCGGCGGCTTTGATCATGCTGTATTCCCCGGACACCTGATAGGCAAAGGTCGGCGCGCCAAAGGTGTCTTTCACGCGGCGGCAGATATCCAGATAGGGTTGGCCCGGCTTGACCATGACCATATCGGCGCCTTCGGACAGATCACGCGCCACCAGGCGCAGCGCCTCATCGGCATTGGCCGGATCCATCTGATAGGTCTTTTTATCGCCGGTCAGCGCACCTGAAGCCCCCACCGCATCGCGAAACGGGCCATAGAATGCGCTGGCATATTTGGCCGCATAGCTGAGGATCAGCACATCGGAATGCCCGGCCGTTTCAAGCGCAGAACGGATCGCGCCAATCCGACCGTCCATCATATCAGACGGGCCAATGATATCGGCACCGGCTTCGGCTTGGGACAGGGCCATTTTGACCAGGGCCGCAACCGTGCGGTCATTGACGATGATCCCATCTTCGACAAAGCCGTCATGGCCGTTGATATTATAGGTGTCCAGCGCCACGTCGCTCATCACGGCGAGATGGGGAAAAGCGGTTTTGATGGCGCGGATGGCGCGGTTGGCGGGGTTTTGTGGATCCCAGGCGCCGGCGCAATCTTCGGTGCGGTCCTCAAGACCCGTATAGGGAAACACACAGATCGCGGAAATGCCCAGCGCCTCGGCCTCGGCGACCGCTGCAACAACACGATCCACCGACCGCCGCATCACACCGGGCATCGAGGGCACGGGTTCTTCGATACCTTCGCCTGCACGCACAAAAATAGGCCAGATCAGATCAGCGGTCTCAAGCGCATTTTCGCGCACCAACCCGCGCAAGGCAGGGGAAACACGGGTGCGGCGCAGGCGCGTGGCAGGAAAGGGGGCGTGAACAGGGTGCATGCAAAAATACCTCAATTGGTGGTCGCTATGGCTTGCCACGAAAAATCTGTCCCCTCAAGGCTAGGAATTGCCCACTGGCTTGGGTATGTCCTGCGCATTCTTCCAAATTGGACTGCTGTTTTGGACTGGTATAAAACTCTCTTTGAATTGATCGACATGCGTTCCTTCTCGAACCTCTGGTTCTGGATTGTGCTTGCGGTTGTCTGGTCCACCGCAAGCCATTGGGTGCTGGGCGTGCCTTATGACATGGTGTTGCGGGCGCGCCGTCATGGCGGGCAGGCCGATGTCGATCTCGAAGATCTGGTGCGGATTTATGTCAATCGCCTTCTGTATATCGGACAGATGTCGGGCCTTTGGTTGCTGGGATTTGGCTGTTTCTTTTTGACGCTGCTGGTGCTGTTGGGGTTCTATTACAAGATGGAATTTGCCCAGGCGGTGTTTTTGCTCGGCTTCCCGCTGTCATTGATCGGATTGTTAAGCCTATCCACCGCCCGGTTGATCCAGATCGAGGGTGCAACGGGGGATCGCCTGCAGCGCCGTTTGATGCGCCATCGCCTGTACACCCAGATCATCGGCATGGTGTCGATCTTTGTGACCGCGCTGTGGGGCATGTACCAGAACATGACCATCGGGCCTTTGGGCGGGTGACATCCCAGCCTTCAACGCCAAGTGAGACCTATGCCTGATTCCAGTAAAATAACCCTGTCCGGCGTTCCCGAAGGGTTTGACGCCCGCGCCATTCTTGATGAAATCGCCAGTAAAAATGTGCCGGTGCTGCATGTGGCACGGGATGACAAACGCATGGCGGCGATTCAGGCCGCCGTGGGGTTTTTTGCGCCGGAGATGCCGGTATTTACTTTTCCGGGCTGGGATTGCCTGCCCTATGACAGGGTGTCGCCCAATGCCGATATTTCCGCACAGCGCATGGCCACCCTTGCCGCGCTGGTGCATGGGATGCCGGAAAAATTTATCCTGCTGACCACCTTGAACGCTGCCTCACAACGGGTGCCCGCCCGCGCCACATTGCGCGATGCGGCGTTTTCGGCCCGTGTTGGCGACCGGATTGATGAAGCCGCGCTGCGGGGCTTTCTGGTGCGGATGGGATTTGTGCAAAGCCCGACGGTGATGGAACCGGGGGATTATGCGATTCGCGGCGGGATCATTGATATCTATCCCCCTGGCGATCTGGGGCCGGTGCGGCTGGATCTGTTTGGCGATGTGCTGGATGGTGCGCGCCGGTTTGATGCCGCCACGCAACGTACGACAGAAAAGCTGGAGGTTGTTGAACTGGCCCCGGTCAGCGAGGTCATTCTGGACGAGGCGGCGATCACCCGTTTCCGGCAGAATTATCGCATCGAATTTGGCGCCGCCGGGACAGATGATCCGCTTTATGAGGCGATCAGCGCAGGGCGCAAACATCAGGGTGCGGAACATTGGTTGCCGTTTTTTCATGACGGTCTGGAAACCCTGTTTGACTATCTGCCAGGCGCGACGATCACATTGGATGACCAGACCACTGCAGCGCGATTGGCGCGTTGGGACAGTATTGCAGATCAATATGAAACCCGCCGTCTGGCGATGCTCAACCGCTCCAGGATGGACAGCGTCTATAAACCCTGTCCGCCTCAGGGGCTGTATCTTGATGATGAGGCATGGCTCTTGGCGAGCCAAGATCACCGCATCGTGCAGTTCAACCCGCTGCCACAGCCGACAGGGTATCATGTTCTGGATGCGGGGGCGCGGATCGGGCGTAATTTTGCACCGGAACGCCAGCAGGAGTCAATCAGCCTTTTTAAGGCCTTAGCGACCCATGTGAAAGCAAAGCTTGAAGTCGGGCCTGTGGTGATTGCCAGCTATTCCGAAGGCGCGCGCGAACGGTTGACTGGCCTGATCGAAGATGAAGGTCTGGTTGATGTCATCCCCGTGGCCCATGCCGGACGGGTTGGCAAACGCGGGCTGCATCTGGTGGTCTGGGCTTTGGAACACGGGTTTGAAGCGCCCGGATTGACGGTGATTTCCGAACAGGATGTGTTGGGAGATCGGTTGATCCGCGCCCCCAAGCGCAAACGTCGCGCCGAGAATTTCCTCACCGAAGCGCAATCCCTGAGCGCCGGTGATCTGGTGGTGCATGTGGATCACGGGATCGGGCGCTATCAAGGCATGGAGGTGGTCACCGCAGCCGGAGCCGCACATGAATGTCTGGTGTTGGAATATGCCGAGCAATCAAAACTGTACCTGCCGGTTGAAAACATCGAACTCTTGTCGAAATACGGCCATGAAGAGGGGCTTCTTGACCGTCTTGGCGGCGGCGCATGGCAGGCGAAAAAGGCCAAGCTCAAGGAACGTATCCGCGAGATGGCGGACAAATTGATCCGGATTGCTGCGGAACGGGCCCTGCGTAAAGCACCGATTCTGGAGCCCCCGCATGGCATGTGGGATGCGTTTTCAGCGCGGTTTCCCTATTCCGAAACCGATGATCAACTGCGTGCCATCGGGGATGTGGTGGATGATCTGACGTCGGGCAATCCGATGGACAGGCTGATCTGTGGCGATGTGGGGTTTGGCAAAACCGAAGTGGCGATGCGCGCGGCTTTTGTCGCGGCAATGTCGGGTGTGCAGGTTGCGGTGGTCGCGCCGACGACATTGCTGGCCCGCCAACATTTCAAAAGCTTTGCCGAACGGTTTCGCGGCTTTCCCATCGAGGTGCGCCAGCTCAGCCGTTTTGTAAGCGCCAAAGACGCCGCTGCCACCCGTGATGGCATGGCACGAGGCACGGTGGATATTGTCATCGGCACCCATGCGCTTTTGGCTAAAAGCATTCGTTTTCATAATCTTGGCCTGTTGGTGATTGACGAGGAACAGCATTTTGGTGTCGGCCATAAAGAACGTTTGAAACAGATGCGGTCGGATATTCATGTGTTGACGCTGACCGCCACGCCGATCCCGCGGACCTTGCAATTGTCCCTGACGGGGGTGCGCGATCTGAGCATCATCGGCACGCCGCCCGTCGATCGTCTGGCGATCCGCACCTATGTCAGCGAATTTGATGCCGTGACCCTGCGCGAGGCCCTGTTGCGTGAACATTATCGTGGTGGGCAATCCTTTTATGTGGTGCCGCGCATCAGCGATCTGCCGGAGATCGAAAAATTCCTGCAAAACCAATTGCCTGAACTCACCTATGTTGTGGCGCACGGCCAGATGGCAGCGGGCGCGCTGGATGACCGGATGAATGCCTTTTATGATGGCAAATTCGATATTTTGCTGGCCACGACAATTGTTGAATCCGGCCTTGATATTCCGACGGCCAATACGATGGTGGTGCACCGCGCCGATATGTTTGGTCTGGCGCAGCTTTATCAGATCAGGGGCCGTGTCGGGCGCTCCAAAACCCGCGCCTATGCCTATCTCACCACCAAACCACGCGCGAAATTGACCACAACCGCTGAAAAACGCCTGCGGGTGCTTGGATCACTGGATACGCTGGGTGCGGGGTTCACGCTGGCCTCGCAAGACCTTGATATTCGCGGGGCGGGCAACCTGTTGGGCGAAGAGCAATCCGGCCAGATGCGCGATGTCGGCTTTGAACTGTATCAATCCATGCTGGAAGAGGCGATCGCCAAGATCAAAGCCGGAGAGATGGAAGGCCTGAGTGAGGCCGATGATCAATGGGCGCCACAGATCAATCTGGGCGTGCCGGTATTGATCCCGGAAATCTATGTGCCTGATCTGGATGTGCGTCTGGGCCTGTATCGCCGCCTTTCCAGCCTGAGTACCAAGGTCGAACTGGAAGGTTTTGCCGCAGAATTGATTGACCGTTTTGGGAAATTACCCAAAGAGGTCAACACGTTAATGTTGGTGGTGCGGATCAAAGCCATGTGCAAACGCGCCGGTATTGCCAAGCTGGATGGCGGGCCAAAAGGGGTCACAATCCAGTTCCACAATGACAAATACGCCTCGCCAGAGGGATTGGTGAACTTTATCGAAGACCAGCGCGGTCTTGCCAAGGTACGTGACAACAAGATCGTGGTGCGCCGCGATTGGAAAAAAGACAGCGACAAGATCAAAGGCGCTTTTGCCATTGCCCGGGATCTGGCCGAACATGTGATTGCCAAGGAAAAGCAACGCAAAAAATCATCAGGTTAAAAGACGTATTGAAAGGCAATAGGCGGCGGTTATTCTGCCGCCTGCATCTGCGTTTCGATGCGCCCCATGAGCAGCATCAGGGCGAAACCAATCAGGCTCATCAACAACACGGATGCAAATAACACATGTATGCTGCCGACAAAGACCAGCACAATGCCCGAGGCGATAAGCGCGGCGATCACCGTGGAAAACGCCCCGATCACCGAAGCCGCCATGCCCGCAATATGGCCCATCGGTTCCATCGCGATGGCATTGAGATTGCCAAGGGTCAGCCCCGCCTGAAAGAACACGCAGGTCTGCCAGAATAAAAATCCTGCAAAACCATAGGGTTCTGCCAGATCAGCAAAGCCAGTTACCAGCAACATCGCAGAAATAATGATCTGCCCGCCCAGCGTAAGTGTCACCATCCGCCGCATGCCAAAGCGCATCACCAATGACGCATTCAGCAGGCTTGAGGTGCCGGCAACCAAGGCAATTCCGCCAAACCAGAAAGGAAAGCTTTCTGCGCGGTTGAAATCATCGGCATAGATTTGTTGGATCAACATCAGGGTCAGAAACAGGATGCCCATCGCCAAAGATTGCACAAAGATCGACAGGCGTACCGCAGGATGGGTGAACATTTCTTTCACGGCATTTGTCATCAAGGAAAAACGGATCGGCCGACGATCCGCCGGATCAAGGGTTTCCGGCATGCGCAACCCCATCCATATCACTGAAATGGTTGAGAAGATGATAAAGGCCAGAAAAATCCCGCGCCAGCCGACACCGGCAATGATCACCGCGCCCATCGCGGGGGCAAAGGCAGGGACAAGCGTGAAAATCAGCATCACAATCGACACAATGCGCGCCATTTCACGCCCTGAATACAGATCGCGCACAATCGCCACGGCAACAATGCGCGGGCCAGAAGCGCCGAGCCCCTGAAACAGCCGCGCAATCAACATGATCTCAAGCGTCGAACTGGCCCAGGCCACCGCCGCCGACGCAATATACAGAAACGTCCCGACAAAAATGATCCGCCGCCGCCCAAAAGCATCAGACAAAGGCCCGCTGATAAATGTGCCAGCCCCCATGCCCAGAACAAAGCTGGTCAGAATAAAGGCCGCATTTTCAGGGGTTTCCGGAGAAAGATCCAACCCAATGGCTGGCAATGCTGGCAGCATTGAATCGATTGAAAATGCAATTGTGGCGAACATCATCGCAATCAGCGCGATAAATTCAACGCGGCCCATTGTGAATTGACCTGACTGCTGTGACACATGCTGCTCCTTGAAAACACACAAGGATTAACTCACGGTTGCAACTGCGGCAATCAGTAATGCAAAAACCCTTAACCGATGGCTAAATTTAGGGCAGGCAAGACAATGTGCGGTCGGGATTCCGGCATCTTACCGTCCGAAATATATAGGATTTTAACAATATCCTGCAGATCATCATAATTTCCTGCCTCAGAATCCGCCAGGACCAGCGCCGAAACATCATAATTCACGATGTCGATGCGTTTTTGATCCCGGGTTTCTTCGGGAATAACCCGGCTGACAAACCGGCAACTTTCCAATGTCCTGCGCCGCTTTGTGAAGCTGTTCAAACAAGGCCTGCCTTGACTGGCGATCAAGTGATCACTGCGACAGCCGATGATTACCTCATTGCCAAGGCGTTGTAATGTTTTCAGGAATTTGATTTCCTTTGCGTTCAGAACATCAAAAACCCCATAGGCCAGCACGGATCGGTGCGGGGCGCGCAGCAGATTCATTGCCTTTGAAACTGTGCTGGCTGACTGTCGAAACGGCCGGTCTCATTGCGCCAGATTGCTTTGATTGTACGCTCTGTTGTGCTGTCTTGTTCTGTAAATGAAAAACTGTTCTGCAACACACCTGTCACATGGACCCTGTTCATCAAAGCCGGATTTGTCTGATTGTCTGCCATTTTACCGCCGCTCTCTCGATGGGGTCTCACGCCCCTTATGACGAGAATCCTACGCGAGAAATTTGCGATTGGCAAAACCAGTGAAACACTTGGGCAACAACCTGTGTCCCAAGCGCCATAGTATGTGTCAGGCTTTGCCGGTGAGTTCGGCAATCACTTTGTGCCACAATTCGGGCGGCTGCGCGCCGGGCACCGCATGTTGGTTGGCAACGATAAAGGTCGGCACCGAATTGATCCCCATGTTGCGGCTGTGGCTGTCACGATCGCGGATGTTTTGTGCATCTTCTTCGGTGTCCAGTAATTTGGTCACCACCGCCGCGTCCATGTCGATGCTGTCGGCAATATCGGCCAGAACTTCGGCATCACCAATATCACGGGCATCAACAAAATAGGCTTTGAACAGCGCAGACACCGCCGCGGTTTGCCGCCCTTCGATACCTGCCCAGTGGATTAAACGATGCGCATTCAAGGTGTTAGGGGTGCGTTTCATCGCCTCAAAATTGATGTTCAACCCTGCTTTGGCGGCATGTTCTACCACGGGCGCATAGGCTTTGACCGCCGCGTCCTTGCCGCCGAATTTACCTTCGAGATAGGCGCGCCGCTCCATGCCCTGGGCGGGCATGTCAGGGTTCAATTGAAATGGATGCCATTCGATCAAAAACGGGTGACCGGGAATTTCTGCCAATGCTTTGTCCAGATGCGCCTTGCCGATATAGCACCACGGACAAATCGGATCGGACATAATGTCGAGCTTAATGGGATCAGTCATATTTCTTTGCCTCATAATCAGCCCGCAATGTCCGGCGCAGCATTTTTCCATTCGCCCCCTGGGGCAGCACCGGCACCTGTTGAAACAGGCGGGGTTGTTTGTAGCGCGCCAGCTTGGCCTCGGCATACCGCTGCAACTCGGCCGCGTCCAGAGGGGCGGGCGCCGTGTAAAACGCCGCAATCACCGAGACGCCGTTTTTGACCGCCACTTCGGTGACGCCAATGCCGGTGATCCCCAGCGCACCCGCCAGTGCCGCCTCAACCTCCAGCGGGGACACCCGAAACCCGCCTGCATTCATCATGTCATCATTGCGCCCCAGATAGGTGATCTGCCCGTCCTCATCCATCACCGCCTGATCACCGGTCAAAAACCAGTCGCCGTGATACCGTGCGCGGGTTTGTTCAGGCGCATCCAGATAGCCCAGCATCAGCCCCGGATCGCTGCGGTGAATGGCGATGGTGCCCGCAATCCCCGTGTCGACCGGCCCCTCTGGCCCCATCAAACATACCTGACGCCCGGGTTGGGCACGGCCAAGCGCGCCGGTGCTGGCCGGATGAACAGGACAGCCGGAAATAAATGTCGAACATTCCGACATGCCAAAGGCCTCATAGATCGCGGTGCCTGTCGCGGATTGCCAATCGCTGCGCACCGGGGCGGCCATTTTTTCCCCTGCACTCAAGCCATGGCGCAAGGACGGCAGATCAAGCTGCCCGCGCCCGCGCAGCATTTGCCGGTAAACCCCCGGCGCCGCCGCAAAAATGCTGGCGTTATGGTGGCGCAACAGATCTGGCAAATCAGATGCAGAGGTGCCCGGCGCCGGGATCAGGGCGGTTGCGCCCATGGTCCAGGGGTCCATCAATCCGGTGCCCAATGTATAGGTCCAGTTGAACGCCCCCGCATGCAAAACCCGGTCATCCGCGCCCAGGCCATACCAGCCCTGAAACATCATCCGTCTGGCCCAGATCGCGCGATGCGCATGTTTGACCGCCGAGGGCACACCAGAAGTGCCAGAGGTATAGATAATATAGCCCAGACGTTCGGGATCACCGCGATGCCAGTCTGCGGGCGGCAAATCCCGCATCGCGCGCAAGCGCTCCAAAGGGATTTCTATGTCGCTGTCAGGGCAGGCCACCTCAGGATCACGCAGGATCGCCGCAGGCTGTAATTGTGCAATGATCTTGATGACTTCGGCTTCGGTCAACACCGCGGCAGTGGGCACAGGCACCAATCCGGCGGCCAATGCCCCCAGATAGGCCAGCGGGAAATCGGGGGTATTGCCAAGCCGCATCAACAGCCTGTCACCGGGATTCAACCCCTGCGCCAATAGCCCCGTTGCCGTGCCGCGCACCGCCGCTTGCAAGGCCCCATATGTCCAGCTTTCGCCCGCCTCGGCCGCGAGAATCTGCAGGGCGATCTTACCGGCGGGCGCCGCCGCCGCAGTCAGCACATATTCCGCCAGATTAAAGGGCGCAGGGCAGGGGCCAAAGCCCATTTGATCAGACAGATTTTCCATGCCCCTTGCGCTAGCCCAGAGCCGCCAGCGTTGCAAGCGCGTCATCCGGCCGATATAGCTTTGCCATGAGCAAACAAGCACCTGAAAACCTGATCACCATTGCCCGCTCCAGCGGCGAAACCGATGTTGCGCCCCCTGTTGATCTGGGCGCGCGGGTGCGCGAATTGCGCAAAGGCCGCAAATGGACGCTGGAACAGGCGGCAAAACAGGCCGGATTGGCGCGCTCCACCCTGTCCAAGATCGAAAACGGCCAGATGTCACCAACCTATGACGCCTTGAAAAAGCTCGCCGTGGGCCTCGAAATCTCGGTGCCGCAATTGTTCACGCCCCCCGCCGCAGACAAGATCAACGGGCGCATGGCCGTGACCAAAATGGGGGAAGGCACCGCCAAAGCCACGACAACCTATGAACATGAACTGCTGGGCGATACCCTGCGCAAAAAACAGATGCTGCCCTATCGCGCCCGTATCCGCGCCCGCAGCATGGAAGAATTCGATGGCTGGGTACGCCATGACGGCGAGGAATTCCTCTATGTGCTGACCGGCGTGGTGCATTTGTTCACCGAATTTTATGAACCCGTCGAATTGCGCCGTGGCGACAGCGCCTATTATGACGCCACCATGGGCCATAATGTGGTGTCCACCAGCGCCGAAGATGCGATGATCCTCTGGGTTACATCGCTGGTCTGATCCCCTTCATCTGGCCAATTTAACCTTCGGGGGGCAGAGGGGCTGCGCCTCGCATTCCTTGAAAATATCCGGCGCCACAACACCGCAAACCCTCACCCTTCCTGCCACCACCAGACCTCGGGCATGAAATTCGGCCCGTCGCCGTAGATCGGCAATGTCTGGGGGTATTTCATATGTTTGTCATGGGCGATCAACCCGGCATCAAATTGCCAGAACGGGATCACATAACGCCCTGCGGTCAACACCCGGTCCAGCGCCCGGGTGGCATTGATAAAATCACCCTTGCCCCGCGCCGCCAGCATGTGATCGATCAACCCGTCAATGGCCGGGCTTTTCACCCCCATCAGATTGCGTGATCCCGGTTGATCTGCCGCCTCGGAGCCCCAGTAATAGCGTTGCTCATTGCCCGGACTTAACGATAAAGCCCGCCGGAAATGGGCCATGTCAAAATCAAATGCATTGGTGCGGGCGACCAATTGGGCGGTATCAACTGTTTCAACCTCTGCGGTGATGCCCAACCGTTTCAGCGCCTGCACATAGAGTTCGGCAATCTTGCTGTGTTCGGCATTGCCCTTGGACAGCAGGATCCGGAACCGCAGCGGCCTGCCATCGCCATCACGCATCACACCGCCCTCGGCGGAATAGCCCGCGGCCTGCAATTGTTGCATCGCCTTGCGAATACCACCGCGATTGCGCGCCGATCCATCACCAACAGGCAGGGCATAGCCCTCAATTGTGCCGGGCAGCAGGCTGTCACGATAGGGGGCCAACAGATCGGCCACCGCTGGGGGGGCGGCTCCGGCCTGCATCGCCAGTTCGGAATTGGAAAAATACGACGAAATCCGGGGCAGTGCCCCACCGGTCAGGGTTTCATTGATATATTCAAAGTTGAACGCCGCAATCATCGCATCCCGCACCCGCCAGTCATCAAAGGGCGCACGGCGGGTGTTCATCACAAACCCGGTCATCCCCGACGGTTTGTGATGTGGAAAGCTTGATTTCACCACATCACCACGGGTGATGGCGGGAAACTGGTATTGGGTTGCCCATGTTTCGGCGTTGAATTCACGCACCGCGGATATTTCACCCGCCTTAAAGGCCTCGAACAGGACATTGGCATCGCCGTAAAAATCAATGCGGATCTGGTCAAAGTTATTGGTGCCTTTGCGAAACGGCACATCAACGCCCCAATAATCGCGATTGCGCGTCAAAGTGACTTGCCTGCCCGCCTGATAATCGCTCACCACATAGGGGCCACTGCCCAGCGGAATATCCTGCAACGGCGCATTGGCAAAATCCTTGCCCTGCCATTGTGCCTTGGACAGGATCGGGCGCATCCCCGCCAAAAGCGCCAGTTCGCGGTTGTCACTGTTAAAACGCATGCGGATCTTGCGCGGCCCGGTTTGTTCAATGCTGGCCATCTGGCGGCGCAGCCCGTGATATTTCGGATGGCCTTCACTGCCCAGCAGATCATAGGAAAAGATCACATCTTCAACCGTGACCGGGGTGCCATCCGAAAAGGCGGCCTCCGGGCGCAGGGTAAATTCAACCCAAGAGCGGTCTTCGGCGGTCTCAACCGATTCGGCCAACAGCCCGTACAGTGTAAAAGGTTCGTCCCAGGACCGGCCCATCAGGCTTTCATGGGTGAAAAACGCCAGTTGCCAGGGCACATTGCCTTTGCGCACAAACGGATTGAGGCTGTCAAAACCACCGGTATTGGCCAAGGTGATCTGCCCGCCCTTGGGCGCATCGGCGTTCGCATAGGGCAGCGACACAAAATCAGGGGGCAGGGCCGGGGCACCATACATAGATATCCCGTGCTGTGGTTCTGCTATCGCTAGTCCCGCGTAGAGAATCAGTGAAGATATTCCCGCAACGCCCCGCAACTTTTGGAAAAAATCCATTGCCATTTTCGCAACAATCCCGCTCTGCCCTTGTTTTATTGGGGCCATGATTAGCGGGGGTTAAGGGGGAGTTGCAACTTTTAGCTTGGATTTGGACGCAATATTGCTTATAACGGGGTCACTGCTCGATAGGTTTCTTGCCTGTATGAAACCTGCCTCAATAACTTAACGCCCGCTTCGTGCGGGCGTTTTTTTTATGTGGGCCGTGCCGTGCTGGCCTTGGGCGCAAGGGAACCAAACCTCAAATTGGGCGTTTCCTTTGCAAACGCAGCGCGTCAAGATGCGCGCGCAGCATATTCCCAGACCACGCAAGGAGACACCCCATGGCATTCACCATTGATCTGACAGGCAAAACCGCCGTTATCACCGGTTCAAACTCGGGGATCGGGCTTGGCATTGCCTGGGAACTGGCCCGTGCAGGGGCGGATATTGTGCTGAATTCCTTTACCGACACCGAGGAAGATCACGCCCTGGCGCAAAAGATCGCCGCTGAAACCGGGGTCAGCGCCCGTTATATCAAGGCTGATATGTCCAAAGGCAATGAATGCCGTAAATTGATTGAGGATGCCGGCACCTGCGACATTCTGGTGAACAACGCGGGTATCCAACATGTTGCGGCGATCCCCGATTTTCCGGTCGAAAAATGGGATGCGATCATCGCGATCAACCTCTCATCGGCGTTTCACACCACTGCCGTGGCTCTGCCGATGATGCGCAAGGCAGGCTGGGGACGGGTGATCAACATCGCGTCGGCGCATGGGCTGACCGCATCACCGTTCAAAGCGGCGTATATTGCGGCGAAACACGGCATTGTCGGATTGACCAAAACCACCGCGCTGGAAACCGCCAAGGAAGACATCACCTGCAACGCCATCTGTCCGGGCTATGTGTTGACGCCCATTGTCGAAAAACAGATCCCCGACACGATGAAGGAATATAATATGACCCGCGAAGAGGTCATTGAAAATGTCATGCTGACCCGCCAGCCCAGCAAGGAATTTGCAACAGTCGAGCAGATGGGCGGCACCGCGACCTTCTTGTGCTCTGTTGCTGCAGCCCAGATCACCGGCACCACAATCAGCGTCGATGGCGGCTGGACGGCCCTGTAAGCATGGCGAAAAAACGTATCAATCTGGCGCTGCAAGGGGGCGGGGCCCATGGTGCGTTTACCTGGGGGGCGCTGGAGCGCTTGCTGGAAGATGACGAGATCGAGATTTGCGGCATTTCCGGCACGTCGGCGGGGGCGCTGAATGGGGCGGCGCTCAAGGCCGGGATGGTGCAGGGCGGCAAACAGGGCGCGCGCGATAATCTGACATGGCTATGGGGGCAGGTGGCGGGTGTCAGCGATCTGCGCCTGAGCGCTTGGATGGCCCCGTTTGGCATCGGCGCGCTGAGCCAGGCGATTGAATACAGCTGGCCTGTGGCCCTGAGCGATGCGGTGTCCTCGCAGATGTCGCCCTATGCCTTCGGGCCGTTTTACCGCAATCCACTGGCCGATATTGTGGCGCGGTTTGATTATGACCGGATCTGCAACACCATCGCGCCCCTGCTGTTCATCTGTGCCACGCGGGTGCGCAACGGCAAGATCAAAGTGTTTGAAGGCGATCAGATCAGCGGTGATGCCTTGATGGCTTCGGCCTGTTTACCAACGGTGTTCAAGGCCGTTGAAATGGAGGATCCCGAAACCGGACGCCGCGAGGCATTCTGGGATGGTGGATATACCGGCAATCCGGCGCTGTTCCCGTTGTTTCGTGCTGATCTGCCCGATGACATCGTGATCATCAACATCAATCCGCTGGAACGGGACGAACTGCCGGTCACCGCCAAACAAATCCAGAACCGGATCAATGAAATCAGCTTTAATTCCAGTCTGTTGCGTGAATTGCGTGCGATTGAATTTGTGCAGCGTCTGCTGGATCAGGGCGCGGTAAAAGAGGGCCATATGCACCGTGTTCGGGTGCATATGGTGGCGGATGACGATTTGATGGAGAAACTGTCGGTGGCCACCAAAATGGTGCCGAATGCCGCGGTGATCAACGCCCTGCGCGAGGCCGGATACGGCGCGGCGGACCGTTTTTTATCGGATCACAGCGCCGATCTGGGCCAGCGCAGCACCTTGGATTTGCCACAGATGTTTGGCTGACATCATTCGGGCGCGTTGATCCGTTCAACAATCGCGCTGTCCACTGCGGCAATTGTACCGCGATCTGACGGGTAAACCAGCCCTGCGGAAATCACCAGTTTGGCGGCCTCTTCCACCGTCATATCAAGTTCGATGACGTCATGACGTGGGAAAAACAGCAAGAAACCCGATGTCGGGTTGGGCGTGGTTGGCACAAAGATCGAAATCATTTCGGCGCCCGGGTTGGTTTTATCGGCCACTTCGCCTTTGGCCGTGGTTGAAATAAACCCAAGCGCCCAAATCCCGCGGCGTGGATATTCGATCAGACAGGCGGTCTCAAAGCTGCGTTCGGATTGCGCAAAAATCGTTTCGGAAATCTGTTTGATGCCGGAATAGATCGAGCGGACCACGGGCGTGCGCTCCACCAGACCTTCGGCAAACCGGATCAAGGACCGCCCCATGATGCCCTTGGCCGCCCAGCCAACCACAATCGTGAACAGCAGAAAAATCACCACGCCCAGGCCGCGCACGTTAAACTGTGACGACGGATCAAGCCCCAGATAATCCTGCAACATCCGGTCGGGGTGATAGGCAACAGGCACCAGCGGCAGCACAAAGCCGTCAATCCAGCCCACAACCGTCCAGATCAACCACAATGTCAGCCCGACAGGTGCAATCACCACCAGTCCGGTCAGAAAGGAGGCCCGCAGGCGCGCAATCAAACCACGCTTTGGTGTGGGTTCGATATCAAAGGGTGTGTTCATCCGTCACGGGTCCAGAAATGAGAGTCGAGTCTAGCTAGTGGCTTTGACCTTGGCGAACAATGGGCGGGGCTGAATTAGCCGCAATTCCCATCGAATTAACCAGTGTTAAGCGGGTTTCTCGCATAAATGCTGGGCGATCTGGGCTGCCAGACGGGCATTGTTGCGCACCAATGCGATGTTCGCGGTCAGGGAACGCCCCTTGGTCAATTCAAAGATCCGTTGCAACAGATACGGCGTGACGGCTTTGCCGGAAATCCCCTGTTCCTGGGCGTCTGCCTGAGCCTGCGCAATCACCGGGGCCAGTTCTGCGGCAGGAATTTCGGCCGTTTTCGGGATCGGATTGGCAATCAACTGCCCGCCGGGCAGGCCCATGTCACCCCGCATCCGGTGGGCCTGTGCGATTTGGGCGGGATCATCAAGGCGCAGCGGTGCCTGCAAGGGCGAGGTCGCGCTCCAGAATGCTGGAAAACTGTCCTGTCCCACGGCAATCACCGGCACGCCCTGGGTTTCCAGCACCTCAAGGGTTTTGGCCACATCAAGGATCGCCTTGGCCCCGGCGGCCACCACCGTGACGGGGGTTTGGGCCAGCTCCAGCAGATCCGCAGAGATGTCAAAACTGTTTTCGGCACCTTTATGCACGCCGCCAATGCCGCCCGTGGCAAAGACCGAAATCCCCGCCAGACGCGCCGCAATCATCGTTGCGGCCACGGTTGTCGCGCCGGTGCCACCGGTGGCGATACAGACCGCCATATCGGCACGGCTGAGTTTGGCCACGCCTTTGGCCTGCGCCAGATCGCCAAGTTGATCAGGGTCCAGGCCGATGTGCACTTTGCCCGCGATCACCGCGATGGTGGCGGGCACCGCACCGGCATCGCGCACATCTGCTTCGACTTGGCGGGCAACCTCTAGGTTCTGCGGATAGGGCATGCCATGGGTGATGATCGTGCTTTCCAGGGCCACAATGGCACGGCCTGCGCTGCGGGCTTGGGCAACTTCGGTGCTGAAACTCAGGGGGAAGGCTGTCATATCTTGGTCTCTCCGGACACGTAAAGGGCCGCCGCATCAAGCGCGTCGGACAAGGCGGTTTGCGGGTCTTTGCCGCGCAGTTCGGCGGCAATATGCGCTGCCATGAAAGTATCACCCGCACCGGTGACACGGGCCACATGAACCGCAGGCGGCTGCATGGTGATCACCCTGTCTGCCTGGCCGATCGTGGCGGGATTGCCGCCATCCGTGACCACGGCGCGCAGGGCTCCGCGCGCCAGCAACCCCTTTGCGGCCTCGATGGAGCTGTCAAACGGCGCCTCGCACAGCAACCCGGCTTCTTCGAGGTTCACATAAAGCGTGCCACGCCCCGATTGTACAAAGGGGCTGAGGCGCAATGCCTTGCCGGGAGACGCAGGCGCAACCCGCAGATCGGCCTTGGCCAAAAGCGGGCTTTGGGCAATCTGGGCCAGCAGATCAAGGGTCAGATTGCCATCCAGTGCCACGGCCCCTGTATAGGGCGCGGACAGTTTGCCATCCGATAAGGGGCGCAAAACCTTGTCGCCCGCGGCTTCAAGCGAATGGGCATCGGCAATCGCGGCAATCAACCCGTTTGCGCCTTCCACTGCCATGTAACGATCCGTGGGCAGATCATCCGAGCGGTAGACAAAATCGGTGTTCAGGCCGCGCCGCTGACAGGCGCGGATCAATTCATCGCCTTCGCTGTCACGGCCCACCGCACTTAGCAATGCCGGATGCAGCCCGAACCGCGCCAGTGCCATGCCGATGTTCAAGGCCACACCGCCGGGCAGGCGGGTGATGCGGCCCGGCATGTCAGAACCTTGGCGCATCGCGGCTTCGGATCGCCCGATCACGTCCCAAAGGACGGAACCGATACAGAGGATATCAGGTGTTGTCTGGCTCATGCGCCGCATCTATCCGCTGAAACGGGGCAGAGGCAAGCCGCCTCATGCGCTTTTGGGTTGCCTATGGCACCCCAAAGGTGAGGGCCGCCCAAAGGGTTTCCCAAACGGCGGCGTCCGGCGTGCTGCCTGCATCTGGCGCCGGGCGCAGGACCACCGCATCAAACAGATAACGATGGCCTGATGTCACGGGGATCACCGCCGCACCCTGGGCATCGGTGCGGTGCAACGTGATTGTGACGTCGCCTGCGGGATCGCGATCAAAGACCTCGATCTGGGCATCGGGGCGCAGCGCCCCTTGGTAATACAGATTAACCCGCATCTGATCGTCAAAATCATCGGTATAAGGATTGGTCAGCGCGACAAATTCGGTTTCAAGCCCGGTAATGCTGTCTGATCCGGCGCCATCCGCAACCGCAATCAGGGTTTTGATGTGGCGGGTATAGCTTTCTTTGAAATTCTGTTGCGCAAAGCCCGCCGCGAGGTGATCTTTGACCGCTGTTTTGAAATCTTTATGTTCGGTGAAGGCGACGAATTTTTCCCATTCACTGTAGATCAGGGTCGAGGGTGTGGTTTCATGCACCACAACCACCAGGCCCGCGCCCTCGGGGGCCACCGCATTCAGCGCCGGTGCATCCCCCGAGCGCGGGGTCAATTCCTGACGTTTGCCATCGGAAATCATCGCAAATCCGGCGGAACGGCGGTCAAAATAGGCCAGTGAACTGCCATTAAATTGTTGACCGTTCTTGAATTCGCCCAGTAGCGTGCCACCTTTTGGCACCTGATAGGTATAGGGTTCGATCCAGAACTCATGTGCCAAGGCTGGCAGCGCTGGCGTAACAAGTAACAATAACAGAACAAGACGGGACAAAAACATGGGGAAAACCTTTGATTGGATAAAACTCAAGCTGGCGCTCGGCGCATTAATGTCAAGCCTGTTACTGGCATTTAGCCCTGCCGCACAGGCGCATGAGGTCCAGCCGACCATCGGTGATCTGTCCGCAGGGCAAGGCAAAGCGTCGCTGATCCTGCGGATCAACCTTGAGGCGTTTCTGGCGGAAATCAATCTGGACGAGGTGCAAGACACCAATACTGCGGCAAATGCTGCCGATTATGACGCCCTGCGCGCCCAATCCGCCGATCAGATTGCCGCGCAGCTGCCCGCCTTGCTGGACAAATGGAACGCCCGGAACCTGTTGTTGGTGGATGGAAATTCCGTGCCATTGCGCGCCGACAGCATCGACATTCCCGAAGACGTGGACATTGAATTGCCGCGCCAGTCGCTGTGGTCGCTGAGCGCCGATATCGTCGCGGATGCCCAGACCGTCACCCTGAACTGGCCAGACGGGGCAGGGGCCCTGGTGCTGCGTCAACAGGGCGTCGAAGCGCCTTTTACCGGCTATCTCGATGGGGGGGATACCTCGCCCGATATCGAGATCACCGGCGGCGGTGCGCAAACTGCAGCGCAGGCGTTTTTTGGCTATGTGCCGGTGGGGTTTGATCACATTCTGCCCAAGGGGCTGGATCATATCCTGTTTGTGCTGGGGTTGTTTTTCCTGTCCACCCATCTGCGCCCGCTGATCTGGCAGGTCTCTGCCTTTACGCTGGCCCATACGGTGACCCTGGCCTTGGGGGCCTTGGGGTGGGTCAATGTGCCCGGGCAGATTGTCGAACCGCTGATTGCCGCCTCGATTGTCTATGTGGCGGTTGAAAACGTCTTTACCTCGGGATTAAGCCCTTGGCGGCCTGTGGTTATTTTCTGTTTTGGATTGTTGCACGGGCTTGGATTTGCATCGGTACTGGGCGAATTCGGCCTGCCGCAAGCGCAGTTTATTCCGGCGCTGATCGGGTTCAATATCGGTGTGGAGCTTGGCCAGTTGACGGTGATCGCCATTGCCTTTGTGCTGGTGGGATGGGCGATCCGGCGCAATTGGTATCGCCGGGTGATCGCAGTGCCCGCGTCTTGTGTGATTGCCGCGGTCGGGGCCTATTGGTTTGTCGAGCGGGTCTTTCTGTAATGATCGGGGGCAGGCAAAACCTGCCCCTTTTCACATGTGAGGGCCATTCGGAATGGTGGTGGGGTGATCCCCGCCCTACGTCATTGCTTTGATCAATTTGTCCAGCGCGGCTTTGGGATCGTCCTGTTGCCAGATATCACCGCCGATCCCAAAGAAATCGGTATAAGGCGCCAGGGCGCGGATCATCGCCTCATCCAGCCCGCCTTCGGCCACCACGGGCACTTCGATCACTTCGGACCACCATTGAAACAGCTCTTGTTCGGCAAAGGCGCCATCATCCAATGGCGACGGCTGAACCGGGCCAAAGCTGACGTAATCCGCGCCTGCCTCGCCGGCGGCCATGCCGTCATGGCGCGATTGGCCGCAGAAACTGCCGATGATGGCATCCTCGCCCAATTCCTTGCGGGTATAGCGCACAGAGCGCGCCGCATCGCTGAGATGCACACCGTCCAGCCCCAGCCGATCCACCAGCAGCAGATGATCATTGATCACCAACGCCACATCACGGGCATGGGTCACGTCGCGCAGGGTATCGGCGGCACGGCTGAGACGGTCTTCGTCGCGGGTGGACAGGGCCAGCCGCACACAGGCAATCGGATGCGCATCCAACACGGCGGCCAATTGCGCCGGAAAGCTGCTCAATTCGATTTCAGGCGGGGTAATCAGGTAGATTTGCGGCTGTTCAGGCTGATCCATGACGTTCCTCTTGCAGGTCTTGACGGCCTGAGTATCGGAACAGGCGACAAAAGAAAAACCCTTATAGAGACAGATCGCAATTTTCCCGCTTCTTGCAGGCAAGCACGCGGCGGCGTATGAGGCGGGCATGAGTGATGATATCGGTAGACCAAAGATCCCGGCACTGGTGCTGGTGCGCCCGCAGATGGGCGAAAACATCGGCGCGGCGGCGCGGGCTATGTTGAATTTTGGCCTGGACCATATGCGTATTGTGGCACCGCGCGATGGCTGGCCCAACCCTGCGGCGGTGGCCATGGCCTCGGGGGCGGGTCGGGTGCTG
Source organism: Sulfitobacter sp. (assembly GCA_047634585.1). GTDB lineage: Bacteria > Pseudomonadota > Alphaproteobacteria > Rhodobacterales > Rhodobacteraceae > Sulfitobacter. Next base: position 439,140 of record JBLIAN010000001.1, on the reverse strand, counting down.
GACAGCGCCTTGGTGGCGCCGGATTTGCCCGCCGCGCTGCATGATTGTGACTATGTCTATGCCACCACGGCACGCGGGCGGGATATGACCAAACCGGTGTTCAGTCCCGAAGCTGCGATGCGCGATGCCGCGACGCGGATCAATGACGGTCAACGGGTGGCCGTGCTGTTTGGGCCCGAACGCGCCGGGCTGGAAAACGACGATGTATCACGCGCCAACGCGATTGTGACGGTGCCGGTAAACCCTGATTTTGCCTCGCTTAATCTGGCGCAATGTGTGTTGCTGATGGGCTATGAATGGAAACGCGCCAGCAGCGACGTTACCGGTCACATTGTGGAAATGGCCGGCACCGATTGGGCCAAGGGCCAAGACATCGAACATCTGGCAGGGCATTTCGAAGACCGGCTGGACACTGCAGGGTTCTTTTATCCCGAGCACAAGGCCCAATCGATGAAGACCAACCTGCGCAACATGTGGTCACGCATGCCCCTGACCCGCGCGGATGTGCAGATGTTGCACGGGATGATGCGGCAAATGGTACGCTGGAAAGAGCGCGGCTAGACCTTTGGCCGCTGCTGCCCTACCTATCTTGGCAAGCAAAAGACGAGGCGCATCATGGCGGAAAAACGCAAATTGTTCGAAGACGTAGACGTGGCCCGGACCGAACGTCCGGTTGTCCAAACCGGGGTGATTGATCGCGGCAGGGGCGGCGCACGCGGCGCGATCCGCATCTGGTTGATGATCCTGTTCGCACTGGTCTTTGTGATGATTGCGGTGGGCGGGTTGACCCGTCTGACCGACAGCGGATTGTCGATTACCGAATGGCGTCCCTTTACCGGTGCGATGCCGCCGCTGAATGACGTGGCATGGCAAAGCGAATTTGCCAAATATCAGGCGATTGATGAATTCAAAGTCCAGAATGCCTGGATGGAACTATCTGATTTCAAAGCGATCTACTGGTGGGAATGGGGCCACCGGCAATTGGGTCGCGTGATCGGCCTTGTCTGGGCCATCGGGTTTTTCTGGTTCCTGCTGCGCCGCCAAATCCCCACCGGATGGACCGGACGATTGCTGTTTATCGGGGCCTTGGGCGGGGCGCAGGGGGCGATCGGCTGGTGGATGGTGTCTTCGGGTGTGACCGCAGGCAAAGGTGTCACCGATGTGGCCAGTTACCGTCTGGCAACCCATCTGGGGCTGGCCTTTGTGATCCTCGGGTTTATCACATGGTATGTGCTGTTGCTGGGCCGCAGCGAACGCGATCTGATGCAGGCCCGCCGCACCAAAGAGGCCAGACAATTCGGCCTTGCCACCGGGCTTTTGCACTTTGCCTTTGTGCAAATTCTGATCGGGGCCTTGGTCGCGGGCATTGATGCGGGGCGCTATTTTATCGATTGGCCGTATATGCAGGGGCAGTTTTTCCCGCCCGATGCCTTTGACATTTCCCCGATCTGGCGGAATTTCTTTGAAAACGCGGGATTGGTGCAATTTATCCACCGGATCTGCGGCTATCTGTTGTTCATTTTTGGCGTGGTTGTCTGGCTGCGCGGGCGTAAATCGGCGCATCCGCAGACGCGTTTTGCCTTTCATGTCGTGATGGTGGCTTTGGCGCTTCAGGTCACGCTGGGCATCACAACCGTGCTTTATGCCGCGCCGGTACATATTGCCCTTGTGCATCAGGCGCTTGCCGTGGTGCTTTGGGTGCTGATCCTGCGGGCGCGTTATCTGGCCGCCTATCCCATTGCAACATCCCTGAGAGGAACCAAAGCATGAGTGCCTATGAAAATCTGATGGCGTTTCAACGCGATACCGAAGCATTGTCACAGGTTGCGGGGCGTTTGGGATGGGATCAGGAAACCATGATGCCGCGCGGTGCCGCACCGCAACGCGGCGAAGAAATGGCCGCGATGGAAGGGGTCTTGCATGCCCGGCGCATTGATCCGCAGATCGCCGAGTGGCTGGATCACATTGACGAAACCAAACTGGATCAGGTGGGCCGGGCCAATCTGCGCCACATCCGCCGCAGTTTCGAGCGCGCCAGCAAAATCCCTGCCGCATTGGCCGCGCGCATTGCCCGCGTCACCTCGGAGGCCCAGGGCATCTGGGCCGAGGCCCGTGCCAATGACGATTTCAAAGCCTTTGTGCCGACCCTGACCGAAGTTGTGGCGCTGAAACGCGAAGAGGGGCAGGCGCTGGCTGCGGGCGGCAATGCCGATGTCTATGACGCGATGTTGGCAGATTATGAACAGGGTGCCACCGGGGCCGAACTGGAGGCGATGTTTTCCGCGCTGCGCCCTGAATTGACCGAATTGCGCGCCGCCGTGCGCGCCACCAAAGCGCCGCCAAAGCTGCAAGGCGCATTCGATGAATCCCAGCAGATGAAACTGACCCGCCAATTGGCGCGCCGCTTTGGCTATGACATGAGCCACGGCCGCGTGGACAAAGCGGTGCATCCTTTTGCCTCTGGGTCGGGTCTGGATGTGCGGATCACCACACGCACCAATGAACTGGATCCATTCAATTGTTTTTATTCAACAATTCATGAAACCGGCCATGGTGCCTATGAACAGAACATCAACAAGGATTACCTGCTGACGCCTCTGGGCAGCGGGGTGTCGATGGGCGTACATGAAAGCCAGAGCCGGATTTATGAAAACCAGCTGGGCCGCAGCCGCGCCTTTACCGGTTTTCTGTTTGGCCAGATGAAAGACGCCTTTGGCGATTTTGGTGTCCCCGATGAAGAGACATTCTATCAGATCGTGAACCGTGTTTCAGACGGGTTTATCCGCACTGAGGCCGATGAATTGCAATATAACCTGCATGTGCTGATGCGTTTTGACATGGAACGCGCCCTGGTGTCCCATGATCTGCAGGTGCCTGATCTCGAAGCCGCGTGGAACGATCGTTTTGAGGCTGATTTCGGCTTTGCGGTGGACAAGGCCTCAAACGGGGTTTTGCAGGATGTACATTGGTCCGTGGGGCTGATCGGGTATTTTCCGACCTATAGCCTTGGCAATGTCTATGCCGGCTGCCTGAACGAAGCGATGCGCGCCGCGCTGCCGAAACTGGATGATCAACTGGCAAAAGGCGACACCAGCGCCGCAACCGGCTGGTTGCGGGACAATGTGCAGGTCCACGGCGGGCTTTATGAACCCAAAGAGGTGATCACACTGGCCTGTGGCAAAGAGCCCAGCGAAGCGCCTTTGGTGACGTATCTGAAATCAAAATTCACGGCGCTTTACGGGCTGTAAAACAGCAAAGGCCACCCGGATCGGGCGGCCTTTTTATTGGCTGTCAGCGGTGGCGTCGTCAGACAAAATTGTCCGACTTACGCTTCGGTCTCGGTGTCTTCCTCGTCACCTTGATCGGCGATCCATGCAACGCTGACCACTTCTTCGCCTTTGCCAGTGTCGAATACTTTGACGCCCCCGGCAGAACGCGAGCGGAAGGAAATCCCCTCAACAGGCACGCGGATGGATTGGCCTTTTGAAGTGGCCAGCATGATCTGGTCGTCCATTTCCACCGGGAAGGAGGCCACAATCACACCGCCGCGCATTGCCTTGTCCATTGCTGTCACCCCCATGCCGCCACGGCCCCGCACCGGATAATCATGACTTGAGCTCAGCTTGCCGGATCCTTTGGCCGTGATTGTCAGCAACAGGTTTTCATGGGCGGACATTTCGGCATAGCGTTCCTGGCTGATGGTGGCATTCGCATCCACGGCATCTTCATCCACTACATCAACATCATCGGCCAACCCCGCCACAGCACGGCGCATTTTCAGATAAGCGGAGCGTTCGTCGGCGCTGGCATCAAAGTGGCGGATGATCGACATGGAGACCACTTTGTCATCGCCGCTCAGCTTGATCCCGCGCACCCCGACAGAGGCACGGCTGTTGAACACCCGCACATCGGTGGCCGGGAAACGGATCGCCCGACCGGAATTAGTGACCAACATCACATCATCATCATTCGAGGCAATCCGCGCATTGATCAGCGTGGTCTGCGCGTGTTCGTCTTCGAACTTCATCGCGATTTTGCCATTGCGCATGACATTGGTGAAATCGGACAATTTGTTGCGCCGCACCGTCCCCGCAGAAGTGGCAAAGACCACCTGCAGGTCGTCCCATTCTTTTTCGTCGCGGTCCACAGGCATGATCGCGGCAATCGACACACCCACCGGGATCGGCAGAATATTGACAATTGCCTTGCCTTTCGAGGTCCGTCCGCCTTGGGGCAAACGCCATGTCTTAAGCTTGTAGACCATGCCATCGGTGGTGAAAAACAACAGTTGGGTATGGGTATTGGCGACAAACAGGTTGGTGACCACGTCTTCTTCTTTGGTCTGCATCCCCGACACGCCTTTGCCACCGCGGCGCTGGCTGCGGAAATCGACCAAAGGTGTGCGTTTGATATAGCCGCCCGATGTCACGGTTACGACCATGTCTTCGCGCGCAATCAGGTCTTCGTCTTCCATGTCACCGGACCAGTCGACGATCTCGGTGCGGCGCGGCACCGCAAACAGATCACGTACTTCTTTCAACTCATCGGCGATGATGGCCATGATCCGTTCGCGGCTGCCCAGAATTTCAAGGTATTCCTTGATCTTGCCGGCCAGTTCTTCCAATTCGTCGGTGACTTCCTTGACGCCAATCTGGGTCAGACGTTGCAAGCGCAGTTCCAGAATGGCGCGGGCTTGGGTTTCTGACAGATTATAGGTGCCATCCTCATTGGCGGTATGGGTCGGATCATCAATCAGCTTGATATAATCCAGAATGCTGGCGGCCGGCCAGCGCCGCGTCATCAGACGTTCGCGGGCCTCTGCGGCATCCGCCGAGGACCGGATGGTTTGAACAATTTCGTCGATATTTGTGACAGCCACGGCCAGACCACACAGAACATGTGACCGCTCACGCGCCTTGCGCAGCAGAAATGCGGTGCGGCGCGCGACCACATCTTCGCGGAAATCAATAAAAGAAGTCAGGAACCGGCGCAGGGTCAGTGTTTCAGGTCGGCCGCCGTTCAATGCCAGCATGTTACAGCCGAAATAGGTTTGCATCGGCGTGAAACGATACAGCTGGTTCATCACCACTTCGGCGGTGGCATCGCGTTTGAGTTCGACAACCACGCGTACGCCGTTGCGATCGGATTCATCCTGCACATGGGCGATGCCTTCGATCTTTTTCTCGCGCACCTGTTCGGCGATCTTTTCGATCATCGCCGATTTGTTTACCTGATAGGGAATCTCATCAATAACAATGGCATAGCGATCCTTGCGGATCTCCTCAACACGGGTTTTGGCGCGGATGATGACACTGCCGCGCCCTTCGAGATACGCCTTGCGCGCGCCGGTGCGGCCCAACAGAATACCGCCTGTCGGGAAATCAGGACCGGGCACATAATCAATCAATTGCTCTGTGGTCAGGTCCGGTTCTTCGATCAGCGCCAGGGTGGCGTCGATCACTTCACCAAGGTTATGCGGCGGGATGTTGGTGGCCATGCCCACAGCAATCCCGCCCGCCCCATTGACCAGCATATTCGGGAAGCGCGCAGGCAGAACCGTCGGTTCGCGGTCTTTGCCGTCATAATTGTCTTGAAAATCAACGGTATCGCGGTCGATGTCTTCCAGCAGAAACTGCGCGGCTTTTTCCATGCGTACTTCGGTGTAACGATAGGCCGCGGCCTTGTCGCCGTCCATCGAGCCAAAGTTGCCCTGACCATCCAACAGCACCAGCGACATGGAAAAATCCTGCGCCATACGGACCAAAGCATCGTAGATCGCAGAATCGCCATGCGGGTGATATTTACCCATCGCCTCGGCCACCGGACGCGAGGATTTGCGGTAGGGTTTGTCGTGGGTGTTGTTGGTTTCATGCATCGCATAAAGGATGCGCCGATGCACCGGTTTCAGACCATCCCGCAGATCGGGAATGGCACGGCTGACGATCACGCTCATCGCATAGTCGAGATAGGATGTCCGCATCTCGTCTTCGATGGTCACCGACGGCCCGTCATAGATCGGGCGTTGTGGTGGGGTTTCGTCTTCGTTTTCAGGGGTTTCCGGCGTATCGCTCACGTCAAATGCTCAGCTGTTGGGGCGCTCTATATCTTGCGGTGATGTATAGCAGAAGGGGCAGATCAGGTGCAATGCCTGTGGCCCAAACGCACTGGCAGCATTGCATCATGACTGCCAACACATTGTTTTCATTGAAAAGTAAAACCAGCATGGCAGGGTGTTTTCAGAGCAATTAAAAATGGAGGCGAAAATGACCCCGAATGAGACCGAATTGATGCTCAGGGGCTATGGGCTGACCACGGCGGAGATGTTTTACCGGATGCCCGATTACACCCATGTGCTGAACAGCTTTATCTGGCAGGAATATGATCTGGCCCCCGATCACGCCAAACTGTTTGAATTTGTCGAATTCTGGCAATCGCAGATCGAAGGCAAGCTGCATTCAGTGCGCTTTACCCATCGCAAGCTGATCCGCCCGGGTGAATGGCAAAACCAGGTGGGCGAATTTACCATCCATTAGGGGCTGTCCTTCCAGTTATCTCACGCAACGTCGCCAAAATACCTTTGGGGTTTGATGGCCCTTGCGTCCTAGACTGCGCTGACAAACAGATCAGGAGCAGGGCACATGCACAGGATATTGGTGGATCAACAACAGATCATAAAAACCAGATTGGACAGGGCAGCGCCGGCGCCATTGCGGCAGGGCGAGGCGCGGCTAAAGTTGCAAAGCTTTGCCCTGACAGCCAATAACGTCACCTATGCGGCCTCGGGGTTTGCCATCGGATATTGGAAATTCTTTCCCACCGATCAGCAAGGGCAAGGTCTGGTGCCGGTTTGGGGGGTGGCGCAGGTGGTTGAAAGCCAAGCTGCGGATCTGGCCGTGGGCACCCGGCTTTACGGGTTTTACCCGATGGCCGAGGAACTGGTGATCACCCCGAAATCAGACGCGCAGGGCGCCGTGCTGGATATCGCACCGCACCGCAAAGACCTGCCCTTGATCTATAATCAATACCTTCCGGTGCTGGGCAGCACGCCGGAACAGGATCACCTGCGCGCTCTTCTGCAACCGCTTTTGGCAACCTCTTATCTGTTGTTTGACTGGTTGATGGACAATGATTGGTTCGGGGCCGGGCAGATCATCATTGGCAGCGCATCCTCAAAAACCGGATTGGGCTTGTGCAAATATCTGGCTGAACTTCAAGGCCGCCCCTACCGGATTGTCGGGCTGACGTCACCGCGCAACCGCGATTTTGTGCAAGGGCTGGGCGCCTGTGACAGCGTTCTGGGGTATGACGAGATCGGCAATGTGGCGCAGGTGCCCTCTGTCTATGTGGATATGGCCGGCAATAGCGCGCTCAAAGCGCAGCTGCATGAAAGATTGGCCGATCACCTGCGCCACTCCGCCGCTGTCGGGCTCAGCCATTGGGATAAGTTTGATCAAAATCAGGCGTTGGCCGGACCAAAACCGCAGTTCTTTTTTGCACCGGCGCAGGTCGCCAAACGCCGCGAGGATTGGGGCGCCGGGGTGATTGAAAAGCAGATCAGCCAAGCCTGGAAGCGCGTCGCATCAGAGGCCTCAACATGGTTGAATGTGCGGGTACATGACGGCATTGGCGCATGTGAAACGGTGTATCAAGCGCTGGCAAATGGCACGGCCGATCCACGGGACGGGCATATCATCCGGTTGTGAATTCGGTATTCTTGTTTGCGCCGCAGATCGAACAGAGTGTCCGGCCTAGCCAGAACAGCTCGCGCCGCCCAGCACACAGAATTTTGCGCAATGGGGATGGTTCAAGGCCACGTCGCGCTCGGCTTCCTGCAGGGTCTCGCCCAGTTCGAATTCCGGCGCATAGGGCAGCAGGGTGCAGGCCAGCACCGCAGGGCGATCCGCGCCTTTGCGTTTGACCACCATACGCGCAGAGGAACACATCACCGCCTCAGGGGATTTGTCCAAAATCCCCCAACAGGCGGTGGTGATTTCCGGCACTTCAACGCTTTCATCCATTTCTGGAAATAATACAGTTATTCCAGTGTTATAGGCGTCTATATTAAAGTTATGCTTGAGGTAAAATTCGGCATATCCTGCCCGGCTTTGGGCGTCGCTGTCTGCAAAAACAGACCGCCCGGCAACCGCCATGCGAAACCCGTTATCGCGCAGCCATTTCATGCCTGTCAGGGTCTTTTCAAACGCGCCGTCCCCGCGTTCTGCATCATGGAGATCGGCGCGAAAGTGATCCACTGATACCCGCAACGTCATCCGGTCAGGATAGGCCTTGTTCAGCCGCAGCAATCCGTCCTGCATCACTTTGCGCATCATCGGGCGCATGGCATTGGTCAGGATCAACACCTCATATCCCGCCGCCAGCGCCAGTTCTGTCATGGCGATCATGTCGGGGTTCATAAAGGGTTCACCGCCGGTAAAGGCAATCTCGCGCACAGGCCATTTGCGATCGGTGATCTGCTCCAGATAGCCGGATACTTCCTCTGCAGTGATATAGACCAAGGCATCATTGCTGGGGCTGGAGGCGATATAGCAATTCACACATTCAATGTTGCACAGGGTGCCCGTGTTGAACCAAAGCGTTTCAGGATGGGTCAGGGCCACGGTGGCGCGGGCCTCGCCTTTGGCGGTCAGCGCGGGATCTTTGAATTTTCCCAGATTTGCCTGAGCGAGATCTTTCATGTCTGGTCCCCGGAATTGGTCGGCATCTTTGGTCCTTGTGTCATGTGATGTCATCGCCATTAGTGCTATGGTATCGCGGCGGGGTGCGAAAGTCCTGGCAGAACGGGCGCACAACCTTGTGATGCGCGCAAAACTGTGCATGTTAGCGATAACATTTGACTCGCGGCAGCGAAATTTAGAAAGGTTTCAGCGATGGCTTCAAGAGTGATTCCAGTCGATCCGTTTGATTTGGTGATCTTTGGGGGCACCGGTGATCTGGCACGGCGCAAAATCCTGCCGGGTTTGTTTCGGCGGTTCTGTTCGGGCCAGATGCCGGGCGATGCCCGGATCATTGGCGCGGCCCGTACCGAATTGGACGGGGCCGGCTATCGCGCGATGGTCGCCGAATCCATCGCGGAATTTGATCCCAATAGCGCCAGTGACAGCGATACCCTGCAGGCCTTTCTGAAACAGATCGACTATCTGGCGATTGATGCCAAAGGCGAGGCGGGCTGGGCTGATTTGCAAAGCCTGATGGCGGGCACGGGCAGGGTGGAGGCCTTCTATTTCTCGGTGTCGCCCAGCCTGTTTGGCGATCTGGCCGAGCGGCTGCAACACTGGGGCATGGCCGATGAAAACAGCCGCATCGTGGTGGAAAAACCCTTTGGTCACGATCTGCAAACCGCCAAAGCCCTGAATGCCACCCTGGCGCGTTATTTCAACGAAGACCAGATTTACCGCATTGATCACTATCTTGGCAAAGAGACCGTGCAAAACCTGATGGCGGTGCGTTTCGGCAATATGTTGTTTGAACCCCTGTGGAATGCGCAATACGTGGATCACATTCAGATCACGGTGGCGGAAACTGTCGGCGTCGGCGGGCGCGGTGAGTATTATGACAAAGCTGGTGCCATGCGTGACATGGTGCAAAACCACCTGATGCAATTGCTCTGTCTGATTGCGATGGAACCGCCGGCGCGCTTTGATCCCGATGCGGTGCGTGATGAAAAGCTCAAGGTGATCCGCGCGCTTGATCCGGTGCCGCCGCATCACATCGCACGTGGTCAATACGAGGCCGAGACCGGCAATGAAGATATCATGCCCAGTTATCGCACCGCTGCCGGTGATCCGCGCAGCCGCACCGAAAGCTTTATCGCGCTCAAGACCCATATCAGCAACTGGCGGTGGGCCGGCACGCCGTTTTATCTGCGCACCGGCAAACGCATGGCGGCGCGGTCTTCTGAAATCACGGTGGTGTTCAAAGACACACCGCATTCGATCTTTGCCGAAGACGCAGGGCGGCACCGCAATGTGCTGTCGATCCGCCTCCAGCCCAACGAGGGCATTACCCTTGGCGTGACCATCAAGGAACCGGGGCCGGGGGGCATGCGTTTGATTGATGTGCCGCTGGACATGACATTTGCCGATGCGCTTGGGCCGGACGCGTCTGATCATGTGGATGCCTATGAGCGCCTGATCATGGATGTGATCCGTGGCAACCAGACCCTGTTCATGCGCGGCGACGAAGTCGAGGCCGCCTGGGCCTGGACCGATCCGATCATCCAGGGCTGGCAGGCGCGCCATGATGTGCCCAAACCCTATGACAGCGGGTCGGATGGCCCGACCGATTCAACAGAGCTGATGCGCCGTGACGGGCGCGAATGGCGAAAGGTAACACCATGAATTTCATCGAATACCCTGATCGCGAGATGTTGGTTTTAAGGGTCGCGGATGCGCTGGCGGGGGAATTGGAAAACGCCCTGTTGACTCATGAAAGCGTTTCCTTTGCGGTGCCCGGTGGCACCACGCCGGGGCCGATATTCGACATTCTCAGCGCCACGGCACTGGACTGGCAGAATGTCCATGTGATGTTGAGCGATGAACGCTGGGTGCCAGAAGACCATGATCTGTCCAACACCCGATTGTTGCGGGATCGCCTGTTCACCGGCCCTGCGGCGGCGGCACAGTTTGTGCCGTTCTATCGTGCAGGCAAAACCGCTGCCGAAGGCTGCGCCGAGGTGGCCGCAACATTATCCGCCCAGATGCCATTGTCGCTGTTGGTGTTGGGCATGGGCACTGACATGCATACCGCCTCGCTGTTTCCCGGCGCTGCGGGGCTTGAGGCTGCGCTGGCCACTGATGCGCCGCTGCTCTGCCCGATTTCCACGGCGGATCAAGAGATCGACAGGGTCACCTTGTCCGCCCATGCCCTGCGCGGGGCGCTGTCCACCCATGTGGTGATGTATGGCGCGGATAAACGCGCCGCATTGGAAACCGCCCGCAGCCTGCCCCCCGCGCAGGCTCCGATTGGCGCGGTCCTTGGCAATGCAACCGTGCATTGGGCCGCATGATGGAAATCTGGACCCGCCTCAAAAGCCGCCAAAGCGCCACGGCCGAACGCCCGATCCTCGCCCTGTTCGAGGATGACACCCGCGCCAAAAACTTTGCTGTGGACACCGCGCAGATGCGGTTTGATTACGCCAAAACCAACATAGATGTGGATGCCCGCGCCGATCTGGTTGCGCTCTGCGATGCGGCGGATGTGACAGGCAAACGCGATGCGATGTTTGCCGGAGCCAAGATCAACACCACCGAAGACCGCGCCGTGTTACACACCGCGCTGCGCAATCTGGATGGCGGTCCGGTCTGGGTGGAGGGGACGGATGTGATGCCCGAGGTGTTGCAAACCCTTGCAAACATGCGCCGCTTTGCCGAAAAAATCCGCGCCAGTGCGATCACCGATGTGGTCAATATCGGCATTGGCGGCTCGGATCTTGGCCCTGCGATGGTCACTGCGGCACTGCAGCCTTATCACGATGGCCCCAAATGTCATTTTGTGTCCAACGTTGATGGTGCGCATATCGCGGATACACTGGCGCCGCTGGACGCGAAAACCACATTGGTGATTGTCGCCTCGAAAACCTTTACCACCATTGAAACCATGACCAATGCCCGTACCGCACGGGCATGGATGATGGATCACGGCGGCGATCCCAAAACCCAGTTTGCCGCGCTCAGCACCGCCCAGGACAAAACCTCGGCTTTTGGCATCACAGACGATCAGGTTTTTGGTTTCGAGGATTGGGTGGGCGGGCGTTATTCGGTCTGGGGGCCGATTGGCCTCTCGGTGATGCTGGCCATCGGTGCCAAAGGCTTTGACAGCTTCCTGCGCGGTGCCCAGGATATGGACCGGCATTTTCAGGTTGCCGACCCGTTGGAAAATATGCCGGTCATGCTGGCGCTGGTCGGCATCTGGCACAACCAGATCTGCGGTTACGCCACCCGCGCGGTGCTGCCCTATGATCAACGTCTGGCGCTGCTGCCCAGCTATCTGCAACAGCTTGAGATGGAATCAAACGGCAAATCGGTGCTGATGGATGGCACCAGTGTGACGCGCCACAGCGGGCCTGTGGTCTGGGGCGCGGCGGGCACCAATGGCCAACATGCGTTTTACCAGCTGATCCACCAGGGCAGCCGCGTGATCCCCTGCGAATTTATGGTGGCAGCCAATGGCCATGAACCCGAGCTGACCCATCACCACCACCTGCTGATCGCCAATTGCCTTGCCCAATCCGAAGCCCTGATGCGCGGCCGTTCCCTGGAAGAGGCGCGCAAGTTGATGACGGCCAAAGGTTTTGAAGGCGCGGCCCTCGAAACCCAGTCCCGCCACCGGGTGTTCCCCGGCAACCGGCCTTCCACCACCCTGGTCTATGACCGTCTTGATCCGTTTACGCTGGGCCAGATCATCGCGCTTTATGAACACCGCGTCTTTGTCGAAGGGGTGATCCTCGGGATCAATTCCTATGATCAATGGGGGGTGGAACTGGGCAAGGAACTGGCAACCTCCCTGCAGCCGCTTGTGGACGGGGCGCTCGGCAGTGCCGGCAAAGATGGCTCAACCGCAGTGCTGCTGGATTACATCCTGCGCCACCGGGATCAGCCATGATCTTTCTTTCTGGCCCTAAATATTCCGGGGAGTTTGAGGGGCAGCGCCCCTCATTCCAACAATTAACTGCAGCCCGTCAGGGCCGCGCCGCGTCTCACATCAAATCCGGCGCACGGCCCATGCGGTTGGCCAGACGCCCCACCGTCAACCCCTGCACAATGATCGAAAAAATCACCACGATATAGGTGCAGCTCAGGATCAGGGCTTTCCATTCGCCTTCGGGCAGCGACAAGGCCAGCGCCACGGAAATCCCGCCTTTCAAACCGCCCCAGGTCATGATCGGGGTCACTCCCTGACTGAAGCTGCGAAACGGCTTGAGCATGCCGATCGGCACCGCCACCGCCGTGAACCGCGCCAGCAGGGCGATCACAATGGTGGCAAGCCCGGTCAGGATCACATCACCGGAAAACGCGATGGCAAACACCTCGAACCCGATCAGCAAAAACAACACCGCGTTGAGGATTTCATCAATCAGCTTCCAAAACGCGTCAACATACCGCCGGGTTTCTTCGGACATCCCGTGCGCCGCCCCGACATCGCCAATCAACAGCCCCGCACAGACCGCCATAATCGGTGCCGAGACATGCAGCGCCACGGCCAATTCATAGCCGCCAAAAGCAAGGCCAAGGGTCAACAATACTTCGAGGGAATAATCATCAATCCGCCGCATCACCCGAAAGGTGATCCAGCCCAGCACAATCCCTAGCACCGCACCGCCAAGGGCCTCTTGCACAAACAACACGCCCGCGTTCCACAGCGGGCTGTCTGCCGCCCCGTGCGCGGCATCGGACGGAAAAGCCAGCCCGACCAGCACCAGAAACACCACATAGCCAACCCCATCGTTGAACAGGCTTTCGCCGGCAATCTTGGTCTCCAGCGCCTTTGGCAGGTCGGCCTCGCGCAGCACGCCCAACACCGCGACCGGATCGGTGGGGGAAATCAGGGCGCCAAACACCAGCGCCAACAGGATCGGCATGCCCGTCAGCCATGAAAAGGCAAAACCAACCACCAGCGTTGACAGCGCCACCCCCAACGTCGCCATCAACAAAACCACGCCCCATTCGCGGCGCAGGTCACTGAGTTTGACATGCAAGGCACCCGCAAACAGCAACAGCCCCAACATGCCCTCAAGCAGCGCTTCGGAAAAATCGATTTCGGTGACAAAGCCGCGCAGATTATCGGCAATCCCCAAGGCGGGCCAGATCAGATCAAGCCCGAGCAAGCCAAATGACGCCAGCAAGGACACCACCAGAATCCCGATAGAGGCGGGCAGTTTCAGCCACAGATAGTTGATCGCGCCGAAACCGCCTGCCAGCACAATCAAAAGCGAGGTGATTTGTAAGATATTCACGCGGGTGGCTGCATGTCATAGGTGATCCATTGGGTGCGGCTGGCCAGTTGGTCATAGACACTGCGGCCGCGATAATTATTGTCCGCCGTGATCCAGCGCACCACGCCCCAGCCCTGTTTTTGCGCCTCGATCCCCACCGCATCAATCAAGGCCTGCGCCGCGCCGCTGCCCCGCGCTGCAGGGGCAACAAACAGATCGTCCAGAAAACAATTGTTGATGGCACGTAGCGGGCTGGCGAAGGGGCGGAAATGGGTCAGCCCGATCAAACGCCCGGCATCATCTTGTGCCACAAAGCCACGACATTCGTGGTCTTTGTCCATCAACCAACCAAAAACGCGGTCGCGCATTTCACCACTTTGTTCGACCTGATAAAAATCGGCATAGCCCGCATACAGCAGATCCCATTCAGAACGGTCAGCGGCGGCGAGGGGGCGAATTGTCAACGGCATTGTCGGTTCCTTGATCCTGTGGAATGCGCGGCATCTGTCAAAAAGCTGCGGCCAAAATACGCGCCAGAAATCACGCATTCTTTACCTCTACACCTTTGGCGGTCACAGGCAACACACAGGGGCGCGGGCAAAAGGGCAGGGGCGCGCAATCTGACACAGCGTCATTTCGGCGCTGCGTCCTTGCAAGACCGCAGATGATTGTTCACTCTGGCGCCAAAGTTCACGGAGGAGAACCTGAAATGCTTGGCCAGATGATGTCAAAACCCCTGCTGATTTCCAGCTTGATCGAACATGCCGAACGCTATCATGGCGAAGCGGAAATCCAGTCGGTCAAGACCGGGGGCGGATTGGAAACCTCGTCTTGGGGGCAGGTGGCACGCAATGCCCGCGCCATGGCCTCGGCGCTGACGGCGCTTGGTCTGGCGCCACAGGCGCGGTGCGGCACAATTGCCTGGAACAACCGCCGCCATCTGGAATTGTATTTCGGGATTTCGGGGGGGGGATTTGTCTGTCACACCATCAATCCGCGTCTGTTCCCGCAGCAGTTGGTCTATATTCTGAACCATGCCGAGGACAAAGTTCTGTTCATCGACAAGACTTTTGTGCCGCTGATCGCTGCGATCCGTGACCAGTTGGAGCATCTTGAACATATCGTCTTGATGGAAGCCCATGACGCCGAGGCCGAAAAAGCCCTGCCGGGGCTCAAGTTCTATGATGATCTGGTTGCCAGTGGCGATCCGGCGTTTGCCTGGCCTGAACTGGATGAAAATACCGCCTCAAGCCTGTGTTATACCTCGGGCACCACGGGCAACCCCAAGGGCGTGCTGTATTCGCACCGTTCAACGGTTTTGCATTCCTTTGCGGTCAATTTTGCCGACAGTATTTCGTTTTCAGCGGCAGATATCGTCTTGCCTGTGGTACCGATGTTCCATGTCAACGCATGGGGTGCGCCCTATGCCTGTGCGATGGTCGGCGCGCGGATGGTGATGCCGGGGCCGGGATTGGACGGGCCGTCCTTGTTGGGGCTGATCGAAGGTCAAAACGTCACCGTTGCCTTGGGCGTGCCGACAATCTGGTTGGGGCTTTATGGCGAAGCCAAGAAAACCGGTGCGAAAATGGCCAGTCTGCAGCGCACGGTTGTTGGCGGATCGGCCTGCCCGCCGTCGCTGATCACCGCATTCCGCGAAGAATTCGGCGTGGACACCATCCATGCCTGGGGCATGACAGAAATGTCACCGATCGGCACCGTCAACCGCCCCCTGGCCAAACATGGCGATCTGGCGCAGGCGGATCAGCACAAGCTGCGTGAAAATCAGGGGCGTCCGGTGTTCGGGGTCGAATTGGAAATCCTTGATGAAGACGGCAATCCGCTGCCCCATGACGGGAAATCACAGGGTGATCTGGTCACCCGTGGCTATTGGATTGTCGATGCCTATTTCCGTTCCAGCCGCGAAGACACGCTGAGCAACGGCTGGTTTGATACCGGCGATGTGGCCACGATGGATGCAGACGGCTATGTCACCATCCGCGACCGGTCCAAGGACATCATCAAATCGGGGGGCGAATGGATCTCTTCGGTCGAACTGGAAAACATCGCCATTGCCCATGCGGGTCTGGCCGATGCGGCGGTGATCGGTGCGACCCATGAAAAATGGGATGAACGTCCGGTGCTGATCGCGGTCAAGGCCGAAGGCCAGGACCCATCAGAGGCCGATGTGCTGGCGTTCTTTGAGGGCAAGATTGCCAAATGGCAGGTCCCGGACCGGGTGATTTTCACCAACGAACTGCCCCGCAATGCCACTGGCAAGGTGCTGAAGCGCAATCTGCGTGACACGTTTGGCAAGGTTCTGATCGCTTGATCAGACCCTCCACCGCCCAAGCCGTGGAGTCCTGCGGGTGAACAGCCATGCGATGATTTCTGGCCTGCCGGATCGCATCATCGCCGCGACACATTGCTGTTGAAATTCACTGACCGTCACATCGGGGTGTCGAAAGGCACCCTGATCATAACAAAGCGAACAATAGCGGCTGTTTTTGCTGCCATCTGCCTCGGTCCCGCCGCCTTGCGGGGCTTTGGACAATGGCATGCCGCAGCTTTGACAGGACCGGGCCATAGGATTTCCTTGCCGGAAAATACCGCCGAAGTTTGGAAATCCCGTGATCGCTTGTCAACAGGCGGCAAATCTCTTGCCGGTTGGAGAAACCGCAAGGGGGGACCGGAAAAACGGGTCTTGCGCGTGCATTGTCCCCGTGATGCCGGTCAACAGTCAGCGTCATCCCGTTGGTTCAACATTATTTTCGGATGAGTGGAGCGGGTAACGAGAATCGAACTCGTAACTAAAGCTTGGGAAGCTGCCGTGATACCTTTTCACCATACCCGCGTGCTCGAAGGTTGAAATATGCGGGTCGGGCAGGGGCGTCAAGGGCCGAGTGCAGCCCTTGTGATATTCCTGTTTCTGGCTCAGCTGCGCCGCCGCCGCCGGCCGCCGCTTTCGCCACCGCCGCCGGTGTTGAAGGTTGCAGTGGGCAGGGTGACAATGCTGTTAAGGATCGGAAACGGTTCCACCGCATTGGGGATCGCCGAGGCATTGACAAAATGTTCCTGAAAACGCGGTTCGATCGCGGTTTCAATCTTGTGAATGGCGCGTACCGTCTGTTCGATTTCGGCGCGGGCCTCGCGGTTCAGCAGTGCAATCCGCGCGCCGGTGCCCGCAGCATTGCCCGCCGAGGTCACCTTGTTCAGCGGCGCATCGGGGATCATGCCCAGCACCATCGCATGTTTGGTGCTGATATGCGCGCCAAAGGCCCCTGCCAGCACAATGCGGTCAACATTTTCGACGCCGAATTTGTCCATCAACAACCGCGCACCGGAATAAAGTGCCGCTTTGGCCATCTGGATTTCGCGGATGTCGCGGTTGGTGACGGTGATTTTCGGCCCGCCGTTCAGGGTGCCGTCATAGACCAGATAGGAATTGGTGCGCCCGTCCTCAAAGACCATCGGTGATCCGGTCTGGGCCGCGGTGCCAATCAGACCCGGCGCATCGACAATGCCGTTGATCCGCATTTCGGCGACCATTTCGATGATGCCAGATCCGCAGATCCCGGTGACGCCGGTGCTGGCAATCGCCGCGTCAAACCCGTCTTCATCAGACCACAGGTCACTGCCGATCACCTTGAAACGGGCGATCTTGGTGGTGGGGTCAATCTCGACCCGTTCAATCGCGCCGGGGGCGGCGCGTTGCCCAGAGGAAATCTGCGCGCCCTCAAAGGCCGGCCCGGTGGGCGAGGAACAGGCCAATACCTTTTCCTTGTTGCCCAGCAGAATTTCGGCATTGGTGCCGACATCGACAACCAGCACCAGATCTTCGGATTTATCCGGGGCTTCGCTCAGCGCCACAGCGGCGGCATCCGCCCCCACATGCCCGGCAATACAGGGCAGCAGATAAACCCGCGCTGAACGGTGGATGTTCAGCCCCAGATCGGCCCCGCGCAGGCGCACCGCATCCGAGGTCGCCAAGGCAAAAGGCGCCTGACCCAATTCAAACGGATCAATGCCCAAAAACAGATGGTGCATCACCGGATTGCAGACAAACACCGCATCAACGATCAATTCCTTGTCGATCCCGCCCTCGGTGGCGATCTGGCTGAACAGACCGTTCATGCCTTCGCGCACCGCACGGGTCATTTCTTCGGCGCCCGAGGCATTCATCATCGAATAGCTGACCCGGCTCATCAGGTCTTCGCCAAAGCGGATTTGCGGGTTCATCACCCCCGAGGATGCAATGACCTCGCCGGTGGCCAGATCACACAGATGCGCCGCAATGGTGGTGGATCCCAGATCAACCGCCAGCCCATAGACCGTGCCTTCGTAATAGCCCGGCCAGATGTGCATGATGCGTGGCGGGTTTTCGGTATCGCCCAGATGCACCGCCACTGTGACCTTCCATTTCCCCTTGCGCAGCACCGGTTGCAGGGCGTGCAGAATATGCAGATCGGCGGTGACTTTCGGCATTTCCCATTGATCGCGCAGCGCCGCACAAAGCCGCTCCAGATCACCGGAGGGATCATGCATATCTGGTTCGGCGACCTCGACATAGAACAATTTGGTCGACGGGCTGAGAACAATATCGCGGGCCTCGGCGCGTTTGCGTACCACCTGTTTGTGGACCTGGCTTTCGGGGGGCACGTCGATCACCACGTCGCCCTGTACCGCCGCCTGACAGCCCAGCCGCCGCCCGTCAATCAGCCCGCGTTTGTCCTTGTAGCGCTGTTCGACCGCGTTCCAGTCAGACAGGGCATCATCGCGCACGGAGACCTTGTGTTTGGAGAATTCGCCATAGCTGGGCGTGATCTGGCATTTGGAACAAATCCCGCGCCCGCCACAGACCGAATCCAGATCAACCCCCAATTGCCGCGCTGCGGTCAGGATCGGGGTGCCAATCGGGAAATGCCCGCGTTTGCCGGAGGGGGTGAAAATCACCAGTGGATCACTGCTCATTGCCTGCGCCTTTTTCTGTCTTTGCGCCAGCATAGCGTGGCAGGGGGTAAGGGAAAGCCGATGAGCGGCAAAAAACGTGTCACAGCCGTCATTTCTGTAACGGTTTTAGATGTTTGGCGCGGCCTTAGCCCGACTCGACCGACGTGCCGATCGCTGCAATGGCAATCCCGGCACAGCCAAGCATCAAAAACAACAGGGCTTTCCAGCGCCCGCCGGTGACAAAACAGGCCCCACGTGCCGCGATCATGGCCTGCAATCCGTAATAAAGGGCAAAAGCCCGCGAGGCATAGCTGATGATGTCAAACACCCCCGATGTCCATGTCAGGATCACCCCGACCGCGACCAGCACCGCATATCCCGCCCGCGCCGAAACCCGCCCTTTGGTCAACTCGTGGATCAGGCCGCCAGACCCGCCCGTATCTGCAACTGCCGCGCTGAATTGGGCACTGATCGCCGCCGCGATCAACAGCAATGGCAGGATCGGGGCGACAATGGCCATCATATCGACAATTGCGGTTTCGCTCAGCGCCAGGGTGCCGGGGTTAAAAACATAGCTCAGCAGCAAAATATAAATCAGATAAATCACCGTCGAGACGGCTTGCGCCAAACGCATGGCACGCACCCTGAGATCCGCCGCATAGGTTTGGCCCAGATAGCGCGCGGTCTCGAAGCCCTGCACCGTCACCAGCAAGCCCGCCACCAAGGCCAAAGCCGGCCAGCCCGTTACCGTTGCAGGATTGGCAACAAGATCACCGGCGCTGGCCTTTTGCACAAAAAACCACAGCATCCCCGACAACAGCCCGATGATGATCGCAAGCTTCACGCCGACGCTGATCTGTTCCATGCGTTCAAGCGCGTGAAACCCTCGGGTCCAGCCGACAATCAGCACCAGGGCAAAAACCCCGCTGGTGATCAGCTTGGCGTAGATGGTATTGCTGACATCGGTCAGGCTGACGGCGAAGGCCCCCAGCAGGTTCAGGTAATAGGCAACCGAAATCACATAGGCAAAAGCCAGCGCCCAAGAGGCCAGCGTTTCAAGGTGTTCCTCGCTGTTGCTGCGGGGCGCGGTGGCGGTATCCAATCGGGTGATGTTAAACCGGATTGCCGCCCCGAAGGCATAGGCGACAAGGCACAGCAGCGCCATGATCAATGGGGCATATCGGCCAAAGGATGTGTCGAGGATCGGCCCCAAGACCAGAAAACCACTGCCGATGATCGAGGCCAAGGGCGTGATCGCCGCGCGCCACAGCGGTGCGTTGGCCAGCCTTGGGTAAAGCAACAGAGCGCCGGCGCCGACCGTGACCAAAACAATGAGAAGATTTATCATAGCGTCTTCATTAGACAGGCCCGCGCCCGAGTCCCACTGCAATTACAGCCCTTGGGTGGTTTTGCGTCAAAAGCGGCGCTTTGCCGCGGTGCCTTTGGATCCCTGCCTTCCCGGCAAGCGCAACCTGTTGCCATGCCCCGCAACCGACCATTGCGTTGGCCCCGCGGTGCAAAGGCAATCAGGCGAGCCGGAAATTGACCTCTATCTGTTTTCCAGAAATTGATGCGCTTCAAGGATTGTTGCGCTCAGCCCCTCAAAAAAACCCGGCGCGGTGACGTCAATCAAACCTGCGGGCGGGTCTTCGCCGTTGTCGGGGATGTCTTCGGTTTGTGTCACTGCAAAAAGGCCGGTCGGGGCTGCCAGCAATTCACGATGGCTGGCGCCTTTGCCGTGTTTCAGCACATTCACCGCCAGATAATATTGGTAAATCCGGTCGGCGAGATCGCCGTGACCCGCATCCAACAGCGCGGCTTTCAATTTGCGCGAAAACGGGCCACGTTTGAAATGATGCTGCATGCGCGCTTCGAAAAGTGTGAAAACATCGACCGCAGCCAATTCAAGCGCAACACGCGCAGCACGCAGGTCTTTGATTTCCGCGTCGGTCAGGGGCTGATCTTGCAGATGTTCCAGAATTTCCGAGATGCGTTCTTGGGACGGTTTTGCACTGGCCTGTGCCAGCGCAACCAGTTCCGGTACATTCTGTGACGTTGTCATTGTTTTCTCCATAAGGGTTACCCTCCCTTAAGCGATGCGGCCGGGAATGATAGTGCCGTAATGGTTTTATCCCCGGCTTGCGCGCATTTGAAAGGCGCATTCAGGGACAGGAGGTCAGATCAGGGGGCCTGCATCTGGGGCTGTTATCAGGGGGCTGCATCGCTGCCGCGTCGCTTTGATCAGCGCTACAGCTGGCTGCGCTCATGAAAGATGAACCCCAGAAAATTCAGCAAGATCTGCGCGGCCAGGATCGTGGTGCTGCCCGAATGGTCGTAATCCGGCGCGACCTCGACCAGATCAATGCCGACGATCTCGTGACGTTCGGCGGCGGCCTGTAGCAATTCCAGCACCTCGTAATACAGAAATCCGCCATGCGAGGGCGTGCCGGTGCCCGGCGCGATGGAGGGGCAAAACGCATCAATGTCGATGGTCACATAAAGCCGCGCCCCCACCGGCACATGGGCCATCACCCCGCGCGGCCCCAACTCGCGGGCCTGGCGCACTGAAATGATGTCTGATCCCATGGCGCGGGCATCGTCATAACCTTCTTTGGCGGTGGAGCTGACATTGCGGATGCCGACCTGGGTCAAACCCGTCACATAATCCTTTTCTGCGGCACGGCGCATCGGGTTGCCATGGCCATGGCGCACGCCGTGGCGCATATCGACAAAATCCAGATGTGCGTCGATTTGCAGAATGTGGATGTCCGCCTGATCCTCAAAGGCACGGATGCAAGGGATGTTTACCGAATGATCGCCGCCGATCACGACGGGCAGGGCGCCCGCCGCCAGAATCGCCCGCACGCCGGATTCGATATTGGCATGGCTGGCCTCGGTATCGGTGTGGATGATGTCGGCATCGCCGATATCGACGATGTTCACATCCCCCGGGAGATAGGTCACATCATCTTCGTGATCATAGGCACCTGCATGGCCAAAACTGAACAAGGTCGAGGCCTCGCGCACCCCGCGCGGGCCAAAGCGCGCCCCGGACCGCCACTGGGTACCTGCATCAAAGGGGGCGCCGAGGATCGCCACATCGGCATCCAATGCTGCCCAATCGGGCTCATAGGGGCGTTTGCCAAAGGTTGAGATGCCTACAAACGGCAGGTTCAACCTGCCTGCGTCATATCCGTGATCTGCCATGATGCCCCCTTTGGGGGCGATCTTTTCGCAAGTACCCGCCCCTGGCAAGGCCGTTCGGCGCCAAAGCCCCGATTGGGCCTTTCCAATCCGTCACATCCATGAAATAGCAAACCGCCAAATGAACCCATGACCCGAGGTGTATGATGGAGATTCGTGAGGCCCTGACCTTTGATGATGTGCTGCTTGTTCCGGGGGCGTCTTCTGTACTGCCGTCCACGGCGGATACGCGCACATTTGTAACCAAATCCATTGCGTTGAATATCCCGCTGCTCAGTTCGGCGATGGACACTGTGACAGAAAGCCGGATGGCGATTGCAATGGCACAGGCCGGGGGCATGGGGGTGATCCACCGCAATCTGGATATCGAAACCCAGGCCCGCGAAGTGCGCCGTGTGAAACGTTTTGAAAGCGGGATCGTCTATAATCCGATCACCCTGACCGCCGATCAGACCCTTGCCGATGCCAAGGCATTGCAGGACCGTTATAACGTCACCGGATTTCCGGTGGTCGATGAAATGGGCCGGGTTGTGGGCATTGTGACAAACCGCGACATGCGGTTTGCCTCGGATGACAAAACCCCTGTCAAGGTGATGATGTCCACGGATAACCTTGCCATTCTGCATGAACCCGCAGACCGCGAGGCGGCGATCAGCCTGATGAAGGCGCGCCGTATCGAAAAGCTGCTGATCACCGATAAAACTGGAAAATTGACCGGCCTGTTGACCCTGAAAGACACCGAACAGGCGGTGCTGAACCCCACAGCCTGCAAGGACGATCTGGGCCGGTTGCGCGTGGCTGCGGCCACCACTGTCGGGGATGCGGGGTTTGAACGCTCGCAGGCCCTGGTCGAAGCGGGTGTCGATATGATCGTGATTGATACCGCTCATGGCCATTCCGAAGGGGTGGCCCATGCTGTGACCCGTGCCAAGGCCCTGAGCAATGAGGTGCAGGTTGTGGCAGGCAATGTCGCCACCGGTGCCGCCACCCGTGCGCTGATTGATGCGGGTGCAGATGCAATCAAAGTCGGCATCGGGCCGGGATCAATCTGCACCACCCGGATGGTCGCAGGTGTCGGCGTGCCGCAATTGACTGCGATCATGGATTGCGCCGCGGCGGCCGGGGATATTCCCGTGATTGCCGATGGCGGCATCAAATTTTCGGGCGATTTTGCCAAGGCAATTGCCGCTGGCGCGTCCTGCGCAATGGTTGGGTCGATGATCGCGGGCACAGATGAAAGCCCCGGTGAAGTGATCTTGTACCAGGGCCGCAGTTTCAAAAGCTACCGGGGTATGGGCTCACTTGGCGCGATGGCGCGGGGGTCGGCGGACCGGTATTTCCAGAAAGACGCGGCCAGTGACAAATTGGTGCCTGAAGGCATCGAAGGTCAGGTGCCCTATAAGGGCAGTGCTGGCGCTGTGGTGCATCAGTTGGTCGGCGGCTTGCGGGCTGCGATGGGGTATACCGGATGCGCGACCGTGGCCGAAATGCGCCGCAATTGTAACTTCGTGCGGATCACCGGTGCAGGGCTGAAGGAAAGCCACGTGCATGACGTGCAAATCACCCGTGAAAGCCCGAACTACCGGATTGGATAATCAAGCCTTTTCAACGCCTTGATGGACACTTTAAAAGCAATGGATAAACGATGACACCAGGTGCAAGAGTTGCCGCCGCGATTGAGGTGCTGGAAGACATGACCGAAGGGTTGGCGGCGGAACAGGCGCTGACCCGCTGGGCAAGACGCAGCCGTTTTGCCGGTTCCAAAGACCGCGCCGCGATCCGGGATCATGTTTTTGACGTGATGCGCCAGCGCCGGAGCGCCGCGCATTTTGGTCAAAGCGACGATCCCCGCGCCCTGATGATCGGGCTGTTGCATTTGCAAGGTGCTGATCTGGATGTACTTTTTAATGGTGAGGGCCATGCCCCAGCGGCCTTGAGTGAGGCAGAGAATGCCTTTCCAGAACCGCCAACCGACAAGGCCACCAGATGGAACCTGCCGGATTGGATATTACCCGAATTCGAACGCTCGCTTGGGGATGCTGCCGAGGCAACAGCGCAAGCGTTGCAAAGCCGCGCACCGGTGTTCCTGCGGGCAAATCTGCTGAAGATGGAGCGTGCCACGGTGCAGAAATCGCTGCAAGGCGAAGGCATTGAAACGGTGGAAAACCCGCTGGCGGAAACATCACTTACTGTCTTAGAAGGCGCGCGCAAGATACGTAATTCAAATGCTTTTTTACAAGGAAATGTTGAATTGCAAGATGCCGCAAGTCAGGCGGTCGTTGCCGCCTTGCCCAAGGGGGGCAAGGTGCTGGATTATTGCGCGGGCGGCGGCGGCAAGGCCTTGGCTTTGGCGATGGACAAGACCCGCAGGATCTTTGCCCATGATATCGACCCGCGCCGCATGGGGGATCTACCGGTCCGCGCCGATCGCGCCGATGCAAAAATCACCCAGATCAGCACAGAACAGATCAGCACGCATGCGCCCTATGAGGTGGTGCTTTGTGATGTGCCTTGTTCCGGCTCCGGGGCGTGGCGCCGTGCCGCTGAGGGCCGTTGGAGCCTGACACCCGAGCAGGTGCAGAACCTGAACCAAACCCAGGATCAAATCCTTGATAAAGCAGCACAATTGGTTGCGGCTGGCGGGGTTCTTGCCTATGCGACCTGTTCGGTGTTTGCCTGCGAAAATGAGGACCGTATCAGCGCATTTCTAAGCCGTCATCCACGGTGGTCTTGCAGCTTTAGCAAGCGCTTTGGCGTCACATCCGAAGGTGACGGATTTTTCACCGCGCACTTGACGCATGCATCTTACTGATCATACTCAACCTTGAGGTGTAAATTGGCGTTGGTTAAACGCTGATTAACCCTTTTGTCCGTAAGCCTTGGAGGACAGGCGACACAGGGGATCAGGTTGAGCACGCAAAACCCAGCAAACAGCGCAAAAGCATCCGCCACAGGCCGGTTGCGCACGGTTGTTGTTTTGGCCGTGTTTTTTTCGGTTCTTGCGCTTGTCAGCCCCAACAGGCTGGCGACCTTGGGCTTTGCCTCGGTCTGTGCCACTTTGTTTGCCTATGCGGGCCTGCGCTTTATCCTGCAAAGCCGGGGCAGTGATCGGGGCAGAACCGCCCAGAACCTGGCTGCGGAAATGATCCACAATGATACGGTTGCCAGTTTTATCACCACAGGTGACGGGATCATTACCGCCTGCAATCCGGCAGCAGTGCGGCAGTTTAACAGTGTGACGGATGTCCCTCTGGCGCGGGTGTTGTCCGAGACTTTTGCCAGCCCGCAGGCGGTTTTATATCGCTTGCAATCGCGTGCCGTCGTATCCGGCAATGCCAGCGAGGATTTGATCACCAAAAACGGGCATATGCGGCTGATGGCGCATGACATCGGGCAGGGTGGTTTGGTCTGGCGGATTGATCGTGTCCCGGAACGGGCCCCGACCCGCCACAGCCAGGACACACAGCAATTGCCGATGATCATGGTCGGGCGCTCTGATGCGATCCTGTTTATGAACGATCCCGCACGCCGGTTAATCGGGGCGCGGGTGAAATCGCTGGACCGGATGTTCACCCGTCTGCCGCTGATCGCGGGCACCCAGGCGGAAATCACCACCGCAAATGGCCTGCAAAAGACCCTGGTGGCAGAAATCGCCGCCGGGGCCGGGCGTCGGGCCATCTATCTGCTGCCACCGCCCGAGGTGCTGCAGGCCCATGAACAGGGCTGGCAGGCGTTTCAGGATCTGCCGGTGCCGATGCTCAAGGTGGCCCCGGATGGTGCGGTGCAATCGTTTAACCGCATGGCGCAGGGCTTGATCGGGCAGCGCCTGAGCGAAGGCATCCATCTGTCTGAATTGATGGAAGGATTGGGGCGCTCGATCACCGATTGGCTGAACGATACATTGGCGGGGCGCAGGGTGCAGAAATCGGAATTCCTGCGCATCAGCCGGGAAGATAAGGAAGTGTTTGTTCAGGTGGTTCTGAACCCCATCAACGAAGCGGGCAATCCGGCGCTGATGGCCGTCATGCATGACGCGACCGAACTTAAATCCCTTGAGGCGAAATTCGTGCAAAGCCAGAAAATGCAAGCCATTGGCCAGCTTGCAGGCGGGGTTGCCCATGATTTTAACAACCTGCTGACCGCGATTTCCGGCCATTGCGATCTGCTGTTGCTGCGCCATGATCAGGGCGATTCTGATTACAGTGATCTGGTCCAGATCAGCCAGAATGCCAATCGCGCCGCAGCCCTTGTCGGACAATTGCTGGCGTTTTCCAGAAAACAAACCCTGCGCCCCGAAACCCTTGATATGCGCGATACGCTGGCCGATCTGACCCATCTTTTGAACCGCCTTGTCGGGGAAAAAGTGACCCTGACCCTCAGCCATGATCCGGTTTTGCACCCGATCCGCGCAGATAAACGGCAATTGGAACAGGTGTTGATGAACCTTGTTGTCAATGCGCGCGATGCGATGCCCGAAGGGGGCGAGATCAAAATCGTTACTGAATGCACCACCTTGAAAGATCCGCTGCAGCGCGATGAGGTTGCCGTGCCGCCGGGGCAATATATCACCGTGCGGGTCGAAGATGAGGGCATGGGCATTGCGCCTGATAAGCTGGAAAAAGTGTTCCAGCCGTTTTTCACAACCAAACGCACCGGCGAAGGCACGGGGCTGGGCCTTTCGACTGCCTATGGCATCGTTAAACAATCGGGCGGGTTTATTTTTGTGGATTCGATTGTCGGGCAGGGCACCACCTTTATCCTGTATTTCCCCGTACCTGAAATCACCAAAACCCAGCGGGTGGCCCCTGAAAAACCAAAGCCTGTGGTGAACAGCGCGCCCAAAGACGGGGTGATCCTGCTGGTCGAGGATGAAGCGCCGGTGCGGGCCTTTGCCAGCCGTGCGCTGCGCCTGCGCGGCTATACGGTGCTTGAGGCCGAATCCGCTGAAGATGCGCTCAAAACCCTCGAAGATGATACGCTGAACATTGATGTTTTTGTGACCGATGTGGTGATGCCGGGCATGGACGGGCCAAGCTGGGTGCGCGAGGCGCTAAAATTGCGCCCGGATGTGCGGGTGGTTTTTGTCTCGGGCTATGCAGAAAATAATCTGTCGGAGGCGCAGGATAAAATCCCCAATTCGGTGTTTCTGCCCAAACCGTTTTCCCTGACCGAACTCACCGATACGGTGCATCAGCAATTACACTAGCTGTCCTCCCGCCATCACGTGTCAGGGGATCGAATCATACAGCGCAAATTCATCCGCACATTTGCGCCGGAAGCGTTTTTCAACATCTGGGGACAGGGCAATATCCATTGAAGGCGACACATTTTGACGCTCAAGTTTCAGGCTGACATCCAGCCGTTCTTGCAAGAACGCTTGCAAACGCGGCTGATCCTCATAGCGGAAATAATGGCTGATCCCCGTGCCATTTGGGTGTGATTTCATAAAGTTAAACTGGCTGCCCACATCGGCAAAACCGGGCCTGTCGCCTTTCATATAGGCGCGGAGAAAATCATCAAAACTGACCCCGAAAGTATTGTTTGGCTTGTCCGCCATAAACGGGCGCCGGCGATAGCGATACCAACTGCCCAACCAAGACACCGGTTCACGCATCACCGCCATCAGCTCAAGTTCGACCCCGCAGGCCTTTTCAAACATTGGTCTGAAAAACCGGTTATACCGATACACGGGCGCATGTTTTAACAAGGGCGGGTCGCGCACCACCATATCTGCACGTTCTGACAAGGCCGCCTGATATGCCGTGGTCCCGGTCTTTGGCACCGAGAGAAAGACCAAACGTTCCTTCACAAAAACAAGCACTTTGGCCCCCCACAAGGTAAATTCATTCTATCGCGGTAAAACTAAACTACTTCTTAACCAAGCTGGGAAAAAGATGGCATTGAAAAGAATTTGATTGAAATGTTCTTGCTTTGGCCTCATATGGAACATTAAGAGAACAAAAGCAACATGACTGGTCGGCGATTGCGGCGGGCAGGGCAGTGTGACACTAAAGGGGCTAGGCAAATGGCAATGGCAGATCTTTTGACAATGGATAATAAAAAATCAGCGGAAAAGCAGAAGGCACTTGATAGCGCGCTGGCGCAAATCGAGCGGCAGTTCGGCAAGGGTTCCATCATGAAACTTGGCGCGGAAGGTGCCATTCAAGACATCAAATCCAGTTCCACCGGATCGCTGGGGCTGGACATTGCTTTGGGCATTGGCGGATTGCCGATGGGGCGGATCATCGAAATCTATGGTCCTGAATCATCAGGGAAAACCACGCTGACCCTGCATTGCGTTGCAGAGCAGCAGAAAACCGGCGGCGTCTGCGCCTTTGTGGATGCCGAACACGCGCTTGACCCGCAATACGCCAAGAAGCTGGGCGTCGATATCGACGAATTGCTGATTTCCCAGCCCGACACCGGCGAACAAGCGCTTGAGATCACCGATACTTTGGTGCGGTCCGGCGCGGTGAATATGGTGGTGGTCGATTCTGTTGCGGCGCTGACCCCGAAATCCGAACTTGAAGGTGACATGGGCGACAGTTCTGTTGGCGTTCAGGCGCGTCTGATGAGCCAAGCCATGCGCAAGCTCACCGGTTCGATCAGCCGGTCCAATTGTATGGTCATCTTTATCAACCAGATTCGGATGAAAATCGGTGTGATGTTCGGCTCTCCCGAGACAACAACCGGTGGCAACGCGCTGAAATTCTATTCTTCGGTGCGTCTGGATATCCGCCGCATTGGCGCGCTCAAGGACCGCGACGAAGTTGTCGGCAATGCCACCCGCGTCAAGGTTGTAAAAAACAAGGTTGCGGCACCGTTCAAACAGGTTGAGTTCGACATCATGTATGGCGAGGGCATCTCGAAAATGGGGGAACTTCTGGATCTGGGTGTCAAGGCCGGCGTGGTGGATAAATCCGGCTCGTGGTTCTCTTACGGGGATGAACGGATCGGGCAGGGGCGGGAAAACGCCAAAACCTTCCTGAAAGAAAACACCGCCATGGCCCGCGAGATCGAAGATAAAATTCGCGCCGCACATGGGCTGGATTTTGACGGCTCTGACAGCGCCGATATTCTCGAAGCCTGACACGCGCAGCAGCCGGTTTTTGAGTTTTGAGATCCCCTTCAAAGGGCGTGCCGGTCTGGCGCGCCCTTTTTCATGGGCCCGCCTGTGGACAGCCCCCCGTTGCGCGGTTATTTGACAAGTAAGATCATTGCCCCGGAAGGCCAGCCCCATGAAGACGTTGAACGAAATCCGCTCCACCTTCTTGTCTTATTACGCCAGACAGGGCCATACCGTGGTGCCTTCGGGCCCGCTGGTGCCGCGCAATGATCCCACTTTGATGTTTGCCAATTCGGGCATGGTACAGTTCAAAAACCTGTTTACCGGTGTTGAAGCCCGCGATTATGTCCGTGCCACCACCGCCCAGAAATGCGTGCGCGCCGGCGGCAAACACAATGATCTGGACAATGTCGGCTATACTGCACGCCACCACACGTTTTTCGAAATGCTTGGCAACTTTAGCTTTGGTGATTATTTCAAGGCCGATGCCATTGCTTTTGCTTGGGAATTGCTGACCAAGGATTTCGGCATTGATGCCGCGCGTCTGTTGGTCACGGTGTATCACACCGACGAAGAAGCCGCTGATCTGTGGAAAAAAGTCGCGGGTCTGCCCGATGACCGGATCATCCGCATCGCCACGGATGACAATTTCTGGCGCATGGGGCCAACGGGCCCTTGCGGCCCCTGCACCGAGATTTTCTATGATCACGGTGATCACATTCCTGGTGGCCCTCCGGGATCGCCTGACGAAGACGGTGATCGTTTCATCGAAATCTGGAACATCGTGTTCATGCAGAACGAACAATTCGAGGATGGCACCATGCGCCCCCTCGACATGCAATCCATTGACACCGGCATGGGGCTGGAACGCATCGGTGCCCTGTTGCAGGGCCAACACGACAATTACGAAACCGACACCATGCGCGCCCTGATCGAAGCCAGCGGCAATGCCCTGCATGTTGATCCGTTTGGCACTGGCAATGTGCATCACCGTGTGATTGCCGATCACCTGCGTTCGACGTCGTTTCTGATTGCCGATGGGGTGATGCCCTCCAATGACGGGCGCGGTTATGTGCTGCGCCGGATCATGCGCCGTGCCATGCGCCACGCCCATCTTTTGGGCGCAAAAGACCCGCTGATGTATCAACTTGTCCCCGCTTTGGTCAGCCAGATGGGATCGGCCTATCCCGAATTGGGGCAGGCACAGGCATTGATCACCGAAACCCTGATGCTGGAAGAAACCCGTTTCAAACAGACTTTGGAACGCGGGCTGAAACTGCTTGAGGATGAGGTCAGCACGCTGGCGGCGGGTGCGGCTTTGCCCGGGCAGGCGGCGTTCAAGCTTTATGATACTTTCGGTTTCCCCTTGGACCTGACCCAGGACGCCCTGCGCGAACAGGGCCGCAGTGTAGATACCGCCGGATTTGACAGCGCCATGGCCGAACAAAAAGCCAAAGCCCGCGCCGCATGGTCTGGTTCCGGCGAAGCGGCGGACGCCACGGTCTGGTTTGATGTGGCTGACAAACATGGCACCACCGATTTCCTTGGCTATGACACCGAAACCGCCGAAGGGCAGCTGGTCGCGATCATCCAGAACGGTGCAGTCACCCAAAGCGCAAAAACCGGCGATGCGGTGCAGATTGCCTTCAACCAAACCCCGTTTTACGCGGAATCCGGCGGTCAGGTCGGCGATACCGGATGGATCCGTACCGAAACCGGATTGGTGACAATCACCGACACCCGCAAAACCGCAGGGGTTTTTGCCCATATCGGCAAGGTCACCGAGGGCGAGGTTCAGGTTGGACAGGCGGCGGTGCTTGAGGTTGATCCAACCCGCCGCAGTGCCATCCGCGCCAATCACTCGGCCACGCATTTGCTGCACGAAGCCCTGCGCGCCGCCTTGGGCGATCACGTGTCACAGCGCGGGTCGCTGAATGCTGCGGATCGTCTGCGCTTTGATTTCTCGCATGGCAAAGCCCTGAGCGCCGCAGAGTTGAGCGGGATCGAACGCGAGGTAAACGCCTATATCCGCCAGAACACAGCAGTGGAAACCCGGATCATGACACCGGATGATGCCCGTGGCCTTGGTGCCCAGGCATTGTTTGGCGAAAAATACGGGGACGAAGTCCGCGTGGTGTCGATGGGCCGTCAGGATGGTTCCGGCAAAGGATCAGACAAATCCACCTATTCGCTGGAACTCTGCGGCGGCACCCATGTGCGTCAGACCGGTGATATCGGGGCCTTTGTCCTGCTTGGCGATAGCGCCAGCAGCGCCGGGGTGCGCCGGATCGAAGCCTTGACCGGCGCCGAAGCACTGGCTTGGCTGCGCGACCAGCAAATCGCATTGTCACGGGTCGCCGACACTTTGAAAACCGCCAGCAGCGATGTGCCGGACCGGGTGCGCGCCTTGATGGAGGAACGCAAAGTCCTGTCCAACGAAGTGGCGCAATTGCGCCGTGATCTGGCGATGTCCGGTGGCGGTGCCGCCGCGCCCGATGTCCAGGAAATCAACGGCATCAAATTCATCGCCCAGGTGCTCAGCGGTGTCACGGGCAAGGACCTGCCCGCGCTTGTCGATGAACATAAAGCCAATATCGGCTCCGGTGCCGTGCTGTTGATTGCCGATGCAGGCGGCAAAGCGGCTGTGGCGGCTGGCGTGACCGATGATCTGACCGGCAGTATTTCCGCGGTTGATCTGGTTAAATCCGCCGTGACCGAACTGGGCGGAAAAGGCGGCGGTGGCCGTCCTGACATGGCACAGGGTGGCGGCAAAAGCGCCGAAAACGCCGAGGCGGCGATTGCCGCGGCACAAACACATATCAAAGGATAAGCCCCATGGGAGCACTCTGGATCGCACATGTCACCGTCTCGGATGAAGAGGCATATAAAAAATACGCTGCTGGTGCGACAATCGCCATCGCCGCACATGGCGGTGAATTTATTGCCCGGGGTGGCCGTTTTGTGCAATTGGAAGGCAAGGAACGCCCGCGCAATGTCGTGGCGCGGTTCCCCGATGTTGAAACCGCTGAAAAATGCTATCATTCAGAAGCCTATCAAGCGGCGCTTAACTTTGCGCGCGGTGCATCCGAACGTGAATTGATGATCATCGAAACCAGCGAATAACGCTTTTCCCGACATCCCTGATCAGGGGTGTCACCCGGTGCGATGAAATCTTTGTTTCCACAGGGGTGAGCCGGGACAGCTTTTGCGAAAGCGCAAAGAACCTGTTTCTTTCTTTTTGGCCCCAAATATTCCGGGGGGTGCGGGGGGCTGGCCCCCCGCTTGGGCCGGTCGCTTCGGGCGACCGGCCCTTTTTATCAGGCTGATTTGGCCATGCGCTTGCGCTCATGGGGATCCAGATAGCGTTTGCGCAGACGGATCGCATTTGGCGTGACTTCAACCAGCTCATCATCGTCGATATAGGCAATCGCCTCTTCCAGCGAATGGGTGATTGGCGTGGTGAGACGCACCGCTTCATCCGTCCCCGAGGCCCGCACGTTGGTCAGCTGCTTACCCTTCAACGGGTTCACTTCAAGATCGTTTTCGCGGCTGTGTTCACCGATGATCATACCGGTGTAGACATCTGCCTGCGCGCCGATAAAGAATCGACCACGGTCTTCGAGTTTCCACAAAGCAAAAGAAACCGAGGTGCCATTTTCCATGGAAATCAGAACCCCTGCACGACGGCCCGGGATTTTTCCCTTATGCGGGGCCCAGCTGTGGAAGACACGGTTGATCACGCCTGTACCGCGCGTGTCGGTCAGGAATTCACCATGATAGCCGATCAGGCCACGCGACGGCACATGGGCCACGATGCGGGTTTTGCCCGCACCGGCAGGTTTCATCTCGACCAGTTCGCCTTTGCGCACACCGGTCAGTTTTTCGATCACCGCACCGGAATATTCATCATCAACGTCGATGGTGGCTTCTTCAATCGGTTCATGACGTACGCCGTCAATTTCCTGAAACAGAACCTGCGGACGCGAGATCGACAATTCAAACCCTTCGCGGCGCATGTTTTCGATCAAGACACCCATCTGCAATTCGCCACGGCCCGCCACTTCAAAGGCTTCACCACCGGGGGTGTCGCTGATTTTGATCGCCACGTTGCTTTCGGCTTCTTTGAGCAGACGGTCGCGGATCACCCGCGATTGTACTTTCTTACCGTCACGGCCAGCCAGCGGGCTGTCGTTGATGCCAAAGGTCACGGTGATGGTCGGCGGGTCAATCGGCTGGGCAGGGATCGCCACGGTGACCGATTGATCGGCCAATGTGTCGGCCACGGTGGCCTTGGTCATCCCCGCAATCGACACGATGTCGCCTGCTTCGGCCAGGTCGATGGCGGTTTGCTCAAGCCCGCGATAGGCAAGGATCTTGGTGCAGCGGAAGTTTTCAATCAACGTCCCGTCGCGCGACATTGCCTTGATGGTCTGGCCGGCTTTCAAGGTGCCCGATTCAACGCGACCGGTCAGCAAACGCCCGAGAAACGGATCGCCGCCCAATGTGGTGGCCAGCATGGTAAAGGGTTTGTCGGTGTCTTCGATCTGCTTTGGCGCCGGCACATGTTCGAGGATCAATTGAAACAATTCATCCAGCCCCTTGCGTGGGCCATCCAGCGTGTGATCCGCCCAACCGGCACGGCCGGAGGCATACATTGTCGGGAAATCCAGCTGGTCATCTGTCGCATCAAGATTGGCAAACAGATCAAAACACTCATCCAGTGCGCGATCCGGTTCACCGTCCGGCTTGTCGACCTTGTTGATCACAACAATCGGACGCAGGCCCAGTTTCAGGGCCTTGGAGGTCACGAATTTGGTCTGTGGCATCGGGCCTTCGGCCGCATCCACCAGCAGCACAACACCATCGACCATCGACAGGATACGTTCCACTTCGCCACCGAAATCGGCGTGGCCGGGGGTATCAACGATGTTGATGCGCGTGCCTTTCCATTCCACCGACGTCGGTTTTGCAAAGATCGTGATACCGCGTTCGCGTTCCAGATCATTGCTGTCCATCGCGCGTTCAGTGGTCGCCTGATTCTCGCGATAGGTGCCGGATTGTTTCAAAAGTTCGTCGACCAGCGTGGTTTTGCCGTGGTCAACGTGAGCGATGATTGCGATATTGCGCAGGTCCATGAGTTCAGCCTTTGTTCGGGGTTGCAGCCCCCTAACCCGCGCTTAACGCAAAGGCCAGCCTAAATCTGCGGCGCGTGGGTTTGGGCGCTTGAAAACAGGTGAATAACCAGAATACCGGCGACAATCAGCAACAGACCCAGCACCGCAGGCAGGTCCAGCCGTTGGTCGAACAACACGAATCCGATCGCCGCAATCAGGACAATCCCCAGCCCCGACCAGAGCGCATAGACAATCCCCACAGGCATGAACTTTAGCGCCTGCGCCATGAAAAAGAAGGAAAAACCATAACAGATCACCACCGCAAGCGACGGCCACAGGCGGGTAAACTGATGCGAGGCCTGCAGCGCGGTTGTGCCAAGGGTTTCGGCAACAATGGCGATAAACAGCCAGATATAATGCAAGGGCATGTTAGGGTCTCCGCAGCACGGGTAATTCCGTGGTTTCCTTGATTTCTTCCATCACAAAGCTGGCCGATACATCCGACAGTGCCACTTTGCGGATCAGGCTTTGATAGAGCCGGTCATACCCTGCCATATCTGCCACCCGCGCGCGGATCAAGTAATCCAGCTCGCCGGTCATCCGGTAAACCCCCAGAATTTCGGGCATATCAAGGGTGGCTTTGGAAAACCTCTCAAGCCAGTCCGGCGCATGGGCATTGGTGCGGATCTGCATGAAAACCGTCAACCCGAGGTTCAGCATATCGGCATCCAGCAGGGTCACGCGGCGTTTGATCAGCCCGCTGTCTTCCATCGCGCGAATCCGGCGCCAGCAGGCATTGCGCGACAATCCAACCTGTTCGCCCAGTGATTCCAGCGATTTGCCCGCGTCACGTTGCACTTCTGCCAGTATCCGGCGGTCTATATCATCAATTGTTGCCATAATCAGCAATATCATGTGAAAAATTCCCGCAAGCAAGGCAATAGGTGCAAAATTTGGGAAAAATGCACAGGGGTTTCACGATAGAAACAGGCAACATGATGCCCCACAGGAGCCCAGTACCATGATCGCACGCCTTTTCCTTGATCATCCCGCCAAGGTAGATGAGACCTTTTTTGAACATATGTGGTTTGCGATGCGCTTTGCGGGGTTGTTGTTTGCAGCGGCTGGCGCGGCTTTGGTGCATGCCTTTGTGCCCGCCTTGTTTGAAAAAACCGCCAGCGGCATCATCAAGACGCTGTATGCGCGCATCCATCACCGCGGCTAACCATGTGCAGATGGGCGGCGTGGCAGGGCAAGCCCCTGTTTCTAAGTGAGATTCTGACATCTCCGGATCATTCTTTGATCCATCAATCACGCGAGGCCAGCAAATGTAAAACCGCGATCAATGCCGATGGTTTCGGCCTTGCGTGGTATGATCAACGCCCGATGCCGGGCCTGTACCGTG
This sequence comes from Sulfitobacter sp., assembly GCA_047634585.1. GTDB lineage: Bacteria > Pseudomonadota > Alphaproteobacteria > Rhodobacterales > Rhodobacteraceae > Sulfitobacter. Next base: position 403,453 of record JBLIAN010000001.1, on the reverse strand, counting down.
ATGTCTATCCGGCCTGGTCGGATGCCAATCTGAAATCACTGGCCGAACAAGTGCGCGCGCGGCTGTTTCTGGCCCATGTGCGGGCCTCGACCGGTACGGCCACCAGCCGCAACAATTGCCATCCCTTTGTGCAAGGCAATTGGTCGTTTATGCACAACGGCCAGATCGGCGGTTTCGACAGTTTTCGCAAAGACGCCGACATGATGATTCCCGATGCGCTTTATGCCCACCGCAAAGGCGCGACCGACAGCGAGGCATTGTTTCTGGTCGCCTGTGGCTTCGGGTTGGATGATGATCCCAAGGCGGCAATGCAAGCGGCCGTTGCCGCCTTTGAAGCGCGCTCGATCCGGTCAGGGCAGGGGCCGCATATGCGTGTGGCAGCAGGATTTTCCGATGGAAACACCCTCTATGCGGTGCGCTATGCCTCGGATGATCTGGCGCCGTCGATGTTTTATCAATGGAACGGGAACTGGCAGGGCTGGTCGGTGGTTTCCGAACCCTATGACACCGCTTTTGGCAATTGGATCGAAGTGCCCAAAGGCAGTTTTTGCCGCTTTACTCCCACAGAGGTGGAAATCACCCGCTTTGACCCGGATGTGGGGCGCTATTTGGCGGCCCAGCCCGCCATAGCTGCACAATAAAAGGGCCGCAAACTGCGACCCTTTTGATTTTTATCCGACAAGCGCCTTGTTCAGGTTTTCATCGACTTTCTCAAGAAAACCCATCGTGGTCAGCCATTTTTGATCCGGCCCGACCAGCAGCGCGAGGTCTTTTGTCATATGGCCGCTTTCCACGGTTTCCACCACGACCCGCTCAAGCGTTTGCGCAAAAGCCGTCAAAGGCGCGTTGCCATCCAGCTTGCCACGGTGCTTGAGACCGCCGGTCCAGGCATAGATCGAGGCGATCGAATTGGTTGAGGTGGCTTCGCCTTTTTGGTGCTGGCGGTAGTGGCGGGTCACGGTGCCATGGGCGGCTTCGGCTTCGACGATTTTGCCATCCGGTGTCATCAATTGCGACGCCATCAACCCCAGACTGCCAAAACCCTGCGCAACCGTGTCAGATTGCACATCGCCATCATAGTTTTTGCAGGCCCAGACAAACCCGCCATTCCATTTCATCGCACAGGCCACCATGTCATCAATCAGACGGTGTTCATAACTGATGCCCTTGGCCTTGAATTGGTCTTCGAATTCTTCTTCAAAGACCTGTTGGAACAATTCAAGAAACCGTCCATCATATTGTTTCAAAATGGTATTTTTGGTCGAAAGATAGACAGGCCAGCCGATGTTCAACCCGTAATTCAACGAGGCACGGGCGAAATCAATGATCGAATCATCCAGGTTATACATGCCCATGAAAACCCCGGCAGAGGGCGCGTCATAGACTTCTTGTTCGATCACCTTGCCGTCTTCACCTGTGAATTTCATCGTCAATTTGCCCGGTCCGGGAAATTTCATGTCAGAGGCGCGGTATTGATCGCCAAACGCATGACGGCCAATCACAATCGGTTTGGTCCAACCCGGCACAAGGCGTGGCACGTTTTTACAAATGATCGGCTGGCGGAACACCACACCGCCAAGGATGTTGCGGATCGTGCCATTGGGCGAGCGCCACATCTTTTTCAGACCAAATTCCTCAACCCGCGCTTCATCCGGTGTGATGGTGGCGCATTTGACACCGACACCATATTTTTTGATCGCTTCGGCAGCGTCAATGGTGATCTGGTCGTCGGTTTCATCACGGGTCTCAATGCCCAGATCGTAATAGCGCAGGTCCACATCCAGATAGGGGGTGATCAGCTTTTTCTTGATAAAATCCCAGATGATCCGGGTCATTTCATCCCCGTCCAGTTCAACAATGGGGTTTTCCACCTTAATCTTTGTCATGGGGTATTTCCTATCTAACGGCAGGGGTGTCGGGGCAGGCCATAGAGCAGTTTCATGTCAATTGAAAGATGGTATACAATTGCATACCGAGTCTTGCGCGCGAATCCGCGCCCCTGCCGATCAAGCGGGCCAAGACGCGGGTAGGCCCATTAAGACGTCACTTGGTTAAGAGTAATTGAAGGGAGGCCGCGAAAGCACCCGTCTCCAAAAGGCCAATCAGGCCTTTCGCTGGATCAGGGTTTCTTGCGGTTTTCATAATCCGCGAAAAAATCCGCGATCCGCACCTTGGCAAAGTCCCACAGACGCGGGGCGCCAATGGCGATTTTGCTGCCGACACGGGCTGCGATCTGTGCTTGGGTGACGTTGAAATCCACCCAGCTGCCGCCACCCGATTGCAGGTTTTGCATCGGCGGCTGAAACCGGTCCAGTGACTTTGCAAATTGCGCGGACGGGGTTTGCGCCGCCTCGAATTCCTCCCAAATCGCCCGCAATCCATCGCGCAGATCATCGGGCAGCAATCCGAAAATCCGGTTTGCCGCGCTCTGTTCCTGCGCTTCCATTTCGGCCGCGTCATAATCGCCAAAAATCGGATTATCACCTGCGTCGATCTCAACCAAATCGTGCAGGATCAACATCTTGATCACCAGATTAAGATCAACATCCGGCCCCGCCTGATCGGCCAGCACCAGGGCATAAAGCGTCAGATGCCAGGAATGTTCAGCCGAATTTTCATAGCGCGAATTGTCGCATAATTCGGTGGCGCGGATGGTGGTCTTGAGCTTGTCTGCCTCATTGAGAAAAGCAACCTGACGTTCAAGTCTGGACAACGCCGGATCGCTCATGCACCACCGGAACCGGCGCGATGTGCCTTTAGACGCCGGGCCAGAAAATCGCGGCCCTTGTCATTGGCCATGCGGGTGCGGATGGCGGTCAAAAACGCCTCTTCCAGGGTCTGCGAGGAGGCACCAAGCACGGTGCCTACCTCCATAAACAGACGGTCCTCGCCGGTCTCGTTCTGAACAGCGAGACATTCTTCGGCAAGTTTGTTTGCCATTTCGACAACAACCGGATCAGCCATTAGCGGGTGGTCTCCGTCAGGCGGCGCTTCACATAATCGGTTGTTGATGTGATCAGCGTGTCCATATGCGGCTCTTCAAAGAAGTGACCCGCACCTTCGACCTCTTGGTGGGTGATGGTGATGCCCTTTTGTTCATGCAGTTTATTCACCAAATTCACCGTATCGGGCGGTGGTGCCACGCGATCTGCGGTGCCGTTGATGATCAAACCTGAGGCGGGGCAGGGGGCGAGGAAGCTGAAATCATACATATTCGCGGGCGGGGCCACCGAGATGAAACCGGTGATTTCAGGACGGCGCATCAAAAGCTGCATGCCGATCCAGGCCCCGAATGAAAATCCGGCAACCCAGCAATGTTTGGAATTGTTGTTCATGGATTGCAAATAATCCAGCGCCGAAGCCGCATCAGACAATTCGCCAATGCCCTGATCATATTCGCCCTGGCTGCGTCCGACGCCACGGAAATTAAACCGTAGCACGGTGAAGCCCATGTTATAAAAGGCATAATGCAGGTTATAGACCACTTTGTGATTCATCGTCCCGCCAAATTGCGGATGGGGATGCAGCACGATGGCAATGGGTGCGTCACGTTCTTTTTGGGGGTGGTAGCGGCCTTCGAGGCGGCCTTCTGGTCCGGGGAAAATGACCTCTGGCATGAGCGTCCCTGTATCGATGGTTCGAAGGGTCACGCGAATTCTTGACAGATTCGCTAGGGTTCCTTAGAACGGTTCTAATCTTATGCCCGCGCGGTTTTATGCGGGCCAGTCTAAGCGTTTATGCATTTTCATGCGCCCGCGTCAATCAAAGCAGGTGCAATTAGGGGTTCAGCGATGAAGCTGTCAACAAAAGGCCGGTATGCGATGGTTGCTTTGGCGGATATTGCCTTGCAGCCCAATCAAGCCCTGGTATCGCTGGGCGATATTTCCGAGCGCCAGTCGGTGTCTTTGCCCTATCTGGAGCAATTGTTCGTGAAGCTGCGCCGCGCAGAGCTGGTCACATCGGTGCGGGGACCGGGCGGCGGCTATCGTCTGGCGCGTTCGCCTTCGGACATCCGGGTGGTGGATATTCTGGCCGCGGTTGATGAAACCGTGGATGCGATGCACAAGGGCGCGGGGGCATCCGGTGGGTCTTCGGGCAGCCGGGCGCAATCGCTGACCAACCGCTTGTGGGAGGGGTTAAGTGCCCATGTCTATGTGTTTTTGCACCAGACCCGGTTGTCGGATGTGATCGAAAACGAATTGGTGCCCTGTCCGGCGGTGCCCGGATTGTTTGCCGTGGTGGACGAGCCATGACCCAAGCGCCAGATGCCGCGCAAGCGCGACGAGATTATATAGGGGATGAGGGACGTCGTCCCTCACACTCCCTGAGAATATTTAAGGCCAGAAAGAAAATATGAGAACCTATCTGGACCATAACGCCACAACCCCGCTGGGGGAGGCTGCCCGCGCTGCGATGGGTGCGGCAATGGATGTTCTGGGCAATCCGTCTTCGGTACATGCCGAGGGGCGGGCGGCCAAGGCTTTGGTTGAAAAATCCCGTATCCAGATTGCCGAAGCTTTTGGCGCGCAGGGGGCGGATATTGTGTTCACCTCAAGCGCCACCGAAGCTGCAGCCCTTGCAATGGCGGGGCGTGTTCTGGCGGGCGCTGCGATCGAACATGATGCGGTGCGGGCCTGGGCGGTCGGGGATCTGGCGGTGGATACGCAGGGGCAGGTTATGGTTGAAGATCCTGCAAACAGCACCCTGCAACTGGCCAATTCCGAGACCGGCATCCTGCAGGATCTGCCAATGGGTCTGGCGCTGAGTGACATGACCCAGGCCTTTGGCAAGATTCCGGTGGATTTTATCGGATCCGGCGTTCGTATGGCTTTGATTTCGGCGCATAAATTGGGTGGTCCCAAGGGTATTGGCGCGCTGGTTCTGCGGCGTGGTCAGGAAATTCCGGCGCAGATCAAAGGCGGTGGTCAGGAAATGGGGCGGCGCTCGGGCACCGAGAACATCATTGGCATGGCCGGATTTGGCGCCGCGGCCGAAGCCGCCGCGCGTGATCTGGCCTCGGGGCGCTGGGAGGAAATCGCCCAGATCAGGAATACCCTGCAGGACGCCCTTGAGGCGGGGCAAAACAAGACTATTTTTGTAGGCAAGGACGTGCAGCGTCTGCCCAACACCCTGTGCCTGCTGACCCCGGGGTGGAAAGGCGAAACCCAGGTTATGCAAATGGATCTATGCGGATTTGCAATTTCTGCCGGATCTGCCTGTTCCAGCGGCAAGGTCCGCGCAAGTGCTGTCTTGCGGGCCATGGGCTTTGATGACACTCAGGCCGCGAGCGCCATCCGTATCTCGCTGGGTCTGGGTACAACACAAGAGGACGTTCTGCGGTTTGCGGACCACTGGACGGCGAAACTGAAAAAACACGAGCAACGGGCCGCCTGAGCGGACCTGCGGGAAAGGAATGAAACCTTGGATACTGTGACCCTGAACGAGAATGACGGCGTAAAAGAGGGCGTGGATCAAGATACCGTAGATGCCGTGCGCGAAGTGGGCGGCAAATATAAATACGGCTGGTCCACCGACATCGAAATGGACTATGCGCCCAAGGGCCTCTCGCCCGATATCGTGCGGTTGATTTCGGAAAAAAACGAAGAACCGGAATGGATGACCAACTGGCGGCTGGAGGCCTATGAGCGCTGGTTGACCAAGACAGAACCCGACTGGGCGATGGTGGATTATCCTGAAATCGATTTTCAGGATCAATTCTATTATGCGCGTCCCAAAAGCATGGCCGAAAAGCCCAAATCCTTGGATGATGTTGATCCCAAGCTGTTGGAAACCTATAAGAAACTCGGTATTCCGCTGAAGGAACAGATGATCCTTGCAGGTGTCGAGGGGGCCGAAGATGCCCCTGCCGAGGGCCGCAAAGTGGCGGTGGATGCGGTGTTTGATTCCGTTTCTGTGGGCACGACGTTTCAGGACGAGTTGAAAAAAGCCGGAGTGATTTTCTGTTCGATTTCAGAGGCAATCCGCGAACATCCTGAACTGGTCAAGAAATACCTTGGCACTGTGGTGCCGGTGTCGGATAATTTTTATGCAACGCTGAATTCGGCGGTGTTTTCGGACGGGTCTTTTGTTTATGTGCCGCCGGGTGTGCGCTGTCCGATGGAATTGTCCACGTATTTCCGGATCAATGCGGAAAACACCGGCCAGTTTGAACGCACGCTGATCATCGCTGACAAGGGGTCTTATGTGTCCTATCTTGAGGGCTGTACCGCGCCCCAGCGCGATGAAAGCCAGCTGCACGCTGCTGTGGTCGAGATCATCATCGAAGAAGACGCCGAAGTGAAATATTCCACCGTTCAAAACTGGTATCCCGGTGATGAGAACGGCAAGGGCGGCATCTACAACTTTGTCACCAAACGCGCCGATTGCCGTGGCGATCGCGCCAAGGTGATGTGGACACAGGTGGAAACCGGGTCTGCGGTGACGTGGAAATATCCGAGCTGCATTCTGCGCGGCGATGATTCACAGGGTGAATTCTATTCCATCGCCATCGCCAACAACATGCAGCAGGCCGACACCGGCACCAAGATGATCCATCTGGGCAAACGCACGAAATCGCGCATTGTGTCCAAAGGCATTTCGGCGGGCAAGGCCCAGAACACCTATCGCGGGTTGGTGTCCATGCACCCCAAGGCCAAGGAATCGCGCAATTATACCCAATGCGACAGCCTGTTGATCGGCGATCAATGCGGGGCCCATACCGTGCCCTATATCGAGGTCAAGAATAACAGCAGCCGCGTGGAGCACGAAGCCACCACATCCAAAGTCGATGATGACCAGTTGTTCTATTGCCGGTCACGCGGGATGGACGAGGAAGAAGCCGTGGCGCTGGTGGTAAACGGGTTCTGCAAGGACGTTTTGCAAGCGCTGCCAATGGAGTTTGCCATGGAAGCCCAAGCCCTTGTAGCGATTTCGCTGGAAGGCTCTGTTGGCTGATTGATCAAAGGCGATCTGTGCCGGGGCGATCAGGGCCAAGGGGCCAAGACCGCAGTGTCACAGAGTGCCGGAACAAAACCTAATCGGAACGATTGAAGGGCCAAGGGGCCCGAGAAGGAAAGACATTATGCTGAGCATCAAAAACCTGCACGTTAAGCTGGAAGAAGAAGACAAACAGATCCTCAAAGGGGTCGATCTTGAGGTCGAAGCGGGCAAGGTACATGCGATTATGGGGCCAAATGGCTCTGGTAAATCGACGTTGTCTTATGTGTTGTCGGGCAAAGGCGGCTATGAGGTAACTGACGGGTCGGCCGCGCTTGAAGGCGAGGATCTGTTGGATATGGATCCAGAAGAACGCGCTGCTGCGGGGCTGTTTCTGGCGTTTCAATATCCCGTCGAAATCCCCGGTGTGGGCAATATGACGTTTTTGCGCACCGCCGTGAATGCACAGCGCAAGGCCCGTGGCGAGGACGAAATGTCAGCGGCGGATTTCCTGAAAATCGTGCGTGCCAAAGCCAAGGATCTGAAAATCGACGCCGATATGTTGAAGCGCCCTGTGAATATGGGTTTCTCTGGTGGCGAGAAAAAGCGCAATGAAATCCTGCAGATGGCAATGCTGGAACCCAAGATGTGCATTCTGGATGAAACTGATTCCGGTCTGGATGTGGATGCGATGAAACTGGTTGCCGAAGGCGTGAATGCCCTGCGCAGCGACGGCCGTGGTTTTCTGGTCATCACCCATTATCAGCGTTTGCTGGATCACATCAAACCGGACGTTGTGCATATCATGGCGGAGGGGCGCATCGTGAAAACCGGCGGCCCTGAATTGGCGCTTGAAGTTGAAAACAACGGGTATGCCGACATCCTTGCCGAGGTTGTGTAATGGCCCAAACAGCAGAAAAACAATCCCCGACCGAGGCGATGATTGCCGGTTTGTCCTTGCCGGACACGGGTTGGTCAAAGGTGCCACGTGCGGACGCCTTGCAACGTCTGCGCCAGATGGGGCTGCCCCGGCGCGGCGATGAATATTGGAAATTCACCCGTCCCGATACATTGGTGCAGCCGACGCCGGTGCCGGCGGCTGTGTTGGACACTGAGGAAACGCCGCTGTTTTCCGACATGGACCGCTTGAAGATCGTTTTTGTTGACGGTGTATTTGACGCGGATGCCTCTGATGATCTGAGCCTCGAAGGGGTGCAGATCGAACGCCTGCAAGATGCCAACAGCGATCTGCACTGGGCGCGTGATCTGTATGGGGTGTTGGAAACCAAGGGGCAAAATCCGGTGTTTCGCCCCTTGGCGGCGCTGAACACCGCTTTTGCCAAAGATGGTGTTTTGATCCATGTGACGGGTGCGGCAAGCAAGCCAATCAATCTGATTTATCAACATAAATCAGATAGTTCTGATGCGATCTTGCATCATTGCATTAAGATGGATGCTGGCACTGAAGTGACGCTTTTGGAAAATGGGCCAGCTGCGGCACGGTTTAACAAAGTGGTGGAAGTGGATGTGGCAGATGGGGCGAAATTCCATCATGTGCGCGCTCAGGGTCGGGATCATGAACGCCGCGCTGCCACGCATATCTTTGCGCGCTTGGGCACGGAATCCCTGTTCAAATCCTTTACGCTGACCGTCAATGGTGTGCTGACCCGCAATGATTGCGTGATCGAACTGACCGGTGATGATGCCAGTGCCCATGTGGCAGGTGCCTGTGTCGGGGATGGCGATTTTCACCATGATGATACGGTTTTTGTGACCCATGACGCGGTGAATTGCGAAAGCCGCCAGGTGTTCAAAAAGGTGCTGCGCAACGGCGCGACAGGGGTGTTCCAGGGTAAAATTCTGGTCAAGAAAGACGCCCAGAAAACCGATGGCTACCAGATCAGCCAATCCTTGCTTTTGGATGGCGACAGCCAGTTCCTTGCCAAGCCGGAATTGGAAATCTACGCCGATGATGTGGCCTGTTCGCATGGGTCTACCTCTGGCGCGATTGACGAGGATGCCTTGTTCTACCTGCGCGCGCGCGGCATTTCCCATGCCGAGGCCACGGATCTGCTGACGCTGGCATTCCTTGCCGAAGCGGTTGAGGAAATCGAACAGGAAACCCTGCGCGATGAATTGATCGGACGCCTGTCGTCCTGGCTGCAACGCCGCAGCGTCTGATGGCTGCGACCCGCGATATTGTCGCCACCTATCGGGGACCGGCGCCGGTTGTGCGCCGGCTTTTGGGGCAGGGGCCGCGTGAAGACCGGGCGTTGATCTATGTGATGACCGCTTGTTTGCTGGTTTTTGTCGCACAGACCCCGCGTCTGGCCCGCGAGGCTTTTGTGTCTGGCCAAGATCTGGGCATGTTGATGGGCGGCACCCTGTTGGCCTGGCTGTTTATCGCGCCTTTGTTGCTGTATCTGATTGCCGCGATCAGCCATCTGGTTGCACGGACAATGGGCAGTAAACTGACCGCGTTTGGCGCGCGTATTGCGCTGTTCTGGGCGTTGTTGGCGGCCTCGCCGGTCATGTTGCTTTGGGGGCTGACCGCCGGATTTATCGGGTCGGGCCTTGAATTGACCGTGGTTGGTATCCTTTGGCTGCTGGTGTTTGTCTGGTTCTGGGGGGCGGGCCTGTCGGGCGCGGCCAAGGCAGAGACAGAGGCACAGGCATGAACCAAGCGGCGCTATTTCAATTGGTGCAGACCACCCTGCGCCAGCCCCGCGCTGCGGCGCAGATCGTGATGACATGGGATTTTTCCCGCGATGTCCTTTGGACGGCAATGACACTGGTTGCCGCCTTGAATGCTTTTGTGCTGTCGCTGGTGGTGGCCTTGATGCCCCAAAGCATGATGATGCCGGGCTATGCGTCATCGCCACTGGTGCTGTTTGTGTTGGTGGCGGGGATGATGGTGGTCTTTGTGCATGCGCTGTACTGGGCCGGATCGGCGCTTGGCGGGCAGGGGTCTCTGGACAATATGCTGGCGCTCACCGTCTGGCTGCAAACCCTGCGGGCCGGCGCGCAGATCGCGATTATCCTGCTGTCTTTTCTGGTGCCGGTGCTGGCCACCTTGGCTTCGGTGATCCTGACACTCTGGAGCGTCTGGATCTTGCTTAATTTTATACTGACGGCGTTGAACCTGCCGTCGATTGGCCATGCCCTGATCGTTCTGGTGCTGTCCGGTGTTGGCCTTGTGCTGGGCATGGGCATTTTACTGGCGTTGATCGGCCTTGCCGCCCAAGGAGTACTCACCTGATGTTTGACGTCAATAAAATCCGCAGCGATTTTCCGATTCTGTCGCGCGAAGTTAACGGCAAGCCGTTGGTTTATCTCGATAATGGTGCATCGGCGCAAAAGCCGCAGGTGGTGATTGACGCGATCACACAGGCCTATTCGATGGAATATGCCAATGTGCATCGTGGCCTGCATTATCTGTCCAATCTGGCAACCGACAAATATGAAGCGGTGCGCGGCACGATTGCGCGCTTCCTCAATGCGGGTTCCGAAGACGAGATCGTGCTGAATTCCGGCACCACCGAGGGCATCAATACCGTGGCCTATGCCTGGGCCATGCCGCGCCTCAAGGCGGGGGATGAAATTCTGTTGTCGGTGATGGAACACCATGCCAACATCGTGCCGTGGCATTTCCTGCGCGAACGTCAGGGTGTGGTGCTGAAATGGGTCGATACCGATGCCAGCGGCGCGCTGGACACCCAAGCGGTGATTGACGCCATCGGCCCCAGGACAAAACTGGTGGCGATCACCCAGATGTCGAATGTTCTGGGCACCAAAGTGGACGTCAAGGCGATCACCGCCGCCGCCCATGCCAAAGGCGTGGCCGTGTTGGTGGATGGCTCTCAAAGTGCCGTGCATATGCCCGTGGATGTCCAGGACATCGGCTGTGATTTCTTTGCGATTACCGGTCACAAGCTTTATGGCCCGTCCAGTTCCGGTGCGATCTATATCAAATCTGATCGCATGGCCGAGATGCGCCCGTTTATCGGCGGCGGTGATATGATCAAAGAGGTCCACAAGGACAGTGTGATCTATAATGATCCGCCGATGAAATTCGAGGCCGGCACCCCCGGTATTGTGCAGATCATCGGTCTGGGCGTGGCGCTAGAGTATATGATGGATATTGGCATGGAAAAGATTGCCGCCCATGAAAACCATCTGCGTGATTACGCGGTGTCCAAGCTGAGCGGTTTGAACTGGTTGCAGCTCCAAGGCACCACACCGGACAAAGGCGCTATCTTTAGCTTTACTCTGGACGGCGCGGCCCATGCCCATGATATTTCAACGATTCTTGATAAAAAGGGCGTCGCCGTGCGTGCCGGGCATCATTGCGCAGGGCCGTTGATGGAACATCTGGGCGCGACTGCCACCTGTCGCGCGTCCTTTGGGATGTATAACACCACCGATGAGGTGGACGTGTTGATCGAGGCGCTTGAACTGGCCCATGATCTCTTTGCTTAGGGGCAGATTTTCGATTGCAGGGGCGGGGCAGGCTGTCTATACCGCCCCTTGCGGGACCATTAGCTCAGCTGGATAGAGCGCTGCCCTCCGAAGGCAGAGGCCAGAGGTTCGAATCCTCTATGGTCCGCCATTTTCCCGCCCCGGTATCGGTTACACGTAACAAAACCTAATGTAATTGCCCCAATTCCGCGACGCGCATCAATGCTTGATACCGCATTTTGTGTTGTGAAAATGACATGCCCGGCGCCATCAAACGTGCAAAGGGCCCGCCTGTCACACCGCATAGCCATGTCGCATCACCCAAGGGTCAAGCAGGGCGCGGCATCGGTCATCAAACAGGAAATCATAATCCGCCCTTGTGCTCTGTACCCCAAGGCCAATGCCCTGACGTACTTTGGCATAACTCGGGGTGCGCACTGCACGGTGTGAGGAACTTTCCGCGAATGCGCTGACCTCATCAGACCAATCAACGCCCAAATGCCCCAACGCGCCGCGCACAACCCTGTCAAAATCATGGATCAGATCTTCGTAAACGACGTAATATACCCGTTCGTCCGCTGCGGGAAAAACCTCGAACCAGCTGCGCATGATGAAATCATATTGCACGCAGGATTCATAAACCGTGTTAAAGGCGACCATTTCGATGGTTTGATTGTAGATCTGTTTGTAGTTCGACAAGATCACATCATAGGGATGGCGGATCGAGAAAATATAGCGTTTTTGTGGCATCAGTTTTTCCAGATATTTGATGCTGGCACCCATCATCGGGGTCTTGTCGACGATCGCCTTGGGCGCGGGTTTGTCGATAAAACGGTTCAATTCCTGATAATACAGATTGCGGTTGAACAGCGCGCGCAGCCCGAGGTTGGATTTCTGCGGGTCTTCGGCCAGGTCCAGATGAAACGCGGTGTGCAGGGCTTTGTTGAACGACAGGCTTTCTTCGCAGGTGACCACCTCGGGGTGGGCGGCCAATACATTTTCCAGCAAAGTCGTGCCGGAACGGGTGAATCCGGTCATGATGAAATGGCGGCTGTTTTCATCCGCGGGCAAGGGCGGCACCTGCCAGTTGGCACGGCGTTCGACCTCGGCAATATATTGTGGTGGCTTCGGGCTTTCCTTTTTTACTGCATCGTTCTGGTTTTGAAACCACAGTGCTGCACTGCGCGGATCGCCGTTTTTTTCGTGACATTGCGCCACCAGATTGCAAAACCGTGCCCGCATCTGCCCCGTTGCCAGTTTCATTGCACCGGATTCTTCGAGAATGTTGATGGCGCGGGGGTAATCCTTGTCCCAATATTGCAATTGCGCGGCCGCATAGACCACGGCCAGCATGATGTCCTGATTGGGGCTGATCACCTGCGCGATGGTTTTGAATTCGGCGCGGGCGTCTTCGGCCTCAAGCATGCGCAAAATGCCGATGGTGCTGGATTGCAGCGGTTCGCTATGGGTAAAGGTCACGCGCAGCAGGTATTTCAGCGCATCTTTCCAGTTCAGCCGCATCGCAGCCACATCGCGGGCCTGACTGATATGGCGCAGATTGCCGGTCTGCAGATACAGTTTCTCATGGGCGATGACTTCGGCGTGATACTCATTCTTGATCATCGCCTGCGCCAGCAAACCGTTTAAGGTGCTGGTCTCGTCGCGGGATTTTTCCTCAAGTTTCTGGATCAGATTGATCAGGTCGAACCGCAGGGCCTTTAACAACATCGGCACCAGAAGGGTGCGCATATAGGCACTGTAATGGGCGGCCTGCATGCTGGCCTCAAGCAGCGGCCCTTCGAGGATGCGCGATTTGAGCAAAAGCGACGACAGCGCCCAGACCCGCACAACCGGATCGGCAATGCGGCTGTGTTTCATCAGATTTTGCGCTGATTTGGGTTTTTTCAACACCCCCATGATCCCGATGGCCTGATAGATGCTGATATCTTTGGGGGTGTCAGGGAAATCAGGCACCAGCGGTTTGCCATCAAGGATCATTGTCACACTCCGTTTTGTGCCCCTTGTCATGACAGGCGAAAGTCCTGCGGCGTGCATTGGGGTCCGCAAGAGGCTACGGGGCGCGGCGCGGCATTGGCAAGAGATTTGCGCAAGAAACCATAAGCCAATCAAGGCGTTCGCGGATTATCAGGGAAATTGGGTCTGAAATCTTCAATTGCTCCCGTATTTCGGGAGGTTTGTGGGATGTGACACGTCTTGGGCTAAATATGCCATTCAATCGAGTGGATTCAGCGATCAACGGGAAGTCCTTCCTTGTCAGACGTTTATCTATCGGCATAGGCTGACTGAAAGTTCATAATAGTATCGTGTTGTGGGGTCTTGGTAATTTTTCTGCCAATCCAACCGGCCGCACCCTGAAAGATACAGCTGAAATTTTCTGTGTACGCCGCGTCGTACATGCCGGGGGGCATTATGAAATTCACCACTTTCCTCGTTTCGGGACTGCTGGCATTGTCTCTGACTGCACATTCCGGTCAGGCGGACAGCCTGAAATCGGCGGTTCAGACCGCACTGACATCCAATCCGCAACTCAAGGCCGCTGATGCGAACTTTCGCGCGTTGACCTATGATCTGTTGTATTCCGAAGCGGGTTTCCAGCCGACAGTACGTTTGTTCGGTGATCTGGGCAGTGAATATGTCGATGATCCTCAAGGATTGTCAGCGGCGGACAACAAACGGGCCAAATTCAATTCGCAACTGGGGGTTGTTGCCGAGTTGACGTTGTTTGATGGCTATGCGCGGGCCAATCGGGTCTATGCAGCGGCGGCGCGGGTGGATCAAAGTTCGTTTGAACTGCTGGATGCCTCTGAAACCATGGCGCTGATGGTGTCCGAACAATATATCAACATCGCCCGCCAACAGCGTCTTTTGGCGGTGGCCCAACAAAACCTCAGGCGACTACAAAATATTTCACGTCAGGCCGGAACATTGGTCGAAGGCGGCCGGTTGCCCGCCAGTGACCGGATCCAAATTCAGGCAGGGATTTATTCGGCCCAAGCGACAATTGCAGATATCCAGCGGCGCCTGACCGAATCCCTGGCACGTTACAAACGCCTTGTCGGCAAGTCCGCCCATGCCAATTTTCCTCTGCCGCCGCCGGTGCGCCCCGGTGCTTCGATGGAAAGGTATGTCGCCGAAAGTGTCAGCAACAGTTACCGCGTGCGCATCGCTGGCAGCAATGTCGAGGTCCGTGAATATGAACAGGGCATCGCCGAAGCAGATTACGCGCCGCAGCTGACGTTGAATGCGGGCGCATCCCTGGGCAACAATCTGGATGGGTCACGCGGCAGTGAACGGCGGGCCTTTGTCGGTGTCGGCCTGTCATGGCAGCTCTATGGCGGTAAACGCAACGCGCGCCGTATGGGGCTGAGCGAACGCAAGAACGAAGCGCTGTATCAACGTATGGCCGTGGTGCGCGAGGTCGAAGAACTGGCCAGTATCGCATGGAATGCGTTCCAGATGAACATGATCCGCAGTGAATATCTGGCCTCTGAGGTGCGGTCATATCAGGGGATGGTGAACAGCTATAACCGCGAATTTGAACTGGCCACCCGCAATGTTCTTGATCTGCTGGTCGCGGAAAACCGCCTGTATAATGCGCGGTTCGAACAGGTGAACGCGGCGGCGATCCTGTCGTACTCCGGCTTTCGCGCCCTTGCGGCCCAAAGCAAACTGGCAAAATATTTTGGTGTCAAAAACAGCAACCGTGTGATGGCCACGCAGATTGCCGCACGTCAGGGTCAAAAACCGCTTGAGGTGATCCGCAAGGGCCGCTTGCTGTTGGATAAATGACCAAGGTTGACCCGTTCACGCCTGCCAAAGGCCCGGAAATTGCCCAGGCGACAATGGCACAGGCAACAATGGAACAGGCAGATCAAACAATAACAGGCGATCCGGGGCATAATATTGTGCGCTGGTTTGCCTCGTTTTTTGCGCAGCCCTATTCAAAAGTGGCCCTTACCACGCGCCTTAGCGGGCAAACCGATCTTGGCCAACCTGCGGCCTTGGCGGCGGGGCTTGGGGCAGTGGGGTTGAAAAACACCATGTATCGCAAAAAGTTGCGCCAGCTTGATCCGATTGTATTGCCTGCGGTGGTGTTTGAAGGTCAGGGCCGTCCGTTGATCCTGTTGGGCTTGGACAAAAAGGCAGGGCAGGCAACATGGCTTGATCCGGACAGCGATTTGGCGCAACAGCGGGGCCCGATCCGTGATCTGCAACGGCGCATTGCGCCACAGATCATGCTGGTCACCTTTGAAGATGCCGACAGCCCGACCGGCGTTGTGGCGCAGCGCAGCGGGCATTGGTTCTGGGCACCGGTGCGGGCGCATTGGGCATCGTGGATGCAGATTTTGCTGGCGTCGTTTCTGTTGAATATGATGGGGCTTGCGCTGCCGCTGTTCATCATGAACGTCTATGACAAGGTGATCCCGAACCTGTCGTTTGTCACGCTTTGGACCCTTGCGATCGGGGTGGCGCTGGCGGTCTGTGCCGATCTTGTGCTGCGCACCCTGCGCCTGGCCACAATCGAAAGCATCAGCCAGCGCATTGATCTGAAAGTCGGGGCAACCCTGTACCGTCATGCGCTGGATCTGGGTATTCTGACCCGTCCGGGCGGGTCTGCGGGATTGGCCGGGCAAATCCGCGAATATGAAACGGTCAAGGATTTCTTTGCCTCCAGCACCTTTGTGTCGTTTTTCGATCTGGCCTTTATCGCCCTGTTTCTGTTTGTGCTGCACGCCATTGTTGGCCCGCTGGCCTATTTGCCGATGCTGGCCATTCCCGTGGTATTGATCATCGCGATGATTTCACGCTCGGCGATCAGTGCCACTGCGCAAAGCGCGGTCCAGCTGGCCAGCCGCCGCCAGACCGTGCTGATGGAAAGCCTGCAAGGCGCTGAAACCATCAAGACCCTGAACGCCGAAGGCATCATGCAGCGCGAATGGGAAACCGCGATTGCCGCCACGGCGCGGGTCACCGGGCGGGCACGGTTCTGGGCGAATTTTTCGATCAATTCGACAATGTTCATCCAGCAGGGTGTCAGCATCGGCATCATCGTCTGGGGGGTCTATCTGATCTTTGAGGGCCAGATTACCATTGGCGCCTTGATTGCGGCCTCTATTCTGTCGGGACGGGCGTTGGCGCCGCTGTCGGCCATCGGGCAGGCCACGTTCCGTTTGCAATATGTGATCAAATCGTTGCGCAGCCTGAACCAGATGATGGCCTTGCGCGGGGATAAACCTGTGACGGTGCGCTCGCATCTGCGGGTCAAATCGGCGGTGCTTGACCTGTCCGGTGTCCGCTTCAGCTATCCTGACACAGAGGTCCCGGCGATTCAGGATTTGGCGCTTGGTGTCGCCAGCGGCGAATGTATCGCCCTGTTGGGGCGGGTTGGTTCGGGCAAGACAACGCTGGGTAAATTGCTCTGCGGGTTGATCGAGGCCGAGCAGGGCACGATCCGCGTTGATGGGTTTGGTTTGAACCAATACGACCGCGCCGAACTGCGGGACGGGATCGGCTATCTGCCCCAGACCAGTGATCTGTTCACCGGCACCTTGCGCGACAATTTGTTGCTGGCGCGCCCGGATGCCACGCAGGACGAGATCGAAAAGGCGCTGTATTATTCCGGTCTAGGCGATTTTGTCGCCAGCAGCCCAAGCGGGTTGGAAATGCAGATCACCGAAAACGGCAGCCGCCTGTCGGGGGGGCAGGCACAGGCGCTTGCCCTGGCGCGGGTGTTGTTGAAATCGCCCAAATTGCTGTTTCTGGACGAACCGACAAATGCCATGGATCAAGAGATGGAGCGCATTGTCTGCACCCGTCTGAAAGAACTGAACGCCGCAGGCACCACCTTGATCCTGTGCACCCATCGTCAATCGCTGGCGGCGGTGGCGGATCGTTTTGTGATCCTTGATGCGGGGCGCAAGGTGCTGGATGGCAGCAAGGAAACCGTGATGAAACGTTTGGCCGAAAACCAGCCCGCAGCAACAGGCAAAGGCTAGGCCAATGTTTGTGCGTCAACTGGAAGAGCAATATGTGAACAATGTTGGTGCCGCAGGCAATAGCCCGCTGTATCAAAGCCGCTGGACCTTGTTGGCGATGATCGCGGTGATCAGTCTCGGGTTTCTGGTCTGGGCCTATCTGTTTGAAATCGAAGAAGTTACGCGTGGGGCAGGGCGGGTGATCCCGTCTTCGCAATTGCAGGTGGTGCAAAGCCTTGAAGGCGGGATTGTACGCCAGATCATGGTGGCCGAAGGCGATGCCGTAAAAGCGGGGCAGGTGTTGATGCAGATTGACGACACCGGATTCCAGTCAAAACAGGGTGAATTGCAGCGACAGGAAACCGCGCTTTTGGCGGAACAGCTGCGCCTTGAGGCCGAAGCAACCCTGCGCGGTGATCTGACATTCGATGCTGGTTTCACACGGGCGCATCCTTTGGCTGCAGGGGTGGAAACCGAGGTGTTTTATTCGCGGCGCAGGCAGTTTGAAACCGAAATGGCGGTGTTGGATGATGCTTTGTCCCAGCGGCGCAGTGAGCTGGCCGAACTGGATGCCTTACAGATCAAGCGCAGGGAAATGATTGCACCCCTGAGCGAAGAACAGGAGATGATAGCGGGGCTGGTGGCCGAAAACGCCGTGGCGCGCATCGAATTGCTGCGGATCAATTCGCGGTTGGCCGAGTTTCGCGGTGACCTTGCGGTCGGGCTGGCATCAGGCAAACGTCTTGAGGCGGCATTGGCGCAGGCCCATAGCGAAATTGCCGCCGCCAGATCGCATTATGTGCTGTCAGCGCGTGAACGGCTGGCCCGGGTGCAGGTCGAACTGGCGGTGGTTCAAGAGGCACTAAAGGCCGCGGATGATCGGGTTTTGCGCACCCAGCTGCGCGCGCCTGTGCGTGGTACGGTGAACCGATTGATGCTGACGACACTGGGGGCGGTTGTGCAACCCGGCGCGCCGATTGCCGAAATCGTACCCAGCGATGACGGGTTGCTGATCGAGGCCAATATCCTGCCCAGCGATGTGGCTTTTATCAAACCGGGGGATAAGGTTGCGGTGAAAATCACCGCCTATGATTATCTGATCTATGGATCGTTGCAGGGCGAAGTGACACGCATCGGGGCGGATACCATCACCGATCCTGACGGGCGCGAATTTTTCAAAGTGGTGGTGCGCACGCAAACCAATGTCTTGGGGCGGGCGGAAAACCCGTTGGCGATCTCACCGGGGATGACCGCCAGTCTGGACATCCAGACCGGGCAGAAAACCGTGATGGATTATCTGTTGAAACCGCTGCGCCGCGCCGGTGCCGAAGCGCTGCGCGAACGCTGACCGCTATTTGCTGGTGGCGACAAAAACCCCGTCCCAATCGGCCGGTGGCGGCGCGGCTTTGAAAGATGCGATGCGGGCTTCGTAAAGATTGGCGTAGAAATCCAGATCAACAGAAATACCCAATCCCGCCGCGCGCACCTGGGCGGCGGCGGTCAGGGCGTCAGCCCAGTTCTGGCTGCGGTAGCTGTCGATCATCTTTTCGTTTGCGGCGTACAGGCGGGCAAATTCCGGCGTGGTTTTGACCGCAGTATCCCCGACCAGCGCATAGATATGTTCGGGAAATAATTTACCTTTGACGCGGATCAGATCAAGTTCGATAACCGGATATTCCTGTTCAACAAGGCGGCGGGTGCTGGCCCCGATGATGATGTCCACACCATAAGATTTTGTCTGGCCTTCAAGGCGCGAGGCAAGGTTCACCGGATCGCCCAAGGCACTGTAATCAAACCGTTTGTCGCTGCCCATATTGCCCACAACCGCAGCGCCGGTATTGATGCCGATGCCGATGTCGATCGGCACGGCCTTGCCGTCGGTCTCTTCGGCCTGTCTGGCGTTCAGGGCCTCGATGTCGCGCAGCATCTGCAAGGCTGCAGCGCAACTAAGGCGGGCATGATCGGGTTCGTTCAGCGGGGCGTTCCAGAACGCCATGATCGCGTCGCCCATATATTTGTCGATGGTGCCGCGCTGGTCCATGATTGCATCCGACATCGTCGTCAAAAACCGGTTCATCAACGAGGTCAGCCCAGTAGGATCGTCTTTGAAACTTTCGGAAATCGTGGTGAAACCGCGCACATCGGTGAACAGGATCGACAATTCGCGCCGCTCGCCCCCCAATTGCAATTGTTCGGGGTTCTCTGCCAACGTGGCCACCAGATCGGGCGATACATATTGTCCAAAGGCCCCCCGGATCTGGCGCTTTTGCACCTCTTCACGGATGTAGTTGATGCTGAGCATCAGCACCGCCGAGAGAAACACCGACAGCACAGGGAATGTCGGGTCGATCAATTGCAGGTTCTCGACAAACAGATAATACGTCCCGCCCAGACTGAGACCGATCAAGGCAGCCGTGGCAAGAAGCAGATAATTTGCCGCCATCAAAGGGGCCAGTGCCACAATGATCAAGGACATGCAGGCGATAAAGGCCAGTTCCAGCGCGATGGCATAATTCGGGCGTTGTAACAGTGATTTACCCAGAATGTTTTCCAGAACCTGCGCATGAATTTCGACCCCCGCCATCGGCAATCCCAAAGGCGTGGCACGGAAATCTTCCAATCCGATGGCCGAGGTGCCGACCAACACCAGATGCCCTGCCAAACGATTGGCGGGCAGCGTGCCGTTCAGCAGATCAGCCGCAGAGACAAACCTGTTGGGATTGCTGGGCGAAAAATTGTTCCAGACGGTGCCATCCGGCCCTGTCTTGATCAATTGGCGGGCGACAACAACACCGTCAATGCCCGCATCATTGGATCTGATCGCAAAGGCATCGCCCCCCGTTGCTACCCGCAACAATTCCATCGACAGCCCCAAGCGATAGACGCCTTCGGCCCGCATGACCACCGGCACACGGCGATAAACGCCATCAGGATCGGGCAGCACAGTAAACATGCCATGCCCCGCAGCGGCGTTTTCGAGCACCTCAAGGTTCTGGATCAAATCGGGGAAACGCAGCAAAAAACGGTCGGGATTTGGCCCTAAAACCGCATGGGGCACGTCAATCGGCGGCGGGCCTGCCGGGCCATCTGTGCTGGCTTGCCGCGCACTGGTCTGACCAACCACCACCCGCGCACGGGCAAACATCTGGGCCAGAACCTGATCATTTGAGGGCAGTTTCAGCAATTCGGCCCGCAGGTTTTCGGGCAGGGACGGGTTATCAACGGCAATGTTTTCCGGCGACAGGCGGTCCGGTTCGGAAAAGATGATATCAAAGGCAACGGCGGCGGCACCGGCTTGCATTGCCTTCATGGTCAGATCGGCAATCTGGGTGCGCGGCCAGGGCCATTGCCCCACTTCGGCAAGGCTGCGGTCATCAATATCAAGGATCACAACGGGGCTTGGCGCAGGGTCACGCGGGTTGATTTGTTGAAAGGCATCAAAGGCCTGCAGGCGCAGACGTTCCACAAACACCGGATCGGCAATGCGCAGGGCAACCATCGCCACCACCAGTACAAGTCCCGCAACGCGGCCCCAGCCAATTTTCCGTGAAAACCATTTCATATCAATGTCAGTCTTTCAAAACTTTGACGCCGTGACAGAGCGAATCATCGGTCACATTATTCTGCTTTCAGGCGCGGGTGGGCCTTATGCGACCCAATCGGGTCTGGCTTGGCAATGAAAATTTACCATAATTCCCGTCAGGCGTGTTTTTACCGGTTTTTGGGTTCGGTTTCCCGATCTTGGGGCATCAAGTTCTTTTTGGATGCAGGAAAGCTGTGTTAGCTTGATTTAACATAATTACGCCTTTTTTAGACTGAATTTATCAGGAAATTACCTATGGGTCGCGACCTCGAATTTACCGATGGTGCAGCTCTGTTGACGGGCAGCACTTTACTGTCGCCTGGCATTGATGCGCTGACACTTCCTGAAAATATTGCGCTGTTCGAAGCGCAGTTTGATCGGCTGGGGCAGGATCTGGTGTTGTCTCAGGATGGCGCGCCGGTTTTGACGGTTCCGGGGTATTTTCTTTCTGGCGCACCTGTTGATCTGGTTGCCGCAAACGGCGCGGTTTTACCGGGGGAATTGGCGGCGCGCTTGGCGGGATCAAGTCTTGGTGCGCAATACGCACAATTGGGCGGCGGCGAGGGGCCAAGCCCGATTGGCCAGGTCGAGACAGCATCGGGTCTTTCAACGGTTCAGCACATCGACGGTTCCCAAGAAGAACTGGCTGTCGGGGTCAAGATTTATCAAAACGATATTATTTCAACCACGTCGCAGGGCAAGGTATCGGTCACTTTCAGTGATGGTACGATTTTTTCGCTCGCGCAGTCCTCGCGCATGGTGATTGATACGCTGATCTATGATCCTGATGGCGGCGAAAATGCCGGCAGCTTTAGCCTGCTGAGCGGCGGGTTTGTCTTTATTGCGGGTCAGGTTGCGAAAACCGGTGATATGGATGTCAACACACCCACGGCCACGATGGGTATTCGCGGGACAACTGTTCAGGTCGATATCGAAGTGGTGGGCGGCGTGGCCACGTTAAATGTGGCATTGAACCGTGATCCGGACGGCGGTGTCGGGTCCATCGAACTGACCGATCTGGATGGCAACCTGATTGCGATGATCACCGCCACCGATACCCAATGGGTCGTATCCCCTATCGAGGGCGAGACCCGCGAGGTTGAACGCACGGAAACCGATTTTGCAGCGGATTCTGTCCTGCTGGCCGATGCTTTTGCCGCGTTCCAATCTGCGGTACGGCGGGTTGAGGCAGGCGAAACCTTTGTCGAGCTTGGCGATGGCAGTGGCACGGATTCCCAAGGCAATGTGCCGGCGGAAAACAATGATCCGCTGCCGCCGCCGAATGTGGATGGGGAGGGCGAAGGGGCAGGCACGCCAGAGACCTCACCGCCAGTGCCCGCCCCCGGAGGCAGCACCGCGCCAACCGGGCCTACCCCCCCCGCAAACAACGGTAAATCCGAGGACGAAACCAACCTGAATATCGACAATACCCGTGGCGGCCCCCGGCCCTCAGCGGAAAACCTGCAGATTGCCGGTGTCGAAGATACCCCCGGTGACAGCCCGATATCCGGCATTGTGACCGCCACCAGCGCGACCGAAAGCCCATTGGCATTTGCGCTTGGGTCTGCCCCGTCAAACGGCACCGCGCAGATGGCGGCGGATGGCCGTTTCACCTATGTGCCGGACCCTGATTTCTTTGGCAGCGACAGTTTCACCTATGTGGTGACCGATGCAGAAGGCAAAACCGACACGGGGCAGGTGACGGTGGCCATCGCAGATGTGAATGATGCGCCGGGTTTTGAAAATACCGTGATTCAGGCCGCAAATGGCGGGGCGCCTGTGGCACTGGCCCTGTCCAGTTTGGTCACTGATCCAGACGCCGGCGATACCCAGAGTTTCAGCCTTGGCGCCTATAACGGCCCCGGTGCATTTACCCTTGATGGCAATGTGCTGACCTTTGATCCCGGTCAGGCGTTTGTCGCGTTGGGCGCGGATGAAAGCGCAACCGTTTCGATCAATGCCACGGTTCACGATAAAGCCGGCGCAGCGGCAACATCTACAATTACCGTGATTGTCGCGGGTGAAAATGATGCCCCTTCTATGACAGATGGCACGGTGCAGGCCGCCGAAAACGCTGCGCCGGTGGTGCTGGATCTGTTGGCGCTGGCAAGTGATGCCGATACCGCAGACACCCAGAGTTTCAGCCTTGGCCCCTATAGCGGCCCCGGCAGTTTCACGCTGGTTGGCGCTGATTTGATCTTTGATCCGGGACAGGATTTTCAATCCCTCGGCGCGGGTGAAACCACGGTGGTTGCCCTTGATGTGACGGTCACGGACCGAGGCGGCGCAACCGCAACCGCAACCGTCAGCGTCACGGTGGCAGGCGAAAACGATGCACCGGTACTGGGCGCGGCAGAGGCCAGCCGTGTCCTGACTGTCAACGAGGATTCCGCCGTTGCGGGCACCATCGAGGCCAATGATCTCGAGGGCGATCCGATCACGTTTTCGCTGCTTGACGGTCCGGTAAACGGGGCCGCAGTGGTGCGGGCAAACGGGACGTTTTCCTATGTGCCGGAGGGTAATTTCGAAGGGACGGACGGGTTTACCTATCTTGCCAGTGACGGCAAGGGGGGCGAAACCAGTGGCAGTATTTCCATCACCGTCACGGCCCTCAATGATGCGCCCGAACTCGACCTGGAGGCGTCGGTCTTGCAAGGCTCGATTCCGTTCCAGCCCCCCACGACACCCGGCACCAGCGCCGCGACCTTTCATACCGGCCCTGTTTTGCTCGGGGTGACAAATCCGCAAAATCCCGTTGCTTTGGGGACAATTGTATTGACTGACCCTGATCAGGGCGAGAGTTTCGACGCCTCTTTTGCCGAGGGCGGCGGCGCTGCATATCTTGGTTTTTTCACGCTTGGCGCGGTCACTGTGTCGGATGTTGCAGGCGTATATGATCTGGCTTGGGCTTTTGAAATGGATCTGGCGGCCTATCAGGCCCTGCCGCTGGATGACGCCTATCTGCAGACCTATGACGTGACGATTGCGGATGCCGCCGGCCAAAGCGTTGCTGTGACCGTGACTGTGGATATCACCGGCCTGAATGATGCGCCGGTCTTTGCCCAAGGGGCCTTGCAGGCCGTTGAGGACGGGGCAGAGGTGGCGCTTTTATTGCCCCCTTTGGTCAGCGATCCTGACACCGTAGACAGCCAGAGTTTCAGCCTTGGCAGCTATGCCGGGCAGGGGGTTTTCAGCCTTTTTGGTGATGTGCTGACCTTTGATCCGGCGGCGGATTTTCAATCTTTGAACGCCGGTGAAACCACCGATGTTTTGATCGACGTAACCGTGGCAGATGCGGCGGGCGATAGCGCGACAACAGCGGTGCGCGTCACGATAACGGGTGAGAACGATGCACCCACCTTTGCAGACGGGACGATACAAACCCCGGACGGGGCTCTGGGCCTGCTGGACCTGACGTCGCTGGTGACGGATGCAGATGCAGGGGATACCCATAGCTTTGCGCTGGGGGCTTATGGGGGCCAGGGCACATTTGCCTTGCAGGGCAATATCCTGAGCTTTGATCCTGAAAACGGCTTTAGCGGTCTGGTTGCGGGGGAAACGGCTACGCTGTCCACCGATGTGAGTGTTACAGATGCCGCAGGGGCGCAGGCAACATCTGTCATTTCGGTGACGGTGACAGGGGGGAATGACGCGCCGGTCTTTGACAATGGCAGCTTGCAAGCCAGCGAAGATGGGGCAGCGGTTTCTTTGAATTTGTCGGGGCTGGTCGCTGATCCGGACGCGGTGGATACCCAGCAATTCACCCTTGCGCCCTTTAGCGGGCCGGGTAGTTTCGGGCTGGACTTCAATATCATCACCTTTGATCCCGGTGCCGGTTTCCAAAGCCTGCAACAAGGCGAAACCACGGCGGTTTCTGCCCAAGTCACCGTGCAAGACACTGCTGGTGCGGCCACGACGGCGATGGTCACAGCCACCGTTACGGGCGAAAATGATGCGCCGATCATGGCAAATGGAGCGATTGCCGCAGAGGAATCCGGCAGCAGTGTTGCGCTTGATCTCACAACCCTGGTCACCGATGTGGATGCAGGCGATTCAGCGTCCTTTAGCCTTGGTCAAACCTCGGGGGGCGGCAGTTTTGCCCTTGTCGGTGATATGCTTGTCTTCAATCCCGGAAGTGATTTCAATGACTTGGGCGAAGGTGAAACCGCCAGCGTCTCGGCTGTGGTCATGGTGCAGGACGGGGCGGGGGCAGTGGCCTCCTCGACGGTCACGGTCACAGTGACAGGGGTGAACGCGCCACCGGCATTTGCCGATGGCGTCATGGCCGCTGCAGAAGACGGCGCTGCGGTGACGCTGAACCTGTCAACTCTGGTCAGCGACCCCGATCAGGGTGACAGCCAAAGTTTCAGCCTTGGCAGCACCGATGCCGAGGGCACCTTCAGCCTTGCGGGCGCGGAATTGACGTTTGATCCGGGCAGCGGGTTTCAGTATTTGGGGGCCGGTGAAACCACCGATGTCACGGCGCAGGTCAGTGTGCAGGACGCCGCAGGCGCATCCGACAGCGCGACAATTACAGTGACCATTACCGGCGAGAATGACGCGCCGGCCTTTGAAAACGGCACGCTGGAGGCCACGGAAGGCGGCGATGCGGTGACGCTGGACCTGTCCGCATTGGTCACAGATTCCGATGCCGGGGATTCGACAGCGTTCATCCTTGGCCCAACCCAGGGTTCAGGCACATTCAGTCTGGCAGGCAATGTATTGGCCTTTGATCCGGGCGCGGATTTTCAGGCATTGGCGGCGGGTGAAACCACAAGCGTTTCGGCCCAGATCAGTGTTCAGGACAGCGCCGGAGAAATCGCTGTGTCGCTGGTCACCGTCACCGTCACCGGCGTCAATCAGGCACCGGAATTTGACGATGGCACCCTGGAAGCCACAGAGGATGGCGGGCCGGTTTCCCTGAGCCTGAGCGATCTGGTGAGCGATGCGGATGCGGGTGACACACAGCAATTCAGCCTTGGCACAGCCGAAGGTGGCGGCACATTTTCGCTGGCTGGCAATCTGTTGAGCTTTGATCCGGGGGCGGATTTTCAGGCTTTGGCGGCCGGGGAAACCACCAGCGCTTCGACGGAAATGACCGTCACAGACAGCGCCGGCGAAACCGCCGCGGCAACACTCACCGTCACCGTGACAGGGGTGAACGACGCGCCGACCTTTGAAAACGGCACGCTGGAGGCCACGGAAGGCGGCGATGCGGTGACGCTGGATCTGTCCGCGTTGGTCACAGATGCCGATGCGGGGGATACGCAGGTCTTTGGCCTTGGTTTTTATGACGGCGAGGGCGCCTTTGGTCTTGTTGGTACGGTCCTCAGCTTTTTCCCCGATGCGGGGTTCCAATCTTTGGGCGCGGGCGAAACCACCCTTGTGTCGACCGACATCACGGTCACCGACAGCGCCGGAGAAAGCGCAACCGCCAGCGTGAATGTCACTGTCACCGGGGTAAACGACGCGCCGACCTTTGCACAGGGTACATTGGCCGCCGAGGAAGACGGGGATGCGGTATCCCTGTCGCTGAACGATCTTGCGGCGGATGCGGATGCCGGCGACAGCCTGGTGTTCAATCTTGGGCTTTATGACGGGCCGGGGGCGTTTACGCTTGTCGGGGATGTGCTGAGCTTTGATCCGGGGGCGGATTTTCAGGAACTGGCGGCAGGCGAGACCACCAGCGTGTCGGCCCTGCTGAGTGTCACGGATAGCGCGGGTGCAACGGCGGCCTCTAGCGTCACCGTCACGCTCACCGGTCAGAACGATGCCCCGATTGCAGTGGATGACAGTGTAAGCGTCGCCGAAGACGGCGTTGCCCTGTTCAATGTGCGGCTGAATGACAGCGATATTGACGGGGATTCCCTGATTGTTCTGGTGCCGCTGGAGCAAGGTGCGCATGGCAGTGTGCAACGGCTTGGACAGAACCTGCGCTATATTCCGGACGAGAATTTCAACGGGCAGGACAGCTTTACCTATACGATCATCGACGGCGCGGGCGGCAGTGCAACCGCCACCGTCACTGTCACCGTCACCCCGGTGAACGACGCGCCGGTGATTGGCAATCTGATGCCCAGCCTGATCGTATCCGAGGACGGTATTTTGAGCGCCAATGCCAACCTGTCGGCAAGCGATCTGGATGGGGATATGCTGAATTATACAATTGTCGGCGGTGGGACCGGAACCTACGGCACTGCATCGATCAACGGGCAGGGCGAATGGAGCTATGCACTGAACAATGAATCCGCGGCGGTGCAGGATCTGGATGCAGGCGATGCGCCAACCGACAGTTTCACTTTGCAGGTCAGCGACGGCAATGGCGGGATTGTACAGACCACCGGAACGGTAACGGTACAAGGCGCAGATGAAGCGGCCGCAGCGCCGCTTGCGCCGGTGTCGGATGTGGTGATTGCGGTGGGGTATTCATATTACGGTGACGTTACGCTTGAGCCTTTTTCCATTGATGTCTTGGCAAATGATGTAGGCACAGGTGCGTTGAGCGTCGAGGAGTATGGATATTACTATTTTGGTGAAGGCTATTCATATTTCAAATCGGGGTACACCTATAACTATTACGGCACATTGACGCTAAATGAGGGTTCTCAAACCCTGACTTTCACGCCCTATGACGGGTTTCTTGGTGTCAATGGTTTTCAATATACGGTCTCGGACGATATCGAAACGTCGGCGCTGATTGATGTGACATTGGTCGCGGTTGATGGCTCTGCGAGGTCAATCGGTGTCATCGAAGGATACCCGTATTACAGTTCTGCCGATGGATATCTCTTGGGCGATAGTGGTACTTACTTTGATCTGGATTTCGAATTGAGTTTTGACGGCGGGGTGTTTGCGACGAATGGCGTTGCCGGTGCTTATGGAACCGCGTCAATTGATCAATATGGCATGTGGACCTATACGCTGGATGATGCAGCAGCGGCGCTCGCATTGTCAGAATATGGTTTTGTGACAGATGACTTCGATCTGCGCATCAGCGACGGCCTGGGCGGTTTTGCCACAACGACGCTGACCGCGGTTATTCTGGATAATTATCCCGAAGCAAACGATGATTTCGTTTCAACCACCGGATATTACCAAGACGGCACAATTGATTTTACGGAATATGGTGCGGGAACAATTGAAATTGATGTCTTGGGCAACGACGCGACCCTTGGCTGGGCGTCGGTTACCCGTTTCACAGATGGATATTCTGCCTATGGGTATTCTTCCGGGTACACATTGCCGGTTGTTGATTATTATGGGTATTCAAGTGTTTATTCAGGAAATGTTTCTTTGAGCGAAGATGCCCAGCGGCTCATTTTCACGCCTTACGAAGACTTCTTTGGGCTCACCATATTTGAATATGATTTTACAGATCATGCAGGTAACACGGATACGGCAACGGTTGAAGTTGCGGTGAAATATGCAGCCGCCCAGATCACGACTGGCACAGCTGGCTATGATGAAATCATGGGCAGTGACCAAGCGGATACACTGGGTGACGGCGGCGGATCGGATGTGATCCTTGCGTTTGGCGGGGACGATCTGATTTCGGTGTCAGGGGCAGATGCGGCACGGTTGGACGGCGGCACGGGCCGCGATGTGCTGTCATTGTTGACGCCGACTGATTACGGATTTTCCGGTCTCTCGGGTCTTTTCAATATTTCCAATATCGAAGCCCTAAATCTGGAGAATGCTGGCGATGACACCCTGATTTTGACTGAAATCGATCTTTTCCAGATGTCCGATAACAATGACGTCGATCTTGACGGGCTTTTGTCGGCGTATGATCCGGGTGGCGAATTCGGACGCAGCTTTTCGATCTACGGCGATTCAGGCGATTCAATCGAGATATTTGGGGATTTGGGCCACAGTGTGACCAATTTGGGAGCCACCGTAACAGAAACGGCCAGTGCTCGGGTGTTGCAGCTTTGGCAGATCTCTGACGGTGTTAATATCCTTGCCACCCTGGGCATTGATACAGATGTGGCTGTTTCCGTGCCGGGCACGGAGTAACCGCAATGGATGGGCAGGGCAGGTGGTTTGGATCCAGCGCCAGATGGCCAGAGGCGCAATGTAGATGCTACGCTCGTTTCAGGGTTGCATTTCACAAACAATTCCAACGGCTTCGGTGCTGAAATGTCACTTTTTTTACCCTTGTGCGCAATCATCGCAAGGGATCGGTATTGAACATAATAGACCAAAGATTGGGCATGGGGTAAGACCAAGTATTGACCTGTATTTTATGTCTCCATTTTTCACCAGCGGTCTTTGATGTCAAAAGCCCGAAACAGATAGAATGCATATGCCGATCCTGGACTATCTGAAAATCACATTGGCATACCTTGCGATTTTTGTCGTTATTACAGTGCTGTACCGCTCTTTTGCCGCGATACGCTTTGCCAATAAAAACCGCAATTTCCTGATCGCGTTTTGTTCGCTGTTGATTTTCTCGTCGCTGCTCATGACCGAACGCCTCTGGCAGTCCTACCTGTTTTTGAATGGCACAGCCTGGATTGTCTCTTTGGGGCTCAAGGTGATGTGGTGGCTGGCGCTCAGTTTTTCGGCCAACCAGTTTCTTGATTTTTTCCTATGGAACGGGGTGTTGAAGAAAAACGGCAGCTTGGTCATTCCGATCCTGCTGAAACAGGCGATCTCGCTTTTTGTCTATATGTTCTTTGCGGCGGGGATCATGCATTTTGTGTTTGAGCAACCGATCACCCCACTGCTGGCGACCTCTGGCGTGGTGGCGATTGTGTTGGGGTATTCGGCGCAAAGCACGCTGTCGGATGTGTTCGGCGGATTAAGCCTTGGTCTGTCGCGGACCTTTGAAAAGGGCGAATGGATTGTTGTGAACGACCAATTGGGCAAGGTCATGGACATGAACTGGCGTGTCGTGACCTTTGAAACCGAATTCGAAACCGAAATGACCATCCCGAATTCGGTTGTGGCCCACAGCAAGATCGTCAATTTCAACCGCCCCAATGGTCATCGTCTGGCGGTGCTCAAGATTCACATTGAAAAAGACGCCTCCCTTGATCTGGTCAAACGCTGTATCCTCGAAGCGGCGGGCAATTGCGGGAAAATCCTGCAAACCCCCGCGCCGGTGGCGCATATCTATGAGTATACAGCGCACGGGGTGATCTATCGGTTGCTGTTCCATACCCGCATGCCGTTTCTGTCTGCAATCCGCGACGAGGTGTATTCAGGCCTGTGGTATGCGCTGCGCCGCGACGGGGTTTCAATCCACCGACACCAGATTTCAATGACCGATCCACTTGAGAAACCGATCGCGCCCGATCCGCTGGAAGAACTCAAACCGCTGTTAAAATCCCATGAGATTTTTGCCATGATGACCGAAGACGAGATCGATCAACTGGCGCAGGCATCGCAACGGCTTGAGGTCGGTTTCCCGCAGATTATGGTGCGGCAGGGACAGGAAAGCCGCGCCTTGTATATCATCGCAAATGGCGCGCTTGGGGTGTACATCGACATGGACGGCGGCGCCATGCAGAATGTTGCAAACCTTGGCCCCAGCAATCTGTTTGCGGAAATTTCGCTGCTTACGGGGGATCTGTGTAACGCCACTGTGCGGGCCGACAGCGAGGCAATTGTCTATCGCATTGACCGCGATGCCCTGCGTCCGGTTCTGGATGCACGACCCGAAATCGTGGAAAAACTAAGCGAGCTGATGGCCGAACGCATGGCCGCCACCGGCAAAGCCAAAGAAGATCTGGCCAAATCCCAAAGCGGCAGTGAAGAAACCCTGGCCAGCCGCCTCGCCGGCAGGATCAAGGAATTGTTCAGCCTTTAGACCCTTGCGGCGGTGTCTGGAACCGTGTCTGGGACGGGGCGCCCAAGGGCAAACCCTGTGCCAAGCGGCTGTCAGCAACTATATTCTGTGTCACAAAAAAGTATGGGTTGGGGTTGCTTTTGTAACGCGATACACTCTCTAACCTACTTTTTTAATGTAAGAGTACGGGAAAAATGGCGGAGAGACAGGGATTCGAACCCTGGGAACGCTTGCACGCTCAACGGTTTTCGAGACCGCCCCGTTCGACCACTCCGGCACCTCTCCGCGGGGGTCTGGGTGGTCCGTTTAGTCCCGAACCGGGCGGGTGACAAGAGGGCATTCGCGCATTCCAGCCCGACAGGGGAATTTTCATTGCCCCGCGCCGATGATTGCCTAAGTTAAGGGGGAACCCGCTGCACAAGGAACTTCACATGCGCGTTTTCTATCACCATTGCGTTCTGGCCTTTGCCCTGGTTCTTGGCCTGCTCTTGATGCCGGTGCCTGTACGGGCTGCGGATGGGCCAAAGCTTGAGGCGTTTCTGGAGGTCACCGGCTTTGATGTGGCGCTGGACAGTATCCGCCTGTCGGCAGATTCCGCGCCGCAGATGTTGGGGATCACGGCCGATGCCTTTGGGTCTGAATGGTCGCGGCTGGTGCGCGAGGTATTTGACACCGATCTGATGCATGACATGGCGCTGGATATTCTGGGGGAAACCCTGAGCGATGATTTACTGACCCATGCAACGGATTTTTATGCCAGCGATCTGGGGCAACGTTTGGTCAAAGCGGAAAATACCTCGCATATGATCGAAGAAGACGGGCTAAAAGCCGAAGCGGGCGGCGGCATCATCCAAGGGCTGGAACGCATCGGATCACCGCGTGTTGATCTGCTCAAGCAGTTGAACGAAGCGACCGATGTCGCCGGCAGTTCGATCAAGGCCATTCAAGAGGTGCAAATCCGGTTTCTGATGGCGGCCGCCGCTGCGGGGGTGATCGCATTGCGCATGGATGAACCGGACCTCAGAGAAGCGATGCGCAGCCAGGAAGACAGCCTGCGCGAGAACGTGAGGAAAAATGCGCTGACCAGTTCTGCCTATACCTATCAGGCGTTTTCGGATGCCGAGATCAAGGCCTATGCCGATGCTTTGGCCGATCCCCGCATGCAAAAGGTCTATGCGCTGATGAATGCCGTGCAATATGAAATCATGGCAAACCGGTTCGAAGCGGTGGCAGTTCGCCTGTCTGCCATGCAGCCCAGTCAGGATCTGTGATGCGCCGGGCATTTCTGATCTGGCCGCTGCTGTTGGTGCTGGCGGTGCCTGCGGCTTTTGCCGATGCGCGGCTGACGGTGCTGGTGGATGTGCTGCGGCTGCGCGAGGCGGCGATGATCCTGCGCGACGAGGGGCTGAGCTATGCGGAGGATCTGAATGGCGATATGCTGGGCGGGGCAGGCGGTGCCGCGTGGCGGCAACAGGTTGATGCGATTTATGACCCTGAAAAAATGGTCGAAATGGTGCGTCGTGATCTGAAGATCAGCGTCGATGGGGCGGCACGGGGCCAAACCATTGCATTCTTTGGCTCTGCTCTGGGCGATCGGATTGTGCGGCTGGAAAATTCTGCCCGCGCGGCGATTCAGAATCCTGATATCGAAGCGGCGGCGCGGGCGCGGTATGACGAGATTGCAGGCAGCGATGATGCGCGTCTGGCCTTGATCCGGCAGATGGTTGAACAGGGCGATATGATCAACCGCAACGTCACCAGCGCGATGAATGCCAATTACCAGTTCATGCGCGGGCTGGTTCAAGGGGGGGCACTGGAGATGAGCGATGACGACATTCTACGCGATGTGGCGCAGAGTGTTGATGCCCTGACCGAGGACACAACCGCATGGTTATACGGCTTTATGCTGCTGGCCTATTCGCCACTGAGCACGGATGAACTGACCACCTATGTGGGCTTTTCAACCAGTGCGGCGGGGCAGGCCTTGAACGGGGCGCTTTTTGATGGCTTTGGCAAGGCCTATGAGGATATATCCTATGCATTGGGGCGGGCTGTGGCGTTGAATATGACCGCACAGGATCTGTAGGCGCCTTGATGGGGGCATGGCATAGCTGCCAAAGGGGTGAAATTCTCTGCGGGCCGGGAAAGCCGCTTGACTTGCCCCGCTAATCCCCCGATAAGCCCGCAACCTGACGGGAGTCTCCCGGTGCGGGTATTTTATCAATGACGCCCAATAGGGCGCGCTGTTCGAGGTGGATCTGCCCTGCGGGAGGATCCGTTAACACCTGAAAAGGGACCACAGAACGCGGCAACGACGTAAAGGAAGACGCAATGTTTGCGGTCATCAAGACTGGCGGTAAGCAATACAAAGTACAATCTGGCGATATGCTCCGGGTTGAACGTATTGCGGCAAGTGCCGGCGAAAAAATTCAATTCAACGACGTGCTGATGCTGGGGGGCGATACGCCTACCGTTGGCGCACCTCTGATCGAAGACGCGGGCGTTCAGGCCGAAGTCGTAGACCAGATCAAAGGCGACAAGGTGATCCACTTTGTGAAACGCCGTCGTAAGCACTCTTCCAAGCGGACCAAAGGCCACCGTCAAAAGCTGACATTGGTCAAGATCACCGAGATCATGGCATCCGGCGCTGGTAAATCCGGCATTGCGGCTGCTGTTGGTACGGGGTCTGTCAGTGCTGCTGCTGTTGCGGCGATCACCGGCAAATCTGTTGATTCTGCCCCCGCAAAGCCGGCCAAAGCCAAAAAAGCCGCTGCGCCGAAAGCGGAAAAAGCTGCGGCCCCCAAGGCCGCAAAGAAAGCCGCACCAAAAGCCAAAGCGGCTGATGGCGCCGACGATCTTAAGGAACTGTCCGGTGTTGGCCCCGCGTTGGAAAAGAAACTGCATGCCGCAGGTGTAACAACCTTCGCACAGGTCGCAGCATGGACCGACGCAGATATCACCGAGATGGACGAGAAACTGTCTTTCAAAGGCCGGATCGAGCGTGAAGGCTGGATCGAACAGGCCAAAGAAAAGACTAAAGGCTAAGGAGAGACCAGATGGCACATAAAAAAGCAGGCGGCTCATCCCGTAACGGACGCGACTCAGCTGGTCGTCGTCTTGGCGTTAAAAAATACGGCGGCGAGGCTGTCATTCCAGGCAACATCATCGTGCGTCAGCGCGGCACCAAGTTTTGGCCTGCCGATGGCGTTGGCATGGGCAAAGATCACACGATCTTTGCAACTGTTGACGGTTCTGTGACCTTCCATAAGGGTCTCAAAAACCGCACGTTCATTTCTGTGCTGCCGGTGGCAGAGGCCGCAGAATAAGCCGCACCCGCAAGGTTTGAAAAAATTTAAGGGATCGGCGGAAACGCCGGTCCTTTTTCCGTTTCTGGATCACCCGCCCGAAAGGAGGGTCGAAATGTTATTTACATGCCAAAGCGCCCCTTTTAGGGCGCGGACCATCGAACAACAGGGCAGGGCGGTTTGATGTCGGTTGCCTTGGCTTCTTTTGCGGTTTTTGCCGCCGCGCAGATCGGCACACCCGGCCCTGCCAATATGGCGCTGCTGGCCACCGGTGCGCGTTTCGGGTTTCGCGCAGCATTGCCGTTTGTCGCAGGCGTGGCCTTGGGCAAACAGCTGGTGATCTGGCCGGTCGGATTTGGCCTGATGGCGCTGAGTGCCCGTGCGCCCTGGTTTTTTGACCTTCTGAAATATATCTCGGCAGCCTATATTTTCTGGCTGGCGTGGAAGGTGGCGAACCTGCGCCTGGGCGCGGGCAGCAGCGCCACCAAAACGCCGGGATTTGCCGCTGGCCTGATTGTGCATCCGCTTAATCCAAAGGCCTGGGCGATGATTGTTGGCGGCTTTACCGCTTTTGTTGAACCGGGCACATCCAGCCTTGTCGCAACTGCAACACTCGCGGTGGTATTGTTGACCTGTCAGGCGATCCTGCATCCGCTTTGGACATTGGCGGGGGATCGTATTGCAAAAACCGTGGCCGGAACACGGGGCGAACCATATTTGATGTGGACCTTGGCGGCACTCACCGTTGCCTCTGTCCTTTTCGTGCTGTTCGGAGGAGGAACATGACGATGGAAATGCAAAAAATTGTCGATCAACAGGTGATCACCACCGATCGTTTTGATCTGCGCCCGCTGCGGCGCTCTGATCAGGGGTTGATCGAAATGTATGCAAGTGATGCGCGGGTGGCCAAGAACACCTCAAGCATTCCGCATCCGCTACCCCCCGGCACGATTGAGGCATTTATCACCCGATCCATGGCCCAACAACGTGACGAAGACGTCTGGGTTATGGACGGGCTGAAATCTGGCGGTGATGAGGTTATGGGGGTGATCACCCTGTCGCGCCTGGACCGCAACCAGACCGAAGTCGGCTATTGGGTTGCCCCTGCGTTCTGGAATACCCATCTGGCGTCTGATGCGGTGCAGGCCCTGGTGGATGCCAATCCGCTGGGCAATGCCACGATGTTTGCCTCGGTTTACCATGACAATCCCGCATCCGCCAAAGTCCTGACAAATGCAGGGTTTATCTATCTGGGTGACGCTGAAACCTATTGTGTGGCGCGTGACGCTGCCGTACCCACATGGACCTATAGCCGCAAGCTCTAGTCCTTTCCGAAAGGCCAAACGATGAAGTTTCTCGACCTGTGCAAAGTCTATATCCGCTCTGGCGGCGGCGGCGGCGGCTGTGTGTCGTTCCGGCGTGAGAAATACATCGAATATGGGGGG
This sequence comes from Sulfitobacter sp., assembly GCA_047634585.1. Classification (GTDB taxonomy): domain Bacteria; phylum Pseudomonadota; class Alphaproteobacteria; order Rhodobacterales; family Rhodobacteraceae; genus Sulfitobacter. The sequence continues at coordinate 367,937 of JBLIAN010000001.1, read as the reverse complement.
CCGGATGGCGGCGATGGCGGCACCGGCGGATCGGTCTGGGCCGAAGCGGTGGACGGTCTGAACACTTTGATCGATTTCCGCTATCAGCAGCACTTTTTTGCCAAGAACGGCCAGCCCGGTATGGGCAAACAGCGCACTGGCAAAGACGGCGACGACATCATTTTGCGGGTGCCTGTTGGTACTGAAATTCTCGATGAGGATCAGGAAACCGTGCTCACCGACCTGACCGAAGTCGGTCAGCGCGTGCAACTGGCGCGGGGCGGCAACGGCGGTTTTGGTAACCTGCATTTCAAATCCGCCACAAACCAGGCACCGCGCCGTTCCAACCCCGGCCAGGAAGGCGTCGAACGGACCCTCTGGCTGCGCCTGAAACTGATTGCGGATGTCGGGCTTCTGGGCCTGCCCAACGCGGGTAAATCCACCTTTCTGGCGGCGACATCGAATGCACGGCCAAAGATCGCGGATTACCCCTTTACCACGCTGCATCCGAACCTCGGGGTTGTTGGCGTGGACAATACCGAATTTGTGGTCGCTGACATTCCCGGCCTGATCGAAGGGGCCTCTGAGGGGCGCGGTCTGGGCGATCTGTTTCTGGGGCATGTGGAACGCTGTGCGGTGCTGCTGCATTTGATTGACGGCACCTCTGAAACCATCGCAGAGGATTACCAGACCATCATCACCGAACTCGAAGCCTATGGCGGTGAACTGGCCGAAAAACCCCGGGTGACGGTGTTGAATAAAGTTGATGCGCTGGATGATGAAGAGCGTGCAAGTGCCACAAAAGAATTGGAAAAAGCATCAGGCGGTCCGGTGATGTTGATGTCTGGGGTGGCCCGTGAAGGGGTGATTGAAGTCCTGCGTGCCCTGCGCGGCGAAATTGATGATGACCGCCTGCGCCACCGCCCCGCAGAAGACGTGGCACCATGGCAACCTTAAGCCAGGGAAAACGCATTGTTATCAAGATCGGTTCAGCCCTGTTGGTGGACCGCAGCAGCGGCGCCTTGCGCTCTGACTGGCTTTTGGGACTGGCGGAAGATGTAAGCTGGCTCAAGCGGTTGGGATGCGATGTTGTCCTGGTGTCATCGGGTTCTATCGCCTTGGGACGTGGGGTTTTGGGCTTGCCCCGGACCACTTTGGCGCTTGAGCAATCTCAGGCCGCGGCCGCTGTTGGGCAAATCCGCCTTGCCCGCGCCTATGAGCAAGCCCTTGCGCCGCATGCCATCACCACGGCGCAGGTTCTGGTGACATTGGAAGACAGCGCAGATCGCCGCCGCTATCTGAACAGCCGCGCCACGATGGAACAATTGCTGAGCCTCGGCGTGGTGCCGATCGTGAATGAAAACGATACGGTTGCCACCGATGAAATCCGCTTTGGTGACAATGACCGCCTGGCGGCACAGATTGCGGTGACGGTGGGCGCCGATCAATTGATCCTGCTGTCCGATGTGGATGGATTTTACAGCGGCAACCCCTCGGAAGACCCCGGCGCAACCCGCTATGATGTGATTGACACGATCACGCCGGAAATCGAAGCCATGGCGGGGGATGCCGGATCAGGGCTCAGCAAAGGCGGCATGAAAACCAAACTGATGGCGGCGCGGACTGCCACCGCTGCGGGCTGTGCCATGGCGATCACTGAAGGCTCGGTGATGCGGCCTTTGACAGCCTTGGAACAGGGGGCAAATGCAACATGGTTTCCTGCGCAAGTTGATCCGCAGGCGGCGCGCAAACGTTGGATTGCCGCGATGAAACCACAAGGCAGTGTAACCTTGGATGCGGGGGCGGTTGCGGCGTTGTCGCGTGGTAAATCGCTGTTGCCTGCGGGGGTGTCTGCGGTCACAGGCCGGTTTGAACGTGGCGATAACATCGCTTTGCTTGATCCCGCGGGCCATACCATCGGCACCGGATTGACGCGTTATTCCTCCAGTGAAGCCAAAAGCATTGCAGGCCATCAAAGCGCCGAAATCGAAGCGCTTTTGGGCTATCCGGGACGGGCGGCTTTGATTCACCGGGATGATATGGCACTCTGAGACGCAAAATGTCAGGAACTTACTTAACTTAAAGCATGAAATGTTGGGCATAATGACATGAAAGATATTGATAACATCCCTCAAATGATGGCCGATATCGGTGCGCGCGCCAAGCGGGCCTCGGCGGTGCTGGCCTCGGCCTCGGCGGAACGCAAACATGCCGCCCTCATCGGGGCAGCAGAGGCGGTTTGGCAGGATCGTGATGTGATCATCACCGCCAATGCCAAAGACCTTGCATTCGGCCGTGACAAGGGGCTGTCAGAGGCAATGATGGACCGTCTGATGCTGGATGAAGACCGGGTGCGCGGCATGGTTGACGGCCTGCGCAGTGTTGGCGAACAGGCCGACCCGATTGGCGAGATACTGGCAGAATGGGACCAACCTTCGGGGCTGCATATCAAACGGGTGCGCACCCCTTTGGGCGTCATCGGTGTGATCTATGAAAGCCGTCCCAATGTGACAGCCGATGCCGGGGCGCTGTGCCTGAAAGCGGGCAACGCGGTGATCCTGCGGGGCGGTTCAGAAAGTTTTCATTCTTCACATGCGATCCATGCCTGTCTGCAAAAAGGCCTGCGCGGCGCCAATTTGCCTGAGGATGCGATACAACTGGTGCCCACCCGTGATCGTGCCGCAGTTAGTGAAATGTTAACCATGACAGAGTGTATCGACGTGATTGTGCCCCGAGGCGGTAAGGGGCTGGTTGCGCTGGTGCAGCGCGATGCACGGGTGCCGGTTTTTGCCCATCTCGAAGGCATTGTGCATATCTACATCGACAAGGACGCCGATCCTGAAAAAGCCTTGAAGGTGGTGTTGAATGCAAAAACCCGCCGCACCGGTATTTGCGGCGCGGCGGAATGTCTGCTGATCCATCAGGACATCGTGAAAACCATCGGGCAGGGCGTGATCAAAGCCTTGATGGATGCCGGTGTTGAACTGCGCGTGGATGAAACGCTTGGCAATATCGCGGGCACCGTGGCGGCAACGCCCGAAGATTGGGGGCGTGAGTATCTTGATATGATCATCGCCGCCAAAGTGGTGCCTGATGTTGAGGGCGCGATCGCCCATATCCGCCACTATGGGTCAAATCACACCGATTGCATCATCACCGAAGACGCCGCCACCGCAGAAATATTCATGAAACAACTGGATTCTGCGATCTTGATGCATAATGCCTCGACGCAATTTGCGGATGGTGGCGAATTTGGCATGGGCGCGGAAATCGGCATTGCCACAGGTAAAATGCATGCCCGTGGTCCGGTTGGTGCGGCGCAGTTGACCAGTTTCAAATATCTGGTGACCGGGGATGGGACCATTCGCGCCTAAAAACCAAGGGTGAGGTGACTGGCCTCGGCAACCACGCGCAACGGGCGGTTTTCCGCAGCGGCAATGAGTGGCATCAGCGCGAATTGCACATGCGACGGCAACAGATTATCCGGCGTTCCCCCGCCCGACAGCATGTTCCAAAGTGTGTCCTCAATGATCAGCCGATCCGCCCGGCCTGTCAGTATCCACTTGGCGTTTTTCTCTTCTATATCAAGGGTGCCACCATAGGGCATGGCTGTTTCAAAACAAAGGATAGCCAGAAACACCAGACGGATTGCCGCACGCGATTGCGGGGCAGTGGGGGACCAGTTTAGGGTCAAACGCCCTTCGGCATAAAGATCGCGCAGGATCGCGGAAACCTCGGTCTGGCCGATCATTTGATCCCCGGCAGCGCCAAAAGCGATGCGAAAAAACCGGATGCGGGCGCTGGCATTACCGACACTTTGGTTGATCAGGCTCATTTCCGGTCCCGAATCTGCGCCAGACAAAGTTAACAGCTCAAGCCCGTTGTTGATTGCACCAATGGGCGATATCAAATCATGACAGATGCGGCTGCCGACCAGCGCAACCAGATTTTTCGGTTCAGGCATCGGTGTAATTCCCGTTGGCAAAAGGACAGGTGATGGAAGACCTAAACGCAGTATTTACCCCCGGCATGCTGGCCCGCCACCCCGCGTGCCCCGAATGGGGGATCGGACAGGTGCAAAGCAACATTGGTGGTAAATTGACGGTAAATTTTAGAGACGAGGGTAAAGTGGTCATAGACAGCTTTCGAATTGCGATGATGCCCATCTTTGATGCCACATGATCCTTGCCAAAGGGTTAATTTGGGGCAAAAATCGTTAACAGCCTAATTTTAGACAGATTTACCAAGCCGGCTCAGCATGTTGCGCTTTACCGGCAGATTGCCTATCAGGCGGCAATGGCACCAAAAGGGTTTCGCGGGCCAATGACCCAACAGGCGGCAACAGGGTTTCATGTCAGATTGGCAGAAACCGAACAGGATCTCAGGGCGGCACAGCGCCTGCGCTATGAGGTGTTTGTAACAGAATTGGGCGGCGGCGGTGCCTTGGTGGATCATGACGCCAAGCTGGAGCGCGACCGGTTTGATCCGTTTTTTGACCATCTGTTATTGTTTGATACCGGCACCGATCAGGTGGTGGGTGTCTATCGTTTGATGCGCCAGGACATGGCGCGTCAGGCGGGCGGGTTTTATTCTGCCGATGAATATGACCTCGGTGTTCTGGAAAACTCAGGGCGGCGTATTCTTGAATTGGGGCGGTCATGTTTGCATCCTGATTACCGTGGCGGCATGGCGATGCATCACCTTTGGATGGGCCTTGCTGATTACGTTGATACGCATGCCATCGAAGTGCTTTTTGGGGTGGCCAGCTTTCATGGCACAGATATTACCACCCTGACACAGCCCTTGTCGCTGTTGCATCACCGTCATCTTGCCGCGCCTGATCTGCGCGTCAAGGCGCGGGAAAAATCATTTCAGAACATGAATTTAATTAATGAAGATAATCTTTTGCGTAAACAAGCGATGATGCAGATGCCCAGCCTGATCAAAGCCTATCTGCGGCTTGGCGGATGCGTGGGCGAGGGCGCTTTTGTCGATCACGGTTTTAACACTGTTGATGTCTGTTTGATCATGGACACAGCGCAATTGAACGCCCGTCAGGCGCGGATTTACGGCAAGGAGCGACGATGAGCATTGCATGGGACAATGGTGTGCCGCCGGAGCATCCTCCGATCGGGTTTTGGGGCTGGATCCGGGTTGTTCTGCGGGTGATTTTTCTTGGGGGATTGGTGTTTGGCGGGCTGGTGATCCTGTTGGCAGTGCGGCTGATCGAGCGGCCGTTTTTTGGCATGCACCGCCCTGTAACCCCTTATATTACCCAGTTTGTTTGCCGCAATGCCCTGCGTATTCTGGGGCTGTCCTATCGCATCACTGGCATCCCGATGCGGGGGCGCGGCGCGGTGGTGGCCAATCATTCTTCTTGGTTGGATATTTTTGTGCTGAACGCGGCCAAGCGAATTTATTTCGTGTCGAAATCCGAGGTTGCGGGCTGGCCGGGCATCGGCTGGCTGGCGCGGGCCACGGGCACAGTGTTTATCGAGCGCAATCCTGCCCGTGCCAAAGAACAGACCGATGTGTTTCAGACGCGGCTATTGGCGGGGCATAAATTGCTGTTCTTTCCTGAAGGTACCAGCACAGATGGATTGCAGGTTATTCCTTTTAAAACAACGCTTTTCCAGTCGTTCTTTGACCAAAGCCTGAGGTCTGAAATCGCGGTTCAGCCGGTGACGATAAATTTCTTTGCCCCGCCTGACGCAGATCCGCGGTTTTATGGCTGGTGGGGGGATATGTCTTTTGGGGCGCATTTGATTGCAACGCTGGCCCCCGCCAAACAGGGAGGTGTTCATGTGGTCTATCACGATCCTTTGCCGGTTGCCGATTATGCCAATCGCAAGTCACTTGCGCTGGCTTGTGAAACGGCAGTGCGTTCAGGGCATGACTTTTCGCGCCCCGAACAGGATCGCTAGCGCTCAGTCGACATAGCCAAAGGCGCTGTCGGGGACGGGGCCGATCTGGCCCTCCACGTTCCAATCCATCATCAGGCAGGCACTGCCCTTGCGTTGGAAATAGGTGGCAGTGAAACTGTACCAGCCGGCCAAAGGCACGACGACTTCTTGCAGGCCCGCGGAGTCACAGCCGTGGACATCATCATAGAGCGCAACCTGCTGGCCCCCCAAAACGACGCGGATACCATCATTGCTGAACACCTCGATTTCAAAGCTGCCCGCGGCATCGAACTTCAAATATCCGCTGATCGCCGCCGCCACTTTTTGATGCGAGGTAGAAGTTAACGCCTGATCCCCGTCATTGGTATCAACATATGAGAGGCCCGCCAGCGCCGGACCGGGGGTGGATTTGGCCAGCGCCGCATCGGCATCCTGCAGATTGCGCACATCGCGGGGATAGGCATATGACACCGCCAATCCGGGCTTCAGATCCCCTGCCGCTGGTTGCGGATCTGCGGGTGTCAAGGTCAAGGGGGCCGCATATACGGGCGCTGCCAGCATTGCGACCAAAGCGGTTGTGGCTAATTTCATCTCAATCTGTCCCTGATGGTCTTTTGTTATAAGACAAACTGATCATGGTTTCGGGTTTTGTCCAATATTTATCACTGACAGGACAAAAAGGGGTATGAAGATGGGGCAGGGGCATATTTGATGAATCTGTCAGGGGGTCTTGCGCTTGGCAATACTGTGAACTATACGCGCGGCACTTGAACCCGCAGTCGGGGTTGGGCCTTTGGGGGAGAAATCCCTGAATGTCCGCCGGTTGGCAGCATGTGCTGTCATACCCCCGATGAGGCTAAACCGGAAAGGTATACCGACATGGCTCTTCCTGAGTTCTCCATGCGTCAGCTGCTTGAAGCAGGCGTACACTTTGGCCACCAGACACAGCGCTGGAACCCACGTATGGGTCCGTTCATCTACGGCGCGCGTAACGGCATTCACATCATGGATCTGACACAGACCGTTCCTTTGCTGGAACAGGCGCTGGTGGCGATCCGCGAAACTGTTGCCAAGGGTGGCAGTGTTCTTTTTGTTGGCACCAAGCGTCAGGCCGCACAGCCTGTTGCCGAAGCCGCAGAAAAATGCGCACAATATTACATGAACCACCGCTGGCTTGGTGGCACGCTGACCAACTGGCAGACCGTGTCCAAATCTATTCAGCGTCTGAAAAACATCGACGAACAATTCGAGCGCGGCTTTGATGGTCTGACCAAAAAAGAGCGTCTGGGCATGGAACGTGACCAAGGCAAGCTGGAAGCCTCTTTGGGTGGCATCCGTGAAATGGGCGGCCGTCCTGACCTGATCTTTGTCATCGACGTGAAAAAAGAAGCACTGGCCGTGGCCGAAGCCAACAAACTGGGCATTCCGGTTGTGGCCGTGGTTGACACCAACTGCTCGCCTGATGGCGTTGATTACATCATCCCCGGCAACGACGACGCGGCCCGTGCGATTTCGCTGTATTGCGATCTGGCAGCCCGTGCGGCGCTTGACGGCATGTCTGCGCAACTGGGCGCGGCTGGTGTTGATCTGGGTGCGATGGAAGAAGCCCCTGTCGAGGACGCATTGAGCGAAGAGGCATCTGCCGACGCCGCTGCAGAAGCGCCCGCAGAGTAAGCCAAAGCATCAAACTGTCACATAAGTGGCATATGGGGCAGGGATGACCTGCCCCAATCTCATATTCCAAAGGAGAACCAAAAGATGGCCATTACAGCATCTATGGTGAAAGAACTGCGCGACAGCACCGGCGCGGGCATGATGGACGCCAAAAAGGCGCTGACCGAAAACAACGGCGACATGGACGCGGCTGTTGATTGGCTGCGCACCAAAGGTCTGGCCAAAGCGGCCAAAAAATCCGGTCGTACAGCGGCGGAAGGTCTGGTTGCGGTTCAGGTGAATGGCGGCCACGGCGTTGCGGTTGAAGTGAACTCTGAAACCGATTTCGTTGGCAAAAACGCCGACTTCCAGAAAATGGTTGCTGGTATTGCCGGGGTTGCCTTGAACGCAGCTGATCTGGACGCGTTGAAAGCGGCTGATCTGGACGGCAAAACCGTGGAGCAGACCGTGACAGATGCGGTTGCCGTGATCGGTGAAAACATGTCCGTGCGTCGCATGTCGACGCTCGATGGTGATGTGGTTGTGTCCTATGTGCACAACGCCGCAGCACCTGACATGGGCAAAATCGGCGTTCTGGTCGCAATGACCGGTGGCGACGAAGCCTTTGGCAAACAGGTTGCGATGCACATCGCGGCTGTAAACCCTGCCTCCTTGTCCGAGGCCGATCTTGACCCAGCAGTGGTCGAGAAAGAAAAGCAGGTCCAGATGGACATCGCCCGCGAGTCCGGCAAGCCCGAAGCCGTGATCGAAAAGATGATCGTTGGCCGGATGAAAAAGTACATGTCCGAAGTGACATTGCTGAACCAGTCTTTCGTGATCAACCCGGACCTGACAGTTGGCGACGCGGCAAAAGAAGCCGGCGCAACCATCACAGGCTTTGTGCGTCTCGAAGTGGGTGAAGGCATTGAAGTGGTAAAAGAAGATTTTGCTGCTGAGGTTGCCAAGGCTGTTCAGGGGTAACCCCCTAAACCAGAACAAATTTCGAGGGCGGTACAAGCAATTGTATCGCCCTTTTTATTTGTTCTGGAATGCTCCGAACCGGAAGCGATATCCACCAAGGAAACTTTTGGCGGGCCTTGACCGAGACAAGACCCGCCAATACGCCAACCTCAGGTTGCGCTGAGGCAAAGCGGCGCAAAGCCCTGCCAGCCGAACTGATAAATACATCCGGCCAAACAGGACCCCAGATAGAGCCTCGAAATTTCAAGGATAAGCGGGGGCGGTGTCCCCACAGGAAAACTGATGCTCGGGAACGCCTTACCTTGCGTCAGTGATCAACGCAGGACCAGTAAGGGATTCCTTACCTTTGTGGTCATACCCGTTATTTTATGCCTCCAGGACAAACATTTGATTGGTGAAAGCGGCCTTGAGCACAGCCTGGGCGGTGGTTTCGACGCCAAGGGATTGGCGTGCAAGTCTCAGGTGCTTTTCAATTGTTGCGGTTGTGAGCCCCATCAACAGCGCAATGTCCTGGGTTGTCTTGCCGTCCCCAACCCATTGCAGCGCCTCGCGCTGCCGCGCAGTCAAGGTGCGTTTGGCAGTGGTCTGGGGCAGGGTGTGGATTTTCAGATGGGTGATGTCATTCATCAACTGGATGTCGGCCCCGTGTTCACGCCAAAGTTCATCTACGGCTTGTTGGTCCATGCCGGATTTGGCGGTCAGGGCAATCGCGCCTTTGCTGCGGGCCGAGATGGATTTAAAGCTGATTGTATAACCCGCCACCACATCCATACGTTTGTTGAACGCCAATACCCGTTGCGCGGCAGGGGGCAGGGTGACAGCGCCGGCCATATCCTGCATCAGGGCCCAGCTGCAGGCCCCGTCATTGGCCAGGGCCCATTGCACCATCGGCCCATCGGCATAGAGACCTTTGCCAATAAATTCTTCGGTAAATTCACGGCTGTGATTGGTCAGGATGACAAAATCTTCGGGATCCCCCAGCGAGGTCGGCGTGCGATAGCGCGTGAACCCGTAAATCAGCCGGTCAAACCCGTATTCCGCCATTTTTTGGGTATGGGCATCCCACAGCGCTTCGAGACTGGGGCATCTAATCAAACTATCCAGATATTGCGTTAAAGTCATACAGAAGACAGGATATCCGACAGGGCATCCAGCGCCATAAGATATCCTTTGGCGCCAAATCCGCAAATCTGTCCGACAGCCACAGGCGCGATATAGGATGTATGCCGAAACGCCTCGCGGGCATGGATATTGCTGAGATGGACCTCAACCACCGGCAGTTCAACCGATGCGATGGCATCCATCAAAGCCACCGAGGTATGGGTATAGGCACCGGCATTCAGGACAATCCCGCCATGTGTGCCTTTGGCGGCGTGGATGTGATCAATCAACACGCCCTCGTGGTTGGATTGTTCAAACTGAAGCTCCAACCCAAGCGCCTGTGCCTTGTCAGCGCAAAGCGCGTTCACATCAGCAAGGGTCGTTGATCCATAGACCTCGGGCTGGCGCGTGCCGAGAAGATTGAGATTGGGACCGTTCAGGATCAATACAGAAGGCATCAGTTCACTTTCAAAAGGTATAGTCACAGATAACGGGGCATCGGCAGAACTGTCCAGCCGCCAGACAACAGAGAATTAATTATGTGGCCTGGGTGGCGCTGTGTCAAAAGACGCCGAAAAATCGGTTTTCCCTGTCGGAGCAAGGATCAATACGGGGGAATCAATGTCGTAAATCGCGCCTATGTAGCGTGCAGCAGGTGGCGGATTTGAGGGCATCACCATTACCCATAATCAGTATTATGTAATAAAATGGATCACCAAGTATAGCTAAGCTGCACCAACGGCACGCGGCTTGGCTGTGATGGGGTGTTCGGTTTGCAAATATCGACCTACCTATTTGCAAAGTTAAAGCCAAAGAATTTCATGCCCCTGAAGCATATTCACAAAATATCCGGCCCAGTTCACGCTGTCTGAAATGAAAGATTTCAACGCGTTAAGTAACCATGCTTTGGATCAGGTCGCAGGCAAAGCAATTTGAACGTTTCTGACCCGGGAAAATCTAAGTCAACCTGTCCTGACAATAGACCTCATACAGCGTCGCCATCAGAATCTGCATTTTGGGATCACTTATGCGGTAAAAGATGGTCTGTCCCTGTCGCCGTGTGCTGACAATATTGCCGCTGCGCAATTTTGCGAGGTGTTGGCTGAGCGCGGATTGGCCAAGATCCACGGCAGCAAGAAGATCGCCGACGCTGCATTCGCCTTCAGCCAGTTTGCACAGGATCATCAAGCGTCGTGGATTGGCCAGCAAGGCCAGTTGCTGCGCAACAAGATCAGCGCGGTCTTCCAGAGCAGTCGTTAGAAGTGCTGGCACAGGTTTAATCCGGTCATAATATTAGATATTGCTAATTTAGTTGTCCCTAATGTATATCAAAATGTGAGTCTCGCGCAAGGGCGCCTGAACGTCAAAAATGGAGCATGCCGCGATGGAAGTGTCGAGCGTCACTGAATTCACCCCGTTTCTGTCGCTTTTTGGTGGCATCCTGATCGGCATCAGTGCGCTGATGGTTATGGCGTTGTTCGGCCGGATTGCTGGGATCTCAGGGATTTCCAGCGGTATGTTGGCGGCTTTTCTGCCGATGCGCGGCGCGCCCGCCGATCTGGCCTGGCGCATTGCCTTTGTGGCAGGTTTGATTGCGGCGCCTTTGGTCTACACATTTCTGGCAGGGGGGCAGCCTGAACAGGTTGTGCCTGCTTCACTGTTTGGCATGGCTGTGGCGGGGCTGACGGTTGGCATTGGCACCAGCCTTGGGTCGGGCTGCACCTCGGGGCATGGGGTTTGCGGGTTGGCGCGCTTGTCCCGCCGATCCTTGGTGGCGGTGCTGACCTTTATGGGCACCGCTGGCATGACCGTCTTTGTCCTGCGCCACATGATATAGGAACATCCAATGCAGATGATATTCGGTCTTTTTTCTGGTCTGGTTTTTGGCATCGGCCTGGTGGTTTCCGGCATGGCGAACCCTGCCAAAGTATTGAATTTCCTAGATGTTGCGGGCACATGGGATCCCAGCCTTGCCTTTGTCATGGGCGGTGCCTCGGTGACCACATTCATCGGCTATCGATTGATCCTCAAACGCCCTGCGCCGGTGTTGTCGGATGGGTTTCAGATGCCGACATCGGTCCAGATTGACCGCCCCTTGCTGATCGGATCGGCGTTGTTCGGCTTGGGATGGGGCATCGGCGGGTTTTGCCCCGGTCCGGCATGGGCCGCCCTGCCCTTGATGGCGCCTGGCACCTTGATTTTTATCCCGATGATGTTGCTGGGCCTCTGGGTTGGCAGCCATCTGCGCCATCCGCAGGCCAAGGCACCCGCTGCCAATGCGGGCTGACGTTTAGGGGGGCGGCAAAAGATCACCCCGCAATCGCCTTTTCACCGTCGCAGTGCGGCCAGATTTGCCTGTCATCCTTGCGCTGGACCCAGTAACAGGCACGCCATGCACGATCTTATGTCATTCAAACCGCCACGCCATGCCCGCATGTTCGCCTTGATGCGACAGGCGGCACAGGCCGATACTGTGCAGGCAAAGCGCCAAACCGCGCTGGATCACGCGGATGCAACCCTGTTTATCACCCGCGCCCGCGCATCATTTGGCCTGAAAACGCCGCAAAATATGCAGGTACCTGTTGGGGCCGCGGCCAGATTGCTTGCCGCAGTCAAAAGAATGCGTCCCGGTCCAGTTCTACAGTCAGAATACCAATAACCTGTCCATTTGCGGGATCTGTCAGGGCAAAACGGGCACTGACCTGGGGCGGCGATCCCGGCCCGGCGACTGCTTCTAATATCTCGAACTGCCAGGGCACCGCATCAAGACGTTGGTGCACGCAATCATTGGCCGTCACGTCCTGGAAACGGGGCTGCCCCCCCTGCCCCGCGATGGTTGCGCCGGCTTCATTTGTCAGTGAAATCTGATGGATACGCCCCTCGGAGGTATCAATGCGCGCCTGCAGGAATTGATCCAGCGGGGCAATCCGATGGCTGACCAGGGCCGAAATCAGCCGCGCATCATTGGCCCATGTCATCACATGGCGGTCAATAAAACGCATCATTGGTGAGGTCAGGTTGTCAGCCTGCGCCATCGGTGCTGACCACAACAGGGCCAGTGCCAGAATTGATCTCAACATCCCATTACCCACGTTCAAAGCATCAAAGGTTTAAACATCCCGGGTTCAAGGCACCAAAAGATGCCAGAACACCAAAGATGGGTGAAACCACACGTCGAGCCTAGGCTTGGCGCGTTAAGAGAATGTGAATTCGGCCAGCCAGCCGCGAAAATGGTTAGTGCGCGGTAAATCAGGTGCGGTCAGTCGAGATCTTCTTCGGGTCCGCGAAAGCCCGTCGCGACGACGAATTTCTCGGAACTGTCCGAGCGGCTGGAGGGCGGTTTGATGTGATATACTTTGGTAAAGCGCCGTTTCAGCAGTTTTTGCAGATCCCCCTCGGCCCCGCCTGCCAGCACCTTGGCAACGAATGTGCCGCCAACCTCCAGAACGTCAAAGGCAAAATAGGCGGCGGCCTCGCAGAGGGCGATGATGCGCAGGTGATCGGTTTGTTTATGCCCCGACGAAGACGCGGCCATATCCGACATCACCACATCGGCCTGCCCGCCCAGCAATGCCTTGACCCGCAGATCGGCATCGTCTTCCATGAAATCGATCTGGTGCAATTCACAGCCCGCGATCGGTTCCATTTCCTGCAGGTCAATGCCCAGAATCGTGCCCACGGCCTTGCCGCCGCGTTCGCCCAGGACGTTGCTGCGTTTCACCGCAACCTGACACCAGCCCCCCGGTGCTGCGCCCAGATCAACAATCCGCGCGCCCGGCACCAGAAAGCGGAACCTGTCGTCCAGTTCCATGATCTTGTAGGCGGCGCGCCCGCGATAGCCTTCGGCCTGGGCGCGTTTCACATAGGGATCGTTCAACTGCCGCTGCAACCAGCGCGTTGAACTCAGTTTGCGGCCACGGGCCGATTTGACCTTAACCTTCAGATCACGCTGTCCGCGCCCCGATGTGTTCTTGCCTGTAGGTGTCTTGCCCATCTTAATAGGCCCCTTCTTCCAATACGCCATCGGCGCTCATTTGTGCATATAGCAGGCCTTCGCGCAGACCGCGATCCGCAACTGACAACCGATCTGTCGGCCAGCAGCGCATCAAGGCCTGCAAAATCGCCGCGCCCGACATGATCAAGGCAGACCGGTCCTGTCCGATCCGCGGATCGGCACGTCGCCCGCTGGGCCCCATCGCCAGATAGGAATGGATCACCTTGTCAATCTGTGCCGAGGTCATGCGCAGCCCGTCCACCTTGGTGCGGTCATAGCGGCGCAGGTTCAGATGGCTGGCCGCCACGGTGGTTACTGTGCCCGATGTGCCGACAATCTGAAACCGTTCTTGCGGCTGAACCGATTGATAGGGCGCAAAATCGGTCAGGTTTTCCTCAAAAAACCAGCTCATCAGTGCAAAACGTGCGGCATCGTCTTCCACATCGCTGAATTGGTCCCGCAGGGTGGCCACCCCCAGAGGCACGGAAATCCAATCCACCACCTTAGCCGAGGGAATGTCGGTTTTGGCCTGATTGAACCCCGAATGCAGCCGCATAATGGATTGGGCGCGGTCCTTTTTCGGGACTTTGCTGATGTCGATCCAGACCAGTTCGGTAGAGCCGCCGCCAATATCCACCACCAGCAGGTTTTCGGTCTTGCTGTTGACCAGTGGTGCACAGGAAATCGCCGCAAGCTGGGCTTCTTCTTCGGGGCGGATGATATCAAGCCGCAATCCGGTCTCGCGCTGGATGCGCCGCATGAATTCCGCACCATTATCGGCACGGCGACAGGCCTCGGTGGCAACCAACCGCATGCGTTTGACCTTGTTGCGCCGCAGTTTCTGTTGGCAGATGCGCAACGCCTGCAGCGTGCGCGCCATTGATCCGCGCGACAAACGCCCGGATTTTTCCAGACCCGCGCCCAATTGCACGGATTTTGAAAAACTATCTACCACATGAAAACCGCTGCCTTTGGGCTGGGCGATCAACATGCGACAGCTATTTGTGCCCAGATCGAGGGCCGCATAGAGGTCGGACGATCTGGACGGAACTGGCGCGGGGCTCAGAGCCGGTTTATTGTCCGTTTCGAGCGCACCCGCACCTTTGGGACGCTGTGGCGCCATGGAACGCGCCTTTCATATCGAGTTGCCCCAAAGGTAGTCGCGCAGCCCGCCACGTGCAAGCGCCAACGCATCAGAATTCCGGGTTTCTCATCGGCGGTCCATGCCGTGCGGCTGGGCTGGCGAAAGATTGAATCCGGTTGTCCCGTAACACCGCTGGGCGCCAGTATATCACACAGCAATGTTGTGCCGCTGCGTGGATTGCTGCACAAAACATATGAAAATGCCGATGCTCTCTTGGTGCAAACCTCACAAGCAGACCTGCCCCCGTCCATGTGGTATACCTCACAACCAAGTTGAATATTATGATGCTCCGCCCCACTCGCGCTTTGTGTCGCTGCGCGATAAAACCCACAGCGTCGCGGATGGAATGCTTTCGGTCGATATTTTGCCGTGTTTGACGCACGCCAGCCGCTAGACAGGCGAAGAATTGCAATAAAGGACGATCATCATGGCGCTGGTCACAATCGTATATTGGCGGGATATTCCGGCGCAGGTGATTGTCGGAAAAGGCCGTCGCGGGGAAAAACGCGCCCTGCCCGAACGGTTTGAACAGGCGATTGACCGTGCGGCGATGAAAGTCGGCGCAGGTGACAGCGATGCCTATCTTGCCGAATGGCGCAAGGCCGAGCCAGTGACCATCGAAGGTGACGATGCCGAGGTTGCAGATTCCGAAGCCGCACGGCTGGATCAGGAATATGACCGCGCCCGTCTCAAGGCGCTGATTGACAACGATGGTCGGGCTTAAGGCCCGCCGCCCATATTCGCCTAAGGCCCGCCACCCATGTTGAAGGATAAACTCATGGCTCTGTTGAATTTCCGCCGTAAAGATACCGCAGCATCGCTCACGCCCACTGCCGAGGTCGAAGCGTTCTTGCAGGATTATTCCATCGAAGTGATGCCGCGCACCGCCGAAAAGATCGAGGATTTCCGCGATCTGCTGCCCGCAGGCACGCGCGTCTATATCGCCCATATCGAAGGCACGCCGATCGAAGACATGGTTGCCACAGCCAAACGTCTGTCCGAAGGCGGGTTCAAAGTGATGCCGCATTTTCCGGCGCGGATCATCAAGGACAAAGCCACGCTGGCCGATTGGATTGCCCGCTATCAGGGTGAGGCCGATGTCAAACAGGCGTTGTTGCTGGCCGGTGGTGTGGCCAATCCGCATGGTGATTTTTCCGATTCAATGCAGTTGATGGAAACCGGATTGTTTGATCAGGCCGGGTTTGAACGTCTGCATGTGGCTGGCCACCCCGAAGGCAACCGCGACATTGATGCCAAAGGCGGCACCGCCAATGTCGATGCGGCGTTGAAGTGGAAAAACGATTTCCAGTCCCGCACCGATGCCGAGATGGCACTTGCGACACAATTTGCCTTTGATGCAGGCCCGATCATCACCTGGGCCGACAGCCTGCGCGAAGCGGGGATCACCATTCCCGTGCATATCGGCATTGCCGGTCCGGCCAAGCTGCAGACCCTGATCAAATTCGCCATCGCCTGCGGTGTTGGCCCGTCCCTGAAAGTGCTGCAAAAGCGCGCGATGGATGTGACCAAACTGCTGCTGCCCTATGAACCCAACGAGGTGATCAACACCTTGGCGCTGCACAAGGCGCAAAACCCCGATTTCAATATCTCCCATGTGCATTTCTTCCCGCTGGGCGGGATCAAAACCAATGCCACCTGGGCACAGGATAATGGCGGCGCTTCTGCCGTTCCTGCCAACGCCGTTTAAAGGACCAACCCTATGACACGCACGATTGTCGAATCCAAAACCAAAACAGCCGTCATCGGCTTTGACGAACCCTTCTGCGTGATCGGGGAACGGATCAACCCAACGGGCCGCAAAATTCTGTCCGAAGAACTTGAACGCGGCGATTTTTCCCGTGTCGAGGCCGATGCCGTGGCACAGGCCAATGCCGGGGCCACTGTGCTGGACGTGAATTCAGGCGCGGTGTTTTCCAACAAAATGGCCGAAGACCCGCGCTATGCCGACAATAATTTTGTCGAACCAACCCTGATGCCCGAATTGATCCGCCGCGTTCAGGCGGTGACCGATCTGCCGATCTGTATCGACAGTTCGGTGCCGGGGGCCTTGGAAGCCGGTCTTGAGGCCTGTGAAGGCCGCCCGCTGCTGAATTCCGTCACCGGCGAGGAAGAGCGCCTTGAACTGGTGCTGCCGCTGGTCAAGAAATACAATGTGCCGGTTGTGGCGATTTCCAACGATGACACCGGCATTTCCGAAGACCCCGATGTGCGTTTTGAAGTGGCGAAAAAGATCGTGCAACGTGCGGCGGATTTCGGCATTCCCGCC
Source organism: Sulfitobacter sp. (assembly GCA_047634585.1). Classification (GTDB taxonomy): domain Bacteria; phylum Pseudomonadota; class Alphaproteobacteria; order Rhodobacterales; family Rhodobacteraceae; genus Sulfitobacter. The sequence goes on along the minus strand of JBLIAN010000001.1, from coordinate 350,895 downwards.
CATGACATCGTGGTGGACCCGTTGGTCATGCCGATTGGCGCGATGGCGACCGCAGGCCATCAGGTGTTTACCCTGGTGCGCCGCCTGCGCGAGGAACTGGGGGTGAACACGACCTGCGGCGCCTCCAACATCAGCTTTGGCTTGCCCAACCGTCACGGCATCAACAATGCCTTCCTGCCGATGGCGATGGGTGCGGGCATGACCTCTGCGATCATGAATCCCGTGGCCTTGCCGGTGAATGCCGCCAAGATTGCCGAGAAAAAAGCCGAACTTGACGCCCTGGGCGTGGTGCTGCCCGACGGCATGGATGATGAGGCTTTTGTGCAATTGTTCGGTCTTGGCTCCACCCTGCCGCGTCCAGGCAAGGAAATGGAAGCAATCCGCGCTGCCAACTTCCTGTTCGACCGTGATCCCCATGGTGGGGATTGGATCCGTTTCAACAAAGTGGCCCCCAAAGCCGGACATGAAGGCCGAGGCCGCGAAGCCCGCACCGGTGGGCGCCGTCGCCGCGCCTGACCTTTTAGCATATTGATTTAAATGAGGCCCTTTGCAGCAATGCAGGGGGCCTTTTTTATGACCCCCAGTGATCTCCAGTGATCTCCAGTGATCGACAACCCGCCTATTCCGGGCCTTTCATCATTGTGGTCTTTGCGGGTGCTGGTATGTTGCCAAAGTCAACACATATCGAAATGAGTCATCATGCTGGATAAACAGGCCGCCGCGTTTCGCGAATTCAACCGTTTTCACACCCGTCTGGTGGGCGCGCTGAACGAGGGGTTGCTGGCTTCTGAGTATTCCCTGCCGCAGGTGCGGGTGCTCTATGAACTGGCCCAAGCGCCACGCCAAAACCCGCCCTCGGCACGGGAACTGGGCGATGCCCTGCGCATGGATACCGGATACCTCAGCCGCCTTGTCTCGGGCCTGTGTGATCAGGGTCTGGTGGATCGCCGCCCGTCTGACACCAATGCCAAACGGTTGGCCCTGTCCCTGAGCGCAAAAGGCCAACAGGTATTTGACGGGTTGAACAAGGCCTCGGCCAAAGAAGCGGCCAGTTTTCTTGCGCCGCTGTCGTTGATCGAACGCGAGGCTTTGGTCGGGGCAATGGCAAAGATCAGGCGGCTGTTGGGCGATGCCACGCCCGCGCCGGTTTTCATTCTGCGCGCTCCGCGGCCCGGCGACATGGGGTGGATCACCCATCAACACGGGCGGCTTTACGCCAAGGAATACGGCTGGGACTGGACGTTTGAGGCATTGGTTGGCGAGATCACCAGCCAGTTTGTCCAAAATTTCGACCCCGACAGCGAACGCTGCTGGGTGGCCGAACGCGAAGGCGACATCATCGGATCGGTGTTCCTTGTGCGTCACGACGCGCATACCGCCAAACTGCGCTTGCTTTATGTCGATGCCGATGCGCGCGGGCTTGGCCTTGGGCGGCGGCTGGTTGAGGAATGTATCGGTTTTGCGCAGGCCAGGGGCTATCGCCGTATCGAACTCTGGACCAATGACGTGTTGGTCGCGGCGCGGCGGATTTATGAAACCACCGGCTTTGAGGTACAACAAGAAGCGCCGCATCACAGCTTTGGCCAGGATCTGATTGGGCAAACCTGGGGGCGTGATCTGTGAACCGCGCCTTGCTGGCGGCGGCGGCCACCGGGGTGCAGGTCGGGTCGGCCTTGGTGGCCAGCGAAGCAATTGTCGCGCAGGTCGGGGCCGGCCGGCTTGGGTTTCTGCGCTATGCCATCGCGCTGGTCTTTCTGCTGCCTTTTGTCTGGCGCTCCAAAGCGCCGCAATTTGCCCCGCGTGATCTGCTGCCTGTGGCCCTGATCGGCTTGGGCCAGTTCGGCCTGTTGATTGCGCTGCTGAATCTGGCGGTTCTGCACGCCAGCTCGGCGCGGGTGTCACTGGTGTTTGCGACCCTGCCCCTGATGACCATCGCCGTGGGCTGGGTGGCGTTTCGCACAGGTATTTCGGGCAAAAACATCGCGGCGATCAGCCTGACAGTGGTTGGTGTTGCTGTGCTCTTGGGCGGGGAGGCCATTGGCGGGGGTATTGCCCTGTCGGAATGGGTTGGCCTGGGTTGTGCGGTGCTGGCCACATTGACGGGGGCGGTGTGTTCTGCGTTTTACGGGCCTTACCTGCGCCGCTACGGTGTTGTGAAAGTCAGCGCAATCGCGATGGGGGCTTCATTGGTGCCGCTCGGGATCTTGGCCATGTTTGAAGGGGGCGGCACCGCCGTGTCAACCTGGGGCGCGCAGGTGTTTCTCTTGATCGGCTTTGTCGGCCTGTCCAGTGGTATTGGCTATTTGATGTGGCTTTATGCCCTGACCCATGCGCCCGCTGGCGTGGTCACGGCCTTTCTGGCACTCAGCCCGATCACCGCTGTGGCCCTCTCGATGCTGGTGCTTGATACACCGGCAAGCGCCCCGCTGTTTGCGGCATTGGGGCTGATCATCGCCGGGCTGGCGGCGATGGCGCTGACGTCAAGCCGTGAAAAATCGCATGTCAGGCGCCACAGGTAACGCGGTATTAACGGACCACCCCCTAGAACAACGCGACCAACCCCGAATTGGAGCGTTCTGAATGTCCCCTATCCCCCTATCAACGCCCGTCCTGCGCCGTGACTGATACGATCACCCCCGAAGGCAAACTGGATATCACCGCAGTGGCCGCCCTGCACGGCGATCTGTTGGCCCGCGCCGGGCAGGATGTAGACATCGACTTGGGCAATGTCACCTTTATCGGGGCTTTGTGCCTGCAAACACTTGTTTGCGCAGCAAAAGATGCCCGCGATACTGGCAACAGCCTTCGCTTGCTCAACATCGGCGATTTGTTGCTTTCCCAAATGAACACGATGGGCATGACGCCTGAAACGATTGTGGAGGGCCCCGAATGAGCCTTGAAGTTCTGGCGGTGGATGACAGCCGCACCATGCGCGATATGATCCGCCTTGCGCTGCTGCCCTCGGGATTTACCGTACATACCGCAGATGACGGCATTCACGGGATCGAAGTGCTCCAAGGGATTACCCCTGACGCAATCATCACCGATATCAACATGCCACGTATGGATGGTTTCGGCTTTATCGACGCGGTGCGGGGGCAGGAAAAATACCGGGCCACGCCGATTTTGGTTCTGACCACGGAAGCCGCGCCAGAGCTCAAGCAACGTGCGCGGGTAGCGGGAGCGACCGGTTGGATCATCAAACCCTTTGATCCCGGTAAATTGGTCAAAGCCCTTCAGATGGTTGCAGGATAGAGGCAAAACATGAGTATCGACAACGATCCAATGGCCGAAATCCGCGCTTCTTTCTTTGTCGAAAGCGAAGAATTGCTTGAGGCGTTGCAAGACAGTTTGCAATTGATGGATGATGGCGCGGATGACGCGGAAACCATCAATGTGGTCTTCCGCGCCGTGCATTCGATCAAAGGCGGTGCCGGGGCATTTGGTCTTGAGGCGCTGGTGCATTTTGCGCACCGCTATGAAACGGTTCTGGACGAGGTGCGCGCCGGACGGTTGGAGGTCAAGGCAGACGCGCTCAAAGTGTTCTTTCAGGCGGCAGATCACCTGTCTGATCTGGTCCGGATCAGCCGCGATGACGCGCCACTGCCCGAAACCGAGACCGAAGCACTTATTGAAGCGCTTGATGTTTTTCTCGGGGATGAGGCGCGGGCCAGCGTCGCGCAGGACACCGCGGGGGATGCCATCGAATTCCAACCGATGGGACTTGCCCTTGATCTGGATTTGTCGGGCGGGGCAGATACGCCGGATTTGCCCGATCTCGACAATCTGCCGTTACCGGATTTTTCCGAGCCCGCCGAGGATAACAGCTATGTGATCACCTTTACGCCGCTGCCTGAATTGTTTGACACCGGCAATGAACCGGCATTGTTGTTGCGCAATCTGCAATTGCTGGGTGACACAACCATCACCTGCGATACCTCCGGTCTTCCGACATTGGGTGATCTGAGGCCGGACATCCCGCATCTGAGCTGGACAATTGCCCTGCACAGCGATGTGCAGGAGGGTGAAATAGCCTCGATTTTTGAATTCGTCGATGGGCTGTGCAAATTGGACATTCGGCCGTCGGGCGCTGCTGAGCGACCCCAATTGCCCGATCTCCCTGAACTGGACCCTGTCAAAGACCTGCCACCGATGGCCCCGCTGCCAGCACCGCCCCTCGCCCCGCCCTCGCCCGAAACATCGCCACCACTTGCCCCTGCGGACAAAGCGACAAAAACCGCGGAACCTGCCCCAGATCAAACAACGCTCGAACGCCCTGCCGGGGCCGCGCCGCAAACCGCCCCGGCCAAATCTGTGGTTCGTGTAGATCTGGACCGGATTGAACGACTGGTGAACCTTGTGGGTGAACTGGTGATCAATCAGGCCATGCTCAGCCAAAGTCTGGAACATTCCGGGCTCTCGCCACATTCCGACGCGATGAACGGATTGGAAGAATTCCAACGCCTGACCCGCGACATTCAGGACAGTGTGATGATGATCCGCGCCCAGCCGGTGAAATCGCTGTTTCAACGTATGTCCCGCATTGTGCGCGAAGCCTCCGCCGCCGTGGGCAAGGATGTGCGATTGGTCACCACAGGCGAATCAACCGAGGTCGACAAAACCGTGATCGAACGATTGGCCGATCCGCTGACCCATATGATTCGCAATGCCGTTGATCACGGATTGGAAAGCAAGGAAACCAGGATTGCCGCAGGCAAACCGCCGCAAGGGCGTGTCAATCTGTCTGCGGCGCATCGCTCCGGGCGGGTTGTGATCGAAATTTCCGATGATGGTGCGGGCATAAACCGTCCCAAAGTCATGCAAATTGCCATTGAAAAGGGATTGATCCCGGCGGATTCAAGCCTCAGTGACACCGAGATTGACAATCTGTTGTTCCTGCCCGGCTTTTCTACGGCCAGCACCATTTCAAACCTGTCGGGCCGCGGTGTGGGGATGGATGTGGTGCGGACCGCAATTCAGGCCCTGGGCGGCAGGATCACCACCACGTCCCAGCCCGGTCAAGGCACGGCATTTTCGATTTCCCTGCCACTGACCCTCGCGGTTCTGGATGGTATGGTGATCGAAGTGGCGCAGGAAACCCTGGTTTTGCCGTTGAATCTGGTGATCGAGACCCTGACGCTGCAACGCGGTGATGTTGAAATGGTCCGTCCGGGCCGCCATGTGGTGCGGGTGCGCAGCGGTTTTGTGCCGTTGTTTGATCTTGGGGCGGCGCTTGGCTATCGCCCACCGCTCAGCGATTTTGACGGCTCCGTTGTCCTCTTGATCGCAAATGAGGATGAAACCCATGCCGCGTTGCTGATCGACAATATTCTCGACCAGCGTCAGGTTGTGATCAAAGGTCTTGATGAAAGTTTCTACCGTGCCCCCGGCATCGCCGCCGCAACCATCCTCGGCGACGGGCAGATCGCATTGATCCTTGATCCATCGGATATCATCAGCACCACCCTCCCAAAATCCGGCATGCCCCATCCCGGACAGGAAGCAGGAATTCCAGCATGAGCGAAACCCAATCTCCTCAATCCATTGAATTGCTGACGTTTCAATTGGCAGATCAGGAATATTCTTTGGACATCATGTCAGTCCGCGAGATTCGCGGGTGGACACGGGCCACACCGCTGCCCCATGCACCGCAATTTATGAAAGGGGTGATCAACCTGCGCGGCACCGTCCTGCCAGTGATGGATTTGGCGCAGCGCCTTGGCTTGCCGGCGCGCGAACAAAATGACCGCAATGTGATTATTGTGGTCAAACATGAAGACAGCATGACAGGTCTGTTGGTGGATGCTGTCTCTGATATCATCGCCCTGACATCGGATGATTTACAACCGCCGCCGGAATTGTCCTCGGGCACTGCAAGTGGTGTCATCAGTGCCCTGACCTTGATAGATGATCGGATGATCCGGGTATTGGATCTGGCTGCAACCATCAATGATATTGAAAGCGCGGCGGCATGACAATGTTGGCCCAAAGCGGGATCCTCCTTGATCAAGAGAGCTTTAACACCATCGCAGATCTGGCCTATCGCGAAAGCGGCCTGACACTGGTGGCGGAAAAGACCTCGATGATCCAATCGCGATTGCGCCACCGGTTGCGGGCTTTGGACATACAGGATTTTCCCGCCTATTGCGCCGTGTTGAAATCCGAGGATGGTCAAAGTGAACGCAAACATCTGATTTCGGCCTTAACCACAAATGTGTCACATTTTTTTCGCGAGACCCATCATTTTGACTCACTCGCAGAGCTGTTTGGCCGCGCCAGCACCAGGTTAAAGGCGGGTGGGCGCATGCGTATCTGGTCGGCAGGCTGTTCAAACGGACAAGAAGCAATCTCAACCGCACTTACACTTTTTGAACGGGCCAAAGATCTGGAAACCCTGGATCTGCGCATTCTGGGAACCGACATCGACCAACAGGTGGTGCAATTTGCCCGTACCGCCGTGTATCCAGCGCGGCTGATGCGTGGTGTTCCAGAGCAAATGATCGCACGGTATTTCGATCCACAAACCTTGTCCGACGGTGAGGCAGCATTTGAACTGCGCCCCGAGGTAAAACGCATGCTGCAATTCAATACATTGAACCTGTTGGGAGATTGGCCGATGCGCACCCGGTTTGACGTGATTTTTTGCCGCAATGTTGTGATCTATTTTGATGCGGAAACCCAAAACCGGCTTTGGCCAAGGTTCCGAGAGGCCCTGGATCCAGAGGGGCTGCTGTTTCTGGGCCATTCGGAGCGCATTCCGGACCCCGAGAAATTTGGTTTTGAATGCATCGGCCCGACAACCTATCGACCCTGCGCCTTATGATATAAGCCCCAACCGCCCCCATTATAAACACGACAATAACAAGGAAACTGTCATATGGCTTTGCGCGATCAAATCCGCATCATGGTTGTGGATGATATGTCCACAAGCCGGGGCCTTATCACCCAGGCCCTGGACGGGTTTGGCGTGCGCAATGTCGCCACGGCCGAGAATGGCAAACAGGCCTTGCATGCGCTGGCTGCAAAACCGGCCCATCTGGTGATTTCCGATTATAACATGCCAGAAATGGATGGGTTGCAGCTGTTGCACTACCTGCGGGCCACGCCCCAAACAAAAGGTGTCGGATTTGTTTTGATCACCGGCCGCGCCGAACAACAGATTATTGATCACGGTAAGAAACTGGGCATGAACAATTATCTTAAAAAACCATTTCAACCGGATGACCTTCGGAATTGCATTGAGGCTGTGGTTGGCCGATTGTGACCCGACAAACCCCTTTTCCGGCCTCAAGCCAGCCTTTGATCGGTCTGCTGTCGCGGGTTTCGGCGCATCTGGATGATCTGGCTGCGCGAGTGTATCATGTGGAACATGCGATCGGTGATGAGTTCTCGACCACGGGACCGCAGTCAGCAGATACCATTCAGCGCCTTCAAACTCTTGATTTGCTTCGACAATCCCTGGAAGATCTTTCGCTATTGATGCTTTATGTCAGCCAATCTGACTCTTTAACCGATCAGGCGCTGAGCGGAATAGATAAATTGACGGCGCGGCTTCACCTTAATGCGACCAAAGCCTTGTTGAGCCCCTATTATGATCCAGACAATCCGCCGTCCCGCCCGTTCAGCGAGGGCGAGGTGGATTTGTTCTAATTGATTGATCCAGCGCCGGAACACAGCAGATCAAAGCAATTCCAATCCATTGCCCTCGGGCTCGGTCTGGGGTGTCGGGATAAGCACGGGCGCCGGAAGAACATCGGCACGTTGAATTCGTTGCCGCACCGTGCCGTTGCTGGGCCGAAAAAGCAGCTGACGGGCGGTTTCGCCGCCCAAAGATTGCGCCACACAATTGATATTCTCGCGGGCCAGAAATTCCAGGGTAAAGGCGCAATTTGCCGGCCCGATATCGGACAGGCCGCTCACCATCCGTGCACCGCCAAAGACTTTGGCTTGCAACCGTCCGCGGATTGCACCGAGTTTTTGCAGGTCATTGATCAACAATTCCATCTCGTTCACCCCTGCAAGGGCGGATTGGGTGTCGTTGATCACGCGTTTTGCAATCAACATGTGATTCATCCCGCCGGCCTGTACCACCGGATCCCAGAGACAACAGGCCACACAAGATCCCAGCAGCGTTGAAATCGTGATGTTTGGATCATCCGAAACCATGCGCTGTCCTTGGGTGATTACTTTGCGAATTTCAGTCATCGTCCGATTTCACCCTGTTTAATATTGTGTTTGATTGCTGCCATGTTGACCGTCTCTGCAATGTCATCCAAAGCGACCTGCCTGCCCACCCCCCCCATTTCCCAAGCGGCACGGGGCATACCGTACACAACGGAAGTCTTTGCATCCTGCCCGATGGTCACGGCCCCGGCGCGGCGCAAATCCTGCATCCCGCGCGCGCCGTCGCGGCCCAAACCGGTGAGGATCACGGCAATGATATCGGCCCCGTGGCTTGCCGCCGATGCAAAAAGCCGATCCACAGAGGGGCAATGCAAAACCTTGCCATCCGGGCGGCAAAACCGACAGGCCCATGTCGAATTTTCACGATATATTTCCGTGTGTTGGTCTATGGATGGGGCAAAACGAATTTGACCGGTTTCAAGCGGCTCCGCGGCGGTTGCAAGGCCAATGTCCTGAGGCAGTTTGCGATTTAAAATGTCGGTAAATCCACCCAGAAATGCGGCTGGCATATGCTGCACGATCACCACTGGTGGCCCGTTCGGATGTAAGCCAGCCAATATATATTCAAGCGCATTGACCCCGCCGGTCGAGGCCCCGATCAAGATCAAAGGCTGGTTTTGTGGCCGCGCGCGAGGCGCTGCTTTGGCACCAACAGGACGGTATGCTTGATCATAGGGGGCCTGGCGGCGCGCGGCGGCAAGAACGCGATGGGCAATATCGCGATGCACCAAAGGATCATCCGCCCTGAGCGGTTTCAAGATGCAATCCACCGCGCCGCGCGAAAAGGCCTGAAAGGTTGTGTCGGAATGGGCGCGTGTCGCGCCAGAAATCATCACCACCGGCAAGGGATGCAGGCGCATCAATTTGTCGAGAAAATCCAATCCGTTCATCTCGGGCATTTCGATATCCAGCGTCACAACATCCGGCGCGGTTTCTTTGATCACCTGTCGCGCGGATACGGCACAGGCCGCCTCGCCGACGACAATCAAGCGGGGGTTCTGGTTCAGGATCACCCGAAGCCATGCCCGAATACTGCGGGCGTCATCGACAATCACCACCCGCTTTGGCGGATCAAGGCCGTGCACCTCGGGTGCGCCGGGCGCTTGCGCAGCGGCAAATGCCCGGGAGTGAGGCCGTCGCCGCATTAACGCTTTCCCAAGCAGATAACACTCATTTCAGGTTCCTCACCCTTGCCGCCAACCTGTGGAGCAGCTTGGGGGATTCCTATGAAAAACCTCTTAAGGTGCTGCAATTTGTGGGCGGACCGGCCCATCCCACAGGCGATTTAGGGCTAATGTCCGTGCAGAACCAGAAACCGTTCATGGGCGCGCGCCACCATATCGCGATCCAAACGCAGGCCAAGCCCAGCCGCAGCCGGCAGCGATAGTTGGCCTTTGAGCGGTGTGATATCCGGCCCCTCCAGCAGGTTGTCTTGCAACAATTGCCACATGATTTGATTGCCGTCATCCAGATTGGGAATCGCCCGCCCGACATGGTGTTCCGCCAATGTCGTGATGCCGGTGGTCATCGAGGAATGGATGCATAATTTGAGCCCCGCGGCCTCGGCGATTGCGGCAGCCTTGAGCATCGGGCGCAACCCGCCGATTTCCCGCGGTCCTACGGCGATCATATGCGCATGAGAGCCACTGACAGCACGGTACACGTCATTCAGAGTGAACACCGATTGATCCGCGCCAATGGCGATCGGGCTTTGACGGGTGACTTGCCCCAAGGCCTCAAGCGAGGTCGAAGCGGTGGGTTGTTCAATATATTCAATATCATAGGGCGCTAAGCGGGTGATCATGCGCAGGGCAAGGGCGGGATCCCATGCTTCATTTGCATCCAAACGCAGACGGGTATCCCCGATGGCGGCGCGCACGGCTTTGGTGGCGGCGATATCGCGATCGGGTGACATGCCAACCTTGAGATAAATCACCGGATGCCCTGCCGCGACGGCGGATGTTGCGTCTGCGACCAGATCGTCGATGGTTTGCCCCTGAAGGAAATAGAAATATCCGACGCTGTCGCGCAGCGCACCGCCCAGAAGATCCCACACCGGACGCCCCGTGGCCTGGCCCTGCAAATCCATCGCGGCCATGTCAAAACCGCACATCAACTGGTTGGCATAGCGCGGCATATTCCCGCCAAACACCAGAAAATTGCCGCGATAGGCCTCGGCAATGATCTTTTGGGCGTCAAACACCGAGCGTCCGATGAAATGCTGGCCGATTTTGCGCAGGATGATCGCCTGAGCGCCTGCATCCGGCGCGGTTGTGGTTTCACCGATGCCGATGCTGCCATCCGCACCGATCAATTCGATCAAATTGACACAAAATACATCTTCAACACCCTGGGACCAGACATACGGGGTCTTGAGCGGCAGGGCCATCGGGGTGATACGGACGTCTTTTACAATCATGAACGGGCCCTCATAACGCATTATACAGCGCGGTTAGTGTTGTTTCATCAAAGCGGAACGGCACCGGATCACCGATTTGCCAAACCCCGGCACCGCGCCCCGCCAACAGATCACAGGCGCGATCCGTGTCGCAGATTCCCCCGCCATATAGCCGGTTTGCAAGGTGCAACACCGCGGTTTCATGCATGTATTTGCTGCCACTGGCACAGGCATCTTTGACCAGCAAAACCCGATACCCCAGCGCAATGGCGTCGCGGACTGTCGCGGCAATGCAGGCTTCGGTCCAGACCCCGCAAACCACCAGCCAGTGGGTGCCCTGTGCCTGCAACCAATCGTGCAAGTGCGTGCCCTCAAAGGAGGAGGCATCGTTTTTTACAAATACCGCATCGCCCGTAACCGGTGCAACTTCGGCGCAAATATCGGTCTGGCCGCTGGCGGCGGCAGAAAACATCGGCCTGCCCTGTTCCGAGATCACTTCAAAAGGCCGTGGGGCTATCACGTTGAAATCCCGTATGTATTGCGCATGGGCGATCGGCAACCCCCCTGCCCGCGCCGCCTTTAACAGCCGCGCCGCCTGGCCCAGTACCGTCGTAATGCCAGCGGCATTGTACTGCGGGTCACTGCGCTGTTCTTCCTGAAGATCAACCAAGAGCAGCGCGGTTTCCAAGGCTGGCAAAATCAGGTTTCTGTGAAAGGGTCTGCGCATCTGTGGTCCTTGTGCGGGTGTTGGGACAAGCTTAGTGCAGGGCGCCAAACCTGTATGGGCAGACCGCGCCATTTTTTAGCTCGAAACCGAACCGCCGGTTTTGGCGGGCAAGATCCACACGCCCAAATGCTTCCGTATTTCGGCCATTTTAACCGGTTAAGAGATGGTGCTGACATCCGATCCATTGCTTGCTGCGGGGTCGGGATTTCCAAAGGGAGGCACCGCAATGAACACAATGGCCCCGACCAGATATTTCAACAGTCACCTGACGTTTGATGTCATTGACACCTTTGCGGGATTTATTGCGGCTGAATCCGCGTGGAAAGCCCTGCAAGCACGTGATCCAGAAATGACATTCTTTCTGTCCTGGGATTGGCTGGCACAGGCGTTTCGCAACAACCCCTACCGATGGAGCGTCATCGCCATCCGCGACCCGAAAGACAATGACCGTCTGCTGGGGCTTTTGCCGCTGAAATACCGCGTACACTGGAGCAGATCGCGCCAGGAATTCCAGTCCGAGATCGAAGCAGGCGGACGGTTGCTGTTCAGCGAATATACCGGATTTATCTGTGATCCAGAGGCCGAAACCGCCGTATTAGAGACAATGGCGCAGGCTTTGCGCGGGATGCCCTGGGCGCGGATGTCGCTGCGCTATGTGGCACAACAGCGCCGCGCAGAAATATTCTGCGGGGCTTTTGAACGCTTTGGCTATCCGGTGTCCTGGCAAGACTATCGCATCAACAACGGCGAAACCGACAATCTGATCTGCCCGCAAGTGAGCTTGACAGGGGATTTTGAACACTACCTGCAGACCAGCATCAGTGCCAATACCCGACAACGCCACCGCCGTGTGCAACGGCGGCATTTTGCAAAGGGCGCGTATCATTTTACCCTGTCTGATGCGGACAGTTTTGAACGTGATCTGGCCACCCTGATGCGGTTCTGGATTCATAAATGGACCCCGAGCAAAGGCGCGGACACGGCCAGGGATGTCGCCAGTAATTTTGAAACCATGTTGCGGGCGGCACTGGCCGCGGATGCATTGTTTCTGCCGATCTTATGGCGCGGGGATCAACCGCTGGCCGCTTTGGGCCATGTGATCGACAGGGGGAATGGCGTGATGCATTTCATCATTGCCGGACGTGACACCACGGCCAATGAAGCCTTCATTGGCAATGCGCTGCATTTTCACAGCATCGAACAGGCCATCGCTTTGGGCTGTGCCTCCTATGATTTCGGCCATGGTGATGAAGCCTATAAATTCAGCTATGGTGCCGAAAAGACCAAGCTGCAGTATTTTTCAATCCGCCGTCCTGAGCTGCGCCGTGACAATATATTTGATTCCCTCGGCACCGGCGCGGCACTGCGCCGTATCGAAGGTTTTATCAGCAGTGGCAAAACCGAACAGGCCGCGCGCGGTTGTCGGCAATTGTCGCGCCTGTTCAGATAAAGCCGCCTTTGACATTGCCCTCAGGCCTCAGGCCTCAGACCTAAGGCTATTCGCGGCGTCATGTTAGGCCAGCCCGCCGGCGCCGTATTTCAGGATCACCGGCACCACGAGATCTTCTTCGTCCAGCAGGTGACGGTTCAACATCGAACCAAGCCGGACCAGCGTCTCATGAAACACCCCGATGGCGCGATCCCCGGTTGCCGTGACCTGCAATGCGGCATTGGCATGTTCGACAAAGCCGTTCAAATGCCCGTCCAGCGCATGGTGGTCGTGATCCAGCAGGGCAAACCCCTGTGCGATCCGCGCGTCTTTTTGGGACAATACCGGAAAATAATGGGCATCCTCGATGCTGTGATGACCGTGTAATTCCTGTACAAAGGTCGATCCAAGCCGCCCGGTCTGCTGGCGAAACAGCTGCAGATCCATCTTGTCGTCGAGCAGGGCTTCGGATTGCAGTTGCAGACGGTCCAGAATGCGGCGGAACATCATGTGGCGGTCCAGCCAGAACCGGATCAAACCATCATAACCGGGGTGGGATTCCCATCCGGCGCGGGGGTATTCCTGTAACAGAATGCGCAGGGCATCCGGCAACCCGGCCCGCAAATCCAGTTGCAGCCTATCGCCGGGGGGTGAATGTGTCATGTGATCTGGCCCTGTTTCTGGCTGCCCAAGATAGATGCGCAGGATGTCTGCGGTGTTCCGCCCTCGATCACGATATAGTCTTGCCTGTGTCAGGGTCTAGGGCAAAGCCGATCAATCCTGCATAGACAATCCCCGCATTCATTGAAATGCTGAGGCAGATCAACACCCTGCGCTCCGGGGCTTTGTGCCGGACTCCAGAACAACACAGGAAATCCCATCCATGCAACATCGACACCTTGGTAAAAACGGCCCATCTGTGCATCCGGTCGGCATTGGCGCAATGTCGTTTTCCAATTTTTACGGCCCGACAAATGAAACCGAAAGCCATGCCATTCTACAGGCGGCGATGGCGGCGGGTGTCAGCCATATCGACACGGCCAATGTTTATGGCATGGGCACCTCTGAAACCGTGATCGGCAGCTATTTCAAGGCCCATCCCGATGCGGTTGAGCATTTTACCATCGCCACAAAAGGCGGCATCACCCGCAATCCTGACGGGCCGGGCAATATTTTTGTGAACACAAAAGAGCATCTGCAAAGCGAATTGGAAGGCAGTTTGAAACGTCTGGGGGTCGAGGCCGTTGATCTCTATTATGTGCATCGCCGTGATCCTGCCCTGCCCATCGAAGAGGTGACAGAAACGCTTGCTGGTCTGGTCAAATCCGGCAAGACCAAGGCGATCGGATTTTCCGAAATTGCCCCGACATCCCTGCGCCGCGCCCATGCGGTACATCCGGTTGCGGCGGTTCAATCGGAATATTCGCTGTCCACGCGATCCCCTGAAATGGGGCTGATCCAGACCTGTGCCGAATTGGGGGTGGCTTTGGTGGCGTTTTCGCCGGTGGGCCGGTCTTTGTTGACCGATACACCGCTGAGCTATGAAACCGCCCAAAGCCTCGGCTTTCTTGCACATAACCCGCGTTTCATGCAGCCGCATTATGATGCCAATATTGCCGCGGTTGCGCCGTTTCAGGCGCTGGCCGCCGATCTGGGACTGTCCACCGCAGGGCTGGCGATTGCCTGGACGCTGGCGCAGGGAGAGCATGTGATCCCGATCCCCGGCACCCGCTCGATCCGCCATTTCGCGCAATTGCTGGAAGCGGTGCAAAAGCCGCTGGATGCGGCGGCACTTGCGGCAATTGACGCGGTATTGCCCATCGGCTGGGCACATGGGGATCGCTATTCGGCAGCGCAATGGGGCGGGCCGGAAAGATACTGCTGAGGCGCACAACAAGGCTCTGTATCTTGAAACACCGGCCCGCCACCCGTCAATTTACGGTGCGCAACAGCGCGTGGATTAAGGCAATAGAGCCACATTTTTGGTAAACGATCCCCGATACCAGCGCGGATAGATGCACAAATTGCAACAGTCTGCGCAATAATTTGCGCGCTTTGACAAGTTCCGTCATGTGATATCCAAACGAAGACAACAGGAGCGCAAAGATGGATCAGGTTCTACTTCTGGATGCAGGCCGCAATCTGCAATATTGGAATGTCACCACAGGCGAAGTACGGTTTGTCGGAGCAATCTCGGGCACCCCGGCGCTGTCGGACATGACAGTAACACCGGACGGGCGCATCTATGTTGTTGGCGGCTCAACGTTGTTCGAAGTGGACCGCGACACTCTGGCCGCAACCGAACTGCTGGTTCTGGGGAATGACTGGACTGCCGGATTGGGCCATACGCCCGAGGGGGCCTTGCTGGTGTCCTATCACGATGCGGCGCGGATTGACGAGTTGGATCTCGACACCCTTGAAATCACCGGCACCACGGACATGGGTGATCACTTTACCGGCGGTGATGTGGTCGCGGATGCGGATCATATCTATGTTGCGACACAGGCCCTGACAATCGATGTCTATGACCGCGATACCGGCGCGCTGCAATCCTCAACGCCGCATGGGTTGGGCGGAGTCGTCTTTGCGCTTTCGCTGAATGACGGGGTGGTGATCGCCTATGCCGATGGCCGTGCCTATAGTGTTGATGCCACTGGGACAACTTTGATGCAGGATCTGGGGCTATTTGTCCCGAATTACGGGGCCAGCGCCCTGCCCGACACCCTGCTTGAAGGCACGCTTGAGGGCGAAACCCTGAACGGAACATTCTGGAATGATCATCTGAGCGGCGGTGGCGGCGATGATATAATCAACGGTCTGGCGGGCACCGACACAGCACAATATCTGGGCGCGCGCTCCGGGTATTCGATTTTGATTGACGGGGAAAACATCAGCATCGAAGACCGCAGCGGCGCGGAAGGCACCGATATGCTGGTCTCTGTCGAAAATCTCGGGTTTGCCGACCAGACCTGGGAATTGGACCGCTTTGACGATATTGCCCAGCTCAGCAGCGCCGATCTGACCCAATTTGTCGAGATGTATATCGCTTATTTCAACCGCGCACCGGATGCCGAGGGGCTGTTTTTCTGGGGCTCGGCACTGCACAATGGCACATCACTGGACGAGATTGCGACCCTGTTCTTTGACCAAGACGAGACCCGCGCAGAATATCCCGAAAACACCACCACAGGTGAATTCGTGCAGGAAGTTTACAGCAATGTGCTGGGCCGTGATATTGACCAGCTGGGATTTGATTTCTGGGTTGATGTACTGGATTCCGGCGCGGTAAGCCGTCCCACATTCATGCTGGATATCATTGCTGGTGCCTCTGCTGGTAGTCCCGAAGGGGCCAGTCAGGAATTTTTGGACCAAAAGGCCACCGATGTCGCCTATCTGTCCGATAAAACCGATCTGGGCACCTATTTTTCGCTCATCCTTGGCATGAGCAATGTCGAAAACGCCCGTGAAACGATGGGGTATTTTGATGGCACTGCCGAAGGGTTATACGCGGCCAAACACGCGATGATTGACGCCCATGCCGATGCTATGGATGCAGGTTCAGGGGAATTCCTGCTCAGCCTTGTCGGCGTGGTGGATGATCCGTTCGTTTTCTAAAACAGATATCGACTTTTCTTACCCTGAGGGATCCGGGTTTTTCGAAACTGCGGTGAGAACCAATCCACAGACCGTTGCGAAAGTCAGCCAAACACCAAAAGGCCGCCCCTTTTCAGAGGCGGCCTTTTTAACGCTCTAGGGATCGACCCTTTTAGTTGGTTCCGTTGGTGCCGCCGCCGCCACTGCTTGCCGCAATGATGCCACCGACAACCAGAACAACCACTGCGGGTCCGGCACCTGACAGGCCGCCCATTGTTGACTTGGTGCGTACCTTCACCTGAACATCGCGTGGGGGATTGGGCATGTCGATTTTAGAACAGACACCTAGGTTGTTCTGGATCTGCGCAACTGTGCAGGTCTGCAACTTCCATTCGCCGTATTGAGGGGCCGCAATAGCCGCCATCGGGATCAGCATTGAGGTGACTGCCGCTGCAATAATCTTTTTCATTGTTATTTCTCCTAACAGGTTGTTGCCCCATGATTAGTGGCAATCACGGTATAATGAAACTGAAAAAAGGTTAATAAACCCTATCTATTTGTTGGCAGATTTGTGCGTTGAATTGAGGTTTGGCTTTTATCACAAATCGTTAGCCCCCCTGCTCAGCTGTCATAATAGTTTTGATAATCGCCATAGCTGTTGCCATATCCATAGCGTTTCATACCGCGTTTGTCGATTTGGCTCAGAACCAGACCGGATATTTTCAAATTCACGCTTTCAAACGATTTGATCCCGTCCAATACCTGCCGGTGCGATGTGCTGTCCCATTTCACGGTATACAGGATTGCGTCCACCGATTGCCCGATCACCCGTGCGTCCGGCACGGCAAGCACGGGCGGCGTATCAATGATGATGTAGTCGTATTTTTCCGACAGCATCTTGAGGAAACCCGCGAATTTGGAAGACGAGAACAAATCAGCCGCATTGATCGGAGATTTTTCCCCGAAAAGGATGTCGGCATTCAGGGATTCATCATGGACCAAAGCGTCTTCCAGTGCCACCTCGCCTGACAACACCGACAGAAAACCTTTCTGGTTCGGTTGATTGAAATACTGGCTGAAAATCCGGCGCCTGATGTCACCTTCCAACAGCAGCACTTTCGCGCCCATCCCCGACAGGTTCTGGGTCAGCGCGATGGATTGTGTGGTTTTCCCTTCACCCGGTATCGAAGATGTCGACATGATGACCTTGGGTGGCTTGTCGAGATTGGCAAGCAACATGGAAGTACGCAGGTTGCGAATGGCCTCAGCAGCGGCTGAATTTGGCTTTTCCACCAGATATTTAAGAACATTTTTCCGGCGTCGCGCTGGAATGGCCGGAATTTGCCCGATCACATTATAGCCGGTGCGCGCTTCGAGATCTTCGGCAACGCGGAAGGTGTTCTGCGACATTTCGCGGATCAAAATCGCGCCTGTGGCCCCGATCAGCCCCAGCATCAGCGACAGGGCTAAAATCAAGGGTTTGCGCGGCGCCGACGCCAATCTGGGCACCACCGCCTGGCTCAGAACCCGGCTGTCGGCCTGCTGAATGCCCTGTTGAATACTGGTTTCCTTGAGGCGGCCAAGAAACGCCTCATACAGCAAACGGTTTGCCTCGACCTCGCGTTGCAATTGTTCCAGCGCCACCAGTTCACCGGATTGGGTTTCGATGCGGGTACTGACCTCGGTGATTGAGGTCTCAAGCGCGGTCAATTGGGCTTTTGCGCGGGCGGCTTCCAGTTCGGCCCGCGTCATCAGGGCGTCAACCCTTGCGTCAAATGCCTGTTGCCCCCCGGCGCGGCCGTCTTTTATCCTTGCGAGAAACTGAGTGAGGCTGGCATCATTTGCGGCCTGTGCAAAATCCTCTGCATTCGCACTTCGCAGCGATTGTAGTTTTTCAAACCGATCCTGCGCGGCATTGGCCAGCGCCGTCATTGTCCCGCGGCGCTCTCGCAGGTCTTTGATCTGCCGGTTCAACGCCTGAAGACTATCGGAATTGATCAGGTTGGTATTACTCGAAAATTCCTTGAGTTCGGATTCGGCGGTTTCAAGCTGCGCTTGCAGGCCGCTGACACGTTCGCTGAGCCAAAGCGTAGCCTGTTCGGTTTTTTGAAACTTCACGGTGATCTGGTCATTGATGTAAAGGTCGGCCAGCCGGTTCGCAATCGCCGCTGATTTTTCCGCCTTTTGGGTGATCACGGTGATCCTGAACACAAAACTTTGCCGGATGTTGTAAACCCCGATTGCCCCTGTTACCGCGTCAATTGTTTGGTCCAATATGGCGCGTTCAGAGGCGGCGACCGGTGGTTCTGCCGGGCCTTTTATCACGCCGCGCACCAGTGATACCGCCTGCCCGACAGAAAATACCGGCACAGGGCGCAGTTGGGCATTGAATTCTGGATCAGCAAGCAAATCCATATCCAGCACCAATTGTTCAATCAATCGCCGCGAACGGATCACTTCGACTTCGGTGTTGATCGTGGATTGATCACCGCCCAACCCGGTCACGACGCTTTCGATATCCATCACCTGTTGATCACGGCTTTCCAGCGCAACCGTTGTATTGGCCGTGTAGAGCGGCACCGCAATGTCAAAGGCGTAATACCCGCCGGCAAACAAGGCCAGTACCCCGCTCAGCAAAATCCAAAACTTGCCCCGCCAAAGCGTCAGAAACAGCTTGGCCAGGTCAATTTCATCATCAATACCTTGGTGGTTTCGGGGCATTGAAAGGTCAGTCAATTGTTTCATCATTGATCCAAGTTAAGCGGTCGAGGACCAACTGTCAGGTGTTTACAGCAGCACATTATCCAATGTCGTGCCCCTTTACCATTAACCAATGGAAAAATCAGCTGATACCCGCAAGGGTTGTTATTTGCAATGCGACGTGCAGCTGGAATTGTCTGATATGACACTGTATTTGCGATTTTGGGCCGCCTTTATGAGTAGCGACAAGACACCGGAATTGTACGGGAATTGTACGGCGCGCGGTTTTGATCAATGAAGAAAGGTTCACCCCGGGGGCACACCGACAGTCATCACCTGCTCGGCTAATTTAACAAGTTAAGCCGCCATTCAAGTCTCAGACCGCTTTATCATTGGCTGAAACACTGAAGAACCTGCAATGGCCGCTTGCAATCCTGACCGCACTTAAACACCCTGTACGATAGGCCCCTGTGTCAATGGAAATCCGGCTGCCGGACAGCTGTGCCTGCGATACAATTGTATGGCCATGCAGCACAAATTGGCCATCATCGCGGGCGGTCTTGAGGAAATCCGGATGACCCCATAACAGCACGGCCTCGCGTTGGTCCTGCGCGGTGCGGCGCGGCGACATGGCGGCATGAACACAATGTACATTCCCGCTCGACCAGCGCAAAGGCAGGCCGCGCAGCCATGCCAGCATTCCCTCGGGCAGTGCTGCTTCCAAGGCATTGGCAATCGCCACCGCGACTTCTGCATCGGTCTGTTGTTGGCGCAGGCTGACACCGAAACTGGCCAGCGTGTCCAAGCCGCCAAACCGCAGCCAACCTGCGCCGCGCCCGGCAGGATCGTCAATAAAATCAAGCATCATACGTTCATGATTGCCCATCAGACAGATCACCTGATCGGGCTGCGTCTGTTGGGCGTCAAACAGCCGCGTCAATACCTTTGCCGATCCGGCCCCGCGGTCGATGTAATCCCCGCAAAACACCACAGGTTCCCCGCCCATAGCCAAGGCATCTTTGGCGCGGATGATCCTGTGCAACAGGTCCGGGCAGCCATGAATGTCGCCCACCGCGAAAAATGGCACCTCTGGCGCCAGCCGTGCCGCAGCATTGGCTGTGCCCGCCCGATTACGGGTCGACCATCGGGCAATACGGGATCTGAGGCGTTGGATCACCTCTGGCTCCTAGTTTGTTAACCTTTATTCTAGGTGTCCCATCTGGCATGGTTTTTCAATCAGCCCGTCAAACTAGATTCACCTGCGGCAGATTGGTCACAATCGCCGGCCTATCCTGATGTCAGCAGCGCCCAAGCCTGCGCTATGTTGAAACAACTGCCGACACTGGGTAACGTCAGAAATTGAATTCTGATGCACATTCTCAGCCTTGGGGTGCGTTCAAATTTCTTTCTTGGCGATATCGGGCACAGGCTAGGCAAATGCGCAGTTTTACTTTTGGGTTTTTGCAGGGCGTTCTGCCGCTGGCGGCATTGATGGTGTGTCCCACAACCGGGCTGTCCGACGGCAGCTATAGCTATACCACCTATGGCACGCCGGGGCTGATTGATATGCCCAGTGCCCAAAGCGCCGAAGACGCAGAGCTGGGTCTGACCGTCAGCCATTTTGCCGGGTCCACCCGCAACACGCTGAGCTTTCAAATCACGCCACGGCTGTCGGGCAGCTTTCGTTACAGCAAGATCGACAGTTTTGACCGTTCCTTTGACCTGCGCTACCGCTTTATTGACGAAGCGCGCTATCGCCCTGCCGTTGCGATTGGACTGCGCGATTTTATTGGCACCGGCCTTTATTCCGGTGAATATATCGTCGCAACCAAACATATTACCCCGCGCCTGAGCTTCTCTGGTGGTCTGGGGTGGGGGCGATTGGGCAGCTATAACGGCTTTACCAATCCCTTGGGGGTGTTTGGCGACAGCCTGAAAACCCGTCCGGTCGGCATCACCGGAACGGGCGGGCAGCTTGAAAAAACCAAATGGTTTCGGGGGGATGCGGCATTTTTCGGGGGGGTGTCATGGCGGGCCACCGACGCGCTGACGCTTACGGCGGAATATTCATCGGATGCCTATTCCCGCGAAACCGCTCGGGGGATGTTTGAACGAAAAACCCCGTTCAACTTTGGTCTGTCCTACCGGTTGCGCGATAATTTTTCGATGCAGGCGCAGTATCTATACGGCTCGGAAATCGGGGTCTCTTTCAACCTGACGGCCAATCCGCGCAAACCCGTTGCACATGGCGGCACCGGCGCTGCCCCCCTGCCCGTGCAGCGCCGCAGCGCCGGACAGGCCAGGAATTTGGGCTGGGCCAGCACACCAGAGACCCACAAATCCGTGCGCGCAAAAACCGCCGATCTGCTGGCCCGCGATGGCATGGGGTTGGAAGCCATGAAACTTGCGGCAGATCGTGTCACCGTTCACATCCGCAATGACCGGTACCTTGCCCGCCCCGAGGCGCTGGGGCGCACCGCCCGTATTCTGACGGCAACCCTGCCCGCCTCGGTGGAAACCATCACCATTGTGCCGGTTGAAAACGGCATACCGCTGTCCGCGACAACCTTGCGCCGCTCGGACATCGAAGACCTTGAATATACCCCTGACGCCAGCTGGACCAGCTATGCGCGGGCCAATATCACCGATGCGGCCAACGCGCTGGAAGGTGCAACCTATACGGATGATCTTTATCCGAAATTCCGCTGGTCGCTCGGCCCCTATCTTGCTGCCAGCTATTTTGATCCGCAAGAACCGGTGCGGTTGGATGCAGGGCTGCAACTGCGGGCGCGCTATGATATTGCGCCGGGCTGGATTGTCTCGGGCACCCTGCAACAAAGGCTGGCGGGCAATCGGGGGACATCCACACGCCCGTCGGATTCCAAAATCCAACACGTCCGTTCGGATGGCAATCTCTATGCCAAAGCCGGAAAAACCGCGATCAAGAACCTGACTTTCGCGCATTACTTCCGCCCCGGCAAAGATCTTTATGGCCGTGTCACACTTGGCTATCTCGAAGCGATGTACGGCGGTATTTCCAGCGAACTGCTGTGGAAACCCGTGGGCAGCCGGCTCGCTCTGGGGGCGGAAATCAACTATGTGCAGCAGCGCGATTTTGATCAGGCTTTGGGATTTCGCGATTATAGCGTCGCGACCGGGCATCTGTCGGGCTATTATGATTTTGGCAACGGCTATCACGGACAGCTGGATGCAGGGCGCTATCTGGCGGGGGATTGGGGCGCGACAGTCACCTTGGACCGCACCTTTGCCAATGGCTGGAGCATCGGCGCCTATGCGACATTCACCGATGTGTCCTTTGATGATTTTGGCGAAGGGTCTTTTGACAAAGGCCTGCGGTTCACCGTGCCACTGGCCCATATCTTGGGCAAGCCATCCGGCCAGACCTATAAAACCACCATTCAACCGCTCAGCCGTGATGGCGGCGCGCGGCTTGAGGTGCAGGGGCGGCTGTATGACACGGTGCGCAGCTATCATGATCCGCAGCTTAAACGCAGCTGGGGGAGGTTCTGGCGATGAACAGGATACAATCCATGTTGCTGGCGCTGAGCGTGGCGGTGTCGGCTTGCGGGTCTGAAACGGGCGACAATCCGGTTTTTGCATCCTATCTGCGCGGCTTTCAAAATCTCGGCGGGCCAGCGCCGGTCAATCCCACAGCCGATGACATTCGCGCCCAGGTCACACCGCAGGTCCGTGCCGAGTACGGCGGTGCCCCGCTTTTGGTTGCCACTCTGGATCAAAAGAACCTCGCCTCGATCTTGATCGAGCGTGCAAGAAACCGTGATCTGGTGACCTATTTCACCCCGGACGATATTTCTGTGACCCTTAAACACGGGGTGTTGGTGGGCACGCGGGGGCTTGGCTTTGATTTGATGACAGCGGATGTTGATGAGGTGAGGCCGGGCCTGCAGGGCAAAGTGCAACAGGCCGTGCGCATCCACCGCTATCTGGATGGCGAAGACCAGATCGTGATCCGCAGCTTTGTCTGCGATTATCAGGGGCAGCAACAGCGGCGTGAAACCTGTTTTGGTGATGGCTTTGAAATCGAAAACACCTACCAATTGGACGGTTCAGGCGAAATCCTGTCATCGCGTCAATGGATCAGTCCCGAACAGGGCTATATCACGCTGGAACCTGCCTCTTGAAACAGACAGTCACAGATAAAATATCTCGGACATTTGCCCTGAGACAGAAACAGACAGGCCAAAAGGCCTGCTTTATACGCCTATGCTCTTCGGGGGGATTTCATGTTTAAACAAATGATCGCAATGATTGGTCTGGCCACGCTTGCAGGCTGTGGATCGGCTTATATTTCCCCGAAAGTCACCGATGCCGACGGCAAGGTGCGGATTGTGGCGCTGACCAGCGAAACCGTGCTGGCGGCCAATAGATCACCCTATCATCCCAAACAGATTCCGGCGGTTTTCTTTCAAAATGCCGGCGGCGCCGGCAGCGCACGCGGCGCAGGGGCCACACCTGCCCCGACCTTGAGCCCGCAATCGCCGCCCGATGCGCTGGTGTTGCGTGAACCCAATGATCCGCCGCGCACCTCTTATGATATCGGCATCGGTGACGTCTTGCTGTTGGCGACCCGGGGCGGCACCAGCACCGTCGAAGAATTAAGCGGGCTTTTGGCCGCACAGAACCGCCGCCAAGGCTATACTGTTCAGGATGACGGCGCGATTGCGATCCCCGATGTTGGCCGTGTGGCTGTGGCGGGCATGACATTAGAAGAAGCCGAGGCAACCCTGTTCCAACGCCTGTTGGAAAATCAGATTGACCCGTCTTTCAGCCTCGAAATAGCTGAATTCAATTCCAAAAGGGTTTCGATCGGCGGCGCGGTTGGCAACCCGACGGTTGCGGCGATCACGCTGACGCCTTTGACGCTGGATCAGGCGATTTCAGCGGCGGGCGGCATTCGCACACCTGATCTGGATTATGCGTCGATCCGCATTTACCGCGATGGTGAATTGTACCAGATTCCGCTGAAAGAATACCTGCGCCGGGGCGATTTGCAGAAAAAACGGCTGGTTGCGGGGGACAGTGTTTTTGTGGACACCGAATACCAGCTGGACCGCGCACAGGATTATTTTTCCGAACAGATCACCTTGTCGCAGTTCAAACAGCAATCGCGCATTCTGGCGCTGAACGAATTGCAATCCGAAGTGACCCTGCGCCGTGCCGCGTTGAATGAAGCGCGGGCAAATTATCAGGCACGTCTGGAACTGGACGCTGAGGGCCGCGATTATGCCTATCTTTCCGGTGAAGTGAACAAGCCGGGGCGTTTTACCCTGCCCTTCGGGCGTCAGGCGACCTTGGCGGATGCGCTTTATTCCGAGGGCGGCTTTGATGTCACAACCGGCAATCCTGCGCAGATATACGTGCTGCGCGGCTCCCCCGATCCGCGTGACTTTGGTGCGATCACCGCATGGCATCTCGACAGCCGGAATGCCGCCAATCTGGTTTTGGCAACACGGATGGAACTGCGCCCCAATGACATTGTGTTTATTGCCGAACAACCGGTGACAAAATGGAACCGCGTGGTCAATCAAATCACGCCATCGCTGATCACTGGCGTGGCCTCTGCCGCCAGTAAATAACCGCTGATTTACCTGCCCCGCCGATTTTTCGGGGCAGGTAACAGATTTATTTCATTGCAAATACAAGGGATTGGCGCCCTGCAATACATGGCCTCTTAACGCCCATTTATTCCGCGGCGTCGCTGTCTTCATCGACATGGGCGATGCGGACACCGGATTTCGCAGAGGTGACCACCCCGAGTGATTTCAATTTACGGTGCAAGGCCGAACGCTCCATCCCGACAAAATTGGCGGTGCGCGAGATATTGCCGCCAAAACGGTTGATCTGGGTCAGCAGATATTCCCGTTCAAAAGCCTCACGGGCCTCGCGCAGTGGCAAGGTCGCCAATGCGCCGGACAGCACGACGCGGCTGTCGTCTTCGCCTTTGTCGTCTTCGCCGGGCAATTCGCGGGCCTCAATCGGGCCGGTGCCATCGCCAAGGATCAACACCCGTTCCACCAGATTTTTCAATTGACGCACGTTGCCGGGCCAGATCATCGTTTGCATCAGCGCAATGGCATCATCTGAAAGCTTGCGCAGTGGCAGCCCCTGAGTGGCGTTGCATTCCGCGATGAAATGTTCGGCCAGCAACGGAATATCCTCGCGGCGTTCTTCCAGTGACGGCACCGGAATCGGCACCACGTTCAGACGGTGATAGAGTTCTTCGCGGAAGGTTTCATTGTGGATCGCGGCGGTCAGATCCCTGCTGGTGCTGGAAATCACCCGCAGATCCACGCGCAGCTTGTCGGTGCCGCCGACCCTGGTGAATTGTTGATCCACCAGCACCCGCAGAATTTTCGATTGGGTGCCCAACGGCATATCCGCGACTTCGTCAAAATAGACCACCCCGCCATGGGCTTGTTCCAGCAATCCCGGTTCAACCCCGCGCTCTGCGCCTTCGCGGCCAAACAGCATGTCTTCCATGCGGTCCGGTTCGATGCCCGCGCAATTGACGGTGATAAACGGGGCCGGGGCGCGGTTGGAATGGGCGTGAATATAGCGCGCGGCGATTTCCTTGCCTGCCCCGGCAGGCCCGGTCAGCATCACCCGTCCATTGGATTTTGTCACCTTGTCCAGTTGGCTGACCAGAGCGCGGTAAGCCGCTGAATTCCCCAACATTTCGGCGCTGGTCACATCACGTTTCTTCAGTGTCAGGTTCTCGCGGCGCAGACGCGAGGTTTCCATAGCACGGCGGATCACCACCAAAAGCTGATCAATATTAAACGGCTTTTCTATGAAATCATACGCGCCCTGTTTGATCGCCGCGACGGCAATTTCGATATTGCCATGGCCGGAAATGATCACCACCGGCACATCCGGGTGGTCGCGTTTGACTGCCTTGAGAATATCAATACCGTCCATCTGGCTGTCTTTGAGCCAGATATCGAGAACCATCAGCGCCGGCGGTTCGCTTGATATTTCCGACATGGCGTCATCGGAATTGCCTGCCAGCCGTGTGGCATAGCCTTCGTCTTTCAGGATGTCCGAGATCAATTCCCGAATATCGCGTTCGTCATCTACAATCAGAATGTCACTCATGCGCTGTCTCCATTCTATTCTCATTACTGTTACGGGGGGGCAGGATCGGAAGGGTGATCACTGCCATGGCACCAAAATGGGTTTGGTTCTCAAACACCGGCGCGTTTTCCAGGGTCAGGGTACCGCCATGTTCTTCGATGATTTTCTTGACGATCGGCAGGCCCAGACCGGTGCCTTCACTGCGGGTGGTCACATAGGGTTCAAACAGGCGGGCACGGTCTTCGGGCAGACCGATACCATTGTCCGCAATGGTTATCCGCGCGGTGCTTTCCCGTTGGGTCAGGGTGACTTCGATCTGTGGGGTCAGGTTTTCAGGCGGGTTTTTCTTTTGAAGGGATTCAATGGCTTCTCCGGCGTTCTTAATCAGATTGGTGAGCGCCTGAGAAACCATCGTCGCGTCAATCTGTGCTGCAATTCTATCCACGGGCAGATCGGATTTGATCGTGACACCGGGTTGGCCTGCCTGTTGCAACAACACCGCATCCGCAACCAGTTGGGTCAGATCCTGAACCGAGGTTTCCGGTTCGGGCATCCGGGCGAATTTGCTGAATTCATCCACGATGCGGCGCAGATCGCCGGTCTGGCGGATGATCACACCGGTCATTTGTTCCAGCGCCTCGCTGTCATCGGGCAGTTTCGGCGTGAATTTGCGGCGGATACGTTCGGCGCTCAGCTGGATCGGGGTCAGCGGATTTTTGATCTCATGGGCAATACGGCGCGCCACATCGCCCCATGCGGCCATCCGTTGGGCGCTGACCAGATCGGTCACATCGTCAAAGGCCACAACATAGCCTTCCAGGTGCCCGTCATCGCCGCGCCGCGGGGCCATGCGCACCAGCAGGTTTTCCATCGCGCCCTGACGCGATACTTTGACCTCGCCTTGCACCGCCGCCCCCGGCCCTTTGGTGAGGCTGTCAAAGAGGGGCCCGAATTCCGGCACCGCAACCGACAACGCGGTGGATTGCTGATCCTCGTTCCAGTCCAGCAGCCGCATCGCCGAGCGGTTTACAAAGGCAACCCGCCCTTCTGGATCAAGGCCAACCACACCGGATGTCACCGAGGAAAGCACTGAATCAAACAGGCGGCGGCGGCGTTCGATCTGGCGGTTGTTGTCCAGCATGGTTTCGCGTTGACCACTGAGCTGGCGGGTCATCTGGTTGAAATACCGCCCCAGCATGGCGATTTCATCATCGCCTTCTTCTTCGCGCACCTGCACGCTTAAATCCCCTGCGCCAACCTGCTGTGCCGCCCCGGTCAACCGCCCGACAGGCCCCGACAACCGTTCGGCAAACCACAGCCCAAGCCAGACAGCCGCCAGGATCAGGATCACCGCAAAGCCCAGATAAACCAAGGCAAATTCAAACAGCAACCGCCCGCGATCCGCTTCAAGCTGTTGATAAAGCCGCACCGTTTCCTTGGTTTCATCCAGCAAGGACAGGATTTTGCCATCCACCTCGCGGCTGACATAAAGATAGCGATCGACAAAGCTGTCCAGCGGAACAAGGGCGCGGAATTCGTTATTGTCCCAGTCTTCGATGATCAGCACGCCTTCGCTGGTGGCCTGGTTGATCTGCGCGGCATCCGGTGCTTCGTAATCGAACAGATAAGACCGGTTGCCGCGCGCGCGGATCTGCGAAGTGCCATCAATCAGATAGGCCTCGCGCAGCCCGCGCTGGATTTGCCGCTGGCCTTCGCCCAACAGCGCGCTGTCGCTCAGGTTGATGCCCTGCTTACGGGCCTTGTCGATGCTCAGCGCCAAAGACCGCGCATCGGAAATCATATCTTCGCGTTGTTCGGTTTCATAGGCCAGCGCCGCAGAAAGCGAATTGGAGACCACGCTGCGCACCCGGTCCGAAAACCACCCTTCAAGGCCGACATTCACGGTGAGCCCGGCAAACACCGCAACGCTGACAGTAGGGATCAGGGCCATCAGGGCAAAAACCCCGGTCAGGCGCAGGTGTAGGCGTGATCCCGCCGATTTTGCCCGCCGCGCCGCGATCAACCGCGCCACTTCGCTGAGCACCAGGGCAGCGATCAGCAAAACATAAACCAGATCGGTGAGCAGAATCAGCCGCAGGCCAAAGGTATTGGCCCCCTGCCCCAACGGCCCCAGCACCAGGTAGGTCGCCATCGCCAGAACCGGCCCCAGCACAACCAGTGCAAAGGTGGTGACGGTGCGCACGCCCCGCCTGCGCCGCAAACGGCCCACTGTGTCCAATGTGATACTGCCTGAGCGGGTGACCACCCGTTGCCCTCACTTATGATGTGGTGCTTGTGACACCAACCGCCATATTTTGTGGTCCTGATCTGGCATGATACCAGATGGCCACGGTTATGTGGCGGTTTTACATCATTTTGCGGCCCCGTGTCACCTCAATATCGAGATCGGTAATCTTCTTGCGCAAAGTATTGCGGTTGATGCCCAGTAAATCGGCGCATTTCGCCTGATTTCCGGCGGTGGCGGCAAGGGCAATTTCAATCATCGGCCCTTCGACCTCGCGCAGGATCCGCGCATAAAGCCCCGGCGGCGGCAACATATCGCCATGTTGGTCAAAATAGCGGCGCAGATGCCGTTCAACGCTGGCCCCCAGCCGTTCGGTGCTGGCCTGTGTCCGCAGAGGTTCCGACACGGGCTGCGCGCCCAACACCTGTTCGGCTTCGGCTTGACTGACTTCGCTGACGCGGCTGGTCAGGGCCAATTGGCGCATCGCATGTTCCAATTGCCGCACATTTCCTGGCCAGGCATAGGTCGAAAGCACCTTTTCGGCGGCGGGTGACAGATGGCGCAGACTGCCCAGCCCACTGTCTTCGGCGCGTTTCAGAAAATGCTCGGCGAGCAGGGTAATGTCATCCACCCGGTCGCGCAGGGTTGGCACCTGCAGGGTCGCTCCGGACAGGCGGTAATACAGATCGCGGCGCAACTTTCCGTCTTTCATCGCGGCCACCAGATCGGACTGGCTGGTGGCCAGAAACCGTGGCGCATATTCGCCGGGCGCATCCATCATCCGCGAAATCCGGGCTTGGACCTCAAGCGGAATATCGGCAATTTCGTCAATCAACAGGGTGCCGCCGCGCACTTTGGCCAGATGCCGCGCGGGGGCGTCAATATCAACCAGTTCAGTACCCGTGACCGTGACAAACGGCAGGCTGCGACGGTCCGAGAAATCGTGAATCGCGCGCCCGATCAAGGATTTACCCGTGCCGCTTTCCCCCCAGATCAACACCGGAAGATCGGTGTTCATCACCCGCGCCACCAGACGATACAGGGATTGCATCACCGGTGTGCGCCCGACCAGCGGCAGATCATCGCGGTCTTCTTGGGGCTGTTGGGGGGCGCGGGTCGCGGGGCGCCCGGGCATGCCTTTGTCCAAGGCCCGTGCCGTGCGTTTCATCAATTCTGGCAAATCAAACGGCTTGGGCAGGTAATCAAAAGCCTCGGCCTCGGCAGCCTTGATTGCGGTCATGATGGTGTTTTGCGCGGAAATGACGATCACCGGCAATCCGGGGCGGTCGGCGGATATTTTTGGCAACATTTCCAAACCGTTCCCATCAGGCATCGCCACATCGGTGATGACAACATCGCCCTTTCCCTCACCGACCCAACGCATCAACGTGGTCAGGCTGGAGGTCGCATGAACCTTGCACCCTGCCCGTGTCAACGCCTGCGTCAGAACCGTGCGGATCGTGCGGTCGTCATCCGCAACCAGAACCGTGCCATCCATGATTAATCCTCTTCTTGCTGCGCAACCGCGCGCGGTAGTGAAATGCGAAATACGGTATGGCCGGGTACCGAAGTGACCGAAATCCAACCGCCATGTTCCGAGATGATCTTGCTCACCAGCGCCAGCCCCAGACCGGTGCCGTTTTCACGGCCCGAGACAAAGGGATCAAACACATCCCCCTTGATATGTTCCGGCAGCCCGGGACCGTCATCAATGACTTCGATCTGCAACGGCAGCGCCTGACCCGTGCCATCGGCGCGGCGCAACCGGAAGGAATGTTCAAAATAGCTGCGCAGCCGAATGGTGCCGCCGCCTTCGCCCGCAGCTTCGGAGGCGTTTTTCAGCAGGTTCAACACCACCTGCAACAATTGGTCCTTGTCGCCTTCGGCCATCGGCAGGGAAGGATCATAATCTTCGATGATCTTCATCTGCGCGCCAAACCCCAAAAGCGCAGAACGCCGGGCGCGATCCAACACATCATGCAGGTTCACCGCATGGCTGTCAGGCGGGGTGAGATTGCCAAATTGTTCAACCTGTTCAAGCAGTTTCACAATGCGACGGCTTTCCGCGACAATCAGATCGGTCAGTTCCAATTCATCCGCCGGCAGGTTCATCGACAGCAATTGCGCCGCCCCTGTGATCCCCGCAAGCGGGTTCTTGATCTCATGTGCCAGCATTTCGGCCATGCCGATGGCGGATTTGGCGGCGGATTTCACACTGTGGTTCTGGGTCATCCGCCCTGCCAGTTCGCGCGGTGAAATCATCAGCAGCATGTGCCCCTCAGCGCCACTGAGCGGGGCAATCTGCAGCGCCGATTGCAGCGGTGCGCGCTGCCCTGATCCCACGTCCACGTCATTGACAAACAACGGTGTGCCACTGGCGCGGGCGCGTTCAAATGCGTCTTCCAGCGGATCATTCACCGCGATCACATCCCAGACCGGCACGCCGATCACCGATTTGGCCGAGGCGTTCAAAAACCCTTCGGCGGCGGGGTTGATGTCATGGATCCTGTCATCCGGTGCAATCAGGATGGCGGGCACAGGCAGGGATATCCAGATCTGGTGGTCCATACTCATGCTACGGCTTTCTCGGGGGGGAGCACCATGGCGTGCCGGATCATTCTATGCACATCTTTGGGGGTTTTTGCGGTCAGAACGGCGCGGCGCAATTCTGCATCCGTGGCACAGGTATCCATGTACCAGCCCAGATGTTTACGCGCGACGCGCCCGCCCAAATCCTTACCGTAAAACATTAAAATGTCGTCGTAATGATCAGAAACCATTGAGGAAAATTCAAAACCAATCGGCATATTTGGCGCCGCTTGACCATAAAGATCATGACCGATCTGCGCCAGCACCCAAGGCCGCCCCTGCGCCCCGCGCCCGATCATCACGCCATCCGCGCCTGACTGATCCAGCGCCTGACGCGCGGTGACAGAATCCACAATATCCCCATTGGCAATCACCGGTACGGATACCGCGTCTTTGACGGCGCGAATGGCCCGCCAATCGGCCCGGCCTTTGTAAAACTGGCAGCGGGTACGGCCGTGAATGGTGATCATGGTGATGCCTGCGGCCTCGGCGCGGCGGGCGATATCAGGGGCGTTCATCATCGCGTCATCCCAGCCCAACCGCATCTTGAGGGTAACAGGCACCGAGACCGCGCCAACCACGGCGTCGATCAGGCTCAGCGCGTGATCGGGTGTTTTCATCAGCGCCGATCCAGAGGCCCCCTGCGTGACCTTTTTGGCCGGACACCCCATGTTGATATCTATCAGACGCGCGCCCTGTGCTTCGATCATGCGGGCGGCTTCGGCCATCGGGGCGGCTTCGCGTCCGGCGATCTGTACGGCGGTGCCTTGCACGCCAATTCCCAGTTCGGCTTTTTCGCGGGTGCCCGGACGGCGCGACAGCAATTCCTGACTTGCAACCATTTCCGAAACCACCAGCCCGGCCCCGAATTTTGCCACCAGGTTGCGGTAAGGCAAATCGGTGATTCCGGCCATCGGCGCCAGAAACACGGGCGGGGTCATTTCAAGTGGCCAAACCGGCGGGCGCATGTGCTTAATCCTTGTGCAATTGCCTTGGTGTAGCGAAAACCCTTTGCAGGCACAACGATATCCCGGAATTTTCCCTAACGGCAGCTTGAGGTTTGCCTGTTTTTTGGGCATATGTCTCGATTGTTGCCTGTGCCTCCCGCATTGCCTAGACAGGGCCATGCAACAGCGGATCAGATCATGACCATCACCGCCCTTATTGTCGCCGCAGGACGTGGCACCCGCGCCGCAACAGCGCGGCCCAAACAATGGCAGCCTTTGGCGGGGCTGCGGGTCATTGACCAGAGCATTGCCGCCTTTGCCCGCCATCCACGGGTGGATCAGATTGCTGTTGTTTTACATGAGGATGACCTCGGGTTGGCCGATACATTTCTGGATCCCGACATTTTAATTGCCACGGGGGGGGCGGATCGCGCCGCATCGGTACGCAACGGTCTGGCGCTGCTGCCCGACACCGGCATTGTGTTGATCCATGATGCCGCGCGCCCCTGTGTGAACGCCCAGGTGATCAGTGATGTGCTGGACGCCCTGCAAACCTCCCGTGCTGCGGCCCCTGCCTTGCCGGTGACAGATGCGCTGTGGTGCGGGGATGCCGATCACGTCACCGGCACCCAAGACCGCAGCGGTCTATTTGCCGCGCAGACACCGCAGGGCTTTGACATTAGCGTGATCCGCGCGGCCCATGCGGCGTTTGACGGTGTCGCCGCAGATGATGTCGAAGTTGCCCGCGCCTATGGAATCCCGGTTCGGATCACCGCCGGACATGCGGATAACATCAAGATCACCACCGCGGCGGATTTTGCCCGTGCGGCACGGATACTGGAGAATAAAATGGACATTCGCACCGGCAACGGCTTTGACGTACATGCCTTTGGCGCCGGGGATCACGTCATGCTGTGCGGCGTCAAAATACAACATGATCAGGGGCTTGTCGGCCATTCTGACGCGGATGTCGGCCTGCATACCATCACCGATGCAATTTATGGCGCCTTGGCGATGGGCGACATCGGCCAGCATTTTCCGCCCTCTGATCCACAGTGGAAAGGCATGTCCAGCGATGTGTTCTTGCGCCATGCCGCGACCCTGGCCCGCGACATGGGGTTTGAGCTGACCCATGTGGATTGCACCTTGATTTGTGAACATCCCAAGATCGGCCCCCATGCACAGGCCATGCGCCACCAATTGGCCGATATTCTGACCCTTGATCCGGGCCGCGTGTCGGTCAAGGCCACCACATCCGAACGGCTGGGTTTTACCGGTCGCGGCGAAGGCATCGCCTGTTTGGCCACAGCAACATTGGTGAAACCATGACAATATCCAAATTGATCGCAACCGTTCTGGGGATCGGCTATATCCGCCCCGCGCCCGGCACCTGGGGGTCTTTGGTGGCCCTGCCCTATGGCTGGTTGCTGCATTATATCGGTGGGTTTGCGCTGTTGTTGGTTGGTATCGGAGTTGCCTTTGTGCTGGGCTGGTGGGCCACGGCGCAGATGACCCGTGGCAGTGACAATCACGATCCCTCCGAAATTGTGGTGGATGAAGTTGTCGGCCAATGGATTGCCCTGATCCCGATCAGCTTTGCCGCGTCGTCGATGGATCTGAATATTCTGGCAATGTGGCCCGGATGGGTTGCGGCCTTTGGCCTGTTCCGGCTGTTTGATATCACCAAACCCTGGATCATCGGCTGGGCAGACCGGCGCGGCGATGCCTTGGGGGTGATGCTGGATGATGTGATTGCCGGGGTTTTTGCCGCAGTTGGTGTCGTGGTCCTGGCGGGATTGGCGCATGGGGTGTTTTAAATGAACTTTGCTGCGCAACTTCTTGAATTAAGTGCCGAAAAAAAATTCATGTTGACCTGTGCAGAAAGCTGCACCGGCGGGATGGTCGCGGCGGCGCTGACCGAACTGGCGGGATCATCGGCAATGTTCGACCGCGGCTTTGTCACCTATACCAATGCAGCCAAGGTTGATCTGCTGGGGGTATCCCCGGCAACCCTTGCCCGATACGGCGCAGTGTCTCAAGAGGTCGCCGCGGAAATGGCCGCAGGGGCCCTGGCGCGCGCGCAGGCGGAATTTGCGGTGTCGATCACCGGCATCGCCGGACCGGGCGGCTCAGAGCACAAACCCGAAGGCCGCGTGTGTTTCGGGCTGGCAGATGCGCAGGAAACCATTGTTGAAACCCAAGAATTCGGCGCATTGGGGCGGGCAGAAGTGCGGCAGGCTGCCCGAGATCACGCCTTGATGCTCTTGTGGCGGGCCGTTCAAAAACTGCCCTGATTTTATGCAGACCGGCCTGAATGCCGGTTAATTTTAGGTCATTTGCAGAAATGCCGCCAATTTCATCCGGTAAATGCTGTTCCAAGCGGCAGTGCTGCGCAATCTGCGGGCAATAAAGTTCAGCTTGGAGAAAAACACATGAATGCCGCCGATTCCGCTTGGATCATGACTGCGACCGCCCTTGTCCTGTTTATGACACTTCCGGGGCTTGCCCTGTTTTACGGCGGGCTGGTACGCGCGCGAAATGTGCTGAGCGTGTTCATGCATTGTTATGCCATTGCCTGTTTAATGTCGGTCCTGTGGTTTTTTGTCGGTTATTCCATCGCTTTTGGGCCCGGTGAAAGCGGGCTTTGGGGCGGGCTGGCCAAGGTCGGCCTTGCCAGTGTGGACGCAGAGAGCCTTGCCGGAACCCTGCCGGAAATCCTGTTCTTTGCCTTTCAAATGACCTTTGCGATCATCACGCCGGCGCTGATTGTCGGGGCCTATGTCGAACGCATCGGCTTTGGTTTTATGCTATTGTTTTCAGGCCTTTGGATGCTGCTGTGCTATGCGCCCGTGGTGCATTGGGTCTGGGGTGGTGGCATGCTGGCGGATGGTGGCATCTTTGGCGATACGGGGGTCAGGGATTTTGCAGGCGGCATCGTGGTGCATGAAACCGCAGGCCTGGCCGCGCTGATCCTTGCGATTGTGCTGGGGCCACGCAGACATCAGACAACCCCGCCGCATAACCCGGGAATGGTGATGATCGGCGCGGCGATGCTTTGGGTGGGTTGGTTCGGCTTTAACGGCGGCTCGCAACTGGCGGCAGATGGCGGCGCGGCGATGGCCATCACGGTGACCCATATTTCAGCGGCCACCGCATCGCTGACATGGGCGCTGTGGGAACGCATCAAATTCGGCAAATCATCCCTGGTCGGGATTGTCACAGGCACAATCGCGGGATTGGCGTCGATCACCCCTGCTTCGGGCTTTGTCGGCCCTTGGGCGGCGTTGCTGATTGGCGGGATCGCCGGTATCCTGTGTCAGGAAGCGGTGGTGTTGATCCGCAACCGCATCAAGATTGACGACACATTGGATGTCTTTGCCGTGCACGGTGTTGGCGGGATTTTCGGCACCATCATGATTGCTGTGCTGGGGGCGGGAACATGGGCCGCACAGCTGGGATCACTGGCGATTGTCGGGGTCTTCACCACCGTGGTGACGCTGGTTCTGATCTATCTGTGCAAGGCCGTGCTGGCGATCCGTGTCGATGCCGAAACCGAAACCAACGGTCTTGATCTCAGCGTGCATGGTGAACGGGCCTACGATATCACCAGTTGATCAGACAAGGCGCTCAGGTCATCGCCCTGCGCCGCCTGCCACAATGCATCGCCGCGTTCCTGTCCCAACAGGGACGCGGTTTTTATGTGCAACTTGGCGGTGCGATCCTCAAGGGTCATTGGTGCCATCAGATCATGACGCAGACGCCGCATTGCCCCCCCCTTGAGACTGACAGAGATTTCACTTTGGGTTTCGGTCAGTTTATCCTCTTCGCTGATCCTGATTTTATCCCGTAAATCAACAATATCCGGGTCGATGGTAATCTCGTCTGTAAAATTTGAAATAGCGCCAGTGGCATGGCCCAACAGCGCCATCGCGGCGGTTTGGGAATAGCTGAATTTCGCCGCAAGGCCGGTTTGGGGCGCAATAATATTACACACCGACATCCAACGCGGATGGGTGCGGATGTGGATACTGACAATCTGCGCGGGGTCCAGATCAACCGCAGATAACGCCTCCAGCATCGCGTGCAGGCCATGACAACAGGCATGGAATTTATGGCTGATGCTCAGGATTTGCCACGGCCCTTTGCCGGGGTTTACCGGCGCGCCGATACCGTGATGGGTTGCCCCAAAGCCCAAAGGCCCGGCCAAACCGTCTGTTGCTGCTGTCATGCCCGCCTGCGCCCAAAGCGCGGCTTCAACCCCGCTGCGGGCGGCCAATCCGGCATTCAGGGGTTTACCCATGGTGCCAAACTGCGCCTTGAGTCCCGAGGCCATACTGGCACAAAGCCCCAGCGCATGACGCAGCTCATCCTTGTCCAGGCCCAACAGCCGTGCCGCGCCGATTGTCGCCCCAAAAGCCCCCGCAGTTGCGGTTTGGTGATAGCCAACCTGATAATGCCCGCGCCCCAGCCAAAGCCCGACAAGGATCGAACTTTCCACACCCAGGGTTGCCGCCTCAACGGCGCTGTCCAAAGGCGCGCAAACCTCTTGTGCCAAGGCGATGACCGCGGGCAAAACCGCCACTGACGGATGGCCGATATGGGCAAAATGGGTATCGTCGTAATCCAAGGCATGGCTGAGTGTGCCATTGACCAAAGCCGCGGTCGCCGCAGGGGCGCTGCCGCCCCCAATCAGGCTGCTTTGCCCGGTGCCAAGCTTTTTCTGCACGGTGACAAAATCATTGAATTCGGGGTCGCGCGCGCCGGCAATGCCACATGCCGCCCAGTCAAAAAGCGAAAGCCGCATCATCGCCAGCGCGTCTTGGGGCACCTCGACACCGTAAAATTTCAACAGGTGATCGGTGATCGTCTTTGTCATTGTGTCTGTGCCCCGTAAAGCGCCTTGGCCCGCTGTTCAAAAGCGCGGACAACCCGTTGCATTGCCTCGTTAAAAACCACGCCGATGATCTTTTGCAAGATCGCGTTGCGGAACTCGAAATCAACATGAAACTGCACCGCGCAGCCCTGTGCGCTGTCTTCAAAATGCCAGTTCGACACCATATATTTGAACGGCCCGTCCAGATATTCAGTGTCGATTTTCCGCTGTTCGGGCCAGAGCACCACGCGGCTGGTGAATCTTTCGCGAAACACTTTGAAACTGATCACAAGGTCGGCATCCATGACCCAATGATCGCCGCGATCTTCGTTGGACCGGATCCGCGCAGCGGCGGTCCAGGGCAGGAATTCAGGGTATTTTCCCACATCCGCCACCAGATCATACATCTGCTGGGCGCTATAGGGCAATTGGCGGGTCTCTGAGTGCGTTGGCATTGCTATCCGGGTCTTGTCAGGTTAGCCCTATGTCTCTGCTTAAGGCTGTAAATTCAAGGGCGAAGCCATGACAGACCGTCGTTATGTGATTGATGAAATGATCTCTGCCAAATCCATTGCAGCACGGATCGAGGAATTATGCCGCGAGATACAGGTAGAATTCAAAGGCACGGACAAAGTGACCGTGGTGGGGCTGCTGCGCGGATCCTTTGTGTTTATCGCCGATCTGGTGCGCGAATTGGACCTGCCGATCGAGGTCGATTTTCTGGAGGCCTCCAGCTATGGCGATGGTATGGAAAGCAGCAGAGAAGTACGCATTCTCAAAGACTTGCGCGGCGCAATTGAAGGGCGTGATGTGCTGGTTGTTGAAGATATCGTTGATACCGGACACACGCTTCATCATGTCACGGCCCTGCTGAAATCACGTGAACCCCGGCGGTTGAAATCCATTGCCCTGCTCGACAAACCCAGCCGCCGAGAGGTAGATCTCAAGGCGGATTGGACCGGATTTGAAATCCCCGATGAATTTGTCGTCGGCTATGGCATTGATTTTGCCCAACGCAACCGCAACCTGCCCTATATCGGTAAGGTGCGTTTTCTGTGAACCAGAACTGGCTGTTGCGGATGTCACGATGGGCGCGCAATCCGCCCTCGACCAAGAGGGTCACATTGGTGTTTGCTGTTATTGCTCTGGCCTTTGCGATCTGGGGCATCGAAAGACTGGGCTATTGGCCCGACTGGGCAAGCGCGGAACGCATTGCGCGCAAGTTTTAACCCGCAATACCGCCAGGATAAGCCGCGCTGTAGATCACGAAAAGTTTAATCTTTTTGTAAAAGTTGCATGTTAGGATTCTGATCAACCAAGGAGAAAGCCATGCCATCTTTTGCGAATTCCACGATTGTTCTGGGTCTTGCGACCGCGTTGATTGCCACTGCGGGTCTGGCGGCAAGCCATGCCTCGAAAATCGACAATGCAGCGGTGGCCGCGCGCCACGCACAAATGCAGATGATCGGCTATCACACAGGCGTTTTGGGTGCGATTGCCAAGGGCGAGGCCGACTATGATTCAGCGGTTGTCAAAGCAGCAGCTGGCAATATCAACGCCTTGGCAAAGCTGGATAAAACCACCCTCTGGGTTCAAGGCACCGCCCAGGGCGAGGTGGATGGTTCCCGCGCCAAACCCGAAATCTGGAGCGATCTGGACGGGTTCACCGCAAAATTCGCCGCCCTCGAAAAAGCCAGCGCCGAGATGATGTCAGCGGCGGATGCAGCGGCTGTTGGTGCAGGGATGGCGGGGATTGGCGGGGCTTGCAAAGCCTGCCATGAAACCTATCGCGGCCCCAAGAACTGATCCTTGAAACGGATTTTAACCACATGTCTGGCCTGCGCCGTGATTGGCGCGGGGTTTGCATGGGTGTTGACCGCGCCCGCCGATGTTGATCCTGATTTTGCACAAGGCCATGTGCCAGATGTGCAAGCAGGCGCATTGGTGTTTGCCGCCGGAGGATGTGTATCCTGCCATGCCGTGCCGCAATCCGCGGGTGATCAAAAGCTGGCCCTCGCAGGCGGTTTGGCCTTTGCCAGCGATTTTGGCACCTTCTATGCGCCGAATATTTCGCCTGACCCAGATGCGGGAATCGGCGCTTGGTCCCTGACCGATTTTGCCCGTGCGCTGACCAAAGGTGTGTCACCGCAGGGACAACATCTGTACCCCGCCTTTCCCTATACCGCGTATCAGCATCTGACTCCGGCGGATGTCAGTGATCTTTTTGCCTATATCCAGACCCTACCTGCGGATGCGACCCCCAGCAAACCCCATGACGTGTCGTTTCCGTTCAACATCCGCCGCGCCCTGGGTTTCTGGAAGCTGTTGTTTATGAAGGATGAATATGTATTGTCCGGCGATCAAAGCCCGGACGTGTCGCGGGGGCGTTATCTGGCCGAAGCGCTGGCCCATTGTGGGGAATGCCATACGCCGCGCAACGCGCTGGGGGGGCTGGACCGCGACAATTGGCTGTCCGGTGCGCCAAACCCGTCGGGCAAAGGCAGGATTCCCAATATCACCACAGGTGCGCTGGACTGGTCCCAAAGCGATCTGATTGCCTATTTCACCACCGGTTTCACCCCAGATTATGACAGCGCGGGCGGTGAAATGGCCGAGGTCATCAGCAACCTTGCACAATTGCCCGACAGCGACCGCGCAGCGATCGCCGCCTATCTCAAAGCGATTCCCGCCCGCCCCTAAGCCAGACCAAGCTTGCGGTTGCGCGCCGCCCGCAGTTTGGCAAAATCATCCCCGGCATGATAGCTGGACCGCGTCAGAGGCGTGGCCGAGACCATGTGAAACCCCTTGCCATAGGCGGCTTTTTCATAGGCGGCGAATTCATCAGGATGCACAAAACGATCGACGCGGTGGTGTTTTGGCGTCGGCTGCAAATACTGCCCGATGGTCAGAAAATCAATGTCAGCGGCGCGCATGTCTTCCATGACCTGAATGACCGACTGACGGTCCTCGCCCAGCCCGACCATGATACCGGATTTGGTGAACATCGAGGGATCCAATTCCTTGACCCGCTGCAACAGCCGCAGAGAATGGAAATACCGCGCACCGGGGCGCACTTCGGGGTATAGCCCCGGCACGGTTTCAAGATTGTGGTTAAATACATCAGGGCGCGCTTCGACAATCTGTTCCAGCACGCCGGGGTCACAGCGGATAAAATCAGGGGTCAGGATTTCGATGGTGGTATCGGGGCTGCGGTGACGCACGGCGCGGATCGTCTGGGCAAAATGTTCTGCGCCGCCATCGGTGATGTCATCGCGATCCACCGAGGTGATGACAACATGGTTCAGGCCCAGCTTTGCCACCGCATCCGCCACGCGCCCCGGTTCGAAAACATCCAGATCTTCCGGGGGTTTGCCCGTCGCGATATTGCAAAAGGTACAGGCGCGGGTACAGACCTCGCCCATGATCATCATTGTGGCATGGCCCTGTGACCAGCATTCACCGACGTTCGGGCATCCGGCCTCTTCACAGACCGTGACCAATTTATTGTCGCGCATGATCTTTGCGGTTTCGGCATAGCCTTTGCCGCCCGGTGCCTTGACCCGAATCCAGTCGGGTTTTTTCGGCTGTGCATTATCGGGTTTGCGCGCTTTTTCGGGGTGGCGCTGTTCGGGAATCTTCAGATCACGCATCGGGGTCCTCGGGGGCTTTTTTTCTTATGTAGCAGATTAATTGCCCGACAAAACCCCAAGCCCTGCAATGCAGCCATGCAGGTGCGGCGCAAATGCGTGATCACCCCCAGCGTCAGCACCCGTTAGCCGATCATCGGCCCGCCTGCCCCGATGGTTTCATCATAATGGCGTTTCAGCCGGATCAAGGCGATGCGCAGCACAATCTTGCCAGAGCGCGCCGACCAGCCCAGCCGCTTTTCGGTGGTTTCCAAGCCTTCGAGATAACAACAGCAGCGCAACACCACATCCGACAATCCCGGCCCAAGATGGGTCAGGGCCGCGCCGACCCTTGCACGTGCGGCTGTCGGGGCGCTGGCGATATGTTCTTGGGGTCCCTGCCCGCCAGCCGTGCCGGTGGTCAAGAACCGATCCCAGTTCTGGGTCACTTTTGCATCCATCTGGGCCAGTTCGAAATCTTCGCGCAGCCGTTCCCCCGCCTGTACCAATGCGCCGCTAAGAAACGGTTTGCCGTCTTTGTCTTTGCGCCGTGACAGGGCCGACAGCGGGCTTTCGGCAATACAATAGCGCATACGCTGGCGGCGCGGGTTGTCTTGATCTTCCGCCTCGCATTCCTCCCATGCCTCATCCTGCCCGACAAAACCTGCCGCAGCTTCGGAAAATCCATTGGCCGGATTCTGCGGAGTTTTAAGCATGGCGGTCAATTTCGCCCGCCCCGCGCCGGTGATCTGATAGCGGGTGATCCGCCCGGAGGAAATCGAGGTGATCCAGTCCTTGAGCGCCATTGCCTGCGCCACAGCACTGTCCACAACCGCCGTTCGGGTGCTGCCGCCGCCGGCAATATCACGCACCACCACGGCCTTTTCCATATTGGGGGCTACCGCCAGTACCGCACCGGTTTCCGCCAACCGCCGCAGCACCCGCAGGGCTTCGCGGTGCAGGGTGGTTTGATCGGGAACATGATCACTCTGGGGTTGCGCCATAGGTGTTTTTTCCTTTTTGTCCTGTTTGGAACGGCAGGGCTGCGGTTGTTCTGCGCCCAATCGGCACAGGGCTGCATCAATCAAAGGATCATCGCGCTGCATCTCGATTTTGCGGATCCGGCGCAGGATGGTTGAGGCATGGCATCCGGCCTCGCGGGCCAGGGCGCGGATCGGTGCGCCACCTTCGGTATGGGCCAGATAATTACGCGCACTGACAGGCACCCAATCTGGCAAATCCCGGCTCAATCGCAAACCGCCGATGTTGTCTGACACACCCATGTCATCGCCTCCATGATCTTCAGGCAGCAGATGTATCCACAGTGTTATCCACACAACTTAATGGTGCATTGGTTACACGATCGTTAAAATCTGCTGGAATGTTAATCATTGTCTCCAAATCGTAAACAATTGGAAACCACCCGTCCGGCCCTTTGCAAACCAACGCAACACCGCCCGTTTCACCACCACAATGGCCCCAACGCAGGCGCTTTGACCTGCGCAAAAAGATTAAGGGGTACTACCTATGCGTGATGTTCTGTCAATCCTGTCCAGCCTGAAACGGCCAAAACTTCTGATCCGCGCGGCGCGGATCGGTGCCCAGGACTACCGGCGCAACAGCCATCTGCCACGGCTGTTGGGCTATGGGGCATTGCCACGCTCAAGCGCCGCAGTGTTCAAGCTGATGGAGATAGAACAAGACCTGAACGATCAGCGCAAAACCGCAGACGCGGGATATGATCTGATCCGCCATGTCGATGTGGTGATCGCAATCATAGGTGAGGCGCACATCCTGCGCGCCTCACAGTCTTTTGATCACATAAAGCTGTCTGGCTCTGCCGCTTTGCGCTCTGCCACATAGGCATCAAGGGACTCGCGAATGGCAGGGTCCAGGGCCGGGGCCTGATAATCCGCCAACATTTTCTCGACCCGCAAACTGGCCAGGGCCTGGGTGTCGCGCGCACCTTCGTCTTCCCATGTTTCAAAAGGTTTGTAATCCAGCAGATCGGATTTCCAGAACGCGGATTTGAAATTGTTCTGCGTGTGTTCACAACCCAGATAATGCCCGCCCGGCCCTACCTCGCGGATGGCATCCATCGCTTGGGCATTTTCGTCAATCGCCACACCGCGGGCCAGATGGTGCAAAGTGCCCAGCTGATCTGCATCCATGACGAATTTCTCGAAAGAACTGACCAGCCCCCCCTCCAGCCAGCCGCAGGAATGCAGCATAAAGTTCACACCGGACAAAAGCCCCATGTTCAGACTGTTCGAGGTTTCATAGGCCGCCTGGGCATCCGGCAGTTTCGACCCGCAGAACGACCCGGCCGAGCGATACGGCAATCCCAAACGCCGTGCCAGCTGACCCGCGCCATAGGTGATATGCGCCGCTTCCGGTGTGCCAAAGGTCGGTGCGCCGGAATTCATATCAATAGAGGTCACAAAGGCCCCCATGATCACCGGCGCCCCCTTGCGACACAGCTGGCTATAGGCGATCCCGGCCAGTGTTTCGGCCAGAACCTGCGTCAATGTCCCCGCCACGGATACCGGCGCCATCGCGCCACCTACAATAAACGGCGAAATGATACAGGCCTGATTGTTCTGCGCATATACCTCCAACGCCCCCATCATCACATCATCAAATGTCATCGGAGAGTTGATGTTGATCAGCGAGGTCATCACCGTGTTTTCCTGCACGAAATCCTTGCCGAACAGCAACCCGCACATATCCACCGAATCCTGCGCGCGGCTGGGTTCGGTGACCGATCCCATAAACGGTTTGTCGCTGAGGGTCATATGCGCATACAGCATATCAAGATGGCGCTTGTTCACCGGAATATCCGTGGGTTCGCAAACCGTGCCACCGGAATGATGCAGCCATTTTGACATATAGCCCAGTTTCACGAATTTGTTGAAATCGGCCATCGTCGCATAGCGCCGCCCGCCTGCAACATCACGCACAAAGGGCGGCCCATAGACCGGCGCCAGTACCATGTTGCGCCCGCCAACAACCACCGAACGCTCGGGATTGCGGGCATGTTGGGTATATTGTGACGGGGCGGTCTTGCACAATGTGCGCGCCAGACCGCGGGGAATACGCACCCGTTCTCCCTCCACATCCGCCCCGGCCGCGCGCCACCGCGCCAAGGCGGCCGGATTGTCGAGGAAATTAACGCCGACTTCTTCCAGAATCGTATCCGCGTTATGTTCGATGAGCTCCAAGGCTTCTTCACTCAGCACTTCAAAGTTCGGGATGTTGCGCTCGATAAAGCGGGCGGTCTCGAATGAAACCGCGCTGCGCTCTGCGCGTCTTGCGGCACCGCCGCCCCCGCGTGTCCGTCCACGCCGTGCTTGTTCAGCCATTGTTTTTGTCCTTCAAAACAGATGTTGCCACCGTGCCTAGCCCATTCCCCTGATCCGCTTCGCGCAGATAACGGCTCACTTGGGCAAAAAGCGACATCCGCCCCCCTGTAGATGTCTCTTTTTGGCCTTAAATATTCCGGGGGTTTGGGGGCTGGCCCCCATCCGCACTTGCCACGCAGATCAACCCCGCATAATCAGGCGCTATGACAGAGATCGTATCCCCCACCGACCATGACCGCCTGCTGATTATTGATTTCGGCAGTCAGGTCACCCAGCTCATCGCCCGCCGCCTGCGCGAGCTGCATGTTTTTTGCGAAATCCACCCGTTCAACACGGTGGATGATGCCTTTTTGAGCGCGTTCAACCCGAAAGCAGTGATCCTTTCGGGCGGGCCGTCTTCAGTGATTGACGCCGGATCGCCGCGCCCCCCCGCGACGGTGTTTGACCTCGACGTGCCGATCCTTGGCATTTGTTATGGTCAACAGGTGATGATGGAGGTTCTGGGCGGCAAGGTCCTTTCCGGCCACGGCACCGCCGAATTCGGCCGCGCCTATGTGACACCGACCACGGAAAAACTGGCGCTGCTTGAGGGGTGGTTTGAAAACGACCGCGAACAGGTCTGGATGAGCCACGGCGATCACGTCAGCAAAATCGCCCCCGGTTTCGAGGTGTTTGGCACCTCGCCCAATGCGCCATTTGCCATCACCGCCGACACCAG
This sequence comes from Sulfitobacter sp., assembly GCA_047634585.1. Lineage (GTDB taxonomy): Bacteria > Pseudomonadota > Alphaproteobacteria > Rhodobacterales > Rhodobacteraceae > Sulfitobacter. Next base: position 306,387 of record JBLIAN010000001.1, on the reverse strand, counting down.
CCGTCATTTCTACGCGGTACAATTCCATCCCGAGGTGCATCACACCCCGAATGGGGCAAAACTATACGAAAATTTCGTAAAACTCGCAGGTTTTAAAGGCGACTGGACCATGCGCGCCTACCGCGAAGAGGCGGTGAGCGCGATCCGCGAACAGGTTGGCGACAAACAGGTGATCTGCGGCCTGTCCGGCGGGGTTGATTCCTCGGTTGCCGCCGCGCTGCTGCACGAGGCCATCGGCGATCAATTGACCTGCGTGTTTGTCGATCACGGGCTGCTGCGCAAAAACGAAGCCCAAGAAGTTGTCACCATGTTCCGTGACAACATGAATCTGAAAGTGATTCACGCCGACGAACGCGATCTGTTTCTGGGGGAATTGGACGGCCAGTCCGATCCCGAAACCAAGCGCAAGATCATTGGCCGTCTGTTCATTGATGTGTTCCAGAAATACGCCCATCAGATCGAAGGTGCCGAATTTCTGGCCCAGGGCACGCTTTATCCGGATGTCATTGAATCCGTGTCGTTTTCCGGCGGCCCTTCGGTGACGATCAAAAGCCACCACAATGTTGGGGGCCTGCCCGAAAAGATGGGTCTGAAACTGGTCGAACCTTTGCGCGAATTGTTCAAAGACGAGGTCCGCGCCCTGGGCCGCGAACTGGGCCTGCCCGAAAGCTTTATCGGCCGGCATCCCTTCCCCGGTCCTGGTCTTGCGATCCGCTGCCCCGGTGAAATCACCCGTGAAAAGCTCGAAATTCTGCGTGAGGCCGATGCCGTCTATATCGACCAGATTCGCAAACACGGGCTTTACGATGATATCTGGCAGGCCTTTGTTGCGATCCTGCCTGTGCGCACGGTGGGCGTGATGGGCGATGGGCGGACCTATGATTTTGCCTGTGCCCTACGTGCCGTAACTTCGGTGGACGGGATGACGGCGGATTATTATCCGTTCTCTCATGAGTTTCTGGGTGAAACCGCCACCCGCATCATCAACGAAGTGCCGGGCATCAACCGGGTGACCTATGACATCACCTCAAAACCTCCGGGCACAATCGAGTGGGAATGATCGTTTTACCGATGGCCTGCCGTTCATATTCCAGTGCTGACAGGACCATCCTGTGACCCTCGCCGTTGATATAACGCCTGCGCCCCGCGTCCTGGGGGCGGCACTTTGGATGCTGGGGGCGATTGGATCATTCTCGGCAATGGCCGTGGCGGGGCGCGAATTGGGGCCGGTGCTTGATACCTTTGAAATCATGACCTACCGGTCGTTTTTCGGGGTGTTGATTGTTCTCAGCTTTGCCTTTGCCACGGGCAAATGGCGCGAGATCGGCACCGATGCGCTGGGTCTGCATTTCATCCGAAACCTGGCGCATTTCACCGGGCAAAACCTGTGGTTCTATGCGGTCACGGTGATCCCGATGGCGCAATTGTTTGCCCTGGAATTCACCAGCCCGCTTTGGGTGATTGTTCTGGCACCGCTGATCTTGGGGGAACGCCTGACTGCGGTGCGTGCCATCGCAGCGGTGATGGGATTTATCGGCATCCTGATTGTGGCGCGCCCTGATATGGCAGGGATCAACAGCGGCATGATCGCCGCCGCCAGCTGTGCGATCTTTTTTGCATTGGTGGCGATGTTCACCAAACGCCTGACCCGGACCCAAAGCATCACCAGCATTCTGTTCTATCTCACTGTAATGCAACTTGTTTTTGGCTTAATCTGCGCTGGATATGATGGCGACATGACCCTGCCTGACGCGGGCAGCCTGCCGTTTTTGGTGGTGATTGGCATCTGCGGTCTGCTGGCGCATTTCTGCATCACCAAAGCCCTGCAAATCGCCCCGGCCACCGTGGTAATGCCAATAGATTTTGCCCGTCTGCCGATCATCGCGATTGTTGCGATGCTGATCTATCAAGAGGCCCTGGATGTCTGGGTTTTTGTCGGAGCGGCAGTGATTTTTGCCGGAAATTACCTGAATATCTGGTTTGAAACCCGCAAACGCGTGTGACCTGTCAATGCGCAGGAAACGGATCGTTTCATCGACGGTTTTTTTGCTAGTCACGGGGCATGACAGATCAAAAAACCATATCCTCCCGTGCTTGGGCTGAATTGTTGCTTTTGGCGGCGATTTGGGGCGCATCTTTTGTCTCTATCCGCATTGCTCTGGATGAAATCGGCCCGTTAACGGCGGTTGCGCATCGGGTGTTCTGGGCGATGTTGGCGCTGTGGCTGGCGGTCTTTTTAATGCGGTTGAAAATTCCCCGCGATCCCAAAGTCTGGATCGGGTTTCTGGGCATGGGGGTTTTGAACAACGTTATCCCCTTTGTCCTGATGGCATGGGGGCAATTGCATATCGAAAGCGGATTAACCTCGATCCTGAATGCCGCCACCGCAATTTTCGGGGTGATTGCCGCGGCGGTGTTTTTTGCCGACGAACGGATCACGCCGCGTAAAATGCTGGGGGTCGGGCTGGGATTTGCCGGTGTTGCCACGGCAATCGGGCTTGATAACCTGCGCCATTTCGATCTGCGTTCACTGGGGCAACTGGCGGTGATTGGCGGCACGGTTTCTTATGCGCTGGCCAGTGTCTGGGCGCGCAAACGCCTGTCGCGCCAGCCCGCACAGGTGGCAGCGGCAGGCATGGTCACCAGCAGTACATTGATCATGGTGCCCTTGGCATGGATTGTTGAAGGGCCGATTTCACTGGCGCTTGAGCCGCGCACCCTGTGGGCGATTGCCTATTACGCGCTGGTCGCTACCGCCCTTGCCTATCTGCTGTATTATCGGGTGCTGGCGATGGCGGGCAGTGGCAACCTGATGCTGGTGACGCTGCTGATCCCGCCTTTTGCGATCCTGCTCGGGGCCTCTTTGTTGGGGGAATCCCTGCATCCTGCGGCCTATGGCGGATTTGCCCTGTTGACGATTGGATTGCTGGTATTGGACGGGCGCGTCTGGCGTATTTTTCACACCTCGGCTAGGTAAAGGAAAACCCATCTTACGAAAGCGACCCTATGCTTTACCCAACAGCGGCAGACTGGCGTGCGGCCCCCCATCGCAAAGTGTTGATCTTCGGCATGTCCGGCCTTGGAAAAACCCATCTTTCCAGCCTGTTGCGGGCGTCTGGTGCCTGGTTCCACTATTCCATAGATTACCGCATCGGCACCCGTTATCTGGGTGAATTGATCGCGGATAATGCCAAGGCCGAGGCCATGAAAGTGCCGTTTCTGCGCGATCTATTGCTCAGTGACAGCATCTATATCGGGTCAAATATCACCTTTGATAACCTCAGCCCGGTCGCCACATGGCTGGGCAAACCCGGTGATCCTGAAAAAGGTGGATTGCCGATGGCGCACTATGCCACACGCCAGGAAGCGTTTCGTCAGGCCGAGATCAGCGCGCTGCAAGACACCGCCTATTTTGCGGCACGCGCACAGGAACTTTACGGCTATGACCATTTTATCTGCGACACAGGCGGGTCGATCTGCGAATGGGTCGATCCCGAAGATCCCGAAGATCCGCTGCTGACCCGTTTGTCACAGGAATGCCTGTTGGTCTGGATCAAAGGCGATGCCGCCCATACCCAGGAATTGATCCGCCGCTTTGACCGCGCGCCCAAACCGATGGCCTATCAGCCTGCATTTCTGGCCAAAGCATGGGATGAATACCTAACGAAAAACAACATGATAGAAGGTGATGTTGATCCAGATGCCTTTATCCGCTGGACCTATGCACAGGCGCTGTCACACCGCCAACCAAGATATGAATCCATGTCGAACTGGGGCGTTACCATCAGCCCTGATCAGATCGGCCAATTGCAGCAACAGGACGATTTTGTTGATCTGATTGCGGCCTGCCTGCCCGATTGATCCTATCACAGCCCCGCGACCGCCCTTGGCAGAGGTCATTGGGCGGTCTATCTAACCGCTTCTGAAATACATGAAAGTTGAATAAAATGCCGATCAAGATTCCAGCCACCCTGCCCGCTTTTGACGTGCTGACCCGCGAGGGTGTGATGGTGCTGGACGAAGAAATGGCATCGCGACAGGACATTCGCCCGCTCAAGATTGCCCTGCTCAACCTCATGCCGAAAAAAATCCAGACGGAAAACCAGTTTGCCCGCCTGATCGGCGCCACACCTTTGCAGATCGAGCTCAGCCTGCTGCGGATGTCCGAACACCGCGCCCGCAACACCGCGGCCGAACATATGGAAAGCTTTTACCGCCCGTTTGAAGACGTGGGGGATGAAAAATTCGATGGGCTGATCATCACGGGTGCGCCGATCGAACATATGCCCTTTGACGAAGTTACCTATTGGGACGAGCTGAAAAAGGTCATGGAGTGGACCCAGACCAATGTGCATTCCACCTTTGGCGTGTGCTGGGGCGGCATGGCGATGATCAATTATTTTCACGGGGTGAAAAAACACATCCTTGATCACAAGGCCTTTGGCTGTTTCCGGCATCGTAACATGCGGCCTGCCTCGCCCTATCTGCGCGGGTTTTCCGATGAATGTGTGATTCCCGTGTCGCGTTGGACCGAGATGAAACAGGGCGAAGTTGATGCGGTTTCAGGGCTGACCACGCTGCTGGCCAGTGATGAGGTCGGCCCCTGCCTGATCGAAGACCCGGCGCATCGTGCGCTCTATGTATTCAACCATTTCGAATATGACCGCGACACGTTGAAACAGGAATATGACCGCGATGTTGAGGCCGGCACGCCGATCAATGTGCCGTGTAATTATTACCCCAAGGATGATCCGTCAGTGATGCCGATCAACCGCTGGCGCAGCCATGCCCATTTGCTTTATGGCAATTGGATCAACGAGATATACCAAACAACCCCGTTCGAGATGGATGACATTGGCCGCTAAGGTGATCCTCATTGTTGTGATCTTGCTGGCAGCCCTTGTCGGGCTGACCCAATGGCGCGCGCGCGCGCAGGAAAGTTCCGCCAATGCCGCCCATCCGCCCAGTGGCACACTCATCGACGTATCGGGGGTGCCCGTGCAGTATCAGACCTTCGGCAGCGGGCCGGATTTGATCCTGATCCACGGTGCCAGCGGCAATCTGCGCGATTTCACACTCGGGTTTGCCCAGGCCCTCTCTGACCGCTATCGGGTGATCCTGTTTGACCGTCCGGGGCTGGGCTGGACCGGGCGTTTGCCCCAGATGCAGGGGCCGTGGAACCCCCGTGCCGAAAGCCCGCAACAACAAGCGGCCTTGCTGCAAGGGGCCGCAGACCAGATCGGCGTGAAAAATCCGATTGTTCTGGGCCATTCCTATGGGGGGGCCGTGGCGCTGGCCTGGGCCTTGTCGCGCCCCAAAGACACCGCCGCCCTGGTGATGGTCTCTGCTGTGTCAGAACCCTGGCCCGGCACCCTTGGCCTATTGTACCAAATCACCGGTTCGGCGGCTGGCGGTGCGTTGGTGATCCCGATGATCACGGCTTTTGTGCCTGAATCCTATGTGCGCAGCAGTATCAACGAAATATTCGCCCCCCAAAGCGCGCCCCAGGGCTATGCCAGCCATCTGGGGGTTGATCTGACCCTGCGCCGCGAAAGCACCCGCGCCAATGCACAACAGGTCACGGCCCTGCGCCCGCATATTGTTGACATGCAAAAACACTATGCGACGTTAACCATGCCGGTCGAAATCATCCACGGCACCGCCGATACCATTGTGCCCCCGCAGATCCACGCGCAGGTTTTTGTAAACGACATCCCTGACGGGCGGCTTACCCTCTTGCCCGGTCAAGGGCATATGCCGCACCACACCGCCCCCGAAGCGGTTTTTGACGCGATTGACCGCGCCGCCGCGCGTGCGGGTTTGCGTTAAGCCTGTTAACATCCCATATTAAGAATATATCTTTCAGGAGGCCCCATGGACCTGCCCTTTGACGCTGCGATCAGCACCTATTTTGAAAACGACGCCCCCGAGGCCATCCGCAACGCCATCCGTCGCGCCGATAAAGACGAGATCATCACCGACAGCTATCCCCATCCCGAACGCCTGGCTCGCAAGGTCTATGAGCGCGAAATGGAAAAACTGCAGATCGAACTGGTCAAATTGCAGGCCTGGGCCCGCGAAACCGGCATCCGCATCGCCTGTGTTTTTGAGGGGCGCGATGCCGCGGGCAAAGGCGGCACAATCAGCCGCTTCCGCCAGAATCTAAACCCGCGTGCCGCCCATGTGGTTGCCCTGTCCAAACCCACCGAAACCGAACAGGGCGAATGGTATTTTCAACGCTATATCAAACACCTGCCCTCAGCGGGCGAGATGGTTTTTTATGACCGGTCCTGGTATAATCGCGGCGTGGTCGAACCGGTATTCGGCTTTTGCACCCCCGATCAGAACGCGCATTTCTTTCGCCAAGTGACCCCTTTTGAAGCGCAGTTGGTCGATGACGGCATTCACCTGTTTAAATTCTGGCTCAACGTCGGGCGCGGCGAACAATTGCGCCGGATGCTGGCGCGGGAATCCGATCCGCTCAAGCAATGGAAGCTCAGCATGATTGACGTCAAAGGCCTGTCCAAATGGGACACCTACAGCGCCGCCATTGCAGACACCCTGAAACGCAGCCACAGCGACACCGCCCCCTGGACGGTCATACGATCAGATGACAAACGCCGCGCGCGCATCAATGCGATCCGCACGGTGTTACATGGTTTTGAATATGACCGCAAAAATGCCAAAGCCATCGGCAAGGTCGACACATCTATCTGTGGTGGACCGGATCTTTGGGATGTCTAAACGGGGCTATCACCACGGCAACCTGCGCCAGGCCCTGATTGACGCTGCCCTGCAATTGATCGAATTGCGCGGCCCTACCGGCTTCACCCTCTCCGAAGCCGCAAAACAAGCGGGCGTCACCCCCGCTGCGGTCTATCGCCACTTTGCAGGGCGCGAAGATCTGATCGCCGAGGCCGCCCGCCAAGGGTATGAAATCTTTGCGGATTTGATGGAATACGCCTATCAATCCGGCCAACCTTCGGCGCTCAAGGCCTTTGAGGCAACAGGGCGCGCCTATCTCGCCTTTGCGCGCAAACACCCCGGTCATTACATCGCGATGTTTGAAAGCGGCATTTCGGTCAACCGCACACCGGAACTGGCCAGTGTTGCCAATCGCGCCAACGGAGTGCTGGAAAAAGCCGCCGCCGACCTCAGCCAACATATTCCCGCAGACAAACGTCCCCCCGCAACAATGTTTTCCGCGCATATCTGGGCGCTAAGTCACGGCGTGGTCGAACTTTTCGCCCGCAATTCTCCCGGTCGTGCCTCGCCTTTTCCCGCCGATGATCTGCTGGAAACCGGCATTGGCATCTATCTGCGTGGATTGGGCTTGGTCGATAGCGATCTTTAGGGAAAGTCCGCCAGTATCTCTGCCGCCATGGCAAAACTGTTGACCCGCGCCCCATGATCGTGAATTTGCCCGGTCAGGATCACCTCATCGGGCTCATAGCGGGCAATCAAAGCACTGAACCCCTTGTGCAGACTGTCGCGAGATCCAACAACCGACACCCGCAACGCCTGATCCACTGCTTGTCGCATCTGCACGCCCAGCACCGCATCAATGTCCTCAACAGGTTTGGGCAATTTGCCACGTTGTCCGGTTCTCAGCCGCGCAAAAGCCAATTGCATGGTGCTGCGCAGATAGGCACCCTCCGCATCACTATCCGCCCCGAAGACATTGATCGCCAACATGAATTTTGGCACATCCAGATGTACGGAGGGTTGAAAATAGCGGCGATACACCTCTGCCGCCTGATCCAGCGCATCAGGGGCAAAATGTGATGCAAATGCATAGGGCAACCCCAGTTGCGCCGCCAATTGTGCCCCATAAAGCGACGATCCCAATATCCAGATCGGCACATGGGTGCCCTCACCGGGCAAGGCACGCACCGCCGCCTCCGAGCGCGGGTCGCCCAAATAGGCGATCAATTCCGCCACATCTGCCGGAAAATCATCGCTGCCCGCACGGCGCAGGGCATGATAGACCGCATGATCCCCACCCGGCGCACGCCCCAGACCCAGATCAATCCGGTCGCCATAAAGCGTCGCCAGGGTGCCAAATTGTTCGGCAATTGTCAGCGGCGCGTGATTGGGCAACATGATTCCGCCTGCCCCGACACGGATGGTCTTGGTCTGGCTTGCGACATGGCCAATCAACACCGCTGTCGCCGCCGATGCGATGCCGGGCATATTGTGATGTTCCGCCATCCAATAGCGGTGATACCCCATCTTTTCGGCCTGTTGCGCCAGATCTCCGGTATTTTTCATCGCCTGCACAGCATCCGCGCCGTCCGGCACCGGTGCCAGATCCAAAACTGAATATTTCATGACTGCCCTTTCGTTTCCTCAGATGTAAGGGCTGACCTGCGCTTCGGAAACACTTGGTCTTTCTTTTTGGCAATAAATATTCCGGTGGGGGTCCGGGGGAGGCTGGCCTCCTCCGGCGGGTCGCGGCAAGACATGCCGTAAAACGAAAAAGGCCGCACCAAATGGCGCGGCCTTTTCCAAAGCTCGAATGGTAAACTTAACGCTTGGAGAACTGGAAGCTCTTACGCGCTTTGGCTTTACCGTATTTCTTCCGTTCGACAACACGGCTGTCACGGGTCAGGAATCCTGCCGCTTTCAACGCGCCGCGCAAAGAGGGATCATAAAGCTGCAATGCTTTGGAAACACCGTGCTTTACCGCACCGGCCTGACCGGAAAGACCGCCACCTTTGACCGTGGCAACCACGTCAAACTGACCTTCTGTATTGGTGATGCCAAAAGGCTGTGCCAGAATCATCTGCAGCACCGGACGGGCAAAATAAACGTTTTGCTCTTTGCCGTTTACAGTAACTTTACCGGAACCGGGTTTGATCCAGACGCGGGCAACCGCATCTTTACGTTTGCCAGTGGCATAAGACCGGCCCAGATTGTCACGGACGGGCTCGCGTGGGGTGATCTCTACTTCGGTGACGGCTTCGATACCGGCAACCTGTGCGAGATCTTCGAGTGTGTTGATTTCGTCAGACATGCTCATGCGCTCCGCGTGTTTTTGCTGTTCATGGACTTAACGTCCAGAACTTCGGGGCCTTGCGCCTCGTGTGGATGTTCGGACCCTGCATAAACCCGCAGGTTTGTCATGATCTGACGGCTCAGACGGTTGCCGGGCAGCATACGCTTGACCGCTTGGGTCACGATACGCTCGGGGTGCGCGCCTTCGAGAATTTGTTCTTTGGTCCGCTCTTTGATCCCGCCGGGATGGCCGGTGTGCCAATAGAATTTTTCTTCACGTTTTTTACCGGTCATCTGGATTTTCTCGGCATTGATGATGATGACATTGTCACCACAATCCATGTGAGGCGTGAAGGATGGCTTGTGCTTGCCGCGCAGGCGCATGGCAATAATCGAAGCAAGACGGCCCAAAACAACGCCTTCAGCGTCGATGATGATCCATTTCTTGTCGATGTCTGCCGGTGTTGCAGAAAAGGTTTTCATCGGAATTTCCCGTTTGGTGGTGAATGGCATCGCACAACCGCACGACCCCCATCAGTGATGAGCGGGTTATAAACATCCAACACACCGCGTCAAGCGGCTCAACCGCCAAAATAAATAGCAAAAACAATGTCTTGCAAATTAGGTATTTTAATACCCCACAAATTTACACGCTGATCTGCTCTGGCGGATTGTTTAACAGATCCACCAGACGCACCATTGCCATTTCAAAATGCTCCAGTGCAATCCCCGCGTTGATCGCGATCCGCACCGCATGCGGGCTATGGGCATCGCGGCAGGCGAATTCTTCGGCGGCCCGGATCTGCACCCCCTGTTTTTCAGCGGCCTGACAAAAGGCACTGGCGCGCCAGCCCTGCGGCAGTGACAGCCATAAAAACGGCACATCCGCCCGCCAGCGCAGATCATAGCCGCCCAGCACATTCACCGCAGTCTGCACATAATGGCCCATCACCTTTAAGACGGTCTCGGAAATCGCAGGCAATTCAGAATGTACCAATAATTTTGACACAAGATCGGTCAATGGCGTGGCCAGTCCGAAATAACTGTGTTCAGCCGTGCGGTGCAGCGCGTTTTCCAGGCCCCTCGGGGCAATTGCGCAGCCGACCCGCAGCGCGGGCGTGATCGATTTTGACAGCGAACTCAAATACCAGCCGCGTTCCGGGGCCAATTGGCGGTATCCGGTGCCTTCGGCGCGGCCCATCCGGTAACAATCGTCTTCCATAATCTGCAAATCATGGCGCCGCGCGACCTCGACAATCTCATGGCGCCGCGCCATCGGGGTAAATTTGCAGGTCGGGCTGTGCACTTCGGGCGAGGTGCAAAATATCTGGCCTTCCGGGTGGCGCAGGGCCGCGGCTTCCAGTGCGTCGGGCATCACCCCGTCGGCATCCATGGCAATCGGCACAACCTCGGCGCGCAGCAATTCTGCGGTGCGCCGGAACCCCGGATACGCCAATTCTTCGATAAACACCACTGGGCGACGTCCGCGAAGAATAGTTTGGAAAATCAACATGATGGCGCTTTGCCCGCCATGCGATAACACCACATCGCGTGCCTCTACCGGGCCAATTGGCGTACCCTTTAGCCATTCTGCCATCGCGGCGCGGGCCGGTTCGGCACCATTGCGTGAGGGATAATGCATCACCCCTGATGGCGGATCCTGGGCGACTTCGGCCATCAAGCGCCGGATCAACCCGGCCTGCCCCACAGAGGGCAAATGCGGTGAATACAGGTTCACATGACCGGCCATCTCCGGGCTGTTGTGACGAATTGAATCAATTTCGATCGGCCCCAGTGGTGCTTCGATCTTGTCGTGCTGTGCAACAAAGGTGCCGCGCCCGACTTCGGCCCGTAACGTGCCGTCATCCGTCAGGATCGTATAGGCCCGCGCCACAGTGCCCGGCGTGATTTTCAACTGCCAGGCCAGTTCCCGTACCGGAGGCAATTTCACCCCGGATGCCATCCCCCCTGAGGCGATCTGCGACCGGATGACATCGACCACCGCCTTGTACTTGGGTCCGGGGCCGTGCAGCAAATCAGGTGACCAAATTGTACCCATTACAATATTCCTCTGGTAGCTTTGTATCGCTTTTTGTATCCCTAATCTGCAGTAATTGACTGCATTGTGTCAATACAATTATTCAAGGAGATTTCCCATGGCACACGCATTGACCCATACCAATGAGGTAATGAAACACCTGAACCAGCGCGGCATGCCCCTTGTCGCGGTGCTGGCGTTGAAATTTGCGGTCGGCGTGACAAATTGGGCCACACGACGTGCGACGCGACAGGCGCTCAAACAGCTTGAGCCATGGCAATTGCACGATGTGGGACTGACACCGGAACAGGCTGAAAGCGAGGCCTCCCGCGTGTTCTGGCAACTTTGACTTCCCCGTGAAAGTGACCAGACCTCTTCACTAGGGCCGGGTTTCCCCGGCCCCTTTTTGTTTATCCCATTGATTTTGGCGGTATCGCATAGGTCAACGTGGCCCGCGCCACGGGCTTGTCTGATCCATGGGAATAGATCATCACATCACTTACCGATAATTGCTTGCCTAATTTCAACAGCTTGGCCTTGGCAATCAAGGGCACATCGGCGACGGGTTTGCGCATGAAATCAATTGAACAATTGGTGGTCACGGCCAGCGCTTTGGGGCCGATCATAGACAAGGTTACCAAATAGGCCGCCACATCTGCCAATGCGAACATTGAGGGGCCTGATACTGTCCCACCGGGGCGCAGGTGACGATCACCCGTCAACAGGCGCATGGTGATTTCACCATCCCCCACATGATCGACAGCAAAATCATCTGCAACTTGCTGAAAAACCTCATGCATAAATGCTGATAATTCATCGACGTTCATTACTGCGGGCATACTTGTTCTCTCCTTCAACCTTGGCCTAGGATTGGCGTGGAATGACAGGGAGAGCAAGATGACAATTCTAACGGTTGAGCGCCGCGGTGCCGTGGCGCATCTGACAATGAACGCGCCGGAACGCCTGAATGCCTTGTCAGACGAGATGCTATCGGCTTTGCAAACGACATTGGATGGGTTTGCAAATGATCCGCAAACCCGGGTGATCACCCTCGGCGGCAGCGGCAAGGCCTTTTGTGCCGGACATGACCTGCGCCAGATGACGGCACTGCGCCAAGCATCCGATGGTGGCGCCGCGGCGTTCAAAGATTTGTTTGACCGTTGCACCGCCGTGATGACCCGCATCCAGACCCTTCCCCAGCCTGTGATCGCGCAGGTTCACGGCATTGCCACCGCTGCCGGCTGTCAACTGGTTGCCACCTGTGATCTGGCTGTTGCAGCCGAGGACACCAGATTTGGCGTGAACGGCGTGAACATCGGCCTGTTCTGTTCCACTCCGATGGTCGCCCTCAGCCGGAATATCCCACGCAAACAAGCCTTTGAGATGCTAACCACAGGTGAATTCATCTCGGCGGCGCGGGCTGCTGATCTTGGTTTGATCAATCGCGCGGTTCCCCCTGCCGATCTTGCACAAGAAACCGCAAGGCTGGCCGAACGGATCGCGGCCAAACTGGGCGCCGTTGTAAAAACCGGTAAAGAAGCCTTTTATCAGCAGCTGCAAATGCCGGTGGCGCAAGCCTATGCATATGCCGGTGATGTCATGGTGCAAAACATGCTGCGGGCCGATACCAAAGAAGGCATTGACGCATTTCTGGAAAAACGTCCGCCGGACTGGACCCAGGACAGCTAAGCGATCAGTCGCATGTGTCAATCGGCATTGTTTCCAAATTTAGATTTATTGTTGAAACATTAGTTCTGGCAAATCAGGCCGAAATGGGGCATGTTTTGGGCAAGACATTCAAATGTCTATGATGATTTTGGGTCGCCGTCGGCGGAAGGTCCCTCCAGGTCAGCCTCTCACTGACCGACCGTTCCCGCAACGGCGACCCCAAAACGCCCCCGCCCCCCAGCTTGACCTCACGCACCTTGACCTCACGCATCTTGACCTCACGCATCTTGATCGGCACAGAGCGATCGGCGCAGAGCCGCGGATCACCTGTTTCAACGCTTTTGGGTGTATTGCACCTTGGCCCGCCCTGCCCTACATCGCGCATATGACACAGACACTCCATATCATTGGTGGCGGCATGGCCGGTTCCGAAGCAGCATGGCAGGCCGCACAGGCCGGTGTGACCGTTGTAATTCACGAAATGAGGCCCAAAGTGGGTACATTTGCGCATCAAACCGGATTGTTGGGAGAAATGGTTTGCTCCAATTCTTTCCGTTCTGATGACAGTGAACAAAACGCTGTGGGCTTGCTGCATTGGGAAATGCGGGCGGCAAACGGGCTGATTATGGCCACGGCAGACAAACACCGCCTCCCTGCGGGGGGGGCCTTGGCGGTGGACCGTGATCCTTTTGCGCAATCGGTGACCGATGCCTTGATGGCACATCCAAATATCACTGTGGAATATGGGGAAATCACCGAATTGCCCGAAGATGGCCAGTGGATTATCGCCACCGGCCCGCTGACCTCCGGTGCCTTGGCACAGGCAATTGCCAAACAAACCGGTGCCGAGGCGCTGGCGTTTTTTGATGCGATTGCACCGATTGTTTATTTTGACAGCATCGACATGTCACAAGCATGGATGCAGTCGCGCTATGACAAAGGTGACACCGAAGAAGAACGTACCGCCTATCTGAATTGTCCGATGGACAAAGATCAATATGAGGCCTTCATTGATGCGCTGTTGGCCGCCGACAAAACCGAATTCCGCGAGGGCGAAACCGCAGGGTATTTTGACGGCTGCCTGCCGATTGAAGTGATGGCGGAACGCGGTCGCGAGACCCTGCGTTTTGGCCCGATGAAACCTGTGGGATTGACCAATGCCAACGCGCCCGAGGTCAAACCCTATGCGGTGGTGCAGCTGCGCCGCGACAACAAACTGGGCACATTATACAATATCGTCGGCTTTCAAACCAAGATGAAGTACGGCGCACAAACCGATGTTTTCAAAATGATTCCCGGCCTGCAGGATGCCAGTTTTGCGCGACTGGGTGGCATTCACCGCAATTCGTTTATCAATTCGCCAACCTTGCTGGATGATCAGATGCGCCTGCGCGCGCGCCCCAATATCCGCTTCGCGGGACAGATTACCGGCGTTGAAGGTTATGTTGAAAGTGCTGCAATGGGCATGTTGGCAGGCCGTTTGGCCAGTGCTGAAATCCTGGGTGGCACGCTTGCGACACCGCCAGACACCACGGCCACGGGTGCCTTGATTACCCATATTTCTGGCGGGGCCGAGGCCAAGACATTTCAGCCGATGAATGTGAATTTCGGTCTGTTTCCACCGGTTGACGGGCTGAAATCGGGGCGTCGCGGACGCAAGGACCGCTACAAAGCCTATACAGATCGGGCCAAGGCCGACTGGCAGGACTGGCTAAAGAGTTAACACTGGACGGGATCAACAGCGCATTTTAACTTGACCCCATGAACAACAGCTTTCTAGACAAAGCATATGGCGCGCGGGATGCCAATGAAACCCGCGCACTTTATGATAAATGGGCCGCATCTTACGAGGCCGAATTGGGCGAAAACGGTTATGTCACGCCGCAACGTTGCGCCGCTGCCCTTGTAAAATTCAGCAAATCCAAGGCTTTGCCGATCCTTGATTTTGGGTGTGGTACGGGGCTTTCGGGTTTGGCGCTGCGGTTGGCCGGATTTGAAACCATAGATGGCGTGGATGTGTCGGCCGATATGTTGGCCCGCGCCAGGGAAAAATCTATTTACCGGACCTTAACACAGATTGACGCAGACAAGCGGTTTATCCCCGCAGCAGGTGACTATGCTGCGCTGGCCGCCATCGGTGTGATTGGCGCGGGTGCCGCGCCGATATCGGTTTTTGATACTCTGATGAAATCCCTGACCCGCGGCGGGTTGTTTGTGTTTTCCTTCAATGATCACGCGCTTGAAGACCCTGCTCATGAGGGCCGCGTCAATGAATGGATTGATTGCGGTGCCGCGCGCTTGCTGTTTTGTGAACATGGTGATCATATCCCAGGTATTGGTCTGAAGGCCAAGGTCTATCTGCTTGAAAAGAATTGATGTTTCGCACCCGTTTTGCCCCGTCCCCCACAGGCCCGCTGCATCTGGGGCATGCCTATTCTGCGCTGCTGGCCTATGAGATGGCGCAGGATCAGAACGGGGCATTCCTGTTAAGGATCGAAGACATCGACCGCACCCGTGCCCGCCCCGCATGGGAATCACAGATATATGAAGATCTGCGCTGGCTGGGCATAGATTGGTCTGAACCGGTGCTGCGCCAATCAGACCGTTTGCAAATTTACAAAGAGGTTTTGCAAAACCTATGGCTGCAAAACCTGCTGTATCCCTGCCTATGCAGCCGCAAGGACATCGCCAGCGCCGCAGAGGCCCCCCAAGAAGGCGCCGATCCTTTGATCGGCCCTGACGGTTTGGTCTATCCGGGCACCTGCCGTGATACGGGTAGAAAACAACGCGCGATCATGCCGCCGCCAGATATGGCACTGCGCCTTGATATGACAAAGGCCTGCACTGGACGGGATATTTTTCAGTTTCTTGAAAAAGGCATGGGGCCAAAGGGCGAGACCGGTGTGATCACCTTTTTCGCCAAAGATATCATCCGTGACATCGGTGATATCGTCCTGGCGCGCCGCGATATGGGCACGTCTTATCATCTGTCTGTGGTGCTGGATGATGCCGCGCAGGGCATCAGTGATGTGGTGCGCGGGCAGGATCTATTTGAAGCCACCAAAATTCATGTCGTGCTGCAGCATTTGCTGGGGTTGCCAACGCCGACCTATCATCATCATAAGTTAATCCGCGACGAGGCCGGCAAAAGACTGGCCAAACGCGATGATGCACGGGCAATTTCCCTCTATCGCTCCGAAGGGGTATCTGTAAAGAATATTCGCTCAATTACAAACGATTAGAGTGAAAACCTAAACCATCACATCAACATAAAAATCACAAGGGCGTGGCAATTTCCTGTGCCTCGCCGTCGCGCACTGCGGTGTAAAAACAACTGCGCCGTCCGGTATGGCAGGCCGGCCCCACCTGATTGACCAGCACCAGAATACAATCACGATCACAGTCAAAACGCAGATCAACCAAGGCCTGATGATGGCCGCTGGTGGCGCCTTTGACCCAGAATTCCTGCCGCGACCTGCTCCAATAGGTGACTTTGCCGGTGCGCAGGGTCTGGGCAATACTTTCGGCATTCATCCATGCCAACATCAGCACGTCGAGGGTCTTTGCATCCTGTGCAATCACCGGCAAAAGCCCGGCCTCATTGAATTTTAACGTAGCGGGATCAAAGGACACGGCGCGGTTTCCTGTTCAAAAGTTTTGCATCTTTGTCGCAACAGCTTATGTAGGCATTAAGTGACAAAGGAAACAGCCATGTCCGGCGAGACCGACCTGATCAAACTCTATTCTGCGCGGATTCTGGCACTGGCGGCGGACATCCCGCATCTGGGCCGTTTGGACCGCGCCGATGCCACGGTTAAACGGCGCTCGCCCCTGTGCGGGTCTACGGTGACGGTTGATGTTGTGGTTGAAGACGGGCGGTTGGTACAATTGGGCCAGGATGTAAAAGCCTGTGCTTTGGGTCAGGCGGCCGCGGCCGTTGCCGGGGCTGGCGCTGTGGGTGAAACATTGACAACAGTTGCAAAGGCCCGCGATCAATTACATGCCATGCTAAAAAGTGGTGGCGCGGTGCCTGACACGCCTTTTGACGGGTTCGAAGTGCTCACCCCTGCGGTAGAATACAAAAACCGTCACGCATCGATCATGCTGGCAATCGAAGCCATCGCCGAAGCCATGCAGGAAACTGTAGGTCGGGCAAAAATTAGCAAATTATAAGTCAATTGCTGCCAAGGCTTTCCTGACGTTCCCCAGGAGGCCCCATGAGCATACAGACCCCCATTGATGCCACGCGCCAGATGGACAAACTGGCCAAGGCTGCGGCAGCGCTTGGGTTTGAAATTGTCGATGTCGCCGGGTTTCTGGATTTGGCCGATAGCCATGCCAAACATCAACGTGCCGCCCTTGATGCCCTTACCGCCAGTGCCAGCGAGGTCACCAATGTCAATGATGAGGTCAGCCAGTTGGTTGATGCGCTAAGCGTGACATCGGACAAGGCGTTAAGCGATGTGAAAGCCTCGGTTACTTTGGTGCGGGATGTCGGGGACCGGACCCGCATTGTCGCAGGATGGGTCAAATCCGTGCGCGAACGCACCGGCACCGTTGGCGATACATTGAATGCGGTCAAGGCAAATAATAGCGAAATTGCGGTGATCGCGGCGCAGGTTAACACATTGGCAATAAACGCAAAAATTGAAGCGGCCCGGGCCGGCGATGCGGGGCGCGGATTTGCTGTGGTGGCGGATGCCATCAATGACCTGTCCCAGAAAACCAGCGCCGCCGCCAAACAGATTTCCCAGAATATCGAGAATCTAACGGGATGGATTTCCGAATTGGGCATCGAAGCCGAAACCGCCGCAGATAATGCCAATGATGTCTTGGGGAAATCTACTGAAACCGATGGTGCATTAAGCCGGATGGAAGCCACAATCGAAAGCGAACACGCCCAGACACAGGAAATATCGATCCGAACAATACGGGTAAAAGATGCGATGGATCGCCTGCGGCCCGCCGTGCGCAAAATTGACACCACCGTGCGGGAGGCCACGGCAGGAATTGCCAAAACCAACACCCGCATGATGAATCTTATCGAAGCATCCGAGCAAATTGTACAACATAGCGCGTCCCTTGGCGGAGCCTCGGTGGATGCGCCGTTTATTACTTTTGTCCAAAAAACGGCGCAGCAGATTTCCGATGCTTTTGAACATGCAATTGCAGCCGGGGATATTAGGGTCAATCAATTGTTTGATCAGAATTACCAACCGATCTCTGGCAGTGACCCACAACAATTCCAGACGCTTGGCCTGGGTTTTTTGGACAAACTGCTGCCTGCTTTCCAGGAACCCGCGTTGCATTTTGACCGCAAGGTTGTGTTCTGCGCCGCGGTCGATGTGAATGGCTATTTACCCACGCATAACCGGAAGTTCTCGCAGCCACAGGGCGATGATCCGGTCTGGAACACCGCCAATTGTCGGAACAGACGGATTTTTGATGATCGTGTCGGGCTCAAAGCGGGGCGCAATCGGGAGAAATTCCTGTTGCAGGTCTATCGCCGTGACATGGGAGGGGGTGAATTCAAACTGATGAAAGATCTTTCCGCCCCCATCAAGGCGGCAGGGCGGCACTGGGGCGGATTGCGACTTGCCTATGGGTATTAAAAAAAACGCCGCACATCCCGGCAGGGGATGGCGGCGCAAGGAAAGCGTTTCTCAGGTGGGACCTATCGAACCTTGGGGAAAACCCCGGCCAACCGGGACAGGCAGTGTCCGTTGGTTGCATCAAATTGGGACGGATGCATCAGGCGCAACAGCTTGAGATCGCAGGCAGAAGTCAAACAAAAGCAGGAAGGTGCAAACCAACAACAAGCATGACAATCAGCGCCGCTGCACCAATCGAATCTTGCAAAAGCGTGTCTTGAGACCGCGATACAATGGATTTGAGTGTTCTGAATGTTGTCATTTTGAAACTCCGGTTTTGTTGCTTCTTTGTTCTCATTTTATTTACCCTATGTAAAGAACTTTTAGGGAACATTTGTGAACAAAGTGGAGCAAAAATTCTAACCTACTGAAATCAAACGAATTGCCTCATCCTGGCGCATCAACCAAAGTAAATGCCGTGCCGCCTGTCCACGTTGCGATGTCAAACCAGGATCGTCGACAAGCAATTTTCGGGCATCTGATTGTGCGGTGGCCATCAATCCGGCCTGCCGTTCCAGATCCGCGACTCGAAAGCGCGGCACACCGGATTGCGCAGTGCCAATCAAATCACCGGTGCCGCGCATTTTCAGATCGGTTTCGGCAATGACAAATCCGTCTTCGGTGTCGCGCAGCACCTCAAGACGTTGCTGGCCGGTTTGGCTAAGCGGGTGTTGATACATCAGCAGACAGGTTGATGCGCCCTGCCCGCGCCCAACACGGCCGCGCAATTGGTGCAATTGCGCCAACCCAAAGGTTTCGGCGCGCTCCACCACAATGATTGTAGCATTTGGCACATCAACGCCGACTTCGATCACCGTGGTGGCAACCAGAACTTTGGTTTTTGCGTGTTGAAAGGCCAGCATTGCCGCATCTTTCTCGGCGGGCGGCATCTGCCCATGCACCAGGCCCACAACATTTTCACCCAATGCCGCACGCAGGCGTTTGAACCGTTCCTCAGCCGCAATCAGATCAGAGACTTCGCTTTCTTCAACCAAAGGGCAAACCCAATAACATTGCCGCCCCTCGGAAATCGCAGCCCGCAGACGATCGATCACCTGATCCAGCTTTTCAGTACTGATCAGCGCGGTTTTGATGGGCTGGCGTCCGGGCGGTTTTTCATCCAGAACCGACACATCCATATCGCCATATTGCGCCAGCGCCAGACTGCGCGGGATCGGTGTGGCGGTCATCACCAACACATCCGCCTGTTTGCCTTTTTGCCCCAGTTCCAACCGCTGACGCACCCCAAACCGATGCTGTTCATCGACCACGGCAAGCCGCAAATCGACAAATTCAACATCGGCTTGAAACACCGCATGGGTGCCAACCAATATCTGAATATCGCCATTTTTCAATGCGTTAAGTTTGGCGTTACGCTCAGGTCCTTTGTCACGCCCGGTCAGAATTTCCAACACAACGCCGGCTTCTTCTGCCAAAGGCCGCAGCCCTTGCAAGTGTTGCCGCGCAAGAATTTCAGTGGGGGCCATCAACACCCCCTGCCCGCCCGCCTCGACGGCGCGTAGCAACGCCAGAAACGCGACCAGTGTTTTGCCCGCACCAACATCACCTTGCAACAGCCGGTTCATCCGCTGTGCGCTGGCCATGTCTGCTGTGATCTCTGCCACCGCGCGTCGCTGTGCCGCCGTTGGATCATAGGGCAAGGCCGCCAACACCTTGTTTTGCAACGCGCCATCGCCGCTACTTTGGCGCCCCTTTTTGCGTCGCTCCTGTTGGCGTGCCAAGGCAAGAGTGATCTGATGGGCCAATAATTCATCATAGGCCAAGCGTTCCCGAGCGGGTGCTGTAACCGCCAAATCGCCGATATTTTGCGGATCATGGGCCGTTTGAACCGCCCTTTCAAAATCGGGCCATCCGGCGGTCTTGCATTGCTGCGGGTCTATCCATTCTGCCAGTTTCGGCACCAATGCCAGCGCCGCGCGGGTGGCTTTGAACATCAGTTTTTGAGTGATGCCACTGGTCAAGGAATAGACCGGTTCAAAATGCGGGATCGCATCGGCTTGCGCTTCGGGGACCGCAAAATCAGGATGGACCATTTGCGGGATCCCGTCAAAAAGCTCAACCCGACCGGATAGAACCTGCCGTGATCCTTCTGGAAGCAGCCTTGTCAGGTAATCCCCGCGGGCATGAAAATAAACCAATTGAAAACTGGTCTGCGCATCCTCGACATGAATCCGATAGGCGCCGCTGCGCGATTTTGGTGGCCGATGCGCGCCAATGGTGACAGCAACCGTCAATGTTGCAGGGAAAATAGCGTCTTTCAAAGTGTTACGCAGGGCGCGATCAATTCCGGAATAAGGCAATGTAAACAACAGATCCCGTGGCGTTGTTACCGCGATTTGCGAAAAATTCTGCGCGGTTTTTGGGCCAATGCCATCCAGCGTTTCCAAACCGGAAAACAGCGGGAAAAGCAATTCGGGACGGCCCTTCATGCGCCTGCGATCAGGGCCAGCCAGCCGTCTTCGTCAAGGATTTCAATGCCCAGTTCCTGCGCTTTTTTCTCCTTGGATCCGGCCCCGGGCCCAGCCACCAGAATATCGGTTTTGGCGCTGACCGATCCAGCAACCTTTGCCCCCAGACGTTCCGCCCGCGCCTTGGCCTCGGCGCGGGTCATTTTTTCAAGTGTTCCCGTGAAAACCACGGTTTTTCCGGTCACCGGACTGCCGCTGGTGTCTGGGCGTTTTGCAGGTTGGATATCCAAAGCCTGTACCAACCGTTCAATCGAGGCGCGTTCGCGATCCTGGGCAAAGGCCTGCACCAAAGATCCCGCCATCACCGCGCCAACCCCATCAACCGACAACAGGTCTTGCCAAGCAGGGCCTTCCTGCGTTGCAGCGTCAACAACACCTTGTTCAAAAGCTGCCCAAGTCCCGAAATGAAACGCAAACAAATTCGACGCGGCGTCACCAACATGGCGAATCCCGAGGGCAAAAATAAGCCGCCCCAAAGATATTTGTCTTTTATCATCAATTGCTTGAAATAGTTTCTGCGCAGATTTTTCACCCCAACCCTCACGGTTTTTGAGCTGCTGTAGGCCCTGGCCAAAGTGGTCTTTCAGCGTGAAAATATCAGCGGGTTCCTTGATCCAGCCATCTGCATAAAATTGTTCAATCTGTTTTGCCCCCAACCCGTCAATGTCAAAGGCACCGCGTGACACAAAGTGTTTCAACTTTTCAACAGCCTGTGCGGGGCAGGTGATCCCGCCGGTACAGCGGCGCACCGCATCCCCCGGTTCGCGCAGCGCTTCGCTGCCACACTCGGGGCAAACGTCAGGAAATTGGTAAGGCGCGGCCCCTTCGTGCCGTTTGGATAAATCCACGTCCGACACTTTAGGAATGACATCGCCGGCACGGTAAACCTGCACCCAATCCCCGATGCGAATATCCTTGCCGTCCCGAATTTCCGCGCCTTTACTGTCTAAACCTTTAATATAATCTTCGTTATGAAGCGTCGCATTCGAGACAACGACGCCCCCCACGGTCACCGGATGCAAGCGCGCCACAGGGGATAAAGCACCGGTGCGACCCACCTGAATGTCGATGGCTTCCAGCCGTGTCCATGCCAATTCAGCCGGAAATTTATGCGCGATCGCCCATCGCGGAGTGGTGGCGCGAAAGCCAAGCCGATCTTGCAGCGACAAATCATCAACCTTGTAGACCACACCATCAATATCATAGCCAAGCGTTGCGCGTTGGGCTTCGATGATTGCGTAATGCGCCAGCATATCCTGTGGGCCATCGCATAACATTGTCAGCGGATTGGTCGAAAACCCCAGTTTTTCCAATCGTTTGATTGCCTCGAACTGGGTTTCGGCCAATGCCGCGGAAAGCGCGCCCCAGGCATAGGCAAAGAATTTCAATGGCCGGGAACGGGTGATTTCTGCATCCAGCTGACGCAGCGATCCTGCCGCAGCATTGCGCGGGTTGGCAAAGCTTTTTCCGCCTATTTCTGCTTGCCGTTCGTTCAACGCCTCAAAATCCGCATGACTCATATAGACTTCGCCGCGGATTTCCAGAACAGCGGGCGCTTTGTCGATCTGAAGCGGAATATCTGTGATGGTGCGGGCGTTGGCCGTGACGTTTTCACCAAGCTCGCCATCGCCGCGCGTTGCAGCCTGGATCAACTTGCCATTCTCATAGCGCAGTGAAAGTGACAGGCCATCTATTTTTGGCTCCGCCGTATAGGCCAGCGGATTTTCAGGCCCGATGCCAAGGTATTTGCGAATCCGCGTATCAAATTCGACAACATCCTCATCCGCAAAAGCATTGGACAAAGACAACATCGCAACAGTGTGGGGGATTTTTGAAAAACCGGCGGCAGGTGCCGCGCCAACCTGTTCTGTCGGGCTGTCAGCACGCTTTAGATCAGGAAACCGGGTTTCAATTTGTGCGTTGCGCCGTTTAAGCGCGTCATAATCTGCATCGGAGAGGCTGGGATCATCGGCCCCATGATAGGCATCATTGGCCGCGCCCAACACTTTTGCCAGATGTTCAAGCGCTACTTTGGCCTGCGCCCTGGTCAGGGTCTCAACCGCAATTTCAGAAGCCAATGTACCGCCCTTCCCGCAAACCATCCACCTATCCCTAGATAGGTGTCGGGCGCAGGAGCGTCCAGCCGTTTCAACCCCGGAGGATCACCCCGTTGCAGCTATCGCCAATGCGTTGGGGTCAGGGTCGCGCAAGACATAGCCACGGCCCCAGACGGTTTCGATGTAATTGTCACCACCCGTGGCAAGGTTAAGCTTTTTACGCAATTTGCAGATGAAAACGTCGATGATTTTCAATTCGGGCTCATCCATACCGCCATAAAGATGATTGAGAAACATTTCTTTGGTCAGGGTGGTGCCCTTGCGCAGGGACAGCAGTTCCAACATCTGATATTCCTTGCCGGTCAGATGTACCGTGGCATCCTCCACACTGACGGTTTTTGCATCAAGGTTCACCGCGATCTGGCCGGTTTTGATGATGGATTGTGAATGCCCTTTGGAACGGCGAATAATCGCATGAATCCGCGCCACCAGTTCCTCGCGGTGGAAGGGTTTTGTCAGATAATCATCAGCCCCAAAACCGAACCCTTTGATTTTGCTTTCAGTATCATCAGACCCAGACAGGATCAGGATCGGGGTTTCAATGCGGCTCAGCCGCAGCTGGCGCAGCACCTCATGCCCGTTCATATCCGGCAATTCCAGATCAAGAAGAATCAAATCGTAATCATATAATTTGGCCAGATCGATGCCTTCCTCGCCCAGATCGGTGGCATAGACATTCAGATTGGCATGGGTCAGCATCAATTCGATGCTGCGCGATGTGGTTGGGTCATCTTCGACAAGCAGTACACGCATAATATTCCTCCGGGTCACCAATGGCGGTTGGACTGGATCGTGAACAAAAAAGGTTAATCACCCGTTACCCCTGTGGGTAAATGTAATTT
This sequence comes from Sulfitobacter sp., assembly GCA_047634585.1. Lineage (GTDB taxonomy): Bacteria > Pseudomonadota > Alphaproteobacteria > Rhodobacterales > Rhodobacteraceae > Sulfitobacter. Next base: position 282,585 of record JBLIAN010000001.1, on the reverse strand, counting down.
AACAACCTAAGGTTGTCTATACTTTTGTAAACTCGTGGCCTTCAGCGCCGCTTCACCGTGTTCTGATACCGCGCGGACCCATTCCATGAATTCCTCTTCGCTGATGCCATAGCGCTCCAACGCGTCTGCTTGTGAAATCAGCCCGTAAATGACCCCGCGCACCACTGCCGCCTTGCGTGATGCCACCCAACGCCCGGTCTTTGCCGGGGGCAAATCGCTTTTTGACATGACCGTGCCATCAGCAAGGGTCACAGAGCGTGGTCCATCCACTTTCTTGAGAAACATCGGCCACTCCAATTCATCGCGCCTGTCAAATGCACCCTTCAGCCTTAACGACAGATGAAGCCGCCCCTTGTGAGTAAGTAGGATTTTCCTATATTCCCTCATAACACCTCCCGGAGACCTGACATGCCACTAGACCAAACCCCGCCGCTCAATTCCCTGGGCTTTGCCAAATCCCCTGCCGACACGCGGGTGGTTGTTGCCATGTCCGGCGGCGTGGACAGTTCGGTTGTCGCCGCAATGCTGGCCGAAGAAGGCTATGATGTGGTTGGTGTTACCCTGCAACTTTACGATCACGGGGCGGCGCTGGCGAAAAAGGGGGCCTGTTGCGCAGGAATCGACATCCATGATGCGCGCCGCGTCGCCGAAGACATGGGTTTCCCGCATTATGTGCTCGATTATGAAAACATTTTTCAGGATGCGGTGATTGACGAATTCGCCGACAGCTATCTTGCCGGTGCAACGCCAGTGCCCTGTATCCGCTGCAATGAACGGGTGAAATTCAAGGACCTGCTGGAAACGGCCAAAGACCTTGAGGCCGATTGCATGGCCACGGGCCATTATATCCAGCGTCTGATTGGCGCGGACGGCCCCGAATTGCACAGCGCCGCCGATGCCAGCCGCGATCAAAGCTATTTCCTGTTCTCCACCACGCCAGAACAGCTGGCCTATCTGCGTTTTCCGCTGGGCCATCTGCCGTCCAAGGACGACACCCGCGCGCTGGCCGCAAAATACGGGCTCGGGGTGGCGATGAAACCCGACAGTCAGGACATTTGTTTTGTGCCCAATGGCGATTACGCCTCGGTGATCCGCAAACTGCGCCCCGAAGCCGCCGATCCCGGCAATATTGTTGATCCCGAAGGCAAGGTGCTGGCCCAACATAACGGCGTGATCCATTACACCATCGGCCAACGCCGCGGGCTGGGTATCGGCGGGCTGGCGGATCCGCTCTATGTCGTCAAACTGGATGCCGACCGCAAAGAAGTGGTTGTTGGCCCTAAATCCATGCTCGCCACCCGCAACATCCCGGTACGTGAAATCAACTGGCTTGGTGATAACCCCCTGATGTCACAAAAAGAATGGCCAATTTCGGTGCGTGTCCGGTCCACCCGCCCCCCGCGTGACGCGATCCTGCGCCCGCTCAGCGAGACCACCGCCGAAGTGGAGCTGCTGGCCCCGGAGGAAGGCGTTTCACCCGGTCAGGCCTGCGTGTTTTACGACCCAGACAGCAGCCGCATCTTCGGCGGTGGCTGGATTCACCGCGGCTGACCCAGCCCCACGTCCTTTAATTCTTTTTGGCAATAAATATTCCAGGGGGTTTGGGGGACAGCGTCCCCCATCCTCTAAAAACCATCCACACCAAATCGCCTAGCGGATCCTGTCCAACACGGCGCGCGCGGCCCGCAGCCCCGGTGCCTCACCGCCCTGCCCCAACCGTTGCATGGTCAACGCCATCGCCTGCACCTGGGCCCCGGGCGCGGCCAAGACCTGCAAAGTCGCGGCGGCAATCGCATCGGGGCGGCAGTTGGCCCCGATAAATTCAGGCACGCTGCGGGTCTCCGACACCAGATTAACCAAAGTTACCGTATCCACTGTTACCATGCGCCCGATGATCTGGCGGCTAAGCCAGTTCATGTCATAGGCGATCACCATCGGGGTCTGTGCGGCGGCCAGTTCCAGCGACACCGTGCCCGAGGCCGCGACCGCCACATCCGCTGCCCGAAAGGCCGCACGTTTGCGGGATAATCCGGCGTTAAGGTCCAAATCGCTTGGGTCCAGCACAACGGGTCGGCCCGCCCAACCAAGGCTGGCCTGTTTCACCACCTGTGCCACGGGTGCCGCAGCAGGGATCACCACACGCATTTCGGGCCGATCCTGGACCAGCCGCGCCGCCACCTGTTCAAACACCGGCAGCAGTTTGGACACTTCGCCGGTCCGCGATCCCGGCAGCATCAAGGCCAGCGGCGCACCGCCAAGATCATATTCAGCGCGAAAACCAGCCGCGTCTAGCGCGGTCGCAACAGGTTCGGCCACCACCGGATGCCCGACAAAATCGCATTCCATGCCCGCGGCCTGCATATAGGGCGGTTCAAACGGAAACAATGCCAGCACATGATCAATCCAGCGCGCCATTCTAACCGCCCGCCCCGGACGCCAGGCCCAAACCGTGGGCGCCACGTAATGCACTGTTCTGATGTTGGATTTCTCTTTGACCCGCTGCGCCACGCGCAGGGAAAAATCGGGGCTGTCGATGGTGATCAACACATCGGGTGCCGTGTCGATCACCGCCTGCGCCGTCTGTTTGATCCGCGCCATCAATGACCGGTATTTGGGCAGGATTTCCGCCAAGCCCATGACGCTTAATTCGGACATGTCAAAGCGGCTGTGCAGCCCCTGGGCGGTCATTTCCGGCCCGCCAATGCCGTCAAAGCACACCTCGGGGCGTAGGGTTTTCAACCCCGCCATCAACGCCGCGCCCAGCTTGTCGCCGGAAGGTTCACCCGCAAGGATGAATACCTTCACCCTTCGTCCCCGCGCCGCACCCAGAGCACCAGATCAAATTCATCCGCCAGTGCCACACAGGCCGCACGGTCCAGAATGATCACATCCCCCGCATCCACCACAACCCCCGCCAGCCCCGCCGCATGGGCCGCACGCAGGGTCTCTGGGCCAATTGTTGGCATGTCGATTTCTCGGATTTGGCCGTCTTTCGGGCCTTTGCACAGGATCGCCTGGGCAGTTCTGGCCGATCCGGGCAAAGTCGCCAGCAGATGATCGGTGCCGCCTTTGGTCTCGATGCCCAGAACCTGTTCACCGCCAATCACACAGGCCTGACCGATGTCCAGCGGTGCGAGGCCCGCCAGCACCGCGGCGCCGCGTGCCGCATCCCGGCGCATCTGGGCATCCGGCCATTTTTGCGACAACATGCCCGCCTCGGCCAGCAGTTCAGGCAATAATTGATCTGCGCCGATCACCGCAAATCCGGTCTGTTCAAAAATGTCCTTCAACACCTGCAGCGCGCCATTGTCCCCTGCGGCCAAGGCCTTTTGAAACAGCGGCACCAGCGCCATTGTTTCAGTGTCCAGCTTGCCGGGATCCAAGGACGGGCGATCAATGCCGCCGCAAAAACAAACCTGCGTGATGCCCCGTTCCCCAAGGTTCACCAACAGGCTACCAAGGGTTTCCAAACGGAAGGTCAAATCAACCTGCACCCCTTGCGGTAACATGCCTTCATACCCGCAGATCAGCGGGGGCACCGCTTGGGCCGCAGCCACCCTGGCAGGGAGATCCCCACGTCCTGCAACCAGTGCCAGCGTCATTTTGGCGTCAGGAAATGGCGGCCGGTTTCGGCACTGACAAAATCGACAATCTGGCGCACATAATCGCTTTCGGTTTCGTCGCCAAGCCGTTGCGCGCGATCATGAAAAGTGCCTTCGCCCTGTGCCAGCATCTGAAACGCGGCGCGCAGGGCGGTGATGTCACTGCGGGCCACGCCACGGCGTTTCAGACCCACAAGGTTAAGCCCGTCCAATTCGCCACGCGGCGCTTGTACCAGGCCATAGGGAATCACATCATTGGTGACCATGGTCACGGCCCCGATGATGGCCCCCTGCCCGATGCGGACAAATTGATGAATGCCGGCCAACCCGCCGATGATCACATCGTCTTCCAGCACGCAATGCCCTGCCACAGCCGCAGAATTCACCACAATCACCCGATCCCCGATGATCGCATCATGGGCAATGTGACAGCCCGCCATGAACAAACCGTCATCGCCGATTTTGGTCAGGCCGCCACCGCCTTCGGTGCCACAGTTCATCGTGACATGCTCACGGATCCGGTTGCGTTTTCCGATCACCAGACGGCTGGCTTCGCCTTTGAATTTCAAATCCTGCGGGATTTCACCAATCACTGAAAACGAGAAAATCTCGGTGCCTGCGCCCACGTCGGTCTGGCCGGTCACCACAACATGGCTTTTCAACACCACATCGGCCTGTAGAACAACCTGCGCACCGATCACACAGAACGGGCCGATGGTGGCGCTGGGATCAATCTGCGCCCCGTCCTCGATCACCGCAGAAGGGTGGATATTGCTCATGCGGGGTCTTTCGGCAGGTCCAGCATCGCCATGAATTCGGCCTCTGCCGCCATTTCGCCCTCAACAGTGGCAACGCCGGAGAACCGCCAGACCTTGCCGCCGGCCTTGCCACGGATGGTTTTCAGATCCATGCGCAACACATCACCGGGCACCACTTTGCGACGGAATTTGCATTTGTCGATCGACATGAAATAGATCAACATTTCCTTGTCCATCTGTTCCAATGCCACACCGACCATCACACCGGCGGTCTGTGCCATCGCCTCGACGATGGTGACCCCGGGCATGATCGGGGTGCCGGGAAAATGGCCCTGAAAATGTGGTTCGTTCATCGTGACATTCTTGTAGCCGACCGCCGAAGCGGTGCCGTCGATTTCTTCGACTTTATCCACCAGCAAAAACGGATAGCGGTGCGGCAGGATGCGCTGGATCATTTGAATGTCGGCGCGCAATGTTTCTTGGCTCATGGAATGTCCTTTGTTTGCAAGGGCGTATAACAGGGCTATCAAGTCCGATCCAGAGGGGCAAGCATCAGATCAGGGTTGCTTGGGCTCAATCCCGCTGCCTAATGTTTCATCCAGTAATGCAATCGCTTCGTCGGTGATTTCAATGGCATTGGCACTGTAAAATACCGACCGCCGTTCCAGAATAACCGTCGCGCCGCTTTGTAACATCAGTTTTTCAAGCACCGGTGCGGCGGCTGTCAGGAACACTTCACGCTCCTGACCCAGCAATTCATTCAGGTTCCGTTCCTTGACCGATTGTTCCTGTCGGGTTCTTTGCACATCTGCATCGAACTGGTCGGCAAGAACGCGAAACTCTTCTGCTGCCATCGTGGGGCGCAGATCGGTCAGCTTGCGTTCCTTGGTTTCCAACTCGGCCTCGATCTTGCGGAATTCCGCCGCAAGTTCCTTGGCTTGTTGTTCGACCTCATCTGCGACGCGGCGCCCAAAAGCGCTTTCTTGAAACACCCGATCGGAATCAATGGTCAGGATCGAACTGGAAACAGCCCCCAGATCAAGCGGCGCTGGCTGTTGTTGCTGTGCCAATGCGGGGGTGGCCCCCACCAAGGCCAGCACCACCGCAAAACAACAGGCCGCAGGTGCTTTCATCACTTCAGAACTCGGTGCGCAGCGTGACCTCAAAGCTTTGTTCTTTGTCAAAGCTCTCGCTTTTCAATGCTTTGGAGACATTGAACTGCAGCGGGCCAACAGGCGTTTTCCAGAACAGCGACAGGCCGATCACATGGCGGAATGACCCGCTTTCACCAACGATTGTGCCGCCATTGGTGTTCACATCGCTGAGATCCCAAAGGTTGCCGACGTCATAGAAAACCCCGGCGGAAATGCCGTATTCCTCGGGCAGGCCAATCGGGAATTCCGCTTCGAACCGCGCGGCAACATAAAGATTACCACCCAGAGGATCATTGGCAGTGCCACCGATATCGCGCGGGCCGATGCCGCCGGTTTCAAACCCCCGGATGATCGAGGGCGACAGGATAAAGCGGTCAACCGTGCGGTTGGTGCCTTCGGACCATGCCAATGCGCCACCTTCCAATGTGGCGCGCAGGGTGATTTCTTCGTTGAAAATCTTTCTTTCACCGACAACTTTGGCGGTGGTTTTGATGTATTTGCTGTCCCCGCCCAGACCTGCGAAATCCTGACTGAACTGGAACAGGACACCTGATGTCGGGTCCAGACCCGTCAGGCGGGTGTCATAGGTATACTCATAGCCGATGGATGAACTAAGCTGCGCACCGGCGGCGATATCCCCGGCAACAGTCAGCCCGTTATTGGGCGTATCGCGTTGAATTGCTTCGGTTTCTTCGGCGGTATAGCGCAGTTGCAACCGGCCGTTTTCACTGACTGGAAAGGTCAGGCTGGGCTGGATAACGGCGCGTTTGGTGTCATAGGAAAAATACTGGGAATCGGTCTGGGCGTAATCAACCTCAAGCCCGAAGGCCAAATCACGCCCCAACAGGCGGGGTTCGGTAAAGCTGATGCCATAGCGTTTGGCTTCGGAGGCGGTGGTAAAGTTCAGGCCAACCCGCTGTCCGCGGCCAAGGAAATTGTTCTCGGCAAAACTGATCACCACCCCGAAACCGTCATTATTGGAAAATGTGCCACCAAAGTTCAGCGACCCGGTGGGTTTTTCTTCGACATCAACGTCGATCACCACCTGTTCACCGCTGCTGCCTTCGCGCGCATTAACCTTGGCATCTTCAAAGAACCCCAAAGCACGGATGCGTTCGGCGGCCTGACGGATTTCACGCGGATTGAACGGATCGCCTTCGACGCTGGTGATCTCGCGGCGGATAACCCGGTCAAGAGTGGTGGTATTGCCTTCGATATCAATGCGTTCGACAAAAACCCGTGGGCCGCGTGACAACACATAGGTCACGTCCAACGTCAAATCACGGTCATTGCGTTCGATGCGCGGTTCGACCCGCAGGAAATCAACGCCATCGCGGATCGCCTGACGTTCGATGCGGGCGATATCGGCTTCGATCTGGGTCGGAGAATAGATTTTTCCGGGGCGGATCTTGACGATTTTCTGATAGGTTTCCGCATCCACATTGGGCATTTCGGAAACCACACTGACGGCGCCAAAGCTGAACTGCTGGCCTTCGGTGATGTTGTAAGACACGAAAAAACCATCGCGCTCTTCGGTCAATTCACCGTTCACCGCCGTGGTCCGCATGTCCACATAGCCGCGCGCCAGATAGAAATCGCGCAGCATTTGTTTGTCCGCATCCACACGGCTTTCTACAAATGTGTCACGGCGCACCAGACGGCGGAACAATCCGGCCTGTTTGGTGCCCAGAACCCGACGCAGGCGGCGGTCTGAATAGACGCGGTTGCCCACAAAGCTCAGCCGTTCGATTTCAACATTGTCGCCTTCGAAAATTTCAAACACCAGATCAACGCGATTCTGGTTGCGCCGGATGATGCGGGGCTGAACCCGCGCGGCGATCCGACCGTCGTTGGCATAGGCTTCGACAATCGAGGCGGCATCGGCTTCGGCCTGGGCGGGATTGAACACGCGGCGCTCGGTCGAGGAAACCAGCGCCTCAAGAACCTCGTCCTTGATACGTTTGTTGCCCTCAAAGCGCACCCGGTTCAGGGTTGGCAATTCCGCAACCGTGATCACAAGGGTGCCGCCGCGCGGTTCGATGGCCACAGTTTCAAACAGCCCGGAGTTCTGCAAATTCTGGTAGGCATCATTAAGCTGGCCACCCGACACCACGGCACCGCGCCTGATTCCGGCGCGTGTCAGGATCGCGCTGTCGCCAATCCGTTCATTTCCGTTAATCACAACCGTGTTAAACCGGTATTCTTGCGCCACGGCTTCACTCGCAGGAACAAGCCAAGCCACTGACAACAAAGCGCAAACAGAAGCGCCCCTGACAGTATTAGCGAAATCAAAGTTTCGCGCCCGTTTTGCAGGCACACCGCCCGAGGTATACAGCTTCATGGTTCAGACCCAATCTTGCGACATCATTAGCTTCCTGAGTACGCAGGTTAACGCGGATTGTCAAAACCCACACAAGCAAAAATGCACTACATTATGCAGTGCATTTCAAAGTCAAAACATCATGAAGTAGGAAAAGGCGGTTAACCGCTTGCCGACGTCTTACAGCGATCCGACAAAAGCCCCCGCAGCAAGCGCCGCAGCAATCGCGCTGATATAGAGCAAACGATCGACGTTAATGTCCATCAACAGATGAAGGCCACGGTAAGAATGTTGAATCGTTTGCATGTCAGGCTCCGGTTTACGTTGCTGATGGTTCTAGCGCCGCAATACGGCATGATTTTGACCAAATATGGCCTTTTCAGGGCATCTACCGTTTCCGGCAGGCTTTGCTGGCTTGCCTTGCGAAAAATTCACGATCATGTCGGACATCAGGATAATTCGAACGGGGCAGATTTTAATGAATGAAACGGCGATGACACGGCTTTCTGGGCGGTTCTACCGGATTGTCCTGGCCGCCCATCGGCAGTCTTTGCTGAAGGGGGTGATTTCCCCCGAGGGGCGGTTTCATCATTCCTGCCAACCGGCCCTGTATCTTTCGTCACGGCAGGATTGGGCGGGGCATGCCATTGCGCGCTATATCGGCCGCGATGATCCGCCGCGGGTGATTTGTGAACTTGATCTTTCGCAAGCACGGATGCTGGATTTGCGCAAAGTTGCGCCCTGTCGCGCCCTCGGCATTGACCCCGATCTTGCCGCAGTACCGTGGTTGCCAGAACGCGCCGAGCACCGTTTTGCCAGTTCCTGGCAGGTTGCGGATCAGGCCCGCGCAACCGGTGCTGACGGGTTGATCTATCAGGCCCGCAGCGCGCCTGAACGCTGGCATCTGGTGTTATTTCGATGGAATAGCCCCGATGCCCCCTTGCTCAGAGACCGGCATCAGGACAGGGCATTTTTGCCCCCAACCGCCTGAGCCCTGCCTTTAGGGGCAGAACAGATCATTGCCCAAAGCAAAGACCATCAGTGACAGAACCAACGTCAGCCCCACGGACATCAAAACCCGCAAAGCCTTGTCACTGGGTGGTTTCCCCGCAACCGCCTCATAGGCATAAAACACCAGATGCCCGCCATCCAGCGCCGGAATCGGGAACAGATTCAACAGGCCTACCGCCGTGCTGAGCACCGCAATAAAATAGATAAAGGATTGCGCACCCTGACTGGCCATCGCGCCGGAGGTCTGGGCAATGCCCACCGGACCGGACAGATTACAGGTGCTGATGTTGCCAATGATCATCTGCTTCAACCCGCTGATCGACCCGGTGATGATGCGCCAGGTATTTGCCACACTGCCAGAAAGCGCCGCACCCATATCCGGGGTTTCAGTGGCCGCTTCAAAGGCCATACCGCCGGCGATCCCGATACGGATGCTGCGTTTGAAACTGCCGTCTTGCTGGGGTTCGTCAACGACTTTTGGCGTCATCGTAAAGCTCAACGTTTCGCCGTTCCGCCAGACCCCAAGATCAAGCGAGGCCCCTTCGGATGCCTCGACACTGGCCTTAAGCTGATCAAAAGCATAGATATCCTGCCCGTTTACCGAGGTGATCACATCCCCCGATTGCAGCCCTGCCGCATAGGCCGCAGATTGCGGCATCACCTGGGAAACCAGCGGCGGCAACAGATAGGGCCCGCTCACAGCAAGCCGCTCATCCCCGCGCATCACCTCATAGGTCAGGGCCGGTTCCTGTGGCACCTTGTTGAAAAAACCGCCATAGGCCGGATCCTCAAGTCTGGGCACTTCCATCCCGTCAATGGCGATGATCTGATCCCCGGATTGCAATTCAATCCCCGCCTGCGGCAAGGCACGCATTTCGCCCACCGTCAAAGGATCACGGGCCACGCCAACCCAATAGGCGACCGCAAAAAAGATCAAAATCGACAGCGCAAAGTTGAACACCGGCCCCGCAGCAACCGTCAGCGCACGCGCCCAAAGCGGTGCACCATGCATGGTGTGACGCAATTGTTCAGGATCATCAGCAACGGCCGCCATGGCCGCCTCATCCTTGCCAGAGGCGGCGTTGGAATCTCCGGCAAATTTTACATATCCACCAAAGGGCAGCGCGGCGATCTGCCAGCGGGTGCCGCGTTTGTCATGGCCCGACCACAACACCGGACCAAAGCCGAGGCTGAACACATCGGCATGGATGCCGGTCCAGCGGCCAACGATATAATGACCATATTCATGGATCGCCACAATCACCGAAAGCGCGACCACAAAGGCCACCAAAGTCCAAATCAACCCGCCCGCCTGCGGCAAAAGTCCAACAATATCCAAAACGCTACCCTGCTCTTGTCATGAATGCGGCCTGCGCCGCCTTACGTGCCAAATGGTCTACTTGGAGGACGTTATCAAGGGTCACACCCGCATGAATAAGGCCCGCATGCGCCTGCATATGCTGCAATGTCGCTTCGACGATCTCTGCCATTTGTGGAAAACCGATGCGTCCGGCAATGAACAAATCGAGCGCGGTTTCCTTGGCCGCGTTGAACACTGCGCCATGTAATCCGCCCGCTGCCATGGTTTCGCGTGCCAGCCGCAGCGCCGGCCAGCGTTGATCATCCGGGGCGCTGAAATCAAACCGCCCGATGGCCGCCAGATCAAGCCGCTCAACCGGCAATCGCGCGCGGTTTGGATGATGCAGCGCAAAGCCGATGGCATGGCGCATATCCGGCGGGCCAACATGGGCCATCAAGGCGCCGTCAACAAAACCCACAAGCGCATGGATCATCGATTGCGGGTGCACAAGCACCTCGATCGCCGCCGGATCAATGCCAAAAAATTCTTTTGTCTCAATGACTTCCATCGCTTTGTTAAACATGGATGCCGAATCAATCGTGATGCGCTGGCCCATATCCCAATTGGGGTGGTTTGAGGCCTGATCCAGTGTTGCAGCGGCCAGTTTTTCCAGTGGCCAATCCCGAAAGGCGCCGCCACTGGCCGTGATGATGATCCGCTCTACGGCGGATATGTCTTCACCGATCAGCGCCTGAAAAATCGCCGAATGCTCACTGTCCACAGGCAGGACCTTACTGCCATGTTTGCGCGCCGTTTCAAGGATCAGCGGCCCTGCGCAGACCAGCGATTCCTTATTGGCCAACGCCAGCGTGCTGCCCTGTTTTGCAGCGGCCAGACCGGGGGCCAAGCCCGCAGCACCGACAATCGCGGACATGATCCAATCTGCAGGGCGGCTGGCGGCTTCGGTGATGGCGCAGGCCCCTGCGGCGGCTATTACCCCTGATCCTGCCAAGGCGCTGCGCAGATCCCCAAGCAGATCCTCGCGCGCCGTGACAGCAATTTCTGCTTTCAAATCAATCGCATCCTGCGCCAGCTGTGCGATGTTGCCTGCCCCTGTCAAAGCCACGACATCATATGTCGCGCGCTCACGACGGATCAAATCTATGGTATTTTGCCCGATGGAGCCCGTTGCCCCCAGAATACTGACTCTGCGTGGCATCAAGGCCTAGCCCAACCCCGGAGGAAAGCCGATGAATTGCCCGATAATCAGCAAAAACACCGCCGCACCCAGCATCCCGTCAAAGCGGTCCAGCAATCCACCATGACCGGGAATCAGCGCCGAGCTGTCTTTGACACCGGTTTTGCGTTTCACCGCCGATTCAGCAATGTCACCCATCTGCGAGGCCATCGATACCGCGATGGAAATGCCCATCAATTGCAATCCGACACCCGAATTGATCGAAAACAGCAGCCCGACCAATGCGGCGCCAACCCAGCCCGAGGCGGTACCGGACCATGTTTTCTTGGGGCTGACCGCCGGCCAGAATTTCGGCCCGCCAAAGGCGCGTCCCGCAAAATATCCGACCACATCGGTAACAACCACCACCAGCACCAGCCACAGCATCCAGCCAAAACCCAGATCATCGCGCACCTGCATCATGCCAAAACCGGCAAGCAGGATCATCACGGAAAAGACCATATAAACCGCACGGTTATGAGACAATTGCCCGAACCCGATCAAGGCGGGCGCCAGCAGGATCGGCAGGGCAAAGCCCACCGGCAGATAGATCGCCAGAAACACCGCGACACCGGTTAATCCGCCCAGTTGCAATTGTTGATGCCGCACGCCGGGGCGCAACATGCCAACCAACTCCCAGACCATCAGCCCGCAAATCAGCGCCACCAGCAGATGAAAAATATGCCCGCCATACCAGATGCCCAGCAGGCCAATCACCACCATTGCCGCCGCAGAGATCATCCGCGCGCTCAGATCGGACCATTGTTCAGGGTTTTTGCCCATGTTCTATCCTTCAGGTTTTTACCGCGCCAAACCGCCGGTCACGCCCGCCATAAGACGCACAGAGACAGCCAAATTCATCCCGTGTGAAATCGGGCCAGAGCGTATCGATGAATTCATACTCTGCATAGGCCGATTGCCACAGCAGAAAATTCGAAATGCGGGCCTCTCCGCTGGTGCGGATCACAAGATCTGGATCAGGTAAAACATAAGTATCCAAATACCTTGGCAGAGTTTCTTCATCTATTGTCTCGGGATCAAGAACGCCCCCGGCCACGTCTTGGGCCAACCGTTTGGTAGCCCGCGCCACTTCGTCTCGGCCGCCATAATTGATGGCGATGGTCAGATGCACATCGCTGTTATGGGCTGTCGCCTGCTCCAGATCGTTCATCAATCGGATCAATTTATCATCGAGCCGCAGACGATCCCCGATAAACCGCACGCGCACCCCATCTTCGCTGAGGGCGCGGGTTTCTTTGGTGATATAACGGCGGAACAGGCTCATCAGCCCTGCCACTTCGACCTGGGTGCGTTTCCAGTTCTCAGTCGAAAAGGCAAATATTGTCAGATACTTAACCCCGAAATCAGGGCAGGATTGCACGATCTCTCGCACCCGTTTTGCCCCGGCATGATGACCAAACAACCGCGGCCGTCCCCGTTGCGTGGCCCAGCGGCCATTGCCATCCATGATAATCGCCACGTGGCGCGGCCCCCCCTCGACAATCTCAGAGTGCGGGGTCGCATTGGCCTTTTGGCGGCTTTCCATTCCGGTCTCGGGCTCCGTTTTCTGGCGCCGAGGCGCGGTGTCCTTTGGATAGCCCCTCATGCAAAGCAGGTGCTGCCCAGAGGTCCAGTGGCTAAGGGTCGATCAAACCTGCATGATTTCGGCTTGCTTGGTTTCCAGCTGTTCGTCGATCAAGGTCGTGAATTTGTTGGTCAGGTCCTGCACTTCGGATTCCCAAAACTTTTGATCATCTTCGGACATGCCGTCGGCCTTGGCTTTTTTGATCTGGTCCATGCCATCCCGGCGCAGGTTGCGGACCGACACCCGTGCGTGTTCGGCATATTGCCCCGCCACCTTGGTCAGATCGCGACGGCGCTCTTCGTTCAATTCGGGGATCGGTAGCATGATGATGGTGCCGTTCAACTGTGGATTGATGCCCAGACCGCTTTCACGGATGGCTTTTTCCACCTTGCCGACCAGGGCTTTGTCCCAAACATTAATGGTGACCATGCGCGGTTCTGGCACGTTCACCGTGCCAACCTGATTAACCGGCGTCATGGACCCATAGGCATCTACCATCACCGGTTCCAGCATCGAGGCCGAACCGCGACCGGTGCGCAGAGAAGCAAATTCGGTCCGCAACGAGGCAATGGCCCCCTTCATGCGGCGTTCAAGGTCATCGGTGTCCAGAATAAAATCATCTGCCATGGGGTGTTCTTTTCCTCAATTCGGGGTCACGTCCGGCAGGGGCGCGCCGGGGTGAGCGTTGGCACAGGTATAAATCAACAGCGGGTGCAAAGGCCAGCAGGCTTTCGCACCCTGGGGTTCTAGCCCTGCACGCGGGTATAGGTGCCCTGACCCGCCAGAATACCGCGAAATCCGCCCGGTTCATCCAGCGAAAACACGATGATCGGCAGGTTGTTGTCCCGCGCCAGCGCAATCGCAGAGGCATCCATCACCCCAAGCCGTTTGGCCAGCACATCATCATAGCTGACTTCGTCATAGCGTTTGGCATCGGCGAATTTATTAGGATCTTTATCATAAACGCCGTCTACTTTGGTGCCTTTGAAGATCGCCTCGCAGGACATTTCATTGGCGCGCAGGGTCGCTGCGGTATCGGTGGTAAAATAGGGGTTGCCGGTGCCCGCAGCAAAAATACAGACCCGCTTTTTCTCAAGGTGGCGCACGGCGCGGCGGCGGATATAGGGTTCGGCGACCTCGTTCATGGTGATCGCGGAAATCACCCGCGTATGAATGCCCAATTCCTCAAGCGCGGATTGCATCGCCAGCGCGTTCATCACCGTGGCCAACATGCCCATATAATCGGCAGTGGTGCGTTCCATACCCTGTGCGCTGCCCTGCAACCCGCGAAAAATATTGCCGCCGCCGATGACCATACAAATTTCAACGCCCATTTCATGGACGCTTTGTACTTCGCGGGCGATCCGCTCCACTGTCGGCGGATGCAAGCCAAACCCCTGATCCCCCATCAAAGCCTCGCCTGAAATCTTCAACATCACACGGTTGAAACTGGATTGGGGGGCGTCTTGGGGCATGTTGGCACCTTTCGGAGGGCTCTGGGGTTTTCATTCGGGCGCAAAATGTCGCAAATAGCGCCAAGGTTCAATGTAAAGCATCAGGTTAGATTAAAGAAATGCCGCAAGCGCCCTCTCCCCAAACCCGTGATGTGCTGCGCGCCCTGTCGCCAGAGCAACCCGTGTTGATTGCCGGGCCCACCGCATCGGGCAAATCTGCATTGGCGCTTGAGATCGCGGCGGCGCAAGGCGGGGTGATTGTGAATGCGGATGCAAGTCAGGTCTATGATTGCTGGCGGATCATCTCTGCGCGGCCCTCGCCAGACGAGGAATCCCAGGCAAAACATCTGCTGTATGGCCATGTCGGCGCCACAGATCCCTATTCTGCCGGGCATTGGTTGCGTGATGTGAAATCGCTGCTAAAGGGTTCTGATCGTTTGATTATTACCGGTGGCACGGGGCTGTATTTCACGGCTTTGACACAGGGGTTAGCCGATATTCCACGAACCCCGCCAGAGTTGCGGCGCGCCGGGGATGATCTGTCGCTTGCGCAATTGTTGGCCGCTGTTGATGCGCAGACCAAGGCGCGGATTGATCTGCAGAACCGCGCCCGTGTACAGCGCGCCTGGGAGGTGCAGCAGGCCACTGGCAAAGGATTGGCCGCATGGCAACAAGATACCGGACCGGCGCTTTTGCCGCTTGATCACAGTTTCCCGATTGTTTTTGACGTCGGCAAAGATTGGCTTAACCGGCGGATCGAACAAAGGTTTGATCTGATGCTTGCGGCGGGGGCAATGGATGAAATTGCCGCGGTGCGGCCACAATATGATCCATCCCTGCCCGCCCATCGTGCCATTGGCGTGCCTGAACTGATGGGCTATGCCAACGGCGATCTGACCCGGGAAGACGCACGGGAACGGGCGGTGATCGCAACGCGGCGTTTTGCAAAACGCCAACGCACATGGATGCGGTCAAAAATGGCAGAGTGGCATAAAATCGCCCGCGCCTAGGTGTATCACTTGCATAATCCAGATAAATACCGGCTTAATTGCAGCAAGAATCTGTCTGATTATCTAACAAATGCGATCTTTTGAATGATAACTGCCCCCAATGACATTGAAGTGCTTTCGCTGGCTCAATTGACGGGGGGACAGGACTGGAAATTGGGATTGGCCCATGACCGCAGCTATCATCTTCTGATTTGGGTGACACGTGGTCAAGGGCGGATGTTGCTGGACGGGCTGCGGCGCGGAATCGGCACCCACAACGCGCTCTGGGTGCCGGCAGGATCGCTGTTTGCATTGGATTTGGGGCGGCAAAGCATTGGTCAGGCGGTGTTAATCCCGCAAGGCACGCCATTGCGTCTGCCGGAAATGCCCCGCCATCTGCGGATTCGCGATGTGACAACCCAATCGGAACTGACGGCCTTGATCGAAACCGCCCAGCGTGAACAGACCCAACAACGCAGCCTGCGCCAGGACGCGCTCGAAGCCCATGCCGCCCTGATGTCGGTCTGGTTGCGGCGCCAGATGATGATGGATGAACATGTGCCCGAGCGGCGCAATGCCTCGGGCCGGTTAAGCCAGCGTTTTTGCGTTGATCTGTCGGCGCGGTTTCGCGATGGTACCAGCATGCAGGATTATGCGGCCAGATTGGGGGTGACCCCCACCCATCTGACCCGCGCTGTCAAAGCGGCCACAGGCAAAACCGCCGCGGATCTGTTGACCGAACGGGTTTTATACGCGGCGCGGAGCCTGTTAAAGGACACCCGCCTGCCTGCACAGGATATCGCACGCCACCTTGGATTTGGCTCAGCGGCCTATTTCACCCGCTTTATCCAGCAACATACCGGATCGCCGCCCAGCAAATTGCGCCCGCAATCGGCATAGATTTCGCAAAGCCGCATCAATTCATGGCCCTATTTGCATGGTTTATGATCATATCTACACAGGGAAAATGTCGTTTTTAGAGCAGCCCAATGTCGTAAAATACTAATTTTTTGCCGGAAGATGACATTGACCTATGTCTCTCTATCATGCCTGATAGGGCGAATAGGAGTATCGGACAAAGTGGAGAATCCACATCATCCGGCCAGTTGGGGGCTTTGTAGTCCTGCTCTCGTTAACAATGGCTTAACGCCAACCAAATCCGGCGGACAAACCGCCGCGCCACCAACAGGGGCACGACATGGGACTATTTATTTTGCGCCGCTTGGGTGTGATGTTACTGACGGCGTTGTGCCTGACGTTCATTGTGTTCTGGCTAACCAACCTTTATCCAAACCTTGAAAAACTCGCCAAGACCCAAGGCAACTTCCGGATGTCGGATGAAGCCGTGACCAGCTATCTGGGCGATCGCGGTTATCTACAGCCGATGCCGGTGAAATTCGGGCAATGGCTGGGTGTTGTGCCGGGCTGGGTGACCGAAAAGAAAGACGGCAAAACCTTTGGCCGTTGCTTTGACGCCAGCACCCCACCAGAGGACCGCCCGACACGTTGTGGCATTTTACAAGGTGATTGGGGGTTTTCCACGGTCTTTAAAGACGAGGTGGGCAGCACTTTGATGACAAGGCTGGCGCTGACCGGCAAGCTGATGTTCTGGGTGCTGATGTTGATGGTGCCCTCGGCGTTGATTGTCGGGGTTCTGGCAGGGATGCGCGAAGGATCGAAACTGGACCGGTCGCTGTCGACATTTTCCATCGCCACCACGGCAACGCCTGAATATGTCTCGGGTGTGATCTTTATCGCGGTGCTGGCCTCGTCAAAATTCGGCATTTCGCCAATTCTGGCAGACTGGGGCTGGATCGACGGCAAGACATTGTTCCTTGGCTCTGCCACCTCGGCGATGGCCAGCGCGAATTTCTGGAATTTCTTTTTGCCGGTACTGACGATTTCGCTTTATGGCATGGGCTATATCGCGCGGATGACGCGGGCCTCGATGACCGAAGTCATGACCGCGCAATATATCCGCACCGCGCGTCTGAAAGGTGTGAAGTTCAGCGATATTGTTCTGAAACACGCCTTGCGCAACGCGCTGATTGCGCCGTTCACGGTGATCATGCTGCAAATTCCATGGCTGCTGAACGGCGTGGTGATCGTGGAAACCCTGTTCAACTACAAAGGGTTCGGCTGGCTGTTGGTACAGGCGGCGTCAAACAACGACATTGAACTGCTGTTGGCGGTTTCGGTCGTTTCTGTTGTGGTGGTTCTGGTGACCCAGCTGATTTCCGATATCGGCTATGTTTATCTTAACCCCCGCATTCGCATTTCTTAAGGAGCACAGGACATGGAACCTTTGACATGGACGGGCTCTTTAAGCGGGCTGAATTTTATCTTTACCACGGTGTTACTGCTGTTGGCCTTGGGCATTGTGGTGCAAATCCTTGCGTCCTTTGTGCCCTCATCCGGCGGGCGCGCGGTGGCGGGTGACGGCACAATGGCGGCCAATCAGGGCGCCAGCGGGTTCATCAGTATGGTGGTGAATATCTTATTTTACGCGATCATCGTGATGGTGCTGATCTATCTCTTGGCTGGCATCATCATGGGCACGGGCGCGGGTATCATCGGCGGTATGGCGCGGCAGTTCCTGCCGGTCTGGGTGGCGTTGGTTGTGCTGTTTACCCTGTCGATCACCTTTAAGCGCAAGCTGGGCCTTTATGGTAAATTGTTTGACAGCACCGTCGGCATGATCGGATTTGCGATTGTGATGTTCTGGGTGTTCACAGGGATTTTCGGCGGGGTGTTTGACCTGCTGGTGACCCATGACAGCCTGAGCCAAGTGTCGGGTATGAAAAACAAATTGCCCGGAACGCCACTGCGCGGGGCCGAGGCAGAGGAATTCAAATGGTTCCTCTTGGGCGGGGATAACCTTGCCCGTGACGTGTTCAGCCGCTTGATCAAAGGCTCTTGGGTGGTGGTGAAAATTGCGCCCTTTGCGACGCTTTTTGCCTTTATGGTCGGGATCACGTTGGGCCTGCCTGCGGGATATTACGGCGGGCGCCTGGACACGGTGCTGAGCTTTCTGGCAAACCTGATCCTCGCCTTTCCGGTGATCTTGCTGTTTTACCTGCTGGTCACGCCGGAAATCGTGCTGACGGGGATTCCCAACTATATGGCGCTGTTCCTGTTTGTGTTCCCGCTGGTGTTTTTGGCGATCTTGCTGAATTCGCGCTATTACACCCAGCCCAGCGTGCGCACGCCGCTGTTGATTGTGGTGCTGGGCATCGGTGCGTGGCTTTATCTGTCGATGGTTTCAAGTGACGGGACCATTGTGCAAACGCCGAATTATTCGATTCCCGGCATTCCCGCCTTTCTGGATCTGTTTGACATCGGTGCCGGTATTCTGGTGGTGTTTGTGTCGGTGGTGTTTGTGAATTCGCCCACTGTGTTCCGAATTGTGCGCGGTCTGGCACTGGACATCAAAACCCGTGATTATGTGGCAGCGGCACAGACCCGTGGCGAAGGGCCGTGGTATATCATGCTGTGGGAAATCCTGCCAAACGCCCGCGGGCCGCTGATTGTCGATTTCTGCCTGCGCATTGGCTATACCACCATCCTGCTGGGGACATTGGGCTTTTTCGGTCTGGGTCTGGAAAGCGAAAGCCCGGATTGGGGCAGCACGATCAATGCTGGGCGGCGGTTGTTGTCGCTGTATCCCCATGCGGCGATTGCCCCGGCGCTGGCCTTGTTGAGCCTTGTTCTGGGGTTGAACCTGCTGGCGGATGGTCTGCGTGAAGAAAGCCTGCGCGATTGAGTGAGAGGGGTGGACCGGGGGCCAGCCCCCGGACCCCCGGAATATTTAGGGCCAAAAAGAGACTGGAAGATCCGCTCTGGTTTGGCCGCTCCCTAAGGAGAGTATGATGGTTAAAGACGCATATGACGGCCCCATTCTGGAGATCGACAAATTGTCGATTTCATTTTTCACCCGGTTGCGCGAAATCCCTGCGGTGATGGATTTTTCGGCCACAGTGCGCCCCGGTGAGGCGCTGGGGCTGGTGGGCGAATCCGGATGTGGCAAATCCACGGTGGCGCTTGGTGTGATGCAGGATCTGGGCAAGAACGGCCGGATTGTTGGCGGGTCGATCAAATTCAAAGGCCGTGATCTGGGCGAAATGAGCGATGCGGAACTGCGCGACATTCGCGGGTCTGAAATCGCGATGATCTATCAAGAACCGATGGCCAGCCTGAACCCTGCCATGAAGATCGGCAAGCAGTTGATGGAAGTGCCGATGATCCATGCCGGCATGAACGAAAAGGACGCCTATGAGCGGGCCTTGCAGGTGGTCACGGATGTGAAACTGCCCGATCCCAAACGGATTCTCAACGCCTATCCACACCAATTGTCCGGGGGCCAACAACAGCGCATTGTGATCGCGATGGCCCTGATGTCAGAGCCGTCCTTGTTGATTCTGGATGAGCCGACAACCGCATTGGATGTGACTGTCGAGGCTGCTGTGGTGGAATTGGTCAAGGAATTGGGCACCAAATACGGCACTTCGATGCTGTTTATCTCGCATAACCTCGGTCTGGTGTTGGAGACCTGTGACCGGATCTGTGTGATGTATTCCGGCGAGGCGGTGGAACGCGGGTCTATTGAAGACGTGTTTGACGAGATGCAGCACCCCTATACGCAGGCGTTGTTTCGCTCCATTCCATTGCCCGGTGCCGATAAAAACGCCCGGCCTTTGGTGGCGATTCCGGGTAACTTTCCCCTGCCCCATGAACGCCCTGACGGCTGTAACTTTGGCCCGCGCTGCGATTATTTCGAGGCGGGGCGCTGTGATCAAGGCTATATCCCGATGCAGAATGTGGCGGGGGATGACCGCCATACCACCCGCTGTTTGAAGTTTCAGGAAATCGACTGGAATGCGCCGCTGGAACTGGCCGAGGTCAAAACCAAAGGCGAGGTTGGCAAGGTTGTTCTGAAGATCGACAAGCTGAAGAAATATTATCAGGTGGCGGCCAATGCGATGTTTGGCGGCGGTGATACCAAAGTGGTCAAGGCCAATGAAGAATTGACCTTTGAGGCACGCGAATCCGAAACGCTGGCGATTGTGGGTGAATCCGGTTGCGGCAAATCCACCTTTGCCAAAGTGCTGATGGGATTGGAAACCGCGACCGAAGGCAAAATCATGCTGGATGGCGAAAACATCGGTGACATTCCGATTGAAAACCGCACCACCAAGAATGTCGCGGATGTGCAAATGGTGTTCCAGAACCCGTTTGATACGTTGAACCCGTCGATGACCGTCGGGCGGCAGATCATCCGTGCGCTCGAGATTTTCAAGGTCGGAAAAAACGAAGCCGAGCGCCGCCAGCGGATGCTGGAACTGCTGGATCTGGTGAAGCTGCCCCGTGAATTCGGTGACCGGATGCCGCGGCAATTGTCGGGTGGTCAAAAGCAACGGGTGGGTATTGCCCGTGCCTTTGCGGGCGATGCGCGTATTGTGGTGGCGGATGAACCCGTGTCTGCCCTGGATGTATCTGTGCAGGCGGCAGTGACCGATCTGTTGATGGAAATCCAGCGCGAACAAAAGACCACCCTGCTGTTCATCAGCCATGACCTGTCGATTGTGCGCTATCTGAGCGACCGTGTGATGGTGATGTATCTGGGCCATGTTGTGGAACTGGGCAGCACCGATCAGGTGTTCTCGCCGCCCTATCACCCCTACACCGAGGCGTTGCTGTCAGCGGTGCCGATTGCCGATACATCCGTCAAGAAAAAGCACATCGTGCTGGAGGGTGATATTCCATCGGCGATGAACCCGCCCCCGGGCTGTCCGTTCCAGACCCGCTGTCGCTGGAAAACCGAAGTGCCAGACGGATTATGTGACCGCGAAGTGCCGCCGATCCGCCATCTGGCCGAAGGTCACCAGGTGAAGTGCCATTTGAGCGATCAAAAGCTGTCAGAGATGGAGCCGGTGATCGAAGTCGGGGTGGCGGCGGAATAAAGTTCCCGAGTAACGCAAAGCGCGGGCGGCATCGGCCACCCGCGCTTTTCTTTTGGAATGAATACCTTAGCGGCTGATGTCATCGCCCGATGTATTCACATTGGCCAATTCCATCTTTACGGTATCGGCAAAACCGAAAATCATCGCATTGTAGAAATCTTCCGTTGAAGGGGGCACCAGAACATAGCCTTCCGGGGCGGTTTTATCTGCAGTGGAGGCAATAATATTTACCGGGAAGGTCACATCCCCAACGTCAGAGCCGCCCTGGATAGAGACCACGCCTTCGATCTGGTTGAATTCGGCGCTGTCGGGCAGCATCGTATCGCCATCCAGTGCGATTTTGCGAATATCAATGCGGATGGTCGGATCGGCCGCGTCATCGCTGGTGGGCACCATTTCGGCAACCGCTTTTTGAATGTCGGTTTGCAATTCGGGATAAAGCGCCTGAGCGTTGGTGTCTTGCGCCGCTTCATATGTCGTTTCGACGTTGATCTGGGAAACTTTGGGCAGCTCGGCTGCGGTGCTTGCGGATGCCAGTGCCAGAATGCTGACGCCAGCGGCAAAAGTGATATTTTTCATCGTGGTGAACATGATAATGCTCCTTACTCGTTACGGCGTGGTGACAGGGGGGATCCCTGCTGTGGCGCTCTGGAGAAGTAACATTTGATGTACGGGTTTGGTTCCCGATCAGGTTCAGAAAAACCATCCCCAAGGACAGGGATTTCGATAACGGATTGATAGATATTGCTAATTTACGCGCGCTAGCTGCCTGAAATAACTTTGACGTAATTGCGGGTTTCGTCATAGGGCGGCACACCGCCGTATTTTTTCACCGCGCCGGGGCCTGCATTATAGGCTGCCAAGGCCAGACGCCATGTGCCGAAGGTGCGGTATTGCTGTTTCAGATATCGCGCCCCGCCGTCAAGGTTTTGCGCAGGGTCAGCCGGATCAACCCGTAATTTGCGTGCGGTGGATGGCATCAATTGGGCCAGCCCCAAGGCCCCCTTGTGGGATTTGGCATGGGGGTTCCAGCCGCTTTCCTGTTGGACCAGACGCAAAAACAGATCGACAGGCACCCCGTGACGCGCGGCGGAATCTTTGGCCATCTGCAAATACACACCTTTATATTTACCGTCGTATTTGGCGGCGCTGCCCCATTTTGTCGGGGTGTTCACCGAAGGCGGCATGAGGCGAACAGAGGAGGAATATTGTTTGGCGGCGCGGGTATCGAGGATTTTCTTTTGCGATTTGAAGATACCACTGCGGCTTTTGCTGCTGAACACATCTGCATCCGCAGGGCTGCCCGCCCCTGCCAGCATCACAGCGGCGGCACATGCCAATCCGATTCCCGCCTTAAACATCCTGCCCGACACCCCCTGCCCTGGAACAGGCAAACTATAGCAAAGAATGGCCCTGCTGCCAGTTTTAGTTTACCGTTGGTCCCAGGGAATTGGCGGGAAATTGGGCTGCGCTGCTTTTCTCGATATGCCGGCCCCGTCGTCTTTCCTTTAACGCATTGAAATCTTTGAACCCAGGCGGCGTCAAAGCCGTGACGGTTTTTCGAAAGTGCAAAAGGCATGGTTCAAGCATCCCTGGCCCGATATAACCACTTAAACTTGGGGCGTCGCGGATTCGCGGCGCCTGTGAATGACATGAACTAAACAGGGGGGCGACATATGGCCGGCTCAGTCAACAAAGTGATCCTAATCGGCAATCTGGGACGCGATCCAGAGGTGCGTTCGTTCCAGAATGGCGGCAAGGTCTGTAACCTGCGGATCGCGACCTCGGAAACCTGGAAAGACCGCAACACCGGCGAACGCCGCGAAAAGACCGAATGGCATACTGTGGCTATTTTTCAGGAAGGTCTGGTGCGCATCGCCGAGCAATATCTGAAAAAAGGCTCAAAGGTCTATATCGAAGGCCAGTTGCAGACCCGCAAATGGCAGGATCAGGCCGGTGCCGATCGCTATAGCACCGAGGTGGTTTTGCAGGGCTTTGGCGGCACTTTGACCATGCTGGATGGCCGCGATGGCGGCTCCGGTGGGGGTGGCGGCGGCTATGGCGGGGGATCCGGCGGCGGCGCAGAATACGGTGGTGGCTATGACAGCGGCCCCTCGGGGGGCGGCTATGACAGCGGCCCCACAGGTGGCGGTAATGGCGGCGGCGGGTCACGGGATCTGGACGACGAAATTCCGTTCTAAATCAATTGCATAATGCGATTTTCGGGGTGGCCGTTCGGCCGCCCCTTTTTGTTGCCTAAAGAACAAAATCAGGCCCGTTCCTGCACTCAGATCCGTGCTTGCAGTGCGTCCTCAAGCAGCTTCAGCACCGTATCGCGCGGCACATCTGCGGTGACAAAGGCCGCGCCAATGCCGCGGGCAAGGATAAAGCGCAATTGCCCATTCACCACCTTTTTGTCTTGCCCCATCAGATCAAGCAAGGCCGCGGCATCGGGCAGATCGCCCTCGATATCCGACAGATCAGCTTTCATGCCCATCGCCTTGAGATGCGCCCGCACGCGGCTGGGGTCTTCCTGGGCGCAAAGGCCCATGCGCGCCGATAATTCGAATGCCATCGCACAGCCAATGGCAACGCCTTCGCCATGCATCAACCGGTTGGAGTACCCTGTTGCCGCCTCAAGCGCGTGGCAAAAGGTATGACCAAGATTCAGCAAGGCCCGTTCACCCTGTTCGGTCTCGTCGCGCATCACGATGTCGGCTTTCATCTGCACCGAACGACGCACCGCCGCCACCCGTGCCGCCATATCACCTGCCGCCATGCCCGGCCCGTTTTCTTCGAGCCAGCCAAAGAATGCTGCATCCCCCAACAGCCCGTATTTGACCACCTCACCATAACCGGCAAGGAAATCCCGCGTGCTCAATGTGCCCAGAATGGCGGTATCGGCCAGAACCAATGACGGTTGATGAAACGCACCAATCAGGTTCTTGCCCTGTGGCGCATTGATGCCGGTCTTGCCGCCAACCGACGAATCCACCTGCGCCAACAAGGAGGTGGGGATTTGCACAAACCGCACCCCGCGGCGCAGGATCGCAGCGGCAAAACCGACCAAATCCCCAATCACGCCGCCGCCAAAGGCCACAACGATATCGCCGCGTTCGACCTTTTGATCCAGCAACCATTCCACGGTACGGCTCAGATGTGGCCAGCTTTTGGTGGCTTCGCCCGCGGGCAATTCCAGCGCCTGCATGTCGATATCTGCACTTTTCAATCCTGCCCGCAGGCGGTCAAGATGCAGCGCCGCCACCGTCTGGTCAGAGACCACAAACAGCTTTTTCCGGGTCAACAAAGGCGCGATATGCAGGCCTGCTTCATCCACCAGACCAGGCCCGATACGGACGTCATATTCACGACCGGGCAGATTGACATTGACGGTTTCAACCATGGCTACACTCCAATACATCGGGTCGGGTCTTCAATGCCGCAATCACCCGTTCAGCCATATCATCTATGGTTAAGTTCGCACCACAAGTTACTGATAAATCGGCTAATTTATAGATAGGTACGCGGGATTGAAAAATATCATTCAGCGTTGCCTTGGGATCTGCTGTGCGCAACAACGGGCGGGTGTCCTTGTGTTTCACCCGGTTCCACAACAGGGCGATATCCGCGTTCAGCCAGACCGAGACCCCGCGATCCGAAATCCTTTGACGGTTCTGTTCGGCCAGAAACGCACCGCCCCCGGTGGACAGGATACAGCGCTGGTTTTCCAACAGCCGTGAAATCACCTCGGCTTCGCGTTTGCGAAAAAACTCTTCGCCGTCACGTACAAAAATTTCCGGTACGGTCAGATTGGCGGCTGTTTCGATTTCGGCATCACTGTCCAGGAACGGCACATGTAATTTGGCGGCCAGCGCACGGCCCACCGCTGTCTTGCCAGCCCCCATCATCCCAACCAGAACAGCCGTCTTTTTCAGACGGTACCGAGGGAGTGACCTGTGGTCATCGGCCATGGTTTGCTCAATTCTGCTCATTTTCATCTGAATGACGTGATCTTACCTAAAAGGCCATATATAGAATATGGAACAAAGTAAAAAAACGAACGGGCATCCACATGGGCAAATTATTCAAGTTACTGATATATCTTCTGATCATTGGATGTATCGGGCTTGTCGCATATGCATATTTCGGGCCATTTTTCGGTGCCGATTTTGCCCCCGAACAAGTGGAAACAAGGGTTCCCGTGACGTTAGATTCGGATTGATGTGATGGGTAAACCCGCAGATTCATGTCGTTTTTCTGTGGTTCTGGGCTTGATCTGCCTGCCTGCCTTTGGCGGCGCTTTTGCGCAGGAAACCGCGCCTTTGTCGGTGATTGACTGGCTGGGCACCCAAGGCCCCACCGCAGTTGGATTGCCACCTGTCGCGCCATTGATGAACGAAACCCCCGTGGCCAAATCCGGTGCCGTGCCGGAAATCACCACCGCCCCGTTAACCCAGGGCGCCCCGCGCGAGATCGGTCTGGTGCCCGACAGCATCACCGGTTTGCCCGCTGATCTATGGGCCGGCAGCAGCCTGCCGCGCCTAACAGGATTGATCAAGAACCTGCCCGATCTGCAATTGCCCGCCGCCCAGGCGCTGTTGTTCACGGTCCTGCTGGCCGAGGCCAAAGCGCCCTTGGGCGGTGCCGCATCCGGGGATGCGCTGGCCTTGGCGCGGGCTGAAAAACTGATGCATTCCGGTGCCTTGGACCCTGCCCTTTCGCTGATCGAACAGGCCGGTGTGGCCACGTCTTCCGATCATTTTGACCTGTGGATGGACATCAGCCTGCTAACCGGCACCGAAGACCGCCCCTGCGCCATGTTGGCCTCAGCCCCCTATCTGACGGGCGATTATGGCACCAAGATTTTCTGCGCTGCGCGGGACCAACAATGGGACAATGCTGCGTTAACCTTTGGCACCGCACAGGCCCTAAGTCTGTTGCCGGACGAAAAACTGCATTTGATGGATCGATTCTTGCATCCTGACGGGTTTGAAGGGGCGCCGCCCCTCGCCGCGCCGCGCCGGATGGATCCGCTGTCGTTTCGCTTGTTTGAAACCATCGGTGAACCCCTGCCCTCCCATAACCAGCCACGGGAATATGCCGTTGCCGATCTGCGCGATCTTGCCGGCTGGAAATCGCAATTGGAGGCCGCAGAGCGCCTGACCCGCGCCGGTGCCCTGCCCGACAACCGCCTGCTGGGGCTGTACACAGAGCGCGCTCCGGCAGCATCCGGCGGCATCTGGGATCGCGTTGCCGCCTTGCAGCGTTTTGAAACCGCCCTTGGCACGGGCAGCGCTGATGCGGTTGCCAAAACCCTGCCCGCCGCATGGAACGCGATGCGTGAAGCGGGGCTCGAAGTGCCGTTTGCAACGCTTTTCCATGAACCGGTTGCCCGCTTTGATCTGCCCGGCAGCAGCGGCATCATTTCCCGGAAAATCGCCCTTCTGTCCCCCACATATGAGGCCGCAAGCGCCGGGAAAACCGATCTGGCCAGCATGATCGCGCGCGGCGAAGTGCCTGCACAGCGCCCTGAAGATGGCCTCGAATCCGCCATTTATGACGCGTTTAACGGTGCTGTTCCGCGCGCCGATCTGACCACCAATGTCGCCCAGAAACGTCTGGGGGAAAGCATCCTCGTGACCCTTGATCTGCTGCAGGAAGGCGTGCAGGGCGATGCCGCCGCGCTGCGCGATGCGCTGTCGACCCTGCGGGCTTTGGGCCTCGAAGACAGCGCCCGGCGTGCCGCGCTGCAAGTGCTATTGCTGGATCAATAACCATGCCAAGTGCAACATTTCACTGGATTTCCAATTTTCTTGAGGCCCAGGCCGCCGAATTGGGGGCCGCCACCAACACCCTGTTGGCCTATGGCCGTGACCTCAAGGATTTTGACGTATTTTTGGCGCGCCGCAGCCAGGATTTTACCAGTGCCATGCGCGGCGACGTCGAAGAATATCTGGTCTATTGCGATGCCCAGGGCCTGGCCAAATCCACCCGCGCGCGCCGCCTCTCGGCCATCAAGCAATTGTACCGCTTTGCCTTTGAAGAAGGGCTGCGCAGTGACAATCCCGCCATCCAGATCGCCGGACCGGGGCAGGACAAACGCCTGCCAAAAATCCTCAGCGAAGCCGAGGTCGATCAACTGCTTGAGGCGGCGCGCGCCTCGGGCCGCTCCAAAGCCGATCAAATCCGCAACATCTGTTTAATGGAGCTGCTCTATGCCACGGGCATGCGGGTCAGTGAATTGGTCAGCCTGCCGATCAGCGCCGCGCGCGGTGATCCACGCCTGTTGTTGATCATGGGCAAAGGCGGCAAAGAACGCATGGTGCCGCTGTCCCCGCCTGCGCGCACTGCCCTGGCCGATTGGCTACAAGAACGCGACGCCCAAGACATTTTGGCGGAAAAACACCGTAAACCTGTTTCGCGTTTTCTGTTTCCCTCGCGCGGGGTCTCTGGTTTTCTGACGCGACACCGGTTCTATCTGTTGATCAAGGAATTTGCCGTGGCGGGGGGGGTTGATCCCAGCAAAGTCACCCCGCATACCCTGCGCCATGCCTTTGCCACGCATCTGTTGGCGCATGGGGCCGATCTGCGGGCGATCCAGACCATGCTGGGCCACGCCGATGTGGCAACCACCGAAATCTACACCCATGTGTTACAGGAACGTCTGGCAGAACTGGTGTTGGAACATCATCCGCTGGCCGACGGCAAAAACCGCAAGGCAGATGGCAAAACGTCTTCGGATGGCCAGTAACCCGTGCGCAGCGCCTTTTGATAAGCCTCGGGCAGGCCCGCCGCCTGCATGTCCCGCACAGCCCCGGCCACATCATAGCGCAGATGCTGGAACTGCACCTCGCCACCATCCAGGATCGCATATCGGGTCTGTTGCCGCCCGTCATGGGGCGGCAGGCCGATCACCCCGGCATTGATCCAGCGCCCCCGTGCCATGTCTTTCAGAAACGGAATCCCGCAATGCCCGGCGATCACGTGATCCACCGGGCCGATCTGGTGTTCCAGTGCCTGCCATTCGCGCGCAAAAACCGCTTCGGGGCTGACCTCGAAAATAAATTCGGCAATGTCGCTCACCCCGCCGTGGATCACCCCGTAGCGTGCACCGTGATGGGTAAAACTGATGATTTCCGGGCAGTTGGCCATCCATGCTTTATCGCCCGCCGATACCTGCGCCGCGGCAAAACCGTACCAGCCCGGACTGAGCAGATCACAGGCGCTGCCCGCCGCGAATCCACACCCGCAATCCATCGCATCATGGCCCAGCTGGACCTCGCAATTGCCCGCCAGCACCGCAGCCCCCGATCCGCGCATCAGGGCAAGGGTGCGCATCGGCGCACCGCAATAGGCCACCACATCACCGGTACAGATCATCTGTTGCGGCGCTATCTGGCGCTGTTGGGCCACTTGCAACAGCGCCGCCAGCGCCTGGGCATTAGAATAGGGTCCACCAAACAGCAGCACCGGATCGTCGCGTTCACCAAGATCAAGATGTCTCATCCTGCAGGCCTCCTGCTGCGCACCCTTGAATGACACCCCGTTGATGCCCATAACCACAGCTACAGCCAATTGATCGGATATCAACACCCATGGAACCCAGCGCACCCGTCTTTGATGGCGCTTTCTGGATCAGCAGCGGCATCATTTTGTGCCTTCTGGTGCTCTCCGGCTTTTTCTCAGGCTCTGAAACCGCGCTTACGGCGGCCTCGCGGGGCAAGTTGCGCTCGCAGGCTGACAAAGGCTCGCGCGGGGCACAGCGCGCCCTCCATATCACCGAAGACACCGAACGGCTGATCGGGTCGGTTCTGCTTGGCAATAATCTGGTGAATATCCTCGCGGCCTCTTTGGCCACGGCGCTGTTTACGCGGTTGTTTGGCGAATCCGGTGTCGCACTTGCCACCTTGGTGATGACCTTTCTGGTGCTGGTATTTTCCGAAGTCCTGCCCAAAACCTATGCGATCACCAATGCCGAACGCGCCGCCGCCCTGGTGTCGCGGCCCATCGCATTGGTGGTACTGGTCTTTGCCCCCGTGGTCACGGCCGTGCGTTATTTTGTACGGGGCGTGTTACGGATTTTTGGCGTCACCATCGACCCTGACAGTAATATTCTTGCAGTACGCGAGGAAATCGCCGGCGCCTTGCAACTGGGCCATTCCGAAGGCGTGGTCGAAAAAGAAGACCGCGACCGCATCCTTGGCGCGCTGGACCTGCGCGAACGGGTGGTCGAAGAAATCATGTTGCACCGCTCCAATATCGAAATGATCGACGCCAATGCCGCGCCCTCCGATATTCTGGAACAATGCCTGCAATCCAATCACACCCGCCTGCCGGTGTTTCGCGATGACCCTGAAAACATCATCGGGGTGATCCACGCCAAAGACCTTTTGCGCGCCATGTATAAATTGATCGGCGGGCCCGAGGGCGATGCGGCCTCTCTCAAGGCATTTGATGTCGCAAAGGTGGCGATGAAACCCTATTTCGTGCCCGAAACCTCGACCCTTGATGAACAGATGCGCCAGTTCCTGCGCCGCCGCACCCATTTTGCACTGGTGGTGGATGAATACGGATCGCTGCAAGGCCTGATCACCCTCGAAGACATCCTTGAGGAAATTGTCGGTGAAATCACCGATGAATTTGATCCAGACGCCGATCACCACGTCACCCCTGCCGAGGACGGCCATCACTATGTCGACGGGGCAATGACGATCCGCGATCTCAATCGCGCCACCGATTGGTCACTGCCCGATGACGAGGCCAATACCGTCGCCGGTCTGGTGATCCACGAAGCCCAGATGATCCCGACCCCCGGACAAGTGTTCAGCTTTCATGGCTTCCGCTTTGAAGTCATGGCCCGTGATGGAAACCGCATCACCCAGCTCAAAATCCGCCCGCTTTAACTTTCTTTCTGGCCCCAAATATTCTGCGGGGGTCCGGGGGTGCAAAACCCCCGGCGCTGGCGTCACGAAACCATGATCCAATCAGCCGCGCAGCGTCGCGCCCTTGGGATCAAACGGTGGCTCTGCCAGAATAACCGCCCCGTGTGGCCGCCCCAGCACCATCACCTCCACCCTGTCACCGGCATTGGCGCCTTTGACAAATCCCAGCGCCAAAGACTGGCCCACAGAATAGCCATAAGCCCCCGAGGTCACACGCCCGATGCCTTTCCCGTCCCGGAAAATCGGCTCGCCCCCTGTGGCATCGGCATTTGATGCTGTGGTATCCTCGGCATCCAGGGCCAGGATCACCAGATGCTCCCGCGCCGGTTTTGCCAGCGTTTGGGCCACTGCCGCTTTGTTCAGAAAGGCTTTGTCCATCTTGCACAGCCGCTCCAGCCCCACTTCTTGTGGCCAATATTCAGGTGAATATTCGCGGCTCCATGATCCATAGCCCTTTTCGATGCGCAGCGACATCAAGGCACGGCTGCCCACCGGCCCCGCGCCTAGTTCCGCCCCCGCGGCAATCAAGGCGTCAAACAGCGCCGCCTGATCCTGCGCTGCACAATGCACTTCCCAGCCCAGATCCCCGGTAAAGGACACCCGCAGCGCCAGAACCGTGATCCCCGCCAGTTCAATCCATTTTGAGCGCATAAACGGGAAATCAGAGGTCGCCAGCGCCGTGTTGGTCAGGCGCTGCAACAGGTCACGCGATTTCGGCCCCGCGACGTTAAAGCCGCAAAACGCCTCGGTGCGGCTTTCGAATGTCGTATCATCGGGCAGCGGCACCTCTTTGAAGAACCGCGCATGATAGCGCTCGGCCATGCCCGACCCGATGATCCAGAATTCATCCTCGGCCAAACGGGTCACAGTGAAATCCCCCGCAATGCCGCCGCGCACCCCGATCAACGGCGTCAGGCAGGACCGCCCCACCGATTTGGGCATCGTATTGGCAAAAATGGCATTCAGCCACTCTTCGGCCCCTGCACCTTTGCAGCGGTATTTGGCAAAGTTGGAAATGTCGATGATGCCCGCGTGATCGCGCAGCATCCGGCATTCCTTGCCCACTTGTTCCCACCATCCCTGACGGGTGAACCCTTCGGTTTTGTCTTCTGACCCAACGGGATAACCGTAATACAGCGGATGCTCCCAGCCATAGTTCAACCCGAACACCGCGCCCAGATCGCGCTGCGCGCCATAGGCCGGGCGCATCCGCATCGGGCGCCCCGCAGCGCGTTCCTCATTGGGGAAATGGATCTTGAAACGGTTGGCATATTGATCGCCCACCCGTGCCTTTGTGAACGCCGCATCGGCCCAATCGCCAAAGCGCGCCACATCCCAGGCGAACATGTCATAGCGGGTTTCACCGGTGACAATCCAATCGGCGGCCAGCAAACCCATGCCGCCTGATTGTGAAAACCCTGGGATAATACCGTTACAACAGAAGTAGTTAGACAATTCGGGAACCGGACCAAACACCACGTTTGAATCCGGCGACCAGATCATCGGCCCGTTGATCACCCGTTTGATCCCCGCCTCGCCGACCGCAGGCACCCGTTCAATGGCGCGCATCATATTGTCTTCGATCCGCTCCAGATCATCGCCGAACAATTCATGGCCAAACCCCTGCGGCGTGCCCGCCTCGGCCCAGAACTTCAGGTTCTTTTCATAGGCCCCAACCAACAATCCCTTGCCTTCCTGGCGCAGGTAATATTCGCCGTCCCGATCCGCCACCGAGGGCAAGCGCCGGTCCAGCCCGTCAATCTCGGCAATGGTTTCGGTGACGAAATACTGGTGTTCCGTGGGTTGCAGCGGCAATTTGATCCCTGCCAGCGCTGCCACTTCGCGCCCCCATAGGCCCGCTGCATTGACCACCCATTGGGTATGAATATCGCCCTTTTCGGTGCGCACAATCCATGTGCCGTCGGGCTGTTGTTCCGTGCCGGTGACCGGACAGAACCGAATGATTTCCGCGCCGTTCTGCCGCGCGCCCACCGCATAGGCATTGGTCACCCCCGAGGGATCCACGTTGCCGCCCGAGGGTTCATACATGATGCAGCGGATGCCGTCATAATCCACCAAAGGGTGCAGCGCCTCGGCCTCGGCGCGGCTGACCTCGTGAAAATTCAACCCGTAATATTTCGCCTTGGCCGCTTGCAGGCGCAGCTGGTGTTCACGGGCTTCGGTCTGGGCCAGATACAAGGATCCGGGTTGAAACACGCCGCAGCTTTGACCGGTTTCGGCCTCCAGCGCATTATACAGGTCCATCGTATAAT
This sequence comes from Sulfitobacter sp., assembly GCA_047634585.1. Taxonomy (GTDB): domain Bacteria; phylum Pseudomonadota; class Alphaproteobacteria; order Rhodobacterales; family Rhodobacteraceae; genus Sulfitobacter. The sequence continues at coordinate 250,000 of JBLIAN010000001.1, read as the reverse complement.
TCTGGATGCGGGTGATGTTGTTGTTGTCATGCAGCCCGTGGATATTGGCCGCCGCATGCCATGTGGACCCGGAGGTCAATTCGCTCCGTTCCAGCAAAACAACATCTGTCCAGCCCAGTTTGGTCAGGTGATACAGAATCGAGCAGCCGATAACGCCGCCTCCGATGACGACAGCTTGGGCGTGGGTACGCATGATTTGGCTTTCCAAATAGGTTACATTGCTTCGCAACTTGGCCCGCGCCCCGCCGCTTGGATTGCCGGAACACGACATGCCCTGTCGAAAAAAGCAAAGTCCTCCGCTTTGGCAGGCTGCAGTTTGCACAAACCCGCGCATAAACTGATCCCCGGCAAAAGGATCGCGCATTAGGTGAACAGCGATCATGTGGCAAAATCGACATCTTTTGTCGGGAAACCACATGATTCAGGGATCGACCTTGGGCAGTCTGCCGTCAAATTGATTGGAGATCCTTATGAAAACGTCCACCCGAGTTGTGATTATTGGCGGCGGTGTCGTCGGCGCGTCGGTATTGTATCACCTGACCAAACTGGGTTGGTCCGATGTGATGCTGCTGGAACGCTCGGAACTGACATCAGGATCGACATGGCATGCGGCGGGCGGTTTTCACACGTTGAACGGTGATACCAATATGGCCGCGCTGCAGGGCTATACCATTCGTCTTTACAAAGAGTTGGAAGAAATCACCGGCATGTCTTGCGGCTTGCACCATGTGGGCGGCGTGACCCTTGCGGACAACCAGGACCGCTTTGACATGTTGCTGGCCGAACGTGCCAAGCACCGGTTTATGGGTTTGGATACCGAGATTGTCGGCCCCGAAGAAATTGCCAAAATTGCCCCCGTGACCTCGATCGAAGGCATTATTGGCGGGCTTTATGATCCCCTTGACGGGCATTTGGACCCCTCCGGCACCACCCATGCCTATGCCAAAGCGGCCCGCATGGGCGGCGCGACCATTGAAACCCAATGCATGGTGCGCGAAACCAACCAACGCCCGGATGGCACATGGGATGTGGTCACCGACAAAGGCACAATTCACACCGAACATCTCGTGAATGCAGGCGGTCTGTGGGCGCGCGAAGTCGGGGCGATGGCAGGCGTCTATTTCCCGCTGCACCCGATGGAACACCAATATCTGGTCACCGAAGACGTGCCGTTGATTGTCGACATGATGGCAGACGGCAAAGAACACCCGCATGTGATGGACCCAGCGGGCGAAAGTTACCTGCGCCAGGAAGGCAAAGGGCTTTGTATCGGGTTTTATGAACAAACCTGCCGCCCTTGGGCGGTGGATGGCACGTCTTGGTCCTTTGGTCAGGAACTGCTGCAAGACGATTTCGATAAAATCGAGGACAGTATCGAATTTGCCTATAAACGGTTTCCCGATCTGCAACGTGCAGGTGTCAAAAACGTGATTCACGGTCCCTTCACCTTTGCCCCTGACGGCAATCCGCTGGTGGGGCCGGTGCCGGGCATGCGCAATTACTGGTCGGCTTGCGGGGTCATGGCGGGCTTTTCCCAAGGCGGCGGTGTTGGCCTGATGCTGGCGCAATGGATGATCGAAGGCGAACCTGAACGCGATGTCATGGCGATGGATGTGGCGCGTTTTGGTGATTGGATCACGCCGGGCTATACCTTGCCGAAAGTTATTGAAAACTATCAGAAACGTTTTTCAGTGTCTTACCCGAACGAAGAACTGCCCGCGGCACGCCCGCACCGCACCACACCGATGTATGACATCTTTAGCGGCATGGGCGCGGTCTGGGGGCAGCAATTCGGCCTTGAGGTCGCCAATTACTTTGCCCAGAGCGACGAGCCGACCTTTGAAACCCCGACCTTCCGCCGCTCGGATGCTTTTGACGCCACCGCCCGCGAAGTCGCCGCCGTGCGCAACGCGGTTGGTATCAACGAGGTACAGAACTTCGGTAAATTTCTGGTTAAAGGCCCAAAAGCCCGCGCTTGGCTGGACCGGATCATGGCCGGGCGTGTGCCCAAAATCGGCCGCTTGTCACTGACGCCGATGTTGTCGGAAAAGGGCCGCCTCATTGGCGATTTCACCATTTCCTGTCTCGGGGAAGAACTGTTTCAACTGACCGCGTCTTATGGATCTCAGGCCTATCATTTCCGCTGGTTTCTCAGCCACTTGGAAGTCGGTGTTGATGTCGAGAAAATCTCGGACCGCCGCACCGGCTTTCAGATTGCAGGGCCAAATGCCCGTGCCGTTTTGCAGGCCTGTACCCGCACGGATGTCTCGGAAATGAAATTCCTGGATGTGTGGGAAATGGTATTGGGCCAGACCGCCTGTATCGTGCAGCGGGTCAGCTATACCGGTGATCTGGGTTTTGAAATCTATTGTGATCCAATGGACCAGCGATCGCTTTGGACCACATTATGGGGCGCGGGACAGGATCATGGCATGGTGCCGTTCGGGATGCGTGCGATGATGTCGTTGCGGCTTGATAAATTCTTTGGCTCATGGCTGTCGGAATTTTCACCCGATTACACCGCTGCAGAAACCGGATTGGACCGTTTCATCAGCTTCAAAAAAGCCGTCGATTTCATTGGCCGTGCCGCTGCCGAAGCGGAACGTGACACGCCCCCCGCCCGCAGATTGATGGCTTTTGATGTAGAGGCCGATGGCGCCGACGTACAAGGCTATGAACCGATCTGGCTGGACGGGGCGGTTGTTGGTTTTTGCACCTCTGGCGGCTATTCGCACCATGCGGGCAAATCCATTGCATTGGGTTTTGTGCCGCGTGAACGCGCCGAGGAGGGTCTGAAAGTCGAGATCGAAATTCTTGGCCAGATGCGCCCTGCCATCTTGATCACCACCCCGCTATTTGATAGCGACGGGGCGCGGATGCGCGGCTGACATTATCCTGTGCTGCGGTTACGTTAAAATCATGGCACAGATGTTACCCTTTCCAGTGATCGTGCTTGCGGCGGGCCAGTCCCGCCGCATGCAGGGCCGCGACAAATTGCTAGAAGACATCGACGGTTTGCCGTTGATCCGTCATCAGGCGTTAAAGGCCCGCGCGGTCACAGATGCACCAGTGATTGTTGCGCTGCCGCCGCCCCCGCATCCGCGCTATGGTGCCTTGGCGGGGCTTGATCTACACCTATTGCCTGTTGAAAATCCCGCTGAGGGCATGAACGCCAGCCTGCGCAGCGGTTTTGCCGCGCTGCCGGATACAGCCCAATGTGCGATGGTTGTCTTGGGGGATCTGCCGGATCTGACCATCGCGGATTTGCAAAGGGTCGGACAGGCGGTGGATCTGACCAGTGACATGGTTATCTGGCGTGGTGCGACACAGGCAGGCGCGGCCGGTCATCCGATTGTATTTCACCGCAGCCTGTTTGGCGCGATTGCCCGATTGCACGGCGACGGCGGCGCGCGCGCGGTTGTCGCCCGGGCCAAAGACATGGTGATGCTGGTGCCCCTGCCCGGCGATCACGCACGCGCAGATCTGGACACGCCCGAAGACTGGCGCAAATGGCGCAACAGACGCGGCGCCACAGATTGACCCATGGCAGTGTTGTAAAACATGGCGCCCTTGGCTCTGACAGAAACCAAAGATTTCAAAACCTTAACAGACAATCCCTGAAACGGGCATGCCGTACCGGCCGTTTCAAAGCCTGTATTAAATGCTGTAAAAGCATCTAGCGCGTCAACATTTCGGCCTCATGTCTGCGCAGGGACCGGCGCGCCGCACCATAGGCGGTGATGCCTTCGGGCGTGGCCAATTCGGGGAAAAGCGACAGAACCTCATCGCGTTGATCCGATGCGATGCCTGCCAGCGCCTGATCACCGGGTTGAAAGCTTTCTGTCCATGCGCCATCGGACAGGATCACCTCGTGATGGTCAAACATCAGATGCACATAGGTGATTTCCTTGGTTTCGACCACATCAATGCCCGGCTGTTTTGTCAGATGTTTGGCTGCGACCAGCACCTCGCGCTCTTCAAAATACAGCGCGTTTTCATCGCTCACACTCAACACTCGGTGGTTGGGAGACACCAACATATCCCGCTCCGGCAGCCCCTTGCCCAAGGCCCCTTGCCGGATCAGCACCGGCCAAAGCGTTGTCGCATGGCGCAATTCCGCAGGCCCGAGGGCACGCGACCCGACCCAACGGATTTCCTGCAGGCCATTGTCACGGGTGATCACCCGGTCCCCGATCCGGAGGTTTTCAACACGGCGTTCCCCCTTTGGCGTGGCAATCAGGGTACCGGGGGTGAAACAAGGCACAATCGCTTCGATATCCTGAAAGGAAAGTAAACCGGCCTCGGTATCTTCGGCGTCGAAATACCGCACAAAACCGTCTTCCTGGTCTTCGGAGGTATAATTGATTTCCATCCGCCCGCCCTCAAGCAGCGAACCACGCAAATCCAAAGTGTCGAAGTCCACCGCGCCGTCACCGCCGTCGATGACATCGCCAAACCCGACATTGGTGAACAGATCGCGGCCCGCGCCGCCGGTCATTGTGTCAAAGCCAGCGCCACCATTCAGGCTGTCATCCCCCTCCGCGCCCAACAGGATATCATCGCCGTCACCGCCGCTTAGGATATCGTCATCACCGCCGCCATCCAGCAGGTCATTGCCGCTGCCGCCGTCCAGTTCATCGGCGTCTTCATTGCCAAAAAGCGTATCCTCGCCCTGCCCGCCGATCAGCGTGTCGCGGCCAGTGCCACCACTGAGATGATCATCGTCAATCTCACCATCAAGGTAATCCGCGCCCGCGCCCCCCAGCAGCAGATCATCGTCATCCGCGCCATAGATCACGTCATTGCCATCCCCCCCGCTGACGGTATCGCGGCCATTCAGCGGATTGCGGTCTGGCGCAAAGGGGTGATCCGCATCCGCAGCATCGGGAATGTCCAGGATATCCAAGCCAAGCGCCGGATCGTTTCCGGCATAGATGGTGTCATTGCCACTGCCGCCAAAGATATTGTCATTGCCTTCGCCGCCGACAATGCGATCCGCGCCGCTGTCACCGCAGATCACGTCATCATCTACCCCGCCATCAATCAGATCCGCGCCCGCCCCCCCGGTGATGGTGTCACGGTCATCGCCGGTGCGGATGATGTCATCATCCGCGCCGCCATCGACCCAGTCGCGGTCGTCCTCGGGGTCAGGGTCGCCGGTAAAACCCAGACCATCGGCTTCGGAATAGGGATAGCCTTGATCCGGGCGCGGCAGCGCTGTGGAGGTGTCGATAATATCCTTGCCATCACCACCAAATACGCTGTCACGGCCTGCGCCCGCCGCAATCACGTCATCGCCAGAACCGGCTTCAATGATGTCATCGCCCAAGCCGGCACTGACACGATCATCACCTGCGCCCGCGCGGATGAAATCATCCTCGGGGCCTGCGCCGAATAAGATTGCATCGCCGTGATCCACGCGGTCACCATCCGGATCGCCGATATAGTCTTCATCAATGATATCATCGTCAAAAGACCCGTCCACAAACCCGTCAGCGCCAAGTGGCGCGGCGACGTTGATGGATAGAACCCCGCTATCCGTCAGGGCATCTGGATCACCTGCTGGCCGGTCGCTCAGGGTGTATGTCACCAGTGCTGCGCCGGTAAAACCGGTGGCGGGGATGAAATTCAGGCTCTGATCAGGATTGATTTCAACGCTGCCATCCTCGCTTTGGGCAGCGATCACCCGCAACAGATCACCGCCATCAGGGTCATTGTCATTGGACAGAACCGCAACATTCAGCAAGGGTGTTTCATAGGCAGTTTCGGCGCTGTCATCCCCGGCCACGGGCGCATCGTTCACCGGTGTCACAAGCAGGGAAACCTCGGCCGTATCCGCGCCGCCGCGCCCGTCCTCGACGGTGTAGCTGATGCTGGTGGGACCGTTGAAATTGGCCAGTGGTGTAAACAACAATTGCCCATCGATAATTTCGACCGTGCCATCCGGGCTTGAGGCAGAGCCGAGCGTCAGGGGATCATCGTCAGGATCGCTGTCATTGCTGCGCACGTCGATCAGGATTGCGGTGTCTTCCTCGGTTTGCACCACATCATCCTGCGCCACAGGATCGCTGTTTGCCGGATGGACCGTCACGCCGACAGAGGCCAGATCAGAGGCCCCCTGCGGATCGTTAAGCCGGTATGAAATCACCGCCTCACCGGAAAACCCCGCTGCGGGGGTAAAAGTGACACTGCCATCACCATTGTCCGTAACCGCGCCCTGTTCACTGCCCAGATCAGACAGAACGAGGGTTTCGGTATCATCATCGGGATCACTGTCATTGGCGCGGATCGGGATGATGACGCTTTGCCCCTGATCGGTTTCGGCCAGATCATCCTCGGCCACGGGGGCATCATTGACCGGGGTCACCGTCACATCGACAACACTGCTGTCGCTGCCGCCCCGCCCATCCTCGATCGTATAGGAAATGCTTGTGGGCCCGTTGAAATCGGCGGCTGGTGTGAATTCAAGGCTGCCTGCCGCGGTGATTGTCACGGTGCCATCCGGGCTTGAGGCGGCGCTGACAGCAAGCGGGTCGCCATCGGGATCGCTGTCATTGTCCAACACGGCGATCACCACGGTACCGTCTTCTTCGACCTCGATCGTATCCGCCACCGCGTCGGGATCGTGATTGCCATGATGCACATGGCTGTCTTCAAAAATCAGGTTATCCACGGCGCCGCCCGCTGGCAAAACCACCTCAAGACGTGCGGTTCCCGGCACCGAAAGCCCCACCGTGCGTTCACCGCCATCTGCGGTCGGGTCAACCCAGTGGTTTTCCAGCACGCTGCCATCCCCGGCATAGAAAATCAGCCGCGTTGCCGCGTCAGGCTGGGATTCGATGTCTTTGAATGTCAGGGACTTAATGCGCACTGGCCCGTCAAAATCAAAGAACAGGCTGCCAGGGGCATCACTGCCTGTAGAGGCGGGGTTCTCCGCATCTGATTCGATGATCAAGGCGCCTTTCAACAGGTCGGATTGCAAATCGTGATCAATCGCAGGATCAGCAGTATTCAGCACCGCCGCCCGCCCCAGGCCGCCGGTGGCCGAAATCGTCACCCCCTGTGAAAGATAGGCATCAGTGACGGGAACGTCAGCGCCAAGCGCATTGAAATCAATGGTTCTGATCATAGCGGATTCTCCTAAGCAATGATGCGCCCGCGTGGCTTTGCCCGCAGGAAATAGACAGCAGTCAAAGAGAGCGGCGGGTGTCACCAAAGGGTGTGGAACCGGCTTTCAGCCCGAGGCACCGCAGGCCCGTATCGCGTCTTTAACTGCGGGCAATCTGGCGCAAAACATTCAATAGAAAGTTGAGAACATCCTGTGTTAAAAACGGAAAATAGCGAAAATTTGTCTAAATCGCGAAATGGTGTCCGCAGAGGTTCGATAACCGCCAAGCAGATCACGGAAAGAGGGCAAAGAATTTCGAAGGCCCGTTTGATGACAACATCGTTTTCAAGCGTTTCATGAATGTCCGTGAACGGGCGGGCGAGGTTTGCGGCAATCAGGTGCCACAGGGGCGGCGCTTTACTGCGGCGGTAGCGCTGGCCGAGGCTGGATGCCCGGATGCTGAGATCCAATCAGTCACCGGTTACCGGACCCTTAAGATGGTTCAGACATACCGCGTAGAGGCCAATCAAAAGAAATTGAGCCGACAGGCATAGGCGTAGCGTAGGCGAAAAGCGATTTGAAATGAGCTTTAGGACAAAACAAAAACAGAAGGTTCATCGGGGAGCAACCGGGGAAACAATGACATTTGAGCAATGCGCGATATCTTCACATTCCACGGAAAACCTTGTAAAAACAAGGTGGTACCCAAGGCCGGACTCGAACCGGCACGCCTCGCGGCGGGGGATTTTGAATCCCCTGCGTCTACCATTCCGCCACTTGGGCACTGAGGGCGATTTAGCCTGCATTTTCCGGCTGGGCAAGGGCAATCTGAAGGTTATTTTGCTCTGCCCTTGACGCAGACGGGCGGTCATGATGTTGCAGAACCATAAAAGGAAAGCGCCCCCCATGATCAAACGCCTGTATGACTGGACTTTGAGCCTCGCTGAACATCCGCAGGCACTTTGGGCGCTGGCGGTGGTGGCCTTTGTCGAAAGTTCGTTTTTCCCGATTCCCCCCGATATACTGATGATCCCGATGATCATCGCCCAACCAAAACGCGCATGGTTGATTGCTTTCGTGGCTTTGGTGGCCTCGGTTCTGGGGGGGATGTTGGGCTATGCCATCGGCGCATTGGCCTTTGACACCATCGGCCAGCCGATCCTGACGATGCTGGGCAAAGGGGATGCAATGGCCGAATTTGCCACACGGTTCAACGATCTGGGGTTCTGGGCGGTGCTGACCGCAGGTGTAACCCCCTTTCCTTTCAAAGTGATTACCATCATGTCAGGCTGGACGGGCATGCCTTTGATGACGTTTATCGTGACCTCGATACTGGCGCGGGGGCTGCGGTTTTTCATTGTCGCGGCTTTGCTGTGGCAGTTTGGCGCACCAATACGAGATTTCATTGAACGCCGGTTGGGCATGATGTTCACTCTGGCGGTGCTGCTGCTGATTGGCGGCTTTTTACTGGTGCGGGTGCTATGAAACGTAAATCTTTGATATTGCTTGCTACATTTGGGTCAGCGGCGCTGTTGCTGGGGGCGTTCGGGTTTCAGCATATTGGCGGGTTTGCGCCATGCAAAATGTGCCTGTGGCAGCGTTGGCCTCATGCCGCAGCGCTTGTGATCGGCACGATTGTACTGGCGGGCGGGCCGCGTCTGCTGGCATGGCTGGGCGCATTGGCCACTGCGACCACGGGTCTGATCGGCGCCTATCACGCGGGGGTGGAATGGCGGTTCTGGCCGGGGCCGACCTCGTGCACCGGCGGCGGCCTGGACATGAGCGGCATGGATGGCGGATCATTGCTGTCGCTTGATGCGCCATTGGGCATCGTCATGTGTGACGAGGTTGTCTGGTCGCTGTTTGGCCTGTCGATGGCGGGCTGGAACGCGCTGTTTGCCTTTGCCCTGACAGCGGTCTGGATCAAGGCCGCCCTCAGCCGCTGACCTTCAGGCGGATTTACGGGTTTTTAACAAAAGACTGGTTTCACTGGCGACCACCCCGTCCAGTTTGCGTATCCGGTACAGAACCTCGTCAAACTGTTCGAGGGTTTCTGTGCCGATCTCGACAATCACATCCCAGCGGCCATTGGTGGAATGCACCGCGCGCAATTCGGCCATCCCGGACAATTGACGGGTGATCCGCTCGGTGCCGCGCCCTTCGATCCCGATCATCATCAAGCCGCGCACCGGATCATGCATCACATCTGCACGGGTCACCACGGAAAATCCGACAATCTCCCCCCCGTCGCGCAAACGGGCGACCCGAGCCCGCACCGTGGCACGTGACAGGGTTAATCTGGCCGCCAGATCAGACAGCGACATGCGCGCATCATGGCGCAGGGCAGCAATCAGGCGATGATCCGTTTCGTCCATAGTGATATCTCATTTTGGTCAATAACCCACCAATACGGCCAATATGGCCAGTTGTCGATGCATCTAACTGGCAGATATGTCCTATTCAAACAGAGTGAGGATTTCGTGATGACACAACAACATTGTATTCTGGTTGGCGCGCCATTGGATTGTGGTAAACGCCGTAAAGGCTGTTTGATGGGGCCTGATGCCTATCGCACCGCCGGTCTGGCCGAGGCGCTGGGCAATCTGGGCCACCGTGTCAGCGATCATGGCAATGTGACCCCTGCCCCGTTCACCGCCAAGGACCATCCCAAACTGGTGGCATGGGAAGAAACCATCGCATGGACCCAAGCCTTGGCAGATACGGCCGAGGCCACCCTGAAAGACGGCGTGCCGATCTTTATGGGCGGTGATCACGCTTTGGCGCTGGGCACCGTTCTGGGCGCGTTGCGCCATGCCCATAGCGTGAACCGCCCGCAATTTGTGCTGTGGCTGGATGCACATAGCGATTTTCACACCCCACAAAGCACCGACAGCGGCAATCTGCATGGCACGCCTTTGGGCTATGTCACCGGGCGCGAGGGCTTTGACGGCTTTCCCGCTGTGGATCACCCGTTGCCCCAGGACAACGTGGCGATCATCGGCCTGCGTTCGGTAGATGCAGCAGAACGTGCCGCGTTGCAGGAGACCACAATCACCCATGTGGACATGCGCGAAATCGACGAGAGCGGCATCGCCCGCCCCCTGGCCGCGTTTCTGGAAAAAGTATCTGCTGCCAACGGGTTACTGCATGTGTCCCTGGATGTGGACTTCCTTGACCCGTCCGTCGCCCCTGCGGTTGGCACCACGGTTCCCGGTGGTGCAACCGTGCGCGAAGGCCATCTGGTCATGGAAATGCTGCATGACAGCGGGCTGATGACATCGCTGGATCTGGTGGAATTGAACCCGTTTCTGGATGAACGCGGGCGCACCGCATCGCTGATGGTTGATCTGGCGGCCTCTGCCTTGGGGCGGCGGGTATTTGACCGCCCGACGCGGGCATTCTGAACGCATTCTTATCATGCATCGGGCTTATCATGCATCGGGGGCGCTTGCTTGCAGCCTCTGCACATTCTCGAAACGACGGGCCGACAGCCCTTTCCGGTCCCGCCCCCCTCATAAAGGTTAATCCAATGACCAATCTTCTGCCTTCCGAAAAAGCGCTTGTGCCGTTTGTCTCTGTTGATCACATGATGAAGCTGATCCACCATATCGGCGTGGAACAGATGTTGATCGGTCTGGCCGATTACATCGAAGCCGATTTCAAACGCTGGGAATTATTCGACAAAACCCCCCGCGTTGCCAGTCATTCCGAAAACGGCGTGATCGAATTGATGCCGACCTCGGATGGCGATGTCTATGGGTTCAAATATGTGAACGGCCATCCGTCCAATACCGCAGATGGCTTGCAAACCGTCACCGCCTTTGGCCTGCTGGCGGATGTGGCTTCGGGCTATCCTGTGTTGCTCAGCGAAATGACCATTCTCACGGCGTTGCGCACCGCGGCAACCTCGGCGGTGGTGGCCCGGTTGCTGGCCCCCAAAGGCGCACATGTGATGGCGATGATCGGCAATGGCGCGCAATCGGAATTCCAGACCCTTGCCATGAAAGCCATTCTTGGTCTGGACGAGGTGCGTCTCTATGACATTGACAGCGCCGCCACCAATAAATGCGCCGCCAATCTTGCCGGTCACGGGTTGAAAGTGGTCAAATGTGCCAGCGCCGAAGAGGCCATGCTGGGTGCACAGATCATCACCACCTGCACCGCAGACAAACAATATGCCACCATCCTGACCGACAACATGGTTGGCGCAGGGGTCCATATCAACGCGATTGGCGGCGATTGCCCCGGAAAAACCGAACTGGCCCCTGCAATCTTGCAGCGGGCCGGGATCTTTGTTGAATATCCGGAACAGACCCGCATTGAAGGCGAAATCCAACAGCTGCCGGCGGATCATCCCGTCACCGAAATCTGGCAGGTCTTGACCGGTCAGGCACAGGGGCGCCGCGATGACAAACAGATCACCCTGTTTGACAGCGTCGGTTTCGCCATCGAGGATTTCTCGGCGCTGCGGTTCGTGCGCGACCAGATCGAAACAACCGGCCTGTTCCATCCGCTTGATCTGTTGGCCGATCCTGATGATCCGCGTGACCTGTTTGGCATGGTGCAGCGCGCCAAATAAATCCGCTCAGGATTTGGTCACGTCATGGCCATAAAGCCAGTCATAGGCCCCGATCATCCGTGACGGGGCCAGACGGCTGCCCAGTCCCAGACCCAGATGTGCCAATGTCCGAAAGGGCCCCGGTTTCAGGTGATAGCGCCAGGCATTGCTGTTGGCCGCGTCAATCACCCGTTTGACACGGGCAATCCGGCGGTTTTGATAACTGGCCATCCAGTGTTCCCCGCCGCGCAGGGCTGCATCGGTCAAGACCCAAGCGTCCTCTAGTGCCAGATTGGCCCCCTGTGCCAGAAACGGCAGCGTCGGATGTGCCGCATCGCCCAGCATCGCCACCCCCGCGCCATACCATTTTTCCGCCACCGGACGGCGGTGCAGCCCCCAGAGGGTGACCCGGCTCACCGCCGCCAGCATTTCAGCGGCGCGGCCGGAAAAGCCGGAAAACGCATGGCGCAGATTGGCCGGATCATCGGCATGGTTCCAACCTTCCGCGGCCCAATCGGCCCGTTCCTCGACCGCAACCAGATTGATCAACCTGCCATCCCGCATCGGATAGCTGACCAGATGCCGCCCTGCCCCCATCGCCAGATGGGCCTCGTCGGGGTGATCAAAATGATTGGGCACCACCGCGCGCCATGCTACCTGACCGGTGAATGCGGCGGTATCGGCACCGTTCAACTGGGCGCGGGCCACGGAATGAATGCCGTCTGCGGCCACAATGGTGCCGGCGCGGCGGGTGCTGCCATCAACCATCTGCACCACAGGGGGATCACCCGGGCGGATGCTGGCCACAGGCGCGGCCATTTCAAAGGTGACATTGGCGCGTTTGGCGGCTTCGGCCAGAATATCAATCAGATCGGCACGGTGTAAAAACGCATATTCCTGCCCTTGTTTCAAACGCGTCAGATCAAGCCGCGCCACCTGTTTGCCCTGATCGTTGTGCAAGACAACCGCCTGAGCGCGCACCGCGCCCCGGCGGCGCAGGGCCGGTTCCAACCCCAAAGCCCGCAACACCACCATGCCATTCGGGCTGATCTGTAAACCGGCCCCCACTTCGGTGATTTTGGGCGCCTGTTCGAGGAGTGTCACCGCAACGCCGCGCCGCGCAAACCCCGCCGCCGCCGCAAGCCCGCCAATGCCGGCGCCAATCACAATTGCATTTGTGTGTTTCACCACCTGCCCCCAAGCAAAAACGCCGGAACTCTTCAGCTCCGGCGTTTGGTATTCCGGACCCCCGCAGGGATCAAAGATCAATCGTCGCGGTGTACTTTTTCGCGGCGCTCGTGTTTTTCCTGTGCTTCAAGGCTCATGGTGGCGATGGGCCGTGCATCCAGACGTTTGAGCGAAATCTGATCACCCGTCACGGAACAATAGCCAAATTCGCCATCATCAATGCGGCGCAAAGCGGCATCAATTTTACCAACCAGCTTGCGGGCGCGATCGCGGGTGCGCAGTTCCAGGGCCCGGTCGGTTTCTTCAGAGGCGCGGTCCGCCACATCGGGAATATTTCGTGTACCGTCCTGTAGACCTTCAATGGTGTCCTTACTGCCCGCCAGCAATTCGGCCTTCCAGTGCAGCAGCTTGCGCCTAAAATATTCAAGCTGCTTGTCATTCATGAACGGTTCGTCCTCAGCCGGAGAATAATGGTCCGGCAGGAAAACTTCCTGCTTCATCTTATGTCCCTCAACAGTTTTTAGTCCTGGCATCTCAGACTCTCTCTCCCCGAGATCTCGTCCTGCCGCAGCGTCTACCTGAGCAACCAGCGATTGTCACTACACAATCCTTTTGAATTTTGGTTAAAGGCTCTGGCAGTTTTTGTCAGGACAGAGGGTTGAAAAGCAATATGAAATTTCAGGGCACCGCCGATTATGTCGCCACAGACGATCTCAAGATTGCCGTGAATGCGGCAGTGACACTGGAACGTCCGCTTTTGGTCAAAGGCGAACCCGGCACTGGCAAAACCGAACTGGCGCGGCAGGTTTCCTCGGCTCTGGGGCTGCGGATGATCGAATGGAACGTGAAATCCACCACCCGCGCCCAGCAGGGATTGTATGAATATGACGCCGTATCACGCCTGCGCGACAGCCAATTGGGTGAAGAGCGGGTCCATGACGTCAAAAACTACATCCGCAAAGGCAAATTATGGGAAGCCTTTGAAGCCGGCGAAAAGGTGGTTTTGCTGATTGACGAGATCGACAAGGCCGATATCGAATTCCCCAATGACCTGTTGCAAGAACTCGATAAGATGGAATTCTTTGTCTACGAGACCGGCGAGACCGTCAAAGCGGTGAACCGCCCGATTGTGATCATCACCTCAAACAACGAAAAAGAACTGCCCGATGCCTTCTTGCGCCGCTGTTTCTTTCACTACATCCAGTTTCCCGATGTCGAGACCCTCAAGAAAATCGTCGAAGTGCACCACCCGAAGATCAAGGAAACCTTGCTGAACACGGCATTGACACAGTTTTACGAGATCCGCGACCAACAGGGGTTGAAAAAGAAACCTTCGACATCGGAAGTGCTGGATTGGCTGAAGCTGTTGCTGGCCGAAGACATGGACGCCGAAGACCTGAAATCAGACGGCAAATCCGCCCTGCCCAAGCTGCATGGCGCCTTGTTGAAAAACGAACAGGATGTGCATCTGTTTGAACGGCTGGCCTTTATGGCACGGGCACAGCGTTAAACGCCTCTGCCTCGCTAAAGTCCCCCGGTGTTTCAGGCCCCGTTTTCGGGGCCTGTTTGGTTTTGCACAGGACCAGAGCCACGCATGTGCCCCCGCCCCAGCTGCCTAACATTTGCCTTAATTGCCCCCTACCAAGAGGGGATGACAGGCAAAAGATCTGTATTCCAAGGCTCAAAATAGGGCAGCAGGCAGTTATGATCGTTCAATCCGCAGTCGGGCACTGCGTTTCCATCCCTATTCTGGCACAGGTTTCTGTCGCACAATCAAGGTGTTGGCCATGAACGCCCGCTTTGTCCTGCCCTTTGTGATGTTTCTGAACGCCTGTGTGCCGGCCTCGCAACCGGATGTGGCGACACGGGCGCATTTTTCCCAAAGCACCCTGCCGCCGATGAAAACCTTCGCGGCGCAGGACCATATCAGCCCGATCTATGCCAACCGCGATCTGGCGATTGATTTCATCGAATTGTCCTTCCAGATGGAAAGCGGGCGTGAATTGCCCGTTCTGACCCGGTTTGAAACGCCGATCACCCTGCGCGTGACCGGGGCGCCGCCTGCCAGCCTCGGGCCGGATTTGAAACGGCTGATGGCGCGTCTGCGCGCCGAGGCGGGGATTGATATTGCCTATAGCACCCGCAGTGACGCCAATATCACCATTCAGGCGGTGCCGCGCGCGGAAATTCAGGCGGTCCTGCCCCAAGCGGCATGTTTTGTCGCGCCCAATGTGCGGTCCATCCAGGAATACCGCAGTGCCAGACGCAAAGCCAAGACCAATTGGTCGGCCCTTAAAACCCGTGAAAAGCTGGCGATTTTCCTACCCAATGATGTCAGCCCGCAAGAGGTGCGCGATTGCCTGCACGAAGAACTGGCGCAGGCCCTTGGACCGCTGAATGATCTGTATCGTCTGCCCGACAGCGTGTTCAATGATGACAATGTGCATACTGTCCTGACCGGATTTGATATGCTGATCCTGCGGACCTATTATGACCCGGCGTTGAAATCCGGCATGACCCGTGGACAGGTTGCCGCTGCCCTGCCCGCAATTCTGGCCCGCCATAATCCCGAGGGCGCGGCCCTGCCTGCACGATATGCCACCCGCACCCCGCAAAGCTGGACCAAAGCCATTCAAAACGCACTGGGCCGGGGCATTGCGCCGCCGCGCCGCCGCGCCAGCGCCCGCGAGGCCGTGCGCATTGCCACCGCAATGGGCTGGCAGGATCACCGCCGCGCCTTTGCCCATTACGCCCTTGGCCGGGTATTACAGGCCAGTGACCCGGACAAAGCCCATCATCACTATCTGATCGCCGATGGCTATTATGCCGCCAATCCCGGCACAGCATTGCACCGTGCCCATGTCACGACGCAACTGGCCGCCTATGCGATCAGCCAAGGGCGCGGCAAATCCGCACTGGCACTGATCACCCCGCAAATCGACATTGCCCGCAAAAGCGAGAACGCCGCCTTGCTGGCCACGTGTTTGTTGCTCAAAGCCGAGGCACTGGAGCTGGAAAACCGCGCCAGCGAAGCGCGCAGCGTCAGGCTGGACAGTATCGGCTGGGCGCGCTACGGCTTTGGCCCAGATTGGGCAGTGCGGGCCAAGCTGCGCGAGATCGCTTCGCTGAACCCGCTCAAAGGTTAACCAGCGGAGCGCAGGCAGACATGATCATCTATATTTC
Organism: Sulfitobacter sp.; assembly: GCA_047634585.1. Classification (GTDB taxonomy): domain Bacteria; phylum Pseudomonadota; class Alphaproteobacteria; order Rhodobacterales; family Rhodobacteraceae; genus Sulfitobacter. The sequence goes on along the minus strand of JBLIAN010000001.1, from coordinate 233,963 downwards.
GGGCATTATCGGCGCTTTTCTTGGCGGTCTGACGGCCAAAAAACGCGGCGGCAACCGCAAGGATATCGCCCAATACGCCGTGAGCGCAGGCATTGCGTTCATGTTGATCGGTCTGGTCCTGACGGTTCTGCTGGACCGCTGGCTCGCGTAAGGGGGCCGCGATGTTTCTGCCGTTCTTTGATCAACTGCGCCGCGCCGGTGTACCGGTGTCGATGCGTGAATTTCTGGCATTTCTGGATGGTATGGCCGCCGGCATCGCCACCTACGACATCGACGCCTTTTATTACCTCGCCCGCATTTCGATGGTCAAAGACGAACGCAACATTGATAAATTTGACCGGGCTTTTTCTGCCGCCTTTAAGGGTTTGGAAAACATCAGCCTTGATGATGTGCTGGAAGCGGTGGAAATCCCCCGTGAATGGCTGGAAAAAATGGCCGAAAAACACCTCAGCCCCGAAGAGATGGCCGAGATCGACGCCTTGGGCGGCTTTGACAAATTGATGGAGACCCTGAAACAGCGACTGGAAGAACAAAAAGGCCGCCATCAGGGGGGCAACAAATGGCTTGGCACCGCGGGCACTTCGCCCTTTGGCGCGCATGGCTATAATCCCGAAGGGGTGCGGATTGGTCAGGATCAATCCCGCCACCAAAAGGCGGTCAAGGTCTGGGACAAGCGCGAATTCCGCAATTTTGATGATACGGTCGAATTGGGCACCCGCAACATCAAGGTGGCGCTCAAACGCCTGCGCCGCTGGGCGCGTGACGGGGCCGAGGATGAGCTGGATTTGAACGGCACCATCCGTTCGACCGCCGAACATGGCTATCTGGATGTGAAAACCCGCCCCGAGCGGCGCAATGCCGTCAAGGTTTTGCTGTTTCTGGATGTCGGCGGGTCAATGGATGCGCATATCCGTGTGGTCGAGGAATTATTCTCGGCCGCCAAGGCCGAATTCAAGCACCTTGAACACTTCTATTTCCACAATTGCCTCTATGAAGGGGTCTGGCGCGACAATGCCCGCCGCTGGAATGCACAGGAATCGACAACAGAGATCCTCAACACCTATGGATCTGATTATAAGTGCATTTTTGTAGGTGATGCCTCTATGTCACCCTATGAAATCGCCTATCCCGGCGGGGCAAATGAACATTGGAACGCCGAGGCCGGATCAGTCTGGCTGAATCGCACCCGCGACCAATGGAAAAGCAACCTTTGGATCAATCCGGTGCCGGAAAAATACTGGCGCTACACCCAATCCATCACCATGATCCAAGAGATTTTCGGCGCCGATGCCATGGTCCCGATGACGCTTGAAGGATTGTCCCGCGGGATCAAGCAATTGACCCGATAAATTCGCTTTGGTGTCGGGCGTTTCCGGCCTAGGGTGGCGGCATGTCAAACGCCCCGATCACCCATATTGATCCCGCCCGGTTCACCGCTGATCCCTATCCGGTCTTGGCCCGGATGCGCGCCAGAACCCCGATCACCTATGTGCCGGAACTGGGTGCGGTGCTGCTGACGCGGCGCGACGACATTCACCAACAGGAAAAACGGGTTGAGGTATTTTCATCCGTCCAGCCCGGTGGCTTGATGGAAAAAATCATGGGTCTTAATATGATGCGCCGCGATGGTGTTCCCCATGACAGCGAACGCCGCGCCTTGTTTCCCGCGCTTAGCCCGCGTGTGGTGCGCGATCATTGGGCACCCGTGTTTGAACAGATTGTCACGGAGCGCCTTGATGCCTTGGCCGGTCAGGGGGGCTGTGATCTGGTGCGCGATTTCGCCATGCCGGTTTCAGGGGCGGCGCTTTGTGCGATGACCGGACTGACAGGTATGACCCCGCAAGACATGGACGCCGCCAGTCAGGAGATGATGGATGCGATCGCCAATTATGCCGCCAATCCCGCAATCGAAGCGCAGGGTTTTACCGCCTCTGCCCGCGTGGACAGGGCCATAGCCGCGCGCCTGCCTGTGGTGCGTGCCGCGCCTGATCCGTCAATCCTAAGCGTGCTGGACCGCGCAGGCATGCCGCTTGCTTCGATTGCCGCCAATATCAAAGTGATCATCGGCGGCGGCCAAAACGAACCTCGCGATGCGATTGCCGGACTCCTGGCAACCTTGCTGCAACACCCTGATCAAAGGGCAAAAATCCGCGATGGTAGTGCCAATATGTTGGATGCTTTTTCCGAATACACCCGTTTTGTCGCGCCGATCCAGATGGCACCGCGTATGATTGCGCAGCCCGATACCGTCAACGGCGTGGATTTTGAAACCGGGGATCGGGTGTTCTTGATGTTCGGATCGGCCTGCCGTGACGAAGACCATTTCGAAAATGCCGATCGCTTTGATCTGTCCCGCAACACATCCGCTGCGATCCCTTTTGGCGCGGGGCCACATTTCTGTGCCGGGGCCGCGGCCGCACGGACCTTGGTTGCGCAATATGCCGTACCGATGATCCTTGCGCGTTTTCCTGACATGGCGTTAAACGGCCCTGCGCCGTTTCAGGGCTGGGCGTTTCGCGGACCAACCCATGTGCCGGTGACATGGTGACGGGGAAATCGGTGCAAAACCGCTTGCCCTGCGCCCCGGCACCCCCATATTAATCTTATGTTTCGTGTTTTACCCGTTCTGCTGGCTGTGGCCTATGGCCTTGCGATGTATCACTTTTCTGCGTGGCGCACCGCGCGGGAACTGGATGCAAAATCCACAGCTTTGGTTGATCCCGCGCTTAAGGACATGAGCGATAAAATGGCCCGCGCCCTCGATCTGCCGCGCATCAAGGTGTATATTTACGAAATCGACCCTGTGAACGGACTGGCGGCACCGGACGGGCGGATTTTCATCACCCGCGGGTTTTACAACCGTTTCCGCAGTGGCGCGGTCACCGCCGAAGAACTGGCCAGCGTCATCGCCCATGAATTGGGGCATGTGGCCTTGGGCCATTCGCGGCGGCGGATGATTGATTTTTCCGGCCAAAACGCCATGCGCACGGTGCTGGCGATGGTGCTGGGGCGGTTTATTCCGTTTGCGGGTGTCTGGATTGCGAACATGCTGACCACACTTTTGGCGGCCCGATTGTCGCGCAGTGACGAATACGAAGCAGACGCCTATGCCGCTGCGTTACTAAGCAAAGCCGGCATCGGGATCGCCCCGCAGATTTCGCTGTTTGAAAAACTTGAGGGGCTGACCCAAAGCAATCATGGCACCGCGCCGGCATGGTTGTTAAGCCACCCCAAGACCACAGAACGCATTGCCGCGCTTAGGCGGCTTGATGCACGTTGGGATAGTCTGGATAAATAACAATGCCTTACGTGGCAATCTTAATCTAACTTTGTGACAGGGCCTTGGCCAATCGCGGCAGGCGGGCTTTCTTCAGCAACCCCCGCATATTCCAATCCTGACCGGACATCTGCCGGGCTGTCGCCAGAATATCGTGACCCACTGCGCGGATGTCTGCCTCGTGTTCCGGCCACAGGCGCATCAGATAGCCGTCGGGATCAACCCGTTCCAGCCCTTCGTCGGCCAAGGTGCCGCGGGGGAAATCTTTGGCGTTCAGGGTCATGATCATGTCGGCGTTGGCGTCAACAGCCACCGCCAGCACATGAATGTCGTCTTCATCAGGCAACCACAGACGCTGCGCCAGACCGGGGGCCGCAGGGCGTTCGGATTTTGGCCAATGGGCCCGCAGCAGGGCAATTTCACCACGCGCCTGTGCCGCGCCGGTTGGGCCAAGTTTGAGGGCGGCACGGGCCCATTCTTCTAGGATACGCGCCGACCACAGGGGCTGAAACGCGCCGGTTTTTGCCACCCCCAAGACCATTTCGCGCATCACCGTGGGATAAAGCACACAAGTGTCTATCAGAATGCGCGGGGCGCCGTTCACAGCCGGAAGAACAGCGACTTCAGATAGCCGCTTTCGGCAAGCTGTGGCAATTGCGGGTGATCCGCGCCAGCAAACCCGGTGTGCAGCATGATGGCGCGGCGTCCGGCGCGGCCGATCCCGCGCACCGATGCAGTGCGGAATTGCCCCAGATCCGCGGCATGGGAACAGGAACACAGCACCAGAATGCCGTTTTCCGCCACCAAAGGCGCGGCCAGACGGGCGATTTTTTCATAGGCCCGCAGACCGGCCTCAAGCGCGTTGCGCGAGGGCGCAAAGGCAGGTGGATCACAAACCACCACATCAAATTGCGCGCCTTCACTGCGCAGCGCCACCAAGGTGTCAAAAGCATCGCCCTGGCGGATGGTCAAACGATCGGCCATGCCCATCGCCTTGGCGCCTGCCTGCGCCAGTTCCAGTGCCGGTGCAGATCCGTCAACGGCCATCGCAGACGCGGCCCCGTTGGCCAATGTGGCAAGGGAAAAACCGCCGACATGGGAAAACACATCCAGCACCCGCGCGCCTTTTGACAGATTGGCGGTCAGGCTGTGATTGGGGCGTTGGTCATAGTACAGACCGGTTTTTTGACCGCCGGTCAGATCGGCCATATAGGTTGCGCCATTCATCGGCACCGGCAGTGGCGCATCAGGTGCAATGCCATGGAGCACGGCAGAAACATCATCCAGCCCTTCCAAGCTGCGGGTGCGCCCGCCTGCGTTTTTCAACACATTGGCAACACCCGTGACCTTGACCAAAGCGGCACAAAGCGGCTCCAGCAGGGTATCGGCCCAAGCGGCATTGGGTTGCACCACGCAGGTATCGCCAAAACGGTCGATGATCACACCGGGCAATCCGTCGGCCTCGGCGTGGATCAGGCGGTAATAGGGCGCGTCATACAATTGCGCGCGCAGGGCAAGGGCGCGGGTGAAATGCGCCTCGAACCAGCTTTGATCAATCACCGCCTCGGCGTCTTGATCCAGCATCCGCGCGATAATCTTGGACGTCGGGTTGACCGCAACCAAGCCCATGGGCTGGCGGGCGTCGTCTTCCAAGCGGGCCAGGGTGCCGGGTGCGAGGTTCCTGGTGCGCCGGTCAGTGACCAGTTCATTGGCATAAACCCAGGGAAAACCGTGGCGGATGGCACGGGCGTTGGCCTTTGGCAAAAGGCGCACGACCGGCAGCGAGGCGGATGGGGAAAGGGGTGTTGTCATGGGCCTGCTCTAATCGGTTCTGATCTGCAACGGAAGGGCTGAATTTTCGCGGGCCTGCGCTGTGGCGGATCAGTTGCGCAGGCGGCTGCGCCACCCGCCGCGCCGGCGCGGCGCATTCATCGTGGTTTTGCCCTCGTTCAGAATGAGGGTCATCGGATGATCGGCGTTCTGTGGCCCATATTTTTCCAACAGGCGGGTGATGCTGGGCAAAGTGTCGTGATCGCTGGCCAGTGACAGCGCCCAATCCAGAAAAATCGTCCGGCATTCCGACGCGGTGATGCCGTCAATGCGATAAGCCTCGTAAATCAGGCCCTTCGGGTCATCTGCGTCACCCTTTTTCATGGTTTTCTCCGGTTCTGGATATATCGGCACCCTGCAATGCTGCTGAAATAATCCGTTCTGCGTCTTGATAGGTCTGGGTCATTTGCGTCTCAAGTTCCGCGAAACTGTCGCATCCAAACGCCCGCGCGAGGAATTTTTCCCCCGCCTGGCCCAGATTGGCATGCTGCACCGGTTTGGCCGACAACAACCGCCCCGCGCATTGCAAGGTCCAGCATTGGTCATAGGCATGGATCAAACTGTCTGCATTTTGTTGGCTCAAGACGCCCTGATCCGCCGCGGCCAGCACCCCGTCACGGATCTTATGCGCCGGACATCCGCCGATCAGCGCCCCGGCCTGGGCCAGCAATTCAATGTCTTGCAACCGCCCCGCGCCGATTTTGGCATCAAACGGGCCTTCGGGCGGTTTGGCCGCTGCAATACGCCCGCGCATTTCAGCCACATCCGAGAGCACCTTGTCGCGGGTCCGGTCACTGCGCAGGATTTCCTGACACAGCTCCATCACATCGCGCCCCAGCGCCGCTGGGCCTGCGATCACCTCGGCGCGGGTCAATGCCAGATGTTCCCAAACCCATGCCTGGGTCTTTTGATAGCTGTCAAAGCTCGACAGGCTGGTGGCGACAGGCCCCTGATTGCCCGAGGGGCGCAGGCGCATATCGACCTCGTATAATTTGCCCTGTGCCATCGGCGCGGTCATCGCCGTGATCATCGCCTGGGTCAGCCGTGCATAATACAGCCGCGCGGCCAGCGGGCGTTTGCCTTCGGAATATTCGACCCCCCCCGCATCATAGATCACCAGCATGTCCAGATCCGAGGTCGCGGTCAGCCGCCCTGCCCCCAAGGATCCCATACCCAAAATCACCGCCCCGCGCCCCGGTGGCGGGCCATGACGCCGCGCAAATTGGGTTGTCACCACAGGCCACAACGCCCCAAGCACCGCGCGGGCCAGATCGGCGTATTGCGCCCCTGCGGTGCCTGCATCACTTAACCCGCGCAGCAAATGCACCCCGATGCGGAAATGCCATTCCCGCGCCCAACGGCGGGTGCCGTCCAGTTTGGCCTCGTAATCCACTTCCCCCTCAAGGGTCTGGGTCAACATCTGCGTCAGGGCCGGCTGCCCCGGCCAGTCGCTAAAGAAATCACCGCCGATGACCGCATCAAACACCCCGGCATTGCGCGACAGATGCGCCGCCAATGCCGGTGAGGTGCTGACAATATCAATCAACAGATCGGCAAGCTGTGGATTGGCCTTGAGCAGGGAAAACAATTGCACCCCCGCCGGCAGCCCCGCCAGAAACCCGTCAAAAGCCAGCAACGCCTCGTCCGGTTTCGCCGCCCGCGCCAGCCGCGCCAGCAGATCAGGCTTGAGGCGCTCGAATATCTCGACCCCGCGTTCGGATCGGAACGCCGGATAGCTTTGCCAACGGTCCAGCACCTGTAGATCAAACACATGATCTGCGGCGGCTTCTTTAGCGGCGTCGGGGGCGGGGGCGCGCGAGGCGGCAAAGAAACCTTCGGTCAATTCATGGACCGCGCTCAGGCGATTGTGCAATTCGGCCTGCAAATCAGGCAGATCCCGGTCCATCATCGCGGCCAGCCGCGCAAAACCTTCCTCTGATTGCGGCAGATTGTGGGTCTGGGCATCCCGCACCATCTGGATGCGGTGTTCCACAGTGCGGTGGGCGCGGTAATGATCTGTCAGGATCGCGGCCACATCATCGGGCACCCAGCCCTTTTGCGCCAATACCCGCAAACCGTCACAGGTGCCACGCACCCGCAAATCAGGATCACGCCCGCCGGCAATCAACTGTCGGGTCTGGGTGAAAAACTCGATCTCGCGAATGCCACCGCGCCCCAGTTTCATATTATGCCCCGGCAGGGTGATCGGCCCGCCCAGCCCTTTGTGTTCGCGGATTGCAAGGCGCATGTCATGGGCATCCTGGATTGCTGCAAAATCCAGGTGCCGCCGCCAGACAAACGGTCTGAGGCTGTCCAGAAACCGTGCGCCTGCCGCCAGATCGCCTGCGGCGGGGCGCGCCTTGATATAGGCGGCGCGTTCCCATGTGCGGCCCAGGGATTCATAATAACGTTCCGCCGCTTCCATCGCCATGCAGACAGGTGTGACCGCCGGATCAGGACGCAGGCGCAGATCGGTGCGAAACACATAGCCCTGCGCGGTCAGATCATTCAATGTGCCGCTCATGGCACGGGTGGCCCGCACAAAAGCGGTGCGCAGCTCAAAGAAATCATCCGGATCAAAACGGGTTTCGTCAAACAGGCAGATCAGATCAATGTCTGAGGAATAATTCAGCTCATGGGCGCCCATCTTGCCCATCGCCAGCACCACCATGCCCCCCGCATCCGCCAGATCGTCTTCGGTCAATCCCGGCAGTTTGCCACGTTTGATCTGTGCTGCCAGCCCTGCCCGCAATGCCGCGCCACAGGCCGCATCGGCGAAATCGCTTAATACGCCCGTGACCTTCTCCAACGCCCAAGCACCGCCCAGATCGGCCAATGCAGCCATCAGGGCGACCCGCCGTTTGCCTTGGCGCAAATCGTCTGCCAGCGCTGCAGGGGCAGATTCTGCGGCCCCCTCAATCACCGCCTGCACCGCGGCATCGGGATCGGCCACCGCCTGCGCCAGCCAATCGTGTTCCTTTTCCAACAGCGCCAGCAAATAGGGTGCGCCGGATGCGGCCCCGATCACCAGCTCCTGAACCTCTGGGGGCAGACCAGCGGCAAAAACAGCAGCATCCACCGCCCTGTCGGCGTCAAAGATACGGGGAATGCGGGTGATCCGCGCGGCAAGATGGGTTGTTGTCATGCCCCTAGCTTTGCGCCAGTGTCGCGCCATGAGCAAGAGCCTGAAACGAGTCCGCGCTTTTCTTGAAAGCGCCGATGTAGCGATTGATATCCGCGAAACCGCCTTGGCGCGCACCGCTGCAGATGCCGCAGCGGCGCTGGGGTGTGGCATTGATCAAATTGCAAAATCCATCGTGTTGCGCGGGGAAAACAGCGGCGAAGCCCTGTTGTTTGTCACCGCAGGCGGACGTCAGGTGGACATAGACGCCGCTTCAGCCCTTGCCGGTGAACCTTTGGGCAAGGCCGACGCGACCCTGATCCGCGCCCAGACCGGATTTGCCATTGGCGGGGTGTCCCCCGTCGGGCATATCACCCCGAGCCGACGCTGGTTTGACCGGACCTTGCTGGATTTTGACGTAATCTGGGCCGCAGCGGGCACACCGCATCATGTTTTCGGCCTGATCCCGCAGGAAATGTTGCGAATTTCCAACGCGCAACTTTCTGATTTTACTTCACTTTCCAAATAAATGTAAAAACCTTTCACATTTACCCTTGTGCGATGCAGGACAAATGCCAATCTATGTAATGTGAAAGGCATTCACATAGCCCTTTCGCAGAGGCCCGCACCGGCGGTCTTCTCATCAACCTGAAAGGCTTACCTATGACAACCCTGACTTCCGAAGAAATCTATGCCCCGCGCCAGAACTGGTTTTCGCGCAGCGAAAAGTGGCTCGACGACAAAGGCAAAGGCGCCTGGATCGCCGCAATGGTGCTGGGCTTTATCTTTTTCTGGCCCGTGGGCCTTGCCCTTTTGATGTATATGATCTGGAGTAAACGCATGTTCTCAGGAAAATCCTGCGCCCGCCGCGGCAGCCGCCGCATGATGTCCAACCGCCCGACTGGCAACCGCGCCTTTGACAGCTACAAGGCCGACACCCTGCGCCGCCTCGAAGAAGAGCAAGGCAATTTCGAAGCCTTCCTTGAACGTCTGCGCGAAGCCAAAGACAAGGCCGAGTTCGACCAGTTTATGGACGACCGTGCCAAATCCAAAGATGCCGCGGCCCAAGCGTAACCTTTGCACATAAATCCTTCCCCGCCTCCCGGCACTGCCGGGGGGCAATTTGCCCAAGGACCACAGAATATGACACCTGATCCCGACGTTGACCCGCAGTTCTATGATGGCATCCCTGCCAAGCGGCTGTTTGCATGGCTGGTGGATATGGTGCTGATTTTTGTGATCTGTCTGGTGATCGTGCCCTTCACCGCCTTTACCGGCCTGTTCTTTTTCCCGCTGCTGTTGCTGGTCACGGGGTTCATCTATCGGGTGATCACGCTGGCCAATGGATCTGCGACCTGGGGAATGCGTCTGATGTCGATGGAAATCCGCGATCAAAACGATCAACCGCTTGATCTGGGCGGGGCGTTTATGCACACGCTGGGCTATTCGGTGTCGCTGGCATTTGCGCCGCTGCAATTGATCTCAATTGTATTGATCTGCACCACCGCGCGCTGTCAGGGGCTGACCGATCTGGTGCTGGGCACTGTGCCATTGAACCGGCGTCGCTAGTCCGGCGTTACACATACTACGTCCAGAATGGCCCATTAATAATAACACGCATTTTATTAAAACGATACTTGGCGGGTCGAAGTCCGGTTGTTATCATCCCTGCGCAACAATCGGATATTTCATGCGCCACTCTTTGCCGCTTACACCGCAGTTCTATGTAACTGCGCCACAGCCTTGCCCTTATCTTGAGGGCCGGATGGAACGTAAATTATTCACCGCGTTGCAGGGCGAGGCCGCGACAGAACTGAATGACAGCCTGTCTTCGCAGGGGTTTCGGCGTTCGCAGAATGTGCTGTATCGCCCGTCCTGTGCCGATTGTGCCTCATGTCTGTCGGCCCGCATCGATGTGGCCGCTTTCAAACCCAGCAAAAGCCAGAAACGCATCATCAAACGCAATGCCGGATTGGTGCGCCGCGCCACATCGCCCTGGGCCACCGAAGACCAATATGACCTGTTCCGCCGCTATCTGGACAGCCGCCATGCCGATGGCGGCATGGCCGATATGGATGTGTTCGAATTTGCCGCGATGATCGAAGAAACCCCGATCCGCAGCCGCGTCATCGAATATTGTGATCCCGACACCAATGCGCTGGTCGGCGTCTGCCTGACCGATGTGCTGGGCGATGGTGTCAGCATGGTATATTCGTTTTACACCCCCGACCGCCCCCGCGCCGGCCTGGGCAATTTCATCATCCTTGATCACATCGAGATCGCCCGCACCGCTGGCCTGCCCTATGTTTATCTGGGCTATTGGGTGCCCGGCAGCCCCAAGATGGGCTACAAGGCGAAATTTTCAGGGCTTGAGGTCTATATCGGCGGGCGCTGGCAGAAAATGCGCGATCCCGAGACCTTTATGCCCGAACAACACCCGCTCAGCACCGATCCGATTGCCGAGCAGGTCGCCAATATCGCCCTGCCCGACATGGCGCGCAGCCGGCGCTGAACCTTTCCGGTTCATCGGACACCAGAAATTTCCGCGAAAAATAGACAGGGGAACCGCGCCCGCCCGGTGGCGGTGGTTCGGGCGCTGCCAAATCGGAGCTGTGGCATCTGGGACAGCGTTTGAAGATCAGGTTTTGTGCCAAAGAGGTATTGCGCGCGCCACCTTGGGTTTACCCTTCGAGGGCATTCCCGTGACCTGATATTCAAAGTTAACGGACGCTTGTTACACAAATGAGGGCGCCCAAAGGCGCCCTCACGTTTGTCTTGCCAAAAGATCAAATCCCTAGTTCGGGATCAGATCCGGCACGATGGTCACAATCGCGGGGAAGAACCACAAGATCGCCAGCCCCCCGACCTGGATCAGCACAAAGGGGATGATCCCGCGGTAGATATGGGCGGTGGTCACACTCGCGGGGGCAACGCCGCGCAGATAGAACAGCGCAAACCCGAAAGGCGGTGTCAGGAACGAGGTCTGAAGGTTCACCGCAATCATGATTGTCACCCATTTCGGATCAAAGGTGCCGCCATAGATGACCGGCCCGACAATCGGGATCACGATGTAGATGATTTCAAGGAAATCAAGCACAAACCCCAGCACAAACAGCACCAGCATCACCAGCAGGAACACCGTCAGCTCATTGTCAAACGACTTGAGGAACTGCTGGATGTAATGCTCACCGCCAAAGCTGATCACCACAAGGTTCAACAACTGCGAGCCGATCAGGATGGTAAACACCATCGAGGTCACCTTGGCGGTTTCGCGCACCACCGGGGTCAGAACCCCCGATGTATACAAGATCCAGCACGAGAACAGCAAACCAAAGACCGCATAGAGATAGGCACCATAGGCCACAAAGAAAGCAAACCAGCTTTCAAAGCTCACCCCGTCCTGATTGATCCGCAGATCAAAGTTCACCCCGACAAGGATACAGACGATGATCGCCAAGGTGGACCAGATGATCACCTTGGGCGATTTGTCCTGATCGCGCAGTTTGCGATAGGCGGCCAGCATGATCGCCCCGCCAGCCCCCAAAGCAGCAGCAGGCGTCGGGTTGGTGATCCCGCCAAGGATCGACCCCAGCACCGCAACGATCAGAACCAGCGGCGGGAATACCACGCGGATCAATTCGTTCCTGGCACAAAGCCCGGTGGCATAGACCACCCCATACATGATCAGCACAAAGGGGATTGCCATCAGCACAACCATCGTGCCCGACGAGGTCAGCGGACCAACCAGCAGGATATCCACCAGCACCGCCAGCACCACACCGATCCCGCCGATCACCAGCGGACGGGTCTCGGAAGAAGGCGAGACACCCCGCGCCGTGGTCAAGAACAGCGACAACAGGATCAGGATGATCGCCACACCGGTGCCGACCGGCGCCGCAGCCGCGACTTTTTCAGCCCGTTTGTCGGCAAGCGCCTCAGGAGACAGTTTTTCACTGGCCTGAAGCCCACCTGACGCATCAATGACCTTTTGCTCTTCGATGGCGGTGTCCCATGCGGGCTGGCCATGCAATTCGATCATCGCCATTTTGCAGTCATCGCCGACATTGGTGCGCAGGCTGGCAGCCTGACCAATATCAGAAAAACTGGAAACCGAGGTGTCCTGGCTCCCGACCATGCCGAAGTTGCCCAAAAAGATGGTCCCGACAACCAGCAACACTGGCGCGCCGACAAACCATGTAAAGGCTTCGCCACGGGTGACAGGTTCGGAATTTGTCGCGCCCATTGGCACCGCAGGCGCCTTGTCCGGGTTCAGCAAGGCATAGCCAAAGGCATAAAGCGCATAGAGCAAGGCCAGCAGAATACCGGGCAACAATGCTGCCTGAAACAACGTCCCCACCGAAACAACAGCAGGTTCACCCAGATAGGTCAACGCATCGGTACATCCGGCCGCCGTGGCGCGGGCCTCTTGGGCGGCGGAATAAAGATCACCGGCCAAAGTGCCCAGCAAAACAATCACAATCGAGGGCGGAATGATCTGCCCCAAGGTGCCGGAGGCCGCGATCACACCTGTGGCGATCTCGGGCGAATAATTGTTGCGCAGCATTGTCGGCAGTGCCAACAGGCCCATCGTTACAACGGTTGCACCGACGATCCCGGTTGAAGCGGCCAGAAACGCGCCCACAACCACAATCGACACCGCCAAACCACCGGGCAGCGGGCCAAACACCCGTGCCATGGTTGTCAGCAGGTCATTGGCGATCTTGGACCGTTCCAGCGTGATCCCCATCAGAACAAACATCAAAACCGCCAGCAGGGTTTCAATGGATTGCCCCGCCAACACCCGTTCGTTCATCCGGTTCACGATAAAGGATACATTACGGTCCAGTGCGGTTTCCCAACCCGAGGGAAACACGGATTGTGCGACACGCGGCAGATCGGGATAGCGGAAAATCGAAATCGCTTCATCCTTGATGCCCGAATTCACCAGATCGCGATAGGCTTGGGATGAGGTATCAATCGCCTGATGGATCAACAAACCGGCACTGTCCAGACCGGCAATGATGCCAAATGAAATGATCCCTGCGCCGCCGATGGCAAAGGCCACCGGAAAGCCGGAAAGAATGCCCCCGAAGAGACACACAAAGACAATGATCAGGCCTACTTCGACCCCGTCTAGACCAAATAACATTAGGTCTGCTCCTTTAGATTAATGTGTGCCTTCGTAGGCTTCTTCGCCCGCGCCCAATGTGTCGCGGTCAAGATATTTGTTTTCGGATTCAGGGCCTTCGCGGAACTCGCACCAGCTGCGATAGAACACCGCCAATGCCTGCAACAGCACCATGATGCAAAAGCTGCACAACAGAACCTTGAACAGGAAATAGCCGTTAAAGCCGTTGGGCGAGAACCCGATGGTTTCCACGTTCCACTTCAACAGACGCGATTTGCGCAGCAGCAATTCCAGACGGTCAGAGGCCGACGGGTTTGGGGTCACCAGATGGCGCCACATGAAGAACCAGCCATACAGCCATGTCACGACAATGAACGGGATCATAAAGAAGATCGCGCCGAACATATCGACGATCTTTTTGGTGCGGAATTTGGCCCCGGCATAGAACAGGTCAACGCGCACATGCCCGCCTTGAACAAAGGTATAGGCCACACAAAGCGTGACCACCAAGGCATTGAAAAGCTTTAGTTCCTCGGCAAACCACGAGATGTCGAACTGCAGTGGAATACCAAAACCGATCGAAATGTCGGGTCGGGTGAAAATCCGTTGCAAAAACACGATGATGATCTGTTGCAGCACCATCAGCAGGCCCGCCCAGGCAAACAGGCGCCCAATGGAATTGTTGAACCATTCCAGCCCGCGCACATAGGACCACATGATATCACGCTTCCACATGCCGATCCCGGTCAGGATGAGGATCAAGGTCGCCATCACAAAGAACAGTTCAACCGATGCACCGTAATAAATGAACCGCATCAGCGATTCCTTATTGGTCCAATCCAGCCACATGCCCGGATTAACCAACGCTGCACCGAAATTATAGAAAGCTTCCAGTATGTTGCCCGTGACGAACTGGACAAACCCACCGTCTTGGAATTTGTCGAGACAGCTGAGCTTTGCACCCTCCGCCGCCCGGAAAAACCCCGAACACATCACTTCATCGGCCATTTATGTCCCCCTCATTTTGCGTGTGGCTCTGGCTGGCCACCTGCGCAAGCATGTTTGCCCTGCGTCTTGGCGCGTCAAACATGTCGATTGTCGTGTTGTAAAAAGCGTCCAAGGGCCGCCCACAAAAGGCAGCCCCCGGCACTATTTGATCAAAGCATCAGGCTTTGTTGCGTACGCGCTCGCGCTGTTCAACATAGAATGCGTCAGATTTGGACAGCCATTCAGCCGAAGACGTCAGCGATGTTTCAAAGCTTGCGCGTGTGCGTGCAAACAGTTCATCACCCATGTTTTCGTCCATGACTTCTGCAGAGGCCGCACCAAAGGCATCCCATACATCGTCAGAGAACTGCATGGTTTTGACACCCTGCTGCTGCAGACGCTTGAGGGCGGCGCCGTTGTTGGCCAGAGTTTCTGCCAGCTGCGTGTGGGTTGTCGCCATCGCTGCATATTCGATGATCTTCTGGTGGGCTGGTGACAGCTCGTTAAAGACATCAAGGTTCACAGCCGCGGTCAAACCGGAGCCTGGCTCGTGGAAACCAGCGGTATAGTACACTTTGGCAACTTCCTGGAAGCCGGCGCGTTCATCGGCAAACGGGCCAACCCACTCCAGACCGTCCAGCGCGCCCGAAGACAGTGCCTGATACAATTCACCACCGGGGATGTTCTGAACAGATGCGCCCAGTTTACCCAGAACCTTGCCACCCAGACCGGGCATGCGGAACTTCAGACCGTTAAAGTCTGCTGCGGAATTGATTTCCTTGCGGAACCAACCACCGGACTGGGAACCGGAGTTACCTGCCAGGAAGGCTTTGAGGTTGAAGATTTCACCCAGTTCATTGTGCAGCTCATGGCCGCCACCGTGGTGATACCAGTTTGTCAGCTCTTGGGCTGTACCGCCGAAAGGAACGGCAGTGTAATAGGCATAGGCCGGGTGCTGACCGATGAAATAATAATCGGCAGCGTGGTACATGTCGGCCTGACCGGAAGACACCGCGTCAAACACTTCGAATGCGCCAACAAGTTCGCCCGGAGCTTTTTTGTCGATGGTCAACGTGCCGTCAGACATCTCGTTAACCATTGTATTCAAATACGTTGCAGCGTCATCAAGAACCGCAAAACCGCGTGGCCATGATGTCACCATTGTCAGGGTGCGTTTGCCCTGTGCGTATGCAGGTGCTGCCAGCGTTGTGGCTGCGGCGGCTGTCCCGCCAAGTGCAGATGTCTTCAGAAATGAACGACGATCCATTGGTATTCCTCCCAAGTTAGACGCCCGCCCCGCGTCATTGCACAGAGGGGTCGCATCAAGTGCGGTTACATTAGCGAGCGCCGCTGGTTTTGAAATACCTAGTTCTACGTATAGAGCGCCTTGGAAGCCCGGATTCGGTAAAATATTTTGACCGATCCCTCTGGAATGAGGGTGATTCTTCTGATTCTGCTGCTCCGGCCGGCCTTGCGGGGCTTTGATTCGGCAGATTTTGCGCGTATCGAATCAACATGCGCCGCCGCTTGCCCTTTTTATCCCCCAGCTATGCTCAAAAGCTGACCTTGCTTGCCACTGTGCCGATGATCGCGGCCGTGGCCGCCATTGCGGTGATTGTGGCCTTGCAGGCCCGTGCCGTCGCGCAACGCGAGATTACCACCCTTGAAACCCAGTTGATCGAGGCCAAAAAGGCCGAGCTGCGCAATTACGTCACGCAGGCGCGCAACGGGTTCTATTTTGTCTATGGATCGGCGGCACCGGATGATGCGCCGGCCAAAGCGCAGGTGTCACAAATCCTGTCCGCGATGATCTATGGCGATGACGGTCAGTTCTTTGTCTATGATTATGACGGCAACGCCATTGTCAGCCCGCGCGAGACCGACCGGATCAATCAGAACTGGACCGGCCAGATCGACAGCGAAGGCACCCCGATTGTTGACGAACTGATCCGCATTGCCCGCGATGGTGCCGGCTATCACAGTTATCTCTGGCCCAAACCGTCCACCGGCAAAGAAGCGCGGATGATCACCTATGTGACCTCGTTTCCGTCATGGCAATGGGCGGTGGGCACCGGGGTTTTCATTGATGATGTGCTGGCCTCGGTCGCCACAGCACGCGCCGATGTCGAAGCGCGGGTGCGGCGCACCTTTATCTATATTGGCGGCATTACCCTACTGGCGCTGTTTGTGGTCTTTGCCACGGGGATGTTTATCAACCTGCATGAACGGCGGCTGGCGGATGCCAAGCTGAAGAAACTGACGCTGCGGGTGTTTGACGCCCAAGAAGAAGAACGCGGGCGCGTGGCGCGGGAATTGCATGACGGGATCAGCCAGATCCTTGTCGGGGTGCGCTATGCGCTGGACAATGCCCGCCGCCGTCTTGAACGCGGCGATACCAGCGCCAGTGAACCGCTGAACAAAGGCATCACCACCCTTGCCGATGCAATTTCCGAAGTGCGCCGGATCAGCCGTGATCTGCGCCCCGGTGCGCTGGATGATCTGGGGCTTGGCCCCGCGATCAAGACATTGGCAGGCGAATTTCAGGCCCGCACCGGGATCATCTGCAATTTTGACACCGTGGTGTTTCGCAACCGTCTGGATAATGACGCCAAAATCGCGCTGTACCGGATTGCCCAAGAGGCCCTGACCAATGTCGAACGCCACGCGGGCGCCAGCCGCGTGGACATGGACCTGCGCGGGCATCGCCGTGGCGGCACGCTGAAAATCACCGACAACGGCAAAGGCTTGCAGCCCACCACAGGTGACAGCACCGGGGGATTGGGCCTGCGCAACATGCAAGAACGCATGGAACAGCTGGGCGGCACGTTGCGGTTGCTGGAGGTCAAGGGCGGCGGCACCACAATTGAGGCCACCGTGCCATTGACGCATTTGCTGCCACCTGAAAAGACCCCCGCAGAGACAACAAAGGTAACAGCCGAATGAATCGACAGACCCGCGTTCTGATTGTGGATGATCACCCGATGGTCGCAGAGGGCATTCAATCCATCCTCGAAAGCTATGATGATATCTGTGTGATCGGCACTGCCTGCAATGGCCGGGACCTGATCAACCGTCTGGATCAGCTGGACCCGGATGTGATCCTGATGGATTTGAACATGCCCGACATGGGCGGATTGTCCGCCACCGAGATCGTGCTGGAACAACGCCCCCAGACCCGCATCGTGATCCTGACCATGCATGACAGCCCTGAATATATTTCATCGGCACTCAGCCACGGGGCGGTTGGCTATATCTTGAAAGACGTGCCCACCGATGAAATCAAACGCGCCATCGATATGGTGATGCAGGGTGAAAAATATCTCTGTACCGGGGCGCAGGGATCTATCGCGCCAAAAGAGGGTGAAATCCGCGAAACCCTCACCGAACGCGAACAGACGATATTGCTGCAACTTGCCGCCGGGAAATCCAACAAACAGGTCGCCGCGGCCTTGGATATCTCGGTGCGCACCGTTGAAACCCACCGCAAGAACATCAAACGCAAACTGGGCATTTCAAGCACCGCCGGCCTGACCCGATACGCGCTGGAACACGGGGTCTTGCAGGGGACCGGCGTGCGCCTGTGACGTGAAGGGGCACGGCACAGGGCTCGCCACATGAGTTTGACCGCATAACCCCCCGCAACCCCCGCCAAAATACGAAAAATTTCCCAAAACAGCCACCCAGTGAAACAAAATAACAAAAAAATCACCGCCAGAGACATAAACATCGGCGCATTCGCGGTTGACGCCCCCTGCCCGCGATTCTAAGGTCGCGCCACGCTTAAGGAGCTTTCGAACCATGACAACCCTAGTCGTCATTGTAGGATACACGCGCATGGGCCGGTAACGGTAAACCATATTACGTCCCATGCGCCCCCGAAAATCGGGGGCTTTTTTATGCGCAACTGAAAAAAATTGCCTTACGGAGCAAGACCATGACACGCCAGATGACCGGAGCCAAAATGATCGTACAAGCCTTGATTGATCAAGGTGTCGATACCGTATTTGGATACCCAGGAGGCGCTGTCCTACCGATTTATGATGAGGTTTTTCAGCAAAACAGCATCAAACATATTCTGGTGCGTCACGAACAGGGCGCGGTCCATGCCGCCGAAGGCTATGCACGTTCGACCGGCAAACCCGGTGTTGTGCTTGTAACCTCTGGCCCCGGTGCCACCAATGCGGTGACCGGATTGACCGATGCCTTGCTTGATTCCATCCCGATTGTTGTGCTGACCGGACAGGTGCCAACCTTCATGATCGGTTCTGATGCCTTTCAGGAGGCCGACACCGTGGGCATCACCCGCCCCTGCACCAAACACAACTGGCTGGTGAAAGAGACCGACAAACTGTCCGGCGTGCTGCATGAAGCCTTTCACGTGGCCACCTCGGGGCGGCCCGGCCCGGTTCTGGTGGATATTCCCAAGGATGTGCAGTTTGCCACCGGCACCTATACCCCCAAGGCCCCATCCACATCGCATTACCAGCCCAAGGTCAAAGGCGATCTTGAAGAAATCACCGAATTGGTTGCGGCAATGGAAAAAGCCAAACGGCCAGTCTTTTATACTGGTGGCGGTGTGATCAATTCCGGCCCGGCCGCCAGCCAATTGCTGCGCGAATTGGTGGAGGCCACGGGTTTTCCGATCACCTCAACCCTGATGGGGCTGGGCAGCTACCCTGCTTCTGGTGACAAATGGCTGGGCATGTTGGGCATGCATGGATTGTATGAAGCCAATATGGCGATGCATGACTGCGATCTGATGATCAACATCGGCGCGCGTTTCGATGACCGGATCACCGGCGTTGTTGACAGTTTCAGCCCGAAATCGAAAAAGGCCCATATCGACATTGATCCCTCGTCGATCAACAAGGTGATCCGCATTGACATCCCGATTGTCGGGGATGTGGCGCATGTTCTGGAAGACATGTTGAAAATCTGGAAATCACGGGGCCGCAAAACCAATTCCGAGGCTCTGGCGAAATGGTGGAAGCAGATTGAGGGCTGGCGCAACGTCGATTGTTTGAAATTCAAACAGACCGGCAAGGTGATCAAGCCGCAATATGCCCTGTCACGCCTTGAGGCGCTGACCAAAGATCACGACCGCTATATCACCACCGAAGTGGGCCAGCACCAGATGTGGGCGGCGCAATACCTGAATTTTGAGGATCCGAACCGCTGGATGACCTCGGGCGGGTTGGGCACGATGGGGTATGGTTTTCCGGCCTCGATCGGGGTGCAAATGGCACATCCCGAAAGCCTTGTTATCAATGTCGCGGGTGAGGCCTCTTGGCTGATGAACATGCAGGAAATGGGCACTGCAATGCAGTTCAACCTGCCTGTGAAACAATTCATTCTGAACAATGAACGCCTTGGCATGGTGCGCCAGTGGCAGGAATTGCTGCATGGGGAACGGTATAGCCAAAGCTGGTCAGAGGCCCTGCCCGATTTTGTAAAGCTGGCCGAAGCCTTTGGCGCAAAAGGGATATTGTGCTCTGATCCGGCGGATCTGGATGATGCGATTATGGAAATGATCAATCATGACGGCCCGGTGATCTTTGATTGTCTGGTTGAAAAGCACGAAAACTGCTTTCCGATGATCCCCTCGGGCAAGGCCCATAATGAAATGCTGTTGGGTGATGCCGATACCCAAGGCGTGATTGACGCAAAAGGATCGGTGCTGGTGTAGCGCGGAATTTCCGAAACTTCCGCCCCCCAGCCCCAAACGCAAAGGACACAACATGTCAGCCCTAAAAATCAAAAAAGGCGCTTCGTCGCATTCCGCTTATAATCTACGGCCCAATTTTTCGGACGTCATTGAACGCCATACCCTTGCGGTGCTGGTCGAAAACGAACCCGGTGTTCTGGCCCGGGTGATCGGTCTGTTTGCGGGGCGCGGCTATAACATCGACAGCCTGACCGTGGCCGAGGTTGACCACACCGGCCATCTGTCGCGCATTACCATTGTGACCTCGGGCACCCCGCAGGTCATTGAACAGATCAAAGCCCAGCTTGGCCGTATTGTCACGGTTTACGAAGTGCATGACCTGACGGTCGAAGGGGCAAGTGTTGAACGCGAACTGGCAATGTTCAAAGTCGCAGGCAAAGGCGAACACCGTGTCGAAGCCCTGCGGCTGGCCGATATTTTCCGCGCCAATGTCGTGGACAGCACCTTGGAAAGCTTTGTGTTTGAAATCACCGGCGCACCGGAAAAAATTGATGCTTTTGCCGATTTGATGCGCCCGCTCGGGCTGGTCGAAGTGGCCCGAACCGGCGTTGCTGCCCTGTCACGTGGCGATTGAACCGCTGTTTTAAAGCGGGGCCCCTTACGTCAGGCCTTTCGCAACAGCTGATCTGGTTTTTCCTGCCGTGCTTCACTCAAGAACGGCAGGATTTCCGAACAGATACCCGGCTTGCTCAGATCGATTTGCAACGCAGCCGTGGCGATCAATCGCTTTGGCAGGTCATATCCTGTCCGTTCGGAAATCAGAACCGGGTTTGTCGCAAGTCGCAAGTCCTGATCCATTTCCACATCAAATCGCACCAAATCCCCAGCGGTCAACGCCGAGGTGGCAGAATCTTTTGCATTTTTTGGATTGTAATATGCGAGGTCGCCTTGATCTTCGCACCAGAACACTGCCTTTGGGACCGTTGGATCACACCATAAAACAATGCCAATCATTTTAATTCCTCTTCATAAAAACTAACAATTAGTTAGCAATAACAAGGCAAGAATTTGTAGCGTCTAAATCTGACCGTCCTGTATCAATTTGTATCGGGTTGACCGGCTTGTTGACACATAATAGCATCAGGTGTGACGCTATTATGTGTCACATACCCCATAAAACATATTATAAAAGGGGAATTCCAGAGTGCCAAATCAATTAAAAGATGAAACCCTGTCTCACGCTGACACGCAATCCCCTGCTGAGCTGCGCAATATTTTCGGCACAAATCTGCGCATTTTAGCGCAAGATTACCCCTCTATTGCCGAATTATCCCGTCAACTTGGCGTTAATCGCACACAATTGAATCGCTATCTGTCCGGTGATAGTTTTCCGCGCCCCGATATATTAGCGAAAATTTGTGATTTTTTTGAAATTGATGCGCGTATTCTTTTGGAACCAATTGATGCAATCCGCAAATCCCTGGCCCGCAGTTCGGCCGGTATTCTGACCGATTTTCTGGGCCTGCAGGTTGCCGATGTTTCCGAAGATCTGTTTCCCAGCGGCTTTTATCGGTTTGCGCGGCGCAGTTTTATCAATCCGGACGATTTCGTCACCGGACTTTTGCACATCACCCGCTCGGGGACGCTGACCTATTTGCGCGGCTATGAAACAATTGCCGCCATGCAAACACAGGATTTGCCGACCTCGCCGCGCACCCGGGTTTTTGGCGGGCAGGTTTTTCGTCAGGAAAACGGCATTGCGATCTTTGCCGCGCGGCGCAACGCGATGACATCTTCTTTCAATTATCTAACGCGGGTTGGGTCTTTTGAAAACAACTTCTGGGTCGGCTATGTCACCCGCACCGTGGGGGAAGGTGCCGTTGGCATCCGCGCCACACGGCTGGTTTATGATTACCTCGGTTCGGATTTTCGCAGGGCCTTGCACACCCGCCGCGCAGCAGGGTTTTGCAAGATCGGGGATCTAAGCCCGTTCCAGCGCCGCTTGCTGCGCCCTGACGAAGCCTTTTCCTGATCCCCTGCATCTACCTGACCCATCTTTTCCCCGAAAATGACGTGTCGCTGGCGTTAAAGTCAGGTCGCTGGCGAAAATTTAACCGCTGAAATTACATGCTACGGATTCTTCAACAGGAGGACCGCATCATGGACACCACAATCACCGATCTCAGCAACGTGCGCCGCCCCATTGAAGCGGCCAATGGCCTGCCCAATGCGCATTACATTGATGCCGGCACCTTTACCGAAGAAAAACAGGCGGTGTTGTTTGACAATTGGGCAGGTCTTGCCGTTGGCGCGGATGTGCCCGAGATCGGCGATGCAAAACCGGTGACATTCCTGAACATGCCACTGCTGCTGGTGCGTGATAAACAAGCACAGGTTCGGGTGTTCCAGAACACCTGCCGCCACCGTGGCATGATCCTTGTCGATGCGCCGCGCAAAATCGAAGGCGCGATCCGCTGCCCCTACCACAGCTGGTGTTATGCCACCGATGGCCGGCTGGTCAGCACCCCGCATGTCGGCGGCCCGGGGCACAATACCCATGCAGGCATTGACCGCGCGCTATTGGGCCTCATCGAAATTCGCAGCCACATCTGGATGGATGTGATTTACATCAATGTTTCCGGCACAGCCCCCGCTTTTGAGGACGCGCATGGTGATCTGCTGGCGCGGTGGTCGGAATTTGACAAGCCGGTCTATCATGGCGGCGCGGACAGCCGGTTCCAGCTTGAAGTCAACTGCAATTGGAAACTGGCAGTCGAAAACTATTGCGAAAGCTATCACCTGCCCTGGGTCCATCCCGGGCTGAACAGTTACTCGCGCCTGGAGGACCATTACCACATCGAGGAAAAGGGCCGCTTTTCGGGCCAAGGCACATGGGTCTATCGCCAACTCAAAGGCGCAGACGGCAAGACCTTTCCTGATTTTGACGCGCTTTCGGACAAATGGGATACCGCTGCAGAATATATCACCGTCTATCCCAATGTCCTGCTCGGGGTGCACCGCGATCATACCTTTGCCATTGTGCTGACCCCCGAAGGGCCGGAACGCACGGTCGAGAATATTCATCTCTATTACACCCAGCCAGACACTGACGGCGATCTGCGGGCGCGCAATACCGAACAATGGAAACAGGTCTTTGCCGAAGATGTTTTTGTGGTCGAAGGCATGCAGCGCGGGCGCCACGGCCCGGCCTTTGACGGCGGGCGGTTCTCTCCGGCGATGGACGGGCCGACGCATATGTTTCATGATTGGGTCGCCAGCCAGATGGAGCGCCACCGCGCCGCGCCCCATGCCGCAGAATGATCCCGCTTGATCAGGCCCTGCTTGCCGCCCATGCGGCAGGTGATGCCCCTGCCCTTGTCGATCTCTATCGCCAGGCCGCAGAGGCGGCCAGAGACAGCGAGAAATCCGCGTTCTACCTGACCCATGCCCATGTTTTTGCAATGGAAACCGCCCATCCTGACACGGTGATGCTGCGCCAGCGTCTGATCGACATGGGCCGCGAGGCACCGCTGGGCGCGCCCAATCCGCCGCTCAGATAACGGGCGGGCGCTGCTGTGGCCAGTGCGTCGCCTGATGCCAGCCCTGCGCCAGTTGCAACAGCCGTGCATCACTGCCCCGTGGCCCAATCAATTGCAGCCCGGCAGGCAGACCGTTTACACCAAAGCCGATCGGGATATTGACAACCGGCAGGCCCAGCAGGCTGGCCGGGATCACCACCTGCATCCAGCGGTGGTAACTATCCATTTCAACACCTGCGATCTGTTTGGGATATTCCCATGTCACGTCAAACGGCCACAGCTGCGCCGAGGGCATAACCAAAACATCAAATTGTTCAAACAACGCCATCGCGCCACGATACCAGTCAGACCGCTGCAGGCTTGCCGCTTCGATCTCCATCGCCGACAGGGCCAACCCGCGCTCGATCTCCCAGATCGCGGCAGGTTTCAACAGCGCGCGGGTGGTTTCGGCATGATACAGCGCCTGTGATCCTGCCGCGACGGAAAACGAGCGCAGGGTGATCCAGCTTTGCCAGATCACCTCCGCATCAAACACCGCGGGCAGCGCCGTGATCTGATGCCCCAGCCCGCCGATCTGCGCCAGCGCCGCTGCGCATATATCCATGATCCCCGCCTCGAACGGCAAAGCCCCGCCCCAATCTCCCAACCATCCCAGCCGCTGTGCAGGTAACACCTGCGCCAGCTGCGGCAGGCAATCTGCGGCGCTGGTGCTGAGCGGACGTCCGGTGTCCGCGCCACTGATCACATCCAGAAACGCCGCCATATCCGCAGGGCTGCGCGCCATCGGGCCAGACGTGGACAATTGGTGCAGGAACAATTCGCCCTCGGGATCAGCGGGCACACTGCCCCATGACGGGCGCATGCCATAGACATTGTTCCACCCTGCGGGATTGCGCAAAGACCCCATCATGTCCGATCCATCCGCAAGCGACAGCATCCGCGTCGCCAATGCCGCCGCCGCGCCCCCCGAAGACCCGCCCGCAGATTTGCTGGGGTCATAGGGGTTGCAGGTGGCACCATGCACCGGATTATAGGTGTGTGACCCAAGGCCGAATTCCGGCGTGTTGGTCTTGCCAATCACAATCGCCCCTGCCGCCTTGATCCGCGCCACCATCAGATCGTCTTTGGCGGCTACCTGCCCCGCAAAAATCGGCGACCCCTGCGATGTCTCCAACCCTTGGGCATTGGCCAGATCTTTGATCGCAATAGGAATTCCATGCATCCAGCCTTTGCGCGGGGCGCGATCCGCCGCCCGCGCCTCGGCCAAAAGCGCCGCCTCGTCCCGCAGCGACACAATCGCATTCACCGGGCCGTTCACCGCGGCGATCCGCGCCAATGTCGCCTGCATCACCTCAACAGCACTTACACTGCCCGCCGCAAGCGCCGCTGACAGATCCAGCGCATCCAATTCAACAATATCCATATCCCACCATGACCAGGACGCCCCCCCAAGCGCAATCCTGTTTCTTTTTCTATTTCTTTTTGGCCGTAAATATTCTGGGGGAAGCGCTGCGCAGCAGCGGTGGGGGCAAAGCCCCCTCTTACGTGCCCTGGGCTTCGGCGCGGCTCTTGCCGCTGACCGCCAGCGCCAAAGTCGCGCCCATCAGCCCGTCCAGATCCCCGTCCAACACCCCTTTGGTGTCCGAGGTCTCGAAATTGGTGCGCAGGTCTTTGACCATCTGATAGGGCTGCAACACATAAGACCGGATCTGGTTACCCCAGCCTGCATCGCCCTTGTTTTCGTGCATTTCATTCACCGCCGCGTTGCGGCGGTCCAATTCCAGCTGATACAGACGGCTTTTCAGGGCTTTCATCGCAATATCGCGGTTCTGGTGCTGGGATTTTTCCGAAGATGTCACCACAATGCCGGTCGGTGCATGGGTGATGCGCACGGCGGAATCCGTGGTGTTGACGTGCTGCCCGCCCGCGCCCGAAGACCGATAGGTGTCAATACGGATATCCGCGGGGTTCACTTCGATTTCGATGTTGTCATCGACCACCGGATAAACCCCGACCGACGTAAAAGAGGTGTGACGCTTGGCCGCCGAATCAAACGGGCTGATCCGCACCAGACGATGCACACCGGATTCCGATTTCATCCAGCCATAGGCATTGGGGCCGCTGATCTTGTAGGTCGCGGATTTGATTCCCGCTTCTTCTCCGGCGCTCTCGGATTGCAGTTCTACCTTATAGCCCTTTTTCTCGGCCCAGCGGACATACATCCGCGCCAGCATACTGGCCCAGTCACAACTTTCAGTGCCGCCCGCGCCTGAATTGATCTCGAGAAAGGTGTCATTGCCGTCCGCTTCGCCGTCCAGCAGCGCTTCGAGCTCTTTCTGCGCGGCTTTTACGGCCAGCGCTTTCAGGGCGGCTTCGGCGTCGGCCACCACTTCGGCATCCTCTTCCATCTCGCCCAGCTCGATCAATTCAACATTGTCGGCCAGTTCTTGTTTGATGCCCTCATAGGTGTCGATCGCATCCACCAGCATCTGACGGTCGCGCATCAGTTTTTGCGCCGCATCCGGATCATCCCAAAGGTTCGGGTCTTCGACACGGGCGTTGAATTCCTCAAGCCGGTGTCCGGCGGTTTCCACATTCAAACGCTGCGCCAGCAGGTCCAGCGATTTTTCGATCTGCTCTGCCGTGTTCTGTGCTTCTGCGCGCATGATACCTGCCTTTGTCTGAATTCAGCATGGGATAAACCAGCCCGCGCACAGCGGCAAGCCATCGGGTGGGGTTTCGCCCCAGCATCCGCATGTTTCCCCCCGTTCACCGCTGATCGCGCAGGAAAAACCTAGTACAACCCGCCCGAGGACAATGTCCCGAAAGAGGCTTTTGGTCCCACCACAGCCTTTTTGCCGGTTGAGGTGGTTACTTCGCGCCCGCTGTCACCGATATCCTCGATCATCGGCAGATCCGCCCCCATCGCAAAGCCGCCATCAAAGGTAATCCCGAAAATCGGCTCCTCGCCTTCGCGGAAACATTCGGACACCACATTGCCGCCCGCGGCATCGTCACTCAGCCGCGCGCCGGTAAAGCGGTCGATGTTGATAAAGGTACAGGCATCAGGGATGGCAAATGCGCCGCCGCCGTATTTCTTGATCGCTTCGCTCATAAAGCGCTGGAACACAGGCGCGCAGAGAGCCCCGCCGCCAGATCCGCGCCCCATCGGGCGCGGCGTGTCGAAACCGATGTAACAGCCCGCAACGATGTTCGAGGAAAAGCCGACAAACCACGCGTCTTTTTCATCATTTGTGGTGCCGGTCTTGCCGGCAATCGGCACCGGCAGATCAATGGCACGCCGCGCGGTGCCACGTTCGACAACACCACGCATCATCGAAGTCAGCTGATAGGCGGTGACCGGATCCATCACCCTCTCGCGGTTGGAAATCACCCGTGGGGCCATCCCCGGTGCAAGGCTGGCCAATTGGCAATCATTACAAATCCGCTGGTCATGGCGATAGACCGTACGCCCATACCGGTCCTGCACGCGGTCCACCAAAGTGGGCTGCACCCGTTCGCCACCATTGGCAAACATCGCATAGGCCGATACCATTTGATAGAGCGTGGTTTCCTGTGATCCCAAGGCATTGGCCAGCACCGGAGCCAGATCATCATACACCCCAAAGCGTTCCGCATAGCTGCCTACAACATCCATGCCCACCTCTTGGGCCAGACGGATGGTCATCAGGTTGCGCGATTGTTCGATGCCCGTGCGCAGCGGTGTCGGCCCGTAATATTTATGCGAGGCGTTCTTGGGCCGCCACACCCCCTGCGGCGTGTTGATTTCGATCGGCGCATCCACGACGATGGTTGCAGGGCTATAGCCACTGTCCAGCGCCGAGGCATAGACAAAAGGTTTGAAACTTGATCCCGGCTGACGGCGGGCCTGTGTGGCACGGTTGAACACGGAATCCTGATAGGAAAACCCGCCCTGCATGGCGATCACCCGTCCGGTATCCACGTCCATCGCCACAAATCCGCCCTGCACCTGTGGCACCTGCCGCAGGGTCCAGCGGATGAAACCGCCGCTGGAATCTTCGGTCATGCGGCGCACCAGAACCACATCCCCGACCTCCAGCAGATCCCCCGCCACCCGCGCCTTGCGCGACAATTTTCCGTTTTCCAGACGTTTGCGCGCCCATTGCACATCCTTGGCCGGAATCCAGTGACCATCCGCATCATCGGCCACATCTTCGATGCCGATCCGCGCATCATTCGTGCCAATTTCAAGCACCACAGCGGGATACCATTGGCTTTCCAGATCAATGTCGCGGGGCATGCGCAGATCGGCCAGCGCCGCACGCCATGTGTCTTCGTCTTTCAGGGCTTCGGCTGGCAGGGTCTTGCCGGTGCCACGCCAGATCGCCCGCGCACGGTCATATTGTTCCAACTGCAAGCGCAGGGAATTGGCCGCGATATGCTGCATTTCATTGTCGATGGTGGCGCGCACCGTCAAACCACCGGTGAAAAACTCGCCCTCGCCAAAGTGTTCGGACAATTGGCGCCGGATTTCATCGGTAAAGTAATCACGCGGCGGCAATTCGGCCTTGAAGCTTTCAAAATCACCGTTCTGCACCGAGCGCAGCGGCTGGGCGCGTTCGGTTTCATAAACCGCAGGGGTGATATAGCCGTTCTCCTCCATTTCGCGCAGCACAAAATTACGCCGTGACAACAGGCGTTCCTTGCGGCGGACCGGATGATAATCCGACGGTGCTTTGGGCAAAGACGCCAGAAAAGCCGCCTCATGCGGGGCCAGTTGATCAAGGGTT
Organism: Sulfitobacter sp.; assembly: GCA_047634585.1. Taxonomy (GTDB): domain Bacteria; phylum Pseudomonadota; class Alphaproteobacteria; order Rhodobacterales; family Rhodobacteraceae; genus Sulfitobacter. Next base: position 205,644 of record JBLIAN010000001.1, on the reverse strand, counting down.
TTGTTGAAATAGGTCTGGCTGGCCGCGGCCACGCCATAGGAATTCTGACCCAGGAAAATCTCGTTCAGGTAAAGTTCGAGAATTTTCTCCTTGTCGAGGCTTTCTTCGAGCCGCGCCGCGAGGATGATTTCCTTGATCTTGCGTTCCGCGCGGCGGTCCCCCGACAACAGAAAGTTTTTCATCACCTGCTGGGTGATCGTGGAGGCCCCGCGCACATCGCGCCCGCGCGAGCGCACCGCATCAATGGCCGCCGCCGCGATGCCACGCAGATCATAACCGTCATGTTGATAGAAATTCTTGTCTTCGGCGGAAATAAACGCCTGTTTGATCAGATCAGGAATTGTTTCAGCCGGGGCAAACAGCCGCCGTTCCTTGGCAAATTCGTCAATCAACCGCCCCTGACCCGAATAAATCCGGCTGATTGTGGGCGGCGCATATTGGGCAAGGCTTTCGTGGCTGGGCAGGTCACGCCCGTACATCCAGAACACCGCGCCAATGGTCAGCGCCACCATCGCAAGGCTCATGGTGATCGCGGTAAAGATACCGCCAAAGAAGGACAGGATAAAACGAAACACGAATGAACAACCTTTTAGGGCAACGCAGCTGGCTTTGGTATACGCGGGCCGGCGGCAATCGTCAAAACACGAAACCGCAATGCCTAGGCCGATCTTTGCCCATCCGCTTACCGGCAATATCGGCCGGTGCAGCGATGTTTTTACTGGTGGACCAAGGGTTTGCGCGCTGCATCCTGATCGCGCCAGCGCAGCACCGCATCTGTCATGGCATTCACCATGACGGCCCGCCAGACCGGATCACGCAGATTGGCCAGATCACGCTTTGAACTCAGAAACCCGATTTCGACCAGAACCGAGGGAATATCGGCAGATTTCAACACCGAAAACCCCGCCTTGCGCAGCGGACGGCGGTTCATCGGCCCGCCCGCAGCCGTCATGCCCGCCACCAGCGTTTCAGCCAAAGCCGCCGAGCGCGGCTCGGTTTCCTGCCGCGCCAGATCCAGCAGAATGCCCGCCACCTGATCATCAGATCCGGTCAGATCAACACCGGCGATAATGTCAGACCTGTTGTGGCGCGCCGCCAGATGTGCCGTGGCGGTATCGCTTGCCTCATCCGAGAGCGCATAGACCGTTGCCCCCTTGGCCCCGCCTTGGGTCAGGCTGTCCGCATGCAGGGACATGAACACATCCGCCTGCGCCTGATGCGCCATCGCAACCCGCGTTTCGAGCGCGACAAAGATATCTTCCTCTCGGGTCATCACCACCTCGACACCACTGCGTTGCAGGGCCTCGCTCAGGGCCCGCGCAAAACGCAACATCAGGTCTTTTTCAGTAACCCCTTCGCGTTCCGCACCGGGATCAATACCGCCATGACCGGGGTCAAGCACCACAACAAACCGCCCGTCATCCTTTTGTTTTACAGGTGTTTTTCCAGTCAAAGCCACGGTCCATGACGGATCAATCGGCACGCCTGTGACCTTGGCAAATTCATCTGCCGTGGCGGTTTTCAGGGTGATCTCCAGGCGGGCCTGACCGGAATTTTCATCCACAGGCATGCCAATTTCGACCGGCACCATCGGTTCACCCAGATCCGCCACCAGCCGCGACCACCCCGGTTGAAACCCGCCAAAGCGCAGGGCGGCAATCCGCCCCGCTTCGGGCAAAATATCCTCGGGGCGCAGACCTGTCCAATCGACCTCGCGGAAATCCACCACCAGCCGCGCCGGATCATCCAGCATGAACACCCGAAACGGCACCCCCTGGCTTAGGGTCAGGCTCAGCGCGGTCTTGCCAAACCAATCATCCCTGATTGCCTGTTGCGGCCCGTCCACCCGCGCCAGCGCGCTCAGGTCTTGGGCCAGGGCCGCCTGCGCTGTGATCAACAGCACCGCCAAAAGTTTGAAAATCGCCTGCATCTGCTTCACCGCTTTGGGCTTGTTGTTGTCCCGAACCTAGCAGCTTTCCCCCCGTCGGACCAGCGCCTAGCGGGTGGCCATAAACGCCTTGAGCCGCGCCAGCCCCTCCATGATATCTGCGGTGCTGCGGGCATAGGAAAACCGCAGGGTACCGCCCCCGCGCACGGGATCAAAATCCAGGCCCGGTGTCACCGCAACCCCTGCTTTTTCAAGGATCTCTGCCGCAAAGGCACGGCTGTCCTGCGTCAGATCAGACACATCCGCATAGACATAAAACGCCCCGTCAGGCGGGGCAAAGTGATGAAACCCCGCGTCTTTCAGCCCTGTCAGCATCGCGGCACGGTTGGTGCGATAGACATCCATATTGCCTTGCAATTCATCCTCACATTCCATCGCCGCCAAGGCCGCGATCTGGCTGGCATGGGGGGCGCAGATAAACATGTTCTGGGCGATCCGTTCGACCACGCGCACATGATCTTCGGGCACCACCATCCAGCCGATGCGCCAACCGGTCATTGAAAAATACTTGGAAAACGAATTGATCACGTAACAGTCATCGGTCAGTTCCAGCGCGGTGACCGCCTTTTTCTCATATTCAATGCCGTGATAAATCTCGTCTGAAATGAACGATGCCCCCTGTTCCGCACAGGCTTCGATCAAATCCCCCATCGCAGCGCGATCCAGCATTGTCCCCGTCGGATTGGCCGGAGAGGCCACCAGCAACCCCGCCAAATCCAGCCCGGAAAAATCAGCCGCAACAGGCTGATAGCGGTTCTGCGGCTGGCTGGGCAGATCAACAGGGGTCAGATCCAGAGCCCGCAAGATCTGGCGATAGCTGGGATAGCCCGGCGCGCCGATGCCAACCTTGTCACCGGTGTCAAACAGCGCAGTAAAGGCCAGAATAAACCCACCCGATGAGCCCGAGGTGATCACCACCCGCGCCGGATCTAGATCAATATTATACCATGCGCGATACATCTGCGCGATCCGCGCCCGCAACGCGGGCAATCCCAGGGCAACGGTATATCCCAACGGCCCCTGATCCATCGCCTTGGCAAGGGCGGCAACCGCGGCTTTTGGCGCACCGGTGCCGGGCTGGCCGACCTCCATATGAATGATGTGGCGGCCTGCGGCTTCGGCGGCGCTGGCGGCCTGCATCACATCCATCACAATAAAGGGATCGACGGCGGATCGGGTTGATATGCGCATGGGCTTGCTCCTAGTGTTGCAATGTGGTTTCACCGACTTGCGCGGCCAACGTCAACCCATCCGCGCCCAAAGAAAGGTTTCCCCGATGCTGCACCGCCTGATTGCGCCGCTTCTTGCCGCAGGGATCGCCCTGCCCGCCCAAGCCATGGACCTCAAGGAACTCAGCGATGCGGAACGGGCACAATTCAGGGCCGAGGTCCGTGCCTATCTGATGGACAATCCCGAAGTGATCATGGAAGCCGTCGAACTGCTGCAACACCGCGAAGCACAGGCGCAGGCACAGGCCGATGACACTCTGGTCAGCGACAATGCCGCCGCCCTGTTCGAGGATGGTTATTCATGGGTTGGCGGCAACCCCGAGGGCGACATCACGCTGGTGGAATTTCTTGATTACCGCTGCGGCTATTGCAAACGCGCCCATGGTGAAGTGGCCAAGCTGCTGGAAACAGACGGTAATATCCGCCTGATTGTGAAAGAGCTGCCCATTCTGGGGGATCAATCGGTGCTGGCCTCGCGCTTTGCCATTGCGACAAAACAGATCGCGGGCGCGGATGATTACAAATCTCTGAATGATGCGCTGATGGCCTATAATGGCGATGTCACCCTGCCGGCCCTGCGCCGTCTGGCCGATACCTTTGGTCTGGACACCGAAAGCATCCTGGCCCGCATGGACAGTGATGCAGTGACCCGTGAAATATCTGAAACACGGGCGCTGGCGCAAAAGCTGAAAATCTCGGGCACGCCAACCTTTGTGATGCAGGACGAATTGCTGCGCGGCTATCTGCCCTATGACCAGATGCTGGCCTTGATCGAGGAAAAGCGCGGCTAACACCCCAGCAGCCCAGCACCCCATTGCGCCCCCGCCGGGGTCTGCCCCGGTTTTCGCTTCAAGTGGCCAGGTACACTCAATCCCGCCGTGCCCCCAAAGGGCAGCGGGTTGTTTTTTGCCCTGCCCTGCTTACTCTGCCGCTTCTGCCGCTTGGGCGTCAATTTCAGCGGCACGTTTTTCGACCTGTTCAACGATATGTTCGATCATGCTTTCATTGCCCTGTTTGTGGCTCTGCTTGCCCGCCAGATAAACCATGCCCGATCCGGCACCGCCGCCGGTAAAGCCCACATCGGTCATCAAGGCTTCGCCCGGTCCGTTCACCACGCAGCCGATGATCGACAGGCTCATCGGGGTCTTGATGTGTTCCAGCCGCTTTTCCAAGGCTTCGACGGTTTTGATCACGTCAAAGCCCTGCCGCGCACAGGACGGGCAGGAAATGATATTCACCCCGCGGTGGCGCAGGCCCAGGGATTTCAGGATCTCATAGCCAACCTTGACCTCCTCGACCGGATCGGCAGACAGGGACACACGAATGGTATCGCCAATGCCCATCCACAACAGATTGCCCAGACCAATCGCTGATTTGATCGTGCCGCTGGTCAATCCGCCTGCTTCGGTGATGCCCAGATGGATCGGCGCATCCGTGGCCTCGGCCAGTTTTTGATAGGCCGCAGCGGCCATAAACACATCCGAGGCTTTGCAGCTGATCTTGAATTCGTGAAAATCGTTGTCTTGCAGGATCTTGATGTGATCCAGCCCGCTTTCGACCATCGCATCGGGGCAAGGTTCACCGTATTTGTCCAACAGGTGTTTTTCCAGACTGCCTGCATTGACGCCGATGCGGATCGAACAATTGTTGTCCCGCGCCGCCTTGATGACCTCTTTGACCCGGGTTTCATCACCGATATTGCCCGGATTGATCCGCAAACAGGCGGCCCCTGCTTCGGCGGCTTCAATCCCGCGTTTGTAGTGGAAATGGATATCCGCAACGATCGGCACCGTGACCTCAGGCACGATCAGCTTCAGCGCCTTTGATGAAGCCGCGTCCGGCACCGAAATCCGCACAATATCAGCCCCCGCATCTGCGGCGGCCTGCACCTGTGCAATGGTGCCTTTGACATCGGTGGTCAGGGTGTTGGTCATGGTCTGAACGGTGATCGGCGCATCGCCCCCCACAGGCACATTGCCCACCATGATCTGGCGCGATTTGCGGCGATAGATGTTGCGCCAAGGGCGGATGTGGTTCAGCGACATAAAGGCACCTCGATCTGGGCAATGGGCGTTGCCCTTACCTAGTCAGACTGCCCCTGCTGTGCAATGGCCGCATCCGGCCAAAGCCAGCCGGATCACGCTCAATTGGTTTGGCAGGGCAAAGCGGCCAGAATCGCAGGATCAATATCAGAGGTCTGCAGATCGGCAAACATCCGGCTGAGCGAGGTATCCTGCACCGGATCAACCGGTTGATACAATTCAGCCAAAGCCTGATGGTGCAGCGGCACATTCGAGGTGATTGCGCCACGCGCGCCAACCGGCCCGTAACAGCCATCCGCCATCGCAAAGAACAAGGCGCCGGATTCACCGGTGCGCAGGGTGGCGGGTTCTTCGGTGATCGGCACATCCCATGTGTCGCCCTTGTTCATCACACCTTCAAAGATAACGGTGCCGTCCGAAGATCTGACCCGCACCCATGACGGATAGGCGGCAACCATACGCACCGCATCTGCGGGGCCTTCTACCACCTGTGGCACCGCCGGGGCGGCATCATCAATCAGCGGCACCTGACCGGCGATCTGCACCGCAGGAAAGGCCGGGCTGTCCGCAATCGAGGCAAAGCTGCCAACCGTGCGCGGATCAATCGACGCAATCGGCGCATCCCGCGCCACCAACACCGGCACATCCAGGGCCTGCGGGCGGTACAAACGGTCCAGCGCATCGGCACGGGTGCTGGGCAGGGTCGGGCTGTTGGCGGCGGCAGTCACATCCGGTGTCACGCTCAGGGCGCCATCCAGCGGATCAAGATCAGACAACACAACAGGGGTCTGGTCCACGGGGGCGACCTGCACCCGCTGTACTTCTTTCAAGACGGTCCAGCCGCCAAATCCAATAGCACCGATCAGGCCAAGCAGCACCAGCATGGATCCAATCGCGCCGGGTTCGACACGGCTGAGCATACTGTCGCCAATCGGTGTCAGCTTGGCATTTGCATTGGCAAAGATATCGCCACCGGCAGGACCAATCCGGCGTTCTTCAAGATGGTTTTTCTTGATCACCGAGGCTTCGGCGGACATGCCATGCGCCACGGCAAAACCGGATTCGATACAGAATGCCTGAAACGCCTTGTCAGGATCCATCGACAGATAGCGCGCATAAGACCGCACATAGCCTGCAATAAATCCGGGAGTGTCGAAAACATCGGGGTCCGCGTTTTCAATGGCAGCGATATAGGCGGCTTTGATGCGCAATTCGCGCTGCACATCCAAAAGCGATTTACCCATCGTGGCACGTTCGCCACGCATTAAATCCCCCAGACGCAATTCAAAGGCGTCAAACCCTTTCGGTTCAACTTCTTCGTCCGTTGCGATCTTGGAGGACCATCGCCCGATCATAGTACCGTCCCGTCGTTAACCTGCCTGCAACCTTTAATCCGCATCATCCCAACGATTCGGATTGGGTCTTATCTTTCTTTAACGATAGCACATAGCAACGGGAAATACGAATTAATGCAGATTAACCCGCTGCTTCGGCGCGATTCAGCGCACAATGCGACCACAGACCGTCCATTGCGCGCACCAGCGCGTCCATCTCTTTGGGGCCATGCACCGGCGAGGGGGTAAAGCGCAGGCGCTCTGTCCCGCGGGGCACCGTGGGGAAATTGATCGGCTGTACGTAAATACCGTGGTCTTCCAACAACATATCAGACAGCAATTTGGTGTGCACCGGGTTGCCCACCATCACCGGCACGATATGTGATCCGTGATCAATGATCGGCAGGCCCAGCCCCTTGAGGCGCAGTTTCAGCGCCTTGGCTTGCTGTTGGTGTTTTTCACGCAGCTCGGGTGCGCGTTTCAGATAGGCAACAGATGCCGCCGCCCCCGCCGCAATCGCGGGGGGCAAGGATGTGGTGAAAATGAACCCCGGCGCATAGGACCGGATCGCATCACACATCTTGGCGCTGGCCGCAATATAGCCGCCCATCACCCCGAAAGCCTTGGCCAGGGTGCCGTTGATGATGTCCAGACGGTGCATCAGGCGGTCGCGTTCCGCCACCCCGGCCCCGCGCGGCCCGTACATGCCAACGGCGTGGACTTCGTCAATATAGGTTAACGCACCAAATTCATCGGCCAGATCGCAAAGCGCCTCAATCGGGCCAAAATCCCCGTCCATCGAATAAATCGATTCAAAGGCAATCAATTTAGGCGCCGCCGGATCATCGGCCTCAAGCAATTCACGCAGATGCGCCACATCATTGTGCCGGAAAATCCGTTTGGCCCCGCCATTGCGCCGCACCCCTTCGATCATCGAGGCATGATTTGACGCATCCGAATAGATGATCAGCCCCGGAAACAGCTTGGGCAGGGTCGAAAGCGTGGCATCATTGGCAATATAGGCCGAGGTGAACAGCAGGGCGGATTCCTTGCCGTGCAGATCGGCCAGTTCGGCCTCCAGCCGTTTGTGATAGACCGTGGTGCCGGAAATATTGCGGGTGCCGCCCGATCCTGCACCGGTGGCGCGCAGGGCTTCTTCCATCGCCTCCAGAACAACCGGATTTTGCCCCATGCCCAGATAATCATTGCCACACCAGACCGTGATATCCTGTTCGCCGCCATCAGGGCGGGTCCAGACCGCATGGGGAAACTGGCCATTGCGCCGTTCGATATCAATGAAAGTCCGGTAACGGCCTTCCTCATGCAGACGCGCAATCGCCTCATCCAGTTTGTCGGTATAGTTCATGCGCCTCTCCATCTGGCAGTCTGGGTCAGCAGCAAGGCACCTGACAACCCATCGGGAATTTGGAATATGAATACAGAAACATGCCCCGTTCCACAATGCTTTATAGATGCACGACTTGTCGCAGCCTTGATCTGGATCAAGGCCGGGCCTGTGCGGATGGTTTGCGGCATTCTGTCTTGTTGGTTGCGGATTTTTGCGTCACAGGGGAGGCATGCAAAAAACACCCTCCAGATCCGAATTTATTATTCTCACCGCATTGATGATTTCACTGGTCGCCATGACCACCGATGTGATGCTGCCCGCCCTGTCGATGATTCCGATAGATCTGGGCCAAACCGAAGCGGGCAAAGGCCATCTGGTGATCTCGGTGATGTTCATCGGTTTCGCCGTCGGGCAATTGATCGTCGGGCCGCTCTCCGACAGCTATGGCCGCCGTCCGGTGATTCATCTGGGCTATCTGATCTTTTGTGCGGGATGCCTGATGTGTCTGTTCGCCCAAAGTTTTGAAACTTTGCTGGCGGGGCGATTGTTACAAGGGCTGGGCATGGCCGCGCCGCGCATCATTGCGGTGGCGATTGTGCGCGACGGGTTCGAGGGCCGCGCCATGGCACGGATCATGTCCTTTGTGATGGCGGTGTTTATCATTGTGCCTGCAATTGCCCCTGCCATCGGGCAGGTGTTGATCGGGTTGTCCGGCTGGCGGGCCACCTTCACGCTGTTGTTGATGATGGCGGGCATCACCTGGCTGTGGTTCAGCCTGCGCCAGGCCGAAACCCTGGCACGCGCGGACCGGCGCAAATTGTCCCTGCGCAACGTCGCGGGCGGCATTGCCGAGATTTGCCAGACCCGCGCCGCTCTGGGCTTTACCTTGTCGGCGGGCGTTATCTTTGGGCCGTTTCTGGCCTACCTCAGCCTTGCCCAGCAGATTTTCCAAGACAGTTTTGGCAAGGGCGAGGCGTTTGCGTTGTGGTTTGGCGCGGCGGCCCTGTCCATTGGCGCGGCTTCGATCGTGAATTCCGCATTGGTGGAACGCTTGGGGATGCGGCTGTTGTCCAATGCGGCGCTGCTGGTCATCGTGGTGTTTTCGGCGCTGTTCACCCTCTATATCCAGGTGACAGGCACCCTGCCCGCCTTTGCATTATTCATGCTCTGGCTGATGGTGACGTTTTTCTGCATGGGAATTTTGTTTGGAAATCTCAATGCTTTGGCAATGGAACCTCTGGGCCGGATGGCCGGATTGGGCGCGGCGGTGGTCGGGGCTTTGTCCACGGCGGTGGCGATCCCGATTGGCATGTTGGTCAGCGAAATATTCACCTATAATGTCACGCCTTTGGTCATGGGCTTTGGCGTTGCGGCGCTGGTGGCGCTTGGCATCGGACAATGGGCGGGTCGCGGCTCTGGACACCGCGCTGCGGCCTGATACGGTCGCGCGAAAATCAACGATAAAGGAGTCTCCCATGTCACTTGATGATGTATTGGCGCGCATTGATGCGGACCTGCCCGAAGCCACGGACAGATTGCTGGATTTGCTGCGCATTCCGTCAATTTCCACCGATCCCGCCTTCAAGGCCGATTGTGACCGCGCGGCGGATTGGCTGGTTTCCGATCTGCAGGCGATGGGCATTGACGCCAGCAAACGCCCGACACCGGGGCATCCGATGGTGGTGGGTCATGTCGGCGACAGCGGCCCGCATCTTTTGTTTTACGGCCATTACGATGTGCAACCTGTTGATCCACTTGATCTTTGGGACCGTGACCCATTTGATCCAGAGGTACAGGACACCGCCAAAGGCCGGGTGATCCGCGGGCGTGGGTCTTCTGATGACAAAGGCCAGTTGATGACCTTTGTCGAGGCCCTGCGCGCCTGGAAAGCCGTCAAAGGCGACTGGCCCTGCAAGATCACGTTTTTTCTGGAGGGCGAAGAAGAATCCGGGTCGCCGTCTTTGGTGCCTTTCATGCAGCAAAACGCCAAAGAGTTGAAAACCGATATCGCGCTGATTTGCGACACCGGATTGTTTGAATCCAAAACCCCCGCCATCGTCACCATGCTGCGCGGCTTGCTGGGCGAGGAACTGACCCTGACCGGCCCTGAAATGGATTTGCATTCCGGCATGTATGGCGGCATCGCGATGAACCCCATTCGGGTATTGAGCCGCATCATTGCATCGCTACATGACGACAGTGGCCGGATCACCGTACCGGGGTTCTATGACGGCGTGCATGAATTGTCAGACGCGCTTGAAGCGCAGTGGCAGGGTCTGGCCTTTGATCATGAATCCTATCTAAAGGATGTCGGCCTCTCCGAACCGGCAGGCGAACAGGGCCGCACCCCGCTTGAGATGATCTGGTCGCGCCCGACCTGTGATGTGAACGGCATCTGGGGCGGCTATACTGGGGATGGTTTCAAAACCGTGCTGCCCTCCAAGGCCCATGCCAAAATCAGCTTCCGGCTGGTTGGGGATCAGGATGCGCTGGCGATCCGCGAAAGTTTTCGCACCATGGTACGAGAAGCACTGCCAAAGGATTATGACGTCAGCTTTATCGGCCATGGCGCCGGCCCTGCCTCGGGGGCGGATACCACGGGCGAGATGTTCGAAGCCGCCCGCAAGGCCCTGTCCGAAGAATGGCAAATTCCCGCGGCCTATATCGGCTGTGGCGGGTCGATCCCGATTGCCGGACATTTCCAGCAGATTCTGGGCACCGAACCGATGCTGGTCGGGTTTGGCAAAGACGATGACGCGATCCATTCGCCCAATGAAAAATATGACCTGGAAAGCTTTCACAAGGGCATCCGGTCTTGGGCGCGTATCCTTGACGCGCTGACCTGAAACAAATTGACCGGGGCTGCGTGACAGGCGGCCCCGGTCCCTCGGCCCTTTCAACTGCGCCCGCGTCAGGCCCCCTCGTGTCAGGCCCCCGTCAGGCCCCGTGTCAGGCCCCCGTCAGGCCCCGTGTCAGGCCCGCCGCGTCGGCGGTTTGCGCCCTTCGCGCAGGAACACATAAATCCCTGATCCAATGACCACGACAGCGCCCAGAAACACGCTGGTTTCGGGCCATTCATCAAACATCGCCCAGCCCCAGAACAGCGAAAAGATCAGCAGAATATATTCAAAGGGCGCAACCGCCGAAGCGCGGCTCAAGCGATAGGCCTGTGACATCAGATAGCCCACCACGCCGGACAGGCATCCCAGGCCGAATATCGCTGGCAGATCAGGTGTTTCCGGCCAAATCCAGGGCCGCAACAAAAACCGCAGAGAATCGTTGGTGCTCGCGTCGACAAACCGCCCGTCCCCCGCCACGAAAAACATCACCAGACTGACAATCACAAAAGCAAATTGCAGCTGGATCGCCAAGGCCGAGGCGCGGCTGGTCTGGCCCAGTTTGCGGGTCAGCACCGACATGCTGGCATAGCCCGCAGCGGCAAGCACCGGCAGCACCACAATCCAGCCCAGACCCGCCTCAGAACCGCCAGCGGCGATCTGGGGCGCCATCATGATCAACACCCCGGCAAAACCCACGGCCACCGCTGTCATGCGCCGCGCGCCAACCTGTTCCCCCAGCACCGGAATCGACAACAGGGTCACAAACAACGGCGCGACAAAATACAAAGCATTGGCCGTGGCCAGCGGCATCGCGACAATCGCGGCATACAGCGCGGAATTGGACAGGACCACCAGCACGGCCCGCAACCCGTGCAACCCCACCCGTCCGGTGCGCAGCAGTTTGATCCCGCCCTCCATCTTCAGCAAGATAAAGCTAAAGCCGATCCCCACTGCGGAACGCAGAAAAATCAACTCATGCAGCGGATAGCCACCGGACAGCGATTTAATCAGCATGTCATTGATTGAAATGCAAAACATTCCCGCCAACATGCACAGGATTCCCAGCCGTGCGGGATGGATCAAGGCGATATTCATGCCTCCTCTTACACGCGCTGGTTTTGCTTTGTAAGCTCCTGTGAAGAACCAGATCAGGGAAGGATACAAGATGGCCGGTATCACAGGGTTTGAAACCCAGACCACGCAGGCAAACGGACAGCAAATCCACTATGCCAAAGGCGGCAGCGGCCCGCCTGTTCTGTTGCTGCATGGGTTTCCCCAGACCCATATGATGTGGCATGCTGTGGCCCCGGTTCTGGCACGCGAATATACCGTGATCGCCCCCGATCTGCGCGGCTATGGCCAAAGCGGCAAACCCCAAGGCACCGTGAATTATAGTTTTCGCCGGATGGCCGCTGATCCATTGGCGCTGATGCGCGATCTGGGGTTTGCGCGGTTTCACCTGATCGGTCATGACCGTGGCGCACGCACCGCGCATCGCATGGCACTGGATGCGCCCGAGGCCGTGCAAAGCCTGACCTTGATGGACATCGTGCCCACCCATCTGTTGCTGGACGGCCTGTCACAACAGGTGGCAAGGGCCTATTACCACTGGTTTTTTCTGGCCCAGCCCGCGCCTTTCCCCGAAACCATGATCGGCCATGATCCAGATGCCTATTTCGAAAGCTGCCTGACCGGTTGGGGTGCGGGCAGCCTCGCGGATTTTGATGCGGATGCCCTGGCCGCCTACCGCAGGGCCTGGCGCGACCCAGAGGTCATTCGCGGCATGTGTGCCGATTACCGCGCGGCGCTGGATGTTGATTTCGATTTGGACGCCGCAGATCTGGCGCGCCGGATATCCTGCCCGGCGCTGGTGATGTACGGGGCCGACGGCGCGATGGGCAAAGCCTATGACGTGCCGGCCACCTGGGCGCACAGGTTGAACACGATCACCGCAGCTGCGGTGCCGGGCGGACATTTCTTTGTCGATGAACACCCCGCCCAGACCACCACGGCCTTACTGGATTTCCTGCACCGGCAGTGATTCCCCTAGGCATCGACCAAGGCATTGTCCCCAAACGAAAAAAGGGCCCTCTGATGAGGACCCTTTTTCAAGGTAGTGGCGCGGTTGACGGGGCTCGAACCCGCGACCCCCGGCGTGACAGGCCGGTACTCTAACCATCTGAGCTACAACCGCGTGAGGAGCGGCATAAGAGAAGCACGCAGGCCCGTCAAGCGGGTAACAGCGGAAAATCAAAGGAATGTCACAAAGAAAAAAGGGCCCTCAAAGAGGACCCTTTTTCAAGCAGCGGTGGCGCGGTTGACGGGGCTCGAACCCGCGACCCCCGGCGTGACAGGCCGGTACTCTAACCATCTGAGCTACAACCGCCCGCTGCGTGTCTTCAGGTAACCCCGAAGCGTTTGGTGGTTCTATGGCTGCTGGCCCACAGGGTCAAGACGCAAAAAACACGATTTGTGAAGAAAGTTTCACCTGGCGGTTCATCGGGGGAAATGGATGAAACCAATCCAATAGCGCAATGCGCAAACCCCGTTTGGGCGGCGGGCAGAGGTTGGTGGCAAGCGGGGGAATGGTGGGTCGTGAGAGGCTCGAACTCCCGACATCTTCGGTGTAAACGAAGCGCTCTACCAACTGAGCTAACGACCCGCCGTGCGCTCTCTTAGCCCAAGGTCGAAGGGGGGTTCAAGCCCCTAATTCCAATCGTTCCTGATTTCCCTTCGCAAGGTAAAAGACCACGCCCTGCCCGCCGGCAATATCGCGCAAATCACCACGTTTACGGCCCGTCAGGATCACCCGCAGCATCCGCGAGGTGATGCCGTGGGTGATCAAGACACTTGGCCCCGTCAAACTTTGTAAAAAATTACGGCACCGGCCCTCAAGCGCGGCGAATCCTTCGCCCTCGGGGGCCAGTTCATAAAGATCGAAACCATCAACCGCCGTGGTCTGCGCCAAAAGATCACTCCGATTGGCCCCGGCCCAGGCCCCGAGCCCGATTTCCCCTAGGGCGGGATTGGTTTCGATCGGGCTGATCACCCCGGACAGGGCGATTCTGGCGGTCTCCAGGGCGCGGCCTTGCGGGCTGCTGATCACCGCGAATCCGCCAAGGTCGCGGCTCAACAGAATCTTGCGCTGATCATCTGCTTGTTGTCGCCCCGTCGCGGTCAGCGCCGAATCAAAATGCCCCTGCAGGCGCCCCGTCGCATTCCATTCCGTTTCGCCGTGGCGCAGAATATAGAGCGGCGGCGCGGCGGTCATTGAGGCCCCTCAAGGACGCGCTCATGGCCGTTCTCCAACAGGTAAACACAGCCCTGAAGGTTTGACAGATGCCCCGCCTGTGCCACATCCAATCCGCAGATCTCGGCGCGCAGCACCTGGCCCAGCAACCCATGGGCGACAATCACGCTGGGTCCGGTCAAATCCGATAGAAAATCGACAATACGGGCCTGAAAAGCCATCAACCCTTCCCCGCCCTGCGCGCCCTCGTAGATTTCCAGCGCGGTCGGAGGCTGCGCGGCCCATCGCGGATTGCTGGCCAGAATTTGCGACCGCGTCATGCCCTGCCAATCCCCGGCGTGAATTTCCATCAACCGCGGATCGTTGATCCAGGACACCTGCCCCAAGGCGATCTGCGCGGTCTGCTGCGCACGCCCCAGAGGCGAGGCAAAAACCGCCGGAGCTTGCGCCAGAATGGACGGCATGATCTGCGCCTGACGCCGGGCTTCGGCCTCGCCCTGTCGGGTCAAAGGTGAATCCAATTGCCCCTGCAGACGGTACGCCTTGTTCCACTCGGTCTGCCCGTGCCTGAGAAACCAGATTTTAGGATAGGTTTTTGTCATTGACCCTGCCTTCGACTGCGCCTGTGGCGTTGATGCCTTAGAACGATCAGGAAGGGAATGGCGGGTGATACGGGATTTAGCAAATTTGCCAATGTTCAAAACGCGCGGTCGAGCCGTTAACACCCATGCGATTGCACCACATTAAAGCGCAGGCTGCGGCCTGCGTTTTCTCGTTTCACGCTTAGTTCTTCTCGACAAATGCCCTCATGGACGTCTGGTTTCCATTCAAGGATTTACCGGGTTCAAACCCGCAGGGAACACCCGCCTGAAATGACCATTATACCGAAACCTGGTAAGTGCCCTTTCCCGCAGCAGCACTGGTAAATCCACCCGAGTTTGACACGATATTTGAAAAAACATGCCCCTTGTAGGGAACCGAGGATGATTTATTGGCCGCGATGCGGCGGATCGTCGTGCCAGTGTCATGCACCATTGTCGCGGTTGTATTGGACGTCAGCGAACATCCAATGGACAAGGCACCGCCCGCATCCAGAACAAACTCGCAATAGGCGGATTCATCGGCGCCAATATTGCGCTCTTCCCCGCCCAGCAAACTGGACAGGTCAAACCCTATCACAGGCCCGGCATATCCAATGAGATCCCCGATCTCCTTCATTTCTGCCAACCATTGAAGGAAGGGATTTGCCAAAGCCGCATAGCGGGTGCTCCACCGGGCACAGGAAATCAAGAGATCGGCAGGCTGTCCGGTGTAGAGTTTGGCAAATTCCGTACTGCGCGCATTGTGCCCTGGCGGGTTATGAAACCCGTACAATCCGGCAGCATTTTGCACGGCCAGCCCCATGCAACCACCGAGGGTCGGAAATCCAATTCTATTGGCGTCGAAACCGACTTGATCTTCGGCAAGATAGATGGCCATGTTGCTCTCCCGCTTGCAGGTATTTCCGGTGCGCATCTATGCTGAGTTTGACGTTGATCGCCCGAGCGTCAAGAAAAATCGCCAAACTGCGCGATCTATGGACCAGATGAAAGGGGCGATGGCCTGCACCGGGAATCACCTTGATGCAGTAGTAAAATCGCCAAAAGAACACAAAAATCTACAGGTTGTGCGATTTGAAAACCGGCGATTCAACGCCAAATATGAAAGCCGTTTTGGCATCCGGGAACTTGTTCAGCGCCCGTGAACCAACGAATACTTCGCATTTCGGCGCCCTTGCGCTGCCCTTGCGCTGCCCTTGTGGTGCCCTTGTGGTGCCGAAATCATATGTATCAATGATTTAATGGTGGGTGATAAGGGATTTGAACCCCTGACATCTTCGATGTGAACGAAGCGCTCTACCACTGAGCTAATCACCCTTGGGCGGCGGAGTAGCCAATCCAGCGCAGCCTTGCAAGGGCGACGTGTCAGAAAGTCCAGACCGCGACAGTTATTGCTCTGCGTTCGAGGGATTTTTATCCTTTGCCGCAACAGGTTGGCGGATTTTGGCGACCATCATGCGGCCATTCGCCAGTTGTTTTTCACGGCGGATCTTGATGCGGCCCAGATCCGGCAGGTTGACCTCGCGGTTCTGTGCCAATGCAGTGCCCATGACGGCGAGCATGGCTTCGATCACCGGTTTTGCGTCTTTCTTTTTGATGCCGGAACGTTCAACCACCGCTTCGATCAGTTCCTTTTTGCGCAGCACCGGCCCCAGAACCACGGCTTCGGGGGCGGCCATGATGCGGGGGTCGGCCGGTGCTACCGGCGCTTTCGACTGGCTTGTAACGGGTTTGGCCGCGCCGGGTTTGCTGGCGGGTTTGGTCGGTTTTTCTGATGATCTGCGCATAATTGCCTCGCTGCTCGCGTAATGTGCCTGTCCCGTGGCGCCGTGACAATGATGGATCATTCTCATCCCTGCCCCGCGTGGCACTGCAATCACTATAGCAGGGTATTTGGGCCCGGGGACACAATCATCGGTAAAGCGATCCTATTTGCCCGCCGCGTGGCATGTGCTGCGCGGGCCATCAGACGTGGAGCAACGGGTGATCGTGGCCAAATAATGCGCGCGTCAACCTGCGGCAATTTCCAATGGGAACACCCCCCGAAGACGTGCAAAAGCGCCCTGTTTTCACAGGGCGCTTTTGCGTGTTTTGGCCTCGGGATCAATGCGCGGTGGCGCTGTCCGCGGCTTTTGTACGCGCCGCCAATGCCGCGGCATCTGCTGCGTCTTCCTCGGCTTGTTGATCCCATTCAATCGGTTCAGGCTGTGACACCAGCGCATGTTTCAGCACCTCGGAGACATGGCTGACCGGGATAATGGTCAGGCCTTCTTTGACGTTGTCGGGAATCTCCGGCAGGTCTTTTTCATTGTCCGCCGGGATCAGCACTGTGGTGATGCCACCGCGCAGGGCAGCCAGCAGTTTTTCCTTGAGCCCGCCAATCGGCATTGCATTGCCGCGCAGGGACACTTCGCCGGTCATGGCGATGTCCTTGCGCACCGGAATCTGCGTCAGCACCGAGACAATGGATGTCACCATCGCCAGACCGGCAGAGGGGCCATCCTTGGGGGTGGCCCCGTCCGGCACGTGAACATGGATGTCCAACGTGTCGAACTTCGGAGGTTTGACCCCGATTTTCGGGCTGATCGAGCGTACATAGGAACTGGCCGCGTCGATGCTTTCTTTCATCACATCGCCAAGCTTGCCGGTGGTTTTCATCCGCCCCTTGCCGGGCAGACGCAGGGCTTCGATCTGCAACAATTCACCGCCGACCGATGTATAGGCCAGCCCCGTCACCACCCCGATCTGGTCGTGTTTTTCAACCAGACCATAGCGGTGTTTACGCACCCCAAGGAAATCATCCAGATTATCCGCCGAAACCGTCACATTGGTCGCTTCTTTCTTGATGATCTTGGTCAGCGATTTACGCGCCACCTTGGCGATCTCGCGTTCAAGGTTCCGCACCCCCGCCTCGCGGGTGTAATAGCGGATGATATCGGTCAGCGCTGAATCCTCGATCTTGAATTCCTTGGATTTCAACGCGTGGTTCTTGATCTGCTTGTTGACCAGATGCTGCTTGGCGATCTCGCGTTTTTCATCCTCGGTATAACCCGAAAGCGGTATGATTTCCATGCGGTCCAACAAGGGGCCGGGCATGTTATAGCTGTTCGACGTGGTCAGGAACATCACGTTAGAGAGGTCATATTCGACCTCCATATAGTGATCCACAAAGGTGGAGTTCTGTTCAGGATCAAGCACTTCCAGCATCGCTGATGCGGGATCACCACGGAAATCCTGACCCATCTTGTCGATCTCGTCGAGCAGGATCAGCGGATTGGTGGTTTTGGCTTTTTTCAGTGCCTGAATGATCTTGCCGGGCATGGACCCGATATAGGTCCGACGGTGCCCACGGATTTCGCTTTCATCACGCACACCGCCCAGCGAGATGCGGATAAATTCGCGCCCCGTGGCCTTGGCCACAGATTTGCCCAGCGATGTCTTCCCGACACCCGGAGGGCCGACAAGGCACATGATCGGGCCTTTCATCTTCGAAGACCGCTGCTGCACCGCCAGATATTCGACAATGCGTTCCTTGACCTTTTCCAGACCATAGTGATCGTCATCCAGCACTTTTTGGGCGCGGACCAGATCTTTTTTCACGCGGGATTTGACGCCCCAAGGGATTGCCAGCATCCAGTCCAGATAATTGCGCACCACGGTGGCCTCGGCGGACATCGGGCTCATGTTCTTGAGCTTTTTCAGCTCGCCCTCGACCTTTTCCTTGGCTTCTTTGCTGAGTTTGGTTGCGGCGATTTTGGCCTCAAGTTCGGCCACTTCGTTTTTGCCGTCCTCGCCATCCCCCAGCTCTTGCTGGATCGCCTTCATCTGTTCATTCAGATAATATTCACGCTGGGTGCGCTCCATCTGGGATTTGACGCGGGTCTTGATCTTTTTCTCGACCTGCAAAACCGACATTTCGCCCTGCATCAGCCCATATACTTTTTCAAGCCGCTCAGACACCGACAGGGTTTCAAGCAAATCCTGCTTTTGTTCAACTTCGATGCCCAGATGCCCCGCAACCAGATCGGCAAGCCGCGCCGGTTCGCCCGCTTCGCCCACGGCGGTCAGCGCCTCGTCGGGCACGTTTTTCTTGACCTTGGCATAGCGTTCGAATTCATCCGCAACCGAGCGCAGCAAAGCTTCGGTTGTGGCCGCATCGCCGGGCATTTCGGTGAGATATTCGGCGCGTGCCTCAAAGAAATTGTCATTCTCGAGGTATTCGGTGATGCGCACCCGCGCCTGACCTTCGACCAGCACCTTAACCGTGCCATCGGGCAATTTCAGCAGTTGCAGCACATTGGCCAGCACCCCTGCCTTGAAGATACCGTCGGTATCAGGGTCATCATCACCCGGGTCGATCTGGCTGGACAGAAGAATCTGTTTGTCATCCGCCATCACCTCTTCGAGGGCGCGCACCGATTTCTCGCGGCCGACAAAAAGCGGCACAATCATATGTGGAAACACCACTATGTCGCGCAACGGCAAGACCGGATAGGACGCGTTCAAAGGCTCTAACATGCTCTTTTCCTTATCTTAGCAAGACAGTTCAGGTTCCTTCATAGGCAACCAAGCTGTCTCCTGTTCTGGGTTAGGTATGTGTGTACCCAATCCGCCTGTTTCAATCCCTGTTCCGGGCTTTGGTGCATCATCACCCGCAGCAAAGGCAGTGGCAACCGTGGTTTTACGCAATTTGATTACTAAATCCCCTCACATGCGCCGCTCTTGGGGGTGTCAGCGCCATCAAGAGGGGTGGAAAACAGCGCGCTGTTACAGCGGATCAATGTCCCCCTGCGCGCGACCCGCGTGGAAATCCGCCTGCCATGCGGTGAAGGTTCCGGCGCTGATCGCGCTGCGCATACCTGCCATAATATCTTGGAAATAATGCAGATTATGCCATGTCAGCAGCATCGAACTGATGATTTCCTGTGACCGGAACACATGATGCAGATAGGCGCGGGAATACTTGCTGCAGGCCGGACAGCCGCAATTTTCATCCAAAGGGCGTGGATCATCCATGTGGCGGGCGTTTTTAATGTTCAAAACCCCGTGACGGGTGAACACCTGCCCGGTGCGCCCGGACCGCGAGGGCAGCACGCAATCCATCATATCAATGCCCCGTGCCACCGCGCCCACGATGTCGTCAGGTTTTCCAACCCCCATCAGATAGCGTGGTTTGTCCACGGGCAGTTGATCCGGGGCAAAATCCAGACAGCCGAACATTGCCTCCTGGCCTTCGCCCACCGCCAGCCCGCCCACGGCATAGCCGTCAAATCCGATCTCGCGCAGCGCTTGCGCACTTTCGCCCCGCAAATCCTGTTCCAGCCCGCCCTGTTGAATACCAAACAGCGCATGGCCCGGCCGATCGCCAAAGGCGTCTTTTGATCGCTTGGCCCATCGCATCGACATTTCCATGCTTGCGGCAATGCGGTCACGATCCGCTGGCAGGGCCGGACATTCATCGAAACACATGACAATATCACTGCCCAAAAGCGCTTGAATCTCCATTGACCGTTCCGGGGTGATCTCGTGTTTGGACCCGTCGATATGGCTTTTGAAGGTCACGCCTGTTTCGGTCAGCTTGCGCAGGCCCGCCAGGCTCATCACCTGGAAACCGCCACTGTCGGTCAGGATCGGGCCAGACCAGTTCATGAATTTGTGCAACCCGCCGAGCGCCGCAATCCGTTCCGCCGTGGGGCGCAGCATCAAATGATAGGTATTGCCCAACAAAATATCCGCCCCTGTGGCGGCCACGCTTTCGGGCATCATGGCTTTGACCGTGGCGGCGGTGCCCACAGGCATGAACGCTGGCGTCTGGATATCGCCGCGCGTGGTATGGATCACCCCGCGCCGTGCCTTGCCGTCCTGTGCGTGTTTTTCAAAGGAAATTCGGGTCATTTCGCTGTCCTTCCGATCTGCCTTTGCGGCGATAAACCAAGCAGGTCAAACTTGCAATCAATGCAAAAACAACCCACATATCATAGGCGTTTCAACCAAAAGGATATTTGCGGTGGATATTGAACAAATGCTGACGGATGCATTGCAAAACAACCTTGTCTGGCTTTTGCTGGCGTTGCTGGTTGTTATCCTGATTTTCAAAGCGGTCAAGATTGTCCCGCAATCCGAACAACATGTGGTGGAACGCTTTGGGCGGTTGCGGTCGGTGCTGGGGCCGGGGATCAATATGATCGTGCCGTTTATCGACAAGATCGCACATCGGATTTCGATTTTGGAACGCCAGCTTCCCACCGCCAGTCAGGATGCCATCACCCGCGACAACGTCTTGGTACAGGTTGATACCTCGGTGTTTTACCGCATCACCGAACCGGAAAAGACCGTCTATCGTATCCGCGATGTGGACAGCGCGATTTCCACCACCGTTGCAGGGATCGTGCGCGCCGAAATCGGCAAGATGGATCTGGACGAGGTCCAGGCCAACCGCAGCCAGCTGATCACCACCATCAAGGTCAGTGTCGAGGATGCGGTGGACAATTGGGGCATCGAAGTGACCCGCGCCGAAATTCTGGATGTAAACCTGGATGCCGCCACCCGTGCCGCGATGATGCAACAGTTGAACGCCGAACGTGCCCGCCGCGCCCAGGTGACCGAAGCCGAAGGCAAGAAACGTGCCGTTGAACTGGCCGCCGATGCCGAACTCTATGCCTCTGAGCAAACCGCCAAGGCGCGGCGCGTGCTGGCCGATGCCGAAGCCTATGCCACCCAGGTGGTCGCAACCGCGATCAATGAAAACGGGCTGGAAGCCGCACAATACCAGATTGCCCTGAAACAGGTCGAGGCAATGGGCGCCTTGGGCAGCAGCGCGGGGAACCAGACCGTTGTGGTGCCCGCGCAGGCGCTTGAGGCCTTTGGCGATGCGTTCAAATTGCTCAGGGGCCGTGGCTGATGGGCGATCTTCTGGCGCACTGGTGGATCTGGGTCTGTATCGCCCTGGCGCTTGGCGTCATTGAACTGCTGGCGCCGGGTTTCATCTTTCTGGGATTCGCGGGCGGGGCTTTGGCGATGACCCTCGTGGTGCTGGTGTTCCCCGCGATCAATATCCCTGCCCTATTGGCGCTGTTTGCGCTTTTGTCGCTGCTGTCCTGGGTGATCTTGCGGCGGGTGTTTCACCGCCAATCCAGCGGCGCGCGGATTGTCACCAACGACATTAACGAAAACTGATCCTTTGCCTGACATGACCGGATAGACCGCTTGTGGCCTTTCGGCTGTGCTGTTACCTATCGCCGCTCAGATCATCGGAGGAACGGATGGAAGAACTGGTATTCGGTTGGGAAGAATGGGTGGCATTGCCAGAACTTGGCATGCCGGCCCTCAAGGCCAAGGTAGATACCGGTGCGCGGACCTCGGCGTTGCATGCCCATGATATTGAGGTTTTCGGCCCTGCGGCCAAACCCAAAGTCCGGTTCAACGTGCATCCGATTGCCGGGCGCGATGACATTTCCATCACCTGTTCTGCCGCGCTGGTGGACCGCCGCGAGGTCACGTCTTCCAATGGCGAATCCGAACAGCGTTATGTGATCTCGACCACGCTGTCAGTGGCCGGTCAGGCTTGGCCGATTGAGATCACCCTGACCAACCGTGCAGGCATGACCAGCCGCATGTTGCTGGGCCGTCAGGCGCTGGCCGACCACATCACCATTTCCGCCACGGAACGGCGGTTGCAGCCTGATCTCAGCTATGATGTCTATCATGATTCAACAGTGCGGCGCACTGCGCCACAACGGGCCTTGCGCATCGCGGTCCTCAGCCGAGAAGACAATTATTCCACCCGCCGCCTTGTCGAAGTTGGCGAATCCCGCGGGCACACGGTTGAGGTCATTGACACCACGCGCTGTTACATGGCGATCAATGCAATGGCGCCCGAAGTGCATTATGACGGCAAACGCCTGCCACGCTATGATGCGGTGATCCCGCGCATCGGGGCCTCGATCACGCCCTATGGCACCGCCGTGATCCGCCAGTTTGAAACCATCGGCACCTATTGCGTGAACGGCAGTGCCGGCATCACTGCCAGCCGCGACAAACTGCACGCCCATCAGGTGCTGGCCAGCAAACGCATCGGCATGCCAACCACCGCTTTTGCCGCCTCGCCCAAGGACACATCAAATTTGATGGGCCTTGTCGGCACCGCGCCACTGATCGTCAAATTGCTGGAATCCACCCAAGGCAAAGGCGTGGTTCTGGCCGAAACCAAAAAAGCCGCCGAATCCGTGATTGATGCATTTCGCGGGCTCAAGGCCAACTTTCTGGTGCAGGATTTTGTCAAAGAGGCCGCCGGCGAAGACATCCGCTGTCTGGTGATCGCAGGCAAGGTTGTCGCAGCCATGAAACGCACGGGCGCGGAGGGTGATTTCAGATCGAACCTGCACCGGGGCGGATCAGCCAAGGTTGTGCGGATCTCGAAAGAAGAACGCGACACCGCCCTGCGCGCTGCGCGGGCCTTTGGGCTGGGCAAGGCCGGGGTTGATCTTTTGCGCTCCGAAACCGGGCCAAAGGTACTTGAGGTCAATTCATCTCCGGGATTCGAGGGCATCGAAAAAGCCAGCGGTAAAGACATCGTCGGCAAACTTTATGACGAAATCGAAGCGCGGGTGAAACCACAGCCGGTCCGGCGGCGCAAATCCGGTTAAGCGGCGCCGCCCTGTTCCAGCCAGCGTTGTTCATCGCGGTTTAACAGGCCCGCAAGCCTTGCCCGATACTGGGCAAGGTCAGATTCTGACAATACCCCATGCCATTTCCCCGATGACGCGGTGTCAAAGAACCCCGCATCATCACGCCAGAATCCGACCCCGGCCCCGGGGGCAAATCGGCCGGCGTTGGCTTTCATATTGGTAAAAGACGCCGCCTGGATCAGCTGCTCCATCAGCGCACCGGGGTGGGAAACGCCGATATGACCGGCGATACGGTGAACCGCCGCCGCCGGATCACGGCACATATCCGCATAATGCAGGCACAGCAGATTTTCCTGTCCCGCCAGGTCCAGCGCACTGCGGTAATGATCACAGATCATCTGCAGACTGGCGGCATCAAAACTGTCGTCATTCAAAAACCCGTGAAAGCTTTGTATCGGATCGGCAGGAAAATACACGCCCCGCCCTGCCTGCGCCAGATTGGCAGCATGGCGGCGAAACGAGAAATGCACATCAATCGGATGGCGATACACGCAGATATAGCGCAGATCCTCCCAGATCGGCAGCCCGTCAAACGGCGTATGTGATTTCACCTGCCGCCGTCCTCTCTGAGCTTCAAGCCGTGTTATCACCTCTGCCACCTCCCGCGCCGAAATATCAATCCACGGGGCATTGATGCTGGGCTGGGCGTTGACCTGCGGATCACCCGAGATCAGCAAGGCAAGGATCGCCTGTACCCAGGTGGTGCCGGATTTCGGCGGGGTGGATACCACAATATCCCCCACCCGCGGGCGAAATGCCTGCCAGCGGGTCGAATCCGTAAGCCTGTCGCGGTAAATCCGTGTCGGGGATCGTACCCTGTCTGTGCTGTTCATCTGTTCCCCGCTTTTGTCGCACATCAAATGTCCCGCCCCTATGGACGCCTGCGCCTGCAATCCCTATATAAATGCTCAGGAACCAACCCCGAGGCAGATATGACCGACCAGTCCCAACCCCTTGAAGGCACACCGCTGATTGCACCGTCAAGCACCGATCATCCGCTTTATGATCAGGTGGTCGAGGCCTGCCGTTCGGTCTATGACCCTGAAATTCCGGTCAATATCTTTGAGCTGGGCCTGATCTATACAATCGACATCAATGCCGAAAATGCCGTTGATATCAAGATGTCCCTCACCGCCCCCGGATGTCCGGTGGCCGGTGAAATGCCCGGCTGGGTCGCGGATGCCGTTGAACCTTTGCCCGGTGTCAAACATGTGAACGTTGAACTGGTCTGGGAACCGCCCTGGGGCATGGACATGATGTCAGACGAGGCACGCCTCGAACTGGGCTTTATGTAAGCGCCTTTTCGGGCTGTCGCCAAACCGTTACCGATTCATCATTTTTCCATCATAGACCTGTCGTGAGGATGTAACGCCGCGCCTGCAAAAGCGGTGTATAATGTTTTCACAATAGGACTTCACATGCGCTGTTTTGCTGCTGCTTCCGTTTTTGCCCTTCTGCCCGCGATTGTGCTGGGGGATGCAAACCCTGTCGCCAATTCGATGGGCTATGGCCCGCGTCCCGCCTATCTGATCGACAAGATGGATGCGGGCCCGCTCAAGGACAAACTGATGTCCTGCATGGGGCAAACCCCGGCCCAGACCACATTTTCCATCGGCCACCGTGGTGCGCCGCTGATGTTCCCGGAACATACCGTTGAATCCAACATGGCCGCCGCCGCGATGGGCGCGGGTATTCTGGAATGTGACGTGACATTTACCAAGGACAAACAACTGGTCTGCCGCCACGCCCAGAACGATCTGCACACCACCACCGATATTCTGGTCACCGGTCTGGCTGAAAAATGCACCACGGGGTTTAGCCCTGCATCGGGTGACACAGGCGCCAGTGCCGAATGCCGCACATCGGATCTGACACTTGCGGAATTCAAAACCCTGCACCCCAAGATGGACAGCGCCGATAAATCCGCCAGCACCGCCCAAGCCTATCAAGGCGGCGTGGCGGGCTATCGCACCAATCTGTATTCTGATGGGGCGCGGTCCATGACCCATGCAGAATCCATTGCACTGTTCAAATCCCTTGGTGCGAAATTCACCCCGGAATTGAAATCCGCATCTGTCGAGATGCCTTTTGACGGTTTCAGCCAAGCTGATTACGCGCAAAAGATGATTGATGAATACAAGGAAGCCGGCGTGCCTGCCTCGGATGTCTGGCCCCAGTCGTTCGACCTGAAGGATGTGCTGTACTGGATTGAAAACGAACCGGAATTCGGCGCACAGGCAGTCTATCTTGATGACACCTATGAAACCGAAGGCTATGATGTGAACGATCCGAGCACCTATCCTGACAGCCTGCAGTCGCTGGCCGATCGCGGCGTTAGATATATCGCGCCGCCCCTGTGGATGCTGGTCACGGTTCAAGACGGCAAGATCGTGCCGTCGATCTATGCCAAACAGGCCCAGGCCGCAGGTCTCAACATCATCACATGGTCGCTGGAACGCTCTGGCCCGCTGAACAATGGCGGCGGCTGGTACTACCAATCGATCAAGGATGTCACTGACAATGACGCGGTAACCTATGAATTGCTGGATGTTCTGGCCCAGCAAGTCAAAGTCAAAGGCGTGTTTTCCGACTGGCCTGCCACGGTAACCTATTACGCAAACTGCATGGGTCTCTGATCATCCCCTCACGGCGTCAACAAGTGGGCCGTCCCGTTTCGGGGCGGCCTTTGGCATTTCGCAAATTCCCCACCACAGCGCTTGAGAACCCGGGCAACACCGCCTATCTATGAACCAACAGGAGAATTGATCATGTTCGGTATTCCCGGCAAACAGGCCGTATCCATCACGCCCAAAGCGGCAGTGCAGATTTCCAAGCTGATGCAGTCGGCGGGCCATGCTGGCCTGCGGATCGGGATCAAAAAGGGCGGCTGTGCGGGCATGGAATATACCATGGAATATGTCGATGCCGCCGATCCCAACGATGAAACCGTGCAACAGGACGGGGCGGTTGTGATGATCGCGCCGATGGCACAGATGTTCCTGTTCGGCACCGAGATTGATTATGAAACCTCGCTGCTTGAATCCGGTTTCCGGTTCAACAACCCCAATGTCACCGAGGCCTGCGGTTGCGGTGAATCGATCAAATTCGACGATGCCCTGACCGCCAAGTGAGCCTCAGCGCCGCTGATATTGCCTTTGCGACCGATCTGTTTCACGACCTCCCCGATCTGACCACCCGCCGGATGTTTGGCGGGCTGGGTCTTTATGCCCAAGGGAAAATATTCGCGCTGCTGCGCTCGGACGGGCAAATCATGATCAAATCCACTGGCGGTGGCTTTGCCGATGAACTGGCGGCGATGGGGGCACAAAAATGGGCCTACACCCGCAAGAATGGCGCACAATCCTCAATGCCTTACTGGACATTGCCCGATGCCGCCCTGGAAGACCCCGATCTGGCGCTGGCGCTGGCCGGGCGGGCCCTGGCGGCGCTGGAATGACCGCTACCCTTGTTTTGCAGATGCACATAGGTCTCGTTATAGCGCCGTGACAGGTGATCCCCCGCCAGAATGATCTGATCACTGCCTTTGGGCGCCACATTGGTGTCATGGCTGGGATTAAAGAACATCGGCACCGAAATCCGCTCTTTGCTGCCGCCAATCACGCGGTGCGGGGTGGCACGCACCACACCGCCGCTCCAGAGTTCCATCATCTCGCCGAAATTGATCACAAACTCACCGGGCGGCGCGGCAACGGGAAGCCAGCCACCGCCGCGTTTGCGCACCTCCAGCCCCGGTGATCCATCGGTGGCCAGCAGGGTCAGACAGCCATAATCGGTATGGGGGGCGATGCCGAAATCCTTTTCCCCTGCCTGTGCCGGACGGCGTGGGTAAAAATTACCCCGAAGCAAGGCCATCGGCGCATCAAAGGCCGCATCAAAACTGTCGCGTTCTGCGCCTATCGCATGGGCGACCCCACGCAGTACCTCCATCGCCACACTGCAGGCATCCGCGTAATAGTGGCGGATGGTCGGTTCAAATCCGGCGGGCTGATCGGGCCAGAGGTTGACCGCGTAAAACGGATTTTCCAACAGGGGATCCCCCGCAGGCAGGGTCAATCCACAATCGAACACCTGTTTGAAATCCGGATTGGCGTTCGGGTCCACCTGTTCGGAGGCGGAAGCGCCCCAGCCCCGGTTTGATCCGGTTCTGGCCATGTCATAGGCGGCCTTTTCGGCATCGGGCAGTTTGAAAAACCCGCGATAGCTGTCGATGACCGCGCGCACCCGTTCGCCATCCAGGTCGGTGTTATAGACGCAGGCAAAGCCCACATCCCTCGCCGCAGCTTGCATTGCCTGCACCGCCGCGCCCTCTCCGGCGCTCAAGGCTGCCAGATCAATTCTTGGTATCATCATCCGCCCCCGTTCACGGCCATCAATGGCGCCCGTCGCAGCCCTGTCAAGACCGGGCCTGCGTTGCCTCACACAAAGCGGGGTGATAACAACAGCAAAACCCACAGGAGAGCGACAAATGCGCCGTAAGATTGCTGCCGGAAACTGGAAGATGAACGGCAGTGCCGCCGCCCTTGCCGAGATCACAACATTGGCGCAGATGCTGCCCGATCCTGCCCCCGAAGTGGTGATCTGCCCGCCGGCACCTTTGTTGTTTCGGGCCTGCGAAACTGCGCCACATGGCATCGCCATTGGCGCACAGGATTGTCACATGCAGGAAAAAGGTGCCTTTACCGGTGACATTTCCGCCGCGATGATCGCGGACAGCGGCGCGGGTTTTGTGATTGTCGGCCATTCCGAACGCCGCATTGCCCACGCGGAAACCAACAGCGATATCCGCGCCAAAACCCGCTGTGCCTGGGCGGCCGGATTGACCGCGATCCTGTGCATCGGCGAAAGTGGCGAAGACCGCGACGCCAACACCACGCTCGACATCATTGGCGGGCAATTGGCAGGATCCCTGCCCGACGGTGCGGATGGCACCAATACCGTGATTGCCTATGAACCGATCTGGGCAATTGGCACCGGCAAGGTGCCGACATTGGAGCAAATCATCGACGTGCATGATTTCATCCGCGCCCGCCTGATTGCACGCTTTGGCCCTGACATCGGCGATGCGATTGCGCTGCTTTATGGCGGGTCGGTGAAACCCGACAATGCCGCGACGATCTTTCGTGCGCAGAATGTCGATGGGGCCCTGGTCGGGGGCGCCTCTCTGATGGCCAGCGATTTTGCCCCGATCATCGCCGCCCTTGCCCTGTCCTGACCGCGGCGGTTTCAAACATCCCAAACGCAAACGGGCGGCACATCTTGCGGATGCGCCGCCCGTTTTCGACCTGTGTTTGCCCTATTTGGTGATGATCTCTGGCCCCATCATCATGGTGGGCAACCATGTGCTGAGAATCGGGATATAGGTCACCATGATCAGGAACACGAACAACACCGCCAGAAAGGGCAGCGCCGCCCGCACCA
Organism: Sulfitobacter sp.; assembly: GCA_047634585.1. Classification (GTDB taxonomy): domain Bacteria; phylum Pseudomonadota; class Alphaproteobacteria; order Rhodobacterales; family Rhodobacteraceae; genus Sulfitobacter. Next base: position 176,928 of record JBLIAN010000001.1, on the reverse strand, counting down.
CCGACATCATCGGCATATTGGCCACGCCCGAGGTCACAAACAGGTTCAAGCCAACCGGCGGTGTGATCATGCCGATTTCCATATTCACCACCATGATGATGCCAAGGTGGATCGGATCAACCCCCAGCTCAATCGCGATGGGAAACACCAGTGGCGCGACAATCACCAACAGGCCCGAAGGCTCCATGAACTGACCACCGATCAACAGGATCACGTTCACGATCACCAGGAACATGATCGGCCCGAAACCCGCACTCAGCATGGCAGATGAAATCTGCTGCGGGATCTGTTCATCGGTCAGAACATGCTTGAGGATCAGCGCATTGGCGATGATGAACATCAAGGTCACGGTCAATTTACCCGCATCAAACAGCGTATCGCGGGTGTCACGGTGAAAAAATGCGGTGACCAGCGCCTGCGGCTTTTGCATCAAGCTGTGATTATCTGTGCCTGCAGGGTCATGCAGCGGCCCCATGTCACGATAGACAAAAGAGGCAATCACAAAGGCATAGACCGCCGCCACCGCCGCCGCTTCGGTCGGGGTAAAGATACCGCCATAGATGCCGCCGAGGATGATCACGATCAGGAACAGCCCCCAACCGGCCTCGCGCCCCGAGGTCCAGACTTCGCCCCAGCCCTGCCAATCGCCTTTTGGCAGGTTCTTGATCTTGGCCATGGCATAGATCGTCACCATCAGCATGGTGCCCGCCAACAGGCCCGGAATAACCCCGGCAAGGAACATCCGCCCCACCGAGACATCAGTGGCCGAAGCATAGACCACCATCACGATGGAGGGCGGAATAAGAATACCCAGGGTGCCGGCATTGGCGATCACCCCTGCGGCAAATTCCTTGGTATAGCCCACCTGCCGCATCCCCGCGATCACGATAGACCCGATGGCAACCACCGTAGCAGGAGAAGACCCGCTCAGGGCAGCAAACAACATACAGGCAAAGACCCCGGCAATCGCCAGACCACCGGGCAGATGCCCGACCAGCGCGATTGAAAACCGGATGATCCGCCGTGCCACACCGCCGGTGGACATAAACGACGACGCAAGGATGAAAAACGGGATCGCCAACAGGGTGTAATGCCCCGCCATCGCTTGAAAAAACGTCTGGGCGATCGAGGCCAGCGACGTATCACTGAGCACCAGCAGAAATACAATTGACGACATGCCTAGCGAAACCGCAATTGGCACACCGATCAACATCAACCCGACAACCATCGAGAAAAGGATAACAACTTCCATGACTTACCCTTCCGCGTTCATATGTTTGACGTCTTCGACCGCATCTTCGGCCTCATGGCTGACGATCAGGCTGGATTGACGGCCCGTGATCACCCTGAGGGTGGCCTGCACAAAGCGGAACAACAACAAGGCCGCGCCAAAAGGCAGCATGAAATAAGGGATGAACCGTGGCAGTTTTTCGTATTCCTCGCCCTCGTTCATGATCGGTTCAATAAAACGCAGCCAATCCGGCATCGGAATGTCGATGACTTCGTACCATGCCTGATCGCGGGTGTTTTCAAAGCCCGTCGGGAACCAGCGCCCCGAGGTCACATCAAAACCGCCAAAGGGGGCCCAGTAATCCCAGGCGCCTTTCATCAACAGCATCGCATAGGCCACACAGACCAGCCCCGCAATCACTGCCAGCACCTTGCGCGGGCCGTCACTGAACAGGTTGATCACCGCATCCACACCCAGATGGGCCGTGACTTTGACGGCATAGCTCATGCCGAACAGAACCAGCCAGGCAAACAGAAACGTTACCGCTTCCAGCCCCCAGATGATGCCTGTGTTAAATCCGTAGCGCAGCACCACATTGATAAAGGTGATGATCGTCATCAACCCGAGGATCAGTGCAATTGCGGTTTCTTCTATTTCGCTCACAATGCGGCCCAGGCCGCTTTGGGCATGCCCATGCGTCGCCATGTGGTCCCCCCACTTTGCTAGAAATTAATTTAAAATCAGATGGTTACAGCCAGCCCTTCGCGTGAAAGGCTGGCTGTTTTGCCCAACTTAATGTTTGGCGTTGATCGCCTGTGCGGCGTCGATGTTGTCTTGGCCAACATCTTCTTTGAACTGTTCCCAAACCGGTTTCATGGTGGAAACCCATTCGGCACGCTGGTCATTGGTCAACTCGCGCACAATGCCACCGGCTTCGATGATGGCCTGTTTGGCTTCTTGGTTTACCTTGCTGGATTCCGCGTTGCGGGCCTCTGTCACCTCTTTGATGATGGTGCCCAGCTGATCACGGACGTCCGCATCAAGGCTGTCCCACCAGTCAGAAGACGTCACCAGCATATAGTCAATGATGCCGTGGTTGGTTTCGGTCACACCATCCTGAACCTCAAAGAACTTTCTGCCATAGATGTTGGACCATGTGTTTTCCTGCCCGTCGACAACGCCGGTTTGCAACGCGCCGTAGACTTCGGAAAACGCCATGGGCTGGGGTGACCCGCCGATGGCGGCCATCTGTGCCTTGAGAACATCAGAGTTCTGCACGCGGAATTTCAGGCCATTGGCATCCGACGGGCTGATCAGCGGCTTGTTGGCGGACATCTGTTTCATGCCATTGTGCCAGAACGCGAGGCCCAAAAGGCCACGGCGTGTCATGCTTTCTTTCATCGCCTGACCGGTGTCAGAGTTCTGGAACTCATCCACAGCGTCGATGTTTTTGAACATGAAGGGCAGATCGAAAATGCGGAATTGTTTGGTGAATTGCTCAAACTTGGACAGCGACGGCGCGGCCAGTTGCACATCCCCTTGCAGCAGCGCCTCGAGAACCTGATCATCGTTGTACAATGTCGAGTTCGGGAAGACTTCGATGCAGGCTTTGCCGTTCATCTCTTCATTCACGCGCTTTTCCAGCAGCGTTGCGGCAATGCCTTTCGGGTGTTTGTCGGTGTTGGTGACATGGCTCAGCTTGATGACGATTTCCCCGTCATCACAAGCCGCGGCAACAGCGCCTGCGCTGACAGACAGTGTCAGGGCGACAGCGGCAGCAGTGAAAAATTTCATTGGTTTCCTCCCAGAAATTAAGAATCACAGTGTGCGGCACCTTGGTCGGTGCACTGCTGCGCATCAGATACCCATGCGGCCATTGTCACAAGATGATCAGAACACGCGGGTCAAACTTTGCAGTTTTTGCCAATATACCAATGTGTTGCCTATAAATCTGGCACAGTGAAAACCGCCGGCAAAAACGGATCTGTGCGAAAACCCGCACATGCCCCGCGGCACTTGTGCGGAAATCCGCACAGATCAGGGGCGAAAATCCTCAGGCCGGATGCCATAGCGGGCCAATTTATCATACAGCGTCTTGCGCGGCAGTTTCAGCGCCTCGGCGGCGGCCGAAGCCTGCCCCTCTGCCCGCCGCAGCGCCGCCTCCAGCAGTGATTTTTCCACCAGCGACATTTGTTCGCTCAGCCCCAGCGCCGTGTCCGGGGCAATGTCATCGGGCAATCCCATCACAAACCGCATCGCCAGCGACATCAACGACCGCGCATTGCCGGGCCAATCACGCCGCATCAGCCCGGCCACCACTTCGGGGGTCACGTCAGGGCGTTGCAATCCGGCCTGTTCGGCGGCTTGATCGACATAGCGGCGGAACATCACGGGGATGTCTTCGGGACGTTCGGCCAGTGACGGGATGCGCACGCTTAACCCCTCAAGACGGTAATAGAGATCGGCGTTAAAACGCCCCGCCTCGACCTCGGCTTTCAAATCACGGGTGTTGCCCGCAATCAAACGCACCGCCGCGGCGCTGCTACTGCTGTCACTCAGGGTCAGTTGCAATTGCGGCGACAGATTGGTGATTTCATCAAAGAACAGACAGCCGCCATCGGCCTGCTGCACGGCATTTGCCAAACCCTCTGCGCTGAGCCCTGCGGCGGCGCGTTTGACAAACGGCGCTTTGGAGCGCGCCGAGGTCAGATGGATCACTTCGGCGACCTTGGAAGTGCCGGACCCCGGCGCACCGTTGACCAACACGTCTTCTTCGGTCTGGGCCACCAGCCGCACCCGTTTGCGCAGGGCTTCGGCCATTTCCGAGGTGCCAAACAACATCCGCGCTGCCGGATCACCGGTTTCAACCAACTGCCGCAAACGGCGGTTGTCCAACACCAATCTGCGGGTCTTGAGCGCACGTTCCAGCACCCCCAACAGATCTGCAGGCGCACAGGGTTTTTCCAAAAACCCAAAGGCGCCCTGCCCCATTGCCGCCACCGCCATTGGAATGTCGCCCTCACCGGTCAGCAAGATCACCGGCAGGTCGGCATCCTGTTTCTGGGCATAGTCCAACAGATGAAACCCGTCCCGCCCCGGCATGCGGATATCCGACAGGATCACCCCGTCGAAATCGGCGGTGATCCGGTCCTTGGCCGCCACAAAAGAACCGGCAGTGATCGCGGTGATCTCGGCCAGTTCAAGGGTCTGGGCCAAGGCCTCGCGCACAGCGGCATCGTCATCTACCAAAAGCACCTGAACCGTCATGCGATCTTTGCCTGTTTTGCCTGTTCTGTCATATCTGAGGCCCGTTCAAGGGTCACGGAAAACAACGCGCCGCCGCCGGGGCAATTGCTGCCTTTGATCTGGCCACCAAAGCTTTGCACAATGCCATAGCTGATCGACAGGCCCAACCCCATCCCCCCCGTATCCCCTGCGGGTTTGGTTGTATAGAACGGATCAAACACCTTGTCGGGCATTTCAATTCCCGGTCCGGTGTCACGGAAATTCACGGTGATATTCCGCCCTTGATCCAGCGTAATATCTATTTTTTTCATATCACTATCACCCATAGCGTCCACCGCATTGGTGATCAGGTTGACAAAAACCTGCCCCAGACGCACCTCGCCGCCGCGCACCCACAGCGGCGCATCCCCCGCCGGATCAAAGCACAGGTCCACCCCCGCATCCGCCATGTGATTGGCGGTCAGATCCAGCGCCGATTGCAACACCGCACGCAGTTCCACCCGTTCACCGGGGCGGTTTTCCTGACGGGCAAAGGCGCGCAGATTCTGGATGATCCGCCCCATGCGCCGCGCCATATCCGAAATCCGCGTGAGGTTTTCAGTGGCGCGTTCCGGCGCACCGCGCTCCATGAATTGCACAGCATTTTCGGCAAAAGACCGGATCGCCATCAAGGGTTGGTTCAATTCATGGCTGATGCCTGCCGACATCTGGCCAAGCGCAGATAATTTGCCCGCCTGCACCAGATCATCCTGGGCACGGCGCAGGGCGGCCTGGGCTTCTTCGCGTTCATGGGCCTCGCGCAGCAATTTTGCATTGCTGTCGCGCAGGGCAGCGGTGCGTTCGGCCACACGCCCTTCAAGCTGCACATTGGCCTGAGCCAAGGTGCGGCGCCGTTCTGCGGCCACAAACAACAAGGATCCAAACGCCAGACAAAGCGCTGCCACCGCCGCCGCCTGCGCCAGGGCAAACTGCCGGGTCTGCGCCACATCCAACAATACCTCACCCGTCAGGCCGATCACCGGCAAGGCCTGGGTCAGATGCAGCCCCTCGCGGGGCAAATATGGCCCCCACCCCAAATCCCAGATTTCGTGGGTTCCGATGTCGCGGGTCGCAAAAGGCGCGGCATTTCCCAATGGCGGGATCAGGCCTGCGCTGCCTTTGGGGCGCTGCCAGAACAGGATTTCCGAGCGGTTGGAAATATACACCACCCCTGCCGCATCGGTGAAAAACGCCGGCGGATTGGTGCCGCGCCAGTTGTAATCAATGCCATTCAGATCGGTCATCACCACCACCGCGCCGCGCACCTTCCCCGAGGGCGCAAACACCGGTGCCGCATGGAAAAACGCCCGTCGCGTCAGCGGCGCACCTTCACCGTGGCCCCACCCGAGGGCCCCGCGCAAGGCCCGTTTGATAAAGCGTTGCTGCGCCAGATCGGCAGGTTGCCCCCCGATTGCCGAAGACACAACCCGTCCTTGGCTGTCGATCACCAACACATCCAATGCCGCAGATTTATCCGCGACTTCAAGCAACAGATCTTCGGTGCTGGTCGCACCGATGCCGGATAATTCCGCCAGCACAGCCGGATGATCAGCCAGCAAGACCGCCAAATCGCGATAGCGTTGCAATTGCCCCACCAGACGGTCCCCCGCCAGCGCCAGATCGGCCTGCCCCCGCGCCGCCAGTTGATCCAACCCTTTGACAAAAGCATAGCGCCAGACGCCGCCCGACAGGGCCAGCACCACCAAAAGAAACGCCAGCACATAGCCGACCCGTTGACGCAGCGTGTTGTTCATCGGGCCAGATTGCACCTTCGCTCTTGCAAAGACCAGTGCCGCGGGGCTTATCTGCGGCCATGAAAACGCTGATCCAATCCCCGCTTGATCCCGATTTTGTGCAAAACCCCTATGCGGTTTATGAAACCGCGCGCCGCGACGGGCCGGTGGTCTATTGGCAGGACTACGGAATGTTGGCCGCCTTTGATGCCGCCACAGTGCAGGCGCTTCTGCGCGACCGGCGTCTGGGGCGCGAAGCGCCTGTAGAGGCACAGCGGCCCTATCCCGCGCATCTGGCCGATTGGGCAGCAATGGAACGCCACTCGATGCTGGAACTGGAACCACCGCGCCACAGCCGCCTGCGGTCTTTGGTGCTGCGCGCCTTTACCTCGCGGCGGATCCAGGGCCTGCTGCCCGACATTGAACAGGTCACGGCCGACTTGCTGGCAGATTTGCCCGGCGATGATTTCGATCTGATCCCGACTTTTTGCACCGAATTGCCGGTAAGGATCATTGCGCGGCTCTTGGGCGTGCCAGAATCAATATCGCCCGATCTGCTGCGCTGGTCCAACGCGATGGTGGCGATGTATCAGGCCGGACGCAGCCGCGCGGTTGAAGAGACGGCCAATCAGGCCACCGCAGAATTTGTCGATTTCCTGCGGGCCTATGTGGATCAGCGCCGCAATGACCCGCGCGATGATCTGATCACCAGCCTGATCGCCGCCGAAGAAGACGGTGCCAAGCTCAGCCCCGATGAATTGATCGGCACCTGCATCTTGCTGTTGAACGCGGGCCATGAGGCCACGGTGCACAGCCTTGGCAACGCGGTGAAATGCCTGCTGGATCATGCCACCCCCCTGGATGCGCTGGCCCCCGCTCACATCGCCGCCACTGTCGAGGAATTGCTGCGCTATGATCCGCCGCTGCATATGTTCACGCGCTTTGCCAATGCGGACATCGATCTGGGCGGGGTCACCCTGAAAAAGGGTGATCAAATTGCGCTGATGCTGGGCGCGGCCAGCCGTGATCCGGCGCTCTATGAGGATGCCGGCACTTTTGATCCCTACCGCAGCGCCAAACCCCATAGCGTGTTTGGCGGCGGCTTGCATTTCTGTGTTGGTGCGCCGCTGGCGCGGATGGAATTACAGCGGGCACTGCCGGCGCTGTTTGCACATCTGCCCAATATGTCACTGGCCGAAAAGCCGCTTTACGCGACGAGCTATCATTTTCACAAACTCAACCGTTTGATGATCGCGCCATAACCCCGGCCGCTTCAAGGTCCAGACATCCGGGGGGCTGGCCCCCGTTTTGCCTTGAGTCAACAGCGCGGGTGTTATGTGCGATTAAGTCTCAAACCCCAGAAACCGCGTGACATTTTCAACAGGACGCCGGCGCGACACCACCGCATTGGCAACAAAATCCTCGTCCGGCCATCCCAGCGCCACACAGGTCAGAATCACCTGGTCCTCGGGGATTTTGGCGACCGCGCGCACCACGGGGCTTTGCATGATGCCCTGCCCGTTGATCACCGCGCCAAGGCCCTTGGCCCATGCCGCCAGCACCAGACCATAGGTCATTGCGCCGGTGTCAAAATGCGCGATCGTATTGTTCAGCAGGGACCGGTCAAAACAAACCACCACCGACACCGGCGCATCAAACTGGCGAAACCCGCGCATCACCCAATCCTGACGGCGTTCGCCATCATGGCGTTCAATGCCCATCGCATTGAACAATTGCACGGCAATGTCGATCTGGCGTTGTCGGTGTTCGCCTTCATAGGCGGCGTAATCTTCGATCTCGCGGCTTGGTGTCACGCCAGCCAGCATCCGTTCGGTATTGCCTGTGCGCACTTGTTCCAGCGCATCCCCCGCCAGCACATGCAGGTGCCAGGGCTGGGTGTTCATCGAAGACGGCGCGCGGTTGGCCAGTGCAATCACCTCTTGCAGCACCTCGCGCGATACCGGCCTGTCGGTGAACCCGCGAATGGAGCGGCGTTCGTTCATCACCTGTTCAATGTGCATCTGCTGTCCTGTTTGCTGTGCATTTTCCCCAGGCTAGGGCGCGACGCGCCCTGTCAAAACCCCCAACCGCCGCGACGCTGCGTCAGCACCACATCATCACAGTGGCAACATCACCGTGGATTTGATTTCTTCCATCGACAGCAGGGCGGTGACATTATGCACGCGAACCTCGGAAATCAGCGCCTGATAGAACACATCATAAGCGCGGGCATTTTTCACGCGGACCTTTAAAATATAATCAATATCCCCGGCCAGACGGTGGGCTTCTTGAACTTCGGGGCGGTCGCGCAGCGCCTTGAGAAAGGCCGCCTGCCACGCGGCCTCGTGTTCCGAAGTGCGGATCAGCACAAAGAAACAGGCCTCAAACCCCAGCGCTTCGGCGTCCAGCATCACGGTGTGCTGACCAATCACACCAGCCTCGCGCAATTTACGAATCCGGTTCCACACCGGGGTCTTGGACGACCCGACATTGCGGGCAATATCATCCAGTGACTGGCTGGCATCGCGCTGTAGCTCGGCCAAAATTTTCCGGTCGGTATCGTCTATTCGGACGCTCATTCTGCATTTTCCATTTCTGGCGGTTACCTGTTCTTTCTGCGCTGCAGTATGGAACAAATGTTCTTATCTATCCACACATCTAGCGCAATATCGGGAATATTTCCTATATTGAGGGTCAAGTCAAACGAAGTCAGGGCGCATCATGGATCATTTTCCAATCTTTCTAGCCACCACCGGTCAGCGCATTGTGCTGTCGGGCGGCGGTGATGCGGCCTTGGCCAAGCTGCGGTTGCTGTTGAAAACCACGGCCCAGATCATTGTATACTCCCCTGCGCCCGCTGCCGAGATTGTCCATTGGGCGGCAGGTGGCAAACTCACCCTGCACCAGCGGGCTTTGCACACCGGCGACATCGCTGGCGCAACGCTTTTTTATGCCGCGGATGAAGACGCAACCGAAGACAGGCGCACCGCCACACTTGCCCGTGCCGAAGGGGCGCTGGTCAATGTGGTGGATAATCTGGCCGACAGCGGTTTTATCACCCCTGCCATTGTGGACCGTGATCCCGTGACCATTGCCATCGGCACCGAAGGCGCGGCACCGGTGCTGGCGCGTGCCATCAAGGCCGATCTCGAAGAGCGCCTGCCGCAGAGCCTGGGCACATTGGCGCGGATCGGCAAAGGCTTTCGCAAAATGGCCGATGCCTTGCCGTTTGGCCGGGCGCGGCGCGATTTCTGGCGCGACTATTATTTCAACACCGGGCCCAAGGCCCTGGCCAAAGGGGAAACCCGGCTGCGTCCCGCGCTTGAAACCCTGCTGGACGCGCACCTGACCCGCAGCGCCCGTGCCGGGCATATCGCCTTCGTGGGCGGCGGTCCGGGTGATCCTGAGCTGCTGACACTCAAGGCGCGCCGCGCCCTGGATGAGGCCGATGTGGTGATCTATGACCGGTTGATCAGCCCTGAAATCCTTGAACTGGCACGGCGCGAGGCGCTGATGATCGACGTGGGCAAAGAGGGCTTTGGCCCCTCCACATCCCAAGACACCATCAATGATCTGCTGGTCGAACACGGATTGGCGGGCGCACAGGTGGTGCGGCTGAAATCCGGGGATTCCACGATTTTTGGCCGTCTGGACGAAGAAATTGACGCGCTTGATGCCCATAACATCGGCTGGCATATCGTGCCCGGCATCACCTCGGCTTCGGCGGCGGTGGCGGCGATTGGGCAAAGCCTGACGCGGCGCGGGCGCAATGCCTCGGTGCGGTTTCTGACCGGCCATGACATGAAAGGTTTTGCCGATCATGACTGGGCCGCGCTGGCCCGCCCCAACGAGGTTGCCGCGATCTATATGGGCAAGAAATCCGCGCGCTATGTGCAGGGGCGCCTGATCATGCATGGCGCGGATCGTGCCACCCCCGTGTGTGTGATCGAAAATGCCTCGCGCGCCAATCAGCGGATTCTTGAAACCACGCTGAACACCCTTGCCGATGATCTGGCGCAGGCCGATATGACCGGCCCCGCCCTGACCTTTTATGGCCTTGCACCGCGTGCCGCTGCAAATGCCCTCGCTGAAATCCCGCTGGAGGAAATGGCCTGATGCCCAAACCTTTTACACCCAAAGTCATCACCGCCAATGCGCTGCTCAAGGGCGATGTGATCTATCAAACCCTATCCGGCTGGAGCCGCGATTTGAACGATGCAGAGGTTCTGACAGATGAGGCCCATGCCGATCTGCGTCTGATCGAAGCCTCGTCGCAGATCAACGAGGTCGTCGGTGTCTATCTGGCCGATGTCGCGCTTGAGGGCCGCACCCCGCGTCCGGTGCATTTTCGCGAAGATTTCCGCGCCACCGGCCCCTCCAATTATGCCCACGGCAAACAGGAGCATATCTGATGTATCGCTATACCGAATTTGACGATGCCTTTCTGGCAGAGCGCAACGCGCAATTCCGCGGGCAGGTCGAACGCCGCATTGACGGGTCACTGACCGAAGACGAATTCAAGCCCCTGCGCCTGATGAACGGTCTGTATCTGCAATTGCACGCCTATATGCTGCGCGTGGCGATCCCCTATGGCACGCTGAACAGCCGCCAGATGACCCGTTTGGCGGATATCGCTGAAAAGTGGGACAAGGGCTATGGCCATTTTACCACCCGTCAGAACATCCAGTACAACTGGCCGGAACTGCGCGATGTGCCGGACATGCTGGATGCTTTGGCCGAGGTCAACATGCATGCGATCCAGACCTCGGGCAATACCATCCGCAACGTGACCGCAGACCATTTTGCCGGTGCCGCTGCAGATGAAATCGCCGATCCGCGCCCGGTGGCGGAATTGATCCGCCAATGGTCCACCGACCACCCCGAATTCCAGTTCCTGCCGCGCAAGTTCAAGGTCGCGGTGACAGGTGCAGCCGCCGACCGCGCGGTGATCAAAGCCCATGATATCGGGTTGCGCATTGTCGAACGTGACGGTGACATCGGCTATGAGGTGATTGTCGGTGGTGGCCTTGGCCGCACCCCGATGATTGGCAAAGTCCTGTATGAATTTGTCAGCCAGGAAGACCTGCTGCCAACATTGGAAGCCGTGGTCAGCGTCTATAACCTGTTGGGACGACGTGATAATAAATACAAGGCGCGGATCAAGATCACCGTGCATGAGAACGGCATCGAAGACATCCGCCAGCGCGTCAATGAACGCTATGCGCTGATCCGTCCGCAGTTTGGCGGCGTGGATCAACAGATGCTGGCGCGCATTGAGGCGGATTTTGCCGCGCCCGATTTCAAATCGGCGGATCAGACCCCGTTCCAGAACGCCTATGACCAAGACCCGCTGTTTCGCAGCTGGGCTGACACCAACCTGAGTGACCACCGCAATCCCGCCTATGCGATTGTGTCGATCTCTCTCAAGGCGCATGGCAAGACCCCCGGTGATGCATCGGCGCGCCAGATGCGCCTGATGGCGGGGCTTGCCCAACGCTATGGCCATGACGAATTGCGCATCAGCCACGAACAGAACGTGATCCTGCCGCATGTGCATCGCGGTGATTTGCCGTCGATCTATTATGCGCTCAAGGCCGCAGGTCTGGGCACCGCCAATATCGGGCTGATTTCCGATATCATCGCCTGCCCCGGCATGGATTATTGCGCGCTGGCCACGGCGCGTTCGATCCCGATTGCCCAAGAGATTGCCACCCGTTTTGACGCACTCAAGCTGGAACATGATGTTGGCCCGCTCAAGATCAAGATCTCGGGCTGCATCAATGCCTGCGGGCATCACCATGTCGGTCACATCGGGATTCTCGGTCTGGATCGTGCGGGCGTGGAAAACTACCAGATCACGCTGGGCGGGGATGGCACCGAAGACGCCACCATTGGTGAACGTGCCGGTCCTGGGTTTTCCGCAGAGGACATCATCCCGGCAATAGAACGGCTGGTGCTGGCCTATCTTGATCTGCGCAATGACCCTGCCGAAACCTTTTTGCAAAGCTATCGCCGTCTGGGCCTCACCCCTTTCAAAGCGGCGCTCTATCCAGCCGTTGCCGAAAAAGAAAGCCGGGCCAATGCCGCTTGATGAAGTGACGGCGGTGCAAACGCCGATACGCCGGATATTGCCCGAGGATGTGCTGCGCGTCGAAGTGGCCCATCTGAACGCCGAACTGCGCCATCACAGTGCCACCGATGTGCTGCGCCGCGCGGTGCAGGTCATTCCCGACCTCGCGCTGGTGTCCAGCTTCGGCGCGGAATCCGTGGCGCTGTTGCACCTTGCGGCAATGGTGAAACGGGATCTGCCGGTGTTGTTTATCGACACTGAAATGCTGTTCACGGAAACGCTGGTCTATCAGCAGGAAATCAGTGAACGGCTGGGCCTGCGCAATGTGAAAATCATCCGCGCCGCAGATGTCCTGTCGCATGATCCTGATGGCACCCTACACCAACGCGACACCGATGCCTGTTGTAACCTGCGCAAGACCTTGCCGCTGCAACGGGCGCTAAAGGGCTATGATGGCTGGATTTCCGGCCGCAAGCGGTTTCAATCGGGCACCCGTGCCGCGCTTGAGTTTTTCGAGGTCGAAGCCGGCGACGCCAACACCGCCGCACGGATCAAGGTCAATCCATTGGCCTATTGGTCTTCGGGCGATGTGTCCGATTATATCGACGAAAACCGACTGCCCCGGCATCCGCTGGTGGCACGGGGATACCCTTCCATCGGCTGTGCGCCCTGCACATCCCCCGTGGCGGCGGGCGAAGACCCCCGCGCAGGCCGGTGGCGTGATCAAAGCAAAGAAGAATGCGGCATCCATTTTGTCGACGGCAAAATGGTGCGCACAGGAGTTCAGACATGACACAGCTTATCAATGACAGCGGCTTTGTGGCCGAGGATTGGACCAAGGGATTTTGCACCGCCGGGGCGGCCAATGATTGCGTGGCGCTGGATCTGGGATCTGACAGCGATCCGGCCGGCATTGAATTGTCCCCTGCCATCGAAATGATCCGCATTGATTTCCCGTCTTCGGCGGATGGGCGCGGCTTTACCATTGCGCGGGCCTTGCGGTTGCGCGGCTATCAGGGGCGGCTGCGGGCCAAAGGCCATGTTCTGGCCGATCAATATGCGATGGCGCGGCGGGCGGGCTTTGACGAAGTCGAGGTGGCGGATGACATTGCCGCCCGCCAGCCCGCCGAACAATGGCTGTTCCGGGCCAATTGGCAGGCCCATGATTATCAATCACGTCTGCGCGCGGCCCCTGCGACCTGACGTACGATTGCCCTCCCTCCTTTCATCTTCTAAGACAGAGGCCGCAAGCGATGCTTGCGTGATTTTCCATGACCGAGCAAACACCCTTGAATCAATCCACCGCCAAACCCGTGCCGACCCTGCCTGATGCGCAGAAAGTGACCGCTGTCAAACATTGGACAGACCGGTTGTTTTCGTTTCGTGTGACCCGCCCCGCCAGCCTGCGGTTCCGGTCCGGTGAATTTGTGATGATTGGTCTGATGGGCGATCCCGACCCCAAAACCGGCAAGCAAAAACCCTTGCTGCGCGCCTATTCCATTGCCTCACCCGCATGGGACGAAGAACTGGAGTTCTACTCGATCAAGGTGCAGGACGGACCGCTGACCTCAAAGTTGCAGCACATCCAACCGGGGGACGAAATCATCCTGCGCCCCAAACCTGTCGGCACATTGGTGCATGATGCGCTGCTGCCCGGCAAACGCATCTGGTTTTTTGCCACCGGCACCGGATTTGCGCCTTTTGCGTCCTTGCTGCGCGACCCCGAAACCTATGAAAATTATGACGAGGTTATTGTCACCCATACCTGCCGCGATGTGGCGGAACTGGACTATGGCCGTCAATTGATCGAAGACCTGCAAGCCGATGAAATGATGCAGGAATTGATCGGTCGCGACAAGCTTGCCAAGATCCGCTATTACCCGACAACCACCCGCGAACAGAGCCCGAAAATGGGCCGCATCACCACCCTGCTTGAGGATGGGACGGTGTTTGCCGATCTGGGCATTGACGGGATCAACGCCGAAACCGACCGTGCGATGGTCTGTGGCAGCCTTGGCTTTAACAAAGACATTCTGGCGGTGCTTGAAGGTTTCGGGCTTGAGGAAGGCGCAAATTCCAATCCCAGGCATTTTGTCATCGAAAAGGCCTTTGTCGGTTAAGGCTCCCTACCGCCGGCAAAAAATCCTGCCGCCAACAAAAAACCGCGCCCTGTTGCCAGAGCGCGGTTTTTCCTTGCCGTGACCCGAAAGATCAGAGCTTCATCGCCGCCCGCAGCTTTTCAAGCGCCGCTTTCAAGAGTTCAGGATTGTCCTGTGCCTTTTTTATGGCCTCTGACATCAGCGTTTTCTGCACGGCACCCAGATCAGATTCATCAATCATGGTTTTGACCTTTTCATAATCAAAACCTTCGACCGTCAGCACTTTGTCAGCCATTGACGTTTCAACCGTTGCCGACGCATCTGCGCTGGCCGATGTCTCCCCCATCGCTTGCGCGGCTTCCAATGCGGCCTCGCCCACGGCTTTTGTGGTTGCGGTGGCGGTTTGTTCTGCCGCATCTGCCGCTTCCTCGGCAACCTGTGCCGTATCTGCCATTGCGGTGCTTGCGGTTTCTTCGACAGATTGCGCTGCACTTTCAGTGTCTTGGGTGATCTCATCCACGGCATCGCCCACCGCAGCCGCCGCATCATCGGCGATTTCGCCCGCACCCGTTGTCACGTCACTGGCCGCTTCGGATACCGCAGCAACGGCATCGCTTGCGGTGTCGGCAGTGGCATCAGCGGCGGCGCTTGCTGCCTCGCCAGCGGCCTGTGCACTTTCCGTCATCACAGTGGCGGCATTATCAACCGCGGCTTCGGCAGTTTCAGTGACCGCTGTCGCGGCCGCTTCTACGGCCTCAAGGGCCGCGGGCGCGTTCACAGCTTCGGCGGTGTCATTTGCCACTGCGGCGGCATCATCTGCCATGTCTTTTGGTGACTTGCCCGAGAACAACATATAGCCCCCCAACACCACCCCTGCCGCAACGACAATCCAAATCAGGTTTTTCACTTTTCTTCCCCACGAAATAAGGCCAATCACAGCCTTTTATCACATTTTTCCCGTTGATCCGTCACTTGAGGCTGTTTCCCGAAAGGATCAAGCGCAAATTATACACATCAGCGGCGCTTCGCCGTAAATAGCGGCTTGAAGTAGTGCCATAGCTTGAGTACTTTACAGCTTGGCTATTCGTGAACAATCAAAGGACAATCACCATCGCTCGCAGACCCCATAATGCGCCGCCGCAACGTGACACCGGCCCGCGCGTCAATGAAAACATTCGCTCCAATGAAATCCGCCTGATCGGCGCAGACGGTGAAAACGCCGGCGTTGTGACCCCGGCCCGTGCCATGGAAATGGCCGAAGAGGCAGGTCTTGATCTGGTTGAAATCTCGCCCAATGCCAATCCGCCCGTGTGCAAGATCATGGACTTTGGCAAATTCAAATATGAAACGCAAAAGCGTGAGGCCGAGGCGCGGAAAAAGCAAAAGATCATCGAAATCAAAGAGGTCAAGTTCCGTCCGAATACGGATACCAATGATTATGATGTGAAAATGCGCAATGTGTTCAAATTTCTGGACAATGGCGACAAGGTCAAAGTGACCCTGCGTTTCCGTGGTCGGGAAATGGCACACCAAAATCTGGGTCGTGAACTGCTTGAGCGGGTTGCCGAAGATACCAAAGACGTGGGCCGTGTAGAGAACTTTCCAAAAATGGAAGGCCGCCAGATGGTGATGCTGATCGGGCCATTGCCCAGCAAATAATCCTGCCACATATGTTTTGAAACTTTGGGTTTCAACGCAAAGCCCCCGCCATATCGACGGGGGCTTTTTTGTTTTACAGGCACCGGTTGCGCGGTGGATTAGCGCAGCAGATTGGTGATGTTACGCACCACGGCGCGGCGGTTGGCAGGTTCCGCGCTCAGGCTGGGCACTTTCAGGGATCCTTCGCCATAGCCCTGCGTGATCATGTTTTGCGGCGGCACATCGAAATATTCGGTCAGGGCCAGCGCCACAGTTTCGGCACGGCGGTCCGACAGGGCCAGATTATAGCCCGCATCCCCCACCGCATCAGTATGCCCCTCAACCAAGAGCACCGTGCGCGGGTCTTTGGCGATCAGATCGCTCAGGGTGCGGCCAATGCGGGCGAGGCTGCGCGCCTGTTCAGGGCGGATCGCGGCAGAGCCGGTTTCAAAGCGCACGGCGTCCAGTTCCAGTTCCGGCGCCAGGGCCCGGACTTCACGGATTTCACGCACCTGACGCAGGGAAAAGCGCCGGTTCTGGTTGCCGTCCAATTCGGCCTGCAGGGCCGCGCGCAAAGCGGTTTCATCCTGTTGCCCCACAGTGGCAGAGCGTTCAACCACCTGCGGCAGGTCTTTCACCACCACCTCTTCTTCTTCCACAAGGTCATCAAACAACGTGTATTCATTGCCCTGCGCATCCACGCTCAGACGGCGCAACACGGTGCCATCCCGGCCGCGGATCGTGACGATCTTGGAATTATCCGGCTTGGTCACGATGGTCCGGGTGGACCCGTCGTTAAAGGTTTCGGTGCGCACCTGATCCCCCGGACGGCGGATCAAGGCATCATCGTCTTTCAGCACCCGCAGATCGCCGCTCGGGTCTTCGACAACCACACGATCACCGGAACGGCTGACCACTTTGTCACCGTTTTTCAACACCGACCCGACGACCACGGCCCCAAGGCCCAGCAGCAGGGCTTTTTCAAATTTGCTCATGCCGCCATCATCGGATTTGGCTTCGGCCTGTGCCTGACCATTGACCGAGGTGTCGAATTCCTCGTTTGAAGAGCGTACTTCGTTTTCCTGCACTTCTTCGGTCACCACCTCGGTGTCGCCGCCGTTTTCCGCGGCCGCCCGGGCGGCTTTGCGTTCAGCCTGACGTTCGGCACGGCGTTCGGCGCGGCGCGCTTCTTTTCTGGCGGCTTTTTCTGCGGCTTTGGCCTCGGCTTGTGCATTGGCATCGGCCTGTGCTTGGGCATTGGCCTGTGCTGCTGCATCCGACGCGGCCTTGGCCTCTGCAGCGGCCTGCGCGGCAGCGGCAGCCTCGGCTTCAGCAGCGGCCTGGGCTTGGGCGTTTGTCGCGGCCTCCGCAGCCGCCTGTGCTTCGGCCGCCGCCTGCGCCTCCGCCGCAGCTTGGGCATCGGCTGCCGCCTGTGCCTCTGCTGCAGCCTGTGCCTCTGCCGCCGCCTGAGTATCCGCCGCCGCTTGGGCTTGCGCAGCAGCCTGCGCTGCAGCTTTGGCGGCATTTTCATCTGCCGCCGCCTGGGCTGCGGCCTCTTCATCCAGCTTGGCCTGCGCATCCGCCTTGATCTGTGCCTCGACGGCAGCATCCCCGGCTGTCTGCGCCACCAATCCGCCCAATGCTTCCAAGGCGCTGCCTTGGATGCCCATCACACGCCCGACATCGTTCAGATCCGCCACGCGGTTGCCGTTGATATCGCAGGGAAAGGCCAACACACCTTCCAGATCGCAGGCCGCAAGCGGCGGTTCACTTTGCGCCATACCGGGGTTCGGCAAGGCAATGGCCAGGCAAATGCCCAGGGTGGTTGTCGATTTCAGCAGGGTCTTCATCATTACGTCCTCACTTATTACATGCGCCCGGTTAAACGGCTCGGGGGTTAACGCATGAGGGGGCAAAGCGGTTCCGATATGCAATATCAACACAAAACCGCGCCCCGAACCGGGACGCGGCTTTGCCTGGAATAACCATGTTATCTTAGCTTAACGCAACAACAGCCCGTTTGGTCATCACCCCAATCAAATGGGCGCGATAAGCACCTGAACCATGCAGATCATTGATCAGATCGCCGCTGTCCGCAGCCAGCCCGTCCAGCGCGGCGGCGCTGAAATCACTGGAAAGTGCGGCCTCTGCCTCGGACCAACGGAACACCCCGTCATTCGACGCGCCGGTGATCGCTACCCGCACCCCATCGCTGAATTTCGCCACATAGGCCGCAACCAAAGGAAAACGCGATGCAGGTTGCAGGAATTTTTCGTAATGCGCGGCCTGCGGAATCGGAAAGCGGATCTCAGTGACGATCTCGCCGTCTTCCAGCGCGGTGGTGAACATGCCCTGAAAGAAATCATCCGCCGCAATCTCGCGGCTGTTGGTCACCACGGTGGCACCGCTGCCCAGAACCGCCGCCGGATAACAGGCCGAGGGGTCATTATTGGCAACTGATCCGCCGATGGTGCCCCGGTTGCGCACCGCCGGATCACCGATCCGCGCCGCCAAGGATGCCAATGCCGGATAATGCGCTGCGGCCTCTTTGGCCACGCGCACATGGGTCGTGCCACCGCCGATACACAAATCCCCGCCTTTGGACAGGCAAATGCCCTGCATTTCATCAATACCCGACAGCGATACCAATACCGAAGGCGCGGCAAGGCGGGCCTTCAAGGTCGGGATCAGGGTCTGGCCGCCGCTGAGGGGCTGCGCGTCTTCCTGGCTCAACATCTCGACCGCATCCGCGACGGATTTTGGACGGACCACTTCAAAATTATACATCTCTTTACCTTCCGATCAGGAAAACCGGCCTCACGGCCCTGCGCCCTGTTTCACTTGCCCTTTAAATTTCGGGGTTTGGGGGCTGGCCCCGATCTATGCCCCCTGATCGACGCCCCCGATCTTTGCCCCCTGATCTATGCCAAAGGGCATTCAGATCATTCCGCCGCAATCGCCCCGACATCCTGACCGCTGGCGGCAAGAATGGCTTTGACGATGTTGTGATAACCCGTGCAGCGGCAGATATTGCCATCAAGATAGTCGCGCACCTCGGCTTCAGTCGGCTTTGGATTATCCCGAAGCAGCGCCGCCGCCGACATCACCATACCCGGTGTGCAAAACCCGCATTGCAGCCCGTGGTGATCCTGAAACGCCTGCTGGATCACATTCAGCGATCCATCGGGTTTGGCCTGGCCCTCGATGGTGTCCACGGTCGCGCCATCGGCCTCGATCGCCAGCATGGTGCAGGATTTCACTGCCGCGCCGTTCACATGCACTACACAGGCCCCGCACTGGCTGGTGTCACAGCCGATGTGGGTGCCGGTCAGCCCCATGTCGTCACGCAGAAACTGTGCCAAAAGCGTGCGCCCCTCGACCGCGCCTGACGCCGTTTTGCCGTTCACGGTCATCTTGACCTGTGTCATATGCTCTTCCCGAATTAGATCTGGTTTGGCCCGAGTAAATCATGCCCCAGCGCGGTTTAGAATAGGCAATCGCGGCAAATTTCCCGCAAAGCCGGAAACCCGCCCCCCTGCGCCAAAGGCGCGGCACGTGTTATCGGCGGCGCGGTTGCG
Source organism: Sulfitobacter sp. (assembly GCA_047634585.1). Lineage (GTDB taxonomy): Bacteria > Pseudomonadota > Alphaproteobacteria > Rhodobacterales > Rhodobacteraceae > Sulfitobacter. Next base: position 157,294 of record JBLIAN010000001.1, on the reverse strand, counting down.
GGCGGGTCGGAATTTCCTTGAGCAAACCACCAACCCCCATGCCCGCAATATCCGCCGAGGTGACACCCTGCCCGCAGACCACCCGCGACAACACCCAATCCGCACCGTTCAGCGCAGGCGCCCGCGCACATCCGGGCAAGCCAATCACCGGACGCCCCTGAAAATCGCCCAAAAACAACAGATTACCCGGATCAACCGGCATGCCAAACCGGGTGACACTGCCGCCCGCATCGCGCAGGGCCGAGGGCGCAACATCATCAGAGTCCGAAGTTGCCGATCCGGTCAGTATCAAGGTCAGATCGCTGTCTTGGGCCGCAATCGCCTGTGCCAGCGGCCCGCGCTGATGTGGCACCATCACGGTCTTTTGCAAGGTCACGCCAAGCGCCTCAAGCCGCCCGGCAATCGCCATACGCCCCTTGTCCCCGACCCCGCCGGTGATTTCGGTGATGATCAGGCTGGCGGTTTTCAGGCGCGGTGCGGCAAGGCGGATCGCGCCCTGTCCCGCCGCGGCAATCGCGCTGCTCAACGCCTGATCCGGCACCGCATAGGAAATGATCTTGATGGTGGCAACCATGCCGCCTTTGGCCATCTGCTGCCAGGGTGGCACCGTGGCAAGGGTGATCATCGGATGCACGTGATTAACCGCCTCAAGCGCCGCCACATCCATCACCACAACACCGGGGCCATCCGCAATCAGATTGACCCGTCCGGTAAAAGCCTGCGTGACACGAAGCCCGGCGCCCTGCCCCAACACCGCTGCGGCCAGTGCCGTTGCCGCCCGATCTTCGGCCACGTCATCCGCGCCCAGCCTGGCCACCACCACATCGTGCAGCCCCGCGTCGATCATCGCACGGACATCGGCCGCGCTGATCACCCGCCCTTTGCGCAAACGCCCCGCAGGCAGGCCAACGGAATGCGCCAGCACCGCGCCTTGGGCGCTGGCCACAGGAACGGGGCCGAATTTCACGCCTGCCTCAGGGTCTGAATGATCTGGGCCATGATCGCCACAGCGATCTCTGCCGGACCGGAGGCCCCGATGTCCAACCCGACCGGCCCGTGAATGCGGGAAATCCGGCTGTCCGCAAACCCCGCCTCTGCCAGACGTGCCTTGCGGCTGGCATGGGTGCGGCTGCTGCCCAAAGCGCCAATGTAAAACGGATCCGCCCCGAGTGCGGTCTGGATCGCCGGATCATCCAGTTTCGGATCATGGGTCAACAGCACCAGCGCAGAACGTGCATCCAACCCCAGATCACGCAGCGCCGCGTCGGGCCATTCGTTGATCACCTGCGCCTGCGGGAACCGCGCAGGTGATCCAAAGGCATCGCGTGGATCAATGACATATGGGTCAAATCCGGTGCTTTTCGCCATGTTCACAAGGTATTGCGCGATATGCACCCCGCCGACAACCATCAGACGCAGCGGCGGATTGTGAATCGCGATAAAGCGGCTGCCATCTTTGGACAGGCCTGAACGATCCTTGCGAAACCGGTCTGTGTGGGTGTCTTTGCTCAGGCGGCGCGCCCCGCCATCCAGCGCCACCTCATAGGCTATCGGCTGTCGTGCATGGCGCGCTGCAACCAATTGGCGCAGCATATCCACCGGCATCCCGCCTGGCCCGATCGGCTCAACCAGAATACGGATCGTGCCCCCACAGGCCAGCCCCACCGCAAAGGCATCACCATCACTGACCCCGTATTCCAATTGCCGCATCTCGCCTGCGGCAAGCGCCTCGAGCGCCTCGATCACCACCGCGCCTTCGACACAGCCCCCCGACACCGACCCCTCCATCGCACCAAAGCCCGACACCACCAGCTGTGCGCCGGTGCGGCGCGGGGCCGATCCCCATGTGTCAATCACCGTGGCCAGCACCGCGCCCTGCCCGGCATCAACCCATTCCAGCGCCTGTTCCAACGCGGCCTCTTGGTGCTGCATGATCGGATCCTCCGTCTGATGCTGCCCCGATGCGGGCAGGTATCGGGCCGATTGTGCGGCAGGCCGGACCGACACGCAATCAGATAAGGCGCAGATCAATTCATCCCGAGGTCGCTTGCACAGCGACCGCCCCCCGATTACATCTGTCCCAAGACAGCAGAACAACCGGAGCCCCCTATGCCGATGCAAGCAAGCGAAATCGAAGACCTGATCCGCGCCGCCTTTCCCGAGGCCAAGATCACCGTCGAAGGCAATGACGGGGTCCATATGGCCGCGATGGTGGTGGATGCGTCCTTTCAGGGGATGAACCGTGTGCAACAACAACGCGCCGTCTATGCCGCCCTCAAAGGCAAGATGGACGGGCCGAATGGCGATCTGCATGCGCTGGCCCTGACCACCAAAGCACCGGATTGATCATGTGGGTCTGGATCATGGCAGGTATCATCGCCGGTGTGGCGGTGATCGGCTATGGCCAGTACCAGCGCCAGAAAGGCCAGTATCGCCCGATGTCCCAGCGCCAGCCCGCACGCCGCACCAGCGACAAAACCCCGCTGGGTATGGAAGCACTGGATTTGGCGGCAGTGGCCCGCACCACACGGCGCAACGAAAGCCTTGAAAGAGGCCACACCAATTGGACCCGCAAGGGCAGTGGGTTTCTGAGCGCCAGCGCGGAAACCGACATTCAGCCCCTTGCCGATGACGAAACCTATGCCGCGCGGTTTCATACCGCGTTTCAAAAAGACAAAACAAAGGATTAATCCCATGAGCGATGCCGCCACACAGATCAAAGAACAGATCACCAGCAATGACGTTGTGCTGTTTATGAAAGGCACCAAAGAAATGCCGCAATGCGGGTTTTCCTCCCGCGTGGCCGGGGTGCTGAACTATATGGGCGTTCAATTTGCCGATGTGAACGTGCTGGCCAATGATGAAATCCGTCAGGGCATCAAGGAATTTTCCGATTGGCCGACGATTCCACAGCTCTATGTCAAAGGCGAATTTGTCGGTGGCTGTGACATCATCACCGAAATGACGCTGTCAGGCGAATTGGACACGTTGTTTGAAGAAAACGGTGTGACCTATGACAAAGACGCCGCCGACAAAATCCGCGAAGCCAACGGATAAGACCTGCGGACGGGGCCGCGCGCCCTGTTCGGGAAAATTTGGCGGTTGCCTGCCGCTTCTGAACGGCCAGTGCGCGTGCACTGGCCGTTTTGCGTCCGACACGCGGCCATAAGGCGCCGGGCGCAGTGCCCGCCAAAGCCTGGTCTTGTTCAGGCCCCGCCTCTTGCAGCGGATATAACGGATATCACCCTTTGCCGGTTTTTTCCTCGATGGAGGCGGCCAGTGCCTCGGCCTGTGCGGCCAGATCGGCAAGGGTTTCGGTGACCTGCTGTGGCACCACCGGAATTTCGATGCGCTCGGGTTCGACTTTGACATTGCGCAGGCCCGCCAGTTCGGCCTCGCGTTCGGCCAGTTCGGCGCGCACTTCGCCAATGCGGTCTTCCACCGATGCGGTTTTATCCGCCAACATCAAACCCGCCATCAGCAACATCCGCGCCTCGGGCATCCGGCCCACCTGATCACTCAGAACCTGGGCTTCGTCATCCAGCATCTTGGCGGCGGAATGCAGATAGCTTTCCTCGCCCTCCTGACAGGCAACTTCGAACTGGCGGCCGCCGATGGTGATCCGTACTTCGGGCATCAGACATTCCCCCCGTTGGTTTCGCTGTCATCCGCGCCGGTCACCAGTGGCGTCAACGCCGCGATGATCGCAGAGGATTCGGCAATATCTGCGGCGCGGGCGGCACGCATGCCTTCGAGTTCGGCCAGCATCGCCTTGTTGATCAAATGCGCCTCGCCGACGCCTTCGGCATTGGCATCGCGCAGCGCCGCGCAGGCATTGCTGAGTTCCTGATTGGCACGGCGAACCCGCTGCAATTCAAGGTCCAGCTGCGCCAGATGCGCCTGACCTTCGGCCAGTTCACTGCGCAGCGCGGCGGCTTCGCTGTCGGATTTGGCCTTCAGCGCCTGCACCCGCTCGCTGAGCTGGGCATTGGCGGTGCGTTCGTCTGCCAGTTCCTGCGCCATCTTCGGGTCCGGCGCGGCGGCGGCGGCATGATCCAGCTGCTCGATCCCCTGCGCGACGCGGTCCATCGCGGTGGTGATCCGGCGCTGCAATTCTTCGATATTACTCATAGCCATTGTGATCCCCTGTCTGTCGGCGTTCCTCGCATGACCTGACCAAGCCGGCCTGCACAAGCGCGAATCGCCCGATGTCGTTCATTTTGTTGATCCTACCCAAAGAACCCCGTAAATGCGCCCCCCTTTCAGATCAGCGGCTTGAAGGGCGAAGTTGATCCTTATCGGGCGATCAAAAGCCTATGATCTATGGCTTTGGCTTGAACTTTGGCGGCTTGCTGGTATGCACGGGCGCAACCCGTCCATTGCCTGATAAGGAAGCCCCGTTTTGGATCTCAACGCCCTGCGCACCGCCAACCCCGACCATTGGTCAAAAGCCACCGCCATCCGTGCCCTGACACTGGATGCGGTTGCCGCTGCAAATTCCGGCCATTCAGGCATGCCGATGGGCATGGCCGATGTCGCCACTGTGCTGTTTGAAAAGCACCTGAAATTTGACGCCGCCCAGCCGACCTGGCCGGACCGTGACCGTTTCATCCTGTCTGCGGGCCACGGGTCGATGCTGGTCTATTCCCTGTTGCACCTTGTCGGGGATGCACAATTCCCGATCGAAGAAATCAAGAACTTCCGCCAGATGGGCGCACGCACCGCAGGCCATCCCGAAAATTTCCTTGCCGATGCGATTGAAACCACCACCGGCCCCTTGGGTCAGGGGATCGCCAATTCGGTTGGCTTTGCGATGGCCGAAGAAATCCAGCGCGCGACCTATGGCAAAAAGGTTGTTGATCACTTTACCTATGTGATTGCCGGCGATGGCTGCCTGATGGAAGGCGTCAGCCAGGAGGCCATCACCCTGGCGGGCCGTCACAAGCTGGGCAAACTGATCGTGATGTGGGACAACAACGGCATCACCATTGATGGCCCGCTGTCGCTGTCCGACACCAGTGATCAGGTGGCGCGTTTTGCCGCTGCGGGCTGGCACACCCTTGAAATCGACGGCCACAACCCGGCCGAGATCGACGCGGCGCTGAGCGCAGCCCGCGCCTCGGATCTGCCCAGCATGATCGCCTGCAAAACCCATATCGCCCTGGGCCATGCGGCACAGGACACCTCCAAGGGCCACGGCGCATTGACCGATGCCGACCAGATGGCCGCGGCCAAAGCCGCTTATGGCTGGACCTCGGGCCCGTTTGAAGTGCCCGCCGATGTGAAGGCCGCCTGGGAAGCCATTGGCAAACGTGGTGCGGACGCGCGCGCCGCATGGCAAGCACGCTTTGACACCCTGCCCCGCGCCAAACGCGACACCTTTGACCGTGCCCTGGCGCTGGATGCGCCCAAGAAACTCAGCGCCACCGTCAAAGCCTTTAAAAAGCAGATGTCGGAAGCCGCGCCAAAACTGGCCACCCGCGCCAGTTCTGAAAAGGTGCTGGAAGTGCTGAACCCGATCCTGCCCGAAACTGTGGGCGGTTCTGCCGATTTGACGGGCTCCAACAACACCAGGACCGGGGATCTGGGGGTGTTTGATCTGGACAACCGCGGCGGGCGTTATGTCTATTGGGGCATCCGCGAACATGGCATGGCGGCGGCGATGAACGGCATGGCCCTGCATGGTGGCATGCGCCCCTATGGCGGCACCTTCATGTGTTTCACCGATTATGCGCGCCCCTCCATGCGTCTGGCGGCCTTGATGAAAGTGCCGACAGTTTTTGTGATGACCCATGATTCCATCGGTCTGGGCGAAGACGGCCCAACCCACCAGCCTGTTGAACATCTGGCAATCAGCCGCGCCACCCCGAACACCTATGTGTTCCGCCCTGCCGATACCATTGAAACGGCCGAAGCCTGGGAAATCGCGCTGAGCGCCAAGGCAACCCCATCGGTGCTGTCACTGACCCGTCAGGGCCTGCCGACCCTGCGCACCGAACACAAGAACAACAACCTGACCTCGAAAGGCGCCTATGTGCTGGCCGAAGCCGAGGGCAAACGTCAGGTGATCCTGATCGCCAGCGGCTCCGAAGTGAGCATCGCCATGGACGCCCGCGCGGCGCTGCAGGCCGAAGGCATTGGCGTGCGCGTGGTGTCGATGCCCTGCATGGAATTGTTCGCCCAGCAGGACGAAGCCTATCGCAAACGGGTTCTGCCCGGTGGTGCGGTGCGTGTCGGCATCGAAGCAGGCGTGCGCCAGGGCTGGGATCAATGGTTGCTGGGCGAGCGCGGCAAATTCGGCAAGGCCGATTTTGTGGGTATGGACAGCTTTGGCGCCTCGGCCCCTGCCGAAGAATTGTTCGAAAAGTTCGGGATCACCGCGGCAAATGTGGCACAGAAGGCCAAGGCACTGCTGTAACCCGTTAATTCTAAATAAAATAAATCACCCCGCCCGCGACAGGGCGGGGTTTTTATTTACCCTTCAACTGCCTGCAGCTTTGACGCCGGCCGGCACATCCACAACAGGCATCACAAATTTGTTGCATTGCGGCCCTCGTAACTTAAGGTTGCAGCCACCCATGTTAACGGATTGTTAGGCTGGATGGATCTAGGCTGGCGTCAAGACGGATAGGAAAGGACAGCGGATGGCGATTGCATATCTTTTGAGTGCATTCCTTTCGGCTGTTGGCGCGGGCGTTTTCTTTCTTTGGAGCGGTGGATCGCTATTGGGGGCCTTCGGGGTTTTCCTGCTGACCGGACATCTGGTGATCCTGATGCTGTTGGGCCGTGCCTATCTGCGCAGCAACCGCAAGGATGCGGCTACGCCGCCCCAGGGTGAAAAACCGCGCGCCAGAGTGGTGTAATCAGTTTTTCACCGACAGGGATCAGCAACAGCCCCAAACCCACACCGAAAATGCCGTCCATCACGGCTTTGCTGACCCATTCAACCACAGCGGTGAAACGTTCGGGCACCTGATGACCCGCCGCATACGCGGCATCATGAATCCAGTCTCCGAGGCTGGTAAAACCCAGTTCCTCAAACCCGTGAATGATGATTGATCCCCCAACCCAAAGCATCGCAGCCGTGCCCACCACCGTCAGGGTTTGCAGGAAACCGGGCATGGCGCGCACCAATCCGCGCCCCAATCCACGGGTCAGCCCCAGCCGCCCTTTGTTGGCCATCAGCAGGCCCAGATCATCCATTTTCACAATCAGCGCCACCGCGCCATAGACCGCCACGGTGATCATCACCGCCACCGCCGCCAGCGTCGCGGCCTCCATCCAGAAGGTACTGGGCGGGATCGCGGCAAGGGCAATGGTCATGATTTCCGCCGACAGGATAAAATCGGTTTTGATTGCCCCTGTGGCTTTTTGTTCTTCAAGATGCGCGGGATCGCTGATTTCACTGTCATGGCCTGCGTAATCTTCGTGCCCGTGACCAAGCCCCAGCACATGCGCGACTTTTTCCGCGCCTTCAAAACACAGATAGGCCCCGCCCAGCATCAGTAAGGGTGAAATCGCCCAAGGCGCAAAATGCGACAGGGCCAGGCCGGCAGGCAACAGAAACACCAGTTTGTTGCGCAGCGATCCTTTGGTGATCCGCCAGATCACCGGCAATTCGCGGCTGGCCTCAAAGCCCTGCACATATTTGGGCGACACCGCCGCATCATCAATCACCGCACCTGCGGCTTTGCTGCCCGCTTTGGCGGCCTGAGAAATCACATCATCCAGCGATGATGCTGCTACTTTTGCAATTGCTGCGACATCGTCCAGCAAGGCAATCAGACCACTCATAACCCCATCCTTCTTGTTCTTGTGCAACGCTAGTGCCGAAACCACCGCAATCAAAGCGCAGCTTTACCGCTAACACAAAAGTTTATCGCTAACAGTCCCTTATCAGCCGCTATTCGCCCTTTAACCTTTGGGGGCACCGCAGATATAGAGCGCCCAACCGCCGCACCCAAAGGAAACATGTCATGACGATCAAAGTTGGTATTAACGGATTTGGCCGCATTGGCCGCTGCACGCTCAGCCATATTTCCGCCTCTCTGCGCGATGACATCGAAGTGGTTAAAATCAACGCCACAGGGCCGCTGGCCACCGCCGCGCATCTGATCAAATATGATTCCGTTCATGGCCGTTTCCCCGGCGAGATCACGGTGGATGAGGGGTATATCAATCTGGGGCGCAACGATATTGAGGTCATGTCGACCTATAACCTGGAGGAACTGGATTGGCATGGTTGTGACGTGGTGCTGGAATGCACAGGCCAGTTCAATGACGGCAACAAAGCCAATGTACATCTGGAACAGGGGGCCAAGCGGGTTCTGCTGTCTGCACCGGGCAAAAATGTGGACCGGACCATTGTTTATGGGGTCAACCACGACATGTTGCAAAAATCCGACCGGATGATTTCAAACGGGTCTTGCACCACCAATTGCCTGGCGCCCCTGGCCAAAGTCATGCACGAGGCCATCGGCATCGAAAGCGGCTTGATGACCACCATCCACAGCTATACCGGCGACCAGCCGACACTGGACCGCCGCCACAGCGATCTATACCGCGCCCGTGCTGCGGCGATGGCATTGATCCCGACTTCCACAGGGGCGGCCAAGGCATTGGGTGAAGTCTTGCCGGCGCTGAAAGGCAAGCTGGACGGGACCGCCATGCGCGTGCCCACCCCGAATGTCAGCGCCGTTGATCTGACGTTTACCGCCGCGCGCGATGTCACGGTGGAAGAAGTCAACGCCGCCGCCAAAGCCGCTGCCAAAGGCCATATGAAAGGCGTGCTGGGCTATGATCCCGAACAAAAGGTCAGCATAGATTTCAACCACACCGAAGAATCCTGCATCTTTGCACCGGACCAGACCATTGTCGTCGCGGGCCGCACTGTGCGGGTCTTGGGCTGGTATGACAATGAATGGGCGTTTTCGGTGCGCATGGCCGATGTGGCCGTGGCGATGGGGCAATTGGGTTAACCAGCAAAACCTTGCATCGCTGATCTGCCCCTGTCATATCGGGGCAGATCATTGGGATGACCATAACGTGACAAACCGTCTTGCCATCATCATCGGGTCTGTTCTGATCACCACCCTGTTGTTGGATATGATCATATTTGGCATGGAACATGTTATTTTCCTTACCAAAAAATTCACCGAGCTGATCGAATGGATCGCCTTCTGGCGCTGATTTCGCCATATTTGGCGACGATTCAGAATATTGTATCGGTACTTATTAAACCCCAAAGCCCCGTTGACACTGCGTGTTAAGCGCGCATTTTCACCTCATGACATTTGATCAAAAGGTGATGCCATGACGGTAAAACTGGCCATCAACGGCTTTGGCCGCATCGGGCGCAACGTGTTGCGGGCACTGATGGAGCGCGGCCCGGATCGCTTTGAGGTGGTGGCGATCAATGATCTGGCCCCGCTGGAAACCAATGCCCATCTGTTTGAATTTGATTCCGTGCATGGGCGCTATGGCGCCCCCGTCATCCTGGGCGATCACAGCCTTGATCTGGGGCGCGGTGCGATCCGCGTAAGCGCGCAACCTGATCCAGCAAAGCTGCCTTGGGGGGATGTGGATATTGTTCTGGAATGCACCGGCCATTTGCGCGACGCGGTGAAGGCCGCGCGGCATCTGCGCAATGGGTCAAAACGGGTTCTGATTTCGGCCCCTGCCAAAGGCGACGTGAAAACAATTGTTTACGGGATCAACCACGGGGTGATTGACGGATCCGAACAGATCCTGAGCAACGCCTCTTGCACCACCAATTGTCTGGTGCCGCTGGCGCATGTGCTGCAGGAAGGTTTCGGGCTCATCCGGGGCCATATGACCACCGTTCACAGCTATACCGGCGATCAACCCCTGCATGACCGTGACCATCACGACCTCTATCGCGCCCGCGCCGCGGGTCTGTCGATGATTCCCACCACCACCGGGGCAGCCGAGACCCTGGGGATTGTATTGCCGCATTTGCAGGGCCGGATCACGGGCACCGCCATTCGGGTGCCAACGCCCAATGTATCCTGTGTTGATCTGGTGGTGGAACTGGGCAGAAACACCACCATTCAAGAGGTAAACGCCGCCTTGCACCGCGCCGCAGACGGGCCGCTGCAGGGGGTGTTGGGGGTGAGCGATCGCAAACTGGTGTCGATTGACCTCAACCACGATCCGCGCAGCACCATTGTTGCCAGTGACCAGACGGCGCTACAGCAGGGCAATCTGCTGCGGGTGCTGGCGTGGTATGACAATGAATGGGCCTTTGCCAACCGGATGCTGGACACAGCCGGGGTGATGGCAGACCACCTGTAAACGCGCCGCCCCCGTGGCGGGGTGGCACCCCATCGGATCAGCGCGAAAATTTCCCAAGCAATTCCGTGTTGACCCTCGGGGTGACAAATTTGCTGACATCACCCTCCAGCCGCGCGATTTCCTTGACCAGTTTGCTGGCAATCGCCTGATGCTGGGCCTCGGCCATCAGGAACACGGTTTCAACGGAATCATCCAGCTGGCGGTTCATGCCAACCATCTGATATTCGTATTCAAAATCCGATACCGCCCGCAGGCCGCGAATGATCATCTGGGCGCCCACATCGCGGGCGCAATCAATCAGCAGGTTCTCAAACGGATGCACGACAATCTCGATGCCGGTCTGCGTGCGCAATGCGTCACATTCCGCTTCGATCATCGCCACCCGTTCCTCAAGCCGGAACAGCGGGCCTTTGTCGCGGTTGATCGCAACCCCGATCACCAGCTTATCCACCAGCGTTGCCGCACGGCGAATGATGTCAATATGCCCCAGGGTGATGGGGTCGAAAGTGCCGGGATAAAGGCCAACGCGCATAGGGTGATCCCCGTATTAATGTCTTTGGCGCGCAAGCAACCATGACTGGCGCGGGGGTGCAAGCAGGTTAATGCCCCATGATCATGCCTTGCAGGGCATCTTTTTCCATCGACAGTTCCATCAGCCGCGCCTTGACCACATCGCCCAGCGAAATCAGCCCCACCAAGGCCCCGTCCTCCAGCACCGGCATATGGCGAAAGCGCCCTTCGGTCATTTGTTGCAAAATCGCATCGGCGCGATCCTCGCGGGTGCAGGTGACCAGTTTGCTGGTCATCAGCTTGTCCACGGTCAGGTTCAGACAGCCACTGCCGGACTTGCCCAATTCACGCACGATGTCGCGCTCTGACAGGATACCAGCGGGGGTTTTCCCATCGCTGGAGATCACCAATGTCCCGATGCGTTTGTCGGACAGGATCTTGGCTGCCTCTGAAATCAGCAAACTCGGAGGGGACGTCACCACCACATCATCGGATTTGGTCTTGAGAATTTGCGACACCAGCATGGCAGGCCCTCCAAAATTTCCGTTCTTCCCCCCAGCGTCACCAGATTACGCATTTGTGTCAAGCTTTTGCCTCAAGCGATGCCACCTCGGCGCGCAATGCGCCAATGAATTGATCGGCAAAGCGGCTTAACCGCAGGTTACGTTGATCATCCGCATGGCGGATCAGGTAAAACGCCCGTGTCAGGCTGACCTGATCGGTCAGAATCCGCCGCACGCCCGGCGCGAAGGGCAGCGAAAAATCATGCACCACCCCGACACCGCCACCTTGTTGGATCATATGCACCTGAACCGAAACGGAATTTGATGCCAGCGGCACCCGCGCGGCCCCCAGATCACCGAGATAATCCAATTCGCGGTCAAAAATCATATCGGGAATATAGCCGACCAATTTATGGGTTTTCAGATCATCCTGTGTGGTGATGGGCGGGTGGTTGCGCAGATAGCTGTCCGAGGCCGCCAGATGCAGGCGGTAATCGGTGATTTTCTGCACCAACAAGCGCCCGGCGGTGGGGGCGCTGACACCAATCGCCATATCGGCCTCGCGCCGGGACAGGTTAAACACCCGTGGCAGCGCAACAATCTGGATATCAAGGCCGGGGTTCTGCGCGACGATTCCCGCGCAGACTTGCGGCAACAGGAAATTGGCGCAGCCATCCGGTGCGCCGATGCGGATCTGTCCGCTCAGTCGGTCACTGGGTACGGCCACCCCTGCCGTGGCAACGCGCATCGCCTGTTCGGCGGCCTCGGCGCGCTCTTGTAACTGCGCCCCTGCCTCGGTCAGGGCATACCCCTGTGGCGATTTGACAAACAGCACCGCTTGCAGGTCTTTTTCCAGCCGCGCCACCCGCCGCCCCAAGGTCGCCGGATCAAGGCGCAGCAGCTTACCTGCCCCAGACAGGCTTTGTTCCCGCGCCACAGCCAGAAACAGCCGCAAGTCATCCCAATTTTGCACAACCGCCCTCCGTATGATTTGCAAAAATGCAAAACCGTTTTGAAATCTTGCCTCTTTTCCATGCCTTTTTGCAAGGCTATCCTGCGGCAAATGCCTATGGAGGACATAATGCAAGAACTTACCCACTATATGAACGGCGCCCACGTCAAAGGCACCTCGGGCCGCTTTGCGGACGTGATGAACCCTGCCACAGGCGAAGTGCAGGCCAAATGCCCGCTGGCCAATGCCGATGAAATGAACAAAGCCGTTGAATATGCCGCCGCCGCACAGCCCGCATGGGCCGCGACCAACCCCCAGCGCCGCGCGCGGGTGTTGATGAAACTGGTCGCCCTGTTGAACCGCGACATGGACAAACTGGCCGAGGCCCTGTCCCGCGAGCACGGTAAAACCCTGCCCGATGCGGCCGGTGACGTGCAGCGCGGCCTTGAAGTGGTCGAATATTGCATCGGTGCGCCTGAATTGCTGAAAGGTGAATTCACCGACAGCGCCGGCCCCGGCATCGACATGTATTCCATGCGCCAGCCTTTGGGGGTGACGGCGGGCATCACGCCGTTCAACTTTCCAGCGATGATCCCGATGTGGATGTTTGCCCCTGCCATTGCCTGCGGCAACGCCTTTATCCTCAAACCCTCTGAACGCGACCCGTCCGTGCCTTTGATGCTGGCCGAACTGGCCGAAGAAGCGGGCCTGCCCAAAGGCATTCTGCAGGTGGTGAACGGCGACAAAGAGGCCGTTGATGCGATCCTGTATCATGATGTTATTCAATCGGTTGGCTTTGTTGGTTCCACCCCGATTGCCGAATATATTTATGGCACCGGCTGCGCCCAAGGCAAGCGCGTGCAGTGTTTTGGCGGCGCCAAGAACCACATGATCATCATGCCTGATGCGGATATGGATCAGGCCGCAGATGCGCTTGTCGGTGCCGGTTACGGCGCGGCGGGCGAACGCTGCATGGCGATTTCGGTGGCGGTGCCTGTGGGCGATGAAACCGCGGATCGACTGATCGCAAAACTGGTGCCCCGCATCGAAAAGCTTAAGGTCGGCCCCTATACCGCCGGCAATGACGTGGATTACGGCCCCGTCGTGACCGCCGCGGCCAAGGCCAATATCGAACGTCTGATCCAGACCGGCATCGACCAAGGTGCGGAACTGGTGATTGATGGCCGTGATTTCAAACTGCAAGGCTACGAAGACGGCTTTTTTGTCGGGCCGCATCTGTTTGATAAAGCGACCAAAGACATGGACATCTACACCCAGGAAATTTTCGGCCCTGTGTTGACTGTGGTGCGTGCGCAAAACTATGAAGAGGCGATCGGCCTGGCCATGGATCACGAATATGGCAACGGCACCGCGATCTATACCCGCGATGGGGATGCGGCGCGTGACTTTGCCAACCGGATCAACATCGGCATGGTCGGCATCAACGTGCCAATCCCTGTGCCGCTGGCCTATCACACCTTTGGCGGCTGGAAAAAATCGGTGTTTGGCGATTTGAACCAACACGGGCCGGATGCGTTCAAATTCTACACACGCACCAAAACCGTGACCGCACGCTGGCCTTCGGGCATCAAAGAAGGCGGCGAATTCTCTATCCCCGTGATGGAATAAGCCAAGGGGGTGTGCGGCGCGCCGCGCACCCTGCCCGCTTTGCGCGGCACCGGGCCAGCACCCCGCGATGAGGGCTTGCAAAACTCTCGTAAAGATTTGAATTTAACACCCGTTCAATAACGCGCACACTGGGAGAGAAAAGATGGATTTTGCACTGAGCGAAGAACAAACCGCCATATTCGACATGGCCTATGCCTTTGGTCAGGAGCACATCGCGCCTTTTGCCCGGCAATGGGAAAAAGACGAATGCATTCCCAAGGATCTGTGGCCGCGCATTGCCGAGCTGGGTTTTGGCGGATTGTATGTTTCCGAAGACGCAGGTGGGTCGGGGTTAACACGGCTTGATGCCACATTGGTGTTTGAGGCCCTGTCGATGGCCTGTCCTTCGGTGGCGGCGTTTTTGTCGATCCACAACATGTGCGCCAAGATGCTTGATAGCTTTGCCAGTGACGCATTGAAGGGCCGGATCATGGCAGATGTGCTGTCGATGAACACGGTCCTGTCCTATTGCCTGACCGAGCCGGGGTCCGGTTCTGATGCCGCCGCATTGAAAACCCGCGCCGAACGCACCAACGAAGGCTATACCCTCAATGGCACCAAGGCCTTCATCTCGGGCGGTGGCTATTCCGATGCCTATGTCTGCATGGTGCGCACCTCGGATGACGGCGCGGCAGGCGTGTCCACCGTCTATGTCGAGGATGGCACCAAGGGGCTTTCCTTTGGTGGATTAGAAGACAAAATGGGCTGGCGCAGCCAACCCACCGCCCAAGTGCAATTTGACAATTGCAACATTTCCTCGGGTAATCTTGTGGGTGAAGAAGGAAAAGGTTTCAAATATGCGATGATGGGGCTGGACGGTGGCCGGTTGAACATTGCCGGTTGTTCCTTGGGGGCGGCGCAGACCGCACTCACCGCAACGCTGAATTACATGGGCGAACGTCAGGCCTTTGGAAAATCCATTGACCAGTTTCAGGGGTTACAATTCCGTCTTGCCGATATGGAAATCGAATTGCAGGCGGCGCGCACCTTTTTACGCCATGCCGCATGGAAACTGGACAATAATGCGCCCGACGCCACCAAGTTCTGCGCGATGGCAAAAAAATTCGTCACCGAAACCGGCAGCAAGGTTGTCGATCAATGCCTGCAATTGCACGGCGGCTATGGCTATCTGGCGGATTATGGTATTGAAAAACTGGTCCGTGATCTGCGGGTGCATCAGATTTTGGAAGGCACCAATGAAATCATGCGCGTCATCGTGGCCCGCGAGATGTTGAAAAACCGATGAGCGATATCAACATCCGCATCACTGGCCGCGCTGGACGTATCACGCTCACACGCCCTAAGGCATTGAATGCATTGACCTATGAGATGTGTCTCGCCATTGAAACCGCGATGGACCAATGGGCGGCGGATGATGCTGTTGCAGTGGTGGTAATCGACGCAGAGGGCGCGCGCGCCTTTTGTTCAGGGGGCGATATTGCCGAACTCTATGCCACTGGCATCAAAGGTGATTATGCCTATGGGCGCAGGTTCTGGTCCGATGAATACCGCTTGAATAACAAGATCTTTGCCTATCCCAAACCGGTGGTGTCGTTCTTGCAGGGCTTTACCATGGGCGGCGGCGTTGGCATCGGTTGTCATGGCTCACACCGAATTGTCGGGGAAACCAGCCAGATCGCCATGCCCGAATGTGGCATTGGCCTTGTCCCGGATGTGGGGGGGTCATTGCTGCTCACCCTTGCGCCCGGACGTCTGGGGGAATACCTGGGGATAACTTCGACACGCATGAATGCTGATGATGCTATTTTTGCTGGATTTGCAGATAGTTACATCCCACAGTCAAAGTGGATAACTTTGATCGAAGCCCTCGAGGGCTCCGGTGATCCGGATGTGATCGCGGCGCAGGCAGAAACACCTGAACACGGCCCGTTGCGTCAACAACTGGACGAAATCAACGCGCTGTTCAGCGGTGAGGATTTGAATGACATCCTGACCGATCTGCGCCAGTTTGACAGTGATTTTTCCATCGCAGCGCTCAAGAAAATTTCACGGGGCTCTCCCCTGTCGATGGCTTCGACGATTGAAATGATCCACCGGCTGCGCGGCCCGTCCCTGAGCATGGAAAAATCCTTGGATCTGGAATTCCGGTTCACCGCGCGGTCAATGCAACATGCCGATTTCCTTGAAGGAATTCGCGCCGCAATCATTGAAAAAGACCGCAACCCGAATTGGCAATATGCCGATATGAATGTGCCGCTTTCTGCGGTATCTCAAATGCTGCGTCCCTTGGGTGCAGAGGCATTAAAACTTTAGGAGGCTGCTATGACATCCCTGACCATCGGCTTTATCGGACTGGGCAATATGGGCGCGCCAATGGCCGCCAATCTGGCCAAAGCGGGCCATGTCCTGCGCGGCTATGACGTTGCCGGCACCACCGCCGCGGGCGTCACCGTCGCCCATAGCATCGCCGAGGTGGCCAAGGATGCGGATGTAGTCATCACCATGCTGCCCAATGGCGCGATCCTGCGCAATGTTGCCGATGAACTGGTGGGACAGATGCCTGCGGGTGCCTTGTTTATTGATTGCTCGACTGTCGATGTAGAAAGCGCGAAGTACGCCGCACAAGCTGCTGAAAAATCAGGTCTTCTTGCGGTTGACGCCCCCGTGTCCGGTGGCATTGGCGGGGCGGCGGGCGGCACATTGACCTTTATGGCCGGCGGCAGTGCCGCAGGTTTTGCCACGGCGGCCCCCCTGTTTGACATCATGGGTCAAAAGGCGGTGCATTGCGGGGATGCCGGGGCCGGGCAGGCCGCAAAAATCTGCAACAATATGATTTTGGGGGCGACGATGATTGCCACCTGCGAGGCCTTTGCGCTTGCCGATAAGCTGGGTCTGGACCGTCAGAAAATGTTTGACGTTGTCAGCACCTCTTCGGGCTACAGCTGGTCGATGAACGCCTATTGCCCGGCACCTGGCGTCGGGCCGGCTTCCCCGGCAGACAATGATTATAAACCGGGATTTGCGGCGGAACTGATGCTCAAGGACTTGGGGTTGAGCCAGCAAGCCGCCGAAATGGTGGATGCGGATACCCCGATGGGCGCGTTGGCGAACCGGCTTTATGCACAGTTTGTTGACAACGAAGACGGCCGCGGCAAGGATTTTTCTGCGATGCTGCCGCGGTTTACCACCCGTGGACGCGACGCCTAAGGTCGCAAACAGGCATTTTTCGATAAATCCGAAGCATAGGCTGGCAGGATATTCCCTAAGGAGCCTGCCATGTCTGTCCCTTTTCACGAATTTGCCGCCCATTTGAACCTGATAGATTTGCCGCCGGATCTGCTGCGCATTTTGCGCCGGTCATTTACCGATACAATGGGCGTGGCAGCGGTGGCATCGACCACCGACATGGCAAAATTTGCCATCCGTGGCGCAGGCGCAACCTTTGGCATCGGTGCGGGGGGCGCCGCGCGCGTGTTGATGAACGGCACGGCCCTGTCCCCCGCAGGTGCCGCGATGGCGGGCGCATTTACAGTCGATGCAGTGGACGCCCATGACACCACCTCGCCTTGCAAAGGCCACGTAGGATCAGCGGTTTTTCCCGCCTTGATGGCCATGGCCGAGGTTGCACAAACACCCCTGAGCGGTGGGGATTTCGCCACCTATCTGGCCGTCGCCTATGAAATCAGCAGCCGCGCCGGACTGGCACAACATGCCACCTGTGCCGATTATCACACCTCTGGGGCATGGACGGCGGTTGGGGTTGCCGTTGCGGCGGCGCGGATGCTGGGATGTGACCCGGAAACCCTGCGCCACGCAGCAGGAATCGGTGAATATCACGGCCCGCGCAGCCAGATGATGCGCTGTATTGACTACCCGACCATGGTGCGCGACGGGGTTGGCTGGGGCGCGCCATCAGGGGTTGTCGCCGCCTATCTGGCCAAGGAAGGTTTCACCGGCGCCCCTGCCCTGACCTGCGAACAAGCCCCTGAATTCTGGGCAGATTTGGGCGATGCATGGCGCACGATTGAAGATACGTCCTACAAGGCCTATCCCTGCTGTCGCTGGGCGCATCCAAGCATAGATGCGGTGGCGCATTTGATGGCGCAACATGGGTTAACCCCTCACGATATTGCAGGCGTCGATATCGCGACCTTCCACAATGCAACACGCCTGGCAGGGCATAATCCAACCACCCCCGACGAATTCGCCTATGGCATCGCCTTTCCGGTCGCCACCATGATTGTGCGTGGTCAGATCGGCGTGCCGGAATTGACCAAGGACACCCTGCAAGACCCTGATATCAAACGGATCAGCAATAAAATCCGGTTGATTGATGATCCGCATTTCACCCAGATTTCCCAAGGCAAACGCTGGGCGCAAGTGACGATGTACACCCATGACGGACGCAGCTTTCAAGACGCGCCACGCACCCCGAAAGGCGACAATGACATGCCGCTAAGTGATGCCGAGATTTCAGAAAAATTTCACCTGTTTGCCGATCCGGTGGTTGGTCAAAACCGTGCGAAAGAAATCGAAACCCTAAGCAGCAATTTTGACGGCCTGAATGCAAAGGATTTCGGGCGTTTGCTGGATTTATGCCTTACCGCGCCCTAATCAAAATCACTGGCAGCCGTTTATTCCGCTGCCAGTTTTTCACGTTTTTCCAACATCGGCTTGAGGTATTTTCCGGTGTAGCTTTCAGCAATTTCCGCGACCTTTTCAGGGGTACCAGTGGCCACCACAGATCCGCCGCCATCGCCGCCTTCAGGACCGATATCAATCAAGTGGTCGGCAGTTTTGATCACGTCCAGATTATGTTCGATCACAATGACAGAATTCCCCTGATCCACCAATTCATGTAATACTTCCAACAGCTTGCGCACGTCTTCAAAATGCAGTCCTGTGGTTGGTTCATCCAGAATATACAGGGTGCGCCCGGTTGATCGCTTGCTTAACTCTTTGGACAATTTTACGCGTTGCGCCTCGCCCCCCGACAGGGTTGTGGCCTGTTGTCCAACCTTGATATATCCCAGACCGACCCGCATCAGCGCATCCATTTTTTCGCGAATGGACGGCACTGCCTGGAAAAATCCCTGCGCGTCTTCGACGGTCATATCTAGAACGTCTGCGATGCTCTTGCCTTTGAATTTGATTTCAAGGGTTTCTCGGTTGTAGCGCGCGCCTTTGCAGGTCTCGCATTCCACATAGACATCGGGCAAAAAGTGCATTTCGATCTTGATCACCCCGTCACCCTGACAGGCCTCACAGCGCCCGCCTTTGACGTTGAATGAAAAACGCCCCGGCTTGTAACCCCTTGCTTTGGCTTCAGGAAGTCCGGCAAACCAGTCACGGATCGGCGTGAAGGCACCGGTATAAGTGGCCGGGTTTGACCGCGGGGTGCGGCCAATCGGGCGTTGGTCAATGTCGATGACCTTGTCCAGATGCTCCAACCCTTTGATGGTCTCGCAGGGGGCTGGCGTCTGGCGCGCACCATTGAGGTTCATCGAGGCGGTTTTGAACAGGGTCTCAATCGTCAGCGTCGATTTTCCGCCGCCCGAAACCCCGGTGACACAGACAAATTTCGCCAGCGGAAAATCCACCGTGACGTTTTGCAAGTTGTTGCCTGTTGCCTTGACCACCTGCAGCTTTTTCTTGTTCCCTTTCCGGCGCTTGGCAGGCACCGGAATTTCGCGTTTGCCGGTAAGATATTGGCCGGTGATCGAATTTTCATCTGCTGCAACCATCGCTGGCGTGCCATGCGACACCACCTGACCGCCATGCACACCCGCCCCCGGCCCGATGTCAAAAACATAATCCGCCTCGCGGATCGCTTCTTCGTCATGCTCCACCACGATCACGGTATTGCCCTGATCGCGCAGGTTCTTGAGGGTCAGCAATAGCCGGTCATTATCGCGTTGGTGCAGCCCGATCGAAGGCTCGTCCAGAACATATAAAACCCCGGTCAAACCGGACCCGATTTGTGAGGCCAATCTAATCCTTTGGCTTTCGCCTCCACTTAATGTACCACTTGAACGGGCCAGCGTAAGATACTCTAATCCAACGTTATTCAGAAACCCAAGACGCTCGCTGATTTCCTTTAAAATGGCGCGCGCAATTTCATTTTTCTGAGTCGTCAAATGTTGTGGGACGCTTTGGCACCACTCAAAGGCCTCGCGGATCGACATCTGCACCACTTGCCCTGCGTGCAGCCCGGCGATCTTGACGGCCAATGCTTCGGGGCGCAGGCGGTAGCCCGCGCAGGTGCCACAAGAGCGGTTGTTTTGATAGCGTTCGAATTCTTCGCGAATCCAATTGCTGTCGGTCTCGCGATAACGGCGTTCCATGTTGGGGATCACCCCTTCAAACACCCGCGTCACCTCATAAACGCGCCCGCCCTCGTCATAGCGGAATTTGATCTCGTCTGTGCCGGAGCCATACAGGAAAACCTGCTGCACTTTGACATCCAGATCTTTCCACTTTGTATTCTGGTTGAACTCAAAATGTTTGGCAATGGCTTCAATGGTTTGCTTGAAATATGGGCTTTTGCCTTTGCGCCAGGGGGCCAGCGCCCCGTCATAGATTTTCAGGTTCTGATCCGGCACCACCAACCGTTCATCAAAGAACAATTCAACCCCCAGCCCGTCGCAAGACGGACAGGCCCCGAAGGGCGCGTTGAACGAAAACAACCGAGGTTCAATTTCAGGAATGGTAAAACCGCTGACCGGACAGGCAAATTTTTCAGAAAAGGTGTGGCGTTCGGGGTCGCCCTCGGTGGGCGCGGTCTCCAGAACGGCAATTCCATCGGCCAGATCAAGCGCGGTGCGCAGGCTGTCCGCCAGCCGGGTTTCAAGCCCCTCGCGCACCACGATCCGGTCAACCACGACGTCAATATCATGGCGGAATTTCTTGTCCAGTTCCGGCGGTTCGTCCAGTTCGTAAAAGGTGCCGTCCACCTTGACCCGTTGAAATCCTTGCTTGCGTAACTCTATGAATTCCTTACGGTATTCACCTTTACGGTCGCGGACAATCGGGGCCAGCAGATAGGCGCGGGTGCCCATTTCCATCTGCATGATCCGGTCGACCATATCCTGCACCTGCTGGGCCTCAATGGGTTTGCCGGTGGCGGGGCTATAGGGTGTGCCGACACGGGCAAAAAGCAGGCGCATATAGTCATAGATTTCCGTCACGGTGCCGACGGTGGAACGCGGATTTTTCGAGGTGGTTTTTTGTTCGATGGAAATCGCCGGGCTGAGACCTGAAATATGATCCACATCGGGTTTTTGCATCATATCAAGGAACTGCCGCGCATAGGCGCTCAGCGATTCGACATAGCGGCGCTGGCCCTCGGCATAGATCGTATCAAACGCGAGCGACGATTTTCCGGAACCGGAAAGCCCTGTAATCACAACAAGTTGGTCGCGTGGAATATCCACGTCGATGTTTTTCAGGTTATGCTCGCGCGCGCCGCGGACCTCGATATATTTCAGCTCTGCCATGCAGCACCCCCATTAACGATTTGTACATAGTGGCCCTGTAGGGATTCTCCAACGAAAAAATGAGAACCAAAAGTGAACATTAATTTCGACGGAGGACGCCAAGCACGACATGCGCCATGACCCCCAAAACAAAAGCCCCCCCCGCCAGTAGCGGCAAGGCGGTATATCCGGCCAGAGACAGGCCCGCAGCCATCACCGGTGTGCCAATGGTGTTGCCGATGTTGCCCATCTGGGCCATCGCGCCATTGGCGCTGGCCTGATCCGCTGGCGCGCGATTTAACTGCGGCACAGCGGCAAAGCTGGCCCCCTGGATCAAACCCATAGCGCCCGCCAATGCCAGACAGGCCAAGGGATACCCGGGCATGGCCCATAACCAGAGCACCGCCAGCGCGGAAAGCACAAAACCCAGTTCGACCACTTGCACCGCCCGCAGATACCGCAGCAGCACAACACCAAATGTCATCGACACTGCGATGCTGGTCAGGGGCATGGCGCCCATAATCAAATTTCGCACCTCTGGCGCCAGATAGGGCGGCAGTACCGTCAGGATCGAGACAAAGCTAAACGTATAAAACAGCCAGCCCACTGCCGGGGCGGACAGAAAAGGAGAGCGATAAATGGTCAGGTGATCCCGAAGAATTTGTGGCAGGGTAATAACAGGCTGCGCGGCCTCTTGAGGCAGTGATTTGAGGCGTGAAGACAGATATAACGCAAATCCGGCCATGTAAAATCCATGACCGATAAACAGGGCCGGCACGCCGACATGCACGGCAAGCGGACGCCCCGCAAAAGTCAGCAAGGCAAAGGCCACGCCAAAGAAACTGCCCCAGAGGGTGAGGGTGAAACCACGGTGCCGTTCGGCGCTCAGTTGCGCAATCAAGGTTGGCGCGGCCACAACAATTGCGAGATGCGATGCCCCTTCCACAATCCGCGAGGCAAGCATCCACCCCAAAGGCGGCAACAGCGCCTGAGCGAACGACACCAGCGCACCGACCCAGAGCGCAGCAAGCAACGCCCGCCGATAGCGAATGCGCGCCACCACAAGCCCGGCAAAAACCCCGAAAAGGATGCCAACAAAACCAACCAGCGACACCACAAATCCCAACATCGCACCGGCCTGCGGATAGACATTCGGCAGCAGATCAAAAATCACGCTGACCTTGCCATATTGCGCCGCCGCGCCAAGGCCTGCGCCCCACAATGCAAACACAAGCGGAAAGGAAGTTTTATCAGTCAATTTGTCAGGCCTTCAGTTCGGCACAAAAAAGGCGGGCCGATAAAAGCCCACCCTGTCAGAAACTCACTGGGGCTGCCAGCCCTACCATGCTGCTACATATGGATCACGCGCCCATAGGCATCCAGCACCGATTCATGCATCATTTCGCTGAGCGTCGGATGCGGGAATACCGTGTTCATCAGGTCTTCTTCGGTGGTTTCAAGCTGGCGACCAACAACATAGCCCTGGATCAGTTCGGTCACTTCTGCGCCCACCATATGCGCGCCGAGCAATTCACCGGTCTTGGCATCAAAAACGGTTTTGATTATGCCTTCGGGTTCACCCAAGGCGATGGCCTTGCCGTTGCCAATGAAAGGGAAACGCCCGACCTTGACGTCATAGCCAAGCTCTTTTGCCTTGGCTTCGCTGTAGCCAACCGACGCCACCTGTGGGTGGCAATAGGTGCAGCCCGCGATGCTTTCGGGTTTGACGGGATGGGGTTTCTGGCCTGCGATCAATTCGGCAACCATGACGCCTTCGTGGCTGGCTTTGTGGGCAAGCCAGGGCGCACCCGCGATATCGCCAATTGCAAAGACGCCTGCAACGTCGGTGCGGCAATAGGCATCGGTGATGACATGGGTGCGGTCGATTTTCACGCCGATATCTTCAAGGCCGAGGTCTTCGACATTGCCGACAATGCCAACCGCGGAAATCACCGTGTCAAAATCGTGCTTTTCAATCTTCCCGCCCGCTTCAATATGTGCGGTCACTTTATCCTTGCCACGATCAAGCTGCTTGACCATCGCCTTTTGCATGATTTTCATGCCCTGTTTTTCAAAGGCTTTTTTGGCAAAGGCGGAAATTTCGGCGTCTTCGACTGGCAAGACCCGATCCATCACTTCAACCACGGTGGTATCCGCGCCCAAGGTGTTGTAAAAACTTGCAAATTCGATGCCGATTGCGCCAGAGCCGATGACCAGCAATTTTTTCGGCATATGCGGTGGTTGCAAGGCGTGCTTATAGGTCCAGACCTGTTTGCCGTCGGCCTCAAGACCGGGCAATTCACGCGCCCGCGCCCCGGTGGCGACAACGATGTTCTTGGCGTTCAGTTCTTCGGCGCCTTTGTCCGTTGTGACGCTGACCTTGCCTTTACCGATGAGTTTGGCGGCGCCCATAAACACGGTGATTTTATTCTTTTTCATCAGATGGCCAATGCCACCGGACAATTGCCCCGCAACCTTGCGCGATCGTTTGACCACCGCATCCAGATCAAAGCTGATGCCTTCGGCCTTGAGGCCGAATTCTTTGGCGCGATGCATCAAGTGGAACACTTCGGAAGAACGCAACAACGCTTTGGTCGGGATGCAGCCCCAGTTCAAACAGATTCCGCCCAGATGTTCGCGTTCGATGATCGCGACGTTCAATCCAAGCTGCGCACCACGGATCGCGGCCACATAGCCACCCGGCCCCGCCCCGATAACGATCAAATCAAAGGATTTAGCAGCCATAGAACTTCCTCACATTGTGACGTTGCAAATATAGTTTACCATTAAACTATATTCACCCCTGCCACAACCGTGAGATTGCGCAGGATCAGGCGGCCTGCATGTCGCCCTGAATCTCGCGCAGTGTAGCACCATATCCGCCGTTTTCCACATAGGTGGTTTCGGTTTGGGTCGCGGCGCGGGAAAGTGCCGCGTTGCGATAGGGAAAGCGGCCAAATTTGCGGATTACTTCACGGTGCGCGCGGGCATGCACCAGATTGCCCTCGCGGGTTTCGGGCATACGTTCACACATCAGGCGCACGCAACGGTCCTGATCACACAGGTTTTCAGAATGCATCAACGGCAGATAAAAGAACTGGCGTGCGGGTTCGTCAATGCGCAGATCCCAGCCTTTGTTGATGGCGGATTTTGCCGCAGCCAGCGCAATGCGGTCACTGGAGAATGCCTTGCCGGTGTCGCGGAACATATTGCGCGAAAACTGATCCATCAGGATCACATAGGCCAAAGCGCCGGAAGGATAGGTAAGCCAAAGCGAGAATTTGCCGGTGCAGGCCTCCTGCCATGTGGTTTCGAACCGGTCCCTGATCTTGGC
Organism: Sulfitobacter sp.; assembly: GCA_047634585.1. GTDB lineage: Bacteria > Pseudomonadota > Alphaproteobacteria > Rhodobacterales > Rhodobacteraceae > Sulfitobacter. The sequence goes on along the minus strand of JBLIAN010000001.1, from coordinate 132,577 downwards.
GTCCAAGGCATCATCGGCAAGATACCAGCCGGCACTGCCCACCTCGTCCAACCAGAATTCAAGTATCTCTTCAGGCCCTACCATTTTGCGCTCCTCTTTCGTGCTGCAGGGTTAAGTCGTTCCATGCTAAGGGGAATTTAAGCACGCTGCCTACTCACGAATTGTATCAAAAGCGACATAGTTTCCACTTTCACGCTTCGCTTTCGGCTTCTTGGGCCACTTCAATGGAAACTTCCTGCGCCACTTCGACCGCCACAGAGGTGGCCGAGGGGTAGAGGGCGATGTAATTGCCTGTCTCATCGACGGGGATACCGGCGCGGCGGGTGGAGCGGTAGGCAGCATAGACCGCGAGCGCCACAAACAGCAGTGCCGTGAACAGATAAAACCCCCCCGGCCCCAATGAAGTGCCCATCATCCACCCGGTGATCACCGGCCCAAGGATTGCACCTAAACCATTGATAAATATCATAACTCCGGATGCGGCTGCCATGTCTTCGTGTTCCAGGAAATCATTGGTGTGGGCGATCAGCAGCGAATACAGCGGGTTCGACATGCCGCCCACAACAAAGGCCGAAACCAGCAGCACCGGAAATTGATGGCCCATCACCATGCCCAAAATGGATCCGCCCGCGCCAACAAAGGACACAATCACAATCAACCCGCGCCGGTCCATACGATCGGAAATCCAGCCAATCGGATATTGCAGGATCACGGAGCCGACAAAGAACATCGCCACAAAAAGTGAGATTTGCGCAACAGTCAGCCCCGCTTCGGCACCATAGACCGAGGCCATGCCGAACTGCGCCGAGAAAACCCCGCCCAATAAAAACATGCCAACGCACCCCAGGGGCGAATAGCTGACCAATTCGCGGATCTTCATCGGTTTGGTGGTTTCAAAGGCCGGGGTTGGCGAAATCGACAGGAGAATCGGTGTAACCGCGATGCTGACCAGCACAGATGGAATAACAAACAGGATAAAGCCCGAAGGATCGGCCGCCAACAGCAAAGCCTGCGCGATCACGATGCCAAAGGTCTGCACGATCATATAAAGTGACAGCGCCTGACCACGGTTTTCATTGGTCGCCGCATTGTTGAGCCAGCTTTCGGCCGTGACATAGACCGCCGAGAAACAGAACCCGATCAACACCCGCCCCAGGGACCAGACCACCACATTGGGAAACGTCGGATAGAGGATCATCACCGCCGAAATCAACGAGGCCAGCGCGGCAAACACCCGCACATGGCCAACGCGGCGGATCATACCGGGCGCCATGCGCGATCCGCCCAGAAAGCCGACAAAATAGGCCGACATGACAATCGACATCTCGAAGGTCGAGAAGTTTTCAATGCCGCCCCTGATGCCCAGCAGCGTGCCTTGCATGCCGTTGCCCACCATCAGCAGGCACATGCCCAACAGCAGCGCCCATGCGCTGGAAAGTACCTGAAGCATGGTCCGAATCCCTTTTGTCTTTGTCCCTTCCCTGCACGTGCAAGGCGACAGCGTCACCCCCCTGTGCGACACTCAAGGGCAGGTTTCCGCCTAGGGCAGCAACAAAGAGGCATCCCCGTAAGAAAAGAACCGGTATTTTTCGGCAATGGCGTGGTCATAGATGGTTTTGACCCGCGCCTGCCCCATCAAGGCAGAGACCAGCATCATCAAGGTGGATTTCGGCAGATGAAAATTGGTCATCAGCGCATCGGCGGCCCTGAATTCAAACCCCGGCGTGATGAAAATATCGGTATCGCCTTCCCAAGGGGCGATTTCCCCGCCACGCGCGGCGGTTTCGATCAGGCGCAGGGCAGTGGTGCCCACCGGGATGATGCGCCCGCCCGCCGCTTTGGTGGCGGCGATTTCAGCCGCGGCAGTGGCGCTGACCTGCCCCCATTCGGCGTGCATTTTATGATCGGAAATATCATCAACCTTGACAGGTAGAAAGGTGCCCGCCCCCACATGCAATGTCACATGGGTAAAGCTTACCCCCTTGGCGGCCAGCGCCGTCAGCAAGGGTTCGTCAAAATGCAGCGATGCGGTGGGCGCGGCCACAGCCCCCGCCCTGCGCGCCCAAACGGTTTGGTAATCGGTCTTGTCCTGCGCATCGGCGGGGCGTTTGGCGGCAATATAGGGCGGCAGAGGCATCGCACCGGCGGCATTCAGCGCGGCATCAAAATCATCTCCTGCACAGTTGAACCGCAAAAGCCCCTGCCCGTCAGCGACCCCTTCCAAACTGGCGCTGAGCAGGTCGGAAAACACAATTGTCTCGCCCGGTTTGAGCTTGCGCAGCGGTTTGATCAGCGCCGACCAGGTGCCATCGCCGCGCGGTTCCAGCAGGGTCACTTCGATCCTGGCCTGTACCGGCCCTTGGGCGCTGTCGCGGTGCCGGATACCGCTCAGGCGCGCAGGTATGACACGGGTGTCATTCAACACCAGCCGATCCCCCGCACGCAGCCAGGCCGTCAAGTCCGTGACCCTTTGGTCATGGATCACATCGCCTTGGGCGACCAACAGACGCGCCGAGGATCGCGGCACCGCAGGACGGGTGGCAATCAAGGTTTCGGGCAGATCAAAATCAAAATCAGACAGTTTCATACCCGCGCCCTAACGCCCCTCAAATCGGGGAACAACCGGTTTTTGTGTTTCCGGTTTTTGGGACGGCAACGCCGGCGCCCCGGCCCCCTCACCCCCCGGCAGTTCCGGGGTCGGGCTGCGAAAGATATCGCGAAACATGCCCGGCGTCAGCGCCGACAGCGGATTAACCGATACTTTGGGATCGCTAGCAGCGCCCGTCAGGGTGTAATGAAACCCGAACAGGCCTTCGCCTTTGCGGGTCAGGACCGACCCGATGCCGTTCAACAGATAGACCGGTGTGATACTGCCCTGCATCTGCAATTGCCCGCTGTTCAGCGCATAAATCCCGTCCATCGACAGCCCCATTGACGCCCCCACAGCCGACCCTTCGGTCAGGGTCAGGCGGTCAGGGGTCAGGCGAAAGCGGCCTTCGACCTCGTCAAAATAGATCCCGTCACCATTCAGTTCATTGACCAGCCCCACCACCGATACCGCGTTCAACAGCGCCGCAATGCCCGGCGCATCCTTGATCCGCACCCCGCCCATCGTCAGTTCACCGTCAAAGGCACCGCCTGATCCCACCGGCAATAATGTCAGGGACAATGTCCCGCCCTTGACCTGTTTGAGCAATCCCGCCGAGGCCAGCACGCCCCCCGCATCATCGGATGTCATACGCACCGCGCTGCGCCCGTTTTGCGGCACCACGCGGCCCTGCACAGGGGTCGCGCCGTTCAACCGCGCCTCAAAACGCCCATCCATGCCATTGGCAATGTCAAAACGGCCCTGCAGATTGCTCAGGGCGATGGTGTCGGTGATTTGCAGGCGCTCGAGATTGATCAACATCGGTGGTCCGGCGGTGCCGCCCTGTGCGGGGCCAAATTCGGCGCGGCGCAGATCCATTGATCCCCCGCGCACCGACACCTGCACCGCCTTGCCGCTGCCCTGCCCGATCAGATCCACCGGAATATTCAGCCAGTTCCCTACCGAAACATTGTCAAAACGCACCCGCTCCAATGCGCCGCCCGCGCGCAGTTTCACCGATCCTCTGGCGCTTAGTCCTGGACCGCTGATGTTCAAAGTGTCGATCTGGGCAGGATCGCCCAACCGGCCTTTGAGCGTCAAATTGCCGCTTTGGTTTGCGGCCTTGGACCATGACAGTTGCGGCACCCGGATGCGCATGCCGCGCAGGGCCGATGTCAGGACAAATTCAGGGGCTTTGCCGCGTTCAAATTCAAGCGCGATATTGCCCGTGGTGCTGCCCGACAGGGTGCCGTCGGGCAAGGCCACGCCAAAGGCATCCAGCGCCGTCTGATCCAAACCCACCTGCCCGTTCAAAGACGACCGATTGGCCCCGGCGCCGATCGGTTGCTGCCATGCGCCGCTAAAGGCCACCCCGTCGATCTTGCCCGGACCACTGATGCGCAATTGCCTGTTGTCCACCGCCAGGTCCAGACGCGCCGATTCCAGCCTGCGGTCCTTGACCAAAGTATCGCTTTGCACCGCACGCAGATCGCCGTTAAAGAAGTAGGATACATCCTTGATATCGCCGCCTTTTTTCAGCGGCACCGCCAAGGTGCCCTGCACATCCACCTGCCCCTGCGCCAGGTCCACAGGCATCCCCGCCTTGTCCATCACCGACAGCGGCGCGAAATTCAGCAAGGACAGCGCCGCAGTGATGCTGGAACGGGTTTGCAGGCGGATCACCGCGGGGGTGCCATCACGTACCCGCACATCCGGCAGGATAAACGAAGACCCGTCCACCCGAATAACCCCGCCAACCGGCGGTTCAACCGTGCCCTGATCGACGGTAACCACCAGCCGGTCATCGCCAAGGCTGAAATGGCCCTGCCCTCCGGTGATCGGCGGCATGGTTTTGAGGAACCGCACATCAGCCCCGTCAAAATCAAAGGCCAGAAAACTATGCTGCGGTTTTGACGGGGCGGCCCGAAATGCCAGATCAATGTTTTCGACCTGGCCAGCCAACAGGTTTTCCGCCAGCCAGGTGCGGGTTTTGGGTTTCACGCCCTGCGGCCAAAGCGCCAGCAGACGGGAGGGATCCAGCCCGTCCATACGCCCGTCCAGCGCCAGCCGCCACCCCGCCGGATCCGCCGACAGATCACCATCGACCAACAGGGTCTTGCCACGGTCCGAGATTTGCAAACGCCCCAACGTGATGCGGAACGGATCAAGCTGCAGCCGGAAATCCATGTCAGCTTCGGACAGGTCCACAGGTTCCGGATACAGATCAAACGGGTTGGCCACCAGATTGCTAAGCTCGATCTGCGCCACCAGTTCGGTCAGCGGCCCCTGTTCCCCGTCGGTTTTCAGAACCGCCGTGCCGCTGGCCTGTCCGCTGATCCATTTGCTGCGCACCGACAGTTCATCAAAGCGCAACAAACGCCGCGCCGGAGTATAGCTGAAATAGCTGCGCGCCCCTTCAAAGGGGATCGGTTTGGTGGCGGCGTTGGGCTGTACCGCGCCGGCACCGATCTGCAATGTGGCATTCAGCGGGGTAAACCGCCCCGCCGCAGTCAAACCGCTGCGCACCGACCCCGAAATCGGGGCGCGCAACACATCAAGCCAGGCAAAGGCCGGGCCTTGCGCCGCGATATCGCGGGCCGGTACATCGTCAAAGGTGACGCCGAAACTGGCTTGGGTCTGGCCGATGCGGCTGCTGTAATTGGCGGCCAGTGTTGCCACGCTTGCCCCGCCGCCGAGCACCGCCAGATCAGCAGAGAGCGCCAGATCATCACCGGTGCGTTGCAAGCGCAACCGCCCGCCATCCACCGTCCATCCGCGCCCGACCCGTTCATCATCAAAGCGCAGGGTCAGGGCGCGCAATTCGACACTGCGCAGCGCCGCAAGTGCCGGACTTTGCAGGATTTCATCCAGTTCACCAATCAGCTGCGGTAGGGTGGCCGCTTCGCGGGCCGGGGCGTTTTCGGTGTCCCCCCCCCGGATCGACACCCGCCCGTCAGCCCCGCGTTTGAGGCGCGCCACCACCCCCGACAGGGACAGAACCTTGGGCTGGATTTGCCCGCGCAGCAGCGGACGGGTGGCAAAGGTCGCCTTGAATTCGTTAAAGCTGATGATTTCCTGCCCTGCGCCATTGCGCACCACCACATCGCGCAGACGCACCTTGGGCCGCCAGCCTTCGCCGACCACAATCACCATTTCCCCGAACCGCACCCGCGCCTGCGGCAGCACCTCGGCAATGCGGCCTTCGATCTTTGCCTGCAGCCACGGGGGCACGGCAACCGGCAGCCCCTTGATCACCGTGCCCGCGCCCAACGCCAAGGCCAGGACCAGCACCACCGTGGCCATGCTGCGCAGGACAAAGCGGTGCCACCGTCGGCGGCGTTTTGGGGCTGTGGCAGGCGCGGCGTCGCTCATCGTTGTCCGATATTTGCTGTTACAGGCTTGGCCGTTGCCAATTCCGGCCTACTATGCCAGTCCATAATCCCGCTTCCAAGTGAATAGAAAGTGACCCATGCCCGAATTGCAAAAACCCGCCCCTGATTTCGCTCTGCCGGTCACCGGTGGCGGCCTTGTTTCGCTGGCCGATCTCAAAGGCAGCCCGGTTGTGCTGTTCTTTTACCCCCGCGACGACACGCCGGGATGCACCACCGAAAGCATCGGGTTTTCACAACACCTTGAGGCCTTTAACGCCGCAGGGGCCAAAGTGTTCGGGATTTCCCGTGATTCCATGGCCAAACATGACAAATTCACAGCCAAACATGACCTTACGGTGCCGCTGTTGTCGGATGAAGACGGCACCATGACCGAGGCCTATGGCGTCTGGGTCGAAAAAAACATGTATGGCAAGAAATCTATGGGCATCGAACGGGCGACCTATCTGATTGATGCAAACGGCGATGTAGCGCAGATCTGGCGCAGGGTCAAAGTTGCCGGTCACGTGGAAGAGGTGCTGGCGGCGGTACAAGCCCTATGACGGCCCCTATGATGGCGCTGGCCCAGATGGCCGAAGCAGTGCTGCGCTGTGGCGACGGGCGTGAAAAGACCGCCCTGTCGCGCGGTTTTGCTGCGCAATGGCAGGCGGCGCGGGCTGCGGGGGACACCCCCGAAATTGGCCATGCCACACCGCCCCTGCATCCCGCACGCCCGGAAAAGCCCGAATTGCTAAGCCCGCGAGAGGTGCCGCGCCGCCGTCCGGGAACCCCCGAAGGCCGCATTGCCCTGTTGCATGCGGTGGCCCATATCGAATTGAACGCCGTTGATCTGCACTGGGATATCATTGCGCGGTTTACCGATGTGAAACTGCCGATGGGGTTTTATGACGATTGGGTAAAATCGGCGGATGAAGAATCCAAACATTTCAACCTGATGTGTGATTGTCTTGACGCGGCAGGCAGTTTTTATGGCGCCTTGCCGGCCCATGCGGGCATGTGGCGTGCGGCCGAAGACACCATTGATGATCTGATGGGCCGATTGGCGGTGGTGCCGATGGTGCTTGAGGCCCGTGGTCTGGATGTCACCCCCGGCATGATCGAGATTTTCAAACGCGCCAAAGACAGCGGCGCCGTTGCCGCGCTGGAAACCATCTATGGCGAAGAAGTGGCCCATGTCGCCTATGGCAGCAAATGGTTCCATTTTCTGTGCGGCCGTTTTGACCATGACCCCAAAGAGACATTCCACGGCCTTGTGCGCAAATATTTTCATGGCGATCTGAAACCGCCTTTCAACGAGGAAAAGCGGGCCGAGGCGGGGATTCCCCCTGATTTCTACTGGCCATTAACCGCCGAGGGCAAAAGCTGAGATGAAGCTCGCCTGCCAAGCACTTGGAATAGGCGGATTTTTGCCCATTTAGTCAGATCAAGGGCTTTGGCACCCCGGCATCGGTCAACAGGGTTGCCCCATCGCCGGTCACTGGATAATAAAATCTGGACCAAAATGCGTCGGTGGGGGACCCCGCGGTTGGTCGGGGGATGACAAAGAAGGAAATACCGTGCGCACGAGGCTTGCCATTAAAGTGACCGCAATTCTGGAACATTATTTTCCGGAACGCCGGGTTTTCCTGAAGTCCGACAGTGACACCCGCTTTATCCGCCTGCGTCCCGGCACCCAGATCATTGCCTTTTCGGTTTCCTCTGCGCTTGTGGCCTGGGCGATTGTGGCCACGGCGATTATCCTGATGGACAGCATCGGATCGGGCAATTTCCGCGAACAGGCCAAACGCGACCAACGCACCTATCAAGCCCGCCTGAATGATCTGTCTGCCCAACGCGACAGCCGCGCCGAAGAAGCGCTGGCCGCGCAGGAACGTTTTAACGCGGCGCTGAAACAGATTTCGGTGATGCAATCGGAACTGCTGCAATCGGAAACCCACCGCCGCGAATTGGAAACCGGCATCGACGTGATCCAATCCACCCTGCGCGACACGATGAAAGACCGCGAAACCGCGCGTCACAGCCTTGCCAAACTCAAGGGCAGCATCAAAGAAGGCACCGGCCAGAGCCAAACCGCCAGCAGCAATGCCCCGATCGGTTTCCTGTCCGAAGCCTTGGAACGCACCGCGCTGGAACGCGACAAGGTTGTTGATGATGCACAGGATGCCCTGCTTGAGGCGGACCGCCTGAATCAGGAAATTGCCCTGATGCGCGATCAAAACGATGCGATTTTCCGCCAGCTCGAAGAAGCCATGACCGTATCCGTGGCGCCGCTGGATAAAATGTTCCGCAATGCGGGCATGCCACCGGACCGGATTATCGAACAGGTGCGCCGTGGCTATTCCGGCCAAGGCGGCCCGATGACGCCACTGTCCTTTACCACCCGTGGTGAGGAACCCACCGCCGACACCCTGCGTGCCAACCGTCTGTTGAACCAGATGGATCGACTGAACCTCTACCGGATCGCCGCCCAGAAAGCGCCCTTTGCCAAACCCCTGAAAACGGCCTTTCGATTCACCAGCCAATTTGGCTATCGCCGTGATCCAAAAACCGGCGGGCGGCGCATGCATGCGGGTGTGGATTTCGCCGCAGGCATCGGCACGCCGCTTTATGCCACGGCCGATGGCGTGGTTATTCATGCAGGCTGGGCGAACGGTTATGGCCGTCTGGTCAAGATCCAGCATGAGTTCGGAATCGAGACCCGCTATGCCCATATGTCCAAGCTGCGCGTAAAAGTAGGCCAAAGGGTCTCGCGCGGGCAGCGTATCGGTGATATGGGGGCATCAGGACGCGTAACTGGCGTGCACCTGCATTACGAAGTGCGTGTGGGCGGCAAAGCTGTTAACCCCATGATCTATATCAAGGCTGCAAACGATGTTTTCTAAAAGCAAAATCAACGATCCCGCCCCGAACAAGGACGCAGATGCGCCCAAATCCTCGGCACCACAGGCACCTATGGCTTCGGGCCAGACCATGTCGAGCGAATTCAAGGCCAGCGCCCCCAAGGCCAAGCCCCCCGCCTCTGTGCTGTCTGCGGATCTGCATGTGACCGGCAATATGAAGACCACAGGCGACATCCAGGTCGAAGGCACGGTCGAGGGCGACATCCGCGCACATCTGCTGACCATTGGTGAAACCGCCACCATCAAAGGTGAAGTGGTTGCCGATGACGTGGTGATCAATGGCCGTATCGTGGGCCGCGTGCGTGGGCTCAAGGTGCGCCTGACCTCGACGGCACGGGTTGAGGGTGACATCATCCACAAGACCATCGCCATCGAATCCGGTGCGCATTTTGAAGGCTCCGTGCAGCGTCAGGATGACCCGCTGAACCCCGGCGCAAAATCCGCCCCGGCCCAAAAGGCAAACCCGGCGTCCTGAGCGGCCGTGACTGAGGTTTGAAAAGGCATCGCAGGGGACTGCGGTGCCTTTTTGTTTGGAGGGGTAGCATTGCTTGCTTGCGTCCGAGCAGGGGAAGCTGGCCCAATGTGGCCCCAGCAGATGTTTTGCGGGACTGTAGATCAATGACCGTTGAGCGGGCAAAGCGCCTAGTTGGGGCGCTCAATTTTTTGGTGTTCTATACGAACAGAACGTCCCCTGTAGTTTCCTTTCAAGGCCTCAAACAAAAATGTTGAATTGCGTTCAAACGCAGTACAGACTTTGATGGTTTCAGATCTGCGGGTGTTCCGCTTGTTCACCTTGAACCCTCTATCCATGAAAAGAGGATTCCACGGGCTATAATTGCAAAGAATGTAACGCTCAAAAGGTTGATAAAGCCAACAATCAGTCCACTCCCCCGCATCGGTGGGTATGCCATCTATACTATTGATTCCAAGAGAGTTTACACTTCGATTGACTTCGAATTCAAATGCAAGCGAAGACGGACAGAACGAGATGTTCAGTTGATCAATGAAGTCCGAGACATCTGAGCGGATGAGCGTTGCTTGATACAGTTGGTTGGCAGGTTCCCATGCAGAACCATACGCTGGGTGGTCGACAAACCCTTCGGATTCGCAAAGCCTCGCCACCCATTTCAGTACATCAAAGAACAGCTCCTTATTGGGCTTCATTGTTGATCATCCATCATCGGAATATAGTCCAGTTTTCGATGTAAGTAAGGGCTCACAGCGGTCATTGGCCATAACAACCCTGCGCTGATCCCCTGCCCCGTAACGAAGCGTGAACATCTGTTGACAGGTTTTATGTGAACATCCTTAGGGTTGTGTTGGGGGCAAGGTTGGTGGTGGCTCAAAGGTCGGCTTCGGCGAACCGTTCAGCAAACGGTCGTTTTTGAATCGTCAGTGTCTAGGAAACTAAGGTCTTCTGGTTGATCTAATGGTGCCTGTGCCCTCCAATCACCAACCATCGCGCCCCGTGAGGGCGGTTCGGGTGCTGCCTTCTGTCGATAGCTCACTATGCTTCACCAACAATAAAGGGACCCGCGATCCAGCAGGCCCCTTAAGTCTTTCCTTCAAAGCGCCGGATTATTCAATCACACTCACTTTGCGCATCACGTCTGGCGTGCCCTCAACGGCGCCGTTGGCACCGGTGCCGCGCTTGATGGCGTCGATCACATCCTGGCCTTCGGTCACACGGCCCACAACAGTGTATTGACCGTTCAGGAAGTGGCCCGCGTCAAACATGATAAAGAACTGGCTGTTGGCGCTGTCGGGGTTCTGGCTGCGGGCCATGCCCACCACACCTTTGTCATAAGGCACGTCGGAAAATTCCGCCGGCACATCGGGCATGTCGGACCCGCCCATGCCAGCACGGCCCAAATCGCCGCCCTCTTTGCCGAATTCCACATCACCGGTCTGGGCCATAAAGCCGTCAATCACGCGGTGGAACACCACGCCATCATAGGCCCCGGCCGCGGCCAAGGCGGTGATCCGCGCAACATGCTGGGGGGCGACGTCTTCCAGAAGGTCGATCATCACGGTGCCATTGGCCTCGCCTTCGATCTCGATCTTCAGGCCTGTCGCGCCTGCGCCCGTGCCGATCACAGCCGCCAGAAGGCTGCCTGCAATCAGGTTACGCATCTGCGGCAACTTTCACGCTGATCATGCGATCAGGCTCGGCTGGTGGCTCGCCGCGCTGGATCGCATCGACATGTTCCATGCCGGAGGTTACCAGCCCGTAAACGGTATATTGGCCGTTGAGAAAATCATTGTCTTTGAAGTTGATGAAAAACTGGCTGTTGGCGCTGTTGGGGTTGGCCGAGCGCGCCGCGCCCAAAGATCCGCGTGCATGGGGGATCTTGGAGAATTCAGCAGGCACATTGTCCAGATCCGATGCGCCCGTGCCTGCCATACGCAGGTTAAAGCCGTCTTCCATGTTGCCGTGTTCCACATCACCGGTCTGGGCCATGAAACCGTCAATCACGCGGTGAAACGCCACGTTGTCATATTTTCCGGCGCGGGCCAGTTCTTTCATCCGTGCGGTATGCAGCGGGGCCACATCGGCCAGCAGTTCGATGGTGACGGTGCCGCCTTTGAGTTCCATCAGGATTGTGTTTTCCGGGTCTTTGATCTCGGCCATGCCGTGCTCCTTTTAACTTACTTTGCCTCTAACTAGGGGGCTTGGGCGCAATTGCCAAGCTGCTGCATTGACCTGACTGCCCAGAAAGGCAAAACACAGGGCGAAACCAAGGGACAGGAGCAAGCGCATGGGCTGGAAATCGCTGGACGACATGGATGTGTCGGGCAAACGGGTATTGGTGCGGGTGGATATCAACGTCCCTGTGGAAAACGGGCGGGTCACGGATGCGACGCGGATCGAACGGATTGTCCCGACGCTTACCGATATTCTGGCCAAAGGCGGCAAGCCGATGCTGATCGCGCATTTTGGCCGCCCCAAAGGCCGCGTGAACCTTGATATGTCGCTGGCACAGATCCTGCCCGCGCTTGAGACCGCCCTGAGCCGCAAAGTGGTGTTGCTGGAAACCCTAGAAGGTGCCGAAACCCTGACCGAGGAAGCGAAAGCCGCCGATGTGCTGTTGCTTGAAAACATCCGGTTTTATGCGGGCGAAGAAGCCAATGACCCCGATTTTGCCCGCCGTCTGGCACGATTGGGTGATGTCTATTGCAACGATGCATTTTCTGCCGCCCACCGCGCCCATGCCTCGACCGAGGCGCTGGCGCGGTTCCTGCCTGCCTGTGCGGGGCGGTTGATGCAGGCCGAACTCAGCGCGCTGGAAGCGGCCCTGTCCCTGCCCGAGCGCCCTGTGGGGGCGGTTGTGGGCGGTGCCAAGGTCTCCACCAAGATTGAATTGCTGGAAAACCTGGTGAACCGTCTGGATGTGCTGGTGATCGGCGGGGGCATGGCCAATACCTTCCTTGCCGCCTTGGGGGCTGATCTGGGGGCATCCCTGCAGGAACCGGATTATTTCGACACCGCCAAAGACATCATGGCGCAGGCCGATACCGCCGGATGCCGGGTGATCCTGCCGGTGGACGGCATGGTGGCGCGTGAATTTGCCGCGGGTGCCGATCATCAGGTGGTACAGTTGGGGCCGGAAACGAAACTGGCCGCCGATCAAATGGTGCTGGATGCCGGACCCGCCAGTATTGCCCTGATCCAGGCTGCCTTTGCCGGGTTGAAAACCCTGATCTGGAACGGACCGATGGGCGCGTTTGAAATTGCGCCGTTTGACACCGCCACTGTGGCCGCAGCCCAAACCGCCGCGCAGTTGACCCGCGATGGCCGGTTGATTTCTGTGGCGGGGGGCGGTGATACTGTTGCCGCACTCAATCAAGCCGGCGCCGCCGATGATTTCACCTATATTTCCACCGCTGGCGGGGCGTTTCTGGAATGGATGGAAGGCAAGGAATTGCCCGGTGTTGCGGCGCTTTCGGCCAGCTGAACGGATCGCCTCCGAAACAGGCGGGCAAAAAGGCCACGCCCTGCCTAAAACACCAAAAATATAGCAAATCCGGCGCCGGGGGGATTCACACCGCGAATCACCTGTGCCATATTGGTGAAACGTCCACTAAGAGACGATTTGAGGCAGACCTAATGACACGCACCGCCCGTCCGGCTTTTGGCACCTTGCTGTTTTTTGCAATTTCCTTTGCCCTGAGCCTGTATTTCACCTTTGCTGCTGTGCAAGGGGATTTTGGCCTGTTCCGCCGCGCCGAAATCGCGGCCGAAACCCAAGACCTGAAACTGCAGTTAAAAAGCGTGCGCGCCGAAGTTGCCCGGATGGAAAACCTGACCACGCGCATGTCGGATGATTACCTTGACCTTGATCTTTTGGATGAACAGACCCGCAAAGTTCTGGGTATGATCCGGCCAGATGAGATCGTGATCCGCTAAAAACAGCCGTTTTCGCAGTTTTTAGCGGCTTTTTGACTTGTATCCTTGCCCCACCGCCAAATGTCACTACCATTGTAGTCTCGAATCCGGTATTAGATAGTTTAATACTAAACTATCTGCGGATGTTTGATCTGCGTCGACGGAGGACATGCCCATGGCAGCGAAGAAACCCAGTAAGAAACCCAATGTCTCGGCGGAGGAGTTAAAAGCCTATTACCACGACATGCTTTTGATCCGCAGATTTGAAGAAAAAGCCGGCCAATTATATGGCATGGGTTTGATCGGCGGGTTCTGCCACCTTTATATCGGTCAGGAAGCCGTGGTTGTGGGCCTGGAGGCCGCTGCCGAAGAGGGCGACAAGCGCGTCACATCCTACCGCGATCACGGGCATATGTTGGCCTGCGGCATGGATCCGAACGGGGTGATGGCCGAATTGACCGGCCGCGAGGGCGGCTACTCCAAAGGCAAGGGTGGCTCCATGCATATGTTCTCGAAAGAGAAAAACTTTTACGGCGGTCACGGCATCGTCGCCGCACAGGTGCCACTGGGCGCGGGTCTGGCTTTTGCGGATAAATATCTCGAAAACGGGCGTGTCAGCTTTACCTATTTTGGCGATGGCGCGGCCAACCAAGGGCAGGTCTATGAGACCTTCAACATGGCCGCCCTGTGGAAATTGCCCTGTATTTTTGTGATTGAAAACAATCAATACGCGATGGGAACCTCCCAACAACGCTCAACCTCCTCTGCCGAAATCTATGAACGTGGCCGCGCCTTTGGCATTCCGGGCGAAGCGGTGGACGGCATGGATGTACTGGCCGTCAAAGAAGCGGGCGAAAAAGCCGTGGCGCATTGCCGCGCCGGGGATGGCCCTTACATCCTCGAGGTGAAAACCTATCGCTATCGCGGGCATTCCATGTCGGATCCAGCCAAATACCGGACCCGCGAAGAAGTGCAGAAAATGCGCGAGGAACGCGACCCGATCGAAGCGGTGCGCAGCATGTTGCTGACCGGCAAACACGCCAGTGAGGACGATCTCAAGGCCATCGACAAAGACATCAAGGCCATCGTGAACCAAAGCGCCGAATTCGCCAAAGACAGCCCCGAGCCGGCGCTTGAGGAACTTTGGACAGATATTTACGCAACCGAAATCCCCCAGGAGGCTTGATAGATGGCAACCGAAATTCTTATGCCCGCCCTCAGCCCCACCATGGAAGAAGGCACCTTGGCGAAATGGCTGGTCAAGGAAGGCGATACCGTGGCCTCTGGTGACATCATGGCTGAAATCGAAACCGACAAGGCCACGATGGAATTCGAAGCGGTGGACGAAGGCGTGATTGGCAAGATCCTGATTGCCGAAGGCACCGAGGGCGTCAAGGTCAACACCCCGATTGCGGTGCTCTTGGAAGAGGGCGAATCTGCGGATGATATTGCATCCGCCCCTGCCGCCCCAGCCAAGGACGAAGCCCCCGCCCCAACCGCCGCGCCCGCCGCGGCACAATCCGCCCCCGAAGCGCCCGAGGTAGATAGCGCACCGGATTGGCCCGACGGCACGCCGATGAAACAACAGACCGTCCGCGAGGCCCTGCGCGATGGCATGTCCGAAGAAATGCGCCGCGACCCCAATGTCTTCCTGATGGGCGAAGAAGTGGCCGAATACCAAGGTGCCTACAAGATTTCCCAAGGGATGCTGGACGAATTCGGCCCCAAACGGGTGATTGATACGCCAATCACCGAACATGGCTTTGCCGGCATCGGTGTCGGCGCGGCCTTTGGCGGGCTCAAGCCGATTGTCGAATTCATGACCTTCAACTTTGCCATGCAGGCGATTGACCACATCATTAATTCTGCCGCCAAGACATTGTATATGTCCGGTGGCCAGATGGGTGCGCCGATGGTGTTTCGTGGCCCCAATGGCGCCGCGGCGCGTGTCGGGGCCCAGCACAGCCAGGATTATGCGGCCTGGTACATGCAAATTCCCGGTCTCAAGGTTGCGATGCCCTATTCGGCTTCCGATTACAAAGGCCTGATGAAAACCGCGATCCGCGATCCCAATCCGGTGATTTTTCTTGAAAACGAAATCCTTTACGGGCGCAGTTTTGATGTGCCCGATATCGACGATCATACCGTGCCATTCGGCAAGGCGCGGATCTGGCGAGAAGGCAAGGATGTCACCATCGTCAGCTTTGGCATCGGCATGAGCTATGCCTTGCAAGCCGCTGAAAAACTGGCCGAAGACGGCATTGACGCCGAAGTCATCGACCTGCGCACCCTGCGCCCGATGGACACGGCTGCAATCCTCAAATCGGTGATGAAGACCAACCGTCTGGTGACCGTCGAAGAAGGCTGGCCGCAGGGCTCGGTCGGCAGCTATATTTCCTCCGTGGTGATGCAAGAGGCCTTTGATTATCTGGACGCGCCGGTGATCAATTGCACCGGAAAAGACGTGCCGATGCCCTATGCTGCCAATCTTGAAAAACACGCGCTGCTGACCACCGACGAGGTGATCGAAGCGGTGAAAAAAGTAACCTACAAATAAGGAGCGGCCCGATGCCCACAGAAATCCTCATGCCCGCCCTGTCCCCCACGATGGAAGAAGGCACGCTGGCCAAATGGCTGGTCAAAGAAGGCGACAGCGTCGCTTCCGGCGATCTGCTGGCCGAGATCGAAACCGACAAAGCCACCATGGAATTCGAAGCCGTGGACGAAGGGGTGATTGGCAAGATCCTGATTGCCGAAGGCACTGAGGGTGTCAAAGTGAACACTGCGATTGCGGTGTTGCTGGAAGACGGCGAAAGCGCGGATGACATCTCTGACAGCGCCCCTGCTGCCAAAGCTACCTCCAACGCCAACGATTCCCCGCCAGACGCCACCCCAACGCAAGCTGCGGCACCTGAGGCCAAAACAACCGCCACGGCCCCCGCCGCCCCTAAATCCGCGGATGGCACACGGATTTTTGCCTCGCCCTTGGCGCGCCGGATTGCCGCCAGCAACGGTGTTGACCTTGCCACGCTCACAGGCAGCGGCCCGCACGGGCGCATTGTCAAAGCCGACGTTGAAGGATTGTCCGCCAGCGCTGCGGCCCCTGCGGCCAAAACAACGGCCGCTGCGCCAGCGCCCGCCGCGGCGACGCAAGGCCCGTCCACTGAAACAGTGCTGAAAATGTATCAGGGCCGCGACTTTGAAGAGGTCAAACTGGACGGCATGCGTAAAACCATCGCGGCCCGCCTGACCGAAGCCAAACAAAGCATCCCGCATTTCTATCTGCGCCGCGACATTCATCTGGATGCGCTGATGACGTTCCGCGCCGAGCTGAACAAACAGCTGGAACCGCGCGGGATCAAACTTTCGATCAATGATTTCATCATCAAGGCCTGTGCCCTGGCGTTGCAACAGGTGCCGGATGCCAATTCGGTCTGGGCCGGGGACCGTACGCTGAAACTCAAACCCTCGGATGTGGCGGTGGCGGTGGCGATTGAGGGCGGGCTGTTCACGCCGGTTCTCAAAGACGCCGAGATGAAATCGCTGTCCGCGCTGTCCAGCGAAATGAAAGATCTGGCCGCCCGCGCCCGCGACCGCAAATTGGCGCCCCATGAATATCAGGGCGGCAGCTTTGCCATTTCCAACCTCGGCATGTTCGGCATCGAAAACTTTGACGCGGTGATCAACCCGCCCCATGGTGCCATCCTTGCGGTTGGCGCGGGGGTGAAAAAACCCGTGGTCGGCACAGACGGCGCAGTTTCCATTGCCACGGTGATGTCGGTGACATTGTCGGTGGATCATCGGGTGATCGACGGGGCCTTGGGCGCAAATCTGCTGAATGCGATCAAAGACAATCTCGAAGCACCAATGACAATGCTGGCCTGATTTCTTTTTGGCCCTAAATATTCGCGGGGAGTATGAGGGGCCGCCAGCCCCTCATCGCCGCCCGTCGGGCGGCAATACACAAACAAAAAGCCGGGGTTTCCCCCGGCTTTTTTCATCTTTTCTTCAAAAAATCAGCCTTGATCTTTGGGGCCAAACATATGGTTCATCGACACCGCCGGCTGATCACAGCCCGCCTCCCCGACAATCCGCGCCGGAATCCCCGCAACCGTTTTACACGGTGGTACATCTTCCAACACCACAGACCCCGCAGCGATGCGGCTGCAATGGCCCACCTTGATATTGCCCAGCACCTTGGCCCCCGCACCGATCAACACACCATCGCCGATCTTGGGATGACGGTCTTCTTCTTCTTTACCGGTGCCGCCAAGGGTGACGGAATGCAGCATCGACACATTATCCCCCACCACAGCGGTTTCCCCGATCACGATGGAATGGGCATGGTCAATCATGATGCCTTTGCCCAACCGCGCACCCGGGTGGATATCCACACCAAAAATCTCGCTCACCCGCATTTGCACAAAATACGACAGATCGCGGCGGCCCTCGTGCCACAGGTGATGCCCGACACGGTAGGCCTGCACCGCCTGATAGCCTTTGAAATACAGGATCGGCTGCAACAGGCGATGACAGGCCGGATCGCGTTCATAGATCGCCACCAGATCGGCCCGCGCCGCTTTGATCAGCTCGGGGTCTTTGGCATAGGCCTCCTCGACCATCTCGCGCACCACCATCATCGACATCTCATTGGAGGATAGTTTCGCCGCAATCCGGTAAGACAGCGCCTTTTCAATAGATTGATGATGCAGAATACAGGCATGCACAAAGCCGCCAATCAAGGGTTCGTCCTGCACCGCCTGACGGGCTTCGTGCTGGATACGGTCCCAAACCGGGTCTACCGTGGATATCTTTGTGCGTGGTTCTGGCATGTCTCAAGTCCTCTGTTGCACCGATCCTAGCTCATGCAACATCTGATGCCCAAACGCAAATTTGTGATGTCGCCCATAAATTCATGTGGGCGTGAAAGCCTGACTTACAAGTATTTTCTGCCGATGCTGCTGGATCTGGCCCATCACAATCAGGCAACAGGCGCAATAGTCAGGATCATCAAAGCTGCGTTCATCCGCCAGTGGATAGTGCCGCGCCGCCGCCAGTAACGTGCCATTGCCCCAATGCGGATGATCCCGTTTCAAGCGCCGCGTATACCGGTCTGCCGCCGCCGCCTGCCTCAGTAATGCCCCACAAAATGCCGCCCGTGCGGGGCTATCCACCGCCAACACGGCCCGCGCCGCGGCCTGCACATCCGACCACAACACCCGCCGCATCAGGCCGGCACCGTGATCAGACTTGGCAATCCGGCCCCATAGAGTGCCGACACCTGCGCCACGCTGATCTGATAGGGTGCGGCAATGCCATCCGCCGCCTGCGCCGCCGCAGAATAGGTCCAGTTTGGCGCCGTGATGGTCTCTTGGCGCAGGAACAGACTGCCCATCCTGACCTGCAGCAGATAGCTTTCGCTTTCCTCGCCCAATGGCACTTCGGGTTGGTCCCAATTGTCGCCCTCAATGCGGCTGCGCCTGATCCAGCTGACCGCCAGATCGCCGTTTTCCTGCGCCACAGCCCGCAGGTGACAGGGGCTATAGGGGCGTAGCCCATTGCCATCAAAGGCCGTGACCTGATGCAGATAGGACGGATCATCATAACCGCGCTGTGCCGGACCAATGCGAAAGTGCTGGGCGACCCGGCGCAGGTTCGGGCTTAATGCGATCTGTTTGGGCGCCCCGTCCAGCAGCACAAACACCGATCCCGCCGGCCATGAACCGGGCATCAAGCCGTTGCTGCCCGCCTGCCCGCGCAACCGCTGGCGCAGCCAATAGGTATCCGGCGCAATCAGTTCCGCCTGGGCGAATTGCAAGACCTCCCAAGTGCCGGAACTGCCATCACCGATCGCCGCCATATTGGCCCCGCTCAACAGGGCCTCGGGGCTGACCCCCTGTAGCTGACCACTGATCAGCCTGACCTCCAGGACATCGCCATGATCCAGCACACCCGCCGAAGCCGCAGAAAGCGCATTCTGGGTAAACCCCATTGTGGCGCGCGCCGCGATCAAGCGGTTCAGGCTGTAATCCGCATCCTCTGCCGATTGATAGATCGCCACAGACCCCGGCCAGGGATCGGCGGTGATCGCGATATGCGGCGCATGCGGCACCTCGTCCCCGCGCAACAGCGGCAGATCCATAAACTGCGGCACCACCGGCACAGGCGCCACAAAGGGGCGCGGCGGCACCGGATCTTCGCTAAGGTCCGAGGTGTCAAACACCTGCGGTTCAATGCGCACCGCATCCAGGACCTGCAAGTCCGATTGTTCAACGCGATCAATCCGGTAAAGCGCCGCACCCTCGCCACCCTGCGCCTCAAAGCGGATCACATCCCCCGCCCCCAGATCAAGCCGCGATGGCGGCAGCGCCAGGCGCAGGGTCTCGCGCGCCACCCGCGCCTCGGTCAACCAACGTTCGGCCACCTGCCGCCCTTCACTGCGCGTCAAGACCATGTTCATTTCCGAGCCGGTGACCGCATGGGTCGCCTGATCCGCCAGCACCGCCTCTTCTGCGATCACATCAAAATCCGCATCCGCCTGCACAAAGCGCAACCGCACCCGCCCCGAGGTTTCCGCATCGGCCTCGCGGGCCTGTTCGGTGACGCCCTCCAAAGCGCTGCTGACCGCCAGCACCCCGGCGTCGATGTCTTGCGCCTGCAGACCATCGCGCATCCGAAACAGCAACAGACCATCGCGTTCAATTGCATCAAACCCGTAGCGGATCATCAAAGGTTGCAGTGCCGCGCGGGCATCCCCGACCTGTTCCACCGCGTAGCCACGCAGATAGCCATAAAGCCCTTCGGTGCCAAAGGCCGCAAGCCCAGCGCGGCGGCAGATCTCCCCCACGACCGAGGCCAAGCTGCGCGATGAGGTCCGCCCGTTGATCCAGTGACCGCGTGCATAATTCTCGCCATCGCTCCAACGCGCGACATCATTGGGGAAAAACGGATAGGGGCGGCTGTCCCATGCCCAGACAAAGGCCCGCTGCATGTCCAGCATCACCCCGTCGTATTCGGTTGATTGCGGATTATGCGCCGGATCGCTCCAATAGGCGCTCATCGCGCGCAGATATTGCATCTGGATCAATTCATCGCGCGCGCCCGTGGAATGACGCGGCAGCAGGCTTTCCGAACTTTTGCGATCCAGAAATTTGTTTGGCTGGTTGGCCCCTTTATCCACCCCGGCGCAACCGTATTCGGTAAACCAGATCGGCTTGGACATCGGCACCCAGCCACTTGGCACCTCTGATCGGACCCCGCCAACCCGGTCATGGTGGGTATTGCCCCACCAATTGCGGATGTCCTTATAGCGATACACCCAAGGTTCGCCATACGCCCCATCGGTGATCTCGGTGCGGATCTGCGCGGCACGGGCATCGCTGGAATGGTAATACCAATCATAGCCTTCACCGCCCTCGATATTGGACTTCAGGTAGTCGAGATTGTAAATCGCATCCCAGTTTTCGCCATCCAGATGGCCCTCTTCCTCGCGCCAATCGGCCAGGGGCATGTAATTGTCGATCCCGATAAAATCGATGTTTGTATCGGCCCACAATGGGTCCAGATGGAAAAACCGGTCACCCGATCCATCCTGCGGCTGATAGCCGAAATATTCCGTCCAATCCGCCGCATAGCTTAACTTGACATCCGGTCCCAGCAGGCTGCGCACCTCTGCCGCCAATACCCGCAACCCCGCCACCGCCGGAAAGCTGTTGGCAGCCCCGCGAATTTGCGTCAGCCCGCGCATTTCCGATGCGATGCAAAATGCCTCAACACCCCCCGCCGCCAGACACAGCGCCGCATTGTGCAAGATACACCGGCTCAGGCTCCATTCATCCGGCCCTGTATAGGCCACCTGCCCGTCAGCCACGCTGAAATCTGCCGCTGTGACCGTGCCAAAGAAACTTTCCACCTCGGCCGCGGCCTGTGTGCTGCCATCAGGGCTGCCTGCCCGTCCTGGTGCTTGGGACAGCGTGATCCGCCCGCGCCAGGGCAGATTGGGCTGGAATCCGTTGTCGCTATAGGGATCGGGCAATGCATTGCCGGTGAACGGGTCCATCAGGATAAACGGGTAATACATCACTGCCTTGCCCGCGTTGTTCAACGCAATAATTGCCTCAATCACCGACGCATCGCTGGGTGTGCCGCCATAAACCGGGCGTCCGCCATCCTGCACAATCACCTGCGCGGCATCGCGGCTGATCCCGCCTGACGTCCAGGGCATGTTCTGCGCGTCAATTTCGGATTGCTCGACCTTGGGACGGATCGTGCATTCCCCACAGCGCAGGTCATCGCCAAACCAGGACACCACCAAAGACGCCGCCGCCAGATTGGGCAGCTCTTCGCTGACCGCCTCGACACATTGGGCAAAATCGGGTTTGCCCGCAGGGGTCGACACATTCGCGCTTTGCAACACCCCCTGGCCCAGATCGAAATGCACCGGCGTGGTGGCCAGTTCATATTCCCCGGTGCCCGGAATGATCGCCACCCCCGTCACCCCAAAGGTCGGCATATGTTCCCAGCCTTCGGCGCTGCGTTGTTCGGGGCGGATCACCTCGAATGAGAACTGCGGCACCCGATTGCCGAAGGGCGCCAGCGGCAGGTCTTCCATCACCACATAGGCGGTGCCGCGATAGGCAGGCACGCGCCCCGCGCCCTCGATGGCCTCCATCACCGGATCGGGCAATTGATCCGCCGTGCCATAATACACCCGCATGTTCAGATCGTCAGGGGCAATTTCCTCGCCATCCGCCCAGACCCGCCCGATGCGGGTGATCTCGCCCTCACAAATGCCAATCGCGATGCTTACCGCATAGCTGTAAGCCGTGACTTGGGGCGCGGGCCTGCTGCCTTTGCCCCCCCCCGAAACCGCCACCGTTTCACTGAAATCCGACGCCCAGATCAGATGCCCGCCCATGCGCATCCGCCCATAGACCTGTGCAATCGGGTTGCCCTCGCCGGCATTGGTCAAACGAAAGCGGTCGACCTTGCCGGTTTCCACCGCCGCGGCGCCCTGTCCCAACAGCCGCTGATCGACAAGACGCCCCAAAGTCGCCCCCGCCGCGCGGCCAATCGCCACCGATGACAGCCCGGCAAAAGTGCCCCCGATCGAACCGCCCAAAGCAGCACCCGCCGCCGAAAATAGAAGTGTTGCCATTACAGGGCTCCTTGAGGAAATTCAAAACGCGCCACGATGCGGCGCTGCCACGGCAGGGACAGCGGGCTTTCACACACCCCATGCCCCGCATAGGCGTGGATAAAACGCGCGCCCGCCCCGACCTGAACCTGCACGCCCAGATGTTTGGCCACCGCCCCTGCCCGCATCCGAAACAACAGCACATCCCCCGCTGCGGCCTGCGGCACGGCCTTGGCCCGCAAATGCCGCAGCGCCGCCGCCCAAAGCCGCTCTTGGCCTTGGGGTTCGGACCAATCCCTGGAATAGGCTGGCACGGTTTCGGGCTCTGCGCCGATCACCTCGCGCCAGATGCCCCGCACCAGCCCCAGACAATCACAGCCCGCCCCTCGCGTGGCCGCCTGATGCACATAGGGCGTGCCAATCCAGCCCCGCGCCGCGCCGATCACTGCCGCTTGAACCGGTCTCATCGCAAGGAACCACCCGTATTGGCACCCTTGGATTTTGGCACCGCCACCACCCAATCTTCGCTGGGCAGATCGGGAAAACCCTGAAAGTTGATCAGATTGTCAAACTTCAGGCGGCAAATCTCCATGCGTTTGTCACAGCCCGCCACCAGCCGGATGGTATCGCCCACCGCCAGATCCCCGCGCACCGGCTCCCACAGATCAACCAGCCGCTTGCCCGCAACCACGCGGTCATGTTTGATCATGCCCCACAGGCCCACGGCGGCGCCATCCAGCACCTCAAGGCGCCCGCGCGTGAACCAGCCTTCGCCAAATCCTGCCAGATCCTCCCAGATGAACACGCGTCGGTCCTTGATCCCCTCGATGGCACGAACGTCGGTATAGCCCGGCTGGCTCAGGTCAAACCCGCATTGCGCATCGCCCAGCACCGCCGTGCAGGGCTTTTGAAACACCCGCCCCAGCGGACGGTTCAACACCTCGCTCAGCCCCCGCAATTCGGCTCGAAACGCCCCGTCAATGCGGCGCATCTCACCGATGCTACCAGCAAAGCGTAGCATCCGCGCGCTTGGGTCAACCCAGTTGAGCAACCACGCCTGCACCTCGGCACCGTCATAACGGCCCTGCTCAATCTCGTCCTCGCGGATCGCTGCATGACTTAACGCGCCCAAGGCCTCGGTATTGTCCACCGCCAATCCGGTGCTTTGCGATATCGCCCGGGCGCCCAATCCTGAATCCGCCCGAAACGTCACCCCGTCAAAGGTCAGGTCCACATCATGATCGGTAAAAGCCAAGACCACCCCGTCCTGCCGCGTGATCCGCCAAGCGTGGCATAGGGTCGTCAGCCCCGCCGCCGCATGATCCAACAGCGCCTGTTTTGCCGCAGTGTTCATATCCGCACCTCGATCACCGGCACATTGGGCACCTGCCCCGCCTGGAAATTCGCCACCGACGTCAGGATACGATCGGTGTCAAAGCGCACCGGCACGTCAAATTCATAGCCCGCAAGAACCTCCATGCCGGGATCTGGCGGATGGGCGAAGCGGATGACACCGGTGCGCAAATCCACTTCGTAATCCACCGATTCCTGCAAGGCATCCTGTTCCACTCCGACACGCAGCGTCCCCGCCACCGGCTTACGGATCGGGCGCTCATAGCTTTGGTGCCCCGAGCGATAGGTCTTCACGATCTGGAAATCGGCCCGAACGCCGTCGCCATAGCCGATGGTCTGATCATCAAACGCCACCTCGGCCGAGGAAAGACCGGATTTGTAATCCGCCCAATCCTTCCAGCGAAACCCGTGCATCTGGCCCCTGCGCGCCTCAAAAAAACCGATCAGCAGCTGCAGGTCATCTATCGACCGCATCCCCAAGCCCGCATCATAAACCCGCCGCGAATGCGCCCAGGGGGTGTTGCGTTCTTCGAATCCATTGGCCAGCGTCACCACATCAGTGCGCCGCTGTGGCCCGCCAACGGACCCGAAACTCAGGCTGGCGGGAAATCTGATCTCGTGAAAATCCATGCTTTTGCTCCGTGATTACCGGTTGCGGTTGCCCAGGGTAAGCGCCCGGCTCATCTGGGCAGCGATCTGGCTTTGCGAACGTTGAAAGCCCTGAACATCCGGCGTGGTGATGTTCATCACCACATGCACATCGCCGCCGCCACTGCCGCCGCGCACCCCCAGCTTTCCATCCGATCCACGGGTCAGCGGCATGATCGCCTCTGGTCCGGCCTCGCCCATCACGCCATAGCCGCCGCGCATCGGAAAGGCCGCCGCATGGCTGACAATGTCGTTGCTCAACGGGGCGGCACGTCCGGCGCTGATCACCCCGCCGCGCGCAAAGGGCATCACCCTGCCTTGCGAAAACGGCGCGCCATTCTCAAAGGGCAGGACATTCTGCACCAAGCTGCCAACGCTTTGCGAAATCAGCCCGCCAATATGCTGCGTGACCGGTTTGATCGCCGCCGAATAGGCGGTATTCGCCAAATTCTGCCCCACCGTGCGCAGGGCATCCGACAATTTCATCCCGTCAAACACCACCCCGTCAAAGGCGCGGCGCAGACCCTGGCTTAAACCGCGCTCCATGCTCGCCATGTCCTTGCCCGTGGCGGCAAGCGCCGAACGCATGCGGCGCAACTCCCCGTCAAAGCCCCCCACCAGGGTGCTGGTCTGTGCCAAGGTGCTGTTCAACCCCTCGGCACTGCCTTTCAATTGATCCATCCGGTCTTTTTCAGCCATTTTCCTGTCCCTTGTCCTGATCTGGATAGGCCGCCATCAAGGCATTCAATCCCCCCCGCGACAGCGGTGCGCGGCTGGCACTCTGGCCCAGCATCACCTGCAATTCCGCAGGGGTCAGATCCCAGAATACCGCCGGGGACAGGCGCAAGCCCTGCATCCCCGCCCGCATCAACCCCGGCCAATCCAGCGCCCCGCTCATTCTGGTACCGCAAAGGCCCGCACCAGCAATTCAGCCGCCGCTCTGGCCGCAGCCACCGGCCCGCCCTTTATCTGGGCGCGGGCCAGTTCATCATTGCTGATCTCGGCCCCGCCGCCCCGCAGCCCCGCCGCCAATAGCATCAGCACATCCCGGCTGGAAAAGGCGCTGCTTTCAAACCGTTCCACCAGCGCCACCAGCGATCCGGTGTCCAACGCGTCTTCGAGTTCGGCCAAGGCCCCCAGTGTCAGCCGCGCCAAATGGCGTTTGCCATCCACCACCAAAGCCACCTCGCCGTGCCAGCGGTTGGCCATGCTCAGACCACCACCACATCAGCGGTGAAATTCAACATCCCCGCCGATTGCAGGCTCAACTCATAGGTCGCCTCGCCGTTCAACGCCCCGGCATATTCCAGCGCCGTCACCTGAAACGGCCCTTCAACCACACCAAAATCGGGAATGATGATCTGGAAATCCGGTGTCAGCCCGTCAAAGAACAACTGCCGGGCGCGTTCATCCGTCCCCGCATCGCGAAACACCCCCGAGCCGCTGATCGAGGCCGAGCGCACCCCCGCACCGACCAACAATTCCCGCCAGCCGCCTTCACTGTCCAGCGCCGTCACATCCACGGTCTCTGCATTGAAACTCACCCGCGTGGCGCGCAGCCCCGCAACGGTTTCAAACTGACCATCGCTTGTCATGTCGATTTTGACCAAAAGGTCTTTGCCTGCTTGAACAGCCATGTCGCTTCTCCTGTGTTACTCTGAAAATCCTGTGGCGCGGTTCAGCTGTCTTCGACCCGCGCACGAAACCTGAGATCAATCTGGCGCGCCGAGACCGCATCAATGCGATGCGCCTTTGCTGTTTCAAACCAAAGCCCCACCAGCCGCCCCCGGCTCAGGGTCAGGTTGCCGTCATGCAAAACATCGCTGACCGCCCCTGCCACGGCCTTGGCATCGGCGAACCCCGGGTTGGTGGTGATCACCGACACGGTGATCAAATGCACCGCCCCCGCACCGCTGCCATCCGAAGCATCCGTGACGGTCTCACTGCCCAAACGCAAATAAAGCAGCGGTAAACTGCCCGAAGGCACGGCGTCATAAATCGCATCGCCCACCAGCGCAGTAAGGGCCGGATCAGCACATAGCGCCCCATAGACTGCCGCCTGCAAGGGGCCCGAAAGCGCAAAACTCATACCACCACCTCCTCATTGGCAAAGCAGGTCAGATACCGCCCGTCGCGGTCCCGTTCTGCCACCGCCTGAATGACAAAAACCCGTGTGCCATCGCGCAAGCGCTGCTGCGGCTTGGGGCGATCCGCAGCCCCATAGGCGGCACCGCGCACCACAATCCGGTGGCTGACCCGGCTGACCGGCGCACCCACCTGTGCGGTCTCGCGTCCGGTGCGCGCGTTGATCTCTGCCCAAAGCGTGCCCAACACGATCCAGCCTTCAGCAAAGCCACCGGCCCCGTCACTGACCCGCTCCGGCGCTTCCAGCACCAGCGCATGCGACAATACCGGCAGGCTCATTGGGCCACTCCCAAACGGATGTTCTTGTAGCGTTCAATCAGACTGCTGACCCCGAATGGCATACAGCCCCCGCTCAGCCCCGTGTCATTGCGATATTCGTAATAATGCGCCGCCAGCATCAAAACCGCCTGCTGCAAATCCACCGGTACTTGATCCCATGTTGCACCCAGCCCCGCCTCAATTGCCACATGTGCCGACCCGCCACTGGGGATCATCGGCAGCGCCGCACCAACAGAACGCAGCTTGGGGCGATGCATGTCACGCTCCAACCAAAACAGATCACTGCCAATCACCGTTTCAGCGCCCTGTCGCGTCACCACCCTAAACGCCGTGATCTGTGTCACCGGTGCAATCGGCAGCCCCTGCACCGCAGGATCACGCCATCCTGTCACCTCACAATGAAAACTGCGCAACAACAACGCCTTACCCGTGCGCGCCTCGACCGCAGCCAGGGCCGCACGCAAGAATGAGACCAGCACCGCATCCTGGATCCCGTCCAGACCAAAGCCACTGCCAATCCGCAAATGCGCCTTGAACGCCTCCAGTGGCAGCGCCGCCTCTGCGACTGGTGTATCTTCGATCAACATCATGGAATTTCTCCGAAAAATTGCCCCTGTGGGACCACAACATGCCCGGACGCGCAGCCACCCGCACCGCTTGGTCAGAGGGGGACAGCTAGACAATGCAGGTTCATTTGGTCACGCGCCCGGACCGGGGCCAAACCGCCCCGGCCCCGCTTTCGGTCGCGGCTTAAGCCAGACCGAATTTCAACAGCTTGATCGCCGCAAAATCGCTTACATCGCCGCCCACCCGCTTGGTGGCATAAAACAACACATGCGGTTTGGCGCTGAACGGATCGCGCAGAATGCGCAGATCAGGGCGCTCTGCCACCGTATAGCCGGCAGCAAAATCGCCAAAGGCAATCGGGGTTGCATCACTGTCCGCATCCGGCATGTCCTCGGCCACCAACACCGGATAGCCCATCAACCGCGCCGGCTCTCCCGCGGCCATCCCATCCGACCACATGAACCGCCCATCCGCATCTTTCAACTTGCGCACCAATCCCGCAGTCTTGGAATTCATCACAAAAGATCCGTTGGCGCGGTACTGCGCGCCCAGTGCATAGACCAGATCAACAATCGCTTCGGGTGTCACATCCCCGTCAAGGCCCGTCGGCACATAGCCCAGATTGCCCCAGACCCAGATGTCATTGTCCACGGTGCTATGCGCCAACAGGCCCTTGGGCTTGTCCACCCCGTCGCCGTTGATAAAAGCGCTGGCCTCGGCGCGGGCAAATTTGTCGGCAATCCGCCCCGACAACCAACCTTCAATGTCAAAGGCACTGTCATCCAACAGCCGCTGCGAGGCTTTCGGCAAGGCGCTCAATTCATGCAGGGCAATGGTGATCCGGTCGATCTGCGGCGTGTCACTTTCCACCGTCGGATCGCTTTCGGTGGCCCATCCGGCCCCCACATCCGTGTGATCAACCAAAACGTCATAAGATGTCGCCTCGACCCGCACCACCGACGCAATCGCACGGATTGACGCGGTGGCATTCAACACCGATTGCACCCGTTCCGAGGTCTGCGGATCGACCAGATAACCGCCATCGGAATTCACTGCCGTCGACAGCGATTTCCCTTCCAGTTCCAGCCCCCGCAACCCGTCATCATCCCCATTACGCAGATAGGCCTGAAACGCCAATTGATGCGGCGCAGCCCCCGCATGTGCCGCGCTCAGCGGGGTCCGTACAGGCTGTGTCATCTTGCGGTCCAACATGGTCATTCGCTCTTCTGTTTGTTGCATTTTGGTTTCAATATCGCCCCGGAAGCCCCTGAAATCAGTGACAAACCCATTCACGGCCTGCCGCAGGTCTTCCGCGACATTCAGATCATCACCTGCCCCTGCAGTGTTGTTCTCGCTCATTGCCTTACCTCGCTTTTGGTTGTTCATTGTCCCCAGCCCCGTGCTTGATCTGGGCGCGCGCACTGCGAAACACCCCGGCCATTTCACGCAGCAATGCTGTCGAAGCATCGCTCTGCGCCTTGGCCCCGACCCGCGCGTTCGGTAACATCGGAAAGGTCACCAAGGACACTTCCCACAGGTCCAGCTCTGACAGAATGCGCTGGCCCTCGGCGCTTTTGCTGGCCCGCAGCGTGCGATACCCAATCGACAATCCGTCAATCGCCCCCGCCGCGATCAGCGCCGCCGCCTCGCGCCCCTTTGTGACACTCTCAAGGATACGCCCCTTGACCCACAGGCCCTTGGCATCCTCGCGCACCTCGTCCCAAATCCCGATCGGCTGGGCCGGATCATGCTGCCACAACATCTTGACCCCACGCCCCGCCGCACGCAGCCGTGCCAGGCTCGCCGCATAGGCCCCGGCCTGCACCACATCACCGCTTTGATCTGCACTGCCAAACAGGCTGGCATAGCCGCTGATCTGCAACCCGCCCTCGACGGTTTCGGTCTGGCCAAAACGGGCGAACTTTCGCTCCAATCCCCGTTCATCAACCGGCAAGCCCCCGCCGTTCTCCGGCCCGAGGCCGAAGCGCATCACGTCACTTTTCATGACAACTCCTTTGAAATTTCAGCGCCTTACGGCGTCACCACCAGAAAACTCTGCACCGCCTGTGCCAGGATCACCGCCACCACCCCATAGACCGTCAGCCACAACCGACGTTCCATGCGTTCAATCAGATCTTCCAAGTGATCCAAGCGCCGCAACAGGTTTTGATGGTGAATTTCGCTGACCCTTTCATGGGCCTCCAACCGCAGCCCCGGCGCGCAGTCAAAACGCTCGTATCGCGGCAATTCACCCATCATCAGTCACCACCGGCAATCCCAGCAACCGCCGCTTTTCCACCTCACTCAGGAAATCCGCCTGCGCCACCCGCGCCCATTGCGCATCACGTTCCGCCGACAGGGCTGGCACCTGATCCAGATCGGGCCTGACCTCGACCATCTCACCGCTGAATCCCGACAACCAATGCGCCAGTGCCGCCGTGACCCGCGTTGCCAAAGGCAACACCGTCAGCCGGAAAAACGCCCGATGCGCCTCTTGATAATTGGCATAGGTCGCATCGCCCTGCACCCCGATCAACATCGGCGGCACCCCGTAGGCCAGCGCAATCTCGCGCGCGGCGGCTTCCTTGGTCTTTTGAAATTCCATGTCCGAGGGCGAAAACCCCATCGGCTTCCAATCCAGCCCGCCTTCCAGCAACATCGGCCGCCCGGCATTGCGCGCGCCCTGATGATGGCTTTCCATCTCGCTCACCAGACGCTCGTATTGATCTTCGCTTAACTTGCCCTGCCCCTCGGCCCCCTTATAGACAATCGCCCCCGAAGGCCGCGCTGCATTGTCCAGCAATGCCTTGGACCAGCGCGAGGCCGCATTATGCACATCCAGCGCCATCGCCGCCGCCTGCATCGGGCTGAACCCGTAATGATCATCCTGGGGATGAAAGCTGCGGATGTGACAGATCGGTACACCCTCGCCCCGCACATCAAACCGGTGGGTGCGCCCGCCCACCGCATAATCATAGCCCATCGGCCAGCCATCCGCGCCCGGCACCACCGACATCCGGTCGGCCCGCAATACATGCAATTCCACCGGCAGATCCGACGTGCCACACACCGCCTCGACATAGCCGTTGCCGCTGAGCAGCAGTTGCGCATAGAGCGCCTCCAGCAATTCCGCCCGCCCCTGCGCTGCGTTTGGCCGCGCCAGCAATGCCGCAACCGGATGGGTCTCATACCGCCGCGCCGCATCCTGCACCACCAAAGGCAAGGCCGCCGCCGCCTCGGCAATCAGTTTGACCGCGCGAAACCCCACCGGATTGCCACAAAACCCGGTCCGGGTCAGGCTCACCGTATCGCGTGGGCTCCATGCAACACGACCAGAGGTCTGATAGGCCACCACAGGCCCGGTGGCCGATGCTTTCTGTGCAGGCACTTGCGCCGCATCCCCGCGCCGCAGAAAATCAAAAACCATGCTGTCACTCCCCAATCGCTTCTGCCCCAACCGGCGCAACTGGACTTTGCCAATTATTCCTTAACGCCTGCCCCGCCCAGCGTGCGCTCCCCCGCGCAACAGCCATTTTTAACTCGGGTCTTGCTGCTTCATTTGGCCAGAAACCACCCGTGCCCCCGATGGGGCCTCACAAGGCGCGCACCCCCGGAGACCGCCATTGCGCCGCAGGCGCGATCATCACCTCGTGCAAAGCCCAGACCAGCGCATCCACCCGATCCGGGCTGCCCCCGCCCTCATAGCCCCGCGCGGTCATCCGGCACATCTGGTCCTCCAAAGCGTCCAATCCCCGCAGATGCCGCACCCGCCCCTGTTCATACAATGCCGCGACAGGCTCGGCGCGCGCCACCTTGCCACGGCTGGCATGGACCGGTTTGATCGGCAGCATCGGATCAATGCCATGCAACACCTCGCTGACCATCTGTCCGCCTTGATTGACCTCAACCACCAACCGATCCGCGCCAAACTGCGTCATTGCCGCAATGGCCGCTGTGGCCCAGCCATGCGGCGTTGCCCCCTGCACACTACAATCGGCCAGAACCACCGCCCGCCAATCCTGCACCGCCCCCCTGGTCTGCGCACCCACGACAATGATCCCGCATTCATCAGCCCCCGTGCCGCTGCTTACCGCAGGGTCAACCCCCACCACGATCCGGTCAAACACCGGCGGGCTGTCCAGACGTCCTGCCTCCAACATCTCGCTGGTCCACAACGCGCCCTCGGCATCCGCCAATAACACCCCGTCCAATTCCTGCCGCCCCAGCCGCGTCCCACGATAACGCGCCCGCACTTCCTCCATGAACGACGCCGCCAGATTGGCGGCATTGGCCTCGGTCGGGGCATGGGTCTGCACCGTAGAAGGCGATGTCAACAGCTTCTTGAGCACCGGCACATTGCGCGGCGTGGTGGTCACACAGACCCGTGGATCATCGCCAAGCCGCAGGGCGAACTGCAACTGGTCCCAGGCCTCTTGGCCGCGCTTCCACTTGGCCAGCTCATCCACCCATGCCGCATCAAATTGCGGCCCGCGCAGCCCCTCAGGATCATGCGCTGTATGCACCGTTGCCACCGCCCCGTTGGGCCAGACCAGCCGCTTGCGCGTGGCCTCCCAATCGGGCCTGCGGTCTTCGGGCGAACAGGCCAGAATACCACTGTCGCCAAAGATCATCACCTCGCGCACCTGTTCGATGGTTTCTCCCACCAGTGCCACCCGGCGGCAGGCTCCGGCATCTGTGGGGCGCGGGCCCTCAACCATGCTGCGCACCCATTCCGCGCCAGCACGGGTCTTGCCCGCCCCGCGCCCGCCCAACACCACCCAGGTGCGCCACGCGCCTTCAGGCGGCAATTGATGCGCCATCGCCCAGAATTCAAACAAATACGGCAGCGCCAGCAATTCGCCCGCGTCCAATTCATTCAGGAATTCTTCCTGAACCGCCGCATCGGCGGAGGCGATCCAGCTTGCACCCGATATCAACCCGTGCTCGGTCCAGATCGAGGGCAAAGCCGCCTCGGGCAATCCCAGCTTGTCGATTTCTACAGTCATTCAGAAACATCTCCGCTTTTGTGCATTGCGTCACCAATCCCTGCATTTCCCGCAAAGGTCTGGCCGCTGCTGTTTCGTTGAAACCCTCCCCAGATCGGGCCTTGTCGGTCAGCCCTTCGATCTCTTGGCGCAAACCGCGCACCGCATCGCGCAATGCCGATAGGATTTCGACACCATGCGCGATCTCTTGTTCCGGGGTTATCATTGTCATGCTCGCTGATACCTCTTGTAAGGGTCCCCCGACCAACCAAACGAAAAACGGCCCGCCGGAAGGTTCCGGGGGCCGTTCATTCACGTCTGCTAGCGTGAGATAACCTATAGATCAGAGCGCACGCAAAGTCAATAAAAACATTGTTAACAACATGTTACCAATGCGCACTCCGGGCGGGGCCAACCCCGCAACCCATCTGCTCTCACTCACCGCCTGTTGAGGCATTACCCGCCGCTGCGGCACCGCGCTCGGCCTCGACCTGACGCCATTTTTCGACGTTGCGGTTATGCTCTGCCAAGGTCTCTGCAAATGCATGGCCGCCGGTGCCATCCGCCACAAAGAACACAAACTTGCTGCTGTCCGGCTGTGCAGCCGCCATCAGGCTTGCCCGCCCCGGATTGGCAATTGGTGTGGGCGGCAACCCCTCAATCACATAAGTATTCCAAGGGGTTGCGCGGCGCAGTTCCGATCGGCGCAAACCGCGCCCCAGAACGCCCTGCCCCTTGGTGATGCCATAGATCACGGTGGGGTCGGTCTGCAAACGCATGCCTTGGTTCAGACGGTTCACAAACACACTGGCGACCTGACGCCGCTCCTCCGGCACACCCGTTTCCTTTTCAACAATTGATGCAAGGATCAACAGATCTTCGGGTGTTTCAATCGGCAAGTCAGGGTCGCGGGCTTCCCATGCGGCAGACACCAGAATTTCCTGCGCCTCCTGCATCTGTGCCAGTACTTCGGCGCGATCATCACCCGGACGGACTTCATAACTGTCCGGTGCCAATGCGCCTTCGGGGGGCACGGCCTTGATCTCGCCATCCAGCACCTCAATGCCGTTCAACGCCTCCACCACCTGCCAGCTGGTCACCCCCTCGGCCATCGCAATGCGAAACCGCGTGTCACGCTTGGCGGTGGATTGCGTAAACAAGGCCGGAACCTCGTCTTCCCCCGGTGTAAATTCAGCCCGTTCAACAAATCGGTTGCTGGCCGGATCCAGTTCGCGCAGCTGCACGGAAATCCGGTTCACCCCGATGCGATACACCACTTCGGTACCACAGGTGCTGGCGCCGCCTTTGGTGATCACCTCGACAATGCCCGCCATTGATGCGCCCGGCTGCACCAGATAGCTGCCGAATTTCAAATCACCGGTCTTTTCCTGATAATCCGCACCCAGACGGAAAATCGCACCGGAACTGACCGCGCCCTGATCCATCAAGGATTTGCTGACCTTGCGGATGTTCGATCCGCGCTCGACCTGCAAACAGATCGCCTGCGCCAGCGGCCCTTCCCCCTGATACTGGGCTTTCCCCCAGAGGATCACGCCGCCCACGACAAACAGCAGCACCATCAAAAAGGTCACCGCATTAGAGGCGATATTACGCCACATTACGACACTTTCCCAAACAATACGCTGGCATTGGTGCCACCAAAACCAAAGGAATTGCTCAAGGCGACATTGATTTCGCGCACAACCTTCTTGTTCGGTGCCAGATCAATAGGGGTTTCCACTGCCGGGTTATCAAGGTTGATTGTTGGCGGTGCCACCTGATCACGGATCGCAAGGATCGAGAAAATTCCCTCAATTGCCCCTGCCGCCCCTAAAAGGTGCCCGGTGGCCGATTTCGTCGATGACATGGTGACCTTAGAAGCATCCGGCCCCATCATCCGCTCAACCGCGCCCAATTCGATGGTATCCGCCATCGTAGAGGTGCCGTGGGCGTTGATGTAATCAATGTCCTTGGGTTCCAATCCGGCCGAACGCAGCGCGGCACGCATTGAACGTTCGCCCCCTTCGCCGTTCTCGGACGGGGCCGTGATGTGATAGGCATCCCCCGACATACCATAGCCCAACACCTCGGCGTATATCTTGGCACCACGCGCCTTGGCGTGTTCGTATTCCTCCAACACCACGATGCCCGCACCTTCGCCCATGACAAAACCGTCACGGTCGGCATCATAGGGGCGGCTGGCCTTTTTGGGATCATCGCCGCGTTTGGTGGACAGGGCTTTGCAGGCGTTGAAACCGGCAATCCCGATCTCGCAAATCGCCGCCTCGGCCCCGCCCGCGACCATAACGTCAGCATCGCCCAACATGATCAGACGGCTGGCATCGCCAATCGCATGGGCCCCCGTGGAACAGGCGGTCACAACCGAATGGTTTGGCCCCTTAAAGCCATAGCGGATCGACACCTGACCGGAAATCAGGTTGATCAACGCGCCGGGCACAAAGAACGGGCTTACGCGGCGCGGTCCTTTTTCTTTCATCATCACGGCGGTATTGGCGATGGAATTCAAACCGCCAATGCCGGACCCGATCAAAACACCTGTGCGTTCCTGATCTTCGGTCGCGGTCGGCATCCAACCGGAATCCTCAACCGCCTGTTGCGCGGCCGCCATGCCGAACAGAATGAAAGTATCGACCTTGCGCTGTTCTTTGGGCTCCATGTATTTGGCGGCATCAAAAGTGCCGTCGCTGCCATCGCCCAAAGGTACTTCACAGGCGTATTGCGTTACCAGATTGCTGGCATCAAATCCCGTGATCGGCCCGGCGCCGGATTGACCGTCCAAAATGCGGCTCCAGCTTTCTTCAACGCCATCTGCCAACGGCGTGACCAAACCCAAACCCGTCACTACTACTCTGCGCATATCCAAGCCCCTTAGGTGTTATATCGCTTTGGGGGGCTATACCTTGTGCGGCCCCCTTTGTTCAAGTGTGCAACAGGTCGCTCCTGTCGCGCAATTGTCATGAAACATTCTCTGATTTGCACCGATCGGGTAATTCTGTTCCTCCCGCAGCAGCCAGTCCCGAAATCAACCTTTCGGCCCTTTGCGCTGCAACAGATGCACCCGATCGCCACCGTAATCCGCCGTGCGGATCACCCCATAGCCCAGGGTCTCGGCGATCCGCAATGATCCGGCATTGTCCGGCGCGATGATACAGACGGTCGGCCCCGTGATGACCCGGTCAAACCAATCATGCGCTGCCCGCACCGCCTCAAGGCCCAACCCCTGCCCCTGGCTTTCCGGTGCCATCACCCATCCGGCCTCGGGGAAAGGATCAAAATCATCGCCCAATCCGCGCGAACCAAAGAAGAAACCCGTCTGCCCGGCCATCTGCACCTGACGATGCACCTCAATCGCCCATTGGCCAAAGCCGGTGATCTGCCAATGTCCGGCATTGCGCAGAAAGGCATCCCATGATTCCGATTTCGGGCGGGGTTTGCCGCTGATATGGGTGACCACTTCGGGCATCGCCCAGATTTCGGCAAAACGCCCGAAATCCTCTGCACGCATGGCGCGAAGTGTCAGACGGCGGGTGTTGATCGTTGGGATGGTGCGGGACATGGGTGGTGAATTGCCTTCACTCGTAAACTGCTGCTTTCCCACAGCTTTGCGCGCCCGCCCGCACAACACAAGCCCCACCGGATCACCCATAACAAAAAACGGCGTCATTCCGCTTTGGAACAACGCCGTTCTGAAAATCTTTGCCGCGCAGCATCGCCACGCCGCAGGAAAAGCCGCTTAAGAGGCTTCTTTGATGAACTTAACCGCGTCACCAAATGTCTGGATGTTCTCGGCTGCGTCATCAGGAATTTCGATCCCGAATTCTTCTTCGAACGCCATCACCAGCTCAACAGTGTCAAGGCTGTCAGCGCCAAGATCGTCGATGAACGACGCATTCTCAACAACTTTATCCTCTTCAACACCAAGGTGTTCCACAACGATTTTTTTCACGCGGTCTGCGACGTCGCTCATAATAAGTCCTCATGTCTTTGGCCCTGATCGGGCCATTTCAATCCGCGCGCCGTTGATCGACGGTTGGCAATTATCCTGTTTCCAGGGTGGTTATGTACCTGTTTGCACAGGAACGGGGATGCAATCAAGCACCCCGCGATACGATTCTGCGCTTCATTTACCATATGAATCTTCACAGGCAAACATTTTGCGTCAGAGGCTACAACATGGCCATACCGCCATTCACATGCAAGGTGGCACCGGTAACATAGCCCGCTTCAGTGCTGGCCAGATAGACAACTGCCGATGCAATATCAGCAGGATCCCCCATGCGCCCCGCAGGAATTTGCCCCATGATTCCAGCCTTTTGATCCTCATTCAGCTTATCCGTCATCGCCGTGGCGATGAAACCGGGTGCCACTGCATTTACGGTGATCCCCCGGCTTGCCACCTCATAAGCCAAGGATTTCGACATGCCGATCATCCCCGCCTTTGAGGCCGCGTAATTCGCCTGCCCCGGATTGCCGGTGGCACCAACGATGCTGGAAATATTCACAATCCGGCCCCAGCGGGCCTTCATCATGCCACGCATCACGCCTTTGCACAGCTTGAATGTTGCCGTCAGGTTCACATTCAGCACCGACTGCCACTCATCATCCGACATCCGCATAAACAGATTGTCACGGGTGATTCCCGCGTTGTTGACCAGAATATCAACCGATCCCATCGCCTCGGCGGCTTGTTTGGGCAGGGCATCAACGGCGTCCGGATCGCTCAGGTTACAGGGCAGCACATGCGCCCGCGCCCCCAGTTCCGCCTGCAGGGCCTCCAGGGGTTCGGTGCGCGTGCCCGACAATCCTACGCTGGCGCCCTGTGCATGCAGGCGGCGCGCGATATCCGCACCAATGCCACCGGACGCCCCGGTGATCAGCGCGTTTTTCCCTGTCAGATCAAACATATGTCTTCCTTTTCTTATATTCGTTATGGCCGTGTCAGCAGGCCAAATCGGGCGATCTCTGCCCCTGTCATCTCATGTATCCCGTCTGAGGGCGCCGCCTGCAAGGTAAACCAGTAAAACCCGTCACTGCCCAGCATATCACGGGTATATTGCGCATTCAGGCGGTGTTCCGGCGCGTCACGCCCATAGGCACTGGCATCGCCAAAACCATCGGCCCATGCATGCACCCCGATCACCGCCCCTGCCGCCATACTGCGGCGATTGCCCGCCAGAAACAGATCAACCGCCCCTGAATAGATCGCGCTTTGCGCGCTCAAACGAGTGTTCAGCCCGCGGTCTCGCAGAAAATACCCCATGCGCAACACCGCTTCATCATCCAGCGATCCGCCCATCTGCATCAACACCACCGTGGTGATCTGCGGATTTTCGACAATCACCTGCTCAAAGGCGGCGGCGCTCCGGCTGGTCACCACGCCTGACACATACAAATCACTGCCGCGCCGCTCCATCTGGGTCCGGTCCACGGCATTCTCTGCAAGCGCACAGCCCAGCAGTGTCAGACCCAAAAGGCAAAGCGCGGCAAACCGCATGGTCAGGCGCCTTTCAACGCGGCCACATCTTCGGGGCTGCCCACGGCCCGCATCACACTGTCTTTGGCAATCCGGCGGATCATCCCCGACAGGGCCTTGCCCGCGCCGATTTCCCAGAACTCGGTCACCCCCTGCGCCACCATCCATTCCACAGACGTGCGCCAGCGCACCCGCCCTGTCACCTGCTGCACCAGCAGATCACGGATCTGCGCCGCATCACTCACGGCTTCGGCCACAACATTGGCCACCAAAGGCACCTGCGGATTCTGCATGCTCACCGCGCCCAAGGCACGGGCCATCTCATCGGCTGCGGGCTGCATCAGGCTGCAATGGAACGGCGCTGAGACCGGCAAAGGCAGGGCACGTTTTGCCCCTGCTTCCTTGGCCAGCACCAAAGCCCGATCAATCGCGGCCTTGCTGCCCGACAAGACATTCTGCGAAGGATCATTTTCATTGGCCAATTGGCACACTTCGCCCTGCGCGGCCGCTTGGGCAACCTGTTCTGCGCCAGCAGCATCCAGCCCCAGAACCGCCGCCATCGCGCCTTGGCCCACAGGCACAGCCGCCTGCATGGCCCGCCCACGAATGCGCAACAGGCGTGCGGTGTCAGCCAATGATAACGTCCCCGCCGCGCAAAGCGCCGAATATTCACCCAGCGAATGCCCCGCAACAAAGGCCGCATTGTCCAGTCCGAAACCTTCGGTTTTCAACGCCGCCAGCGCCGCCATCGACGTGGCCATCAGCGCGGGCTGGGCGTTTTGTGTCAGGGTCAGGGTCTCGATATCCCCGTCCCAGATCAGATCCGACAACTTTTCGCCAAGGGCGGCGTCGACCGCGTCAAAAACCGCTTTTGCCTCTGGATAGGCCTCGGCCAATGCGCGGCCCATGCCGATGGTTTGGGCGCCCTGCCCTGGAAATACGAATGCGATGCTCATCTTGGCCCCCATGTTTTCAGTGATCTTTGGTCTAGCCTGCACAGCCCCCCTGAACAAGGGCGCAGGGGCGCTGTGCATACATGGACATTGCCCCCGCGCACAGGGCGCTTACCTTGGGCCGCAATTGCAGCTCTGGAAAATATCATGGCCTTATCAAATACCAATACCCGCTACGGCACCGTCACCAAAACAATTCACTGGGTCATGGCGCTGTTGATCCTCACGCTGATCCCGCTGGGCTGGATCGCGGATCAATTGCCCTATGACACCGATCCCGAACTGGCCCGCAAAGCATGGCTGTTTTCCCTGCATAAAACGCTGGGGGTTACCGCGTTTTTTGTGGCGATGCTGCGGATTGTCTGGGCCTTGAGCCAAGCCAAACCTGCCTTGCTGAATGGCGGTAAGAAACTGGAAAGCTTTGCCGCCGAACTGGTGCATTGGATGCTTTATGGCGCTTTGGTGATTGTGCCCCTGTCGGGCTGGATCGGCCATGCCGCCGCACAGGGCTTTGCCCCGATCTGGTGGCCGCTGGGTCAGAATCTGCCAATGGTGCCAAAATCCGCCCCGGTGGAACATTTCTTTGGCGCGTTGCACTTTGTTGCTGGGCGGGTGCTGATCCTGTCCTTGATCCTGCATATCGCTGGCGCGCTAAAGCACCATCTGATCGACCGCGACAACACCCTGCGCCGCATGTTGCCCGGTGCGGTTGATCTGCCGCCCCTGCCTGCACAAAACCACAGCCACAGACCGCTTGTTGCCGCCATTTTGATCTGGGCTGTGGCGGTCGCGCTTTCTGCTGCTTTGGCCAGTGGCACAGGGGATGCACCGCAAGCCACTGCGCTGGCCGAGGTATCCTCGGACTGGCAGGTTCAAGACGGCAGCATCGAAATCACCGTGGCGCAATTCGGGTCTGACATCACCGGCAGCTTTGCCGACTGGACCGCCGCAATCCGGTTTGACGACAGCCTTGCCGGTCAAAAGGTCGGATCGGTTGAAACCACCATCGCCATTTCCTCCCTCACCTTGGGGTCGGTAACACAACAGGCCTTGGGACCGGATTTTCTGGACGGGGGCAGCCATGCCACGGCAGTGTTTAAAGGTGACATCCTGCGCGCGGTAGACGGATACGAGGCCAAAGGCACCCTGCGCATCAAAGATACCACCCTGCCGCTGACCCTGCCGTTCAGCCTTGCCTTGCAGGGTGACAACACCGAAATGCAGGGCGCCGAAATGCAGGGTTTTGTCAGCCTGGATCGGCGCGATTTCGGAATCGGCCCGAATGTCACGGATGAAACAACGCTGGGGTTTCAGGTCAAAGTGAAAATCACCCTAAACGCCCATCGCAGCGGATCTTGAAACGAAAAACCGTCAGGGTGGCCCCTGACGGTTCTCATTCTTGCCAGTGTGACGGTTCTTATTCGGCCTTCATCGCCTCGATGGAAATCACCACCTGAACTTCATCGCTGATATAGGGTGCGAATTTATCAAGGTTGTAATCCGACCGCATCAATGTGGTAGTGGCATCAAAACCCAACCAGGGTTTGCCCATCATCGGGTGATCGGCGCTCTGGTTCAGCTTGGCATCCAGAACCACCGATTTGGTCACATCATTCAAGGTCAGATCACCGGTGATCTTGGCGGTGTTGTCGCCCGTCACGACGATCCCTGTTGAGGTAAAGCTGACCATTTCATCCTCTGTGGCGTCAAAGAAATCGGCCGACATGAAATGCGCAAACCGTTCTTCCCAGCCTGTCATCATCGACATCACCGGCATTGAAACCCTTACAGACGAGGCCTCGGGCGCGGATGGATCGAACATGATCTCGCCTTCAAAGCCGGAAAACATGCCAAACCCTGTTGAAAACCCAAGGTGGTTATAATTGAAAACAATCTGGCTGTGGCTGGAATCCAGCAGGTATTTTTCAGCACCCTCAGCAAGGGTTTGCGTGGCAATGACGCCGGACAGCCCAAAACCAAGGGCGGTGGCGTAGATCATATTTTTCATAGGGATAGCTCCATTGTTGTGTTCATGGCGCTAACTTGTGGGTCTTTGGCCCATAGACAATTCGCCACCCTTGAACAGGGTCTGCGCATTTATGAACAATGCAGCGTTTAAGGCCGGGATCGGATGGTATTCGCCGCGGATCAGGCCAGCTTGCCCACATCACGCAGTGCGCCAACAAGGCTGGACAATGCCTGACGGCTGTTCAGGGTCATTTCCACCAACAGAACATTATTTTCATCCCAAAGCCGCACAATATTGCCCTCACGCGCGGCGCGGGCCAGATGATCGAATTTGCACCGTTTCAATACCTTGCCCGATGTGTTGCGATCCGGGTGCATCAGCCGGACTTCGCGGCGGATTGTGTCAATCTCGACCACGGGTTTACGGGCATTGCTGCTGGCCTGCATCAACCCGGCCCCCGCCAGAGCCCCAGTGACCGACAGGCCCAGTTTGAACAGCATGACTTCGGTTTCAAGATTTGATCCCGGCAGCACCCAAAGCCCCGCCGCCGCCATCATCAAAGACACCCCCGCAAGGCGCTGAACACCGCGCTGGATCACACAATCCTCATCAACGGGCAGTTCTGATGTGGTGGTGGCATTGACCGGATATTGGAAACCCGCTGTTGCTGTCATGACCTGCGCTCCTGTTCATCCTTTGCTAAGGAATGCCCGCGAAAACGGCCGATAATGCGGCAGCCCCGCGGCGCTGAGCGTACCATGTCGGGGCAGGTTCGCAGCAAACACCCCAAAAACCTACATCCGGTTTTCGTTGTGTTTCCCAGCCAATGGCGCTAAATCGCGGCCAAGGCCCGACCGCCTGCCGCCCGCAATTATCGGTGAAGTGTCGGATATTATTTTGGACCTACCCGTTCTGCCGGTGGGAAATGCGGGCCCCTTTGCCAATATGCGGAACGTGTTTGTGAGGCCAATCATGTCCCAAAATCTTTCTTATGCCCCCACTGCGGGCAATCCCTTTACCCAAGGGCCGCTTGGCCCGATCTTTGCCAAAACCGCCCTGCCAATCATCTTTGTCATGAGCATGAATGGCCTGCTGACCGTCGTGGATGCGATGTTTCTGGGGCGTTATGTCGGCGCACAGGCGCTGGGGGCCGTGACCCTGATTTTTCCGATGTTCATGTTGATTGTGGCGCTGTCCACGCTGGTCAGCAACGGCATGTCCAGCATTCTTGCCCGTCACCTTGGCGCAGGCGAAGGTGACGCCGCCCGTGCGGTGTTTGCGGGCGCGCATGGGCTGGCGCTTGCTGTCGGTGCGCTGCTGATCATGTTCTATCTG
The DNA here is from genome assembly GCA_047634585.1 of Sulfitobacter sp. GTDB lineage: Bacteria > Pseudomonadota > Alphaproteobacteria > Rhodobacterales > Rhodobacteraceae > Sulfitobacter. The sequence continues at coordinate 90,450 of JBLIAN010000001.1, read as the reverse complement.
CTGTTTGGCGCCAATCTGGCATATTTCCTCGCGGCCGGAGCCCTGCCCTTGGCCCAAATGGCCCAGACCTATCTGGCCATCACCACCTGCATGGCACCGCTGCTGTTTGTGCTCAGCGTGAATTCGGATGCCCTGCGCAACGAAGGCCATGTCGGCGTGATGGCCGCCCTCAGCCTGCTGGTGTCCTTGCTGAACATTGCCTTTAACTATGTGCTGATTGCCAAACTTGAGATGGGCGTGGCCGGATCGGCCTATGGCACCGCCTTGGCCCAGCTTGTGACGTTGATCATTGTCATCGGGTTTCGCCTGTCGGGCAAAACCCTGCTTACCCCCAAAGCCCTGTGGACCCATAGCTTGCGCAGGGGCTGGCCGCGTATCCTTGCGCTTGGCGCACCGCAAAGCCTCAGCTTTATCGGGCTGGCGCTGGGATCAATGGCAATCTTGCTGGCGCTGCAGCTGGCGAATACCGCGCAATATAGCGCCACGGTGTCGGCCTATGGCATCATCACGCGGGTGATGACCTTTGCGTTTTTGCCGCTGCTGGGGCTGACAAATGCCATGCAAACCATTGTCGGCAACAATTACGGGGCCTCGGCCTTTGCGCGCTCAGACCACAGCCTGCGCATCGGCATCTGGATCGGTTTTTTCTATTGTCTGACCTGCCAAATCGGGTTTTCGGTCTTTGCCGCGCCAATCGCACGGTTGTTTGTAACGGATCCCGAGGTCATCACCGCCTTTCGTGCCATCCTGCGCCTTACAACATTGATGTTCTGGCTGGCGGGGCCATTGTTGCTGGTTGCCAGCTATTTTCAGGCCATCGGGGATGCGGGCCGTGCCGCGGTGCTGGGACTAAGCAAACCCTACGCTTTTTCCCTGCCGCTGACCTTTGCCTTGCCGTTGGTATTTGGCGAAACAGGGATCTGGCTGGCCGGGCCTGTGGCCGAAATATTGATGGCCGGCCTGACCGTTGCGGTGCTGGTGCACAGGGCGCGCACCCACAACCTGCGCTACGGGATTTTTCAAGCCCGGCCCGCATGAAACCAATTGACGCGCAGCGCCCTTGCCCTGCGCGTCAGACCGTGTATATGGACCCTTCCTTTGCATTTCTTTTGAACCGCGCAGTCTCTCGTGGTGGGGCCGCAAAGGATTATGCCCTGCCTATGAAATGCGCCTTGATAAAAGTAGGAGTACACATGCCACTGTATGAGCATGTTATGATTGCGCGTCAGGATCTTTCCAACACGCAAGCCGAAGGCCTTATCGAACATTTTGGTGCCGTCCTGTCCGACAACGGTGGGAAACTCGTGGATCACGAGTATTGGGGCGTCAAAACAATGGCCTATAAAATCAACAAAAACCGCAAGGGCCACTATGCCTTCCTGCGCAGCGACGCACCTGCGACCGCCGTTCAGGAAATGGAACGCCTGATGCGCCTGCATGATGACGTGATGCGCGTTCTGACCATCAAAGTTGATGATCACAAAGAACTGCCATCCGTACAGATGCAGAAACGTGACGAACGGCCCGAGCGCCGCGAACGTCGCTGATTTTGGCTTGAGGAAAAGGATCTAAACCATGGCTGCAAAACCATTTTTCCGCCGTCGCAAGGTCTGCCCCTTCTCGGGCGACAACGCACCTGCGATCGACTATAAGGACACACGTCTGCTGCAACGCTACATCTCTGAGCGTGGCAAGATCGTGCCTTCCCGTATCACTGCGGTATCCGCGAAAAAGCAGCGTGAACTGGCCCGTGCCATCAAACGCGCCCGCTTCCTCGCCCTGCTGCCCTACGCCGTTAAGTAAGGAGAAAGCACATGCAAGTTATCCTTCTGGAACGTGTATCCAAGCTTGGCCAAATGGGCGAAGTCGTGGACGTAAAACCCGGCTATGCCCGCAACTTCCTGCTGCCACAAGGCAAGGCGCTGTCCGCGTCCAAAGCCAACGTGGAAGCATTTGAAGCCCGCAAGGCACAGCTTGAAGCACAGAACCTCGAAACCAAAAAAGAAGCCGACGCCATGGCGGACAAGCTGAACGGTCAGCAGTTCGTCGTGATTCGTTCTGCTTCCGACGCTGGTGCGCTTTATGGCTCCGTCACCACCCGTGACGCCGCCGAAGCCGCAACAGAGGCCGGTTTCACCGTGGACCGCAAACAGGTTGTGCTGAAAAACCCGATCAAAGATCTGGGTCTGCACGATGTGACCGTTGTTCTGCACCCCGAAGTGGACGCCACCATTCAGCTGAACGTTGCCCGTTCCCCTGAAGAAGCCGAACTTCAGGCTTCTGGCAAATCCATTCAGGAACTGGCCGCGGAAGAAGAAGCCGCAGCCGATTTCGAGATTGCTGAACTGTTCGACGATATCGGTTCTGCTGCAGATGATGACGACATGGGTGATTCCGCCCCGTCGGCAACCTCAGAGGACGACGCGGCCAAGGCCTGATCGTCCCCGCGTAAAACGAAATATGAAACGCCGCGCAGGCTCTGCGCGGCGTTTTGCCGTTGGGATGCGCAATCTGCCGCCTATGCAATCTGCTTTACCTTGCCGAAAGACATTTGCCCGATACACAGAGGCAGTGTTGCAATTTCATGGTGTCGCATGCCCCAACCCAACCGCCGCCGTTTTCTGATCCTGTGTTCCTATGCCCTGCTGGGGGCCTGTAGCGGCTCTCGAGAGGGGCGCAGCGCCGGTTTCACCAATCCCCCGGAACCGCCGCTATATCCCAATGAAACGCCCGCTCTGCGCGCCAGTATCAACCATTGGGCCGATCATTATGTGGTGCCACGCCCGCTGGTGCACCGTCTGGCGATCCGCGAAAGCACCCACCGCCCCGAAGCACGCAATGGCCCCTATTGGGGGTTGCTGCAAATCCTGCCTGCAACCGCCGGCAGCATGGGGTTTCGCGGGGCGCCGCCTGATCTTCTGGATGCGGATACCAATCTGGAATATGCGGTGAAATATCTGCGCGGGGCATGGCTGTTGTCGGATGGCGATCAAAAGGCCGCGATCGGCTGGTACGCCCGGGGCTATTATTATGAAGCCAAGCGTCAAGGCATGTTGGTGGAAACCGGATTGCGACCGGGCTAAATGCAAGGCAACTGGAATTTTTTGAAAATTCCATCCCGGTTTTTTCAAAAAAATCGCTTCCCCATAAAAAAAGCCGCGCTCAACTGCGCGGCTTTTCCAGTCTCTCTATGGCAAGACTTATTCGTCTTCGAGGGCCTCAACAGCCTTCTGCAAATCGTCTTTGCTGATTTCTTTTTCGGAAACTTCAGCCTGATCCGCGATGTGATCCACCACTTTGTCTTCAAACAACGGCGCCCGAAGCTGCTGCTGCATCTGCTGGTTTTGTTGCACAAATTCAAAGAACTGGCGTTCCTGACCGGGGTATTGGCGCGCTTGGTTCATGATCGCCTGGGTCATTTCCGCATCAGAAACCTCAACCTCGGCTTTCTGACCGATCTCGGCCAGCAACAGGCCCAGACGCACGCGGCGGGTCGCCAGTTTGGTGTGCTCTTCTGTGGTCTCGATTTCCGGGTGATCGTGGCCTTCGACCTCTGGGTTTTCGTCATGCCACAGCTGGTGGGCAATCTGGCCGGCTTCGGCGTCGAGCAGGCTTGGCGGCAGATCGAAATCAACCATGCCGTCCAGCTGGTCCAGCAGACCACGTTTCATCACCGCACGGGCCGCGCCAACATATTCGGCTTCCAGACGCTCGGCGATCTGGCCTTTCAGCGCCGCCAGATCTTCGGCACCGAATTTTGTCGCCAGTTCGTCGTTGATTTCGGCAGCAACAGGTTCTTTGACTTCTTTGATGGTGCAGTCAAAGGTCGCTTCTTTGCCTTTCAGGTGCTCGGCCTGATAATCATCGGGGAAATTAACCACGACTGATTTTTCTTCTTCGGCTTTCACGCCCACCAGCTGCTCTTCAAAGCCGGGGATGAAAGAATTGGAGCCCAGCACCAGCGGGTAATCTTCGGCAGAGCCGCCTTCAAACGCTTCGCCATCTACTTTGCCAACAAAGTTCATCACGATCTGGTCGCCGTCTTTGGCCTTGGCGCCTTTTTTGCGCGCTTTGAAATCCTGCGCGGTTTCGGCCAGATTGGCCAAGGCTTCTTCAACGGCCGCATCATCGGCTTTGACGATCAGCTTTTCCAATTTGACTTTGGACAGGTCCAGCTCGGGGATTTCTGGCAGGGCTTCATAGGTCATTGTGACCTCGACATCATCGCCTTCTTTCCAGTCTTCGTTGGTCATCTTGACCTCAGGCTGCATCGCAGGACGATCACCGGATTTTTCAAAATGCTCGGACATGGCGCCATCAATGCTTTCTTGCATTGCTTCGCCCATGACGCGCTGGCCAAACTGCTTTTTCAGCAGTGCCATCGGGACCTTGCCTTTGCGAAAGCCCTTCATTTCGACTTCAGGCTGCGCTTCAACCAGCTTTTCGTTCACTTTGGCGTCCAGTTCGGCTGCCGTTACAGTGATGGCATAGCCGCGTTTCAGACCTTCGTTCAGCGTCTCGTTGACCTGCATGTGTGCTCCATAGGATAAGGCCGCGCACGATGCGGCGCGGGTAAAAATTTCCGCCCTTCTATGGCTGTTAAAGGACGTGTGCAAGGGGGTCGGCAGGGTGGATCCCATGATCTGGGTGCCCCACGGGCAAAAACCGCCACATCGCCGCCGCAGATCTGCGCGTTCCCCAGACCAGCCCCGTGTCGCACACAAGCAGGTCACGGCTGAAGCTGAACCGTTGAAATCATCTGCAGGCGGGCATTTTCAACGCAGGTGGCGCATCCCTACACCATCGCAATGTTCACTTATGTTCTCAAAACGCTTGCTAATGTTCCCCATACGTTCTATATGTTTACCAATCGTTAAGCGAGGTGCAGTGTATGTCCTTCCAACCCTCTTTTCCCGGCCTGTTTTCCCCCGCACAGGGGGCCGCGCCGGTGCAGCCTGATCTGCCGTTGACCCAGCCCCAAGGCGCCACAGACAAACAGATTGCCTATGCCCGCGCGCTGTCGGCCAAATCCGGCGCGCCGCTGCCCGAAGGCATCACCGCAGACCGCAGCGCCCTGTCAAAATGGATTGATGCCCATAAAGCCCCGGTGCCACAGGGCCGTTTTGGCAAATATCCGTCCTCCAAACAGGTGGCCTTTGCCGAACGCATTTCGCGGCTGAAGCGCAATCCGGTGCCGCCCGAGTGTTTTCACGACAAAACCCTGATGTCGCGTTGGATTGACAGCAACAAACCCCGCTAGAACACGCCCCGAATGCCCCGAGGCCTTGGCCCCGCAGCGCAGGCAGCCTATGTCTGCCCCATGACGGATCATACCAGAGTTCTCTATAATGGCGCCTGCCCGGTGTGTCGGCGCGAGATCGGCCATTATGAAACCGCCAGCCAACAGGCGGCGCGGCGGATTTCCTATGATGATCTGAACGATCCGGTCACATTGGCCGAATGGGGCATTGACGCAGACCGCGCGGCGCGGCGGTTGCATCTGCGCAAAAACGGCCGGACCTATGCAGGCATTCCTGCCTTTATCGAATTATGGCGCGCTATCCCGCGGTATCACTGGCTGGCCCGATTGATCAGCCTGCCGGTGATCTACCCCTGTGCGGTTTTGGCCTATGATCATGTGCTGGCGGCACTGATCTATAAATGGCACCTGCGCCGGCAATCCCGCGCCTGATCCGGCACTTTCCCCTTGGTCAGGGGTGCGTGGCCAAATTTGCCCTGCTAGGATTTGCCTATGGCGTATCCCTATTCCAAAGCGGAAACACTGGCGGACGGTGCTGTGCATGTTGCAGGGCTGGTTCTGGCTGTGCCTGCGGTGGTGATACTGATGGGGCAAGCGGCGCAGAATGGCACGGCGCAGGCCCCGGCGGCGCTCTATGCCGGATGTATGGTTTTTGCGTTTCTGGCCTCGGCGGTCTATCACCTGTCGCCGCTGGAAAGTCCGCGCCCGATCCTGAACCGGATTGATCACGCCGCGATCTATTTCAAGATTGCAGGGACATATACGCCGCTGGTCATGGTGATCGGATCAGGCTTTGCCTATGGTATTCTCGGCATTGTCTGGGCATTGGCCGTGCTCGGGGCCGTGGCAAAACTATGGTTCTGGCGCACGGACGGGCGTGGGTCATTGACTTTGTATTTGCTGATGGGCTGGTTGTCGGTGTTGCTGATTTGGCCGATGTGGCAAAAGCTGCCGGGCCTTGCGCTGTCTTTGATTGTCGCAGGCGGGCTGATCTATTCGGCAGGCACTTTTGTCTATGCCCACAAGGGCATGCGGTTCCAGAATGCGATCTGGCACAGTTTTGTGCTGCTCGCCTCGGCCTGTTTCTTTGCCGCGATTGCGCTAAGCGTCTGATGTCTTCTGATGTCTTCTGATGTCTTCTGATGTCTGATGATCCTTACAGCGCCTCAAGATAGGTGCTGACGCAGCTTTGCACATGGCGAAACCGATCTCCGCCCAGATGCTTGCCCCCATACCAGCGCGTCACAACGATCAGATGGTCCTGCACCCCCTGGCGTTCCAGCATCCGCAGGATCACCATGCCCGCGCCGGATTCGCCGTCATCGCCTTTCAAGGGTCCGCTTTCGGAAAACTGCACCCCCCAGGTGTTATGGGTCGCCTTGGCATAGGCTTTGTCGCGCTTCAGCGCCTTGAGATGCGCATCCACCGCAGCGCGATCAGCGGCAGCTGCGCCCGAGACCGCATATTTTGATCCGCGATCGCTTAGGATCACGCCCAGTTTCTTGATCATTTCAGATATCTTTCAGCGCCGTGTCAGCCGTTCCAGCGCCCTGCCGTTCTGCCAGGTGCCATGCAGATTGCCATTGGCCAGCACCACATAGATCACCGGATCGGGCTGACCCCAGTTGATTTCCACCACCTGACCATTGCGCACCCCCGTACCGGAATAGCTTTGATTGCCCATTGTCCAGGTGATCTGCACCGATCCGTTCTGTTCGCTGATCACCGCCGTTCCCGCATAGGGCGATCCGTCAGGGTTGCGGCCTTCGGCGTTGTAAAACCCTGATATGGCCACCCCCTGCGCCAGGGCGGGCAGCGCCATCACGGCGAAAACCGCGCCGCTGATCCATGCCCTGCGGGTGATATTTTTCTGGGTCATGTCGCTCTCCTGCGCGGTGGTGTCAGCAACAGATTAAACGAAACAGCCGGTCAAATCCACAAGGCGCCGCGCTCAAAGCCCGGCCACGGTCTGGCGCACCACCTTGATCCGTGCGGCATTGGGCGGATGGGTGCCCAGAAACCGGTCACCGGGATCGGGGATTCGGGTGAAAAATTCGGCCCCGCGCAAAGGATCATACCCCGCCTGTGCGGTGATGATTGTGCCCAGTTCATCGGCCTCCAGTTCATGATCCTTGGAATAGGTCCGCGCACCGACCTGTGCACCAAGCTGCTGGGCCGAGCGCACCGCATTTGCATCGCCCCCGAACAACGTGGCCCCGACACCAAAAATCACCGCCCCCGCCACCGCATTTTGTTGCTGGCGCGCGATATGACCGGAAATGTGATGCGCGGCTTCATGGCCCAGCACAAAGGCCAGTTCATCCTCGTTGCGGGCATCGCGGATCAATGCCAGCGTAAAGGCCACCACCGGACGGCCCTGTTTATCCTCGGTCTGATAGGCATTGGCGGGCTGGTCGGGGCGGTCATCCACCACAATCATGAAATCGCAATTCACCCCGCGGGTGCGTGTTCGACATTCGTGTTCGGCAATCGGTTCAACGGTTTGAACCACCCTGATAAAACTGCGCGCGGCCTGCGATTGTGACAAAAGGGGGCCGGATGTGCCGCCCTGCGCCCCTGCCCCGGCGGGGGCCGTTTCGATGGGCGCGACATCACAGGCGGCCAATGCCGCCAGCGCCACAACCGCACAAATGGTTTTTCGTATCATCGGCCAATGTCCTCTGGGCGTCCTGTTCGGCGTCAATTTAGCACGGCTGGCCGCCAGAGCCACCCCGTTCACACGAATTGACAGACCTCTTGCAAAGCCCTGCCGAAAGGATCAGGTTCCGCGCATGTTTACCATTGAACACGAATTTGACGCGACCGTGATCACCCTTGTGGATGAAGGCAATTCGCCCCTGCGCGAAGATGTAACGGTTCAGGCTTTTGACAGCGAGATCACCTTTGAACAATGGGATCCGCGCACCGATAGCATTTCGAAAATCACCCTGTCGCCCGAACAATTGCGCGACTTGACAGCAGCGCTGAATTTGCCCGAAGGCATTTACCGCAGCGCCCCCTGACCAAAATAGGACCAACAACATGGCCACCGGCACCAATATCAAAACCTTTTATGGCGGCACTTGGCATGAGGGTGACAAATCCGTCATCAATGCCGCCGATCACGGCGCATGGCTGGGCACCACAGTGTTTGACGGTGCACGGTTGTTTGACGGATTGTCCCCCGATCTTGAGGCGCATTGCGCCCGGGTGAACCGATCCGCCAAGGCACTGATGATCACCCCCACCGTTGAAACCGATGATATGGTGGCGATTGTCCGTGAAGGATTGAAAAGCTATGGCCGTGACAGCGCCGTTTATATCCGCCCGATGTATTGGGCGCTGGCCGGCGATGAACTGGGCATTGTGCCGCGCGAAGGCGCAACCGGATTCGCCATCAGCCTCGAAGCAATCCCGATGGCCCCGCCCGAAGCCGCCACCACCCTGACCCGCACGCGTTTCCGCCGTCCGGTGTTGGAGGACAATGTGGTCAACGCCAAGGCAGGTTGTCTTTATCCCAACAACGCCCGGATGATGGTTGAAGCGCGTTCAAAAGGCTTTGGCAATGCCTTGGTGGCCGATGCCACAGGCAATGTTGCTGAAACCGCCTCGGCCAATGTGTTTATGGTCAAGGATGGAGAAGTGTTCACCCCGATCCCCAATGGCACCTTTCTGGCAGGCATCACCCGCGCCCGCCACATCAAGAACATGCAGGCCGACGGCATGAAAGTGCATGAAAAAGTCCTGTCCTTTGACGATTTTCACGCCGCCGACGAGGTATTCCTGTCGGGCAATATGATGAAAGTCACCGCCGTCAAAGCCTTTGACGACACCCAATATGCGGTAGGGGCAAATGCAAATCCGGTCACCCGTCGCGTGCGCGAGATGTATTGGGATTGGGCGGCCTCGGAACGCTGAACCGCCCCGGGCACCGGGGCGGCCGCCATACAAATCTCAGATTACATTTGCCCTGATCGGGCTGCGGCGTCATTATTCGCCCAAAGGAGACCACCCATGCGCAAGTTCCTTGTTGTCCTTGATGACAGTACCGAATGCCTGAACGCGATGCGCTTTGCCGCCTTGCGCGCGGCCCATACCGGCGGCGGTGTCGAAGTTCTGGCCGTGATCCCGCCCGAAGAATTCAACCACTGGATCGGTGTTGGCGACATCATGCGCGAAGAAGCCCGCGAACGCATCGAGGTGCATTTTGAGGTCTTTGCAAAATGGATGCGTGACAAACAGGGGGTCAATCCGCGGCTGGTGATCCGCGAGGGCCAGCCGGTGGATGAAATCATCCAACAAATCGCCGAAGACGATGACATCGGGGTTCTGGTACTGGGGGCCAGCTCAGACAAGAAAAAAGGCCCCGGCCCGCTGGTCACGCAGATGACCCGTGGTGCGGGCACCCTGCCCGTGCCTGTCACCATTGTCCCCGGTAACCTGAGCAAAGAACGCCTTGAGGCCATCACCTGATCGCCACTGGCGCATTTAGAACCGTTCCAAAACTTGACAGACCGCCGCCCAGACCGCATATCAACATCAGGTCATCTGAGGAAACCGCCATGTTTATTCAAACTGAGTCTACACCAAACCCCGCCACGCTGAAATTCCTGCCGGGTCAGTCAGTGCTGGAAATGGGCACCGCGGATTTCCCGACACCGGACACCGCAGGCACATCGCCGCTGGCAACCCGCCTGTTTGGCGTTGACGGGGTGAGCGGTGTGTTTTTCGGCACCGATTTTGTGACCATTACCAAAGCCGACGCCATCGAATGGGACCATATCAAACCCGCTTTGCTGGGCGCGATCATGGAACATTTCCAATCCGGCCAACCGGTGATGGGCGCGGATCATCAAGCCACGTCAGGCCATGCCACCCACGAAGGCGAAGACGGTGAAATCGTCGGCCAGATCAAAGAATTGCTGGACAGCCGTGTGCGCCCTGCAGTGGCACAGGATGGCGGCGATATTACCTTTCACGGGTTTGAGCGCGGCGTGGTCTATCTGCACATGCAAGGCGCCTGTGCGGGCTGCCCGTCTTCAACGCTGACCTTGAAAATGGGCATCGAAAACCTGCTGCGCCATTATATCCCCGAAGTCACCGAGGTACGGCCGGTTGCCTGACGCACCGCTGATCCTGGCATTCGACACATCGGCCGCGCATTGCGCGGCCGCTTTGCTGTCCGGTGATGACTTGCTGCAAAGCCGTCATGAAGACATGGCAAAAGGCCAGGCCGAGCGGCTTTTGGTGCTGTGCCAAGAGATTCTCGAAGCCAGCGCCAAGAGCTTTCAGGATCTGGATGCGGTGGGTGTCGGCATCGGGCCGGGCAATTTTACCGGCATCCGCATTTCGGTGTCGGCGGCACGCGGCTTGGCCTTGGGGCTTGGGGTGCCTGCGGTGGGGGTGTCAAATTTCGACGCGCTCGGGTTTGGCCAGAACGGCCCCTGTGCCTGTGCCGTGGATGCGCGCCGCGATCAGGTCTATCTGCAGGGGTTTGACAATCCGGCCCTTGCTGATCCAGCGCTGTATGATGCAGCGGCCCTGCCCGATTTTGACGGCCCGTTGATTGGCGCCGGTGGGCTGGCCCCGGCACTGCCCGTTGCCGAAGCGATTGCCCGCCTCACCGCCGACAGATATCTGACCACCGCCACCCGTCCGGCCCCCCTGTATTTGCGGCCCGCCGATGCCGCCCCGGCGCGGGATGTGGCCCCGGCAATCCTGCCATGAACCCAGCCGCGAGCGCCGCTGAACTGGCCCTGATCCACCGCGCGGCTTTTATCCATGAACGGCCTTGGTCCGGCGATGAATTTGCCAGCCTTCTATCCAGCCGCTTTGTGCGCTGCCTTGCGCTTGATCACGGTTTCGCGCTGACCCGCAGCCTTGCCGGGGAAAGCGAACTGCTGACCCTCGCGGTTGATCCCGCGCATCAGGGCAAGGGAATCGGCAGGGCGCTTATGCAAAACTGGCTTGATACCCTGCCTGCGGACACGCAAACCGCGTTTCTGGAGGTCGCAGCCGATAATCTGGCGGCAGTGCATCTTTATCAGGCTTTCGGCTTTGTCGAAATGGCCCGACGCCATGCATATTATCACCGCAAGACCGCCCCAAAGGCCGATGCGCTGGTGATGCGACGGGCAGTGACCCATGGTCAAGACAGCGATTCAGCCCCCCAAATACCAAAAAGCGGTTGACCCTCCCCCCCGCATGTCCCCTAAATTGGCTCTGATCTATTGATCTTGGGCCCCTGGCCGGTTTGGCCACGCCCCAACAGTATAAACCTGGGAGACAACAAATGACCCTTATGACAAAATTCATGGGCGCTGCCGCCGCAATCGCGCTCAGCGCCGGTGCCGCATTGGCCGAACCTGCACTGATCTTTGATCTGGGTGGCAAATTCGACAAATCCTTTAACGAAGCCGCCTTTAATGGTGCGAAACGTTGGGCCGATGAAACCGGCGGCACGTTCCGCGAGATCGAACTGCAATCCGAAGCCCAGCGTGAACAGGCCCTGCGCCGCTTTGCCGAAGCGGGCGCAAATCCGATCATCACCACCGGTTTTGCCTTTGCGACCCCCGTTGAAGCGGTTGCAGGCGATTATCCTGACACAAAATTCGTCAACATCGACGGTTGGCTGCCGGAAATCCCTGCCAATGTGCAGATGATCAGCTTTCAGGAACACGAAGGATCCTACCTTGTGGGCATGTTGGCTGCCGAAGCCTCCAAAACCGGTACAATTGGATTTATCGGCGGGATGGATATCCCTCTGATCCGTCACTTTGGCTGCGGCTATGCCCAGGGTGCCAAAGCGGTAAACCCCGACATCAAAATCATCGCCAACATGACAGGCACCACGCCTGCCGCCTGGAATGATCCGGTAAAAGGTTCCGAATTGACCAAAGCCCAGATCAGCCAAGGCGCGGATGTGGTCTATGCTGCGGCAGGCGGCACCGGTGTTGGTGTTCTGCAAACCGCAGCAGACGAAGACATCCTGTCGATCGGTGTGGACAGCAACCAGAACCACCTGCACCCGGGCAAGGTTCTGACTTCCATGCTCAAGCGCGTGGACGTGGCCGTGTATAACGCCATGAAAAACGGCGCGGACGGTGAAACCGGTTCCATGGTTCTGGGTCTGGCCGAAGATGGCGTTGGCGTTGCAATGGATGAAAACAATGCCGCGCTGATCACCGACGAGATGACGGCCTCTATTGCAGATGCCCGTCAGAAAATCATCGACGGCGACATCGAAGTGGCGTCCTATTACGCCAATGACAGCTGCCCAGCTCTGGACTTTTAAGGTCTGATTTAAGAAACTACCAACAGGGCCACGCCGAGAAATTGGCGTGGCCCTTGGCAACTGTCGGGGAACAATATGGCCAATCAGGCACCAGCAATCGAGCTGAAGGGTATTTCCAAAGCCTTTGGGCCGGTTCAGGCCAACAAGGATATTTCAATCCGCGTGATGCCCGGAACCATTCACGGGATCATCGGTGAAAACGGCGCAGGAAAATCCACGCTGATGTCGATCCTCTATGGCTTTTACAAAGCCGACGCCGGAGAGATATTTATCGGCGGCACAAAAACCAATATCACCGACAGTCAGGCGGCGATTGCGGCCGGCATCGGGATGGTGTTCCAGCACTTCAAACTGGTTGAAAATTTCACCGTTCTTGAAAATATCATTCTCGGGGCCGAAGACGGCAGATTGCTGAAACCCTCGCTGGCCAAGGCGCGGCGCAGCTTGATTGAACTGGCCGATGATTACGGGCTGAATGTGGAACCCGATGCGCTGATTCAGGACATCGGCGTGGGCATGCAACAGCGTGTGGAAATCCTCAAGGCGCTGTACCGACAGGCCGATATTCTGATTCTGGATGAACCCACAGGCGTGTTGACCCCTGCCGAGGCGGATCAATTGTTCCGTATTCTGGGGCGGCTGCGCTCTGAGGGGAAAACCATCATCCTGATCACCCATAAACTGCGCGAGATCATGGAAACCACCGATACCGTATCGGTGATGCGGCGCGGTGAAATGACCGCCACGGTCAAAACCGCCGATACCTCTCCGGCGGAACTGGCCGAACTGATGGTCGGGCGCAAGGTCTTGCTGCGGGTCGATAAAAAGCCGGCAACCCCTGGCGAGGTGGTGCTGGATGTTCAAAACCTCAAAGTTGTGGATGACAAAGGTGTTCAACGGTTGCGCGGCATTGATCTGCAGGTGCGTGCGGGTGAAATTCTCGGCATTGCGGGGGTGGCTGGCAATGGCCAGTCAGAGCTGCTTGAGGTGCTGGGCGGCTATCAGGATGGCACCGGCAGCCTGCGGGTGAACGGCAGTCAACTGGATCTGACAGGGCGCCATTCCGATGGCCAGTCGCGCCGCGCACGCGGCATCGCCCATGTGCCCGAAGACCGTCAGCGCGAAGGGCTGATCATGGATTTCCATGCTTGGGAAAACACCGCCTTTGGCTATCACCATGATCCGGCCTATCAGAAAAACGCGCTGTTGATGAACAATGCGGCGATCAAATCCGACACCGCCGAAAAGATGGCGCGTTTCGATGTGCGCCCGCCCGATCCCAGCCTCGCCGCCAAGAATTTTTCCGGCGGCAACCAACAGAAAATCGTGCTGGCCCGTGAAATCGAACGCAATCCAGACCTGCTGTTGATCGGTCAGCCCACCCGTGGCGTCGACATCGGCGCCATCGAATTTATCCACCAACAGATTGTCGCCCTGCGCGATCAGGGCAAGGCGATCTTGCTGATCTCGGTGGAACTTGAGGAAATTCTGGCGCTGAGCGACCGTATCGCGGTGATGTTTGACGGCCAGATCATGGGCGAACGCCTGCCCGATCAGACCGACGAAAAGGAACTGGGCCTGCTGATGGCCGGGATCACCGACACCGCTGGCGCGCATGGTGTTGACGAAATCGAGAAAAACCTCGCCCATGCCGGTGGCGATGCAGGCAAGGAGGTCTGAGATGGACGTGATGCCAAAATGGGCCGAAGTTGTCCTTGTTCCGTTGATTTCGCTGCTGCTGGCAGCACTCATTTCGGCGCTGGTGATCCTCGGCATCGGTGAAGATCCGGTGGAGGCTGTCAAGCTGATGGTCGATGGGGCGCTCGGCTCCACCTATGGCTGGGGCTATACGCTGTATTACGCGACCAATTTCATGTTCACGGGCCTGGCTGTGGCCATCGCCTTTCATGCGCGGCTGTTCAACATCGGCGGCGAAGGTCAGGCGATGCTGGGTGGGCTGGGCGTAGCGGTTGCCTGTCTTTATATCCCTTGGCCGCATTGGACAATTGCCCTGCTGGGGGCCGCCGTGATGGCGGGGCTGTTTGGCGCGGTCTGGGCGGCCATTCCGGCGTGGCTGCAGGTCAAACGCGGCAGCCATATCGTGATCACCACGATCATGTTCAATTTCATCGCGGCCTCCTTGTTGAACTACCTCTTGGTCAACGTCATGCGCCCCAAGGGCAGCATGGACCCCGCCACCGCACCTTTCCTGCCCGCCACCAACCTGCCGACCCTGCATGATCTGCTGGCGCCTTTTGGCATCGCCTTTTCCAAATCCGCCCCGGCCAATGTGTCACTGCTGGTGGCGGTGGCGGCCTGTTTTGCGCTTTGGGTGCTGATCTGGCGCACCCGACTGGGCTATGAAATCCGCAGCTATGGCAAATCCGAAGACGGGGCCAAATATGCCGGTATTTCACCGTTCAAAATCACCATGATCGCGATGATCATTTCCGGCGCGCTGGCGGGGATGATGGCAATCAACAATGTGATGGGCGAGGCCGAACGCCTGGTGCTGAACGCCACCGAAGGCGCGGGTTTCATCGGCATCGCTGTGGCGCTGATGGGGCGCAGTCACCCTCTGGGGGTTTTCATTGCCGCGATCCTGTTCGGGTTCCTGTATCAGGGCGGTGCGGAACTGGCCTTTGCCACCTCGATACCACGTGAAATGATTGTTGTTATTCAGGCGCTGGTGATCCTGTTCACCGGCGCACTTGATAAGATGGTGCAGATGCCGCTTGAAAAAATATTCCTCGCGCGGCGCAATGCGCGGGCCGCCAAAGCATCGGGGGCCGCAGAGTAATGGATTATATCACACTCATTCAACTGCTTGACAGTTCGGTGCGTCTGGCGACGCCTTTGTTGCTGGCCTGTCTGGCCGGATTGTTCAGCGAACGCGCCGGCATTTTCGACATCGGCCTTGAGGGCAAGATGCTGGCGGCGGCGTTTTTCTCGGCGGCATTCGCCTCGGTCTCCGGGTCGGTCTGGATCGGCTTGCTGGCGGGCATCGGGGCTTCGATGATGCTCAGTGTGCTGCACGGTGTTGCCTCGATCACCTTTCGCGGCAATCAATTGATTTCCGGCGTGGCGATCAATTTTTTGGCCGCCGGGATGACCGTGGTGATTGCACAGGATTGGTTCCAGCAAGGCGGGCGCACCCCGTCCCTGTCCGGCGCCGCACGGTTTGAGGCGATCACCCTGCCCGGTGCCGACGCGATGGCCGAGGTGCCGATCATCGGCCCGCTCTATGCCGAATTGATCTCGGGGCATTCGATTCTGGTCTATATGGCGCTGGCAGCGGTGCCGCTGACCTGGTGGGTGCTGTATCGCACCCGCTTTGGCTTGCGTCTGCGGGCCGTTGGCGAAAACCCTGCGGCGGTGGATACGGCCGGGGTTTCGGTGATCGGGCTGCGCTATGCGGCGGTGGCGATCTGTGGCGTGCTTTGCGGCATTGCCGGCGCTTACCTGAGCACCGCCTTGCAGGCGGGGTTTGTCAAAGACATGTCGGCCGGGCGCGGCTTTATCGCGCTGGCGGCGCTGATCTTTGCCAAATGGCGGCCTTGGTACGCACTTTGGGCGACCCTGCTGTTTGGCCTGTTCGGCGCGCTTGAAACCCGCCCTGACGTGATCGAAAACATCATCGGTATGAAGGTTCAGGGCCAGTTGCTTGGGGCGCTGCCCTATCTGATGACGGTGATCATCCTTGCCGGATTTGTCGGCAAAGCGATTCCACCCCGTGCCGGGGGTGAACCCTACGTCAAGGAACGCTAGATCCCTCTGCCCCTGAAAACGGGGCAGAAATACCACCTGCTGTGGTTTTTAGGTCCAGTTTTTCAAGGCCTGTCATTCCATAACGCTGCAAAGCAGCGAGGATAGTTGATTTTGCGCTTGAACTTGCGTTAAGGGATGCCATGCAGATCTACCTTCCCATCGCCGAAGTATCGGTTAACGCCTTCCTCCTTTTGGGGCTGGGCGGGCTTGTCGGGGTGCTTTCGGGCATGTTCGGGGTGGGCGGCGGTTTCCTGTTGACCCCTTTGCTGTTTTTTATCGGCATCCCCCCTGCCGTGGCGGTGGCCACCGGCGCGAACCAGATCATGGCTTCGTCGTTTTCCGGCGTTCTGGCGCATTTCAAACGCAGGACAGTTGATCTGGGCATGGGCACGGTGCTGCTGATTGGCGGGCTGTTCGGCGCGGCGCTGGGGGTGATGGTGTTTAACTACCTCAAGTCCCAAGGTCAGGTCGATCTGTTGGTCACGCTGTGTTATGTGCTGTTTCTGGGCATCATCGGCGGGCTGATGTTCATTGAATCCGTTCGGGCGATCCGCAACACCAAAAAAGGCAAACCGCCGGCCCGCAAAAAACACAACTGGATTCACGGGTTGCCGTTCAAGATGCGGTTTCGGGTCTCGGGCCTGTATATCTCGGTGATTCCTCCGCTGCTGGTTGGCGTTGCTGTCGGGGTTCTGGCGGCAATCATGGGGGTCGGTGGCGGCTTTATCATGGTGCCTGCAATGATTTACCTGTTGGGCATGCCCACCAAGGTGGTTGTCGGCACCTCGCTGTTCCAGATCATTTTTGTGACCGCCTTTACCACCATGCTACATGCCACCACCAATTATACCGTGGATGTGGTGCTGGCGATTTTGCTGTTGATCGGCGGGGTGCTTGGGGCGCAGGTCGGCACCCGCATCGGGGTCAAGATGAAGGCCGAACAGCTGCGGGTCTTGCTGGCCCTGATGGTGCTGGTGGTCTGTGGCAAACTGGGTCTGGATCTGTTGTTGCAACCTGGCGAACTGTATTCGCTTGCCCCTGTGGGTGGCCACTGATGCGCGCACTGCTGCCCTTTTTATGTGCCGCTGTCCTGCTGGCCCTGCCTGCCCGCGCCGCCGAAGAAATTGTGCTGGGGCTGTCGCAGGCCGAAGTGTCGATCACAACCAATTTCGACGGGTCGGAAATCTTGGTGTATGGTGCCGTGAAACGGACGCAGGAAATCCCCGAAGGTCCGCCGCTTGAGGTGGTGATCACCGTGGCTGGCCCCTCTGAGCCGGTGATCGTGCGCCGCAAGGAAAAACGCTTTGGCATTTGGATCAATACCGATGCCGTCGAAGTGGACCGCGCCCCGAGCTATTACGCGGTGGTGACCAGCGGCCCGATGGCCAGCGTGCTAAAACGCATCGAAGACCTGCGCTACAAAGTGTCGATCCCGCGTGCGATCCGGTCTGTCGGGGCGCCGATGAACATTGCCGATTCCGCCAGTTTCACCCAGGCTCTGATCCGCATCCGCAAGGCACAGGATCAATACCAATTGATCGAAGGCGGCGTGAAAGTGGATGAACAAACCCTGTTCCGCGCGGCCGTGCGCCTGCCCTCTGCCCTGACCGAAGGGGCCTATGACACGCGGATATTCCTGACCCGTGGCGGCCGTGTTGTGGCGCGCCATGAAACCATCATTGATGTGCGCAAGGTCGGGCTGGAACGCTGGCTGTTCACCCTGTCACGCGAACAGGCGTTTGTTTACGGGTTGCTGTCTCTGGTCATTGCCATTGCCTCGGGTTGGGGCGCTTCGGCAATCTTTGGCCTGCTGCGGCGCTAGGGCTGTCAGGCCAGCGGACCGGCCGACGTGCAAAGGGTAATCGCCGCATCAACATGGAAAAATCCCTGTTTGATTTGCCCATCCCCCAAGCCAAGAAGCCGCACCTGAAACATCTTTTCAGTGCCGTTTTTGCAGGTGACGGTCACGGTCCCGTTCTGCAGCGGCCCTGCAAAATCCAGCGTGGCATCAACGGCGGTGGGGCTGGCAAGGTTCTGCGCGATGCGCTGTGCCGAGGCCTGACCTGCGGCATCCAACAGCCCCTGCGCGCCCAGATTGGCCTCGTTCTGGCGCAGCCCCGTGACAGTGGCGCTGCGGTCATAGATCGTTGCGCGGGGAAACTGCTTGGCGGCATGGGTCGGCCAGATCTGAAACAATTGCCCCTGCCCTTTGATCGCAATCGAAAGCCCTGACATCGCATCGCTCCTTTTGAGGCCGGTGAACCTATGGCCCATAATATGCCCCAAAGGCCGCGATCCACAAAATCAATCTTTTCCCGTAGAGTGACCGCCGCTGCTCGGACAGCCTGTCCAACCTGCCGGATACCCCCCCGGAGTGCCCCTTTGCACACCGCCTCCTAAGCTGTAGTTTTCCGCGCAATTGCCTGTGGCGGAGGGATTTTCATTATTGGTTAATTTTTATGGCAACAGTGCTTGGCGTCTCTCTGATCCCCGGCCCCGGCACCTTCATCGCCTTTGCGCATGGCGTGACCTATGGCTGGGCCCGGTCGGCATTTACCGCCCTTGGCAACGGCTTGGGGAACGGGCCAATGGCCCGCTCCGTTCCCGCCGTCCAAAGCCACTCTGGGCGTTAGCCGCGCCCGATATAGGGCATCTTGGTCGCCATCACGGTCATGAATTGCACATTGGCCTCGGGTGGCATCTGCGCCATATGCAGCACCGATTGCGCCGCATGGGCCACATCCATGGTTTGCATCTCGGGATTGGCGGCTTTCAGCCCTGCCACCATGTCGCTTTCTGCATTGCCGATATCAATCTGCCCGCAGGCGATGTTGAAATCACGCCCGTCCAGGGACAGGGTGCGCGTCAATCCGGTGACCGCATGTTTGGTGGTGGTGTAACAGATTGATCCCGGGCGTGGCACATAGGCCGACAAGGACCCGTTGTTGATGATCCGCCCGCCGCCCTGTGCGCGCATCCGGCCAAAGGCCAATTGTGCGGCGATGAACATCCCGTTCAGATTCACCCCCATGACCTGGGTCCAGTCTTCCAGCGGGATCGTGTCAATCGGGCCGGAGGGGCCAAACATACCGGCATTGTTGAACAACACATCCACTTGACCAAAGGCGTCAAACGCCGCGCGCATTGCGGTGGCATCGGTCACATCGGCGGGCAAGGCCACGGCGTTTTCATATGCGGCGGCAAGGTCCTCCAACAGGGTGGCACGGCGGGCAATCAGCCCGACACGCCAGCCTTGGTTCAAAAACAATTCCGCCGTGGCGCGGCCAATACCGGAACTGGCACCGGTGATGATAATGGATTTCATAATAATTCCTCCGTGGGTGTTTCAAGGCTGAGCAGCGCGGCAGGCACGGCACGCAGATCATCCACCACCAGCGGCCCGCTGGGTTTGGACAGACGGTTGCGCACCACCCAGATCAGCCGGTCCTGAGCGCGGGTGATGGCCACATAGGCCAGCCGTTTCCACAAAGGTTGCCCTGCCTCCATCCGGCCCATGCGTGCGGCGGCAAACAGATCGGGCGCAAACACCTGCACGGTTTCCCATTGGCTGCCCTGCGCTTTGTGAATCGTCACGGCCGCCCCATGCAAAAACGTCGCACCCATACGCGCCGCAAAAGGGATAAACGGTTCTTCTTCATCAGGTTTTTCGATTTTAACAATGGATGCCGCCGACACCTGCGGGTCTTCGGCCCCCATCACATGCAGGCGGCTGAACCCCGGCTTGCGGCCTTCGCCCAGAAAAACCACCTGTGCCCCTTTGATCAAACCGCGCGCCTCTAGGTCCAGACGTTTCTTGCGGTGTTTCAACGGCAGTTCAATCCCGTCACAGATCAACGGTTCCCCTGCCAAAAGCGCGTCTTCGGGGGCGCCATGCACGGACCGGAAGGCATTGATCAGACGGATGCGCGTGGCATTGCGCCAGACCAGCACCGGGGAACGCGCCATCAGATCAACCTCGACGCGCTGCCCCCAGACCACCCGCTCATCGCGGCGGGCCGCAGCTTCGATCATCCGTTCGAAATCTTCGAACCCCAGATCGGGGTCGGCCAGCGCATGGGCCAGATCAAGGATCGGATTGTCGGCTTCCTGACGGTGGATGCGGCTCAGGGTCAGCACCCGGTTTTCCGGCAGTTTCTCGAACACCATCGTGCCGGATTGATTGACCGGTGCCAGCTGCGCCGGATCACCAAACAACAACAACGTCGGAAAGATTTCTTTCAGGTCCTCAAATTGCCTGTCATCCAGCATCGAGGATTCATCAACGAACCCGATGTCCAGCGGTTCTTCGCGGCGTTTCCATCCGGTGATGAAATCCGACCCGCGCAGGCCCGCTGCCGCCAATGCGCCCGGAATGGATTTGTTATTGGCGTAAAATGCCGCCGCGCGGTCCAGCGAGACCTCGGTCAGCCCTTCGATCGCGGGGCGTTCACCGCTTCCGGCCAGCCATTCGGCGATCCGTTCATATTCAGGGTCATAGACCGGCGTATAGAGGATGCGGTGGATGGTTGTGGCAGGCACCCCGCGCAGGCGCAGCACCGAGGCCGCCTTGTTGGTCGGAGCAAGGATCGCCAGCGTGCGTTTGTCCCTGCGTTTGCGCGATTCATAATCGCCCGAAACCACTTCGACGCCGGCCTGTTCCAGCGCCTTGTAAAGCTCTGCCAACAAAAGGGTTTTGCCGGATCCTGCCTTGCCGGTCACCGCCATCACCTGATCCGCGCCCCCTGCGGGGGGCATCAACAGCGCATCGTCCAGATCAATGCCCGCACCGCGCAACATCTCGGCAACATTGTCAAAGGCGGCGGCCTGATCTTCGGAATAGGTTACGGTGGAAACTGTCATGGTGCGACCCTAAGCGAGTGCCGCAGCGGGGACCAGATGGATTGCAGCCAGTTCGGGATTTTGACAGCGAATTATCGCGCCTGCAGGGCGGGCGTTGGCCCGGAACGAGGATGCAGGGCCGTGCTGCGGTTTGGCCGCCCGGCCGCTCAGTTCCGCGTTTTGGCGCTTTGATCCTTGCCGCTGGCTTTGGTCTTTTCCTCATGTGCCGATATTTCGGCATAGGCCACCAGCGCGCTGTCTTCCAAATGTTCCGCCAGTTTGGGCAGGTCGGCGGAAATCGCAAAAGCCTTCAAATCCGCCAAAACATCCAGAATCCATTGGCTTTGCAGCTCTGGCCCAATGGGCGGCGGGCGCGGCGGCGGGTTTTGCGGCCCTGGTCTTTTCTGCTGTGCCAAAGCTTTGCCCCTTTTATCACAAATCGGGCCTGCTGCGGGGAAACTGGGCTTAACCATCTGAATCCGCATAAAAATAGCCCGCGAATCAATTCCTGATCCGCAGGCCATTGTTTTCAAATTATAGCTAACCGATGGTTAACGGCGGGCATCCAGCGCGTCTTCCAAGGTGCGCAATCCGGTGGTCGGGGCCTGTACCAGCACCGACATATTGCCCGGTTTATGTTCGTTGCGCATCATTTTCATATGCGCTTCGGGCAGATCGGCCCATGTGAACACTTCGGACATGCAGGGATCCAGACGGCGCTCCAGCATCAGTTTGTTCGCAGATGAGGCCTGTTTCAAATGGGCAAAGTGACTGCCTTGCAGGCGTTTCTGGTGCATCCACATATAGCGCACATCAAAGGTCAGGTTAAACCCCGACGTTCCCGCACAGATCACCACCATGCCGCCCTTTTTCACCACAAAGGTGGACACCGGAAAGGTTGCCTCGCCCGGATGTTCAAAGACCATATCGACATTGACGTTCTTGCCGGTGATATCCCAGATCGCCTTGCCGAATTTGCGCGCCTCACTGAACCAAGTGGCGTATTCGGGGGTATTGACCGTAGGCAATTGGCCCCAGCACTTGAAATCCTTGCGGTTGAGAACCCCCTTGGCCCCCAGATCCATCACAAAATCCCGTTTGCTTTCATCCGAAATCACCCCGATGGCATTGGCGCCTGCGGTGTTGATCAACTGGATCGCATATGACCCCAGACCGCCGGACGCGCCCCAGACCAGCACGTTCTGACCGGGTTTCAGATCATGGGGTTCATGGCCAAACAACATCCGGTAAGCGGTGGCCAGCGTCAGCGTGTAACAGGCACTTTCTTCCCATGTCAGATGCTTGGGCCGCGGCATCAACTGCTGGCTTTGCACGCGGGTGAATTGGCTGAACGACCCGTCAGGGGTTTCATAGCCCCAGATCCGCTGGCTGGGGGAATACATCGGATCACCGCCGTTGCATTCCTCGTCATCGCCATCGTCCTGATTGCAGTGGATCACCACCTCATCACCGACTTTCCAGCGGTGCACCTTGTCACCCACCGCCCAGATGATGCCTGCCGCATCGGAACCGGCAATGTGATAGGGTTGTTTATGGCCGTCAAAGGGGCTGATCGGTACGCCAAGCGCGGCCCAGACACCGTTATAATTCACCCCCGCTGCCATCACCAGAACCAGCACATCATGGCTGTCCAGCTTTGGCACATCGACAACTTCTTGCAGCATTGCGGCATCGGGATCGCCGTGGCGTTCCTTGCGAATGGCCCATGCATACATCTGTTTGGGAACATAGCCCATCGGGGGCATTTCGCCCATTTCATAGAGGTCTTTTTCCGGTGCGTCATACTGCGCGATGGTTGTATCGAGTGCCATGCGGGCCTCCTGTCGGCTGGATCATTCGTTCATTTTGCCGCGATGCAGAATCAAATCGCTTGCCCTTGGGATATGGGGCAAGGCGCAACAATGCAACCCAAGAAGGGTTCTTTTTGAAACTTTATGACCCCGCGGATGCAGCAAAATCATTCGCAAGTGCAGCATGATCCGGTAGGAAATGCGCAATTGAACTGGCATAAAACCGCAGCAGGGGTTCCTGATCTGCACCGATTTTCCAGATGCCATCCTGCAATTGGATCACATCGCGGGCCAGCAACCCCTTGATCGCGCGGCCCAGTTCAAAATCAAGGTTATCCGCCCGCACCACCCGATTGTCCTGGGGCACCAGCGCGAATATCTCTGTCACCCTGGCGGTCAAGGCATCCGGCGATAGCCCGCCCGGATGGGTCAACATCGCATAGGACAAGACCGGCACCGCCAGCACCGGCATGGCCTCGGCGATCCGCGCCATCAGATCTTCAGAAATCGCCACAATATCAGTGTCCGGCCCCGCATCACGCAGCGACATCGGCGTGCCAAAGGCCACCGCTGCCGTGCCAAACCGGGTTTCCTGCCGGGTCAGCCGTTGCCAGAGCTTGCGCAGAATAAACCGCAAAACAACCGTGATCCGCGCCCCGAAACGCCGATCCCCGCGCCGGTCTGCGGCGATCAGCACCGTGTCTTCCAGCACCCGATCATAATTGATCGCCACCGGCACCAGCACCACGTCGCGGGTGTCTTCTGGATCAAACCCTTCGGTGACATAGGACAACAACCCCATGCGCGGCGGCTGTAAACGCCCGTTCAAACTCAGCCCGCCTTCGGGATACATCGCCTGATTGACCCCGCCCGCCGTGGCCATCTGCACATAGCGCGCCAACACCTTGCGATAGAGCGCGCCGCGCGATCTGCGGCGGATGAAATACGCCCCCATTGATTTGATCAACCGGCTGAGCGGCCAAACCCGCGCCCATTCCCCCACCGCATAGGCAAGCGCGGAATCCCGCGCCGCCAGATAGGTCACCAGAACATAATCCATGTTCGAGCGGTGGTTCATCACAAACACCACGGTCGCCTCTTTGGGGATCGCGTCAAATATCCGGTTGTTGCTGTCGGCGGTTTTGATCCGGTACACCGCATTGGCCAGCAACCGCGCCAGCCGAATGCCAAAGCTGAAATAGGCAAAGGCGGAAAAGCTCGGCACAATTTCGCGGGCATATTCGCGGGCCTTTTGAAAGGCAACGTTTTCGGGCACGTGATTGTGGCGGGCATAGGCGACAATCTCGCGGGTGACTTCGGGATCATAGATCAGGCGCTGGATCATGTCATAGCGCCGCGCCAGTTTGAACGGCTCAATCGGGCGTTTCAGCCGGGTATTCAACCGCGCCACTGCCCGTTCCAACCGCCGCCGGAAAAACCAGCGCACAGAGGGCAGCAAAAAATGGCTCAACGCCGTTACAGCGGCAAAAAGCACGATCAGAATGAAAAGCCAAAGCGGCAACTGCACGGTTTGCGTCATGGGATTACCCTTGCAGCGCCAGACCTTAAGAACAATATCAATTTCCGCTGCGCAGCAGATTGAATAGGGGCAAAATCCACCCCTGCCCCCAAAAACGCCTGTTGGACAGGCAACACAGATCGGATGGTCCGCGCAAAAGCCCCGCAAACCAGATGTTTCTTGCGATATCTGCTGCAGATGCGAATATTTTCGCCGCAGGAGACATGCCGCAACGCAGCGAATTGACATTGGTATAAAATGTCCCCTAAACACAACCAAACGCAATAATGTTTCTCGACCGATTCAGTGAGGCCCGCCATGTCAGACCCGAAAACATCGCCCAAAGCAGACCGCCCCTGGTTGATCCGTACCTATGCGGGCCATTCCACTGCCGAGGCCTCGAATGCGCTGTATCGGTCCAATCTGGCCAAAGGGCAGACCGGGCTTTCCGTGGCCTTCGATCTGCCAACCCAAACCGGATATGACAGCGATCACATCTTGGCGCGGGGCGAAGTAGGCAAGGTCGGCGTGCCGGTCAGCCATCTGGGCGACATGCGGATGTTGTTCAAAGACATCCCGCTGGACCAGATGAACACCTCGATGACCATCAACGCCACCGCGCCGTGGTTGCTGGCGCTGTATATCGCCGTGGCCGAAGAACAAGGCGCCGATGTCACCGCCCTGCAAGGCACTGTGCAAAACGATCTGATCAAGGAATACCTGTCGCGCGGCACCTATATCTGCCCGCCCGCGCCGTCGCTCAAGATGATCGCGGATGTGGCGGAATATTGTTACACCAATGTGCCGAAATGGAACCCGATGAACGTCTGTTCCTATCACCTGCAAGAGGCCGGCGCGACACCGGAACAGGAGCTTGCCTTTGCGCTGGCCACCGCCACTGCGGTGCTTGATGCCCTGCGCCCCCGTGTCGCCAGCAAGGATTTTCCTGCCTTGGTGGGCCGGATTTCCTTCTTTGTGAATGCGGGGATCCGCTTTGTCACCGAAATGTGCAAAATGCGTGCCTTTGTTGATCTATGGGATGAAATTTGCCTGGAACGCTATGACGTAGAAGACCCGAAATACCGCCGTTTCCGCTATGGTGTGCAGGTCAATTCACTGGGATTAACCGAACAACAGCCGGAAAATAACGTCTATCGTATTTTGATTGAAATGCTGGCCGTGACCCTGTCGAAAAAGGCCCGCGCCCGTGCGGTGCAATTGCCCGCATGGAACGAGGCACTGGGCCTGCCGCGCCCTTGGGATCAACAATGGTCCATGCGGATGCAGCAAATTCTGGCCTATGAAACCGATCTTCTGGAATTTGACGATCTGTTTGAAGGCAATCCGGCAGTGGAGGCCAAGGTTGAACTGCTGAAACAGGGTGCGCGCGCCGAATTGGCCAATCTGGATGGTATGGGCGGGGCAATTTCCGCCATTGATTACATGAAAGGCCGATTGGTGAACAGCAACGCCGCACGGCTTGGCCGGATCGAAGCGGGCGAAACCGTGGTGGTCGGGGTGAACAAATGGCAACAGGGCGAACCCTCGCCGCTGATGACGGGGGATGGTGGCATCATGGTTGTGGACCCTGCGGTTGAAGCCCAACAGATCACCCGTTTGAATGAATGGCGCGCCCGTCGCGATGAAACCGCGGTGCAATCGGCCCTTGCCGATCTGCGCGCCGCCGCCACTGAGGGGCACAATATCATGGCCCCGTCGATTGCCGCCGCCAAAGCAGGGGTGACAACCGGCGAATGGGCCGCGCAAATGCGCATTGTGCATGGGGAATACCGTGGCCCAACCGGCGTGGCCGCAGGACAATCCAACAAAACCGAAGGTCTGGATGAACTGCGCGCCAGCGTGGATGCGGTAAGTGACCGATTGGGCCGGCGTCTGAAATTCCTTGTGGGCAAACCCGGATTGGATGGCCATTCCAACGGCGCCGAACAGATTGCCGTGCGCGCCCGGGATTGCGGCATGGACATCGCCTATGAGGGCATCCGTCTGACCCCTGCAGAAATTGTCAAAGCCGCCCAAACCGGCAATGCCCATGTGCTGGGCCTGTCGATCCTGTCTGGATCGCATATTCCGCTGGTCGAAGATCTGATCGATCAAATGCGCGCTGCGGGTCTGGGGGATATTCCGGTGATCGTCGGCGGGATTATCCCCGAAGAAGACGCAATACGTCTGCGCGCGATGGGGGTGGCGCGGGTGTACACCCCGAAAGATTTTGAATTGAACGTCATTATGCAAGACATCGTGACATTGGCGGATCCCGCTGCGGTTGCAGCGCAATAGGCATAATTGAAACGAATATCAATTGAATGAAAAAGGGAATAAAGTAGATCCGCACGACTAAAACTTATTGGATCTACACGAATGAAAATCGACCTGAAAAATCTGAATTCCAAGGAATTGGAAAAGCTGCTGGGTGATGTCAAAAAGGCGCTGAACAATGCCCGCGCCCGGGATCGTTCCCTTGCCACAAAAGCCGCGCAAAAAGCAGCGGCTGAATTTGGCTTCTCGCTGACTGAATTGTCCGCTGATCTCAAGGCGCCTGCCAAAGCTCGGAAAACCAAGGCAAAAGGCCCGGTCAAAAAATCCAAACCACAATTCGCCAACCCTGCGGATCCAACCCAGACATGGACCGGCAAAGGCCGCCAGCCAAATTGGTTCCGCGCACAAACCGACAAAGGCACTTCGCCTGATGCGATGCGTATCGCGGATTAACACATCTTAATCGGGTATTGGATCACCTTCTAATTGCACGCCAGATTGCAGCGCAATTAGAAGGTGCCAATCCTGATCCTCTCTTTTCAGTCCCTATTCATCGCGCGGTGCTTTTTCGCGCGCCAAATCCCGCTGCCTCTTGCCCTTGCGGCGCAGGAAAGGCAGATTACCACTCTGTTCAAACTGGAGACCCCCATGACCGTTCATATCGGCGCGAAACCCGGCGAGATTGCCGAAACTGTCCTGATGCCCGGCGATCCCTATCGCGCCAAATGGGCGGCTGAGACCTTTCTTGAGGGCGCGGTTCTGGTGAATGAAGTGCGCGGCATGTTGGGCTTTACCGGCATGTGGAACGGCAACCGCGTGACCATTCAGGGCTCGGGCATGGGCATGCCGTCCCTGTCGATCTATGCCAATGAACTGATTCGCGATTATGATGCCAAAACCCTGATCCGCATCGGATCTTGTGGCGGGATGCAGCCGCAGGTCGGCATCCGTGATGTGATCATCGCAATGACCGCAAGCACCATCACTTCGCCTTCCTCGGGAATTTTCAAAGAAGTGAACTATGCACCAACCGCCGATTGGTCTTTGCTGCGGGCCGCTGTTGCCGCCTCGGAAAGCAAGGGCTGCAAAACCCATGTTGGCGGGATTTATTCCTCGGATGTATTCTATGCCGAACGCCCCGATCTGGATGAACAGATGGTGCGCCATGGTATTCTGGGCGTCGAAATGGAAGCCGCTGAATTATACACATTGGCCGCCCGTCATGGACGTCGTGCCTTGGCGGTGCTGACAGTGTCGGATCATTTGCAAACCGGTGAGGCATTGCCGTCCGAGGATCGTGAAAAGACCTTTGGTGATATGGTCGAGATCGCGCTGGAAGCAGCCTTTGCCTAGGCGCGGAACCGCGTAGGTCGGACAATATGTCCGATCTACCGTCCGTGGCTGTGATCATAACCGTTCACCGGCGGCGGCGTCCAGGCATCCAAGGCCCCTGATTGCGGCGCGAACACTTCGACCAACAGCGGATAACAGGCAGCGGTATCCGATGAATGTTCCGCCGAACAATCCCCGCCCGGACAGGCGCTGAGCGCGCCGAGCAGATCAATCTCGGCAAAGAATTCCAGATAATCCCCGACCCGCACGGGGCTGGCTTTCATGAAATATTGTCCGGTGTCGCGGGTGAAACCGGTGCACATGAACACATTCAACACATCATGCACATGCACTTCGGCCTGCGCCAAAGGCACCCCCAGATGATCGGCCAGGGCACGGGTCAGATTGGAATGGCAGCACTGATGATACTGCCCGCCTTTCAACAGGTTATGGGTATAGGGATCACAGCGGGTGCCAATCACGTCATGCACGGATCCCCCAAAGCCGTCGATCCCGTACCAGCCCAAAGTATCCTGCGTCAGCGTCGCCAAGGGGCGCATGTTCGGAAAGGATGACCACATCCTTTCGCCTTTGGTGATATGGGTGCCATGCAGGGCGCGGGTTTTGCCGGAATAAAACCGTTCGCCCAGATCATCGGCATTCCACAGG
This sequence comes from Sulfitobacter sp., assembly GCA_047634585.1. Taxonomy (GTDB): domain Bacteria; phylum Pseudomonadota; class Alphaproteobacteria; order Rhodobacterales; family Rhodobacteraceae; genus Sulfitobacter. The sequence continues at coordinate 61,681 of JBLIAN010000001.1, read as the reverse complement.
TTCAAATCACCAACCTGTGGCCCCTCAACCGAGGTAATGCGAAAGAAATGCCCTGCCGGCACGTTAAACGTGGCGGCATCGCGGGGCGGCACCCGCAGCTCACTGATTTTGACCATGCCTTCACGTGCGGCCTGATACAGCGCCATATCGGGCTGCGGCAGGGTCTCTACCGGATAACAGATCACGGGGTGCACCGCGCGGCGGGCGTCGGCGTCTTTGGGTTCTGGGATCATGGGGCGGCTCCTGCACTGGCTGATGGGATAGGTCTAAGCATGCTGACCGGCAAGCCGCCCTGAATAAAGACACCCGCCAAGGAATGTCCCCTCAAGCGCGTTATAGCCGTGATACCCGCCGCCGCCAAAACCGCAGACTTCGCCCGCCGCAAATAATCCCTCCAGCACCGCCCCCTCGGGCGTCAACACCCTGCCCTCTATGTCCGTATGCAACCCGCCCAGCGATTTGCGGGTCAGCACATTCAGACGCACGGCAATCAGCGGCCCGTTCACAGGATCAAGGATCGCATGGGGCTTGGCGGTGCGGATCAATTTGTCGCCGCGATAGGCCCGTGCGCCCCGGATCGCGGTGATCTGGGCGTCTTTGGCAAAAGGATTGGTCAATTGCAGATCGCGGGCGGTGATTTGTGCGCGGATGAGATCCAGTGCCACAGGCATTTCTGGCGTCAGGCGGTTCATCCCCGCCACCAGCGTTTCCAGATCATCCGCAACAATGAAATCCGCGCCCTTGTCCTTAAAGGCCTCCACCGCAGGGGTTGCGCCTTTGCCCAGACGCGCCTTCAACACCGCGCGCCAACCGCCCTCGGTCAGATCAAGGTTCTGTTCCGATCCCGAGAGGGCAAATTCCTTTTCGATGATTTTCTGGGTCAGGATAAACCAACTGTGCTGGCCCGCGCTCAGAATGCGCTTCAAGGTGCCAAGCGTGTCAAACCCCGGCAGGAACGGCGCTTCCATGCGCACGCCCCTGGCATCAAACCACAAAGAGGACGGGCCGGGCAGCACCCGAATGCCGTGGTTCGGCCAGATCGGATCCCAGTTTTGCAGACCTTCGCAGTAATGCCACATGCGGTCTTCGTTGATCAGCCCGGCCCCGGCAGTTGCCGCAATGCCATGCATCTTGCCATCCACGTAATCGGGCACGCCTGCCACCATCACCTTTGGCGCAGGGCCAAGACGATCCGCAGGCCAGTGCTGGCGCACCAGATCATGATTGCCGCCAATGCCGCCCGTGGTCAGGACAATGGCCTCGGCGCTATGCTCGAACCCGCCCGTGACGCTGCGCGAGGTGCTTTTACCACGCGCCGCGGTGCTGTCTTGCAAGATATCGCCGCGCAGCCCCGTCACCCGCCCATCCGTGGTGATCAGATCGGTCACCCGGTGGCGAAAGCCCAGTCGCAGCTGCCCGGTTGCGGCATATTCCACCATCTTTTTGGCAAAGGGCGCGACCACCCCGGTGCCGGTGCCCCAGGTGATGTGAAAGCGCGGCACACTGTTGCCATGGCCATGCGCCAATGCGCCGCCACGTTCGGCCCAGCCGACCACCGGAAACCAGCGCATGCCCAGATCATGACACCACGCACGCATGTCCCCTGCCGCCCAGTCCACAAACCCTTCGGCATAGGCACGCGGGTTGGCGTCTTCGGGGCGGTCGAATTGCGCTGATCCCATCCAGTCGCTCAGCGCCAGTTCGGCACTGTCCTTGATGCCAAGGCGGCGCTGTTCGGGGGTATCCACCATGAACAATCCCCCCAAGGACCAATACGCCTGCCCGCCCAGCGATTGCGGCGCTTCCTGATCCAACAGCAAAACCCTGCGCCCGCGCATCACCGCCTCATGGGCGGCCACCATGCCAGCCAGCCCTGCCCCCACGATAATCACATCTGCCTTGAAATCCGCCATTGTCATCCGCCCCCTGATCTGAGGTCAGCCTAGGCGCGGGCGCGGGCGCTGTCGAGAAAGACGCGGGGTCAGCAGGGCGTGACGCCTTACAGGCGCGGTGATTTGATCCCGCTCAGGCAATTGTCCGGCTTGCCGGTGCTGCGAAATGCCTCGGCGCCGCAGGTCACACAATTGTATTTGATCAAGGCACCCTTGCTGCCCGCCCGGTCCATGCGCCAGCGACACTGGCGCGTCCTCAAGCTGCGGCGCGACACAATCGCAACCACCACAACAACAATGACAAAGGCAATCAATAGCGGCATATTTGGGTCTCCAGCCCCGTCTTGCGGGGCTGGCACATCCGGTTCAGATGGTGCGTTCGACCATCAGTTTCTTGATTTTGGCAATCGCTGCGGCAGGGTTCAGGCCTTTGGGGCAGGTCTTGGCGCAGTTCATGATGGTGTGGCAGCGGTACAATTTGAACGGATCTTCAAGTTCGTCCAGACGCTCGCCCGTTGCCTCGTCGCGGGAATCAATGATCCAGCGATAAGCATGCAACAGGGCCGCGGGCCCGAGATACCGGTCACCATTCCACCAATAGCTGGGGCAAGACGTGGTGCAGCAGGCGCACATGATACATTCATACAGCCCGTCCAGCTTGGCACGGTCGTCAATCGACTGTTTCCATTCTTTGGCAGGGTTGGGTGTTTCGGTTTCCAGCCAGGGCTGGATCGAGGCATGCTGGGCATAGAAATGCGTCAGGTCGGGGATCAGATCCTTGACCACCGGCATATGCGGCAGCGGGTAAATCTTAACCACACCTTTGATTTCTTCCATGCCATAGGTGCAGGCCAGCGTGTTGATCCCGTCAATGTTCATCGCGCAAGACCCGCAGATGCCCTCGCGGCATGAGCGACGGAACGTCAGCGTCGGGTCAATCTCGTTCTTGATCTTGATCAGCGCATCCAGAATCATCGGGCCGCAGCTGTCCATATCCACGAAATAAGTGTCGATGGCAGGGTTTTTACCGTCATCGGGGTTCCAGCGGTAAATGTGGAATTCTCGCAGTTTGGTTGCGCCCTGTGGCTTGGGCCAGGTCTTCCCGCTGGTCATACGGGAGTTTTTGGGGAGCGTCAGCTGAACCATTTTGCGTCTCCTGTTCCGGCGGGAATGCCGCCTGTTTATCGTTTGCCCCTTAGGGCGTTCACTGGGCTGCGCCCCGCAGGGCGATCAGCGATTATTCAAACCCGCGCTAGGTGGCAGCACCGCTTAACGCTTTGGTCTGCAGGCAGGCGGCGGTTTCGGGCCGTGCCAACACATTGCGGATCACATCAACGGTGGTCTCATCGACGCCGACAATCGCGGCCTTGGTAAAGGCCCGGATTTCCACGGCAGAGGCATTGTCGATGATGCAATCCGTGAAGGGGGTGATCAATTCCTTTGGCACCTGCGGAAAACGGGTGGCAAGGGTTTCAGTCACCACGCCTTTTGCACCGCGCCGCGCCGTGCTGTCCACGGCTTGCTGCACCTCGGTGCAGGCCGTCAGCGCCACGGCGCAAAGGGCAAAAACAGCAACCAGGCGCATCTGATCAATACACCCGCTTTTTCGGGGCGATTTTCTTGAGATCAATACCGCCGTCTTTTTGCACGGTCAGCGGATCAAGATGCACAGGACGATCGCCCAGTTTGGCTTTGTTGCCGTCAAACCAGCACAGGCTGTGCTTGCGCCAGTTCTTGTCGTCGCGGTCCGGGTAATCCTCGTGGGCATGGGCGCCACGGCTTTCTTTGCGCGCTGCGGCGGCGGTGATGGTGGCCACCGCATTTGGCATCAGATTGGTCAGCTCAAGGGTTTCCATCAGATCGGAATTCCAGACCAGCGAGGTGTCGGTGACATGCAGATCGGCCAGTTTATCGGCCACTTCAACCATTTTCACCCGGCCCTCTTCGAGGGTTTTATCGGTGCGGAACACCGCGGCATCGGCCTGCATGGTTTTCTGCATTTCAAGGCGCAACTCGGCGGTGGGCGTCTGGCCCTTGGCATAGCGCAGCCCGTCAAAGCGGGCAAATGCCGCATCAACCGAAGCTTGGTTCGGGGGGGGCACGGCGGATTTCGGATCGACGATTTCTGCCGCGCGGATCGCCGCAGCACGGCCAAAGACCACAAGGTCGATCAGCGAATTTGATCCAAGCCGGTTGGCCCCGTGCACCGACGCACAGCCCGCCTCGCCCACAGCCATCAGGCCCGGCGATACCGCATCAGGGCTGTCTTTGGTCGGGGCCAGGACTTCGCCCCAGTAATTCGTCGGAATGCCGCCCATGTTGTAATGCACGGTTGGCAAGACCGGAATCGGTTCTTTGGTCAGATCCACACCGGCAAAGATACGCGCGGATTCCGAGATCCCCGGCAAACGCAGATCAAGCGTTTCGGGCGGCAGGTGGTTGAGGTGCAAATGGATGTGATCGCCATTTGCACCAACGCCGCGGCCCTCGCGGATCTCCATGGTCATACAGCGTGACACAACATCACGGCTGGCCAGATCCTTGTAGGTCGGCGCATAGCGTTCCATGAATCGCTCGCCCTCGGAATTGGTCAGATACCCGCCCTCGCCGCGCGCGCCTTCGGTGATCAAACAGCCCGCGCCGTAAATCCCCGTGGGATGGAATTGTACAAATTCCATATCCTGCAAGGCCAGCCCCGCACGCGCCGCCATCCCCCCCCCGTCACCGGTACAGGTATGCGCCGATGTGGCGCTGAAATAGGCACGGCCATAGCCGCCGGTCGCCAGCACAACCATCTTGGCCGAGAACAGATGCATGGTGCCGTCATCAAGTTTCCAGCACAGCACACCCTGACAGACACCATCTTCGGACATGATCAGATCAATGGCGAAATATTCGATGTAGAATTCCGCGTTGTTCTTCAGGCTTTGACCATAGAGCGTGTGCAGGATCGCGTGCCCCGTCCGGTCGGCCGCCGCACAGGTGCGCTGTACGGGCGGGCCTTCGCCAAATTCGGTGGTGTGCCCCCCAAAGGGACGCTGGTAAATCTTGCCCTCTTCGGTGCGCGAGAACGGCACCCCGTAATGTTCCAGTTCGTAAACCGCTTTGGGGGCCTCACGGGCGAGATATTCCATCGCATCGGTATCGCCCAGCCAATCCGAGCCCTTGACGGTGTCATACATATGCCACTGCCAATTGTCGGGGCCCATGTTGCTGAGCGAGGCGGCAATGCCGCCCTGCGCGGCGACGGTGTGGGACCGTGTTGGAAACACTTTGGACACACATGCAGTGCGCAAGCCCTGCTCTGCCATGCCCAGTGTGGCGCGCAAACCTGCACCGCCTGCCCCCACGACAACCACGTCATATTCGTGGGTTTCATATTCATATGCGGCCATTTTTCGGTCTCCCGTGGGAATTATTTGGATCAGAGCGCCAGCTTGGCAAGGGCGAATACGCCCACCGCCGCTGCGCCATAGCTGAGACAGGTCATCAGGATAATCGCCAGTTTCTGGCTTGTGCCATGCACATAATCCTCAATCAGCACCTGCACGCCGTCATTAAAGTGTTTGAACCCCACCAGCAGGGTCAGCGCCGCAACAATTGCGGGGAACGGACGGCTGTAATAGGCCAGAATTTCCTCATAGGTGCCGCCCAGGGCGGACCCGAAGGTAAAGACAAAAAACGGGATCAAGATCAGCAGCGCAACAGAGCTGACCTTCATGGCCCAGAAATGCGCGGTGCCGGTTTTCGCAGAACCAAGGCCACGGGCGCGTTTACGGTCGGTAAGATATGCCATTTTCATGCCCTCCTTAAACGATCACAACGGTGATCAATGTCAGCAAAATAGACCCAAAGATCGCCGCCCAGCCGAGTTTTTCAGCGGTCGGGATATCCAGGGCATAGCCGTTGTCCCAGATCAGGTGCCGGATGCCAGCCAGCGTGTGATACCACAGCCCCAGCACCGAAAAGAACATCACCAGATCGCCGAACCAGCAGGTCAGCAGCCCGTTCACCAGATCGAAATACCCCTGCGATGTCGCAGCGGCCAGAAACCACCAGACGATCAACAAGGCCGAAATCAACATGGCATTGCCAGTGATCCGTGTGAGAATGGAGGTAAAAGCAGTGAGCTGACGACGGTAGATCGTTATATGTGGCGACAGCGGGCGATTGCCCCGGTTTACATCGGCCATTGTATTGGTCCTTTGCTGTTGGCTACCTCAGTGATAGCGTTTTTTTACAGGCTGTCACGGGGCAAGCGGGGCCGTGAGCGTGGTTTCTTGGCACATCTAGGCAAATTTTTTCTTAATGAGTAGCGAATTTTGCGATATGTGATCACACGATATTCCACTGTGATCACAAAACAATTACTGCGCTGCAGCAAGACTCAGCTGCCTGGTGGTTTCGCGCTGCAATTTACGACGGATTTGGGCGGATCAATCTTCAAACCCGTTGGCTGTGATAACAAATGCATCTACCGCTGGCGCGGTTTTGCGCAAAACAACGGCAAGATCCGAAAGCCCCAGACCGTCATAACCCTCAGTGGATGTGTCGGGACTTGCTGGATGCCTTACCCCCGAAACAAAAAGGGCGCGCCTTTTGGCACGCCCTTTTCGATCAATGCGCAACCACTGTTACTTCAGGCTGCCGTCGATGCCTTTGCAGGCTTCAACCAGACCTTTGACCGCTTTCACAGAACTGTCGAACATCGCCTGTTCGTCTTTGTTCATGGAAATCTCCACAACCCGTTCAATCCCGCCTGCGCCGATCACGGTGGGCACACCGACGTAAAAACCGTCAAGGCCATAGGCGCCATCCACATAGGCCGCGCAGGGCAGCACACGCTTTTGGTCTTTCAAATAGCTTTCGGCCATTTCGATCGCCGATGTCGCAGGCGCATAAAACGCAGAGCCGGTTTTCAACAGGCCAACGATTTCGGCACCGCCATCACGGGTGCGCTGCACAATCGCGTCCAGTTTTTCCTGTGTGGTCCAGCCCATTTTCACCAGATCAGGCAATGGGATACCGGCAACGGTGGAATAGCGCACCAGCGGCACCATCGTGTCACCATGGCCACCCAGCACAAAGGCGGTAACGTCTTTCATGGATACATTGAATTCAGAGGCCAGGAAGTGACGGAAGCGCGCGCTGTCCAACACACCGGCCATGCCGCATACTTTTTCCGCCGGCAGGCCGGAAAATTCGCGCAAGGCCCAAACCATCGCATCCAGCGGGTTGGTGATACAGATCACAAAGGCGTCCGGCGCGTGTTTGGCAATGCCTTCACCAACCGATTTCATCACTTTGAGGTTGATGCCAAGCAGGTCATCACGGCTCATGCCCGGTTTACGGGCGACGCCGGCGGTGACGATACAGACATCGGCCCCGGCAATATCGGCATAATCCTGTGTGCCGGACATGTTGGCGTCAAATTTGGCCGAAGGGCCTGATTCTGCGATATCAAGCGCTTTACCCTCTGGGGTGCCTTCCGCGATGTCGAACAGAACAACGTCGCCGAGTTCTTTCAAAGCTGCGAGATGGGCAAGGGTGCCGCCGATTTGACCCGCGCCAATAAGCGCGATTTTGGGTCTGGCCATGATAGTGTCTCCGTCAGGGTTACGTTGCGCGTGGGATAACGAAATACGAGCCTGCCTGCAAGTTACCCCGTGATCCCTGCCATAAAACCCGCCGGATCTTAAAAAAGGGTCACCGCTTTCGCGATGACCCATACTCGTTAACATACCAACCCGATGTTGGTGTCAGCCCTTGTAGGCGGGTTTGGCTTTCAGTGCTTTTACATTGGCGTCGATATAGATTTTCAGATCATCCCCATCGACATTGCGCAGAATCTGAAGCTGTTCGAAATCCACTGCGACGGGTTTTTCCCCCAGCCCCAGAAAGCCGCCCACATTGATCACCACTTTGGCAACGTCACCGCTGTCATCCAGGACCAACCTGTCAATTTCGCCCACAGATTCGTCGTTTTCACCCATCACTGCCGCACCCTGAAGTTTCCCGGCGGTCAGTTCATCGGCTTTGGCCGTGGCCATATCCACGGGTTGATAGCCTTCGCGCTCCACCAGGGGGCGGCCCAGAACCGGGGCGTCAATCGCGGCGTCTGCATCGGCTGTCATCTGCGGGGCTTTGGTGTCTGTGGATTGAGCAAGCGCATCAACCCCGCTCTTGACACGTTCACCGGCACTGTTGGCGGCGCCGACAACATCATTCTTGATTTCGCCCGCTTCGGATTTGACACGCGCGGTCATGTCAGACGCAGTGTCAGCGATTCCTGTTGCGGCGGCGTCGATCCGGCGTTCAAAGGCCGGTGCCTTTTCCAGCAGGGTTTTCGACGTGTTCACCACCAGAAAACGGTCATCGCTGTCGCCGTCTTCATGCAGCACCTTGATGTCTTGCATCGCGATGCTCACGTCCCGTTCGCCAAGGCCGAGAAATCCGCCGATCCCAAGGATCACGGCGCGCACGTCGCCATTCTCGCCGATGATGATGTCGTTGATCTCGCCGATATCGTCCCGGTCGGTTTCGGCACCCGCTGCAACCGCGGCATCTGCGTCCACTTTGGTTTCGGAATTATAGACCCGCATGCCGATCAGATCGGAAGCGAAAAAATCGCTTTGTGCCGCTTCAACGGTTGTGATCCCACCCATGCCGGTGTCGGCAAAGGCAGCGCCGGAAAGGGTCAAAGCAACGGCTGTTGTTGTCAAAAAACGTTTCATCATACTGGTCTCCTCATCGTTACTCAGTTATCGTGATCGTGTATCGACATAACGCCGCACCCGCGGTCTTGTTCCGGTTTTTCTTTAGAAAATATAAAGTCCCGTTTTTGATGCTGACCTTTGACCTTTGGTTCTTTTGTATTGCGGGCGCTGCCGTGTTTTTCGCAGGTGTTTCCAAAGCAGGGTTCGGATCTGGGGCGGCTTTTGCCTCTGCCACGGTGCTGGCGCTGGTCATTGAACCGGGTTTGGCGCTGGGGGTGATGCTGCCCTTGTTGATGTTGATTGATGCAGGATCGCTGCGGCCCTATTGGCGCAAATGGAGCCTGCCGGACGTCAAGCTGCTGGCGCTCGGCGGCTTGCCCGGTGTGCTGCTGGGGGCCGCGCTTTATCGTGTTGCCTCGCCCGATGTGGTGCGGCTGTTGATTGGCGCGGTGTCAGTGGGATTTGTGCTGTGGCGGCTGTCGCTGGCCAGCGGGATTTTGCGCCTGACCCAAAAAGCCCTGCCCGATTGGGCGGGCGTTGCGATTGGCACAATTGTCGGGTTCACCACTTTTATCAGCCACGCAGGTGGCCCCCCCGCAGCGGTGTTTCTGCTGACCCGTGGCCTGAGCAAAACCCAGTATCAGGCCACCACAGTTCTGTTGTTCTGGATTTTGAATATTGTGAAATTCATCCCCTATGCCGCATTGGGGATGTTCACCGCGCAGACCTTTACCGCCAATATCATCCTCGCGCCTTTTGCACTGTTGGGGACGTGGCTGGGGGTGCGCGCGCATCGGGTTGTGCCCGAAAGGCTGTTTTTTGCGCTGACCTATGTGTTGTTGATGGTCACCGGATCAAAGCTGATCTGGGACGCACTAACGTAAATGCGCCTAGGCATCATCATCGCCGGACGGCAGCACCTCGGCCAGCGTTTCAAACGCCTGCCCCGACGCCACCAGACAGGTTAATCCGTTGGGGCGGGTGATGGTGATGGTCCAACTGCCGGTCTCTGTTGAGGCAAAGACCTCAACCACCGCGTTATTGGCCCCGAGCCCGATGGATTGGCGGGTTTCGCCATAGCCCTGGGCCAGCCGTTCCACCACCGCCAGCCGCGGCCCGCAATTGCGCGCCGATTGGGCCAGCGCATCACCCGTGCCCGCCAGATAAAGGGCCGACGCCAGCGTCAGCCCGATCAATTTGCCTGTCTTGTCGATCCGTTCCATTGCAGTGCCTTCATTCAAAAAGGCGGCACCTTTGTTGCTTGGTTCTTGCGGTTTTACCGCCAACAAGGGTGGCCTTGGGGTTTGACATCTTGCATTCCCTTGACGGGCTATCGATCTGTCCGCCGCCGCGGCCCGCCCCGAAAATGCGATGCCCAAATCTGCGCCGAAGGACTGAAATTAAGGTTAACGCAACGCGCTTAGACCTGTCGCATTTGATTTTTGCTGCAGCGCGGCGCATTTTGGGTTGTACTTTTGTGAAAGAAATGCCCCTTTGTGCGCAACTTTATAACCCCGGCATTCTTGCCGGTCCCTATTCGGAGCCACCCATGTCTAAAATCGCCCGCCCGCTTCGCTCTGTTCTGTATATTCCCGGCTCCAAACCCCGGGCGCTGGACAAGGCCCGCAATCTGGCCTGTGACGCGGTGATCTTTGATCTTGAAGACGCGGTGACCGCCGAAGAAAAAATATCCGCCCGCGACACCCTTGCCACGGCGCTGGCAACCGGGGGATATGGCCGCCGCTACAAGGTGATCCGGATCAATGGTCTGGACACCGCATGGGGCGCCGGGGATGCCCGCGCCGCCGCCAAAATGAACCCTGATGCGATTTTGCTACCCAAGGTCGGCAGCCCCGCTGATCTGGATGCACTGGCGGCACTGGTGGGCGACATCCCGTTATGGGCCATGATGGAAACCCCGATTGCGATGTTGAATGCGGGGGCGATTGCCGCCCATCCACAACTGCAGGCGCTGGTCATGGGCACCAATGATCTGAACAAGGAATTGCAAACCCGCGTCACCCTGGACCGTCAACCGCTGATGGCGGGGCTGGGCCTTTGTGTGCTGGCCGCCAAGGCGCATAATATCGCGATCATCGACGGGGTGTATAACGCCTTTAAGGATGACGCAGGCCTGCGTGTGGAAGCCGACCAGGGCCGCGATATGGGCTTTGACGGCAAGACCCTGATCCATCCGGCCCAGCTTGATGTGGCCAATGTGGCGTTTTCCCCGTCCGAGGCAGAGGCCGATCTGGCCCGCCGCCAGATCGCGGCATTTGAAGAAACCGAAGCCTCGGGTCAGGGGGTTGCCGTGGTGGACGGGCGCATCGTGGAAAACCTTCATGTTGCCAGTGCCCGTGAAACTCTGTCAAAGCTGGAGGCAATAGCAGCCTTAAACGCGGAGTAATTCCATGATGTTTCTTTTGATTCTCGGTCTGGTCCTTTGGATCGGCGCACATTGGTTCAAACGGTTCGCGCCAGATGCGCGCGCCAAACTTGGGGACCGCGGCAAGGGTTTGGTGGCCCTGCTGATTGTTGCCGGACTGGCGCTGATGATCATCGGCTATCGCGGCGCTGACTTTATCAATGTCTGGTACCCACCCAGCTTTATGATCCATATCAACAACTTGCTGATGCTTTTTGCGCTTTGGGTCTACGGGTCTTCCGCCGCCAAAGGGGCCAAAGCATGGCCCGCCACTAAAATCCGCCATCCGCAGCTTACCGCCGTGAAAATCTGGGCCTTTGCACATTTGCTGGTCAATGGTGATCTGGCGTCTGTGCTTTTGTTTGGCGGGATTCTGGCCTGGGCGGTTGTCACGGTGATCCTGATCAACAAGGCCGAACCGGATTGGACCGCCCCTGCGCCTGCGGGCCGCGCCACCTATATTCGCCTGATCGTCATCACGCTGGTGATGTTCGCGGTGATCACCGGCATCCACGTTTTGCTGGGCGTCATGCCCTTCCCTTCCTGATCCTGTCGGAGACTGACATGAAACTTTACCGCTTCCTTTCGGAAGAAGACACATCCGCCTTTTGTCACAAGGTCACTGACGCGCTGAACAAGGGCTGGGAACTCTACGGATCACCCACCCAGACCTGGGACCACAGCGCAGGCATCATGCGCTGTGGTCAATCCGTGGTGAAAGAAGTCGACGGCACCTATACCCCGGACACCAAGCTGGGGGCCCAGTAATGGCCAAGACCAATTCAGGGCGGTTCTTTGAGGATTATCGCCTCGGCGAGACCCTGCATCACGCGGTGCCGCGCACGGTAAAAGACGGCGAACGCGCCCTGTATCACATGCTTTATCCGGCGCGTCATGCGCTGTATTCCTCGGATCAATTCGCCCGGTCCTGCGGCCTGCCCGCCAGCCCGCTGGACGATATGATCGCCTTTCACATCGTGTTTGGCAAAACCGTGCCGGATGTGTCGCTGAATGCGGTGGCAAACCTTGGCTATGCCCAGGGGCGTTGGCTGGCCCCGGTCTGGCCTGGTGACACCCTGCGCAGCCAATCGCAGGTGATCGGTCTCAAGCAGAATTCAAACGGCAAAACCGGTGTGGTCTATGTGCGCACCACCGGCGTGAACCAGAACGATCAACCGGTGCTGGAATATGTGCGCTGGGTGATGGTGCGCAAAGGCGATCTGGCGGCCGCTGCCCCTGAAACCGTGATCCCCGATCTGCCCGGGACGGTGGCTGCGGATCAACTGGTGATTCCCAAGGGGCTGGATTTCAGCAAGTATGACTTTGCCCTCGCGGGGGAACCGCACCGCTGGGGCGATTATCAGATCGGCGAACAGATTGACCACGTTGATGGAGTGACGGTCGAAGAGGCCGAACATATGCTGGCCACCCGTCTGTGGCAAAACACCGCCAAGGTGCATTTTGATACCGCCGCCCGCCCAGATGGCAGCCGTCTGATCTATGGTGGTCATGTGATTTCAATGGCACGGGCGCTGTCTTTTAACGGGCTGGCCAATGCGCAGATGGTGGTCGGGCTGAACGGCGGTGCCCATGCCAATCCCTGCCTGTCCGGCGATACAATCCGCGCATGGTCCGAGGTTCTGGACAAGGCCGAAACCCGTTCCCCCGGCGTGGGCGCAATCCGTCTGCGGCTGGTTGCCACCAAGGGCGGCGATCCCTTCGCCCTGCGCGGGGCGGATGGCAAATATCTGCCCGAGGTGCTGCTTGATCTGGATTACTGGGCCTTGATGCCGATGTGAAACGCGCCATCGAGATGGGCCCCGAGACAGGCCCCGACCGCCTTTGATCAGGGATCTGATCGCGCTTGGGCCTGTTGCCCCCGGCGGCGAACGGCGATCACAGCAGCCTATATCCGCCGATATTTTGACAAATGCGCCTGTCCCTGACAGAATCTGCCCTGAATTTGAATCGCATTTGTGCGAATTTGCCAGCGAGACGCAGGACCACAGCCCTGCGTTTCATAGCGATGTACAGCGATCCGCAGATTTGTGATCACAGCTTTTTGCCGTGTGATCACAAATGTCGCTTTATACTGGTAATATGAGACAAACTGCGAAAAACCTTTACCCAACCATAAGACTCATCGGCATACTGCACGGTGACTTGAACAAAAACGGGACCGTTTTTCATGAACATCCACGAATACCAGGCGAAAGCCCTCCTGCGCAGCTATGGCGCTCCAGTATCCGATGGCCGCATTGTGCTGAAAGCCGAAGACGCCAAATCTGCTGCTGGTGAACTTGACGGCCCGCTGTGGGTGATCAAGGCACAGATCCATGCAGGCGGACGCGGCAAAGGCAAATTCAAAGAGGCCGACGCAGGCGAAGCAGGCGGTGTACGTCTGACAAAATCCGTTGAAGAAGCCGCCGAAGAAGCCAAAAAAATGCTGGGCCGCACCCTGGTCACACATCAGACCGGCCCCGCCGGCAAACAAGTGAACCGCATCTATATCGAAGACGGCTCCGGCATCGAAACCGAATTGTATCTGGCCCTGCTGGTGGACCGCCAGACCTCGCGGGTTTCTTTTGTCTGCTCCACCGAAGGTGGCATGGACATCGAAGAAGTTGCCGCAAGCACACCCGAAAAAATTCTCAGCTTTTCGGTGGATCCGGCCACCGGCTATCAGGCGTTCCACGGCCGCCGCATCGCGTTTTCGCTGGGCCTCTCTGGCAAACAGGTGAAACAATGCGTGGGCCTGATGGGTCTGCTCTATAAGGCCTTCATCGAAAAAGACATGGAGATGCTGGAAATCAACCCGTTGATCGTGACCGATGCTGGCGATCTCAAGGTGCTGGACGCCAAGGTCAGCTTTGATGGCAACGCCATGTACCGCCACGCCGATATCGCCGAACTGCGCGATGTGACCGAAGAAGACCCTAAAGAACTCGAAGCGTCCAAATACGATCTGAACTACATCGCGCTGGATGGCGAAATCGGCTGTATGGTGAATGGTGCGGGTCTGGCGATGGCCACAATGGACATCATCAAACTTTATGGTGCCGAACCTGCCAACTTTCTTGATGTGGGCGGCGGTGCGACCAAAGAAAAAGTCACCGAAGCCTTCAAGATCATCACCTCTGACCCGCAGGTCAAAGGCATTCTGGTCAATATCTTTGGCGGCATCATGCGCTGTGACGTGATCGCAGAGGGCGTTGTCGCCGCGGTGAAAGAAGTCGGGCTGCAAGTGCCGCTGGTGGTGCGACTGGAAGGCACCAATGTGCAACAGGGCAAAGACATCATCAACAACTCCGGTCTTGATGTGATCGCCGCCGAAGACCTGAAAGACGGTGCACAAAAAATCGTGCAGGCCGTCAAGGGTTAAACATCCCTTTGCGATCGGGGCCGCCAGTTGTGGCTCCGGTCTACGCCCTTAATAACCAAGGGAAAGTAAAGAAACCACGATGACCGGCCGCCTTAAATCCACAGCAAACCTGCTTGCCGCCCTTGCCCTGATCGGGTCGGGTGCGGCTGCTGTTGCTGATACGGCTTCGCAGGCGGCCATCACCACCTTTAACGCCTGGTGTTTCAAAGCAGGCCAGACCGAAGCGCAGGCGCGGCGCAATATGCAGGCCGATACCGCCAATTTCACCCTGACCTTCTGGGATGACAGCCTTGAACCGCGTCCCGCAGATGCCCCCGGCGCGGTTGAGCGGCGCTGCGAGGTCGCCTTTGCGGGGGATCATCGCGCTGCGGCGATCACCGCCCTGCAGATCCAGATGGCAACCGCACCCGTCTTTGGCACCGCCATTGCGCTGCCCGACAGCCACCACGCCAGCCAGGGATCCGCCTTGATCCAGGCGCGTGCACTGCTGCGCGGGCGGGTTGCCGTTGTGCAGGTGGGCACCCGTGAACTGGACGGTGCCCTACATACCTTTATGGCGGTGGATCGGCTTTATGCGGGGCTTGGCCTGCCGGAGGGGCGCTCATGACCGCCCGTCTGCGTCTGGTCCAGAATGATATCCCGGCCCCCCCCGCCCTGCGCGACTGCCCGGTCTGCAACAGCAGCACCGCAACCGCACTGCCCGACTATTCGCCCGAGCATTGGAAATTGTGCCGGTGTGGCGGATGTGATCTGGTGTATCTGCGCAATCCGGCGGCCTATGCGGCCCTGAAACAAGACCTGGCCTGGGAAAAAACCTTTGCCGAGAAAAAGACCGCCACCGCCGGATCAACCCGTTTCAGCCCCCATGTCCGCGCCCTGCGCAAACGTCTGGGCATGACGCGCGATAAAACCGCCGCGTTCCGGCGCTGGTTCAATGAGGGGCATGTGCTGGACATCGGCTGTGGGCTGGGGCGGCGCATCCAGCCCCCGATGACGCCTTATGGCATTGAACTGTCCACCGCCCAGCACCGGCTGGCAGACCGCGCAATGCGCCCGCTGGGGGGCTATTGCATACATGGCGCGGGTGCCGAAGCGATCTGGAAATTCGATGCGCGCCAGTTTGACGGCATCGTGATGTTTTCCTATCTGGAACATGAAACCAATGTGATGTCTGTCCTGCGCGGCGCCCATCGCGCCCTCAAGGACAGGGGCTGCGTGTTTATCCGCGTGCCGAATTTCGGATCCTTGAACCGCCGGGTGATCGGGCCGAATTGGTGCGGCTTTCGCTATCCCGATCACGTCAATTACTTCACATTGGCCACCCTGAGCGCAACCGCCAGACGTGTGGGGTTCACTGCCGCTTTGGTGAACCGCCTTACCTTGCCGCTGGATGATAATATCTCGGTCCTGCTGCGCAAATCACCCGAGGTGCTGCACTGATGTTTGATGCATGCCCTGCCCGCCTTCACCGCCTGTTCCCCGTTGCCACGCCGGCACGGGCCAAAGGCGCCCCGCTCACCATTCTAATGACCCGCAGCTGCGCTGTGTCCATCCCGGACACCAACAACCCGCTGCCCGCTAACTAAGGAAAACCAATGGCCGTACTTGTAGACGAAAACACCAAAGTCATCTGTCAGGGCCTCACCGGCTCTCAGGGGACGTTCCACACCGAACAGGCGATTGCCTATGGCACCAAAATGGTCGGCGGCGTGACCCCCGGCAAAGGCGGCCAAACGCATTTGAACCTGCCGGTGTTCAACTCTGTGCATGAGGCCAAACATGTGACCGAAGCAAATGCATCGGTGATCTATGTGCCGCCGCCCTTTGCTGCGGATTCAATCCTCGAGGCCATTGACGCCGAAATGGAACTGATCGTCTGCATCACCGAAGGCATTCCGGTGCTCGACATGATGCGTGTCCAGCGCGCGCTGGAAGGCTCCAAATCCCGTCTGATCGGCCCCAACTGCCCCGGCGTGATCACCCCAGATGCATGTAAAATCGGCATCATGCCCGGCCACATCCACAAACGCGGCTCTTGTGGTGTTGTGTCACGCTCCGGCACGCTGACCTATGAGGCCGTCAAACAGACCTCTGATCTGGGCTATGGCCAATCTTCTGCGGTGGGCATCGGGGGCGACCCGATCAAAGGCACAGAACACATCGACGTGTTGGAAATGTTCCTTGCCGATCCGGAAACCCAATCCATCATCATGATTGGTGAAATCGGCGGCTCTGCCGAAGAAGAAGCGGCGCAGTTCCTTGCCGATGAAAAGAAAAAAGGCCGCTGGAAGCCAACAGCCGGTTTCATCGCGGGCCGCACCGCCCCTCCCGGCCGTCGCATGGGCCATGCCGGTGCCATCGTTGCGGGCGGCAAAGGCGGCGCAGAGGACAAGATCGAAGCGATGAAAGCCGCCGGTATCGTGGTTGCCGAAAGCCCCGCCACCCTGGGCGAAGCGGTCAAAGAAGCGATCGAACGCGGATAAGCAATAGGGAGGGCCGGGCAATCATGTCCGGCCTTCCCGCCCCGCCAAAGCGGCGCGACAGCAGGTTGGATGACCGGCTTTCCCGATGCTTTCGACCCGATGCCTTCGACCCGACGCCTTCGAAAGGACAACAGCGTGTTGCAACACGTCACTTCAGGCCGCAGGGCCATTTCACGCGGGGCCAATACCGGCCCTGATTTCACTGATTCAACTGCGGCTTTTGGCCTTTGCGACATCGCCACCAAAACATACGGTCCCAACCCAAATGAGGTACCTTCATGACCGAACAACCCGGTAACGACCAGTTCCACGCCTCTTCCTTTCTGGAAGGCGAAAATGCGGAATACCTCGAACAGATGTATGCCCGATACGCCAATGATCCCAATGCCGTGGACGCAGCATGGCAGAGCTTTTTCTCTGCGATGGGCGATACTTCGGGTGATGTAAAGGCCGAGGCCGCCGGCCCGTCCTGGGCGCGTCCCGACTGGCCCCCCGCACCGGCGGGTGATGTTATGGGGGCGCTAACGGGTGTCTGGCCCGAAGCCGAAGAAGCCGCCGCCGCTGGCGACAAGATCAAAGCCAAAGCCGCCGAAAAAGGGGTTGGCATTTCCGATGCGGAACTCAAACAGGCGGTGCTGGATTCAATCCGCGCCCTGATGCTGATCCGCGCCTACCGGATCAGGGGTCATCTGGCCGCTGATCTTGATCCTTTGAACATGCGCGACACCGGCAAACACTTGGAACTGGACCCCAAATCATACGGTTTCACCGATGCCGACATGAGCCGCCCGATCTTTATCGACAATGTGCTGGGTCTTGAAATCGCCACGATGAAACAGATCGTGGATATCGTGAAACGCACCTATTGCGGCACATTTGCCCTGCAATACATGCATATTTCCAACCCCGACGAGGCCGGATGGCTGAAAGAACGCATCGAAGGCTATGGCAAGGAAATCGCCTTTACCAAAGAGGGCCGCAAGGCGATCCTCAACAAGCTGGTCGAGGCCGAAGGTTTTGAAAAATTCCTGCATGTGAAATACATGGGCACCAAACGGTTTGGCCTGGATGGCGGCGAAAGCCTGATCCCGGCGATGGAGCAGGTGATCAAGCGCGGCGGTCAATTGGGTGTGCGTGACATTGTCATCGGCATGCCTCACCGGGGCCGCCTGTCGGTGCTGGCCAATGTGATGCAGAAACCCTACCGCGCGATTTTCAACGAATTTCAGGGCGGCAGTTTCAAACCCGAAGACGTCGATGGTTCGGGCGATGTGAAATACCATCTCGGGGCCTCTTCAGACCGTGATTTTGACGGCAATTCGGTGCACCTCAGCCTGACCGCAAACCCCTCGCACCTTGAGGCGGTGAACCCCGTGGTGATCGGCAAGGTCCGCGCCAAACAGGATCAGTTGAACGACAAAGACCGCACTGCGGTGATGCCGATTTTGTTGCATGGTGATGCGGCCTTTGCAGGCCAAGGGGTTGTGGCGGAATGTTTCGCCCTGTCCGGTCTGCGCGGTCACAAGACCGGCGGCACCATGCATATCGTGGTGAACAACCAGATCGGTTTCACCACCGCGCCGCATTTCTCGCGGTCCTCGCCCTATCCCACCGACAATGCGCTGGTGGTCGAAGCCCCGATTTTCCACGTCAACGGCGATGATCCCGAAGCCGTGGTCCATGCCGCCCGTGTGGCCACCGAATTCCGCCAGAAGTTCCACAAGGATGTGGTCATCGACATCATCTGCTATCGCCGCTTTGGTCACAACGAAGGCGATGAACCGATGTTCACCAATCCGGTGATGTACAAAAAGATCAAAGGCCAGAAAACCACGCTCAGCCTCTATTCCGACCGCCTGGTCAAAGACGGGCTGGTGCCGGAAGGCGAGATCGAAGACCTCAAAGCCGATTTCCAGAAACGCCTGAATGACGAATTCGAGGCCGGCAAGGATTTCCGCCCCAACAAGGCCGATTGGCTGGATGGCAAATGGTCCCATCTGGACAAGCAGAAAGCCAAATACCAGCGCGGCAAAACCGCGATCAAAACAGGCACGATGGCCGACGTCGGCAAGGCGCTTTCGACCGCGCCAGAGGGCTTTCCGCTGCATAAAACCGTGGGTCGCCTGTTGGAATCCAAAGCCAAGATGTTCGCGGAGGGCGCCGGATTTGACTGGGCCACCGCCGAGGCGCTGGCTTTTGGATCCCTGCTGACCGAAGGGTACAAGGTCCGCCTGTCTGGTCAGGACAGCACCCGGGGCACGTTCTCGCAGCGCCATTCGGGGTTGATCAATCAGGAAAACGAAGACCGCTATTACCCGCTCAACAACATCCGTGAAGGTCAGGCCGAATATGAGGTCATCGATTCCATGCTCAGCGAATATGCGGTGCTGGGTTTTGAATATGGCTATTCACTGGCGGAACCAAATGCGCTGACCCTCTGGGAAGCCCAGTTTGGCGATTTTGCCAATGGTGCGCAGATCATGTTTGACCAATTCATCAGCTCCGGTGAAAGCAAATGGTTGCGCATGTCCGGTCTGGTGTGCCTGATGCCGCATGGCTATGAGGGCCAGGGCCCCGAGCATTCCTCGGCGCGACTGGAACGTTTCCTGACCATGTGCGGCGGGGACAACTGGATTGTCGCCAATTGCACGACACCGGCAAACTATTTCCACATCCTGCGCCGCCAGTTGCACCGCAGCTACCGCAAGCCACTGATGTTGATGACCCCGAAATCGCTGCTGCGCCACAAAATGGCCGTCAGCCGCGCCGAGGAATTCACCACCGGATCGTCGTTTCACCGCGTGTTGTGGGACGATGCCCAGCAGGGCAATTCCGACACCACATTGGTTGCGGATGACAAGATCAAGCGCGTGGTCATGTGTTCGGGCAAGGTCTATTATGATCTGCTCGAAGAACGTGATGCCCGTGGCATTGACGATATCTATATCCTGCGTTTTGAACAGTTTTATCCCTTCCCCGCGCAATCGGCGGTCAAGGAACTGGAACGTTTCAAAGAGGCCGAAATGGTCTGGTGTCAGGAAGAACCGAAAAACCAGGGCGCCTGGAGCTTTATCGAACCGAACATCGAATGGGTGTTGGGCCGGATCAAAGCCAAACACACCCGCCCCGATTATGCGGGCCGCGCCACTGCGGCCTCGCCTGCGACCGGCCTTGCCAGTCAGCACAAAGCACAACAAGCCGCCCTCGTGGACGAGGCGCTTACCATTAAAGGAAAATCATAATGACAAGCGAAGTACGCGTCCCGACACTGGGCGAATCCGTGACCGAAGCCACCGTCGCAACCTGGTTCAAGAAACCTGGTGATGCGGTGGCGGTTGATGAAATGCTCTGCGAGTTGGAAACCGACAAAGTGACCGTCGAAGTGCCCAGCCCGATTGCGGGCACTTTGGGCGATATCGTGGCGGCCGAAGGCGAAACCGTGGGTGTGAACGCCCTCTTGGCGACAATTTCCGAAGGCGCAGGCGCGGCCCCTGCCGAAAAAGGTGCTGACGACACCGCCGCAAAATCCGCCTCGGCCCCTGCGGCTGCGGATCACGACAGCGGATCAGCGGTTGACGTGATGGTGCCGACGCTGGGTGAATCCGTGACAGAAGCCACGGTTTCGACCTGGTTCAAAAAGGTCGGGGATACGGTTGCACAGGATGAAATGCTCTGTGAGCTGGAAACCGATAAAGTCAGCGTCGAAGTGCCCGCCCCTGCGGCTGGCACCCTGACTGAAATCACCGCTACCGAAGGCAGTACCGTCGAAGCCAATGGCAAACTCGCGGTTATTGCGTCGGGTGCCGGTGCGGCGGCCTCTGCGCCCGCTGCGGCCCCTGTTTTGACAGCCCCTGCCGCGGCCAGCAGTGGCAAGGACATCGAAAACGCCCCCGCCGCCAAGAAAGCCATGGCCGAAGCGGGATTGAGCGCGGATCAGGTTCAGGGATCAGGCCGCGATGGCCGCGTGATGAAAGAAGACGTGGCGCGCGCCCTTGCGGCTGGTACTTCTGCCGCTGCATCGGCACCTGCCGCTGCCGCCGCCCCGCGTGCCGCTTCTGCGCCGGATGATGCATCCCGCGAAGAACGGGTGCGCATGACCCGTCTGAAACAGACCATGGCGCGCCGCCTGAAGGAAGCCCAGAACACCGCTGCGATCCTGACCACCTTTAACGAGGTCGACATGACCGAGGTGATGGCCTTGCGCAACACCTACAAGGCCGACTTTGAAAAGAAGCACGGCGTGCGCATGGGCTTTATGTCGTTTTTCACCAAAGCCTGCTGTCATGCCCTGAAGGAAATCCCCGAGGTCAACGCCGAGATCGACGGCACCGATGTGATCTATAAAAACTACGTCCACATGGGGGTTGCCGCCGGCACGCCCACGGGCCTTGTGGTGCCGGTGATCCGTGACGTTGATACGATGTCTTTTGCGGGGATCGAAAAGGCGATTGGCGCGATGGGCAAAAAGGCCCGCGATGGCAAGCTGACGATGGCCGATATGACCGGCGGCACTTTCACCATCTCCAATGGTGGTGTCTACGGGTCGCTGATGACAGCGCCGATCCTGAACCCGCCACAATCGGGGATCCTTGGCATGGCGAAAATCCAGGACCGTCCGATGGCGATTGACGGTCAGGTGGTGATCCGCCCGATGATGTATATCTCGCTGTCCTATGACCACCGGATTATTGATGGCAAAGGTGCGGTGACCTTCCTTGTGCGGGTCAAAGAGATGCTCGAGGATCCACGCCGTCTGTTGATGGATCTGTAAAACAACTGGTCGGACAGAATGTCCGGGCTACCTTTGTGGCGTAGCCCGGACATCCCTGTCCGGCACCCGCTGGATCTGTGCTATCATGGGCGGGCTTCCATCCGCCTTTGACGAAAGGATCATCTGATGACCGAAACAACCATCCTCGCCCTGTATGGGCTGCTGGTGATGCTGACCATCCTGCTACAGGCCACCGGTGCCATGCAGCAGCTCAGCCTTGGCTATCTGATGTCCTCACGCGATGAGGGCCGCAGCGTTACGGGTATGACCGCGCGTCTGGAACGGGCGCTGAACAATTCGATCACGGCGCTGGCGCTGTTTGCCCCTGCGGTGTTGTTGCTGGTGTTGAGCGATAAAACCTCGGGCCAGACCTTGCTGGCAGCACAGGTTTTTCTGGCTGCACGGGTGATCTATCTGCCTTGCTATATTTTTGGCCTGATTGGCCTGCGCACCCTGGCGTGGTTTGCCGGATTTGCCGCGACTGCGCTGTTGTATTTCCTCGCGCTCTGAAAGGGCTGACGATGCAGATGATCTGCCATCACGAAGTGACCAATTTCGACGATTGGAAAGCCGCCTTTGACGCGGATCATGCGGCGCGTCACGCGGCGGGGCTGACGGTTTTGCAGGTCTGGAAAGACGCAGACAGCAATACCCATGCGTTTTTCCTGCTGTCGGTGAATGACCGCGACAAGGCGCAGGGCTGGATCGAGCGGAGCAATGCGCTTGCCGGTGACGATGCGGGCACGGTGCGCCATGCCTCGGCCTATTTCCTTGAAACCGCCTGACAGGAACATGTGATGAGCAGTGAACTGACGGTTCTGACCCTCGCGGCGCTGTTGCAGGTTGTGCAATTCGTGCTCTATGCCGTGCCTGCCAACCGCGAGGTCGGACCGGGCTATACGATGTCGGCGCGCGACCGCGACCCGACCCGCCCGATGTCAGAGCGCACTGCCCGGCTGGGCCGTGCCTTTGACAATCATTTCGAAGGGCTGATCCTGTTTTCGATCGCCGTGGGCGTGATAGAAATGTCGGGGCAGAATTCCGGTTTTACCGCACTCTGTGCATGGATCTATCTGGCCGCGCGGGTGGCCTATGTGCCCGCCTATGCCCTGGGCCTGCGCCCGGGCAGATCAATCATCTGGTTTGGCGGTTTTATCGCCACCTTTGCAATGCTGCTGGCGGCGCTGATATGATGCCAGCCCTGTGGCCCCCTTGCCCGCTGTCCTGCCGCCGCCTAGGTTGGCGGGCAGCTATACCTGTAAATCCCCAAGATACGTCCCAAACCCCCAAGGAGACCCCCCATGTCCAGCTATGATGTCATCGTGATCGGTGCCGGCCCCGGCGGCTATGTTGCCGCCATCCGCTGTGCGCAGCTTGGCCTGAAAACCGCCTGCGTCGAAGGCCGCGAGACCCTTGGCGGCACCTGTCTGAACGTCGGCTGTATCCCGTCCAAGGCCCTGCTGCATGCCTCGCATATGCTGCATGAGGCGGAACATAATTTTGCGGAAATGGGTCTCAAGGGCAAAAGCCCCTCTGTGGACTGGAAGCAGATGCTGACCTACAAACAGAACACCATCGACACCAACACCAAAGGCATCGAATTCCTGTTCAAAAAGAACAAGATCGACTGGCTCAAGGGGTGGGGATCGGTGCCCGAAGCCGGCAAGGTCAAAGTCGGTGACGAGGTGCATGACGCCAAGAACATCATCATCGCTTCGGGATCGGAACCTGCGTCCCTGCCCGGTGTCGAGGTGGACGAAAACGTGGTTGTTACCTCAACCGGCGCGCTGACCCTGAACAAAGTGCCGAAAAAACTGGTGGTGATTGGTGCCGGTGTGATTGGTCTGGAACTGGGCAGCGTCTATGCCCGCCTTGGCGCTGAAGTGACCGTGGTGGAATTCCTGGATGCGATCACCCCCGGCATGGATCCCGAGGTTCAGAAAACCTTTCAGCGCACCCTGAAAAAACAGGGGATGAATTTCATCATGGGGGCCGCGGTGCAAAAGACCGAAGCCACCAAGACCAAAGCCAAAGTGCATTACAAACTGCGCAAGGATGACAGCGAACATGTGCTGGATGCCGATGCGGTGCTGGTCGCCACCGGGCGCAAACCCTATGTCGATGGTCTGGGCCTGGAGGCGCTGAATGTCGAAATGACCAAACGCGGCCAGATCGCGGTGAACGGCACATGGCAGACCTCGATCAAAGGCGTCTATGCCATCGGGGACGTGATCGAAGGCCCGATGCTGGCCCATAAAGCCGAGGACGAAGGCATGGCCGTGGCCGAGGTGATTGCAGGCAAACATGGCCATGTGAATTACGGCGTGATCCCCGGTGTGATCTACACCAGCCCCGAAGTGAGCAGCGTCGGCGAAACCGAAGCCACGCTCAAAGAGGCTGGTCGCGCTTATAAAGTCGGCAAATTCAGCTTTATGGGCAATGCCCGCGCCAAGGCGAATTTCGCGGGCGACGGTTTTGTGAAAATCCTTGCGGACAAGGAAACCGACCGCATTTTGGGCGCGCATATCATCGGGCCGGCGGCAGGTGAATTGATCCACGAGATTTGTGTGGCAATGGAATTTGGCGCCTCTGCGCAGGATCTGGCCCTAACCTGCCACGCGCATCCAACCTATTCCGAAGCGGTGCGCGAAGCGGCACTGGCCTGTGGCGATGGCCCGATCCACATGTGATGGAAAAAGGTGGGCGGTCAGCGCCCACCTTTGACGGCTTATGCAGCCGCGTCTTTTTTGTCTTCTTTTTCAGCATCGGCAGGCGCCGCATGCTGGAATACAATTCCACAGTTCTTGCGGATGCTGGTCTGTTCCAAGGCCTCAAGTTCGCCCTTCAAACGGCCCAGTTCGGCGGCGGTCTGTTTGTCACCCTTGATAAAGAACGCAGCTGGCCAGAAAATAACCAAGGCGATGCCTGTTGCAACAGCGTCATCACTGGCTTTCTTGTTTTGAACCCCTGACAATTCACCAACACGGCCGCTGACGCGGGTCGCTTCTTGGGCGATCTGCTTGCAAGAATAGCTTTGGTAAGCCATTGGTGAAATGTAAGATGCTGTCACATCTTCGGCCTTTTGCGCGCAGCCCGCCAAACCGATGGTGCCAATCAGCGCCGCCGTCATAATGTTTTTCATGGTTTATTCCTGATAGTTGTAATTCAGGATTGTTTTTCTACCAGAAATATCATGATGCGCTAGGCTAGATTAAGGAAAAATTAACCTTTTTTCCCTTTGCTAATATTCCTTTAGTCGATTCACCACATGGTTTTTTCGGCCCGCGCGCCCCAAGCGTCATCATAGGGGGCGCCGCCTTCTTTGCCGCTGGTCATTTCGGACAGAATATCCCCCATGCTGGGCAAACCGCCACTTTCATCAACGCCAGACCATGTGCCCGCCCGCATCAGGGCGCGGGCGCATTGGCTATAGACTTCACCGATCTGGATCACGATCACCGTGGCGGGCAGATGGCTCTTCTTTTCAAACCGCGCGCGCATGTCCGGATCATCCGTCAAATAGGCCCTGCCATTCACCCGCATCACATTGTTGGATCCGGGAACAAGGAACATCAGCGAGACCCGACCGTCCGTCACGATATTGCGCAGTGAATCCAGCCGGTTATTGCCGTGCCAATCGGGCATCGCCAGCGTAAAGGCATCCAGTTCAAACACCACCGGGCCATCATCGCCGCGCGGGCTGCCATCGGTGCCTTTGGGGCCAACAGTGCTGAGAACACAGAGTTTGGAAGATGTGATCCATTTGCTGTAAAGCGGGGTCAGACGGTCTGCGACCTTGAGCATCGCCGGACCACCGGGCGTGCCATACAGTGCTTCCAATGCGGGGATATCGGTGATCTTATGCATTATGGCCCTGCCATCCTGCCTCGGTCAAAAGCGCCTCAGAGGTGGTTTCAACTGTGGTTTCAAGCGCGGTCATGAAGGCTTCTTTGTCTAATCCCGGCGCGATGGGCGGCAGGAATTCCACCACCGCCACACCAGAGCGACGGTATAACCCGCGCCGTGGCCAGAAATAGCCTGCATTGGTCGCCACCGGCACGCAGGGCTGGTTCAACTGACCATAAAGCACCGCTGTCCCCACCTTGTAGGGCACCTTGGCCCCCGGTGCGACGCGGGTGCCTTGGGAATAGATCACCAATTGCCCCGGCTCCATCCGCCCTGCATTAACATCCTCAATCATCTTGGAAATCGCCCTGCCGCGTTTGCCGCGATCCACGGGGATCATCTGCATCCGTTTGGCATATTGGCCAATCACCGGTGTCCAGAGAATTTCACGTTTCATGATGAATTTCGCCCGCGGCAGCGCGGTAAAGATCATCATGATGTCAAGGAAGGATTGGTGCTTGGCCGCGACCAAAACTTCGCCCTGTGGCACCTCGCCGCGAATTTCGCAGCGCAGCCCGATCATCCAGCGTGCCGTCCACATGCACCAGCGCGAATAGGTTTTGCAGGCGCTATAGG
Organism: Sulfitobacter sp.; assembly: GCA_047634585.1. Classification (GTDB taxonomy): domain Bacteria; phylum Pseudomonadota; class Alphaproteobacteria; order Rhodobacterales; family Rhodobacteraceae; genus Sulfitobacter. The sequence continues at coordinate 35,530 of JBLIAN010000001.1, read as the reverse complement.
CACCGGTCTTGGAAAACATCGCCCAGGGCGCAAACAACAGCCCCACCACCGGCATCGCGAGGGTGGCTTGAATGATATACAGGATCGACCGGGCCCACTGAAACATTATGCCAACTCCTTCAAGGTACGCCGCGCCGCCGCGCCTGTTGCGCCAAAGGCCACCGCCCCTGCCAGAACCGGAATAAGCAGCGGGAAAATCCAATGGGCGCCCTGATAGCCAAGCCCGGTCAGAAAACCGGGGGTTTCGCCCCCATCCGGCATCAACAGGATCGCCAGCAGCCCAAGTGCCGTGCCAACCGCCGCCCCCGTCAGGGTGCGCAGGGTAAAGCGGCGGATAAAGGCCTGTGCGATGTAATCATCCGTGGCCCCGACAAGGCGCAGCACCGCGATGACCTGTGCATTGGCCGCCAACGCCGCCTGCGCGGCCAGCGTGATCATCGCCGCCACCGCCGCCGCAATCAGCAGCGTCGACACCCAGCCCAGCATCCGCAACCGCGATGCCGCCGCCACCAAAGGTCTGCGCCAGCGGCTGTGATCATCCAGCACCGCGCCGGGCACTTCGGCGGCCAGACGCAGACGCAGACCTGCCGCATCCATGCCATCCCTGTCTTCGATCACTTCGATCAGCCGTGGCACCGGCAGGCTGTCCAGCGCCAGATCAGGCCCGAACCACGGGGCCAAGAGCGCCTGTTGATCGGCATCCGACAGCGCCCGCGCCGAAGCCACGCCCTTGGTGGTTTCCAGAATACGCAGCGCCGCGTCGGTCTGGGCGGCACGTTGATCCAATGGCGCGACAATGCGCAGGGTCGCAGAGCGCGCCAGTTCATCGCCCCAGCGATCCGCCAAACGCCCCGCCGCCAGCGACAAGGCCAAGGCAAACACCGCCAGAAATGCCATCGCGGCCGCCGCAAACAGGGTCAGCTGCGCGGTGAACCCCGAAGGCGGCACCACGCGATCGGCCTGTGTGTCACCTGCCACAAGGCCGGAAAGAAATCTCAGGTCGGTTTTCACAGGTCTGCCCCCGCGAGCTGGATCCGGCGGTTGGCAATGCGCAACACCCGCGCCTGCACATGGGCCTTGGTGGCGCGGATCAGGCTTAGATCATGGGTGGCAATCAACACGGTCTTGCCCATTTTGTTCAATTCGATCAACAGACGCAGCAGGCGTTGGGACATGTCCCAATCAATGTTGCCTGTGGGTTCATCCGCCAAAACCACATCCGGTGACATGATCACCGCACGGGCCAAAGCGGCGCGTTGGCGTTCCCCCCCCGACAATTCCGGTGGCAAGGCCTCTGCGCGGTTGCTCAGTCCGACCCAAGACATCAATTCCTGCAAATCACCGCCCGCGGCTTCGGATTGTCGCCCCGATACCGTCAGCGGCAGGCAGACGTTTTCCGAAACATCCAGATGGTCCAGAAATTTCACATCCTGATGCACCACACCGACACGGCGGCGCACCAGCGCAATATCATCACGGTCCAAGCCCCGCACATCCGCGCCAAACAGCCGGACATTGCCCGCCGTGGGCAGCAAAGCCCCATAGCATAATTTCATCAGCGTGGTTTTGCCCGCGCCCGACGGGCCCGTCAAAAAATGAAATGATCCCGGTGCCAGTTTCAGCGAAATATCCGACAGCAATTCACCGCCGCCATAGCTGTAGGCCACATTTTCCAGCTCGATCACTAAAATACCCCAGATTATCTGACCTGTTGTGCCTCAGCACCGCTTGGGTTTCAATGCACCACTTCGGGGCAAACGGCCCCAGATTGCACTTTTCCTATGTGTTTCTTAAACCTATGGTGCAGGTTAAACACCGAATACGGTTTGAATAGAGTTGCAGGAAACAAAATGAGGCTGACCTGTCCGAATTGTGACGCCCAGTACGAAGTGCCCGATCAGGTCATTCCGGCTGCGGGGCGTGACGTGCAATGTTCAAACTGCGGCCAGACATGGTTTCAGCATCACCCCGACAATGCCCCGCCCGAGGATCAGGACGACAGCGAGGTCATGCTTGATCCCGATGTCCATGCCGAGGACGAAGAAGTTGCGCCGCCAACACGCTCAACACCCCCAGCGCCGGTTCAACCGGCCCCCGTTCAACACACCCCCGTTCAACACACCCCCGAACCACAGCGCAAACAGCTTGATCCGGCGGTGGCCGATATCCTGCGCCAAGAGGCCGAGGCCGAACAGGATGCGCGGCGCCAGCGGCAGGCGGAATCGCTTGAGACCCAGACCGATCTGGGGCTCGAAGAAATGGATGACACCCCCGCCGCGCGCCCTGCCGATGTCGGTCAGGATGCCGAAGACGACCAGAATCAGCGCGCCCTTGAGGCACGCCGCCGGATGGCGCGGATCCGGGGCGAATCCGATCCAGAGGCCGCAGCCTCGGCTGCTGCCCTGTCCTCGCGGCGGGAACTTTTGCCCGACATCGACGAAATCAATTCCACGCTGCGTGCGACTCCAAACCGCGCTGCCGCCCTGCGCGATGTGCATGGCACCATGGCAGAACCCGAGGCAATCAAAGCCAAACGCGGCTTTCGGCGCGGGTTTTCGCTGATCCTGCTGGTCGCGGCGGCGCTGGCGCTGGTCTATGTCTATGCGCCCCAGATCGCCGTGAAACTGCCGCAGGTTGATCCCTATCTGTCGTCATATGTGACATGGGTGGACGGGGTGCGGATGTCATTGGACGGCCAGGTGCAGCGGCTTTTGACATGGCTTGACAAGATGGCCAATCAATCTGCCTCTTGATCCGTTACCCTGGTGTCCCTTCAAAAAACCGGCCTCACCTAACGCGCGTGAAATCAAAGCGTTCAGGCGCGTTACTGTTCAGGTCCCGCAGCGAATATTTCTAAGAATGCGTTAGAAACGCTCCAGCAACCGTTTAAGGTATTCGCGCTCAAGTTCGGGGCGTTGGGTTTGCCCCGAGCGGCGGCGGATTTCATCCAGCAACTTGCGGGCGCGGTCCCTGCCATCCGGTCCCATCGCCAGCGGCGCATCCGAACTGCTGGCCCCGTTGCCCCCCTGTTCACGGCCCAAAGGATCACGGTTGTCGGCGCGGCGATCTGATTCAGTGGCGCCCTGACCGGGCTGGCGGTTCTGGTCTTCTTGCGCCATCGCTTCGCCCAAGGACCGCATACTTTCGCGCAAAGCTTCCATTGCCTGCGCTTGATTGTCGATGGCATCGGCCAAAGACCCGTCCCGCAGGGCGCGCCCGGCCTGATCCATCGCGCGTCCGGCCCGATCCAGCGCCTCACGCGCCGCATCGCCTTCTTGCGTGCCCTGACCGGGCAAGCGCCCCTGCTGGCGGCGCAATTCATCGCGCAGGGCCTGCTGGCGTTGGGCGAGGCTTTGTTCATCCGCCCCCTGCCCCTGTCCGTCACGGGGATTGCCCTGTTCACCGCCCTGGCCGTTTTCGCCTTGCTGTTCGCCTGCGCCCTGGCCACTGCCACCCTGCCCTTCGTGGCTTTGACCGCGCCCCTGACCGCCGTTGCGCCCCTCGTTGCCGTCATTTTCGCCAGCCTGGGCACCGGGGTTGTATTGTTCCTGCAAATCGCGGAATGCCTGATCGCTGAGCCCTTGCTGTTCGCGCAGGGTATCGGCCAGCCCCTCCATCGCCTGTTCACCGGGGGATTGGCCGCCCTGGCCCTGCTGCCCTTCGGTGACCCGCATGTTTTCCATCATTTCCTGCAGCTCTTTCAGGGCTTCGGCGGCTTCGGCCATGCGGCCCTGTTCCATCAATTCCTGTATCCGGTCCATCATGCGTTGCAGATCATCCTGCGTCATCTGCATGCTCTCGCCCTGCTGGGGCTGGTCCTGGCCGGTTTCGCCCTGCTGCTCTTGTTGCTGGGCCTGCTGGCGCTGCAATTGCTGCAAATAATCCTCGGTGGCGCGGCGCAGCTCATCCATCAGCTCGGCAATTTCCTGATCCGACGCGCCATTTTTCATCGCCTCGTTCAGGCGGTCTTGGGCACGGCGCATCCGTTCCAGCGCATCGGCCAACACCCCTTCTTCCAGCTCCAGCGCCAGCCCCCATAGGTCTTCGGCAAGACGATCCTGGGTGTCATCACTCAGTCCGTAGCTGGCATGGGTTTCAAGGGATGTGACAATCTTGCGCAGGCGCAAGCCACTGGTTTCAGAACGAAACACCTCTTGCGGGCGATAGGACACGGCCCGCAGCACCTGTGCAATGCGCGGCGCGTTGGCTTTGGCCCAGAGCAAATCACGGCGCATTTCGATCACCGCCGCTGCCGCCGGATCAAAAAACCGCCGCCCCGGCAGAATCATGTCACGTGGCAGGCTTTGGCCCTGCTGTTCGGCCGCATCCAGAACCGTCAGGGTCAGTTTAACCGGCAGGTTTGCCCAGGGGTGTTTGGAAAAGTTGTCAATCAGGTTCTCTTCGAAACTGGCCCTGTTGCCCGCAATCGGTGTTGGCAAAGGCACCACCAGATCAGGGCGGGTGTCCGGGCGCATCGACAGACCATACCGGCGATCCACCGCCGCCAGATCAAGGATCACCCGCGCCTCGCCGGCTTCGACGCCATAATCATCCCGCGCCGCAAACGGCAGGCGCATTTCACCCAAGGCGGTGACCTCGGGATCACCCAATCCCTTGACCTCAGGCGCGGTATCTGGGCGCATTGCCACCTGCCACGCCCGCCCGTTTGGCCCTTCAATGGCGAAATCTCCATCCTGCACAATGGTGAAATCCTGCGCCGGATCAGCGGTATCCCCGGCTGTTTCAGCACGCCCCGACACCGTTTCAACCAAGGTCAAGGCCCCGACATCGCCGTAAAACCGCAAGGTGATCAGGGTGCCTTTGGGCAGTTCCAGCCGCCCTTCGGCCAGATCGTTCAAATACAACGTCGGCTTGCCGGTATAGCGCGGCGGCTCGGCCCAGCCTTCCCAGACCGGCCCCGCCACAATGGCCCCACCGCCCGGTGTCATTTCAGCCAGGGTGCCCACCCGCAAGAACGATCCGAACACCAGCGCCACCATAAAGGCCAGCACCGCCACATAGCGCAGCGCAAAAGGATCACGGCGTGACACCCGCAAATCCGCTGGCACCGCGCGTGCCTGTGCTGCCCGTGCCGCCATCCGCGCCTTATGCGCCTGCCAGACTGCCAGCGCCGCGCGATCATTGCCGCCAATCGCGGCCTCATCCAGCATCGCCTGTATCGGACGTCCGGGCAGGCTGTGATCCAACCGCGCCAATGCAGCCGCCGCCGATGGCAGATGAAACCGCCACATGCCATAGATCAACGCTGCAATGGCCCCCAGACCCAGCAACAGCGCTGCGCCCCAGACAATTTCAACACGCAGATAATCCTGCACACCCAACATCACGGCGGCCAGCGCCAGCAACACAAGGCTCAGCAACGGCCAGAAACATTGAACCAGTGCCTCGGCCAGCATCCCCGCCCGCGTCAATCGCAATGGCCAGCGCAGCCGCGCCAGGCCGCGCTTTCGATCATCGGGCGTGAATGTCACCATGACAGAACCTCTTGCAAAGCTCTGTCAGCACCATGCGTTCAAAGCCATTCAGGGATGGTATCGCGATTTATCATTTCGTCAAAGGTCGGCCGTGCGCGGATAACCGCGAATTGATCACCTTTGACCAGAACCTCGGGGATCAGAGGCCGTGAATTATATTCACTGCTCATCACCGCGCCATATGCCCCCGCACTGCGGAACGCCACCAGATCCCCCGCCCGCAGCGGCGGCAGCGCCCGTTGTTTGGCAAAAGTATCACCGGATTCACAAACAGGGCCGACAATATCAATCGGCTGTGCCTCCACCCCGACCGCAGGCGCGATCACCGGTATGATATCGTGATAAGCATCATACATCGCCGGGCGGATCAAATCATTCATCGCCCCGTCAATGATCAGAAAATCACGGCCCTCACCGGATTTCACATAGATCACCTCACTGACCATCAATCCCGCATTGCCCGCAATCAACCGCCCCGGCTCAATCTCGATCTCGCAGCCCAGATGCCCCAGGGTGCGCTTGACCAGGGCCCCGTAATCCGAAGGCAACGGAGGATCGGCATTGCTGCGCTCATACGGAATGCCAAGCCCGCCCCCCAGATCAAGCCGGGTGATTGTATGACCATCCGCGCGCAGCACCTGCGTCAGTTCCGCAACCTTTTGATAGGCCAGCGCATAGGGTTCAAGATCGGTCAGCTGGCTGCCGATATGCACATCAATGCCGATGATCTGCAATCCGGGCATGGCGGCGGCCATGCGATAGACCTCCCGCGCCCGCGCGATCGGAATGCCGAATTTATTCTCGGATTTGCCGGTGGCAATCTTGGCATGGGTCTTGGCGTCCACATCTGGGTTCACCCGGATGGTGATCGGCGCCACCACCCCCAATTCCAACGCCACCGCATTCAGCACCGCCATTTCCGGCTCGCTTTCCACGTTGAACTGGCGGATGCCCCCCTGCAACGCCAGGGTGATTTCGTCACGGGTCTTGCCAACACCGGAAAACACGATCTTGTCGCCCGGCACCCCTGCAGCTTTGGCACGGCGGTATTCCCCGCCCGACACCACATCCATACCAGCACCGGCCTGGGCCAGGGTCTGCAACACCGCCTGATTGGAATTGGCCTTCATGGCGTAACACACCAGATGCTCCATCCCCTCAAGCGCCTCGTCAAACAGCCGGAAATGGCGCTGCAAGGTGGCGGTGGAATACACATAAAACGGCGTGCCCACAGCGGCGGCAATCTCGGCCACTGCTACATCTTCGGCGTAAAGCGCCCCGTCACGATAAAGAAAATGATCCATGTCTTTCTGGCCCTAAATATTCCCGCCGGAGGCTCCCCGACTATCTGATCGGTGCCGTCCTCAGAAACAAATAGAGCGGCAGCCCACAGCTCACTCCAATACAGAATGTCACCGGAATGGCAATCAATGCCCGCCAGTTTCGCCGCACCGCAACTTCGGCCAGAATCCAGACCGTCAGCGTGACCGCCGCAATCGTCAGATCCCAGACCAAGCCGCTGCTGGCGGCATTGGCATGCCATGCGCCAATCATCCCCGCCAGATCAACGCCGTTGTCGCCAAACCAGCGCAGAAAATACAGCATCGGATGCACCGCCCCCCAAAGCGCCAGCGCCAGATAAAGCATCCGCAAAGGCGACAGATTAGAAATGTTTCACCACCCCGACAGTCACATCGCCGCTGACATGCAAACCCGGCGTCAGAGTGCTGGGCTGCTGGCGGGTGCCAGGGCGCCCCGAAGCATCCTTGCGGCTGTCCGGCGTGCCACAGGCCACCAGACCGGCCAGCACCGCCGACACCACCAAAACGCGGATCACAGGCGGCGGCCCAGGGTCACGGCAAACGGCCCGCGCTGCACCCCGATGGCACTGCTGGCAAAAAGCCCCGCCGCCCCTAGGGTCACGCCTGTGCTGGCGGTTGGGGTGACAGGTTCACCATCCGCCCCGCAGGCGGCAAGCACCAGAAGTGCAACACAGGCCAGGGTGGTTTTCATGACAGAATATCCTTCCAACGGGCGATCTGGGCGCGCACCTGTGCCGGTGCTGTGCCCCCGTAAGACATACGCGAATTCACCGAATTTTCCACACCCAAGACATCAAAGACGTCATTTGTGATGTCACCATGTACGCTTTGCAGCTGCGCCAACGTCAGATCCGGCAGATCACAGCCCTGGGCTTCGGCCATGCCAACCAGTGATCCGGTGATGTGATGGGCGTCGCGAAACGGCAGGCCCAGCACCCGCACCAGCCAATCGGCCAGATCGGTGGCAGTGGAAAACCCGCTGCCCGCCGCCGCGGCCAGACTGGGGCGGTTGGCGGTCATATCCTTGACCATGCCTTCCATTGCCGCCAGGGCCAGCATCAGATTGTCCGCGGCATCAAAAACCTGTTCCTTGTCTTCCTGCATGTCCTTGGAATAGGCCAGCGGTAGCCCTTTCATCACCATCATCAGCGCGGTATTGGCACCGAAAATCCGGCCCACCTTGGCGCGGATCAATTCAGCCGCGTCCGGGTTTTTCTTTTGTGGCATGATCGAGGATCCGGTGGAAAACCGGTCCGACAGGATCACGAACCGGAATTGCGCCGAGGACCAGATCACCAGTTCTTCGGCAAAGCGGCTGAGGTGCATGGCACAGATGCTGGCGCAGGACAGGAAATCCAAGGCGAAATCACGGTCGCTGACCGCATCCAGCGAATTGGCCGCGGGGCGGTCAAATCCCAGGGCCTGCGCCGTCATGTGGCGGTCAATCGGGAAAGACGTGCCCGCCAATGCGGCCGCACCCAAGGGGCTTTCGTTCATCCGCGCCCGTGCATCACGCACCCGGCTCAGATCACGGCCAAACATTTCGACATAGGCCATCATGTGATGGCCCCATGTCACGGGTTGGGCGGTTTGCAGATGGGTAAATCCGGGCATCACCCAATCCGCACCGGCATCGGCCTGCCCCAAAAGCGCGGTGATCAGGGCCTCAAGCCCTGCTTCAAAGGCGTCAAACTGATCGCGGGTCCAGAGTTTGAAATCGGTCGCCACCTGATCATTGCGGCTGCGCCCGGTGTGCAAACGCCCGGCCGGCGCGCCAATCACCTCTTTCAAACGTGCCTCGACATTCATGTGGATGTCTTCCAGCGCGGTGGAAAACACAAAAGAACCGTCTTCGATTTCTGACAAGATCGTGAGCAAGCCTTCCCGTATCGCTTCGGCATCGTTATCAGTCACGATACCTGTTGCTGCCAACATGGCGGCATGGGCACGTGATCCGGCAATGTCTTGCGCTGCCATCCGTTTGTCGAACCCGATCGAGGCATTGATGGCCTCCATGATCGCGTCCGGACCAGCGGCAAAGCGGCCGCCCCACATCTTGTTTGATTTCGTATCAGTCATTGGCAAACCCTCGGAGGGACAGATGAAAAAATTTGTGTTGGCAATCGTGTATACGGCCCTCATGGCAGGTGCAAACCCTGCCTTTGCCGCAGGCCCCGACATTGCGGCGCTGCGCGCAGGCGATATGAAAAAACTGCAAGTGCACAACAGCCCGCAAGCCACATCGGATGCGCCGTTTGATCTGCAGGACAATGGCGGCAAGGCCACGCTGGCGGATTATCAGGGCAAATACATCCTGCTGAACTTCTGGGCGACATGGTGTGCACCCTGCCGCAAGGAAATGCCGCAGCTGGACGCGCTGCAAAAACAGCTGGGCGGGGCTGATTTCGAGGTGCTGACCATTGCCGCAGGGCGCAATTCACCAGAGGGCATCAAACATTTCTTCAAAGAGGCGGGCGTAGACAGCCTGCCGCGCCATCAAGACCCCAAACAGGCCCTGGCCAGCCAGATGGCGGTTTTCGGCCTGCCGATTTCGGTGTTGATTGACCCGGAAGGCCGCGAAATAGCACGTCTGCGCGGCGATGCGGATTGGAACAGTGACAGCGCCAAATCGATCATCAAGGCCTTGATCGCAAGCAAACCCGCCGGATAGGGACAACGCCGGAATTTTTCAGAAAAAATCGTATCGGCGGATCATGCTGCGTGATTCAAAATCGCCGCTTCGGAGGCCGAGAGATGCCTGCGGGCAAAGCTGCCATAGGTATGGGGATCAAATTCCAAGGTCGGATGCGCTGCCAGTAGCCGCGCACGATCCCCCGTGTCCAATGCACCGAGCGACGCCGAGGCGGGATGAAAGCTTTCGGTTTCCACGCCATTGGCCCACATCACCTGATGGCGGTCCAGCAGCAGATGCACATAGGTCACCTCGCGCAGTCTGCGGTCCACCCTGATTGTCGTATCATTGATCAGATCCTTGGCACGCACCAGCACCTCAGGGGTGTTGAACAAATCCCGCGCCACCGCGCCTTTGATCAACAGTCGGTGTTCGGGCGACACAACAAGATCTTCATCCGGCAGGTCCTCGCCAAACAATCCCGCCGCAATGCGCACGGGGCGCAAAAGCGGCATGGCAAACAGCCGGGCGCCGGTCATACGGCGGCTGCCGATCCAGCGGATGTCCTGTGCGCCATTGTCTTTGGTCTGAATCTGATCGCCTTCGCGCAGATCTTCGATCCGACATAGGCCCGTTGGCGTGCGGATCATCGTGCCAAGGGTGAAACAGATCACGCCCCCGTCCCCGGATTCCACCGATCCCGTCGGCGTGGCGCCAAGCGTGTGATGCACGATCCACATATCACAGTTGCGGGGCGGAATTTCATCGAGGAACATCAGCAAAGGCTGACGGCCACCGCCCAATTCGATCAATGTCACCGTATAGCTTTTGCCGCCATCGGTGATGGCAAAACTATTGTCCATCAATGGCGGTTCAGGGCTGTCGCGGTCGCGTTTACGCAGGGTTTTGACAGGCTGATCACCCATCGCCGCGCCCACAAGGCGATGCACCATCCGTGCCGCATGTTTGCGAAGAGTTTCTGCCCCGTCTGCCTGATCCAGCCGCAAAACATCATTTGGTCCATCCACCCGGATGGCATCCCCGCGCCATGCCCATGCGGCCCCCACTGTCAGGGATTGCACCGGCGCGGCCTCAAGACCGTCAATTTCTGTTTGCGACCAGCTGATGACAAACGTGCCGCGAAAGCCCGTTTTCATTGCTGTCTGCCTGCCTCGTGTTTTTATTAGTCAAAAAGCTATCAGAATCAGCCCGATCTGGGAAGCATGATTTTTTAACCCGACACCGACACCGATACCGCTGTATCCACGGCTTTGGCCCCCCGCCAAGGGCGGACCATCGGCGCGATCACGTCAATTTGACCTTGGCACCTTTCGTTCAGTTGCAAATTGTTGATAAAATGCTAGCGTAACACGTAAAAATCCGTGAGGAACCCCATGCCCGACACCCCCAAACCGCTTCCTGAACGCCGCATTGTATCTTCCAGACATCTGGCCGAGGGCGAAGGCTGGGAAGCCTCGGAACTGGAATACGGGATGATCATCGCCTATAATGCCTTTAACCGCTGGATGTCGCGTTGCATGGCGGCGGCAGGCAATGCCGATCTGACCCCGCTGGAAATTCTGGTCTTGCACAATACCAATCACCGGGGCCGCGAAAAGCGCCTGACCGACATCTGTTTTCTGCTGAACATCGAAGACACACACACGGTCAATTACGCCCTGCGCAAACTGTTGAAATCCAGCCTGATCGAGGCCGAAAAACGCGGCAAGGAAGTGTTTTATCGCACCTCCCAAGCGGGCAGCGATCTGTGCGAGGCCTATCGCGCAATCCGCCAGACCTGTCTGCTGGAAGGTCTGAACCGGATGGACACCAGCGGCGATGAATTGCGGCAGGTCGCCGCGAGCCTGCGGGCGATGTCGGGCCAGTTTGATCAGGCCAGCCGCGCCGCCGCCTCACTTTGATAGGTTGGACGTCCATTCCGCACAGACAGGCGCTATCACTTAATACGTTGAAATATTTAGACTTTTCGTAACTTGATTGTCACGCTTGTTCAAGGGTTCGGCAGGCCCCGAAAACGCTCGCCGCTGAACAATACCGGCCCTTGAACAAAAACAGAGGCTGCACAATGGGCACCCCCCGCTGTGCAGCCCAAGCGATCATAAACACCAAGGGTTTATGGCGCTTTACTCACATGCCAAGCGCTTCTTTGTACATCTCAAGCACCGCTTCTTCTTCGGCAATATCGTCCTTGTCACGCTTGCGCAGCGCAATCACCTTGCGCAATACCTTGGTGTCATAACCACGTGATTTGGCCTCGGAGAGGACTTCTTTTTGCTGTTCGGCAAGGTCTTTCTTTTCCGCATCCAGCCGCTCGATCCGCTCGACAAATTGACGCAACTCATTGGCGGTCACGCGGTAGGTCGCATCGCCTGCGGTTTCAATCACGTCGGGATTGGTGCCTGTATCGCTCATCACATGCTCCTGTGGGTTAAACTGCCGACTGACTACCCCTGCGACGGCGGGCTCGCAAGCGACACTTGCCCAACCGCGCCGATTGCTCTAGCAGCGCGGCATGGAAAACAAGTCTTTCACACTTTTCGATTGGATCATCTGGTCCGGTGCCGGTCTGTCCCTGCTGGGGTTGGTCGGTTTGGTCTGGTGCATCATCAAGGTTACCCGCGCCAAACGCGCCAATCTGGATGACGAGGCCATGCGCGGGGTTTTGAAAACCGCGCTGCCGCTGAACATCGGATCGCTGTTTTTGTCGGTGATCGGGTTGATGATGGTGATTGTCGGGATTTCGTTGGGATAAACCCGGCCTGGCGCCAGTTCAGGCGGCCGCCCATCACATCATCCCGGCAACGGCGCTGGCGCCGGGCAGCGTTCCGGCCGGCGCATGAGGTGCCGGATTCCGGGCGTTTTTCCCGTGGCTGGCCCCGCGTGACGTGATCTGTGCTGGACAGGCCCCATCTCTGCGCTTAAATCATCCCATGGATATTCGCCAACTTACCCCCCGCTATTTCGTCAGCCCGCAGATTGATCCTTCGGATATGGACGCATTGCGCGCCGCCGGCATCACCCGCATCCTGTGCAACCGCCCTGATGGCGAAGTCCCGCCAAGCCACAGCGCCGCTGCGATCCGCACCGCCGCCGAGGCCGCAGGCATCGCCTTTGCCGAACAGCCGCTGACCCATCAAACCATGGTCCCCGAAGTGATTGCGCAGAACCGTGCGCTTGGTGTGGAAACCAATGATGTGGTGTTGGCCTATTGCGCCTCCGGGACACGTTCCACAATTGCCTGGGCCTTGGGTCAGGCCGGTGATTTGCCCGCCGAGGACATCATCAAAGCGGCAGAAAATGGCGGATATGACCTTAGTAATATCCGCCCGGCGCTGGACAGCGCTTTTGTTTAACCGCTAACCGGTTTTCTGGTCTTCCGGCGGGTCAACGTCGAACCCCGGTAGGTCGGACATATCAGGCAGGTCAGGCAGGTCAGGCAAATCGCCCAGATCGGGCAGATCCGGTAAATCGGGGAGGTCCGGCAGATCAGGCAAATCCGCGCCCATTGGCATATCATCGCCCATGTCAAATGCGGGCATGTCTGTATCCAGCCCGCCCAAGCCAGCGCCGTGACCCGTCTGTGACACGACGGGCAATGCAAAGGCCGCGCGGGCTTCGCCATCCTCGGAACCGGCCTGTGCCTGCCCCGCCGCCTGGGTCAACCGCAGCGCCCGCATCCCGTTCACCCGCCCGAGTTTCCCCAAGGCCAGCGCCTTGCCCTGCATGGTCAACACCCGCGTCTGGCCAAAGTTGCAATGGCCCAGATCAATCTGATCCCCGACCGCCAAACGGCCCAACCGCCGCAGCGGCATGCGCAGGCGCGTCAGGGCGATATTCAAATCCACCCGCAACCCCAACACCGTTTCGGTCAATTGTTTTGCCGCGGGTTTGGGGTGCTGCACGCCATCGCCCGCGCTGCCGTCCTCTTCTGGCAGGGCGTCATCGGCATCATGGGCTTGAGGGAAAATGAGGCTGATCGCGCCTTGCCGTGTGCCGCCATCCACATCCACCGTCAGATGCAGCACCTGATATTTGCTGGCCTCCAGCGCCATTTTCATCAGGCGCGGGGTTTCGCTGCGGGCACCAAAGGCAAACCCCGCAATCAGCAGCCGTTCTTCAGCGGATTCGGGCAGAAGCGCGGCCCGTTGCAACAGCGCATCCAGAAACGGCGCACAGATTGCCGCATCGGTTTGTGTCATCTGACGCGCCGCGCTTTCCCCTGTGGCCAGAACCTTGCCCATGGTTTGTTGCTGGATCAACGCCCCGACCAATGCCTGATCCACCACCGCAGCGCCCTGTCGCCGGTTTGGCCCATCCAACAACAGCAGCAAGGCATCAGCGGCCAAAACATCATCAAGATCATCCGCCGCCAGCGTTTCAACCCGCAGGCCGATCACCGCCATCGCCATGTCCAATTGAACGTCCGCCACCTTGGCAAAACTCAAGCGCAGCGCCTTGACCAGGGTCATTGCCCGCGCCTGATAGCGCTCACGCCCGGTCTGGGCCTTGCGATGCAAGACACCTACGGGCTGTGCTGTTACGGCCTCGGTTGGTTGTTGTTGGTCCTGACCCATCGCCTCCGCCCGCTTGTGGGGTTCGCTCTGGGCATAGCCGATCATTGGTTACCATGACCTTTATACAGCGGCATCCTCAACGCTGGTTTCTCGATATTGCGCCCTCAAAACATCCTGCGGCAGAAAAACCCGGAAGGCGGCCCCGTCATAGGCCGTGAGATAGATGATTTCGCCGCCCAAGCGCAGCATGATCTCGCGACAGATCGCAAGGCCCAGCCCGGCCCCGTCGCCTTCGGCCCCGGTGGCGCGGTAGAATTTTTCAAAAATCACCGATTGCGCATCTGTCGCAACCCCTTGGCCGTTATCAACAAAATCAACCGTTACCCCCTTGCCCCTGCGCCCGACAAGGATGCTTAGGGCGGGGTGATCCGCACGGCAATATTTCTGGGCATTGGTGATCAGATTGATGAACACCTGCACCAGACGGTCCAGATCGGTGTGAATGATGATGTCTTCCTGGACGCCCGTGCGCGTCACAGCCAGCGGATTCGCGGTGCCTGTCAGCGCCGTTGTCACCGCACGATCCAGCACATCCTGCAGGCTGCCCTGGCCCATATGCAAATTGCCCTGCCCGTTTTCCAGCACCGACAGATCCAGCAGATCATCCAACAATCGCGTCAGACGGATGGTTTCGGAATGGATGATCGAGGCATAGCGGGTTTTGTCGGCCTCACTCAGTTTTGCCGCATCGCGCAGGATTTCCGAAAACGACCGGATCGACGTCATCGGGGTGCGCAATTCATGGCTGATCTGGCTTAGAAAGCTGTCTTTTTGCAACGACAATTGCGTCAGCTTTTCATTGGCGCGGCGCAGCTCTTCGGCGGTGTCGGACAATTCGCGCGATTTTGCCTCAAGCTGGCTGGAATATTCCAGCATCTGGGCAGATTCATCGGCCACCGCCAGCAAATCCTGCACCGACACCGAGGTGCCGCCAACAATCTGCCCGACCATTGCATGGGCCGTTGCCGCGCCCACCGCGCCTGCCAGTTCACGCTCCAATGCCTGCACAAACGCGGGGGTGGGTTCGGGCAGATTGCCGCCGCGGCCCTGGCCCATGGCCTCGTTGCGAAAGAACGATTGCGCTTCGTCGGCACCCAGAATCCGCTGCGCCATGATCATCAGATCTTCACTGCCCGCCACCGATGCGGTCCAGCCCCGCGCAGGCCCCGCATGATCCAGAACATTCACAAATTGCGCGCCCTGCAAGCGTTCAATCGGTTCAGGAAAAGTGAACAGCGACACCACAAAAAACGCCAATGCATTTAACGACAGGCTCCAGACCACCGCATGCACGGTCGGGTCCAAACCATCCACACCGAACAAGGCCTGCGGGCGCAGCCACGCCAGCCCGATCAGCCCCTGTTCAAAAGTGTCACGCGACAGCGCCCCGTCCATGCCGAAACTCGGCAGCAACATCGTGAAAATCCACAAGGAAAAGCCGATGCCAAGGCCACAGAGCGCCCCCATGCGCGTGGCCCCGCGCCAGAACAACCCCCCCAGCAAAGCCGGCAAAAACTGCGCCACGCCCCCAAAGGAAATGGTGCCAATCGCCGCCAAGGCGCCGCTGCCCCCGGTCAGGCGGTAATAGGAAAACCCCAGCCCGATGATAAACAGGATCGACAGACGCCGCGCCAGAATAACCACGCTGCGCACATCACCAGATTGCGTCGCGCCACCGCGCCGCAGGTTCAGCCAGATCGGCATGACGATATGGTTGCTGACCATGGTACTGAGCGCCAGTGTCGCCACAATCACCATCGAGGTGGCCGATGAAAAACCGCCAAGGAAGGACAGCATCGCCAGCCCGTTCTGGCCTTGGCTTAACGGCAGGCTGAGGACAAACAGATCGGGATTTGACCCTTCGGGCAGCAGATCCAGCCCCACCACCGCAATCGGCACCACAAACAGGCTCATCAACATCAGATACAGCGGAAACGCCCAGGATGCCGTCTGCAAATGCCGGTCATCGTTATTTTCCACCACCATGACCTGAAACATCCGCGGCAGACACAAAAGCGCCGCCGCAGACAGAAAGGTCAGCGCGGCCCAGCGGCTGCCTTGGACCTGCCATTCGCCGATGGCCGAGGCATCAATGCGCAGCAATGTGTCGCTCACACCGCCCGCCAATCCCCAGACCACAAAAATCCCGACCGCGATCAGCGCCACCAGTTTGACCACTGCCTCGACCGCGACGGCAATCACCACCCCGTGATGGCGTTCGTTGACATTGAGGTTGCGGGTGCCGAACAGCACGGTGAATACCGCCAGCCCAGAGGCCACCCAAAACGCCGCCTGCCCGCTGTTGAACGGGGCGTGATTGCCCCCTGAAACCCCGGTTTCAGGGGCGGCAAAGATCGCCAAGGACAAGATAACAGATTGTAATTGAAGGGCGATATAGGGTGTTACCCCGATCACCGCCATTACAGTTACAACAATCGCCAACAGGTTGGATTTGCCATAGCGCGATGAAATCAGATCCGCGATAGAGGTCACGCGCTGGCTGCGCCCGATGCGCACCAGGCGGCGCAAAATCCACCACCAGCCGATCATCACCAACGACGGCCCCAGATAGATCGTCAGATATTCCAAGCCCGACCGCGCGGCATAGCCGACCGCGCCATAAAACGTCCAAGCGGTGCAATAGATCGACAGCGACAGGGTATAGACAATCGGTGAGCGAAGCAGCCAGCCGCCCTGCCCGCGCAGCGCCGCGCGTTCGGCCAGAAACGCCACCGCAAACAGCCCCGCCACATAGGTCAGGCAGACAAGGACAAGTTCATTCAGCGCCACCATCAGAGCGGCCCTTCCGGTGATGCAGAGGGATCAGACACCACATGATCGCGGGTGTGACGCCACAGCGCCCAAGCGGCAATCACCAGTGCAAACCAGATGCCAAAGATATAGCGCAGCGCCGCGCTCATTGGCATGGTCGGGGGCATGGCAGGGGACATTGTAGCGGATATTGCACCCTCGGCCAGAACCGGATCGGGCATCGGCACGGGCCATAACAAGGGCACCATCCAAAGGCACAGCCCCAGCAGCGGCAACAGGCGCACCGCATCCATCATCCGGCGCATCCGATAGCTGCGCCGTTCGAGGAAAATACGCCGGTGCGGCATCGCTCAGCCCTTTCTCATGGGGTGGTCAATTCGCGCACCGCATCCAGCATTTCAGCATTGGAAAAGGGTTTGGTCATAAAGCGGCTGACACCGGCCTTTTCCGCCATCTCGCGGTCGCGGCTTTGGCCGCGTGCGGTCAGCATCAGCACCGGCAGTTTGTCAAACACCGGATCAGCCCGCAAATCATGCAGAATCTCAAAGCCGCTTTTGCCCGGCAACATCACATCCAGCATCACCAGATCAGGTGTGCCATTGCGGATCACGTCCACCGCATTTGATCCGTTTGCCAGTGTTTCCACCCGCCAGCCTTCGTTTGATAACAAAAACCGGATTGCCTCGGCAATGTTTGTTTCGTCCTCGACCAACACGACATGTTTACTCATGCGCGCTCCCCCTCCCCCTGAGTGGCACGGCGGTGCTGTCTTGTGCAGCTGGCCCCACGCCGAACCAAAGGATGCAACGGAAATGCCGCACTGTCAAAAGCGGTGATGCGCGGTTCATACGCCGCTGCTCAGGATAGAAGGTTCGCGCCGCGCCGCGCAGGGGTCTTGCGGGCAGACCCGACAGGTTGATCCCATCGGCTGTCCGCGTCCCGCGCCCGCAGCGGCCGGCAGCAACAGCATCACCGCCTGCACCAGCGGCGGGGTGTTATAGGACGGCGCCGACAGGGGTTCGGCAATCGCAAAACCATCAAATTGCGCCTGCGCACGGCCCAGCTGCATCACCCGTTCCGACACCACCATGCCCGATTGCGCCAAGGCCCCGAACAACGGCCACAGCGGACAACAGGCCCCGTGGCGCGGCACGGTAAAGCCTTCAACCGATTTGCGAAAAATCACGGTGCCGGACCGGTCACAAACCACCAGCCCCGCCCCCAGTTCCGGCAAGGCCGCCATCCGGCGCAGCACCACTGCGATCGGTTGATGCAGATTGCGCGCCAACACCAACGGATCATTGCCGTGATCCGTGATGGCCTTGCGCAGGTCTTTGAGCGATAAAACCGCCGCATCCCGCGCGACCTGTTGCAACACGCCTCTGGCAATATACCGCGCCGCCTGCGAGCGCAGCATCTCTGCTGTGGCGATGATCTGGTCAATCGCGGCCGCGCTGGCACTGCCGGTTTCAAGTGCCTGAAAACTGAAATCATGTGCGGATAAGAACGCTTCGACCTCTTCTTGCGGTGATCCCGCGACATCGGCGGCATCGGCATCAGCATCCAGATAAGACACCAAAGCCTGCGCACTGTCGGACAGACGGTGGCTGTCCTCATTGATATTGGCATGAAACCTTTCGCGCCATTCCGGTTGCAGGGTTTTTGTCTCGGCCAGAATCGCCGCGGTAGACCGGATCGCCGCGGCGGTGGTCAAAAGTTCATGCATGGAGGCCGCCAGATGCGGATCATGGGCCAGACGATCGGTCAGCGCCTCAACGGTCTGTTCAAGGGATGCCACCCGGCGCCGGGTTCCCGCCAGCACATCCGCCCAGCCCGGAAAGCGCCCGGCAAATTCATCGGCGCGCCCGGCCTCTGGCCCGGTCAATCCGGCCTGATCTGCCGCTTCGCGCAGCGCCGCGATCAGCGCCGCTTCGGCGCCTTCGGTCAGGGCCTGCGGTTCTACGCCCAAGGCCGCCGCGATGTTCAGCAGCAATTTACCGCCGATTCTGCGGCGGTTATGTTCAATCAAATTCAGATAGCTGGCGGAAATGCCGATCTCGCGGGCCAGATCGGCCTGTTTCAGCCCCGCCATCACCCGCCGTTCGCGGATACGACTGCCGGTGAGGGCCTCACGCGCCATAGGGGTATTCCATGTCAATGTTCCACGTTTTCAAGGGGTTTCTGCACTGCAACATCATATTATTTACACAATTTGAAATAGTCTTGCGAAGATATTTACAAATTTAATGTGTTTATCAAGGGGGTTATTGATTGGTTTTCACAACACAGGTGATAGTGGCTTTGCACATTTGTGCCTTGTGAAGGTGCGCGGGAGACGCGCCTTTGCTGTTTCATAATTCGGGAGGAATTCATGTCATTTTCCAAACTGACACGTCGTGGTCTGATCAAAACCAGCGCTGCAGCTGGTGCCGGTCTTGCACTGCCGACGTATCTTAGTGCTGCTGGCGGGTATACAAACGCCCCCACAGGCGGCACCGTAACACTGGGCTTTAACGTCCCACAAACCGGCCCCTACGCTGACGAGGGTCTGGACGAATTGCGCGCCCAAGAGCTTGCTGTTGAACACCTCAACGGCATGGGCGATGGCGGTATGATGAACACTTTCAGCTCCAAGGCGCTGAAAGGGAACGGTATTCTCGGCAAAAAGGTCGAATTTGTTACCGGCGATACACAGACAAAATCGGACGCGGCACGTGCCTCGGCCAAGGCGATGATCGAAAAAGACGGCGCCATCATGATCAACGGCGGGTCGTCTTCGGGCGTTGCTGTTGCGGTTCAAGGCCTGTGCCAAGAGGCCGGCGTGATTTTCATGGCGGGTCTGACCCACTCTAACGACACCACCGGTAAAGACAAAAAAGCCAACGGTTTCCGCCACTTCTTTAACGGTTACATGTCTGCTGCGGCGCTCGCGCCCGTGTTGAAAAACGCCTATGGTGCGGATCGTCGGGCCTATCACCTGACGGCGGATTACACATGGGGCTGGACACAACAGGAATCGATTGCAGCCGCAACCGAGGCCATGGGCTGGGAAACTGTCAACAACGTGCTGACGCCCCTCGCCTCCACGGATTTCTCGTCCTATATCGCGCCGGTGCTGAATTCCGGTGCCGATGTTCTGGTTCTGAACCACTACGGCGGGAACATGGTAAACTCTCTGACCAACGCGGTTCAGTTCGGTTTGCTGGACAAAATGGTCAACGGCAAGAAGTTCGAAATTGTTGTGCCGCTGTACTCTGAACTGATGGCCGCAGGTGCGGGTGAAAACGTGCAGGGTGTTATCGGGTCGATGAACTGGAACTGGCAGCTGCAGGATGAAGGCTCCAAAGCGTTCACCAAATCCTTTGGTGAAAAATATGGCCGCCCACCATCCAACTCTGCGCATACCTGCTATGTACAGACCCTGCTTTATGCGGATGCCTGTGAACGTGCTGGTACATTCAACCCCTGCGGTGTTGGCGAAGCCCTTGAAGGCTTTGACTTTGACGGTCTGGGCAATGGTCCGACGCATTACCGCGCCGAAGACCACCAGTGTTTCAAAGACGTGCTTGTGATGAAGGGTAAAGAGAACCCGACAAACGAATACGACACATTGGAAATCGTCGAAGTGACACCACGCGCACAGGTCGAATATGCACCTGACCACCCGATGTTTGCGGGCGGCAATCTGGGTTCTTGTAACCCCGGCGCATAAGGCGTTTTCGTTGTAAAACCCGCAGGGCGCACCATGATCGTGCGCCCTGCTCTACACTTACCCGTGAAAGGCACCGCCTTTCATGAACCTTCTGTCACAAGGTGGGGACCATGGACGCATTCCTTCTTCAAATTCTCAACGGCCTCGACAAAGGCTCTGCCTATGCGCTGATTGCGCTTGGCCTCACATTGATCTTCGGCACCCTTGGCGTGGTCAACTTTGCCCATGGTGCCCTGTTCATGATCGGTGCCTTCTGTTCCGTCACGCTGCAACGCATCCTGACCCTGAGCACCGAAACCCTGTCGGCCACCCAAAAGGATTTTCTGGGCAATCCGCTCAAGATCAAAACACCCTATGTCGAGCAATGGTTCGGCACCGATATTGGCCATGCGATCATTGACTGGTCTGTGCCCTTGGCGATCCTGCTGGCGGTTCCGGTGATGCTGTTTATCGGCTTTGTCATGGAACGCGGGCTGATCAAACACTTTTACAAACGTCCCCACGCCGACCAGATCCTTGTGACCTTTGGTCTGGCGATTGTTCTGCAGGAAGTGATCAAATATTTCTACGGTGCAAACCCGATCCCCACACCTGCGCCGGATGTGTTCAAAGGCAGCTTTGATTTCGCCCCGCTGCTGGGGCTGGATACCTCACTGGCCTATCCTTATTGGCGGCTGGTCTATTTCGGGTTTTCCACTGTGGTCATCGGTGCGGTCTTTGCGTTCTTGCAATTCACCACCTTCGGGATGGTGGTGCGCGCGGGCATGGCGGATCGTGAAACCGTGGGCCTGCTGGGCATCGACATCGACCGCCGCTTTACCATCATGTTTGGCATTGCCGCTGCGGTCGCGGGCCTTGCGGGCGTGATGTATGCGCCGATCAATTCGCCCAATTACCACATGGGCATGGATTTCCTTGTCCTGAGCTTTGTTGTGGTGGTTGTCGGCGGCATGGGATCACTGCCGGGGGCAGTGCTGGCGGGTTTCCTGCTGGGCGTGCTGGAAAGCATCGCATCCATGAATGAAATCAAAGACGTGATCTACGGCATTGACCAGATCATTATCTATGTTGTCGCTATCGTTGTCTTGCTGACACGACCGCGGGGCCTGATGGGCCGCAAAGGCGTGATGGAGGAATAAACCATGCTCGGATTAAACAAACACGACACCCGTATGCTGGTTTTTGTGGCTTTTCTTGCCCTTGCAGCACCTTTCCTGCTGAATCCTTTTCCCGAAGGATCCGCGATGGCACAGTTCAACGCGGGCTATCCCGACCTGATGCAGCGCTTTGCGATCTTTGGCATCTTTGCCATCGGCTTTAACATCCTGTTTGGCCTCACCGGATACCTCAGCTTTGGTCACGCCGCCTTTCTGGGGGTGGGATCATATTCCTCGGTCTGGATGTTCAAGCTGCTGGGTATGAACGTATTGCCTGCAATTCTGCTGTCGGTGGTTGTGGCGGGGATCTTTGCCCTGTTCATCGGCTGGATATCGCTGCGCCGCTCGGGCATCTATTTCTCGATCCTGACACTGGCCTTTGCGCAGATGTCCTTTAACCTTGCCTATTCGGTGCTGACGCCGATCACCAACGGGGAAACCGGGCTGCAACTGACATTGAATGACCCGCGGGTTCTGGGCCAATCGGCCACGCCGGACGGCTCCATTCCGGTGACCAACCTGTTTCCGGGCGTTGAAATGCGCGCCACCTATGAGCTGGCCGTTGGCCCGTGGCTGTGGCAGTTCAACATCGGCTACTACCTCTGTGCGATTTTCCTGATGCTGGCGTTTTACCTGTCGATCCGCATCTTCCGTTCACCTTTCGGGATGATGTTGCGGGCGGTGAAATCCAATCAACAGCGGATGAACTATACCGGTCTCAGCACACGGCCCTATACGTTGGCAGCCTTTGTGATCTCGGGGATGTATGCCGGTCTTGCGGGCGGTCTGATGGCCTCGATGGACCCGCTTGCCGGTGCGGAACGGATGCAATGGACCGCCTCTGGCGAGGTGGTTTTGATGACCATCCTCGGCGGTGCGGGCACCTTGGTTGGACCGGTGCTGGGCGCGGGATTTATCAAATACTTTGAAAACATCTTTGCCAAGATCAACGACAATGTCTTGCACAGCTGGTTCGCGATCATGCCGGACGGGATCGAAAATTTCATGGTGAGCATCGTTCACCCCTTTGTCGGCAAAGGCTGGAACCTGACACTGGGCCTGTTGTTCATGCTGGTTGTGGTCTTTCTGCCCGGCGGCCTTGTTGAAGGCGCCGAGAAAATCGGGCGCCGCTTTCGCAAAACCCCCAAGACCGGCGATGCGCAATCTGGCAAAGCCACAAAACCTGCAGCCGAATAAGGAAAAATATCATGGCAATTCTCGAAGTTAAGAATGTCGGCAAACGGTTTGGCGGGCTTCAGGCACTGGGGGATGTAAACCTCAGCGTGGCCGAAAATTCCGTGCATGCGATCATCGGTCCCAACGGGGCGGGCAAATCCACCTTGCTGAACTGTCTGGTGGGCAAACTGATCCCCGACACCGGATCGGTGATGTTTGACGGGCAATCGGTTCTGGGGCGAAAACCCTATGAAATCAACCAGATGGGCATCAGCCGCGTATTCCAGACACCGGAAATCTTTGGTGATCTGACGGTGATGGAAAACATGCTGATCCCTTGTTTCGCCAAACGTGACGGGGCGTTCCGGATGCATGCTTTTGAATCCATTTCAAATGAGAAGGATATCATCGGCAAAGCCGAGGAAATGCTGATCAACATGAACATGATCGACAAACGCGGCATGAATGCCGCGTCGATGTCACGGGGCGACAAACGCCGCCTTGAGATTGCCATGTGTCTGGCCCAAGACCCGCGTCTGTTGCTGCTGGATGAACCCACGGCGGGCATGGCGCGCGCCGACACCAACAACACCATTGATCTGCTCAAACGCATCAAAGACGAACGCGACATCACCATCGCGATCATCGAACACGACATGCATGTGGTGTTTTCCCTGGCCGAACGCATCACGGTGCTGGCACAGGGCACGCCGCTGGTGGAAGACACGCCAGACAATATCAAGGGTCATCCCAAGGTGCGCGAAGCCTACCTTGGTGAAACCCAAGCGGCATAAGGAGCAGCACGATGAACACTGCAACAACCGAACGTAACGCCAATCAGGCGGCAACCGCTCCGGCGTTTTTGTCGGTCTGGGATCTGCACGCCTATTACGGCGAAAGCTATATCGTGCAGGGCGTCAGCTTTAATGTGCATGAGGGTGAAATCCTTGCGCTTTTGGGCCGCAACGGCGCGGGTAAAACATCGACATTACGCGCCATTGCCCGCCTTGCGGAACCCGAAGCCCGCAAAGGCGAGATCTGGCTGGACCACCAGCCGCTGCACAAAATGGCCAGCCATCAGGCCTCGGCGCTCGGCATTGCACTGGTGCCCGAAGACCGCAGGATCATTGCCGGATTGACCGTCGAGGAAAACCTGAAACTGGCCCAGATCGCCCCGCCGATTGGCTGGTCGCTGGACCGGCTGTATGATCTGTTTCCCCGTCTGGGCGAACGCAAAAGCCAAGAGGGCGTGACCCTTTCGGGGGGTGAGCAGCAGATGCTGGCGATCGCCCGTGCCCTGGCCCGTGACATCAAGGTATTGCTGCTGGATGAACCCTATGAAGGTCTGGCGCCGGTGATTGTGGACGAGATCGAAAAAACCCTGAGCCTGATCAAGGAGCAGGGCATCACCACCATTCTGGTTGAACAAAACGCGGTGCGGGCGCTGAAACTGGCCGACCGTGCGGTGATCCTTGATACCGGCGGGATCGTCTTTGACGGCACGGCAAAAGAAGTATTGGAAAATGCCGAACTGCGGGCGGAATATCTGGCGATCTGATCCGGTTCATTCCCGCTGACAGGATAAAGCAGCAGGCGCGCCCTGCTGCTTTTTGCTCTCCCCCCCTGCGAACGTCGCTTGCCGCGCGTTCAGGTATTGGCTTGCAACATCTCGCGCAATTGCGTCTTTAGCACCTTGCCATAATTGTTCTTTGGCAATTGCGTGACCCGCAGATAGCGTTTGGGCCGTTTGAAACGGGCGATCTCGGCCAGACAGAGCGCATCCATCTCGGCCTCGCTTGCCATGCCGACAATAAACGCCACCACCTCTTCACCCCATTCAGGATGGGTCTGGCCGATCACTGCGGCTTCGTGAACCTGCGCATGGCTCAGCAGCACCTCTTCGACCTCGCGGGGATAGACGTTTGACCCACCGGTGATGATCACATCCTTGCTGCGGTCCTGTAGCGTCAAATAGCCCTGCGCATCCAGAAACCCGATGTCACCGGTCATCAACCAACCGTCTTTGAGGGTGTTTTGCGTGGCGGCCGGATTTTGCCAATAGGCCGGCATCACCGTGCTGCCGCGCACCATGATTTCCCCATGTGCGCCCTGCGGCAAGGGCCGCCCGTCGGCATCCCCGATCTGGACCACCACCGCCGCTTGCGCCCGCCCCACCGAGGCCAGCCGCCGCTGCCAATTGTCACTGCTGCGGTCCGCCACATCCGCGCGCGACAGGGCGGTGATCCCCATCGGGCATTCGCCCTGCCCGTAGATCTGCACAAACACCGGACCAAACCATGCCACCGCATCAATGATATCGGCATTATACATCGGCCCGCCCGCATAGATGATGCTGCGCAGCCCCGTGCCTTTCTGGCCTGTGGCCTTGGCACGGGTTGTCATGCGTTTGACCATCGTCGGCGCGGCAAACATATGCACCGCCCCGAAATGCGCCGCCAGATCAAAAATCTCGTCCGAATCAAAGCCCCCCGAGGCCGGGCAGATATGGCGCGCGCCCTTGGCCACATGCATCAGATTATACAGCCCTGCACCATGGCTCATCGGCGCGGCGTAAAGTGCCGCATCCTCTGGCTGCACCACATCCACATCGGTCTCGTAACACAGGGCCATGCTGATCATCATGGCGTGGGTGATGATCACGCCCTTGGGTTTGCCCGTGGTGCCGGAGGTATAAAACAACCACGCCAGATCATCACCCTCACGTTCAATCGTGCGCGCCAGCGGGGCGGCGGCACGGGCGCTTTCAAACCCCGCGCCCGGGATCGCCACAAGCCGTGTCGCGACATCGGCATCTTGCAAGGCTTGGGTCAACTCGGCACTGCAAAACACCAGCTTTGCCCCTGCATCGTCCAGAATATAGGCGGCCTCGCGCCCGTGCAGCTTGGCGTTGATCGGCACCGCGGCCGCCCCGCAGCGCCAGATCGCATAAAGCGTGATCAGATACTCCGGCACGTTTTTCATAAAAAGCGCGATCCGGTCCCCCGGCACCACCCCCTGTGCCACCAGCCAGCCCGCAACCGCGCCGACCTGCGTGTTGAACCCCGCATAATCGGCAACCATTTCACGCCCAAGAAAAAGCGCGGGCCGTGTGGGTGATAGTGCTGCCCTGCGCGTCAGCCAATGGTCAAGATTCATTTGGATTCCCCTTTTGACGCGCAACATGCCGCGCCAGCCGCGCCGCTGCAACTGGCGGCTTTCCATGCGGAGGTGCATGCCATATAAGCGGAAAAAACGTTACGGCACTCAAAGGTGCCGGACAAAGCGAAGTGTTGAGGAATAATATGACAAAGAACACCCATGACGCTGATGTTGCCTTTATCCGGGCCTTGGCCGAGCTGCTGAATGAAAATGACCTGACAGAGCTGCAGGTCAAACGCGATTACGCCGAAGACGACAGCCTCAATGTGCGGGTCAGCCGCAAACCGCCTCAGCAAATTGTCGCCCCCCAACAACCGATGCAGGCCTATGCCCCTGCGCCCGCCGGTGCTGCGCCTGTTGCAGCGGCCCCAGCCGCCCCTGTGGAAGAGGTCGCAGACCCTGCCAGCCACCCCGGTGCGGTGACCTCGCCGATGGTTGGCACCGTCTATATGCAGGGTGAACCCGGTGCGCCCGCCTTTATCAGCGTCGGGGCCAGCGTTGCCGAAGGCGATACCTTGCTGATCGTCGAAGCGATGAAAACCATGAACCACATTCCCGCGCCCAAAGCCGGCACCATCAAACGCATCTTGGTGGGGGATGGCGATGCCGTCGAATTTGGCGCGCCGCTTGTGATCATCGAATAAGGCTGCGGTGATGTTTAACAAAATCCTCATCGCCAATCGCGGGGAAATCGCCCTGCGGGTGATCCGCGCCGCCCGTGAAATGGGCATCCAATCGGTTGCCGTACATTCCACCGCGGACAGCGATGCGATGCATGTGCGCATGGCCGATGAATCGGTCTGTATCGGGCCGCCTTCCTCAAGCCAGTCCTACCTGTCGATCCCCGCGATCATTGCCGCCTGCGAAATCACCGGCGCCGAGGCGATTCACCCCGGCTACGGGTTCCTGTCCGAAAATGCCGGATTTGTGCAGATCATCGAAGACCACGGTCTGACCTTTATTGGCCCCACTGCCGAACACATCCGCGTCATGGGCGATAAAATCACCGCCAAGGACACGATGAAAAAACTCGGCGTGCCCTGTGTGCCCGGCTCTGCTGGCGGCGTGGCGACATTGGAAGAGGCCAAAAAGCTGGGCGAAGAGATGGGCTATCCCGTCATCATCAAAGCCACAGCGGGCGGCGGCGGCAAGGGCATGAAAGTGGCCCAAACCGCAGCGGACATGGAAAAAGCCTTTCAAACCGCGCGCGCCGAAGGCAAATCCAACTTTGGCAATGACGAAGTCTATATCGAGAAATACCTCACCACGCCCCGCCACATCGAAATTCAGGTGTTCGGCGATGGCAAAGGCAAGGCTGTGCATCTGGGCGAACGCGATTGTTCCTTGCAACGCCGCCACCAGAAAGTATTCGAAGAGGCCCCCGGCCCCGCGATCAGCCCCCAGGAACGCGCCCACATCGGCAAGGTCTGTGCGGATGCAATGGCCGATATCAATTATATCGGCGCGGGCACCATCGAATTTCTCTATGAAAACGGCGAGTTCTATTTCATCGAAATGAACACCCGCTTGCAGGTCGAACACCCGGTCACCGAGGCGATCTTTGGTGTAGATCTGGTGCGCGAACAAATTCGTGTGGCCAGCGGCATGGATATGTCTTTTGGTCAGGATGATCTGCACATCAATGGCCATGCCATCGAAGTGCGCATCAATGCCGAAAAACTGCCGGATTTCCGGCCCTGTCCCGGTCGGATCACCCAATATCATGCACCCGGTGGTTTGGGGGTGCGGATGGATTCCGCGCTGTATGACGGCTATTCGATCCCGCCCTATTATGACAGCCTGATCGGCAAACTGATCGTGCATGGCCGCGACCGCCCCGAGGCTTTGGCGCGTCTGGGCCGGGCGTTGGGCGAATTGATTGTGGATGGCGTGGACACGACGATACCGCTGTTTCATGCCTTGTTGCAGGAACCGGACGTGCAAAGCGGTGCCTATAACATCCATTGGCTGGAACATTGGCTGGAAACCCATCTGGGCGACGCCTGATTTCAGATGTCCGAGCTGACGCCGGAACTGTTGTTGCATGGCTATGCCATCGGGATTTTCCCGATGGCCGAACACCGCAACGACCCTGAGGTTTTCTGGGTCGATCCGCGGCGGCGCGGGATATTGCCTCTGGACCGGTTTCACCTGTCACGCTCTTTGTCCAAAGCGATGCGGCACAGCGGATTTCACACCAGCATCAACCGCGATTTTGCAGGCGTTGTCACGGGCTGCGCCGATCGCCAAGACACGTGGATCAACGCCGAAATATTCAGCCTTTACAGCCAGCTCCACCGTGCAGGACACGCCCATAGCGTTGAAATCTGGGACGGTTCTGATCTGGTTGGCGGGGTTTACGGGGTGACGCTGGGCACGGCATTTTTTGGCGAATCCATGTTTTCGCGGCGCAGTAATGCATCAAAAATGGCGTTGGCGGTGCTGGTGGATCGGTTGAACGCTGCGGGGTTTACCCTGTGTGACACGCAATTCCTGACCGATCATCTGGCATCACTGGGCGCGATCGAAGTCAGCCGTGCCGCCTATCACGCGAAACTGGATCACGCCAAAACAGCACAGGCGCATTTCACCGCCCCGCCCGATGCCACCCTTCAGGAGGTTGTGCAACGCATGACCCAAATGTCATAGCGCGGGTGTTCCAAGGCCGATAGTGCGGGTGCCGAGGCAATCATCCAGCCGGAAAACAAAGTGCCGGCATGGCCAATTTCGGAAATTTCCAATTCGGCAAAGGCATTGCCCGCAGGGTTGCCCACCGGATAGCGGCAATCGTTCATCACAATTTGCAAATTCCCGATCCGCGCCGATTGGCCTGCGGCAATGTCGATCTCGACGGTCTGGCCAGATGTTTTATCCAAGGCCCGCAAGACGCCACCAGAGGCGCTTGTGACCTCTTGGGCCAGCGCAGGTGCTGCTGCCAGAACGGCAAATAGGCTCAGATACTTCCACATGAAGTGTCCCCCGCTGCGCTGCTGCTTTGTCAAAGACGTGCCCACCGCGCCGCTAATTCACTCAGGGCTCCAGGCCTCGTAGTCGGCGCGTTTGGCCGGATCACTGCGCCGGATTGATCCAGCAGGGGCATAGGCCAGCGCCGTGCCGGACAGGTTTTCAAGATGTGGTTTTTCCCACGCCTTATGCGCCAATGGCTTGTCGCTCGGGGTTTCATGCCAGGTGTGGTGCAGCCAGCCATGCCAATCAGGGCTGACGCGGCTTGCTTCGATGTCGCCGTTAAAGATAACCCAGCGTTTGCTGTCATCCTGGTTGCGGTAATAGATGTTACCTTGATCGTCTTCGCCGACCTTGGTGCCCTTACGCCATGTAAAAAGCTGGGTGTTCAGGGTTTGACCATCCCACCAAGTAAGTGCCCGGAAAATTGTGTTGAGAATGCCCATGACGGTCTCCGCTCTTGTTGTTCGGGTTATGCACCATGGCTGGCGCAACGTCCAGTCAAAGAGCGGCCCGGCGCGGTGTTGCAGCAAAGACTCCTGCGGGTGAAACCCCTCGAATTGTTTCTGAAAACCCTTTGGCCTTTGGCCGTAATCCCATTATTGTTGCCAAAACGGAGAAAATACCGATGGCAGGCACCCACAGCAGCCCCCCATATGTGGCCGAATGTCATGGCGTGAAAGTGCCCGACAGCCCGATGATGACCCCTACCCGCGCTGAACGGATCAATGCAGCCCGCTATGAAGGGCAAGAAATCGCCGGCGCACTGGAGGTGATCAAAGCGGGCGATCACGTGTTGGAACTGGGCGCGGGCATTGGTCTGGTCGGGGCCATCGCCGCCAAAAACGGCAGCCCCGCCAAAGTCCTGTCCTTCGAAGCCAATCCCGGCCTGATCGAACATATCAACGCCCTTTATGCGCTGAACGGGCTGCAAGACGTGATCGAGCTGCGCAACGAAGTGTTGATCAGCGCGCCGGATGCCCCGGAAAGCATGACGTTCCACGTCCGTAATTCCTATTTGGGGTCGTCGCTGATCGACAGCGACACGCGCGCCACCACGCAGGTTGATGTGCCCACCGCGAATTACACCAAAGTCCATGCAGATTTTGCACCGGACGTTTTGTTGATGGATATCGAAGGCGGTGAATTGGAATTCCTGCGCCACGCCAGCTTGGACGGGCTGCGTGCCATTGTGATTGAATTCCACCCCGAGGCCTATGGCAAAGTGGGCATGCGCGAATGTAAAAGCATCCTGCGCAAAGCCGGATTTGCCCAAGTGCCCGAACATTGCACGCGCCATGTCTGGACCTGTACCTTTGATGCCGGTCAACGCCCGCCTGTGGCTGACAGCGGCTGGTCCTGTGATGTTCAGACCTTGGAACAGGCCATTGTGGTGCCGCCCGGCGAACAGAACTTTGTACAAGAGGCCGGTGTGCTGCACGGTGACGGGCGCTATTGCGCGACGGGCGCACTTTGGCGCAACGGGCGCGCCTTGACGGTTGAACCAGCGATGCCAAAGCGGGATCTGCCCCTGCGCAAGGGCCGTTGGCTGTGGGGCGGTGTGCTGTGGATGCATTTCGGGCATTTTCTGGTGGAAAGCAGCAGTCGTCTTTGGGCTTTGCCCGAATTGCAGGGCCAGATTGACGGTGTGTTGTTCATCCCCAAACGCCCACGCAACGGCAGTGAAGTTGCTGATTTTCAAAAAGGTTTCATTGATCTGCTGGGCTGTGATGTGGCGGTCGCCTGCGCGGATGTCCCCGAACGGGTGGAACATCTGATTGTGCCGGGTCAGGGTTTTGGCCTTGGCGCGATGATCGAGGGCACGGTGGGCTATCGCACTGCAATACAGGAAAATTTTGCCAAAACCATCACGGCAGAAGGGCCCGAAAAGATCTATATCAGCCGTAGCAACCTGCCTGCAGGGCGTGGCAATCTGGTGGGCGAACGCCAGTTTGAAACCTGTCTGGAGGCCGAAGGATATGTGATCTATCACCCCCAGGAACACGGGTTGGAAAGCCAGATCGCCACCTATAAAGCCGCAAAGCAGGTGATCGCCGCCGAAGGTTCGGCGTTGCATTTGCTGGCGATGGTCGCGGCCCCCGCCACCGAAATTGCAATGATTGTGCGCCGCCCTTCCGGTGCCACGCGGCAGTTGGAACGGCATCTGACGGCCTTTTTGGGCAAACCACCTCTGTCGATCACCCATCTGGCACGGTCATGGAAACCGCTTGGCCCCGCCAAACCCCGGCTCTGGATGGGGGAACTGGACATGCCAGCCGTGCAACATGATCTGGCCGCAGCGGGGTTTATTTCCCAAAGCGCAGGCATTTGGCCGTCCCTGCAGCCTGATGAGGTGTCTCGGGAACTGGGCCAGGGCTTTGAAGAAGTGGCCTGAGCAATTGCAAGGAAAGCACCCCGTGATGATCACCGATATTGAGGATTTTTTCACCAAGGGCTGCGGACGCTGCAGCCGCTTTGACACAGCGGATTGTGCGACCAAACAATGGGGAGAGGGGCTAAAATCCCTGCGCCAGATCTGTCTGGACGCGGGGCTGCGCGAAGGCGTGAAATGGGCGCATCCCTGTTACATGCTGTCGGGGCGAAATATCGCGATCATCGGGGCGTTTCGTGGTGATTTCCGGCTGACCTTTTTCAACGCGGCTCTGATGAAGGATCCCGACAATATCTTGCAACATCAAGGGCCTAACACCAAACATGCAGGAATGATCCGTTTTAGCGACAACCATCAGGTTGCCCAGATGGCACCGCAAATCGCGGCCTACCTGCAAGAAGCAATTCACTATGCCAAAGCGGGCCTCACCGCCCCCAAAGACCAAAGCGAAACCACCCTGCCCGACACTTTGATCGAGGCACTGGAGGGTGATCCCGAACTGGCCGAGGCGTTTCAAGCCCTCACACCGGGGCGGCGCAAAAGCTATGTGATTGCCCTGAACTCAGCCAAGAAAACCGCAACGCAGATCAACCGCATCGCAAAATTCCGTGACAAGATCATCGCAGGCAAAGGTGCCACCGAACGCTAAAGCAGTTCTCGAAACAGCCGACACTGGGTTTCGCGAGGCAGGCTTTGCGAAATTGCGATAGGTCTATGTCGGCAACAAGGCCGTGACTTCGATCTCGATCCGGTATTTCGGATCAATCAGCCCGCATTCGATCATTGTGGCCGCAGGCGGGTTGTCGCCAAAGGCCTGCGCCAGAAGCGGCCAGCAGGGTTCAAATTCATGGCGGTCCGGCAGCATATAGGTAACGCGCACCGCATCCGCAAAACTGGCGCCCGCATCTGCAAGGGCTTTTTCGATGATTTCCAGCGCGGCGCGGCATTGGCTGACCACGTCTTCGCCCTGCCCTACGGTGCCTGCAACATGCACAAATCCACCCGCCACAACAGCGCGGCAATAACCGATCCTGGGTTCGAAACCGCTGCCGGAATGGATACGTTTGATGCTCATGGCCTGTTCCTATCTTATTGAAATCATAAAAAAGGCGGGCCAAATGACCCGCCTTTTCCGAAAAAAATCAACACGCCTTACCCAGCAGTTGCAGGTTCTTTTTCAGCGTCTTTGCCGTGGATCATCAAAGGCGCAGCATCGGAATTGACCGCCTCTTCGTTCACCACAACTTCGTTGACGGAATCCAGACCGGGCAGTTCAAACATCGTATCAAGCAGGATGTCTTCCAGAATGGAGCGCAGACCACGGGCACCGGTTTTGCGCGCGATGGCACGTTTGGCAATGGCCGACAACGCATCCTCGGTAAAGGTCAGCTGGGTGTCTTCCAGTTCAAACAGGCGCTGGTATTGTTTGACCAAAGCATTTTTCGGCTGGGTCAGAATGGTGACAAGCGCGTCTTCATCCAGGTCTTCCAGCGTTGCCAATACGGGCAGACGGCCAACAAATTCAGGGATCAAGCCGAATTTCAACAGGTCTTCCGGTTCCAGCTCGGTAAAGATCTCGCCAATGCCACGGTCATCATTGTCGCGCACATCCGCCCCAAAGCCCATTGCAGAACCTTTGCCGCGGGCCGCGATGATCCGGTCAAGACCCGCAAAAGCCCCGCCACAGATGAACAGAATATTGGTGGTGTCCACTTGCAGGAATTCCTGCTGTGGGTGTTTGCGCCCGCCCTGCGGTGGTACGCTGGCCACGGTGCCTTCCATCAGTTTGAGCAATGCCTGCTGCACGCCCTCGCCTGATACGTCACGGGTGATTGACGGGTTTTCGGATTTGCGGGTGATTTTATCAACTTCGTCGATATAGACGATGCCGCGCTGTGCACGTTCCACATTGTATTCCGAAGATTGCAACAGCTTCAGGATGATGTTTTCAACATCTTCGCCCACATAGCCCGCTTCGGTCAGCGTGGTGGCATCCGCCATGGTGAACGGCACATCCAGAATCCGCGCCAGCGTTTGGGCCAACAGGGTCTTGCCGCAGCCGGTTGGACCGATCAGCAGGATGTTGGATTTCGCCAGTTCGATATCGCCACCCTTTTGGGCATGGTTCAGACGTTTGTAGTGGTTATGCACCGCAACAGACAAAACCCGTTTGGCCGTGGCCTGACCAATCACATAATCATCCAGCACACCGCAGATGTCTTTGGGTGTCGGCACCCCATCGGTCGCCTTGAGGCCCGACGCTTTGGTTTCTTCGCGGATGATGTCCATGCACAGCTCGACACATTCATCACAGATGAACACGGTCGGCCCCGCAATCAGTTTACGCACTTCATGCTGGCTCTTGCCGCAAAAGCTGCAGTAGAGGGTGTTCTTGCTGTCGCCGCCAGAATTATTCGCCATTTCAACCCTTTCAGGTCTATCGTGTATATTTTTCCCAGTTTCTGGGCCTGCAATGTTGCCCTGATCCTAGGACAGTGCCTCCGGCGCTACAATCGCAAAATCGCAGCGCCGGCAGGTTTGGGATCACTTGTCGTCCTTGCCTTTTGTCGGCGCATCCGGGTCATCCGCCTTGCCACGGCTTTCGACGATTTCATCGATCAAACCCCAGTCTTTTGCATCTTCGGGCGACATAAAGTTATCGCGCTCAAGGGCTTCTTCGACTTTCTTGAGGGTCTGGCCGGTGTGTTTGACATAGATTTCATTCAGGCGCGTCTTGAGCTTTTGGGTCTCTTGC
Organism: Sulfitobacter sp.; assembly: GCA_047634585.1. Classification (GTDB taxonomy): domain Bacteria; phylum Pseudomonadota; class Alphaproteobacteria; order Rhodobacterales; family Rhodobacteraceae; genus Sulfitobacter. The sequence goes on along the minus strand of JBLIAN010000001.1, from coordinate 1,399 downwards.
GCGTGGATCATGATGTCCGTTGCCTGCCCCTGATACCCGCCCGAGGGCTGGTGCACCATAACGCGGCTGTTGGGCAGCGAGAACCGCATGCCTTTTTCGCCCGCCGTCAACAGCAAAGACCCCATCGAAGCGGCCTGCCCGATGACCAGCGTGCTGACCTTGGGTTTGATGTATTGCATGGTGTCATAGATCGACAGGCCAGAGGTCACAACACCACCGGGGCTGTTGATATACATGGAGATTTCCTTGGACGGGTTTTCCGCCTCAAGGTGCAAAAGCTGCGCCACAATCAGCGATGACATGCCGTCATGCACCGGACCGGACAGGAAAATGATCCGTTCTTTCAGCAGCCGCGAGAAAATGTCATAGGCACGTTCGCCCCTGCTGGTCTGTTCCACCACCATGGGGACCAGTGTGTTCATATAGGTATCATATGGATCGTTCATGCGTGCCTGCCTGTCTTGATGTTTGCAGGACCATACCTGCAAAACCGTTACCCAGAGATTAGTCGCGCCCCAAGGGGGGTTCAAGGGGTGCTCTGCCCTCAAGGCGTGTTGCGCAAAGTGACTATCCTTTGAGCGTCCGGTGCGAAAGCCGGAAATCCCCCGAATTGCCAGTTTTTTTACGGGCCATGGCCCAGGAATATGCAACAGTCACAAAACCACCATCTGCGCTGAATATTTTCATTACAGACTCCGGTCACGAGGGGCGCAGACACAGCCAAAGGACAAGCCATGAAACGCAGTGACCGCCCCGATGATCCGATGACCGGCAACAAAGCCGAAGCTTTTGAGGCCTTTGACGATATTCCCACAAACCCGAACCTGTCGCGCACCATTGGCGATGTGATCAATGCCCGCTATGGCCGCCGCGATATGCTGCGCGCCCTGTTGGGGGTTTCGGCCACCACCGCGCTGTTTGGCAGCTCGGCCCTGATCGCCCCGCGCCACGCCAGCGCCGCCAGCACGGACAGCCGCTATCATTTTGAGGAATTGCGCGCAGGCAATGATGAAACCCACCATGTGGCGGATGGCTATGACGCGCAGGTGTTGTTGCGCTGGGGTGATCCGGTGCTGGCCGATGCGCCGGCCTTTGATGTGATGCACCAGACCGCCGCCGTCCAGTTGCAACAATTTGGCTATAACAACGATTATGTCGGTTTTGTCCCGCTCCAGGATGACAATGCGCGCGGGTTGCTTTGTGTGAACCACGAATACACCAACGAAGAAGTGATGTTCCCCGGATTGGGCCGTCAGGACATTGTTGACTTCAAAGGCATGACCCCTGAATTGATCAACATCGAAATGGCCGCGCATGGCGGCACGGTGGTCGAGATTGCCAAAGACGGCAACGGCGCCTGGGCCGTGGTACAAGATGGCAAGATGAACCGCCGGATCAC